>NZ_JBFUPS010000006.1:0-455234 GCF_041360695.1 Chitinophaga sp. RCC_12
AAAAGTGATCAAATCAGCGTAATCAGTGTAATAAGTTTAATCCTGAGAAAGACAAACTACGCTCCAATCCGCAAATTATACCGGCTTTATGAAGGCTTCGCCATTACCTCGTATTCGCTTTGCACCTGCTTTGCACCCGGCGTATCCGTGCAGTGTACACGGAGGGGACGTGGAGGTGACGTGGACTTGATCTGGAAACAAGCTACCCTGCGGGGTTTCAGCTTACTCCGCTGCCCGGCTTTACACCTTCGGCGGGGTTTACGAAAATCAGCTTGCCATTGTCTTCCGCCATCAGGATCATGCCCTGGCTTTCAATTCCGCGCATTTTGCGGGGGGCCAGGTTGGCTACCAGGGTAACCTGTTTGCCTACAATGTCTTCCGGGTTGAAGTGCATAGCGATACCGGAAACGACGGTACGTTGTTCGGTACCTATGTCTACCAGCAATTTCAGTAATTTATCGGCTTTGGCTACTTTTTCCGCCTGCAAGATGGTTCCTACGCGCAAGTCCAGTTTAGCGAAATCGTCGTATTGAATTTCGGGCTTTGCCGGGGCGGGAGGCGCTTCTTCCACGGCGGGGGCAGCTGCTGCGGCGGCATCCATCGCCTGTTTTAAACCTGCATGGAGCTTTTCCACCTGAGCGGTTACCTGGTCGTTTTCCACCTGCTTGAATAACAGTTCCGGCGGACGCAGGGTATAGCCCACACTCAGCAGTTTGTCGCTGCCGGCGTTGTCCCATTCCAGCATACGGTCTACCACTTTCAGCATGTGGCAGATCTTTTTGGCGGTAAACGGCAGGAACGGATGCGAGAAGATCGCCAGGTTGGCCGTCATCTGCAATGCGATGTGCAGGCAAATGTCGATGCGACCCTGTAAAAATGCGATGTCCTTTTCCTCGTACTGCGGGTATTTGGCGTGTTGTTCTCCACTCTTCAGCTTTTCGAGTACGCTTGCCAGTATCCAGGGTTCATTTTTCTGGAGGTATTGATTGCCTTTCCGGGCAAATTCAATCACTTCAGACAGTGCTTCCCGGAAGCGGTATGTTTCGATGCTGGTTTCAATCTTCTCTTTTGCCAGGCCGAACTCTTTCAGCATTTCGGTATCTCCGTCGTTCATGAACTCAGGATGCAGTGAAGGTACTTTTCCACCGCACAACTTGTGCATCAGCACCATTGCGCGGTTGACGAAGTTGCCGAAAACGGCCACCAGTTCGCTGTTATTGCGATCCTGGAAATCCTTCCAGGTGAAGTCGTTGTCTTTTGTTTCCGGCGCGGTAGCGCAAAGTACATAACGGAGTACATCCTGCTGATCGGGGAAGTCCTCGATATAGTCGTTTACCCACACGGCCCAGTTACGGGAGGTGGATACTTTTTCCCCTTCAATATTCAGGAACTCGTTGGCGGGTACATTGTCCGGCAGTACAAATCCGCCGTGTGCCTTCAGCATGGCCGGGAAGATGATACAGTGGAAAACGATGTTATCCTTACCGATGAAGTGCACCAGTTTGGTATCGTCTTTACACCAGTAGTCCGCCCAGTTTTCGGTCAGCTCCTTTGTAGCGGAGATATAACCGATGGGTGCGTCGAACCATACGTACAATACTTTACCTTCCGCATCCGGCAGGGGTACTTTGATGCCCCAGTTGCTGTCGCGGGTCATGGCGCGGCTTTGCAGGCCACTATCCAGCCAGCTTTTACACTGACCGTATACGTTGTTCTTCCACTCTTTATGACCATCGATGATATATTCTTTCAGCCACGGTTCGTAGTTCTGTAGCGGCATGTACCAGTGTTTGGTTTTCTTTTTCACCAGTGGTGCATTGCTCAGGGCAGAATGTGGGTTGATCAGTTCATCCGGGCTCAGGGTTCTGCCACAGCGCTCGCATTGGTCGCCATAGGCTTTATCGTTACCACAATTAGGACAGGTTCCGATAATGTACCTGTCTGCCAGGAACATTTCTTTCTCCGGATCAAAAAACTGTTCGCTTTCTTTCTCTTCAAACAAGCCGTCGTTGTACATCTTCAGGAAAAAGTCCTGGGAAGTCTGGTGATGTATGGGAGCGCTGGTGCGGGCAAAAATATCGAAAGAGATACCCATAGCAGCAAAGCTGTCGCATATAATTTTATGGTATTTATCTACCACATCCTGCGGGCTCACGCCTTCCTTCATTGCTTTGATGGTGATGGGAACACCGTGTTCATCTGTGCCGCAAACAAATTTTACGTCTGCCTTTTTTGCACGTAAATAACGCACATAAATATCTGCAGGCAGGTAGCAACCGGCGAGGTGTCCGATGTGCACCGGGCCATTGGCATACGGTAATGCCGCAGTTATTAAATATCTATTAAATTTTGCCATATTCTCTTAAAGAATGCTTAAATAAACTTTAAATCAGTGATTGTTTTTGGAATCACCATAACAATTTATCACCTTAGTCAGCGAATAAAGAATGAATTTACGCTAACTAATCTGCAAAGGTAAACAAAAGGAACAATGGTAAAAATTCCGCCATATTTGAAAAAAGGTGATCTGATCGGAATTACCTGCCCCAGTAGCAAAATGGATCTGCAGGCAGCGGAGTATGCACGTGGCGTACTCATTTCCTGGGGTTACCGTGTACATCTCGGTATCACGGTAGGAACCAGCTTCCATAATTTCTCCGCGCCGGATGAACTGCGGCTGGAAGAGTTACAGGATATGCTGAACGATCCGGAAATAAAAGCGATTATATTTGGCCGTGGTGGCTACGGAATGGTGTGTATCATCGATAAACTGGATTTCACCCGTTTCCGGAAGCAGCCGAAATGGCTTTGCGGCTACAGCGATATTACCACGCTGCATGCGCATGTGCAGCGGCACTTTGGAATTGCCACGCTGCATTCCGTAATGTGCAGCGGTATTACCCCCGATACGTTTGATAATGAATATACAGAAAGCCTGGCAACAGCGCTGAGAGGGAAAGCTTACCGCTACTCTGCACCGGCGCATCCAATGAACAAGGAAGGCAAAACCACCGGGATACTGGTAGGCGGCAATTTATCTATCCTGGCCAACCTTTCCGGCACTTCGTCACAAATCAACACCAAAGGAAAAATCCTGCTGCTGGAAGATATCGGTGAATACCGGTATAACATCGACCGTATGATGTATAACCTTAAACGTGCCGGTTGGCTCGACAACCTCGCCGGACTGGTAGTGGGCGCCTTCACCGATGGCAAAGAAACGGATACGCCTTTCGGCCAGTCGGAGTATGAAATTATCAGCAATTTGGTTAAGGACTACGACTTCCCCGTTTGCTTTGGTTTCCCGAGCGGACACCAGACAGCCAACTACTCGCTCAAACTGGGTGTGAAGCACGAGTTGAAGATAGGCGCCAAAACCGTGCTTGCGGAGGTGTAGCGGATGGATCGGCGCGGATTTTGTCTTTCTCAGGATTACGCTGATTATACTGATTAGCTGGATTTTTACTTTTGGATTTTATAAAGGATTAAGGGAGATAAAAGCGAATATATCCGCTTCTATCTCCCTTAATTATTAATCTAAAAATCCAAAAAAATCCAAAAGTAAAAATCCAGCTAATCAGTATAATCAGCGTAATCCTGAGAAAGACAAAATCCGCGCCGAAGGCGGGGCAGCTTTCGCACTAGTCCTCCACGTCTGGAACGATCTCCAGGCCGTATTCTTCCGCGGAGAGCACGCCGGCGGCGCGGGTGCTTTCTATCAATGCCGTATCCGGTTGCAGGTCGTGAACCTGAGTTTGATTGTGGAGGTAGTCGATGCCATAGAATTTGCCGGCGATGCCCAGGGGAACACCAATCAGGTATTTCACTACTTCGCAAACGATTTGGGTGCCGAGGGCGCCGTGGGTAGCGCCAAGGGCGCCAGCATCGAAGTTGCGGTAGCCTTCCGTGAGCGGTAACGCACAACGGTAGGATGCTGAAGTGGTGCCATCCGGCATGGGCATATTAAACCCGGCGAACCAGGCCATCCAGTTATGTACTTCGCCGGTGATATAAGGTTTGTTGTGTACCAGGCAGGCATCGTTGATCACCAGGTGGGTGGGCAGATGCTGGGTACAATCTATCACGAGGTCGAATCCTACCAGCATCAGGTTGATGCTGTCGGGTTTTACCTGCATGAGGATGGGGTAATGTTTTGTATATGGGTTGACTGCCCAAAGGCGGCTGGCAGCCATTTTTGCTTTGTGTTTGCGGATGTCCTGCATCTGGTAGATGGGCTGGCGGTGCATGTCTTCATCATTGATCACGCCATAGTCGGCAATGCCGATTACGCCTACTCCGCTGGCGCTGAGGTATTGTACCACCGGGCTTCCGAGGCCGCCGGCGCCTACTACCAGTACGCGGGCTTCCTTGAGCTTTTCCTGCATGGTGATGCCCATGCCCGGCACGGCAATAGGATTTTTGAAATGTTGTATTTCTTTTTCGCTGAGTATCATATGCTTTATCCTTTATCCAGTTCCTGTGGAAATTCGAGGGTAAATTTGCTGCCTTTACCTACTACGCTTTCCACTTTAATTTTTCCTTTATGTGCGTCTACAATGGCCTTTACATACGTGAGTCCGAGTCCGAAGCCTTTTACGTTATGTACGTTGCCGGTATGTGCGCGGTAGAACTTTTCAAAGATACGTGAAATAGTATCGCGGCTCATACCGATACCGTTGTCTGCAATCACGATGAACAGGCTTTTGCGGGTATTGTAAGTTTGTATCCTTATCTCCAGCTGATCATTGGAATATTTGATGGCATTATCCATCAGGTTGAAGATGAGGTTGGAGAAGTGAACATCATCTGCCATAATGATGGGGTTGATGGCATCCAGCTGAAGATCTACCACGCCATTTTTGGTGGCCAGCTGCAACTGGAGGTTATCGGCGGTACTTTGAATAACGTTATGCACATCAGTCGGCTGGAGTTTCAGCGTTATTTCATCTTTCTCGAGGAGGGCGGATTGCAGGATGCTTTCCACCTGTTTGTTCATACGTTTATTTTCTTCTTTGATGATGCCGGAGAAATAGTGGATTTTTTCCGGTTTTGACATTACTTTCTCATTCCTGATCGCATCGATCGCCAGCGAAATAGTGGCCAGCGGTGTTTTCAGTTCATGGGTCATGTTATTGATGAAATCCGATTTTATTTCCGAGAGTTTTTTCTGATTGAGCAGGGTACGGATGGTGAGTGCAAATGCGGTGATGATGATCATGGTAAACAGGACACCTCCTGATATCATGATACCTAATTGTTTGGCCACCGAATCGTCGTTGGGCATGATGATATAAAGCTTTTCCGCCCGTGGATTAAAATCGTTGGATTCCGACAGGAGGATCACCTGTACGCGGTAGTCTTTCTTCTCTTTTATGCTGTCGGCTTCATTTTGCTGGAACATTTTTTCAAACCCGGCAGATTGCATCCGGATGGTACCGAATTCGGAGCCGGGAACAGTGCCGATGATGGCAAATTCGAAGCTGGAACTATCGAGGTGATTTTTCCTCATATTGTTCTGGATGCAACGTTTCACTTCCTGCACAGTAAAGAAGTCGCTCACGGAGGGAACGCTGTATTGGGGTACCCGGTTAATGTCGAGATTAAATCCCTTGGTAGCGGCTCCTTCTTTATTATCGAGCTTAAACATAATGGCAGCCTGGCGGCGGTACATCATATCATTATATACGTCCCTGGACATACTGACAGCGCGCTGAAAGAGCTGGTCCTGTTTGATATGCACGGCACTGATGATCCAGCTGACCTGGATATAAATGATTCCAAGCAGGGACAAAGTGATCAGGATAACGATGACGGGGAAAATCTTCTTCAGTGGTATCATGTAAGTTTTTGTCAGGCTTTAATTATCTCAAAGATAAGTGCGAAGAAATACTAAAATATGTTAAAAAAGATGTTTGCTATAGCAACTATGATACAAAATTCCAGACGGGATATTGCCTCTGTACTTATTCTCCGCAATACAACATCACTTTAACGTAATTTTAACTGGGTACTGCTGTTTTTATTAATGCTTCTTTCCTTACCTTTGCTTCAGAATCTTGGTACTAAATTTGATTAGTTCAGGATCATAACAAAGTAATTAAACTTTCTACATACATCGATGTGGATTCGTTCCATAAGCGATTTAGATTTTGGTTGATAAAATGGTAAGGAGGTTTTCTAGCCTCCTTTTTTTATTTTTCCTACTTTCCTCTCATTTTTCTTTTTACTTTACTATTCAATGATTTAGTTAAATTTGAACAGGCTATAAAATTGTTTGTCTATGGTAACTTTGTCGCCCGGCATTTTGCTGATAGCTGATCCATTTTTAAAAGATCCAAATTTTGCGCGCACGGTAGTACTCCTTTGTGAATACCAGGAAAAAGGCAGTTTTGGCTTTGTAATCAATAAGTTGTTTGATCAAACGCTTAGTGATCTTGTGCCCGAGGTATTGATAGGCAATGTCCCGGTGTACTATGGTGGTCCTGTACAGATGGATACCATTCACTTTGTGCACAGGCATCCGGAGCTGATCAGCGGGGGGCAGGAGATATTGCCTGGTGTGTTCTGGGGTGGCAGGTTTGACCAGGTAGTGGCTGCCATCAATAAGGGTTTACTGGAGCCCGACAAGGTTAAATTCTTTATTGGCTATTCCGGCTGGACAGAGGGGCAACTGGACGAAGAGGTAAAGGAGAAATCCTGGATCTTATCTGACACCGACACTTCACTGATATTTGAGCGCAGGGAGCAGCAAATATGGCAGCAATCCCTTAAAAATCTTGGCAGCACCTTTGCCATGATGGCAAATTATCCAATTGATCCTTCCTTAAATTAATGGTAATATTCTGAGACAGAAGGAGATGGGCTGTGCCCGGTATTTAAAGTGAAAAATGAACAGGATGAATGCTGTTTATTTAAAACAAATTAAATATCTTGCTAAAGTAATTGGGGAATCAAACCAGCTACATAGCCCGTTTTCAGGTAATTTAATAACCGATAAGATACACCTATGAAGGCAAAACCTATGAACATTTTGCTCCTTCTATAGACCGATACCAGCATTTACCTGATCACTAACCGATTATTATCAAAGGCATTCATTAGGTAATATAAACAGCCTTGATGAGGCTGTCTATTGATGTACATGTAGTTACTGCGGATATCTCGTATAGCCGTGCAGGTAATGTATTGTACATAATGAATAGGAGGAAATCCCGGTGGACAGTCCTGTCCTTAACCGGGTCATCTAAGATTGGAATAGTTAGGACAAAACGAAGGCCGGGTATTCTTACCCGGCCTGGTTATTTATATTTTAGCTGGTATGCTTTATTTTTCCACTGCTACAGCGCCTTCTACGAGTACGGTAGCCTTATTGCGCAACACTTCCACAAATCCGCCGCTGATGGTATAGAACTCGGCATGAGCTTTATCTTTCAGCACTTTCATTTTACCATTTCCGAGGGCTGCAATTAATGGCGCATGTTTATCCAGTATTTCAAAAGAACCGTCAATGCCCGGCAGTTGTACTCCGTACACTTCTCCGGCATATATTTTTCTTTCAGGTGTTAATACTTCTAATAGCATGTTATGATCGTAAATGGTGAAGGGTAATGATCCCGGCAAAACCGGGATCATTGACTTAATTAGTTATTCGCTGCTTCCAGTAATTTCTTACCTTTTTCAATAGCTGCTTCGATGTTACCTACCAGGTTGAAGGCTGCTTCAGGATACTCATCTACTTCACCGTCCATGATCATGTTAAAACCACGGATAGTTTCTTCGATTGGTACCAATACGCCTTTCAGACCGGTGAACTGTTCTGCTACGTGGAAAGGCTGGGACAGGAAACGTTGTACACGGCGTGCACGGGATACTGTCAGCTTATCTTCGTCGCTCAATTCATCCAGACCGAGGATGGCGATGATATCCTGGAGTTCTTTATAGCGTTGCAGGATCATTTTCACGCGCTGTGCACAGTTATAGTGAGCTTCACCCACGATAGACGGAGACAGGATACGGGAAGTAGAGTCCAGCGGGCTCACAGCCGGGTAGATACCGAGATCGGAGATCTTACGATCCAATACGGTGGTAGCATCCAGGTGGGAGAAGGTTGTTGCCGGAGCCGGATCCGTTAAGTCATCCGCAGGTACGTAAACGGCCTGTACGGAAGTGATGGAACCATTTTTAGTGGAGGTGATACGTTCCTGCATCAGACCCATTTCAGTAGCCAGTGTTGGCTGGTAACCCACCGCGGAAGGCATACGGCCCAACAGCGCGGATACTTCAGAACCTGCCTGGGTGAAACGGAAGATGTTATCTACGAAGAACAGGATGTCTTTACCACCACCTGCAGTGCCATCTCCATCACGGAAATATTCTGCCAGTGTTAAACCGGACAAGGCTACACGCGCACGTGCTCCGGGAGGTTCGTTCATCTGACCAAACACAAACGTAGCCTGTGATTGTTTCAGTAATTCTTTATCTACAGCGGTAACATCCCAGTCACCGTGTTCCATTGATTCTTTAAACTTGTCACCGTATTTAACGATGTTTGCTTCGATCATTTCACGCATCAGATCGTTCCCTTCACGGGTACGTTCACCAACACCGGCGAATACGGATAAACCTTCGTAACCTTTTGCGATGTTATTGATCAGTTCCTGGATCAATACAGTTTTACCCACACCGGCACCACCGAACAAACCGATTTTACCACCTTTTGCATAGGGTTCGATCAGGTCAATTACTTTAATACCAGTGAACAGTACTTCTGTTTCGGTAGCCAGATCTTCAAATTTAGGCGGCTCACGGTGAATAGGATAACCGTTTGAAGCATCGATATCACCTAAACCGTCAATCGCCTCACCTACCACATTGAACAAACGTCCTTTCACCTGGTCGCCAACCGGCATTTTAATAGGCGCGCCTTTATCAACTACAGCCATGCCACGAACCATACCGTCGGTGGAGTCCATTGCCACTGTACGAACACTGTCTTCACCCAGGTGCTGCTGTACTTCCAATACTACCTTCTGACCATTTTCGCGGGTAATTTCCAATGCGCTGTAGATTTCGGGCAATTTGTCATCAAAGTGCACGTCCACCACGGGACCGATAATTTGTTTGATCTTACCTGTGTTAGGCATATTTTTAAAGAGGTTTATAAAAATACTAAAATGTTACTGTTCCAAAAACCGCACACAATTGCATGCATACAGTTTCCAAAATTTGCCGCAAAGGTAAGAGTTAATGGGTGAAAATCAAAACGCTAACGATGAAAAAAAACCTTTTCCCACCGCATTTTTCGCCGATTTTATCATTAATAAAGTTTTATACCCCGGCAATGCAAAGCGGAGCCTATCAAATTATATATTTTCATTATTCATAAATAACGTGAAGCTACAGGCGCCATTCATATAAAAATAGCTTCCTTTTCTTAATTCCTTTACTATTTTTAAATCGCTATCCTGATATATACAATATATAAATATGATAAAGTCAAACAGTGAACAATCCCGCAGGTCATTCCTCGGCAACCTTTCCAAAGCAGGATTACTGGGCATCACCGGCATCGTACCGGCCGCCGCCAAAGCTGGCATCCTGTCAGCAACATCCACCACCACAAACGCTGAACACGCTTTTCTCTGCAAACCGTACCTCCAGTATCCCGGTCCGCATACCATTTCAGTGATGTGGCTCACCAGCCGCCCCTGCTACAGCTGGGTGGAATACGGAACAGACGGGCAGCTGGATAAAAAAGCCCACCGCGTTACAAACGGACTGGTAGACGCCAACAACCGCCTCCACCGCATAGAACTGGACCAACTGGAGCCGGGAAAAAAGTATAGCTATAAGGTATGCTCAAAAGACATTGTTTCCTTTGAACCGTATAAGCTGACCTATGGCGAAACCATAGAAAGCGCCACCTACACCTTCACCGCTCCTGATCCGAAGGCGAAAGAAGTGTCCTGGGTGATCATTAACGATATCCACGACCGGCCGGCTTCCATCCCACACCTGATGAAACTGAACGGCGATGATCCTTATGATTTCGTGTTTTTTAACGGGGATGTATTTGACTACCAGGCCGATGAGCAACAGATCATTGATCATATGCTCACTCCCTGCGGTGATACCTTTTCCACACAAACCCCGTTTATGTATGTAAGGGGAAACCACGAAACCCGTGGCAAATATGCCCGGGAATGGCACCAGTATTTTGACAACCCGGGCCACAACAACTATTTCACCTTTAATATAGGGCCGGTGTCAGCTATTGTGCTGGATACGGGAGAAGATAAAGAAGATGAGCATCCGGTATACGCAGGCATCGTTGACTTCGACGCCTACCGGGAACAGCAGGCCCGCTGGCTGGAGCAGCAACTGCAAAGCCCCGCCTTCCGGAAAGCGAAACATAAAGTAGTGATGATGCACATTCCGCACTACCATTCCGGCGAGTGGCATGGCGTAAAACATTGCCGCGAAATGTTTGGCGGCCTCTTTAACAAACACAAAATTGATATCCTCATTTGCGGCCATACCCACAAATACGGCGTGTATGCCCCGGCAAAAGGAGAGCATGAATACCCGCTTATCATTGGCGGCGGGCCAAAAGAAGGTAATCGTACCCTGATAAAGATAAAAGCCGATCAGCAGCAACTGGTATTAACCATGCTGAGAGACGACGGCACCAAAGTGGGTGAGTACACCGTGTAAGTACAAAATGGCGGAGTGGGGACTCCGCCATTTTATTTTAATTCTTTTTAGCAGACAGGATCCAGCCATTCACCAGCTCCCACAGCTTCAATAAAAACCAGGCGCTTCCTGCGGCAAAGAAAATGGCCACTACCAGCACTGCATAGTACTTGATAGTCCATTCCAGCGCCACTTTCACACGGGTAATAAAAGCAATGCCTTTAACCGCGGCGCCTTCATACATGGAAAACTGCACGGTACAAAATTCATTTTCTTCTGCGAAGTTGCCGAGTTCCACGCCCAGGCCCTGCAGTTCCTTTTCTACTTCATAGATCTGGTTATGCAGCTGGATAAAGTCTTCTATTTTGCCGTCTTTCTTTTTCAGTTCATTAAAATAAGCCAGTGAATTTTCCAGGGAAGCCTTTTGGGCATTGAGTTTACGGTATTCGCTTGTTTTATCTGTTTTGGTTATTTCGGTAGATTTTATTTCTCCGATCCCTTGTGTTGCCTGGTAAAATGAATCGAACTTTTGAGGCGAAACGCCTATCAGTAGCTGTATCTGGCGGTTCCCGCTGTTGCCGGATTGCTGCTCGTACTGTACAATGGCATCAAATTTTTTAATGGTGCCATGCAGCAGTTTTTCATCTTCCGAAAACTGTGATGATTTCGCCCGTACATTGGCTACTTTTTCATACTTCTGATTGCCGGACACCATATCCGGTGCATTGTTCTGCGGGTTAAAGGCTTTTATTTTTTCAGACGCATAATTTTTCTGTTGCCTCATTACGCCGGATAAAAAATCATTTTCACCGGATGCTTCCTGCTGGCGGCCTTTATAGAGGTAACCATACCCGATCCTGCAGAGGAACATCAATACAAAAATGGCTATAAATGTAAGGGCTATACGACGGAATTTCTGTTTAAAAGTAAGCATAGGGTTATTTATTGGTAAGTTGTTGTTTATATGTTTTCAACCATTTTGCCAGTCCCATGGCGGCAATGATGAGCAAAATAAAGTATTCTATTCCAAGAAACTTTACATCTTTCTGAAAATAAATATAGGTCGCTATTGCATCTACGGTTACCCATAGCAGCCAGTTTTCCCAGATCCTTTTAGCCAGCAGGATATTGGCGATCACACTTAAAACCGCCACCAGTGAGTCGGTGTAAGGCCATGCTGCAGGGTGTTCAAATACGCGCGGCCACCACAGGTGCAGCTGGCTGATAACATAGCCGGTAGCTGCCGACAACAGCAAGGCGGCGATTCCCAGCCACCAGCGATGACGGGGCTGCAATGCATACACGGGTTCATTTTCCGGTTGCTTCCTGTACCAGAAGAGCCATCCATAAACCCCGGTGGCAAAGAAGTATACCTGCAGGAACATATCTGCATACAATTGCAATTGCCAGAACAATACAAAGAAGCAACTCACGTTGACCAACCCCACCGGCCAGGTAAGGATATGATCCCTTGCGGCCAGCCATACGCATAACAAGCCGGTGACCGTGCCTATAAACTCCACATAACTGACCGGATATCCCAGTGTGGTAAAGAAAATATGATGAATACTGAAAAAGGAAGCCATCTTTGATTAAGTGAGCTGTTGCAATATTACAGGAATGTTTTATTATTCCGCATATGCTTCTGTTACCGGCTGTAATGCAAGCTCTTACAGCGGTTGCGAAATTGGAACCATTTTTGTCTAATGATATATATGACGCTGTAACTGCAGCAAAGCGTTATAAAAATTTTAACATAATCCTTTAACAATTTAAAATGATTCCGCCTTCTATACTTTATTCACAGACCATTAAAAAATGCTTGTCGATATAAACACAATTTTACGCAGCATTCATTACATCTCCAGAGTCTTACAAACAACAATACCTATCAGGACTAAAAAACAGGAGTTATGAACAGTTTATTAAAACACACAGGAATATTACTTTTATTTATAGGTTCATTCATCAGCAGTTGTGCATCAACGTATGCACCCCGATATGATGATCAATATGGCTCATCCTACTCCGGCGGACCGCAGGTGCAGGTGAGCGGATCGATTTCTTTTTATGATGAATTGAGCCCTTACGGCCGCTGGGTAAGTTACCCCGGATACGACAGGGTGTGGATCCCTAATGCGGGCCGTGATTTCAGACCTTACTATACAAACGGGCACTGGGTATACACCGACTACGGCTGGACCTGGGTATCTGATTACGCGTGGGGTTGGGCAGCCTTCCACTATGGTCGCTGGTTATACGACGATTTCCAGGGCTGGATGTGGGTACCGGGTTACGATTGGGGTCCGGCGTGGGTTAGCTGGAGAACCGGTGGCGACTATTATGGATGGGCGCCAATGAGTCCGCAGTATTCTTATAATGCACCGGCTGATTACTGGGCATTTGTACCAAGACAGTACATTAACAGTCCGCGGATCAACAACTACTACGTTAATAACAGCAGGAACGTTACTATCATTAACAATACTACTGTTATCAACAACACTAATAATTACGGAGGAAGAAGAGTATATACCGGTCCTAGTGCCAACGAAGTACAACGTTATTCCGGCCAGGCAGTACGACCAGTGAGAGTGGAAAATACCAACAGACCGGGAACCGGGGGAAGACTAGAGAATAACCAGTTGCGTATATACCGCCCGGATGCCGCAGCCATCCAGAGAGGACGTGAAGTAGACCGTACAAGACCGGTGCAGGCAGTAGATAATAATAACAACAACAATCGTCCGGGACGTGTTACACCGGGCAATACTACTCAACCGGGTAATAATAATAACAATGGTGGTAACCGGGTACGTCCCGGAGAAGCGAATCAGCCTGGAAATAACAATACCGGAAATATACCTCCATATAACAACGGAGGAAGAGTAAGGCAGGGAACTACTACCCAGCCGGCAAATCCGGCTAATAATGCGAATCCGGGTAATAACAATACCCCGGGTAACTTTAACAGGCCATCGAGAGTAACACCAGACAGAACTGCTGAACAACAGCAACAGCAAAGGATCCAGCAACAACAACAGCAACAGCAGTTACAGCAACAGCAGAGAGTTCAACAGCAGCAACAACAACAACAGCAACAGAGAGTACAGCGGGACCAACAGCAACAACAACAGAGGATTCAGCAACAACAACAACAGCAGCAACAGCAACAACAGCAAAGGGTACAAAGGGAGCAACAGCAACAACAGCAGAGGGCTCAGCAGCAACAACAACAGCAACAGCAGCAACAGCAACAAAGGGTTCAAAGGGAGCAACAGCAACAACAGCAGAGGGCACAGCAACAACAACAACAGCAACAGAGACAACAGCAACAACAGCAGCAGCAACAACAGCAAAGGATACAAAGGGAACAGCAACAGCAGCAACAACAACAGCAACGGCAACAGGAGCAACCCAGACAACAGGGGGAACGTCCTTCACGTGTAGGATAAACCTCTTTTGACATAACGAAAGTACGAATGATAACAGCGGCAAAGATGTTTGTGAGATTACATCATTAATGCCTTGTATATCATTCGTACTTTTTTTATTTGTTATAAACGTATTTATACAACTGTTCCTTTATATTTGGAAACATGGCAGCAGCGGGCGCTAGTCCTTTCTGCATCAGGCGCAGTTCCAGCGGCGGATAGTGCGGATGATACGGAGGCTGGTGATAGGATTCAGCAAACGCCTGGTAGCCCAGTCGCCCATAAAATTTAATTCTACGTATAGCCTGTTCCGTTACAGGCGGTTCCACTTCCAGTACAATTCTGTTCAGTTGCGCTTCCATCAGCTGCATTACCTGCGTACCGGCGCCTCCTCCCCTTGTGCGGGGATGAATAGCAAAATGTTCTATAAAGCTAAATTCAGGAAGGTTCCAGTAGAAAATAAATCCGGCAAAGGCGTCTTCGCGGTGAATATGCAATAGCTGCAGTTTCCGGGATGCGACCAGCTGCACCTGCTGGTTCCAGGGTCTTCTTTCCTCTTCGGGAAATGCTTCTTCATATAAATCCCTGGTCGCTTCATTGGCGATGGTGGTGGGTATTAGCCGGATCATGCGACGAAGTTACTGATTATCCTGTGCCGGTGGCGCCGGTGTATTTTTAACGGATGGTACGCATTCGAACGGATCGGGATTGCCGGCGGGGGCAGGTTTATCGGCAGCCCAGCAGAAGTTCATTGGCTGGCTGGTAATGCTGATCAGTTTTACGGCTACTTTGCTGCCTTTGCGGCTGTTGGAGGCTGCAATGCTGCGGGTACCTTTCTCCGGAATATTACTGATGGTATACCGTTCTGTTTTAAAAACTTCGTTATTGTTGCGCATGTAGGAAACGCTGACCACTACATTGTCCAGCGGGTATTCTGTTTGATTTCTTACAATAATATCCAGGTCTTTGATTCCTCCCAGCAGCCCGGTGCGGTAATCGCCGGCGGTAACGGCAATGAACTGTTGCCAGTTTCGCCGGTAATAGGCCCTGCGTTCAATAAACTGGCCGGCTACCCTTTGGCGGAGTTCCTGGTGGTCGGTGATTTGGCGGGAAACGGCCCCGGATTGATCCAGACTTTTACGCAGATCACGGTTTTCGTTCCACAGGCGTTGATTTTCGGACAGCACTTTGCGCACTTGCCGTTGTTGCTGACAATAGCCCAGGGTAAATACCACGATGAGCAACAGGAGTATGGCGGGATAAACATAAGTTCTTTTCATATCAGAGGAAAGAGAAAAAATAATGCCAATGCATTTTTATTACATTTGTACAAATGGTTTCAATGCAGCTGATTATTGTAAATAATGAACAAACCGTCCGGCAATTTATCGACGTGCATGTGAATTTAAATAAAAATGTACCTGGTTGGATAAGGCCGCTGGATAAAGATATTAATACTGTTTTCGATCCTGAAAAGAACAAGGCATTCCGTCATGGGGAGTGTATCAGATGGATTTTAAAAGATGACCAAGGCCGGTTAGCCGGCAGGATTGCGGCTTTTACTAACAAGAAATATAAGACAAAAGGAGATGAGTGCCTGGTAGGCGGTGTGGGTTTCTTTGATTGTATAGATCAGCAGGAAGCTGCCAACCTGCTTTTTGATACGGCCAAACAATGGCTGCAGGAAAAAGGTATGGGAGCGATGGATGGTCCTATCAATTTCGGGGAGCGCAATAACTGGTGGGGGTTGCTTACAGAAGGGTTTCATGAGCCATTATATTGCATGAACTTCAACCCTCCCTACTACATTCGTTTATTTGAGCAGTATGGTTTTCAACTTTTCTTCCACCAACTTTGTTATGGAATGAGGGTTAGTGACCAGCTGCTGCCGAAATTCTTTATCCGGCATGCAGCTATTGAAGCTGATCCGGCTTTCAGGGCAGTGCATATCCGGAAGAATGATCTGCCGCGGTTTGCCGAGGCATTCAGCATTGTGTACAACAAGGCATGGGCGCAGCACATGGGTGGAAAGGAAATGGGGAAAGCGCAGGTGCTGGCGCTGTTTAAGCAGATGAAGCCGTTGATGGACGAAAAGATAGCGTGGTTCGTTTATCACAACGACGATCCTATTGCCATCTGGCTGAATTTACCGGATCTGAACCAGTATATAAAACATATGAACGGGAAATTTGGCTTGTTACAAAAGCTGAAGTTCCTGTGGTTAAAGCAAACCGGTTACTGCAAAAAGATGGTGGGAATTATATTTGGTATAGTTCCTGAATTCCAGGGGAAGGGCGTGGATGCTTATATGATTGTAGAGGGGGCGAAATTAATTCAGAGCGGCATGTCTCATTATGAAGATTATGAAATGCAGTGGATTGGTGATTTTAATCCGAGAATGCAGAATGTGGCCGAGGGGCTTGGCGCTACGCCAACCCGCAAGCTAGCCACCTATCGCTATTTATTTGACCGCTCGGCTCCTTATAAGAGGCATCCGATCCTGTCATAAAAAATAATCCGCCGCAGCGGGGTATATACATCTCCCATATGAATATATGGGAGCATTGGGGGAGTATATAAGTTTATGAATATTATGTAACATTTAAATCTCTTTTGCTGTTACAATCGTATCTAACCTGATGTTTTGTTATGACCAACTTATACCCTGAGTGCCCTGATAACGCGGATCTGGCACTTATTCAGCCCACGTTACTATTCAGGCAACAGATAACGAAAGCCATCAGCTGCGTTGTGTTGTTCTTTATTCTCTACGTGGTACTGCTATTGGCAACCGTTGCGCTGGCTGTGGCCTGTGTGTCGGGAGGGATTATGTTATTCCGCGCTTATCCGGCCTGGAGCACCGGCATCATCGGACTCAGTTTCATTTTACTGGGTGGGATGGTATTGTTTTTTCTCATTAAATTTCTTTTCAACAAACGTTCTGCGGGTAACCCTTACCGTATGCAGATCTTCCGGGATCATCATCCCCGTTTATTTGATTTTATTACGCAGCTGGTGAAGGACACGCGCATCAGTTTTCCGAAGAAAGTATTTATTGTGCCGGACATGCATACTACGGTATTCTATCATTCCAGTTTTCTGAGTTTATTCTGGCCGGTGGGGAAAAACCTCGAAATAGGTTTAGGGTTAATTAACAGTGTAAACGTGAGTGAATTTAAGATGTTGCTGGCGTATGAGTTTGCACATTTCTCGCAGCGTAGTATGAAACTGGGCAGCTACATCTATGCGTTGAATAAGATGTTGTATAATATGCTGTATGAAAATGAACGGTGGGATGAAATAGAGGCCCGCTGGAGCAGTGGCAGTAGCCTGTTAAGTTTCTTTGCGCATATTACCACGAGGATACTGAACGGAATGCAGTATGTATTGCGGAAGATATATGCGATCATTAACCGGCAATACCTGGAATTAAGCAGGGAGATGGAATATCATGCAGACACGGTAGCTGTGAGTCTTACCAGTACAGAAACGGCTATCAGCGGTTTACGGCGGCTGGAAATGGGCGGATACTGCCTGGATCATTGTTTTCATAAAGTACCGGATCTTGCAGAAAGAACGCTGCGGTTTGCCAATATTTTTACGGCGCAGCGGGCCATGATCCGTTACTATGCTTCACAGAACCATCTCGCAGTGGATGCTGCCGGGTTACCGGTTATCACCGACAATTATTTTCATACCTTTCTGAAGAGCCGGGTGCAGCTGCGCGAGCAGTGGACTTCGCATCTTTCCAGGGAAGCGCGGGAGGCGCATTATTTAGCGGCGAATGTTTCCTGTAAGCCGGTCAGCCTGAGTGCCTGGAACCTGTTTAATGAGCCGGAAAATGTGCAGCAGCACATGACTTCGCGGATATATAATTTCACGGTACATAACAGTGACGAAACATTTACGGAGATCACTCCTGCCGCCTACATTGAAGAGCTTTCGCAACGGCACCGGTTATACGAATATCCGAAAGCATTTAATGATTACTATGATAACCGGCCGTTCTGCGGTATTAGCGAGGAGTTTACCCGGCTGTTGCCACCGGAGGAAATAACAGCCGGCAGTTTGCAGGCGCTTTATCATCCTGATATTATTATGAGGATGCGGGCTTTTTACCGTGACCGTCAGGATGCGGAAACGTTGCAGGCTATCAGCAGCGGGCAGTTTCAGACCAGTTATTTTGAATTTGACGGACAAAAATACAGTGCGGCGCGGGCAAAGCAGCTGGCCCGGATGTTATCTGCCCAGGTTACCTCCGAAGAGGCGTGGCTGCAGTGGCATGATCAGCAGGCCTTCCGGTATCATTATACCGTTGCCATGCAGCAAAGTCCGGCTAAGGCGGCCCTGCTTAAAGAAAAATACACCCAGATCCTGCAGTATCAGCAAACCGGCCAACAGTTGAATGAGCAGGTGATCCGGATCATTCATTGTATCAGCCTGTTGTTTAATTCCGGCGAACAGGATATGGAATCGCTGCCGGCGCTTTTTGATGAGCTGTCGGCCGAGTGCTGGGGTTTCCGGATGATGACGGAAAATATTCAGCAGGGTGCGTTGTTCGGGAGTTTTCCGGAAAGCATGGAGGAAAAGCTGAAAAGATTCAGGGAGCATGATTGCACTTTTATGCAGGATATGATCCCCGACTATGTGGCTATCCAGGAGTTACATGAAATCAGTTCAGCGATGATGGAACATTTCAACAACGGAATCATATTATTAAAAAAATCATATCTGGAATTTATTTTAACCTTAGAACCGGGAGCGTACCCCGTTTGAAGCGCTGTTCCTGTTGTGCATTTTTCTCTTACTGAATTTGTGCGTATTTTCGGCGCTCGCGAAAGCGTAGCAGTCATATGGAGAATTTTATCGTATCAGCCCGTAAATACCGTCCACAGAACTTTTCAACTGTAGTAGGACAGGCACATATTACCACCACTCTCAAAAATGCCATCCGCAATAACCAGCTGGCGCATGCCTTCCTGTTTTGCGGGCCTCGCGGAGTAGGGAAAACCACGTGTGCGCGTATCCTGGCCAAAACCATTAACTGCGAAAATCTGCAGCCGGATGGGGAAGCCTGTAATGAGTGTCATTCCTGCAAGTCGTTTAATGAGGGCAGTTCCTTCAACATTCATGAGCTGGATGCTGCTTCCAACAACTCGGTAGATGATATCCGTACCCTGGTGGAGCAGGTGCGTTTTGCGCCACAGGCGGGAAAATACAAGATCTACATAATAGATGAGGTACACATGCTTAGTTCCTCAGCTTTCAATGCTTTCCTGAAAACCCTGGAGGAGCCGCCATCCTATGCGATTTTTATCCTGGCCACTACGGAGAAGCATAAAATATTACCAACGATCCTGAGCCGTTGCCAGATCTTCGACTTCAAACGTATTACCATACAGGACACGGTAGACCATTTGCAGGAGATATGTAACAAGGAGCATATCCAGGCTGAAACAGATGCCCTGCACCTGGTAGCGCAGAAAACAGATGGCTGTATGCGTGATTCCCTGAGTACGCTGGATAAGATTGTGAGCTTTACGAGCGGGCATCTTACTTACCAGAATACGCTGGAGCACCTGAACATTCTTGATTACGATTATTTTTTCCGGGTAATGGCGTCTGTGCTTCAACAGGACGTAGCCAATGCCCTGCTGATATTTGACGAAATTTTACAGAAAGGTTTTGAAGGGGATAATTTCCTGAACGGATGGGCGGAATTTTTGCGTAACCTGCTGTTATGTAAAGAAGACAAGGCCCTTCACCTGGTGGAGGTTTCCGGTAACCTGAAAGAACGATATAAACAGTTGTCGGGCCAGGTGAGTCCTGCTTACCTGATCACTGCCCTTCACCTGTTGAATGAAACGGAGATCAACTACCGCATGGCGCGTAACAAGCGGTTGCATGTGGAGATGGCGCTGATCAAGCTATGTTTTCTGCAACAGGCAGTAACCCTGGTCAGTGATGACAGTAACGGGGAAGTGTCAAAAAAAAAGCTGGTAGCTGATGGTTCTCCCCCGCAGAAGTTGCGGGCCCCTGTGGCCCAGCCGGTAACTGCTAAAACCATTACCGGGAATCCGGCTACTACGGAGAGTATCGGCATGGTGCCGGGACCACGTTTAACGGTAGATACGCCGGTTCAGCCTGCTCCGCAGCAAACGGCTCCTGTGACAGCAGCGGCCCCTGCTGCACCTGCACCGGCTTTCGTTGCTCCTGCACAGTCGATACCTTCCAATGGACATACCGCCGCTACCCGCGAACCGGCAACGGCGCCTGTGGCCAGTCAGCCGGTAACCAGCCCTGCATCTGCAACAACCGCCGCTGCCCCGGCCAGCAAACTAACAGGGCTGGCTGCCATGAAAGAAGCGATGGCTGCCAAACAGCAGGGAACTACCCATGTGCAGTCGACCCCGCTTACGATGGGAGCGATCCATGTGTACTGGGACGAATTTATTGATCTGTACCGGCAGGCCAACAAAATGACGGTGGTAAGCAATTTGCAGCTGGCACAACTGAAACTGCTGGGCACTACGGAGGTGGGGATTGTGAGCCGGAACATCGTACAATTCCGGTTTATGGAAGAAGAAAAGCTGGTGATTGCTGAGTTTCTGAAGAAGAAATTTAACAATCCGGCCATTGTGCTCACCCTGCAGCTGGATGAGAGTCAGCAGACCCAGGACATAGGTCCGGCGCCGCTTTCCAGCCGGGAGCAATTCCAGCAGATGGCGGAAAAATACCCGCTGGTGAAAGAGTTGAAAGACCGGCTGAACATGGAGTTAGACTTCTAGCGTGATTGCGCTGATTAAATATTAACGATAGACAGACATTTTTAAACAGTTTACAATTCCTTCTTTGCGTTTTTGCGCAAAAACATGTAGGTTTGAACAAAATTTTGAATAAAGCACTATGGCAGAAGTTATCAGAATGCCCCTTTTGAGTGATACGATGACGGAAGGGGTGATTGCGGAATGGCATAAAAAGGTGGGCGATACAGTAAAGGCAGACGATGTAATTGCTGAAGTGGAAACGGATAAAGCCACTATGGAAGTGATGGGTTACGTAGAAGGAACCCTCCTTTATATAGGTGTTGAAAAAGGCAAGGCAGCAAAGGTAAACGGAATCATTGCCATTGTAGGTAAACCCGGAGAAGATTACACTTCCCTGCTGGAAGGTGAAGGCAAAACAGCTGCTGCTGCCCCGGCGCCCGCCGCTAATGCTGCACCTGTTGCTAATGCTGCTGCTCCTGCACCACAGGCTGCTCCCGCTGCTGCTGCACCGGCTGATGACGCTGCATTAAAAGAAGCGCTGAAAAATGCTACTGTTATCCGTATGCCGCTCCTGAGCGATACCATGACAGAAGGTAAAATAGTTGCCTGGAATAAAAAGGTAGGCGACGTTGTGAAGAATGACGATGTACTGGCTGAAGTGGAAACGGATAAAGCGACCATGGAAGTAATGGGTTATGCCGACGGTACCTTATTATATATAGGTGTAAAGGAAGGCGAAGCGGCCAAAATAAACGGCATTATCGCCATTGTGGGCAAACAGGGTACTAATGTAGATGCGATCCTGGCTGCTGAAGGCGCTGCCCCGGCAGCATCAGCTCCATCCGTACCTGCTGCTGCCCCATCACAGAATGGCACTACTGCTGCTCCTGCGGCAACTCCGGCGCCTGCTGCTACAACCACCGGCACCGATGGCCGTGTGAAAGCATCTCCGCTGGCTAAGAAGCTGGCAGAGGAAAAGGGCATCGATATCAGCCAGGTTCCTGGTTCAGGTGACGGTGGCCGTATTATCAAAAAAGACGTAGATAGCTATGTTCCGGCAGCCAAGGCGGCTCCGGCAGCACAAAGCGGCGCAGCACCTGCTGCCCCGGCGTTTGTACCTGCCGGCCAGGAAGGCTTCACAGATATTCCGCTGACCAAAATGCGCCAGGTAATTGCCAGACGCCTCAGCGAAAGCAAATTTAGCGCTCCTCACTTCTACCTGAAAATAGATGTGAATATGGATAAGGCGATAGAAGCGCGCAAATCCATCAACGAAATTTCCCCGGTTAAGATTTCCTTCAACGATATGGTGATCAAGGCTTCTGCCATGGCACTGCGTCAGCATCCGGCAGTGAATAGCAGCTGGATGGGCGAGTTTATCCGTCAGAACCAGCATATACACATCGGTTCTGCGGTGGCTATTGAAGAAGGTTTGATTGTACCGGTGATCCGCTTTGCAGATCAGAAAACACTGAGCCAGATTGCTACTGATGCGAAAGGGCTGTACGACAAAGCCAAAAACAAAAAGCTGCAACCACAGGAATTCAGCGGCAATACCTTCAGTATCTCTAACCTGGGTATGCTGGGTATCGACGAATTCACAGCGATCATCAATCCACCGGATTCAGCGATCCTGGCGGTAGGTAATATCACTGAAACTGCAGTGGTGGAGAAAGGCCAGATAAAAACAGCCAATATCATGAAACTGACCCTGAGCTGCGATCACAGAAGTGTGGACGGAGCGGTAGGCGCGCGTTTCCTGGCTACCCTGAAAGGGTTCCTGGAAAACCCGGTAACCATGCTGGTATAAACTAATTGTAATAGCTATACGAAAAGGCGAAGTATATACTTCGCCTTTTTTTGTGCCCATAAGACGGCTGTATGCCCCGTCATTCACCGGTAAAATGTTTCATTAGCTTTTGAAAGTTCAAAAACTTGATATACATTTGACCTTGTAAATTGTCAAACGCTATAAAATAATAACCTACATGAATTTAGTGGAAGCAAAGGCGCAGTTTATTCAAACCTGGGGCTCATTAGGTGCCCAGTGGGGTATTAACCGTACAATGGCCCAGATTCACGCTTTACTGCTGGTAATGCCCGACCCGTTGAGTGCCGATGATATCATGGAGGAACTGAACATTTCCCGTGGAAATACCAATATGAATGTGCGGGAACTCATTAACTGGGGGTTGGTGGAACGTATCCTCATCCCGGGAGAAAGAAAAGAATTTTTTGTAGCAGAGAAAGATATCTGGAAGGTGGCTACGTATATCGCACGCGAAAGAAAGAAGCGCGAACTGGACCCTATCATGAAAGTGCTGTTACAGCTGCAACAGGCGGAAGGTGATCCCAAGGATAAGGAAATGAAAGCTTTTAAGGATTCTATCTCCAATATCACCAAGTTTGCCCAACAAACGGATAAGACGATCAGTGCATTTATTAAATCGGAAGAAAACTGGTTCTACAGCAGCCTGATAAAACTCATTAAGTAATTTTTTTTGGGCCATACTTTCATTTATTTCTGAAAGTTCCAAACAAATGAAAAAGAAAGATGAAGCTATATTATATAGTAGATGGCATTGTTCAGGGGCTCCTGACCGTTATTTGTGCAATTAATATTACGCATCTTTTTGTTTTCTCCCGCTTTTCCCTGCCGCCGTACCTTATTTTTATTCTCCTCGCCTGGCAATTCTCTGCAGGTGTTATCAATTTTACACTAAGGAAAACAGCTCCTGATGACAGGATGCTACGAAGACTCCAGTGCGTACTGTTCTCTATTATAGGAACCTTATTTCTCCTGGTACACGGAAACAACTTAGGGGTATTCAGATCTATCGATTTTTTCAATATTTACGGATGGCTGGTTTACGCCAGTTTTTATATTGTGCTGCCGGCGCTGATATTGTCTGTAACGGCGTTAACTATACGGAGATGTATTGTTACTCTCCGTAGCAGGGCTACTTCCACCCCGGTTTAACTTCATTTTATGCAAAATAAACGTATTGTTATTGCTGCGGGCACTGGCTGTACTCGGGCATCTGCCCCGGAGCGCTTATCACTTGTGGTGAATTCCGTAAATTAGCTATATGGAAACCAATAACGATAAAAAGCTTACCGTGGTACTGGGCGCATCGCCTAACCCGGAAAGATACAGCAACCTGGCCGTGAACCGGCTCAAAGCCAAAGGGCATCCGGTAGTGGCGATCGGCAAGCGGGCGGCCGCCATTGGTGATACGCCGGTGATTACCGCGCATCCACCGCTCGAAAAAGTAGATACGGTTACCATGTACCTGAATCCGGCGGCACAGAAAGAATATTATGATTATATTTTGCAGTTGCAACCCCGCCGCATCATCTTTAACCCGGGAGCAGAAAATCCCGAACTGGAAGATATTGCCAGGGAGCATAATATTCAGCCGGTGGAAGCATGTACCCTTGTAATGCTTAGTACGGGGCAGTTCTAGCCGTTTTATTTTCTGAATCTTCTTATTTTTTTAATGTACAGCTGTTGGCTATTGCTAACAGCTTTTTCGTATATTCGTAAATATTGCTGTTATTCCCCAATGAACGCATCCCATATTGTTGACCCAATTAGCGCATGGAATTACTTCAGCAGGCAGGCATTATAGCATAACCCAAATACGCATGTTCACCCTTAATTATACATGTATGCAATGGAGAAGATTTAATGGAGAGGTTATCCACCTTCCGGTAAAGGAAGAAGTAAGACAAGCCATCGTTCGTGAAACCGCAAAGGGGTTTCGCCTGAAAGTGTGCATTGGTACTGATTCCCAGGTAAAAGGAGTAGATACGGAATTCGCTACGGTGATAGTATTCCTGCGGGAAGGTCACGGCGGATTTATGTTTATTCACAATGAAAAAACAAAAGACCGCTATTCTATCAAAGAGCGCATGCTGGTAGAAGTAGCGAAGAGTATTGAAATTGCGTATGAATTGTGCGACCTGTTTACAGAATATGATGTGGACATGGAAGTGCATGCAGACATCAATACAAACCCTCAGTTCAAAAGCAACCTGGCCTTGCGGGAAGCAATGGGCTATATCCTGGGTATGGGCTTTGCCTTTAAAGCCAAACCGGAAGCCTTTGCCAGCAGCAGCTGCGCCAATAAAATAGTGAACTAAGGCGCCTCATTTTTTTGTACCTCTCTCAGATTTTTTATGACGTGTTACCACGTCAGGTGGCATTTTCTCCCCTTATCGAGCTATACAATCCCTCTCCCTGTTGTAACTTTTTCCCGGTTTCTACGCTATATATTCAATAAACACACTTTTGTTATGACACTACCAAAATCATTGGCAGCCATATTGCTGCTGGCGTCTTTCTGCGTTCTCTCCTGTAAAAAAGATAAGGTAGAAGCGCCCGATACTACGTCGTTGTTTGTATATGATGCTGGTGGCAGCATGCCTATGACTGAAACCCAAGAGCTTCAGATCACCGCAGATGCCAGTTATGTAATAACCTATAAGGGTAATGAGAAAAGCACCGTAAAATTATCCAACAAGATCCAGGATAGCCTGAAACCTTATCTCACCAGCTTTCCCCTGGCAGCTGTAAAAGCAGATCCTAATACTTACTCAGCACGTGGGGCAGCAGATGGCGTTTTCCGGGCATTCGTATATGTACAAAAAAATCCAACAGACACTACCGCTATTTATTTAGACATACCTCTCGGACCTGTTCCTGCCTACTTCGTGGAATTCGAGAATAAGATCAATCAAACAATTATCAACAATAAAATATTTCACTGATCATAATGCTTTGGTCACAAAACGCCATAATAATCTCCACCATGAAAATTTATTACTCTATCATCATTGTTTTTTTAACGGTTGCTTTTTCTGCCTGTAAAAAGAAAGATGCACCACTTCTCACTTCTGTGGAAGGACGATGGAGACTGGTGAAAGTAGAAGGATGTTTCAGTGGGCAAGGCGCATCTGTTACCAATAAGCAGGAAATAATTTTCAAGGGTAAACAATACGAATTATTTGTTGATGGTGTAAGAGAAACCGCCGATACGTTTCACCTTAAACAGGTTAACAATCAAAATGTACTGACAATAGGGAAAAGCAATGAATTCTTTGTCAATTTTACGAGCGATGCAATAATTCTGACCGGTAACATTTCTGATGCCTGCACCATGACTTACGGCAAGGTAGCCTATTAATGCAGCAATTATTATTAAGCAGGAGGATGAAAACGAATATCGCTTTCATCCCCGCTTTATACTTTAATCCTTCAACAACCACATCACGCTATTCACATTATCACTCCCGCTAAACTGCCGCTGTATAGCCTCGTTGAGGTTCGCATTGTTATAACTCAGTTCATTATCAGGATAAAGCCATCTTACCGGAAACTGCGTAGCAGGTGTATTCAGGTTGGTGGTAGCATTCAATTTGAATACGGGATAACCTGTTCTTCGTTGCTCATACCACGCGTTATAATTGGAGCCCTGCAGGAAGCCGGCGAGGTATTTCTGTGTAATGATCTGCGATAACTGTTGCTGCATGCTGCCAGTGAGTACTACCGATGCTACATACGACTGAATATAACTATCATCCATTTTCATGTTGTGGTGATAATCTTCTATGTCCGGTGTATAAGTGGCGGTGAATTTCATGGAATTGGTAATACCTGCCGCATAATAACTTTGCGCCGGCGTGCCGGTGATCCATCCCCGCAGGGCTGCTTCTGCCAATACAAACTGTAATTCGGAGTAGCTGAAAACACTTACCGGTTCTGCATTCACCATGTTTACGTAACGGCTGTTCAGGTCGGAATAATCCTTTGACAGACGTATAGATTGCAGTGCAGGGAATGCATCAGAAGGTTCCGCACCTACATAAGCATCATACTCATCCGCTGTTTTACCGGCTGCAATTTTTACCGGTGAGGGCTTTGCATAATAAAACAAACGACGGTCGTGCAACGCTTTCAGCGGATCTATCAGTGTGGCTGACAACATGGTGTAATTTGACTTTACAAAAGAGTTGCCGGAGCCTGCCGGTACATCGGACCAGGGATAATTCTGGCCTGCTGCAGCCGTATAGGTAAGGGCAAAATTATCAGCATAAGAACGCATTAAAGGCCTGTTGGCAACTATCTCTTTAAACCGCTCCACTACTTTCAGATCCGCATCACCTGTTTTCCTGTATAGGTTCATCAGTACATGCAGTTCAAAACTGTTGGTCAGCCGGCGCCAGTTATCCACTTTGCCGTTATATACCGGATCGCCGCTAAAATCTTTCCCTGTTGCAAAAAGAAGATTGGCGCTATCCAGTTCATTGAGTATGCCGAGGAATACTGCTTTCTGCGTATCGTAGCCAGGTTGGATAACGTTTTCTGATTCTCCTTTCACCGCCTGTGAGTAGGGAATATCGCCTACCTGTATAGTGCTTTGAAAAAATTGCCAGGCTCTTATAAAATGTCCCAGTGCATTGTATGATTTCCGGAGTTCCTCATCAGGAGCATAACCTATCATGGGCGGCACATTACGCAATAACGCGATCCTGTTAAAACTGGCTCTTCCGAATTTATTATACTGGAAACTTTCCTGTCCTTCTCCCCAGGTAAGATATTTACCCAGCAGGTAAGGTTGCATAAAACTTTTTGCGGTACTGATGTCCGACCTGGTAATACTCAGGATCATATTGGTGGCCAGCATGGCGGAACTTACCTGTGTAGTTTTATTTGGGTTGGTATTGATCTTATCAAATTTGGAGCAGCCTGTTACCATTGCGGCGGTAAGAGATACGGATAATATATATTTCAGTGATTTGTGTTTCATGAGATTTTCTTTGATGGTGAAAGATATCAGAACCCTACTTTGAAATTAACTCCCACCATCCGTTGAGATGGTGAATTCAGGTTTTCATCATCCACATCGGGATCTGAAAATTTGAAGTTTGTAAACAGGAAGAGGTTCTGGGCAGTTAAAGAAACAGATGCATTTTTTATACCGCTCTTTGCCAGCATGGTGGCAGGAAACCGGTATCCGACGGATATTTCACGCACCTTTACAAATGTTTTCTTTTGTATGCCGTAATCTCCTCCCCTGAAATTCTGCGCATAGTTTTGATAAGATACTTTTGTATCATTCACCGCATACTTGCGGGTATCGCTGGTGATGTTACCGAAGTTGTCGTAGGAAACACTTCCGGAGAGTACTTTTACGCCTTGTCCTACATAATTGGTGAGGCCGTTCACTACTTCATCGTAGCGGTATTGGTTATCAGATTCGGGATTGGTACCGGAATCCCACATCTTGTCGTAGATATAGTTATACATCAGCCCACCAACGCGGCCATCGATATTAAGTGATGCCGTAAAATTTTTATAGGAGAAGGTATTGATAAAACCAAAACTGAAACTTGGATCACTGTAACCATACTTTTGTTGGTAATCGCTTTCCACAGGGTAGCCGTTGTTGTGGATTACATTACCATCGGGGTCTCTCAGCCAATAGTAATCTGTATAGGTATCGAGTCTTTCTTTTTTCTTCACCCAGGGATTTTGCGCAGAGTACACCGGATCGAGGTTTACATAGTAGCGGTGCTGGTTAGACCAGTT
Organism: Chitinophaga sp. RCC_12; assembly: GCF_041360695.1. Classification (NCBI taxonomy): domain Bacteria; kingdom Pseudomonadati; phylum Bacteroidota; class Chitinophagia; order Chitinophagales; family Chitinophagaceae; genus Chitinophaga; species Chitinophaga sp. RCC_12. Next base: position 28,488 of record NZ_JBFUPS010000006.1, read on the forward strand.
GATGGTGGATCCCCATTGGAAATTCTTTTTCTTTAGTACCGTTCCGCTGAGGGTGATTTCCAGTCCTTTTCTTACATAGGTTTCGGCAGTATTTACCAGGGTGTTCAGGAATCCGGAGGAGCCGGGAATAGACACAGAAGTTTGCTGGTTGTAATAGTATTTATTGAAGTAAGCGACGTCGATGTTCAAACGTTTTTTGAACAGGTAGGCGGCAGTACCAATTTCCCAGGTACGCTGTGAACTTGGCAGCAGGTTAACGCCCAGCAGGTTACTGGGGTAGCTCGCGGAGTTTGCGCCATTCCAGGCGCCGGTAGTGGTAGTATAGAGACGATTGATATCATATACGCCTGCGGGTGTTTTAAAGGTAGCCCAGGAGCCGCGTATTTTCCACATATCTGTAAATGCAGGCATTTTGAATAATTCGGACAATACTACACTGGAACCGATGGAAGGATAAAAATACGCCCTGTTTTCTTCCGGTTGTGCGGAGTTCCAGTCGTTACGGCCGGTAGCGTCAATAAACACGGTGTTTCTCCAGCTTACAGCGGCCCTTCCATACAAACTGTTTACCTGTCTGCTGCTATAGGCAGGTGTGAATGTAGGCGGTTCTACGGAGCCATTAAGCGAAAAGAAAGTCGGGCTTGTTAACCCGTTTTTGGTGGAAGCTTTCAGTCCTTCGTCTACCCAATAATAAATTGTTCCGCCCACCATTGCTTCGAAGTTCCAATCGCCTGCTTTTTTATTGTAGCTCAGCATAGCGTCGTCGTTGGTACTCCAGCCCCAGGTGTTGTTGATGCTGTACAATCCCCTGGCATTCCATCCGCCGCGGGTGGAGTAGATATTAGCCGTTGGATTGGTAAAGGTTTCTTTATTGTGATACACATCATAGCCAATACGCACCAACAGGCTAAGGTCAGGGGAAAATTTATAGTTGGCAGTGAGACTTGCGTTGGTAGTATTTTGCTGGATCGCATTTAATTTCTCGTAGGCAATCAGGTAGGGATTATCATACCAGTTGGTGTACATCCAGTTTTGTGTTTGGTTGGGTGTTTTCCAGTAGTCGCGGTACTGGCGGATATCATATTCGGGGCCGGTCCACATGGTTAGCTGGTAAATGTATCCCTGGTTACCATAGCCGGTGCCCCATACCTGTGGCGCCATTCTTTTGCTTACGCCCATGTGTCCTTCGAGGCTGAATTTCTCTGTCGCCTTGAGTTCTCCGCCGAGGGTGAAGTTATACATATTCAGTTTCGCATTGGGAAACTGTCCTTTGTTGTAAATATGGTTCAGGGAAGCGCGGAAGCTGCCGTATTTCCCACTTTGTGATACGTTGATATTATTATTGGTGATTACGCCCAGTTCCATAAAATTCTTCAGGTTATTTTTACCTACCGAATTCAGTGGCCGGTTGTCCTCAAACTGTTTGGTGACCGGGTTCCAGTCCCTCGCGGTGTTGCCTGCATCCAGCCTGGGGCCCCATACATAGTCGTTGTCAATTTTTCCGTTTTGTCCACGGCCGTACGAAGTTTGTGTTTTAGGAATGGCCAGGAAGCCACTCTGGATCATGGTGTTGCTGTTCACGTTTACAGACAGTGCTTCGCCGGTTCCTTTTTTAGTGGTAATGAGGATCACGCCGCCGGCAGCCCTGGAGCCGTACAATGCGGATGCAGTGGGACCTTTCAGGATATCCAGGCTTTCGATATCATCGGTAGGGATATCGCGTAGCGACATGTTGCCATACGGCACTCCATCTACCACCAGCAAGGTACCTTCCCCTCTTAATTCAATTGCGGGTTTAGCAAAAAACTCGGTGGAGTTTTTAATAACCAGGCCGGATACCTGGCCGGTGAGGGAAGTGGCCAGGTCCACTCCTTTTACCGTTTGCACGGCCTCCCCTTTTACTCTTTGTACTGCGTATCCCAGGGCTTTTTCCTGGCGTTTGATACCGAGGGCAGTTACTACCACCTGGTCGATGCTGATCGCCTGATCGAGGAGAACGATGTTAATGGTTTGTTCTCCTTTAATGGTGTATTCTTTTGGTGTGTAGCCGATGAAGCTGAATAACAGGACATCGCCATCTTTTACGTTATCGAGGGTGAAGTTCCCGTCTTTGTCCGTCGTCGTAGCCTTGGAGGAGCCTTTCACCTGGATAATCACGCCTGGCAAGGCATTACCGGTGGAGTCCTTTACAGATCCCCTGATGTTTTGCTGTGGTGCAATGTTGCCGGCGGCAGCCATCACAGACCGGGTATTAGCAGCATCTTCTGCTTTTACCACGTAAAGCTTTCCATTGATTTTGCGGCATACCAATCCTAATGGTGCGATACATTTATTGAGGTTGTTCTCAATATTATCTGCCTGAAAAATGTCTGTATTCTGCAGGAGAATATTTTTTCCTTTCAGCAGATTGGTGTTATAACTGAAGCGGACATCGAACTTTGCTTCCAGTTCATTGATCACCGAAATAAGCGGCACAGTGGTTACCTTGTTTTCGCGGGTTGCTGCTTTTAGTATCTGTGCTTTTGACCATTGCAAACAGCATAGCAAAGCGGTAACCATTACCAGTTGGAAACTGATTGATTTAAATTTTTTCATAACTGAATTTTGGTTGTCTCTAAAGGATTTTTTTGTTGTTCACCCGAATAGTCTTGTGTTGTAAAGTGAATTGTAAATTAAAGGATTCTTCTATCGTAATAATGGCCTGCTGCAGGTTATCGGACGGGAGATAGCCTGTAAACAGCAGTTCCCCGGTTCCTTCCTGGTCAAATACTATTTCATAATCATATTGTTCCCCAAGTTTTTGCATCACTATTTTCAGTGGTTCACTTTTAAATGCGAGCAGGTTGTATTTCCAGGATGTCTGGAACAAGGTATCTACCTTTTGCCTGGTGAGCATTTTGGTGGCCGCATTATAGCTGGCCATTTCGCCGGGACTGAGCAACAGGGCGCCGGCGCCGGTGTTGACTTTCACGCGACCTTCGTTCAGCACTACCACTGCGTTTCCATTTGCCGTATTTACATTAAAGGCGGTGCCCAGTACGTTTACATCTACGCCGTTTTCCGTGTGCACAACAAAGGGCGTTGCTGCCTGGTGGATCACGGTGAAAAAAGCTTCTCCTTTCAGCCATGCTTCCCTGGGTTGATTTTTACGGGGAGAGGTGTTTACGGTAAGGCTGCTGCGTTGATTGAGACTGATCACCGTACCATCTTCCAGCCGGAAGGTTTGCACCTGGCGGGTGTTGTTTACAAAATGGCGTTTATCATTTTTATCTCTGTAAAAAAATAACAGCAGGGTAGCCAGGCCAATGAGTGGTACCAGGGCGGCCGCCACTCTGAAGCCGGTTCTTTTCCATAACGGGATCACCGGTTTGGACGGTGTATGTTGCAGGATGGCGTTAAAAACCTGACCAGCCTTATCTGCCGGCATTGCGGGCCAGTTTTGCTGCAGCAACAACTCTTCCACCGCAGGCAAATATTCCGGCGATGGGTGGTCCTGTAACCAGGCGAGGAGCTCCAAACGCTCTTCCTGTGTACATTTCCTTTCCGTTAATTTAATAAAGAGAGCAGTGATCCGTTCCTTATTTTCTTCCATTGTTCCTGGTTGACATAACAATAGTACGATCGGGCGGATTTAAAAGACGACCGGACTTAAAAATATTTTTTCCTCAGCGAAGGATATGGCAAAAGACGGCAATAATAACAGAGATATCGGCATGTTGATAAAGGTAGTGCCTTACGAAGCGGGAAGCCTTTACGAGCTGGTCTCTCACGGTGTTGACAGAGATGCCCAGCTGATCGGCTATTTCCTGGTTGGAACAGCCCTGTACTTTGCTCATTCTGAAAATCAGCTGCCGTTGTGCAGGTAATTGTGCGATGGCATTCATTTTAATGGTTTCCAGCTGCCGGGTGTAGAGCATGTCGTCCATAGCGCCGGTATCTTCTGTATACATCTGCAGAAAATATTCGCGGAATTTCTGATCATGCACCGCCTTTCTCAGGTAGTCGAATACATAGTTGCGGGTGGTGGTGTACAGGTAGGCTTTGATAGATAATCCGGGATTCAGGGTATCTCTTTTTACCCATATCTTCATAAATACTTCCTGAACGGCGTCGGATGCTACTTCCGGCAGGCCGCAGAGTTTCAGGGTATAGCCATAAATATGATCCCGGTATTTTTCATATAATACCCTGAACGCTTCCTCATCCTGCGCTATGATCTTTTTACACAGTATTTCATCTGTTGCATCCAGCATTCCAACAAGTATTTGGGTAAAAAAATGCCATCACTGATTAAGATAAACAAATAAAAATAAAAAATTACCCCAGATTACTGAGGTAATAATAGTGTGTAGACAAGAAGATGCAGCGGATCAGGCGATGGCCCGGAATTGTGCGTTGAGTTCATCGATATAGTTGAGGATGGCATCCCGGCCGGATTTCTTTACGGTAGAAGTAACGAAGTTGGGGGGCAGGAACTGCCAGGTTTCCCTCATTTTATTGAGAAAAGCTTTTACGTTTTTGCTGACCTCTGCCTGGGAACTTTTATCTGCTTTGGTGAATACCAGGCTGAAAGGGATATTCCATTCTCCCAGTTTGGTAATAAAATCGATGTCGATTTTCTGCGGCTGATGGCGGCTGTCGATGAGTACAAATACGCTGACGAGGTTGGGCCGTTTGCGCAGGTAGTTTTCGATCATCTGTTCCCATTGGCGGCGCTGCGAGAGGCTTCTTTTAGCGAATCCGTAGCCGGGCAGATCCACCAGGTACCAGGCGTTATTGATGGCAAAATGATTAATCAGCTGTGTTTTACCGGGGGTTCCGGACGTTTTGGCTAATTTTTCATTATTAGCCAGAATATTGATCAAAGAAGACTTACCTACGTTCGACCGGCCGATGAATGCGTATTCCGGCCATATGGGATTGGGGCATTTTTCCCAATCGGGACTACTGATAAGATATTCTGCTGACTTAATAACCATAATGATATTGCTTTGTTCCATTAAAAATCCCGTATCCCTGTTTTTGCATACTGTCACATGACTACATTTCTTTAACTTTGCGCACTATGTCAGAAAATGCAAATGTTCAGAAGATCGTTCCCTTTGAAGGGTCAAAATTAAGCAAGAAGGAGCAGATAGCGACCATGTTTGATGATATTGCTTACCGCTACGACTTTCTTAATCACTTTATGTCGCTGGGGATCGACATTATATGGCGTAAAAAAGCCCTGGGGTATTTGAAATCGCTTCAGCCCAAACTCATGTTGGACGTGGCTACCGGCACGGGCGACTTTGCTATAATGGCGGAAAAGCGTCTTCATCCCGACAAAATTGTGGGCATTGATATTTCTGAAGGGATGTTGAGTCATGGCCGTGAAAAGATCCTGAAAGCGGGGTTAGGCGACAAAATTACCCTGCAAACGGGCGATAGTGAGACAATAAGTTTTCCCGACCAAACGTTTGATGCCATAACGGTGGCATTCGGTGTGCGTAATTTTGAGCACCTGGAAAAGGGGCTGTCTGAGATGTATCGTGTGTTGAAGCCAGGAGGCAAGTTGGTGATACTGGAGTTTTCGAATCCCACAGTTTTTCCTATTAAACAATTATATAATTCGTATTTTCGTTATATCACACCGCTGATCGGGAAATGGATAGCTAAAAGCCAGGCGGCCTATAGTTATCTGCCGGAATCTGTGAAAGCGTTTCCGCAGGGTGAAGCAATGCGAACTATTTTAACCAATACCCGTTTCCAGGCCGTTACATGCAAAACGCTAACATTCGGCATATGTTCCATTTACTGCGCTACGCGCTGATATTCATTGTATGCGGGGTGCTTCCTGCAAGGGCGCAAACCCAGATGAATATGTTGGAACACGATGCAAAACCCTATTATTTTGGTATTACGCTGGCGGCAAACCAGTCGTATTTCAAACTGGAGCACTCTCCTGCCTTCCTGGCCGACGATTCTATTATGGTAGCGGAACCGCTGAAAACCATGGGATTCAACCTGGGACTGCTGGCCAATGCCAGGCTCAGTGAGCATTTTGACCTTCGCTTTAACCCGCAGCTCATTTTTGCATCCAAAAACCTTTACTACCGCGAAACTTATCCCAAGCCACAGGATACTGACAAGAAGATTGAGTCGATATTACTGAGCTTCCCGCTGCAGATTAAATTTAAATCGGACCGCATCGGCAACATGCGTGTTTATACCATCGCGGGCCTTAAATATGACTATGACCTTGCCTCCAACGCCCGCCTGCGCAGAGCAGAGGACCTGGTAAAAATTAAAAAGAGCGACTACGGTTACGAAGCCGGCGCCGGCTTTGAGTTCTATTTCGAGAGCTTCATCTTTGCCCCGGAGTTTAAGATCAGCAATGGCTTTGGCAATGTGCATGTGAAAGACCCCAACCTGCGGTATTCCAATGTAGTGGAGAAATTACAGTCGAGGATGATTGTGTTTTCGATTCACCTGGAAGGGTAATACCTGTTTAATCTAAAGTCAATATTAGTTCCCCTACATTTCACAGAAATAAATCAGCAACAACTGGTACTTTTTTCTGCTACCTGTGTATTTGATTACGAAAGCTGGTACCCGCCGGCTTGTTTAGTATTTAGCATTTCACTGGAGATTTGATAATTACTATATGGACACAGGAGTAAGAATTGTTGACTTAAACATATTGGATTATCATGCCGCTGATCCGGAAAATCTAAAGAAGGCGGCCACCTATCACGGCAAAATAACCCTGGAAGCCGGAGTTAATATCAGCGCCAGGGAAAAACAGGTTACAATAGCATTAAAAGCAACCTTGTTTATCCAAAATGAATCCAAAGACTTAATTAACGCAGGCTATATTATAAGCCAAACCGTATTTGATTTGTTGATGTGGGATAAATTCGTGAAAAAGGATGGCAGTAAATACGCAATAGATAAGCGATTGGATTCCTTTTTAATCGGAGTGTCATATGATTCATTAAGAGGACTTCTCCGGGAAAGAGGTAAAAATCATATAGTGGGTAAAATCATTCTGCCAGTTGTTGATCCGGCGGATATTACCAGGGTTAACGTCGCCAGGAAGGCGGGAAAGACGAAAAATAAAGCGTGATTACCGGCACCTGCCGCCGTACATTGATTAACCATCATTACGCTGATTTTTTTACCTTTGCGCCATGCAAAATTACCTCATCAGGAATATAGCCGTGGTAAACGAAGGGCGTACCACGGTACAGGATGTATGGATCAAAGACCACCGCATTGAAAAAATAGCGCCCAATATCACTATCAGCGGTAATTATACGGAAATTAACGGGGAAGGCAAGCACCTGCTGCCAGGCGTTATAGACGACCAGGTACACTTCCGGGAGCCCGGCTTAACCCACAAAGCCACCATTTATTCTGAAGCACGCGCAGCAGTAGCCGGTGGTACCACCAGTTTTATGGAAATGCCCAATACCAAACCGGCCGCACTCACCCAGGAACTACTCGAAGACAAATACACCATTGCACAACATCATTCGCTGGCCAATTATTCCTTCTTTATGGGGGCTGCCAATGATAATGTGAAAGAAATACTGAAAACAAACGCCAAAAAAGAAAGCGTTTGCGGCGTGAAAATATTCATGGGATCTTCTACCGGGAATATGCTGGTAGATAATTATCTCACCCTGGAAACGGTGTTTTCCAACAGCGAACTGCTGATTGCCACCCATTGCGAAGATGAAAAGATTATCCGCGCCAATATGGAGGCGTTTCAACGGGAAAAAGGAGATCGCCTCACCGCTGCGGATCATCCGCTGATACGTGATGTGGAAGCCTGTTTTGAATCATCTCTGGTAGCCATACAGTTTGCGCAGAAACATAATGCCCGCCTGCATATCCTGCACATCTCCACAGCGAGGGAGCTTCAGCTGTTCAGCAATATGCTGCCGCTGGCAGAAAAAAGGATTACGGCGGAAGTCTGTGTACACCATCTTCATTTCACTGCCGATGACTACGCACAATACGGCAACCTGATCAAATGCAACCCGGCCATTAAAGCACCGGAAAACAAAACCGCGCTCTGGCAGGGACTCCTGGACGACCGGCTGGATATCATTGCCACCGACCATGCACCGCATACCTGGGAAGAAAAACAACTGCCTTACCTGCAGGCGCCGTCCGGTGTTCCACTGGTGCAACACAGCCTCCTGCTGATGCTGGAATATGTAAAGAAGGGAAACATCACCCTGGAAAAAGTAGTGGAAAAGATGAGTCATGCTCCCGCTATCTGTTTCCAGATAAAAGAAAGAGGATTTTTGAGAGAAGGATATTATGCCGACTGTGTAATCGTAGACCTGCAGCACCAGACGAACGTAAATAAAGAAAACATCTATTATAAATGCGCCTGGAGCCCGTTTGAAGGCCATACCTTCCCGGCGGCCGTTACGCATACCTTTGTAAGCGGACACCTCGCTTATGCGGATGGCGTTTTTAACGAGAACGTATTGGGTCAGCGACTGGCTTTCAGCCGGTAGTTTTTGCCTCCGTAAATGCAGCGGGCGCCGCTGCATTTACGGAAATGCCGGCACAGCCTTTCAATTCTTATGGAATTTTTCTATCCTTGCATCTTCCACCGTATATTCACCAAAAAGATGCTGCATGCAACTGGACAAAACATCCTACTACGACCTGTCTATCTTTAACCGCGACGAAGAATTTTCCCTGTTCCACCGCCTCGATTTTACTACCACTGCGGGCGGCCGTGAATACCTGCGGCAGCTATACAGCAATCCTTTATCCGATATCAACACTATTAAGAACCGGCAGCGTGCATTGCAATATATACTGGAACAGGAAAGCAACTGGCCTTCCATTATTTCTAACGGTACCATTGTAGTGGTGGAGAATTACATGGATGCCCAGATTGAACCTATTTCCAGCACAGAAGGACTTGCCTTATATCTTCATGCAGCACTCAACAAAACGTTGTATGCACCTGATTATGGTTATATCAAATTTTCGTTTACACAACTGGTAATATTACTGAAAGGATTTCGTTCGTTTATCAATGTCTTCAATTCTGAAGAGACCCCAACAGTGCTGAAAGTATTGCTGGACAGGGCGCAACAGTTGCTTGCCAAAAAAGAATTCTATGAAATTTTAAAAGCAGATGAAGAGGGGAAACTGAATTTTGTGGAGATCCTGCGTTATGATAATTATATCCGGAAACGACACAGAAAAGTGATCCAGGAGCTGGTAACCCTTTACCAGCAGCTGGATGCGTATTATGCAATGGCCAAAGCCATGAAGCACTATAACCTGCAGTTCCCGGTTTTCTCCGGCGGCACCACACCTATTATTAAAGCCACACAACTCTATCATATCATTCTTCCTGAGCCGGTGGCTTATGATGTAAAACTGGATGAAGCAGCTCATTTCATGTTCCTTACCGGCGCTAATATGGCCGGAAAAACCACCTTTATCAAAGCCGTGGGCGTAGCCGTATTCCTGGCACATATAGGCATGGGCGTGCCCGCTGAACATATGGAGCTGAGCTTCTTTCACGGCATCTTCAGTAATATCCAGGTACAGGATAATATTTTTAAGGGAGAAAGTTATTTCTATAGCGAAGTACAGCGTATTAAAAACACTATCCTGCAAATCAGTAATGGAAAAAACTGGCTGGTGCTGATCGACGAAATGTTTAAAGGTACCAATGTGGAAGATGCCAGGAACTGTTCGCTGGCGGTGATCCGGGGATTTTTGAAAAGTACCAACTGCCTGTTTATCCTTTCTACTCACCTTTATGAAGTGGCGGATGAACTGAGCACAGAAAAACGTATCCAGTTTAAATATTTTGAATCTACCGTTATTGATGACGACCTGCATTTCACCTACCTGCTCAAAGATGGAATTGCCAAAGAAAAAATAGGTTACCTGATCCTGAAAAGGGAGAAGGTACTGGATCTGCTTACGCAGATAAAATAAAAAAGGGAAAGCATTTAACTGCGGGCGATGTAACGATGTTTCCAGCAGTTAAATGCTTATATTCGTATCTGTTAACCCAGATATCGATATGATTGTTAAAACCTACGGCAGCGCCATCCTCGGCGTAAATGCCATCACCATTACCATAGAGGTAAATGTATCTTCCAAAGGCAACAAATTATTTATAGTAGGACTACCGGATAATGCGGTAAAGGAAAGCGAACGGCGTATTGAATCCACCATTCAGTGCATGGGCTTGCGTATGCCGAGAACACGCACGGTGGTAAATATGGCGCCCGCCGCTATCCGCAAGGCCGGAGCGGCGTATGACCTGCCCATTGCCGCTGGTATTATTGCTGCCTCCGGACAGGCCTCTCCTGTTCATCTTGAGCATTACCTGATGATGGGCGAGTTGTCGCTGGATGGTACCATTCAACCGATCAAAGGTGCGCTGCCAATGGCCATGCAGGCATTGAAAGATGGTTTCAAAGGCTTTATACTGCCTAAACAGAATGCGCTGGAAGCTGCTATGGTTAGCGGTTTGAAAGTATATGGCATTGCTCACATTTCAGAGGCCATCAATTTTTTAAATGACCCGGATTGCCTCATACCTGTAACGGCTGTCCGTGACGAATTTTACGCCACGCAGGACCATTGGGGTATTGATTTCAGCGAAGTAAAAGGGCAACAGCATATTAAACGCGCGCTTGAAATAGCCGCCGCTGGTGGGCATAATGCAATATTGATTGGTCCGCCGGGAGCAGGAAAAACCATGCTGGCAAAACGTTTGCCCACCATCCTTCCACCGCTCACATTGCAGGAGGCATTGGAAACCACCAAAATCCATTCTGTAGCGGGGAAGCTCCCCGAGCACACTTCGCTGATCACGCACCGCCCGTTCCGCTCTCCGCATCATACCATCAGTGATGCCGCATTGGTAGGCGGTGGCAGCATTCCCCAGCCGGGAGAAATTTCACTGGCGCATCACGGCGTATTATTCCTGGATGAGCTACCGGAGTTTAAACGCAAAGTGCTGGAGGTGATGCGGCAGCCGGTAGAAGAAAGAAGAGTGACCATTTCCCGCGCCAGAACAGCCATCGACTTTCCAGCGAGCTTTATGTTGCTGGCGTCTATGAATCCCTGTCCGTGCGGGTATTTCAACCACCCGGAAAAGGAATGTTCCTGTGCACCGGGGCAGGTACAGGAATACCTGAATAAGGTATCCGGGCCGCTGCTGGACCGTATAGACCTGCACGTAGAAGTAACGCCGGTAAAATTTGCGGACCTGTCGTCCACCAGCGCGGCGGAGAAAAGTACGTATATACGTAACCGTGTGATTGCTGCGAGGGCGATCCAGGCAAAGCGGTTTGCCGGTCATGACGGCGTGTATTGCAATGCACAAATGCATAGCCGGTTGCTGGCCACGGTATGCGTTATCAGTGATAAATGCCGGGAGCAGCTGGGGCAGGCGATGCAAAAACTAAAGCTCTCTGCACGTGCATACGACCGGATACTGAAAGTAAGCAGAACGATAGCCGACCTGGAAGGCAGTCACAGTGTAGAACCCGCGCATATGGCGGAGGCCATACAGTTCAGAAGCCTCGACAGGGAAAACTGGGGGAACTGAACATGGAACAATGGCCGCTGCCGGCGGTAACGATGGTGGCGCGCACATTATCCTGTTAAACGCCCAGGTCTTCCTTATAACTTTCGCTCAGCTTACGCTGCATCTCAGCAGGAACGGGGGCATACTCCGCAAACTGGGATTTCAGCTTGGCTTTGCCCTGGGTAACATTACGCAGTGCAGCAAACAGTTTATCTATTTCTGCCTGCGGGGTGCGTGCTTTGATCACCTGGTAGCCATTCAGTGTATCCATTCCCGTTATAATGCTGCGATGTGTTTGCAGTTCGCTCATAATATCGCCCATCATAACATCGGGGGCTACGGCTTCCAGGTCGTACACCGGTTCCAGCAACTGCGGGGCGGCCTGGTGGAACGCCTCGCGGAAAGCCATCATACCGGCTATTTTAAAGGAGATGTCGTTACTGTCTACCGGATGCATTTTACCATCGTATACGCTTACACGTATATCGCGTACATACGATCCGGTTAGCGGGCCTTCCTGCATTTTTTCCATCACTCCTTTGAGGATAGATGGCAGGAAACGGTTGTCGATAGCGCCGCCTACGATACAATTGTTGAATACCAGCTTGCCGCCCCAGTTCAGCGCTATTTCTTCCGAATCGCGCACGGTATGTTCCTTATAGGGCGGCATACCCTCATACCAGGGTTCTATTTTCATGTATACCTCTCCAAACTGGCCGGCGCCACCGGACTGTTTTTTATGGCGATAGGAAGCCTGGGCGGGCTTTTGGATGGTTTCGCGGTAAGGTATTTTGGCGGCATGAAAAGCCACCTGCATTTTATAAATATTTTCGAGGCGCCATTTGGTCACCAGCAAGTGCAGTTCTCCCTGTCCGTGGAGGATCACCTGTTTCAGTTCGCGGTTGAATTCCACGAGGAGGGTTGGATCTTCCATATGGATTTCCGCGAGCACTTCGCTGAGTTTTTCATCGTCGGCTTTATTTTTTGCTTCAATGGCCACCCTTACTTTAGGAGCGGGAAAATCGATGGGAACAATTTGGCCGGGGAAATTCTTTTCGGCCAGTGTATGATTGGTGAGGGTACTTTTCATTTTAAGCGTGCAACCGATATCCCCGGCCTGCAGGCGTTCTATATTATTGCGGTTCTTTCCGTCTGCGATAAACAGCTGGCTGATACGCTCGGTAGTATTGCCCTGTTCGTTGATCAGCTCCATACCGCCTTTCACTTCTCCCGACATTACCTTAAAATAAGTGAGCCTGCCGATATGCGGCTCCTGTAAGGTTTTAAAAACAAATAATCCTGCCGGACCAGCAGGATTACAGGGAACAGGTTTACCTCCGGTAGTAACTTCAGCAGGCATTTCCGCTGCGCCGGGAGCTACATTATCGATAAATCCCATGAGGCGGCCGCTGCCCATATTATTTTTGGCGGATAAGCAGAACAGGGGAAATACATGGTGATTGAGCATGCCTATTTTGAGGCCTTGCCGGAGTTCATCTTCATCCAGGCTTCCTTTTTCAAAATACAGCTCCATGAGGGTATCGTCGTTTTCTGCTGCTTTTTCCACGAGTTCGTTGTGCAGCTGGTCGGCTCTTTCCTTTTCGCTGTCGGGGATGGGGAGTTTTTCGGGTTTGCCGCCTTTTTCGGGAAAGCGGTACATGGTCATTTTCAGGAGATCGATGATCGCATTGAATCCGGGGCCGGCATTTACCGGGTACTGCATAATAGTGACAGGCTGACCGAATACCCGGGAGGCGTCTTCCACGGTTTTATTAAAATTAGCCAGTTCAGCGTCCAGCTGGTTAACGGCCAATATGGTGGGTTTCCGGTATTTGTCCACATAATCCCATACCAGTTCTGTACCTACTTCCACTCCGTACTGGGCATTGAGCAGGAGAACAGCGGTGTCGGATACACGGATGGCTGCAATTACTTCCCCGATAAAATCTTCCAGTCCGGGTGTGTCTATAATGTTGATCTTATAATCTTTCCATTCGGTGTGCAACAGGGTGGCATATACGGAGTTTCCCCGTTCGTGCTCAATATCGTGGTAGTCGGACACGGTATTTTTCTCTTCAATTGAGCCTCGTTTACTGATGATGCCGGCTTCAAATAACATGGTTTCGGAGAGGGTAGTTTTGCCGCTTTTGGGTGCACCTAACAGTACGATGTTTTTGATGTGTTTTTCATCATACGTCTTCATATGTGGAGATTTATTTAGATAATAGATACTCACCTGTGTCTTTACAAAGAACTTACTATTAAGTTAACGTTTTTTGACTAAAATAGCCAGTACTTTTCCCCGGAATATGTGACAACATACAGTAACTTTGCACCTCAGGAAAACGGACATATGAAACTATTACTGCATTATTTAAAGAGATATAAATGGTTGGTCGTATTAGCAATGGCTCTGGCCAGTATTAACCAGCTTTTCTCACTGATGGACCCTATGATCTTCGGATGGATCATTGACAGGTTCGCTTCTCATCCAAAAACTTTTAAGGGTGGCACTATATTCCGGCCGGAGAACGAGTACCTCACAGGGGTACTGCTGCTGGTTGGCGCTGCGATAGGCGTGGCAATGGTATCCAGGATCGCCAAGGCTTTCCAGGACTATTTTGTGAACGTAATTGTTCAGAAATTTGGCGCCCAGGTATATACGGATGGTCTTAAACACTCACTCCGGCTGCCATACCAGCAGTTTGAAGACCAGCGCAGCGGTGAAACGCTGGCTATTCTCCAGAAAGTGCGGGTAGACTGTGAAAAATTCATCACCGCCTTTGTGAACGTGCTTTTTGTATCGCTGATAGGTGTATTGTTTGTGATGGTATACGCCACCACCGTACATTGGAGCCTTCCCTTCGTGTATCTTACCGGCTGTATTTTACTGACTATCCTGATGAGTTTACTGAGCAGGAAAATTAAGGTGATACAGAAGACGATTGTAAAAGAAACCACCGCACTGGCAGGATCAACGACAGAATCGCTCCGGAATATTGAGCTGGTAAAGAGTTTGGGCCTCTCCAACCAGGAGATCAGGCGTTTAAACTCCACTACCATGAAGATCCTGTTGCTGGAACTGAAAAAAGTGCGGAGCATCCGCAGTATCAGTTTTGTACAGGGTACTTTTGTGAACCTGATGCGCTCTGCTATCCTGTTCCTGCTGCTGTTCTACATTTACCGCGATGTAGTGAGCATCGGGCAGCTGATGACCTTACAGCTGTATTCCTTCTTCATTTTCGGACCATTACAGGAACTTGGTAACATTATCCTGAATTACCGCGAAGCGCAGGTATCGCTGCTGAATTTCCAGAGCATCCTGAATACGCCGGTAGAGGAAATGCCTGCCAATCCTATCAGGGTAACGCATATTGATGAACTGCAATTCAAGCAGGTAGGATTCAAGCACCTGACTGCAGCCACCAAAGCACTTGATAAGGTGAACTTCTCCGTAAATGTGGGGGAAACCATTGCGTTTGTAGGACCATCTGGCTCCGGTAAAACCACGCTGGTAAAGTTGCTGGTAGGATTATACAAGCCCAATGAAGGGCATATCTACTACAATGGTATTGATGCCAATGAAGTAGATATGGAAGATCTGCGTCACCAGGTAGGTTTCGTGACACAGGATACCCAGCTGTTTTCAGGTACCATCCGTGAAAACCTGCTGTTTGTAAATCCGGGCGCCACTGATGCTGACGTAATGGAAGCACTGGATAAAGCTTCGTGTTATTCTTTACTGGCCAGGGCAGACAAGGGCCTTGAGACGGTAATCGGCGAGGGCGGTATTAAAATTTCCGGTGGGGAAAAACAACGTTTATCCATAGCCAGGGCGTTGTTACGCAGACCGCGTTTACTTGTATTTGACGAGGCTACCTCTGCGCTGGACTCTATTACAGAAGAAGAAATTACTAAAACCGTACGTGAAGTAACGGCCAGCAAACAGCATATTACCGTGATGATTGCGCACCGTTTAAGCACTATTATGCATGCCGACCGTATTTACGTACTGGAAAAAGGACAGATCGTGGAAATGGGTAAGCATGCGGACCTGGTAGCTGAAAAAGGACTTTACTATGCGATGTGGAGACAACAAATCGGCGAGCGCAAAACAGAAGCGGTATAAGCTGCCACCTTCAGTTGCTGAAAGTAATTGATTAATTTTGCAGCATGAGTACACAACAGCCCAGGCGCCCTAACTATTTTGTCAGCATGCTGACTATGAAATGCCCGAGATGCAGGAAAGGAGATATGTTCAGAGATCAGAATCCGTTTCACGTGAGGTTTTCGAAGATCTTTAATATGTATGACCACTGCCCTGTATGCGGTCAAAAATATGAGTTGGAAACTGGCTTCTGGTTTGGAACGGGCTATGTTAGTTATGCTTTATCGGTGGCATTCAGTGTGTTTAACCTGATATGGTTCTGGTTATTTTTTGGATTAACCTGGAGAGATAACAGCATTTTTATCTGGCTTGCCGTGAATGGGGTACTGCTGGTACTTATACAACCATGGCTGATGCGGCTATCCAGGGCTATTTATCTTTATTTCTTTGTGTATTATGATGAGGATACGGAGAAGCTGGAAAAGCCGACACATCAACATTAAAAAAATAACTGAAAAAAATATGGGGCTGTAAAAACAGCCCCTTTCTTTTTCAACCAAAATCTGAACCAATGGTGGTCAGAAAAGTCTTAATAACAAAAACCAATTTTTGAAAACTGAGGGGACTGTTCCTCCTGGCAGGACATTCAATCTGACACTTACATAATTAACGATCCTCTAAACTACAAAATCTATCAATATTTCAATTAAATATTTACATCAATGGTAAAACCAGCGTGTATTTATACTGAAAAAACGATTTTACTTATCAAGCCCGTCAGGACCGGGTTTACATCCCCCACGGCAAATTAATATAAATTAGAAAATATCATAACGTTATTATTAAAAATAATGTATAAGTAACCTTTATATATTAACCGGGGTCATGATGAGTTCCGTAAAAATTTAATAGCTTTATCTTTCAAACAGTTACTTATCGTGCAAAGAACCTTATTACTGCTCCCTGTTTTACTACTTGGCTGCAAACAGCCGGCTACCAAAACCCCGCAGGAAGCAACTCCGGCCAATGTTACCGGAACCCAAACAATACCAGTCCCATTTAGCCTCATAAGTGGAAATATAAACAGCGACAGCGCTGTGTTTGAGGCAGCAGGCATTACGGCTTCCATCGCCAATTCGGGAACGGGCATGCAAACCATCCATATTACGCGGGAAGGCAAACGGCTGATCAACTACATGCGGGCAATTGATTCTGCTGCTGCAACCATACCGGTGCCTCAGCTGATGATAACGGGAACGGATACTGCGGTTGGATTTAATACAGAACCCGCGGCGAACCGGAAGATCTTCTTCAAAATAAAAAATAACAGGGCTACCTACACTAAAATGGGAAACGCTCCGGCAGGACCGGCGCCTGACACCATAAAAAAAGCCCCTGCTGACGCAGGAGCTCTTTAAAAGAAACCTTAACACTATTTGAAATCAATCGGAATTGCAAGCTTCACGCTGAAATTCCGGCCAACGTTATATACGCCTGATCTGCCCGTTACTTCATTGATGGGTGCATACTTCAACCTGCTCAGGTGATTCTGGTAAGCCACATCTGTTAAGTTATTGACAGCGAAATGCAGGGAGAACAAAGTTTTATTCTTCTTATTTACAAAATCACTACCGAACCCCGCGTTAAACAGAGTATAACCGGAAGTAGGTGTTTCTGTTTCATAAGCAGAAAACACATCGTTCTGCGCAAAGTTCAGGTCCATCTGCACACCGATATAAGCATTATGCAACGGACTTTTTCCCACTTTCTTAAATCTTCCTTTTAATTCAGACAGCCAGTGTGCCGCCGGAATATTAGGCAGGTATTTCGTAGAGTCGCTGCTGTTAGCAGTAGTAGCCCTTACGTACGAGAAAGTATTCTCAAAATGGAGCCAGTCGATCGGATGCGGGTGAATATCCACCATCAGTTCTCCGCCATACAGATTAGCATCTGTTTGCTGGTATTTAAATGCGGCATATCCTTCGTCATTATCCGTTGCCGGAATAGAGTCTGTACCGGCTGCATTAAACAGTTTACGGGAGAAAATGAAGTTATTGATATGATTGTAAAACAGGCTGGCCGACAGGGAAACGTGCTGGGTGTTGAAATCCACTCCTGCATCTACCTGTGTGCTTACTTCCGGTTTCAGGTCCTGGTTACCATATTCGTATTTGATGGTTCCTTCATGCACGCCGTTAGCAGACAACTCCGCCACATTAGGCGCACGGAAGCCTCTTGCTGCATTGAGTTTCAGTACTACCTGTTCGCTTGCTTCATAGCTAAGTCCCACGCTACCGGATACGTTATTGAAGTTGCGTTTGAATGCATCAAATTTTGAATCCCCGGTATTGGATGGTTTGCCATCTGCATCCAGGAACAGTGATTTGGCGTTCATGGAACGGTTATCAAAACGCAGTCCGCCGCTCAGTGTGAGTTTATTAAAAGTTTTGCTTGTTACCGCGAAAGCGCCAAAGTCGAACAGATCGTATGCAGGGATCAGGAATTCTTCTCCCTTGTTCTGATTGGTTTGTTGCATACCATTCACGCCTACAGTTGTTTGCCAGCCGTTCATTTCAGGCAGGTAATATTTCAGGGCGTAGTTGAAAGTTTGCAGGTGCAGGTACAGTTCCGGTGTGGAAGGTTCCAGCACATTACCAAATTCGCGGCGTTGGTTCAGCTGATAACCCAGTGTAAGACCAATACGGCCACCATTATGCAGATAGAGATTGTTGTCCCATACTATTTTCTGGTGGTTGATCTGTTGCTTGGGTACCGTCATGCTGTACGATTTATTATCGCTGCTGGTAGCGGGTACTTCTTCTTCTGTGCCGTTGTTGTTGATGAGTTTCAGGAAATCGCCGTTGCTGTCGCGGTCACCCTCCACCAGCCCGAGGTGCTGGTTAAAGGATGTGAAGCTCAGGTGGGAGTAGCCCCATTGTTTATTGATCCCGATATTAGCGCCGAAGTTGGTGTTATTAAAGCGGGAATTAAATACGTAGTCGTCGTATTTATTCTTGTAGTCGTGCGCTTGTTTTTGTGTTACGAAAGCGCCCCAGCTAAAGCCGTTGTTATTACCGGCAATATCAGCATGATAGGCCATCAGTCCGTTGTTGGTCTGATAGTTGGCTTCCACGTTGCCTTTAATTTTCCCCAGGGGCAATGGTGCAGGCGGCACAATGTTCACCACACCGGCCAGTGCATCTGAGCCGTAGATGAGGGAGGCAGGGCCTTTCAGCACTTCTATCCTGCTTACATTGTAGTCGTCGATTTCAATTCCGTGTTCATCGCCCCATTGCTGGCCTTCCTGGCGTACGCCGTCGCCTACCACCACTACGCGGTTGTATCCAAGGCCGCGGATAAAGGGTTTGGAAATGGCCGGGCCGGTAGAAAGTTGTGTAACACCGGGCACTTTGGCAATAGCGTCTATAATGTTGGTAGAAATATTATCGTCGAGATAGTCGCGGCGGATTACGCTGATGGGCGTTGGTGTTTTCCTCGCAGATGTTGCCAGGTTGGCGCCGGTGATTACGATTTCATTTTTCTCTATCAGTGTTTCCCCAAGTTCAAAATCCTGGGTGGTAGCGCCGGAAATGGCTACAGGAGCACTGAATGCGGCGTAACCGATGTAGTGTACATCTACCACATATTTTCCTTTTGGAAGATTTTTGATGATATAGTTGCCCTGTGCATCAGCGGCAGCGCCAACGCGGAGATCCGGCAGGTAAACAGTGGCGCCGGGTAACGGTGTATGGGTTAATTTATCCACCACTTTACCGGTTAATGAGTTTGAGTATTCCCCTTCTTCGGGGTTAGTGCCGGCATAGGCAGCAGGTAACGCCAGTAACATTACACTCCAAAGCCCGAGTATAAATACACGCAAATAATGCATATCTGAAAAATATAGAATCAGTAATAAAGAATAAACAACATGTACCGATGGTTCATGTTGCAAAAAAAGAAGTTATGCCAGCTGTGCGGGCGGCGCTCTGGGAGTAAGATTAAAATAAGGGACGTGCGTGGTTTCCGGTAACGTAAGCGGAGAAAATACCCAGATTACTTTTTGAACCGGTGCTATATATAAAGTAACAAATGACTCGTAAGGTTCTACTCCTATCTGCAGAAAATCGCAGTGCCGGTGATGTTCAGATATCGTGAGCCCGTCGTGCTGATGGAGGGGATCTGTTGTATCGTGGTGACCTGCAAATTCGTGTATAAATTCCCGTGGGATGGTATTTACAGAAAATACACCCAGGAGAATAATCGCTAATATTTTATGCAGATAGCTCTTGTACACGGAGGCAAAGGTAGCAAAATCCATCTATTTGCAACGGCGTTGCACGAATATTAATGAAATTATAAGGTCAGTTTACTTTCAGCATAGGTCTTACCTGTTGTACCGGGCCGTTCTGGAAGCGGGCGTAGTAAATACCATTGGGCAGGCTATGCGCATCGAAGGTGAACGTATAGGTGCCGGGAGTATGTACTTTATTGACTGGTACGCTGATGAGGCGGCCGGTGGTATCAAAGATCTGGACCAATGTATTACCGCTGCCGGTGATATAGGTAATAGTGGTATAGTTTGAAAATGGATTTGGGGAGTTGGTAATCAGCTTCTTATCATCTGTATTCAGGTCGGGCAGGCCGGTGATGGTACCACAGGCCACGCCGCTGATGAGGGGCAGACGCTGGTAGTCTTCCCGGAGAATAGTTTTCAGCACGGTTTGATCCACGCAGAACCATTGTTCGAGGATAGATGCGTAGATAGAGCGGAAGTCGTACTGCATGGGGATGTTATCAATTACAGAAGAAGCGTCTGGGAGTGCGGGTGAATTTCCCAGCACGCCCTGGTTCACGTAATCTCCAAAAATGATAATGGGAGCGGCAGCGCCGTGATCCGTACCCATGCTGTAGTTCGATTTGATGCGGCGGCCGAATTCGGAGAAGGTCATGCCCACCACCCTGCGGGAAGCGTGCAATCCTTTCAGGTCGTCCATAAAGGCTTTGATGGCATCGGAAACGCCACCGAGCAGGTTAGCGTGACCGCCTTTGGTGGTATCACCACCTTCTGTTTGGTTGGCATGCGTGTCAAAGCCGCCGGTGCTTACCATGTAGAGCTTTGTTTTCAGTCCGCCGGCTACCAGGCGGGCAACAATTTTCAGTTGTTCCGCGAGGCTGTTATTGGCCGGGTAAGCGCCCTGTGAGGTCACTTTTTTCGCGGCCGCGGTGATGGCCTTTTCGTAGCTATTGGTTTGTTTGGCGATGAGGCGGATATATTCCAGTTCTTTTCCCCATTTGGTATTGGGAACAGGATCTGTTACCCCATCGATCAGGTTATAGAAATCGGAAGCGCTGGTGATAGCGATGCCCATGCTGGCGTTGGGTCCCTGGAAGGCGGGCGATACGATAGAACCTATCTGTACTGCCAGCGGATCGGGGGCTTTATCGTTGGGATATCCATCCGGGAAACCTTCGTATTGCGTATCCAGGTAGCGTCCTGCCCAACCGGTGGTGAGCACTTCGTTGGAATTAGAGCCTGTGAGCCAGATATCGGTAGCACGGAAGTGTGAAAAGTTGGGAGAAGGGTATCCGACACTTTGAACGATACTTACTTTTCCGTCGTTATACAATTTTTGTATGCCTGTCATGGCAGGATGCAGACCCGATTTAATATAATTATCGAGGCGGAGTACTTTTCCTTCCTGGATAGCGATATTGGAACGTGCGGCCTGGTATTTACCGTATACATCCAGTGGGATGACCATGTTGAGGCCATCATTACCGCCGGTCATCTGGATCATGACCAATACGTGATCATTATCTGCTGAGGCGGTGCTCAGTGCGTCCAGCATCGGGGATGAACCGAAAGCTTTGATAGAAAAGCCATTGATTAAAGTTGGCAGGATAGCAGCTGGCGCTGTATATTTCAGGAAGTCTCTTCTTTTCATAAAAAGGTTTTTCTGCTATCAGGATAATTGATATTCAGACAGGTCCATAATGTATTTATACAGGGCCTGGAGGCGGCTTTCCACGTTGTCTTTCAGGGTGGCATCCGAAGGCGAGGCTTTCCATGCGTTCCATGCCTGCGTCCAGTAGTAGTTGCTATCGGGGCTTTGGTCGCTCAGGAGGATTTTATTTTTCAGAAATCCTTTAAGGTTATCGGAAACGCCTACACGATAAAGTATATCCAGGGAATCGTTGACCAGTGCTTCCGGGTCTTCCGGGTGAGGAAGGCGGCTGGCAAAAGCGAGTGTATCTATACGGACGCCGTTGTAACCGTTGCTGCTGACGAGGCCATCGCTGAAGCGGTTACGTTTGGGCAGCGTATCTGTATTGATCCACAGTTCATGAAACGAAGGGGCCTGGTAGTAGGCGTCCCATCCGGCTACCAATGGGGGATCTCCGAAGTTTTGCAACATCGAAGCGGCCCTGTCGTGGACCACAGCCCATGCTTTATATTGATTGGTATAATCCGAAGGGAAGGTGATGCCATACTCGCGGCAGATACCGATGCAGAAGTCGGCGGGACTTTTAATCAGGCAGGCCATGTTCAGCGGATCAAAGAAATGTTCACTGGTGAACAGTGCATTGAGCGTGACTTTAATATTATAGCCGCTACTGCGGAAAATATCTGCCAGTGGTGTAATTACATTCTGTTCCGTGGCTGCATCAATATCATAATACACAAAGAAGCGATATAGTTTACGGCAGATAAATTTTGCGACTTCCGGTTGCAGGAAGATGATCGTGAGGAGTTCATCCAGTTCTTTAGCGCCATCCTGGCCTGTTTTGCCGGAGATAACTTTATTGAGATAGAAACCTGAAAATTCTTTGTTGGTAAGATCGTGTTGTGTGGTATCGAATAAGCTGACGATGTTGGTTCTATCTACCCGGAAGCCGGTGAGTACGCGGGCGGTGGCCCTTACATCATCTTCTGTATAATGGGAATCGGGGCCTTTTCCTACGGTAAAAAGTTCGTGCAGTTCGCGTGCATAGTTTTCATCCGCGGCTCCTTTGGAATTGAGGTATCCGTTGAGATACACCAGCATGGCAGGATCCAACGTTATAGCTTTCGTTAGATCTTTAAAATTACCGAGGGCATGTTTACGCAGGGTAAGGTTATATTGGTAGATAAACCGGCTATCGCCTACCATGCCTGTTTCTGTAACGAAATGATTGTGCCAGAAGAGCACCATCTTTTCGTGTATGCTTGCCTGTTGGTTAATCATCTGGCCTGTCCACCATGCTTTATAGGAGTCAATTCTTTTTCTTTCCAGCATTTCATCACCGAGGGGAGCTTTTACCCATGTGGCGCCGGGCGTAACGCCGGTGTCATCGATGCCGTAGTTGTTAACGGGAGGAGCGGGATCAGGCTGAGTGG
Source organism: Chitinophaga sp. RCC_12 (assembly GCF_041360695.1). Lineage (NCBI taxonomy): Bacteria > Pseudomonadati > Bacteroidota > Chitinophagia > Chitinophagales > Chitinophagaceae > Chitinophaga > Chitinophaga sp. RCC_12. Next base: position 51,549 of record NZ_JBFUPS010000006.1, read on the forward strand.
TGAGCAATGTATCTACTGCCTGCTGCATACTGAGGCTGTTGAAGGCATTGACGTTTGCGGGTGTAACCCCGAACAGGGTGCGTTTCAGCAGGTGAATGCGTTGTAAAGTATCCCAGGCGCCGGTATACGGAGTAATGCCGGTGGCGGTACGGGCGACAGTAGTGGCAGTCCGCTGTTGCTGGCGGTCAGGTGATAAGGTTAGGAATTGTCTGCGATCCATAAGGCGATATGGTTGATGGCTTAGGGGCCGATTATAGCGCCAAATTAACAAAAAGTTTAATCTAATTAAAAAGAAAGTGAGATTATATTAATAAGAAGTTTCACAATGATATTTTTTATATCATACTGATATCTAAATTATCGTTTTAATAACTGTATAATCAGATTGTTATCAATCAGTTACAGAATATTTTATTTGCCTGATGCACTAAAATCTACTACATTTGAAAATGTATGTTTAATACATTAATAGCCAAAAGAGAGCTGCCCGTTCCTGGAAAGAAAGACAGCTCCTTTGGTTTTTGTCTTACAAACAAAAAAATTTACGATGGATTTTTTTAGAAATCCGGCGATTGGCCGGTTGTTACATCAATCAGTTTTCCCTTCACCTCTTCTTCCTTCCTCTTCATCTCACTATTTTAACAGCTGTTAGTAACCCGCTATTAATGATTGCATCTCCAGCACTATTTTACCGGTACGCCGGTAACGGGTGTTTTATGTTCAAAATGAAATTCTATTTATCAAAAATTCGCCACTCATGTCAATTCAACACTTTTAAGATCAGCGATTTACACATTACGATACAAATATAGTTAATAATTGTTACAGTGGCACATTTTTGTAACATTTTTAATCCTAATCCATGCAATTATATAATAAACGGGTAATCAGAATAATCCGTAAATCGCTAAAACTAACGCAACAGGAAATGAGCAATCTGCTGGGTGTATCGCGCGCCTGCTTTGTGACCTATGAGAATGGAAGAGCAAAGGGAAAGCGTTCTTTTTTTTATGAGAGAATGATGTCGGAATTTGGCATTGACCTGCGACAGCCGGCCGATTCGCGTCGCATTGTATTTGTAGACGCCGGTAAGATTCCACAACCGGTATACCAGTATTTAAGTGAACTGGAAATAACAGGAGAATAAAAAAAGAAAGGAGCCAATGGCTCCTTTTTTAGTATAAAGGTGAGTTGACCGGTATTTATCAGTTGATATTTTCAATGATACCTGCAATGCCTTGTCCCCCGCCAACGCAGGCGGTAACAATGCCATATTTTTTATTCAGCCGTTTTAAATCGCCCAACAGCTGCACGGTTAATTTTGCGCCGGTACATCCCAGCGGATGCCCTAACGCAATAGCGCCGCCATTGATATTTACAATATCGGGGTTGATGCCCAGCTCGCGGATAACCGCAATAGACTGCGACGCAAACGCCTCATTCAATTCAACCAGGTCGATGTCCTGCAACGATTTCCCGGCACGCTGCAACACCTTTGGTATGGCGGCCACAGGCCCTACTCCCATGATACGCGGGTGCACTCCTGCAGAAACACAACCCACCAAACGCCCGATAGGCTTCAGTCCCAACTCATTCACCATCCGCTCGCTCATTACCACCACGAAAGCGGCGCCGTCGGATGTTTGTGAGGAGTTACCTGCTGTAACGGAACCTCCCGCGGCGAAAACAGGTTTCAGCTTTGCCAGCGCTTCCAGGGAAGTATCGGCACGCGGACCTTCATCCGTATCCACGATGTAGGAACGTTTTTGTTTCTTTCCTTTCTCATCCACATATACTTCCTCCACTGACACAGGAAGTATGCCCGGCTTGAAATAGCCGTTCTGAATAGCGTTCAGCGCTTTCTGATGTGATTTATAAGAGAACTCATCCTGGTCCTGGCGGCTTACCTTAAATTCATTAGCCACTGCTTCAGCGGTGAGTCCCATTCCAATATAATAATCGGGATTAGTGCTGGCCACGGTGTAGTTGGGGACTGTTTTCCAGCCGGCTACCGGCACCAGGCTCATACTTTCGGTACCACCTGCAATGATACAATCGGCCATACCGGTTTGTATTTTGGCGGTGGCAATCGCAATTGTTTCCAGGCCAGAGGCACAGTAGCGGTTCACCGTCATTCCCGGCACATCAATGCCCAGGGCTCTGACAGAAATCATACGGCCAATCTGTAAACCCTGTTCTGCCTCCGGTACCGCATTTCCCACAATGAGATCATCAACCCGCTTAGGATCCAGCTGTGGCAAGGATTTCAGCAACCCCGTGATTACGTCTACAGCCAGATCATCAGGTCTGTAAAAGCGAAATCCGCCTCTTTTGGATTTTCCCACCGCGGTGCGGTATCCGGCTACTATGTACGCTTCTTGCATGAAAAAAAATTTATAATGAGCTAACGGTTAGATTATCAACATAATGGATATTTATCCACATTTCGTCCTTCTTATCAAATTTAATTAAATAAAGTACACAAATATTCAGAAGATCCGTTAAATTTGCGCTCACGTTTTTTAACAAAGACGGTGGAAGACTCCCTAGCTCAGTTGGTTAGAGCTACTGACTCTTAATCAGTAGGTCCTGGGTTCGAGCCCCAGGGGGGTCACATAAAACTGAAACCTGTACTATCACAGGTTTCAGTTTTTTTTTACTTTTCAATTTTACAGCATATTCGCTAAATGTCCCGGATAGTTTTCAAGGTCTTTTGCTATTTCGCCACCTCTATAAATATCAAAACAATTATAACTATCTATAATTCGTAGCCGCAAAAACGATAGTTGCTTGTAATAGGTAAGAAAATATCTGACAAACCCTTCCCTTCAAATAATTTATTTCCGGGGTTGTCAAATGCCTCGGCTGGTGCATTCCAGGTTGCACGCACCATAAACTTTTTCCCTGCCAGGTTTCCACCTTTACTAAGCAGTCCGTCTGGTTGATATCCATCTTCAACCGTTGTTTCCAAAACCTCGTACGATTTGGATTCAAAAAAGTCCTTCGCAATTTTAAAGAATGATTTGCTCAATGTTCCTTCTGTTCAATCAGGATAGGATAAATGTGCATTTATCGGCAATACCTTTTTTGGCTCTCCATATTTTATGTTCTAAACTGCGCTAAATTTTTTATTCGCAAAAAGTCATTTGCATAGCATTCATTCTACCACCATACACTTCTAATTTTGCATATTCTGTTTCCAACTCCTGCAAATCAGCCGTGGTGAGCTGAACGTTTAATGCTCCTGAATTCTCCTTAAAATGTGTAATATTTCTTGTGCCTGGAATTGGGACAATGAACGGTTTTTGTGCCATTAACCAGGCCAGGGCAATCTGTGAAGCTGTTGCATTTTTGCCGGAGGCAAAACGGTTTAACAAATTTACAATAGGCATATTTGCTGCTAAGTTCTCAGAACTGAAACGCTCAAATGTAGCACGCAAATCTAACTTGTCATCAAATGGCGTTTGAGCATTTAATTTCCCTGTTAAATATCCCATGCCAAGTGGCCCCCACGGAACAAATCCGATTCCCAATTCTTCACATACGGCTAAAACTCCATTTTTCTCCACGCTTCTTTCCATAAAGGAGTATTCGCTTTGAATGGCAGTAACAGGTTGCACCAAATGTGCTTCACGTATAGTCTTTGCACTGGCTTCTGAAAGACCAAAGTGCAGTACCTTTCCTTCATTAATCAAGTCTTTTACCGCTCCGGCAACATCTTCTATTGGTACATTTGGGTCAACCCTATGTTGGTATAAAAGATCAATACGATCAGTTCTCAATCGTTTCAATGATTCTTCAACTACTTTCCTGATGTGCTCAGGTTTGCTATTCAAAGCAATTTGCTTCCCACCGATATCAAAACCAAATTTTGTGGCGATAGTTACTTTGTCTCTAAACGGCGCCAATGCCTCTCCTACCAGTTGCTCGTTGGTATACGGTCCGTAGACTTCGGCTGTATCAAAAAAGGTAACGCCATTTCCATAAGCTGCCCGGATAGTTTTTATACCTTCATTCCTGGCTGCCGGAGCACCATAATTTGCGCTAATGCTCATACAGCCTGCACCTATTTCTGAGACTTCCAGCTTTCCTAATTTTCTCGTATTCATATTTTTTTCCATTTTTTCCTTATTGTGTGTTATCGTTGATCGATTGTCAACCGCTGAAAGGACAGATGGACCAAACAGCAATCCCATTCCCGCAAGCGTAGATTCCTGGATAAAGGCTCGTCTTGAACGCTCTCCGCTTTTTTGAGTTTTATTATTTTTCATTTTCCATGATTTTTAATTACCCAGCGAAGTTAGAACGATGGAAAATGACTGATGGAAACAGAATACCGAAAAAAAAGAATCAAACTACTGGTAACAAAAAAGCGCCTTTTAAAGGCGCTTTTGAAATTAGTTTTTAGTTGCCTGCAACCGGTATTCTTTTGGTGTGAGGTTGACCTGCTTTTTGAAGAATTTGGAGAAGTAATTGGGATATTCGAAACCTAATTCGTAAGCGACTTCTGCGCTATTCATTTCAGTATTCTTTTCCAATAATTCCTTTGCTTTTTTAATCACAAATTCATGGATGTTTTCGATAGCTGATTTCTGGGTAAAGTGTTTAATGATGTCGCCAAAATAGTTTGGCGTCAATCCTAATTTGTCTGCGAAATATTGAACATTGGGAATTTTGGTTGCAGGCTGGTTGTAGTAATCCTTCAAACTTTGTTGAAAATCGGTTACAATACGATTGTATTGTTTTGGGTTGGTAGAAAATTGTCTCTTATAAAATGTTTCCACCAATGAAATCAACACATTTACATATGAAAGCAGCACCACAAAGTTTTGTTTCTCCCTGTTGTAATATTTTATCATTAAATCAAAGAGCGTGCTGACTTCTACGATTTCGCTGTCCGTTAACAATAAGGGTTCATGAAGTCCGTAATCAAGGTAATTTTTGAACAGAAACCGGTTTTCTTCAATAATTTTCTTTGATAATTGAACATACATCCCCTTATAAGTAGGCTCTATATCCCATCCGCCGGACATTTCAGGACTGTTGAAAAATACGGCAGTAACAGGTTTTGCATTGGATTTCGTTTTATCAACAAAATTTATTTTAAAAGAAATTCTGTAAAAATCAATCCCAACAGGCTCCGACTTCATAAGCATATTGGGTGCATCATAGTATCCAATGTCGATATCATTGTCTAAAGGTTTTGGCAAACCTATATACTCATTGAATGCTTTGAAGTCCTTGAATAATTTCATCTTACAAAATTACACATTTTATTAATGGAACCTTTTGGCAATGCAGTTATTCGTAGGACAGAGATGAAGACAACTCACGGTAAGCATTTGCTTGTTCCAGTAATTCCTTCGCCTTTCTTTCTGCTTCTGCAATGCTATCTGCTCCTGCCATCCAACGTTTTGGAGGTGTGCTTTCCTTCGTAATTTTAAGCAATGCTGCTGCTAACTTTGCGGGGTCACCACCTTGTGTTCCATTCATACTTTCCCAAAAAGGCCTTAGCGTGGCAAGCCGGTCAGTATAGTCGTCCAGCTGAAGTTCCGACCAAATTGTAGAAGAGGGTTCCAATAAGTTGGTTCTGAAAAAGCCAGGTTCTACAATGGTAGTATGTATGCCAAATGGTGCAACTTCTATTTGTAAAGATTCCATCCAACCTTCCAGTCCGAACTTGGATGCAGCATAGGCTGAGCAGAGTTCATAACCAACCAATGCTGCAGTAGATGAAATAGATATGATATGTCCTGACCTGTTTTTTCTCATAAAGGGTAAAACCGCCCTCGTTACATTCATGGGGCCGAATAAATTGGTAGCAATTTGACGCTCCACCTGGTTTTGGCTTAACTCCTCAAAAAAGCCTGCGTAGAAGTTGCCTGCATTATTAACCAGTACATCAATTGCTCCGAATTTTGCAATCGCTGAATTTACGCCTGTATTAATTTCATCCAGGTTAGTCACATCCATTTGTATCACCAGTAAGTTACTGGAAGTATCATCAATTGCTTTTGATACTTTATTGGCATCTCTGCCTGTTGCAATAACTTTATTGCCCTCAGCAAGAGCTGCTTTGGCAATTTGCAACCCTATTCCGCTACCGGCACCCGTTATTAACCAAACGCTACTTTCTTTCATTGTGCTATATTTTAATGAGAAGGCAAAGGTAAAAACGGGTAAAAGAAGCAACAGATACATTCCACTACAAAAAAGGAAACAAATTACTGATTGGTATAAGCCTCTCCAATGGCCATTTGCAGACTCAAGCAAGCTGAGCATATAGCCGGCCACTTACCCGTATATAATCTCCTCTATCTCCCAATTATCGTCTTCCTATGCTCCATCCCCCAGTCGGAAAGATTATTAATCACTGTCTGCAACGTTTTACCGTATTTGGTAAGTTCATATTGAACGGTTACAGGCTGTGTATCTAAAACGGTTCGTTTCACCAGTTTATTGATCTCTAACTCTTTCAGTTCCTTGCTCAACATCTTGTTGGAGATACCATTTACATCATTCAAAATGTCGGAAAACCTTCTTTTATTGTAATAGCAAAGCGCCGTAATAATAGATATTTTCCATTTTCCATTCAGCACATCCATTGCATCGTGGACCGCCATGATTTCTTTCCTGAATTCTTGTTGAAATTCGTTGTCACCCATATGTTACCAGGTTACTCAAAAGTTACTGTTACTTTTTGTTACTTAATATCAAATATAAACAATCACTGCTTAGTTTTGCAGGGTAACCAATAAAAGAATCAAAGAAGATGGAAAAATTAAAGAACAAAGTAACAGTAGTTACAGGAGGTAATAGTGGAATAGGATTCGGCATTGCGGAAGCTTTCCAACAGGAAGGAGCTGTGGGTGCAATCACAGGAAGAAACCAGGCAACCATTGAAGCTGCGGTTAAAGCACTGGGCGAGGGTTTCATAGGTATCAAAGGGGATGTGACAAACCTGGACGACCTGGAACATGTATTCAAAGAAACATTTAGCCGGTTTGGAAAAATTGATACGCTGGTAGTCAATGCAGGCGGGGTTGTAGATGGCAGCCCAATGGCAGCCGTTACTGATGTTACGGAAGACAACTATGACCAGTACATGAACTTAAATCTGAAGAGTGTTTACTTCACTGTTCAGAAGTCACTGCCCTACCTGAACGACGGTGCTTCTGTTATTCTTATTGCCTCCACTGCTGCACACCGGGCCGCACCAGGCATGACGATATATGGAGCCGCAAAAGCCGCGGTTATATCTTTAGCGAAGGGCTTGTCGCTGGATTTATTATCAAGAAATATCAGGGTAAATGCACTTTCTCCGGGTTCTATTGACACACCGGTATTTGGTAAAATAGTGCCGCAGGAACAGGTAGAGCAGGTTAAACAAATTTGGAGAGATCTGACTCCTGCAGGGCGGCAAGGCCTTCCAGCTGATATAGGAAAGGCGGCAGTATTTTTAGCATCAGATGATTCCTCTTTTATCATCGGTACCGAGCTTCTTTCAGATGGTGGGATGACAAATATCAGCCTGATGAAATAACGCTCCCCAACAAAAACAAAAAGCCGCATAAATCATGAAATTTACGCGGCTTTTATTTCCGTCCGGAATATAATCAGGCATCCGGTATATTGGGTTCTACCAGTTTCGCTAATTTCTCCAGAGATTCCTGCCAGCCTAAATAGCACATTTCTACAGGTATGGCAGCAGGTATTCCTTCCTGTGTGATTTTTATTTCCGTACCTACCATTGTTTTGTCAAGCCATACAGTAGTGATCATTTCGCCGGGCAGGTTGGGATCGTCAAATTTATCAGTGTACTTCAAAAATTCATTGGGTTTGATTTCCAGGTAAGTTCCGCCGAATGAATGACCATTGCCGGTGGTGAAATTCTGGAATGACATCTTAAAAGAACCACCTGTCTCCGCCTTCATTTCATGTACGGTACACAAAAATCCGTAAGGAGGTAACCAGGAGGCGATTGCCAGGGCGTCAGTAAATGCGCGGAATACTTTTTCCGGAGATGTTTTAAGAACTCTGTGCAGTGAAACTGTATTGTTTGACATAAGATATATTTTGTTCCTACTCATCTGGCTTTTCGGTCCCGCCCGTTTTTTGTGGTTGCTGCTCCACTTTTTTGATTACTTCGTTAAAACAAAGATGATAAGAAATGAGGATTCGGGCAGGGGGAGTATACGACAATTGAGAGGGTTATTTGCGACCCGGCCATCTCCCTGAAAAAGGTGAGCCATACAGACAAGTAAATTGAGCCATAAAAGCAAGTGGTGGTAGCCTACAAAGCCGATCTTTGTACTGTTAATCAATAAAACAGCAATCATGACAACAATAACAAAGATGCCCTTAGGCAAAAATGGACCACTCGTGTCTAAACTCGGATTAGGCTGTATGCGGATGTCGTCCGTTTGGGGCAGCAAGGCAAATGACGAAAGCGAAAGTATTGCTACCATTCAAAGCGCATTGGACAATGGCATCAACTTTCTGAATACTGGAGACTTTTACGGTAGCGGCCACAACGAGCTCCTGGTAGGCAAAGCCATCAAAGGCAGACGGGATGATGCCTTCATCAGCGTGAAATTTGGCGCCATCTTTTACGGCAATCAAATGCTTGGACTGGACCTGCGTCCCATAGCCATCAAGAATTTCATTAACTACTCCCTGGTACGTTTAGGTGTAGATACAATAGATCTTTATCAACCTTGCAGACTCGATAACAGTGTTCCGGTAGAAGATGTGATTGGAACTGTTGCCGACCTGATTAAAGAAGGAAAAGTGCGTTACCTGGGTGTTTCTGAAATCACAGCAGATCAACTGCGCAAGGCGAATAGTGTTCACCCCGTAACAGCATTGGAAATTGGTTACTCTTTGGCAGATCGACAGATAGAAAACGACCTGCTTCCTGCCGCAAAAGAGCTGGGTATAGGAGTGGTGGCGTTTGCCAATACTGCCGAAGGACTACTCACCGGCGAAATGAAAGCGCCTCTTCCGGCCAATGACTACCATCTTCACTTCTCGCGTTTCCAGGGAGAGAACCTGATCAAGAATCTCGAGAAAATCGAAGTCTTAAAGCAGATGGCAAAGGATAAAGGATACACGCCAACCCAACTGGCGATTGCCTGGGTAAATGCGCAGGGTGATCATATCATGCCATTAGTAAGCATGAGCAGGAGATCACGGCTACCGGAAAACATACAGGCCATGGAGATCAGGTTCACCGCCGATGAATTAAACTCACTTAATACCCATTTTTCGCAAGGAGCAATACTTGGAGGCACCTACCTTCAGCGATAGTGAAATGACGCATACACCCCGCCTGTTTTATATCTTTACATCATGATGAGTCCAACTGAAATAATCCCAGGGGTCATCTTTTTCTCTTATCACTCCGCCATGAGAAAGGAGAAGATTGCATTCCTGGAACATAACACGCTGGTATTGCAGGTTTTAGGCCGGTTCACATTAGAAACTGCCAACCAGAGGATCTCCATGGAGGCCGGGGAAATGTTGCTGATACGAAAAAATCAACTGGGAGAAATTACCAAGATGCCTTTGGATGGCCAGGATTATCAAACCATTGTGATTCGCCTGACGGAAGACTTGCTCAGGAAAATCGCGCTGGAGGAACAAATACAGGTAGCGCAAAAATATACAGGAGCTTCCAATCTTCTGATCCCGGGGAACGATTTTTTGCATGCTTTCTTTCAATCCCTGATGCCCTATGTCCGGCACCCGGAAAAGAAGATAACGAATGAAGTAGGTATGCTTAAAGTAAAAGAAGCTGTATATCTTCTCCTGGATATCATGCCCGGGCTAAGAGAATTCCTGTTCGACTTTTCGGAACCTTATAAGATGGATCTGGAAAAATTCATGCTCACCAATTTTCATTACAACGTTCCCATTGAGAAATTTGCACACCTCACGGGAAGGAGTCTTGCGGGGTTCAAACGTGATTTCCAGAAAATATTCGGCATGGCGCCCCGCCGGTGGTTATTGGAAATGCGGCTAAAGGAAGCGCTGCATCTTATAGAAAAAAAGAATAAAAAACCATCCGGGATTTATCTTGACCTGGGATTTGAAAGCCTCTCTCATTTTTCTCATTCTTTTAAAAAGAAATTCGGTAAGGCACCTACCGAATGGTTAATTTAAAGCTGCAAACATAACATATGAACAAACCGGTTATTACAAAGACGATTGAAATAAACGCCTCCCCAAAAAAAGTATGGCGCGTTTTCACAGATCCTAAGGTAACGAGGCAAATGGGCGGTGAATATGTTTCTGAATGGCAAGTTGGCAGCTCTTTTGGATGGAAAGGGAAAGACAGCAGCCTTTATACGAATGGAGTAATCCTTGAATTGGAACCGGAAAAATTATTAAAACATAATTTATTTGACCTCAAAGATAAAAGCAGGTTGCTTTCCGTGATAACGTATGAATTTACAAAAAATGGAGATGGAACCATTCTTTCAGCAAGAGAGGAAATTAATTATGAAATAACGGACTACCTGTTTAAAGAAGCAAACGAAGGTTGGGATGCCGCGCTTCAATTGGTAAAGTATGTAGCCGAGAAATTATAACACAAGGCTGGTTATTATAAAGGAGGGATTGCCAATGCAACCCCTCCTTTATATCATTATGAATAGCTCTACTATGGATTCTCAACTGTTTTTGTTTCTGCCAGTTCCGCCTCATCCGGTTCTTTTTCCAGATCCCTATCCAGGGCATACAATGCTTCACCGGTAGCCTTTTCCCCGCCTGCCACTTTGATCTTATCCAACAGGTTCAGCGCGAGGGTTTCTTCTTCCGTTTGTTCCTTCACAAACCACTGCAGGAAATTCCATGAAGCCCAGTCGCCTTCGTCAAAACTCATCTTCACCAATTTATAGATTCCCGTTGTGTTATTAACCTCCTGCTGAAATACCTGCTCAAAACAGTTTTGTACGCTGACAGGATTTGCAGGCGGTTGCGGAATAGCGGCTATCTCCACTTTACCACCTCTTTCCAGGATATATTCCAGGAACTTCATCATATGATTACGCTCCTCGTTCGCATGGCGGAAGAGGAAATTGGCAATCCCATTATATCCTTCACTTGCAGCCCAAGATCCATAAGACAAATATATCTGTGCTGCAAACGCTTCCTGGGTCATTTGATTATTAAGTCCCGCTTGTAAGCTGGCTGAAAGCCTGTTCTTGTTCATGATAGTAGTTTTTAGGATTTCGCTACGAAAGGCCAAATCAAAAACTACACCACAACAATGTTGCTTTGCTCCTGTGTTTGCTTCATGTGTCGGGAAACGCCGTGCCTGTATGGTATTGGCAATCAGCAGGCGGTGGGCGGGCTTAGTTCAGTAAAATATAATGGGACATCTTTCTCTTAATATCCGCGGGGAAAAATATGGACGTAATGCGGTATGAAATTATTTTATCATCCTTATCACTGCCAGATCATCTGTATGATTCAATCCAAACTTGTGCTCAATCACTTTTAATTTCATATTCAGCATTTCTTCATTACCTCTCCCGGTTTGATCATTTAACAGAAAATCTACCGGGTTTATCACATCAGAATTTTCCGGCGCTGCCACCCTGGTAAATGTTTCTATACCATCAGTAGCAATACTGATATCGATGAGTTCATGCAGAAATATTTTCTGCAACTGGCATTCATACCAATGATCAAAATCTTCCGACAGATGATAACCCAGGTAATCGGGCTTGTTATCCTGGTCAAAAGTAATAATGGCGCCATTAATGTTCACTATGCCATCTCCTACTACTAATACCAAACCTTTATCTGCTTTGGTATCTGCCAACAAAATAATTAATGTGGTTAACAACTCTTCTCTTTCCAGTTGTATTTGATTTTTGATAATTTTTAATTCTGAGAATAATTCTTTTAAGATGATTTTTAAATAGTCATCCAATGACATTTCGGGGTATTCTTTGGAATAAAACGATTTATAGCTTAGCGATTTACAGATTTTTCTCAACAGCTTACCTACCAGTGAAGAAATCAGATAGCTATCCTTTCCCATTGTACAGCCGTCCATGACGGCACAAATGATCTTATTGCTATCGATATGATCGAAGAAGAGATAGTCTTCACAGTGGTTAACATGATAGGCGCCTATCTGAAGGGTTGTATATATTTCCATACTTAAACATCAAGATAGCAACTTTGCCCTCCATTTCAAAACGTTTTACAGGTTGCCGCCACCCGCGGCAACCTGTAAAACGTTTCATTAAAATGCAGGATCATCCGGTGTATTCGGATTATCATTCCGTTCCACAAACGGATACGGGAAATAACTCCGCTTCCGTTCCAACACTGGTCTTCCAAACCGGCGGCTATCCTCCAGTTCCTGGGCGCCCATAAACAATTCTATTCTCCGGTGCTTATAGATCAACGTCAGCAATTCCGCTTCAGTGACCGCCACTACCGGCGGCAATGCCGCACCAACACCAAATGCGTCTTCAGATGCCTTCTTGGTAACAACTTTGTTAAGGTAAAGCAAGCCATTCACGATGTCATGCTGACGGGCATAAGCTTCTGCTTTAATAAGCAGCATTTCCCCCGGCAGGTAGATGGGCACTGCAGTTAAACTACTTCTGAAAAAGCCGTTGATATTAAACTTCGGCTTTGCTGGCCGGGCAATATAAAACGGTACCCGCTGGTCAGCCAGATCCGGCTGTATAGGCACCGGCAATCCCATCGTAGAGTCAACAACGTTATAGATGTTGTTGGTAGCCGTTACCAGCGAAAAGATCGGGTTGTTGATCTGCGGATTAAACGAAAGCGTAGACTGTACACCCAGGTTTACTTTATCGGCTGCACTTATTGCAGCCGGGTAGTCACCTGCGTAGAGGGCGTATCTCGCTTTCAATGCATACAGGGTATTAATGATATCCACATTCTGGGGGATATTGGCTAAAAAGGCAGTCCCTATAGGCGTAGCCGTTATAGTGCTGATCGCGTTGTCCAGTGCGGCTACTGCCATCACATAACCCTGCTTGGCCGGAACAAACTTCACCCCGCCGGATGACACAGGGGTACCGGTATTTTCCGGTACCTGCTCCCAGAAGTTCGCCTGCACGCCGAGGGCGAGGGCCTTAAAAATAGTGGTATAACCAATGAGGCCACTGGCAAAGCTCTTATCGGCAACAACCACGCCGGTACGGCGTAAAATGCTGTCGGCTTCATACCTGATTTTATTGGACACATTCCACATACCGGTAACTACCACGTTGGTGGTCAGGATTTTATTTCCTCCCGCGGCGACTTGCCCTTCATCTGCGTTACCTGGGTTGGTTACAAAGGTTTCTCCCAACAGCAAACTGCCGGAAGTAACAGTGGTGTATAACAATCCTGTGCGATCTTTTGCGTACCATGCCTGCAAACCCACTGCTGCATTCGCCAAAGTGGCGGGCGAGCTGTAAGCCTGTTCTGATGAAGGACCCGATGGATCCTGGTAATCTTTCTTACAGGCGGTGAAAATGCAGAACAAAGCGATGGCGAGGATACTATATTGCATATATCGTTTCATAATAGCTCTTTTTTTGTGATTAAAATTTTGCACGGATAGCCAGGTTATAACTCCGGGGCACCGGCACGGCGCCAAAATCAATTCCGCGCAATACGGTACTTTGTCCTGCCGCATTTAATTCCGGATCGTATCCTTTGTAGTTGTCCCAGGAAATCAGGTTCCGGCCTCCAACACTTATCGTTAAATCACTGAGTCCTTTCAGCTTGCCAAAGCTATAGCTGAAGGCAACTTCCCGCAGCTTCACAAAGGAGCCGTCATCAATTCTCCATTCCTGTATGTTGTAGTTACCTGCCACAAAACCGCGTGGAAGCAACCCAAGATCTTCCTGCTCAGCTATCTTTCCGTTATCAACACCTTGCCTGGTTCGCCAGTCGGCATTGAATACATCTCCACCCTGCACCGCATCTATCTGTATATGAAGACCCAGTTTTTTATACTGGAAATCATTGGTAAGTGTACCGGTCCAATCGGGGTTAGGGTCACCTATTTTTTTATTCAATGCCGTAACACCTGTTGTTGGCGGCAACCCGGTAGCCGGATCACGTGCAACCGTATACGTTAGTGGTGAATTTTGTTTTCCTGCTTCCGTAACCGGTATGCCGGCAGGTGTTTTCAGGAGATTACCACTTTCGTCCCTGGCGAAGAAGGTACCATAGAAAAAGCCGATCGGCTCTCCATTGGCAATGCCCACAGGAGCGCCGCCTACAGTGTTATAGAGGATCAGCGACTGTCCGATATCCACCGCTTTATTGCGGTTACGGTTATAGATAGCGGTCAGGTTCCAGTTGAAGTTAGTCGTCTTCACCGGCATTACATTCAGCACTACTTCTACACCGGTGTTTTCCAGTGTCCCGATATTATCCTGGTAAAAAGAGTAGCCTTTGGTGGGGGCGACTGCGCGGCTGATCAACAGGTTTTCGACACGTTTTTTATAGTAGTTAACGGAGAGGCCTATACGATTATTCCAGAACGCCAGGTCTGTACCTACTTCCAGTTCCTTTTGCTTCTCCGGTTTCACATCCGGGTTTGTATAAGTGGAGGGCGACTGGAAAGCAGCGGCTCCTATGAATGCGGTGGCGCCATAGGTATTGTAACGGCCATAGGCGGGAATACCGGTCAGGTTACCGGATTCACCATAGGCAGCTCTTAATTTCAGCAGGTTCCACCATGCAGCTACGGATGATTTCTCCCAGAAATCGGTGCCGGATATCACATAGCTACCGCTGAGTTTAGCATACAACTGATTCCTTTCATCTACCCCAAATACGGAGGATCCATCCACGCGCAGGGCGCCGGTAAGAAACAGTTGGTTGCGGTATTTAAAATTCTGCTGGATGTATTCTCCGGAAACAGATAACTCCGTCCGTTGATCTGCACCGGGAATAATAGTAGTGGCCTTATCTGCTGTTTGCACAAAAGGAGGCAGCCCTCTTCCCTGTTCCAGGGTGTAGTGCATGCGCTGGTATTGTACCGAGTAGCCCACCTGTGTTACCGAACTGAGTTTATCATTGATATCCCAGTTATAGGTAGCATTGAGATCGTGGTTGATCAGAAAGGAATTATTATTACCGGCGCTGGCATAACCATTCTGCGCAGGATCCAGGGTAGGACCGCCGCCATAAAAACCCGGGCTTACAAAGTAGGCGAATGCGGGCATGAAGGTGGTACCTTCCTGGTTATAGTTGTCGATACCGAGCCGGTAATCTACCGTAAGGTTTTTGATTGGCCGCAGCTTGATACCGGCGCCGGCAATCACCCTGCCTACATGTTGTTGCTGTTTAAAATCTTCCATGATAGACACGGGGTTTACGCGGCCGCGTTCCCCTACTTTCATCAGCTGGCCTAAGGCGTTACGCTTTTGTATATCATAGTAGTTACCGATGATGGTTACACCATTCATGGGAGAATAGAAAGTGTTGCCATCAGGTTTTTCATTTGCTTTGCTGTAAACATAGTTCAAACTGGCACTGAAGCTTATCCAGCTGGCCAGCTCCTGATCGAGGTTTAAGCGGAAACTGAACCGGCTGAAATCTGTTTTATTGACAATTCCCTGGTTATAAAAGTAACTGCCGGATGCGTAGTATTTTGTTTTGTCTTTGCCACCGGCCACGGATATATTATTATCCGTTCCAACGCCGGTGCGGAAAATATAATCCTGGTAGTCGTACCTGTTTACCGGTGTTTTACTCACGATAGCGGGAGTCAGGATATTTTGTGTGGAATCGTCCGGAGATCCGCCAAACTTCACCGGGGCCTGATTCACGTCCAGTTTTTTACGCAGTTGATTCACAGAAAAACTGGTGGAAAAATTAACCACCGGCGCTCCGGCGCTGCCTCTTTTGGTGAAGATCTGTACTACACCGGCGTTGGCGCGGGAACCATAGATGGCAGCCGCAGCAGCGCCGTTCAGCACTTCTATGCGCTCAATATCTGCCGGGTTGATATCAGAGATACGGCTTTGCCCTACGTTACCTACAAAGTTATTGCCTGCGCCACCTGCCGGATCCGTTGTTCCTCCAACGCCGTAGCTCGGATCTGCATTGGTTACACGCGTAGTAGAGTTATCAATGATTACCCCGTCGATGATATACAAAGGTTCTGTAGAACCTGATATGGTACTGATACCACGGAGTTTTACAGAGATGCCTCCCGCGGGGTCGCCGGAGTTCTGGGAGATCTGTGCACCGGCAGTTTTACCCTGCAAGGCTGCCAGCACATTACCCGAGCCGCTTTTGCTCAGTTCATCAGCTTTCACCGTGCTGATATAGTTACCCAGCTGCCGGCGCGTGGTTCCTTCGGAGGTACCGGTTACCACGATCTCATCCAGTTTGGACACTTCTGCCAACAATTGAATGTTTTGCGTATAGGTGGTGGTGCCGGCGCTTATTACCAGCACCCGCTCACCAGGTGCGAAGCCAATACCTGAATAACCAAGTGTGTAATTGCCTGGCGGCAGGTTGCCGCTGATGGTGTAACGTCCGTCCACATCTGTTTTGGCGCCCAGTTTTGAATTCTTCACTACTACCGTGATGCCGGGAATAGGAGATTGCTGGTTATCCGTTACCTGGCCTGAAATTTTTACCTGGGCATAGGTAGCAACGGCCAGCACGTTCATGAACAGGAATAGCAAAAAGGACCGGCCTTTAGCCATCTTCAATAGAAACAAGCTCATAGAAAAAATTTAGCGGGTTTAAGTTTGGTCGATTACAGTCATGGGTAGTATACTAACTACCGTTTCTAATTTTGGTTGTCTTTGTTTTGATTCAATTCTCGCATTTATGTGTTTATCAATACTTTAAGTTCGCTAAAAATTGGCAGGTGACCAAAAGGACCATTAATGTTATTGCAGCACCTGTGCCAGCGGATTGAAATGATATCCCCGCTGCTTCAGCGCCGTGATCAATGCCCCCAGCTGTTTGTAAAATTTATCTGTTCTGCGGGGATCCGTGCCTATATGCAGCAGCAACAGGAAGCCATTCAAACCGCCTGGGCGGTTTGCTTCATATTGCAGAATGGATTGATAAATTTCTGCGGAGGTACGGTATTGCTTTCCCAGCGCCGGATAGGTATAGTCTGCATTGGAACGGGTTCCCGGTGTAAAGTTAATCAGCTGCAAACCCACTGTGGCAGTCCATGCAGCGATGCTGTCATTGTACCATTCATACGCAGGCAAAAACCAGGGAGCAGCTTCTTTTGAAATTCCTGCTGCTGCCATTTTTTTATAATTGGCCTGCAGGTCATCGAGGAACTGTGTTTTTGTAACCAGCAAACTATCCCTGTTTTGCCAGTCGCAATACAACAGGTGCTGATCGCCATGCGCACCTAAGTAATGCCCGTCTGCTTTCAGCTGCCGGATGAGTGCCTGGTTAGCGGGTTGCTGATAAAATTTCCCGGTGAAAAAGAATGCAGCTTTCACGTGCTGTAGCTGCAATGTGTTGCGGATTACCTGTGCGCCGTCTGCATATTCATCTCCTGTGAAAACAAGTGTCAATTGTTTTTTGCTGCTATCTCCGCGGATTAATCCACCATGATCGTATTGCCGCTTCCCGGCCCCTTCCTGCGCTTTGGCCGCCAGCAGGTACACCAGGGAAGCCGTGCCATCCATGGTGGGTTCATTGGTGCTGTAATCGCCAACATCATCGTGATACACGGCGAGGTCACTTTGAAACGCCGCATATTCATCGGGGTTCGACAACCGGATGCCGATGAGGTTTTTGTAGATGTTGGTATATACAGGTCCGTCTACCAGTCCGCCATCTACCGGGTAGTGGCCAACAGCGGAGAAGGCGGCGTGCGGATCTGCAGGCGTATCGCCGTTTGCAGGCAACCCGTATACCATGCTGGTGCCCCAGGGATTACAGCCAAAAAGCCAGTCGATGTTTGCCTGCTCCAGTGCCGCAAAAGTATTCTTATGACTGAGTTGCCGGTACCAGTAACACTGGATGGCAAAGGCGGTAGTCAGGTTATTACTGCACCAGATAAATGGTATGCCGCGATAAAAAGCATTATGCTTTGCTTTGTTCCACACCCGCCGGATACCGGTCTCATAATAACTGGTGAGACGGTCCTTTTCTGCACGGTTGCTTTGCTGCGCCAACGCATAATGTCCCAGGTTGATGAATGGATACCACTGGTAATGATGCGCGGTATCGGCGCCCAGCCATGGTGTTACTTCTTCCTGCGCGGCATAGCCGGTGGCCGCCTGTTGGTATGCCGTTTCTTTTGTGATCTGGTACAGTTGTGCAGCGGCCAGCTCCATGTCATCGGTCCAGTTATCTTCTGCATAAATGTAGGGCGATAATACCGATGCTGTTTGGCATACGCCGGGTTGTTTTCTTCCCATTTTCCAGGCAGACAAAGCCCGGGTTTTCAGCAGCTGCGCATAGGTAGGCGCAGTTGTTTTGAGCAGATCGTATCCCAGTGCGAATGCGCTGGAAAACTTTCCTGCCGTAGAAGCTACGCCGGTGCTTTTGTTTTTGTATTTGCTTAGGCCCTGCGGCTCCCCGGTGCAAAAATATACGGGGCGTTCAAAGCCTTTGCCATAAAAGTTATCTTCACCGGGCAGGCGAAGACCATGATGATCGCGGTCGTCAGCTAACTGGTTAAACATCAGGTTATCCGACGGATGCATTTTCAACAGCCAGTCGAGGCCCCATTTTGCCTCATCCAGTACATCGCTGATATGATTGCTGCCCGGCAGGCCATTGGCCGAATAGCTATCTCCAAAAACACCCGGAAAATCGCGGTAAGCTGCCAGCAGGTGAAAGGTGGCATTGGCAGAAGTAGTTACATACTGGAGGTAATCGGTGGCATCATGCCAGCCGCCGGTTACATCGATGTGCGTACTGTCCGGCATAGGACCGTACATGGTGTAGCCGTCGTGCGTGTGACACGAATCCCTGAGCGTGGGATTAAATCCGCTTCGCTGCTGCCGCATATAACGCAGCAAAAAGTCCGGCGTATGCGCGTACACGTTATCGCCTATACGAAATTCAGGAGAAATGATACTGTCTGTTTTCAGGTAATATTTCCCGGGAGATGAATACGCGGAGAAGTCCAGCCGATAGGTTTGATCAAACGGTCCGTAGGCGCCGAAGGGCTTACCTGTTTCTGCTGTAAAAACAACTTTACCGGTAACCGCCGACACCAGTTGAAAGGTGCGTGGCTGCATGCTTCCTTTGCCGCCCCAAACGGCTACTTTAACGCCACCGGGAAGATAGCCGAGCTGGTTAATGCGTATCCATGCGGCAGGCGCCTGTGCATGGCCACAGGCAGCTATGCACAATAAGAATAACAGGTATGCCGCAAACAGCCGGACGTTTTTCATTATTCAAAAGCGGGTTGAGGATATTCAATAAAAATACCTTTTTTACCGCACAGGGAAAAGAAAAATTATTCTGCCCGCAGGCTCTTCACCGGGTTCGACAGTGCTGCTTTTGCGGCCTGGTAACTTACGGTGAGCAGCGCTATCAGTAAGGCTCCCAACATGGTGAACACAAATATCTGCCACACGATGGTGGTGTGGTATTCGTACTGCAGCAACCATCTGTCAAGGCAATACCAGGCTACCGGAACCGCAAGGCAACAGGAAATACTGACCAGTATCACAAAATCTTTCGACAACATTTTCCACAACTGGAATACAGACGCGCCCATTATTTTACGGATACCTATCTCTTTGGTACGCTGCTCTGCGAGGTAAGAAGCAAGGCCAAACAAACCCAAACAACTGATCATGATAGCGAGTATAGCGAAGAAGGTGGACAGCTGCCCGATGCGTTCTTCTTCACTGAATTTCTTTGCGTATTCTTCGTCGGCAAATTTATATTCAAACGGTGCAGCCGGATTATATTTCTGCATTACCTGCTGTATCACTGCCATTGCTTTACCAGTGGTCACGTCCGGGTTGATCCGGATGTTTACAAAATTGCCGGGTTCACTCAACAGGTAATAAATAGCTGGTCTTACTTCTTCATAGGGAGAAGCCATGATCATATTATGCACCACGCCGAGTACATGATACTCGAGGCTGTCCTTACGTATAATTTCACCCACTGCATTATCAAATCCCATGTACTTGGCAGCTGCTTCATTCAAAATTATTCCCATAGAATCGGAAGCAAATTGCTCGGAGAAGTCCCGGCCTGCAATAAACTGCCAGTCAACTGTTTTGCCATAACCCATTCTGCCGCCAATTACAGCGAAACCGTCCTCCTGGTCAGATCGCTGTCCTCTCCACTTGTAACCGCCGGCGCCGGCCCATATGTCGGTGAGCGGCCCCTGCGACTCCGATACAGCGGTAACCATGCCCGAACCTTCCAGTTCATTCTTGATGATCTTATAGTTCTTATAGATCTCCGGGGTGGTCATTTGTATGGAAAGCAGGCCGTTACGGGTATAACCCACAGGACGGTTCTTTGCAAACTGGATCTGCCGGTAAATAACAATGGTGCCGATAATTAAAATAATAGATACGGTGAACTGTACTACGATCAGCGCTTTACGGGGCACAGCAGCGAAGCGGCCGGCGCGGAAAGTGCCTTTCAATACTTTCAGTGGCTGAAACGAGGATAGATACAGCGCGGGGTAGCTGCCTGCCAGTAAGCCGGTGAGCAAACTAAATCCCAGGCCAATGAGCCAGAACACCGGGCTGCCCCATAATACCCCAATATGTTTGTTGGCTACCTGGTTAAACCAGGGCAGCACTATTAACACAATCAATATGGATAACACAAAAGAGAAGAATGCCACCAGCACCGATTCACTTAAAAACTGCCAGATCAGTTGCCGGCGCATAGAACCAATGGCCTTACGGATGCCTACTTCTTTTGCCCGCTTTTCCGACCGCGCGGTGCTCAGGTTCATAAAGTTGATACAGGCCAGCATTAACACAAACAAGCCTATCAGGCCAAATAATTTCACATAACGTATTTGCCCGCCGGTATTCACGCCATTTTCAAAAGAAGAATACAAATGCCACTTACGCATCGGGTGCAGGAATAATTCCTCTTTCAGGCCAGGCTCGAGGGTTAAATGCGGTGTTGCTACCTGGCTTATTTTTGCTGATACTTTGTCCATATCCGCATTATCTGCCAACTGCACAAATAGTTTCGTCATGTTGAAGTCCCACTTGTCTCTCGCGTCGCCTATCCAGGTCCAGTTATTTATAAACAGCGACCATGGCGCAATATAATCGGTGCTACTGAAAGAAGTATTTTCGGGCAGGTCTTCATATACACCGGTTACTTTCAGCACGAGGTTACGGTTGTTGTCCATCTTCACCAGCTGGTCCATTGGATCTTTGTCGCCAAACAAAGCTGCTGCTAACCGGGCAGACAGGAATACAGATGCTTGTTCTTTCAGGCCGCTATAGGTGCCTTTCAGCATTTTCAGGGAAAGCATTTCAGGGCCGCCGGGTTCTGAAAAAATACCGGTCCGGGTAAACTTTTTTTCTCCTGCAGCAATGGTATGTGTACCATCTGCCATAATTACCACCTGTTTAAAATCATCAGGATAGGAGGTCCGCAAAGCAGCTGCCAGGGGAATGGGTGTTGAATTAAAAGCGCCCGCCTCGTCGCCCTTCGACATCCGTTGCCATACCTGGGCAATACGATCGTAATTAGCGTGGTACTTATCGTACGACAATTCATTCCAGATCCATAGTCCTATGAGCATGGTTACCGCCATGCCGGCAGATAAGCCGAAGATGTTGATAAAGGAGGTGCCCCTGTTCTTCAACAGGTTCCTGAAAGCTATTTTCAAATAATTCCTGATCATGGCAAGGCGGATTTGATGGACGCCCTTAAAGACACAAGAAGACCGCCATAGTTGCATGGCCTTATCCACAAAGGATTACAAGGGAAGTATTCGTCTTCTTTTGTCCGGAAATGGACGGCAAATGCCCGGAAATGAACAATCAGGAAGGCTGCTGGAGAATCACGCACACGTCTTCTGTATCTCTCAGGGCAAATTCCAGCGCTCCCCAGGGTTGGAGTTTGATCTCCGGTAAATTGGGGTGTAGTAACTCAGGGTGACTTCCTTTCACCAGTGCATATGCTGCTTCTATATCATCGGTTTCGAGTCGTATTTCCGGCCTGTCTTTGATTGCCCATTCATGACTTTCAATCAGGTGAATCACCAGGTTGTCCCGCTTGATGATGCAAAACGGCTGTTCTCCGCTGTCGTCCCGGTAAGCCACAGAAAAGCCCAGCGTATCCACAAATAGCTGCAAACCCACATTCATATCCGAATAAAAGATATTCGGGATCAGTTTGGTTAGTTGCATATGCTCAATTTTTATAGAAAAGTAAATAATAATTCATCAATTCAGTAGCTTTGAAACCATGAAAGATTACAAAAAACATTTTATACTCGCGGCCCCGCCTGAAGAAGTATATGCGGCACTGACCAATCCCGCCACCATTCAGCTGTGGACAGGCGAAGTAGCTGAAATGTCGACAGAGCCGGGTTCTGAATTCGCTTTATGGGAAGGAAGTATTGTGGGTAAAAACCTGGAATTTGAGCAGGACAAAAAGATTGTGCAGCAATGGTATTTTATGGACGATGAAGAGGAAGAAGAAGAAAATCCATCCATTGTCACCATCAAACTGCATCCATCTCCCAAAGGAACCGATGTGGAGTTGAAGCATGTGAATATTCCGGATGAAGCCTATGAAGATATTATTGCAGGCTGGAATGAGCAGTATTTTGGCTCGCTGATAGATTTTTATAAAGATTAAAATAAGCGGGGCCGGCTAAAAATGTGACCTTACCCCAACATTTTTAGCCGGTTTGTTATCCTCTTGTCTGGTAAGGAAAGCTGCTGTCCAGCCATTCAAAGCTCATTTCTTTCTCTACAATTTCATGCAGGGCCACATTGGTCAATCTTCCAAAATCATATACTGCCTCTATAATACCTGCCTGGCGTGGTGTGAGGTAAGGTGCATGTGTGCGCAGGAAGTTGCTGCAGTTTTCTTTCATGTTACCATGTGCAATCAGCGAAGGGTTCCTGGGATCCAGGTCTGTTACTGCTTCCAGCATTTGTAAAAAAATAAAGTCCTGCAGGTTTTTAGCCAGGATGCAGGCTTCATTGGAATCATGAAACACCTGTACAATGGGCACATCGTCGCCGTTTTGCAGGTTGAAGTAAAAAGCGAACCAATCGCCGGCGCCGCTCATGGCAAAGGGAACGAATTGATGTACAGGATCCGCAAAGAGCAGTCCTTCGTCCATTTCTTCATCCACCGTGGGCAGGGCCATTATTTCGAGATCGTTGGCGTATAGCAGTAAAGGCGGTGCAGTTTTAATAGCAGGGTATACTTTATCCAGCCAGTCTTCCCCAAACTCACCCCAGTTCAGCATACCATCCTTATATAATTGTTTATAGAGCGTAGGATAGGTAAATCCGTAGTCTTTTTCAAGTTCCTCCAGCATAGATTTTCTTTTAGCATCCCGATTGGACCGGCAAAATAGCTAAACTTTCGGAAAAACCCTTTCGTTCTGTCTTTTCAGCGGGTTCATAATAAAAGAGAGCAGGCTGCCGTCTTCCTTTAACTCCACCACCCGGAAACCGTGATAGCCAACTCCCCAGCTCCCCCCTACATGACCATCGAACAGGAATGGGATGGGGCAGTTATCGAGCATTTTTACGCTGTCCTGGTCATGGTCATGCCCGTTGAAGATGGCCCTGATATTCGGATACTTCCGGATGAGCTGTTGAAAATCCTGGCAATCCAGCCCGTTATCTGTCCATTTTACCGGGGTAATATGTAAGAAGATGAATATATTTTGAGCTGTTTTATATTGTTCGAGCTTTTGTGTGAACCAATCAACATCGGGGCAGATGTATTTTCCTTTCTCATCAGCGGTGTTGCCAAGGAGGATAACATGGTTGCCCATTACGACATCGTGGTTGAGTGGCATTCCCCAGGCCTGTTCCCAGGCGGCGGCCGGCACCATGTCGTGGTTACCGTGGGTAACCAGCAGTTTGGGATGCAATTGCTTCAGTTTGGCGGCGGCAGGCAGCAACAGGGCAGGATCGTTGTGAATAATATCCCCGTTGAGCGTAAAAAATTCGCAGGGATATTGATGCTGGTATTGGTTAAAAGCGGTTTGCAGATCCAGGAAATACTGGTCGTAATTGGTTTTAGGCTCGCCGTAGTGCCAATCGGACCCCACCGCGAAGCGGAAAACGGTTTTACTGTCGAAGTGCCGGGGCGTTACGGCGTTAACTATTTTGCCGCAGGCAGAAATCACTACTGCTGCGGATACTCCTTTTAAAAACAGGCGTCTGTTCATCATAAAATAAAAATAAACTTTCCGGGCAGTCAATTATTTCATTGCCAAATGCTTAACCAAAATATAAATTTATATATACGCAACGAGAAATTCAAAACTTTCAATCCGTTCAGAAAGAATTGTAATAATATTGTTAAAGTGTAGTAAACGATCAATTTATTCTCCCTGCATAAGTGTTTTGATTGTAACTTTGCACCTCGAATAAAAATGGGGTTATGTTTAGAAGCAAGAGTACAGCTGGAACAGGTCCGGATGTGGTTTTAATCGGCGCCGGGATCATGAGCGCAACACTTGGAATGCTCCTCAAAGAGCTGGAACCTGAGTTAACCATTGCAATTTTTGAACGACTGGATGTGGCAGCTGCAGAAAGTTCCGATGCATGGAACAATGCGGGCACAGGACACTCTGCATTTTGCGAGTTGAACTACACGCCACAGAAACAGGATGGATCAGTAGACATTAAAAAAGCGGTGAACATTGCAGAGCAATTTGAAGTATCCCGCCAGTTCTGGTCCTACTTGGTAGAAAATAACATCATTTCCAATCCGCACAATTTTATACAGGCTGTTCCCCACATGAGTTTTGTTTGGGGAGAAGAGAATGTGGATTACCTCAGAAAGCGCTACAATGCCCTGCAACAGTGCCATCTGTTTAAAACGATGGAGTATTCTGAAGATCCGGAAAAGCTGAAAAACTGGATGCCCCTGGTAATGAAAGGCCGCGATGCCTCCCAGAAAGTAGCGGCTACCCATATGGAAATGGGTACAGACGTAAACTTTGGCGCATTAACCCGTGCTTTATTTAACCATCTCGCAAAAATGGATGGTGTAAGCATGCACTTCAACCATGATGTGCGCGACTTTAAAAAAGAAGACGACGGCAGCTGGACCATCAAGGTGAAAAACCGTGGTACACGCGAAAGACAATCCATCAACACTAAATTCGTATTCATTGGCGCCGGCGGCGGTTCCCTGCCGTTGCTGGAAAAGTCGGACATTCCGGAAGGAAAGGGTTTCGGCGGTTTCCCGGTAAGCGGACAATGGCTGCGTTGCAATAATCCTGAAATAATTGAACAGCACCGTGCAAAAGTATATGGCAAAGCCTCTGTAGGCGCGCCTCCTATGTCGGTGCCGCATCTCGATACCCGCATGATAGACGGACAAAGAGCTTTGCTGTTTGGCCCTTATGCGGGATTCTCCACCAAGTTCCTGAAGAATGGTTCTTTCATGGACCTGCCTTTATCTATCAAAGCCAACAACATTGTACCAATGGTGTCTGCCGGCTTGGATAATATTCCGCTGACCAAATACCTGATTGCACAGGTAAGACAGAAGCCGGAAGACAGGCTGGAGGCGTTAAGGGAATATTTCCCCGAAGCTAAAATGGAAGACTGGGAACTTGAAATTGCCGGACAGCGTGTACAAGTGATTAAGAAGGATCCTGAACATGGCGGTATCCTGGAATTTGGTACCGAAGTGGTAAGTGCTGCCGATGGCTCCATTGCAGCGCTGCTGGGCGCTTCTCCCGGTGCATCTACCGCAGTATCCATCATGCTGAACCTGCTGAAACGTTGCTTTAACGAAGACGTTGAAACCGAAGCATGGCAGATCAAACTGAAGAAAATGATCCCGTCCTACGGACAGTCGCTCCTGAATAACCCTGCCCTCTGCGATGAGCTGCGTACCTGGACTACCCAGGTGCTGGAACTCGGCGAAATGGAAATGGCGCAATAATATTCCTCCAATAGTTGGATATTTTATTCCTTCTCCCGGAATAAAATATCCAACTAAAAAAATACCAGCTTCCGGTAAAATCATCCCATTCCGGACCAGTTTTTTTATAGACATTTATGTGAATTGAGTAAAGATCGGCGCGATAAGCGCTTATTTTTAAACCCTTTTTGCAATCGTTTGCATAACCGACAATACTTTCCACATGACGTTTATGAAAAAACTCACGCTATTCCTGATGGTGCTGTTATCCGCAGCTTCTCTTCACGCACAGAACACCCTTACCCGCGACCAGCGCATGCAATGGTGGCGCGAAGCCCGCTTTGGCATGTTTATCCACTGGGGCGACTATGCCGTACTGGCCGGCAACTACAAAGGCCACCAGGTAGGCCGCGGCGGCGAATGGATCATGAACCGTGGCAAAATACCGGTACTGGAATACCAGCAATACGCTAAACAATTCAATCCCGTTAAATACAACGCCGACACCTGGGTAAAAACAGCCAGGGACGCCGGTATGAAGTATATCGTGATCACCGCCAAGCACCACGACGGCTTTGCTATGTTCAAATCTGCCGCCAGCAAATGGAATATTGTGGATGCCACTCCTTATGGTAAAGATGTACTGAAGCCGCTGGCTGCCGCCTGCAAGAAATACGGCATCAAACTCGGCTTCTATTATTCCCAGGCGCAGGACTGGAACAACCCCGGTGGTGCCGCGGCCCGCAAAGTAGCCACCGAAGGCTGGCCCAACCCCGATTCTGCCAAAATAGATGCTTATACCCAGGCACACACCGGCCACTGGGACCCTTTGCAAACCTCCGCTACCATGTCGGACTACATCACTAAAGTAGCCGTACCCCAGGTAAAAGAACTCCTCACCAACTACGGCGAAGTAGCCGTGCTGTGGTGGGACACCCCTACCAATATGACCGACGAATACGCACAGCAACTACAGGATGTGCTGAAGCTGCAACCCAATATCATTACAAACGACCGCTTAAAAAGACCCAACTTCCCCGGCGATTATAAAACACCGGAACAAAAGATTCCCAACCAGTCGGAGCTGGATGGCAGGGATTGGGAAACCTGCATGACCATGAACGGCACCTGGGGATATAAAGACTACGACCAAAAATGGAAAAGCACGGAAACGCTTATACGAAACCTGGCAGACATCGCCTCCAAAAACGGCAACTACCTCCTCAACGTAGGCCCTGATGCGCTGGGACAATTCCCTGAGGGTAGTCTTGCTGCCCTGAAAGGAATTGGCCAATGGATGAAAGTAAATGGCGCCTCCATATACGGCACACAAGGCAGCCCGCTGCCACCCCTGGAATGGGGCCGCTGCACCCAAAAAATAAAAGGAGCCACCACCACGCTATACCTGCACGTTTTCAACTGGCCAACCGATGGTAAGCTGTATGTTCCTGGTATAAAAGGAAAAGTAAACAGCGCCCGCCTGCTGTCAAACGGCCAGCAACTCTCCACCACCGGCAACGCAGAGGACCTCGTGATCTCCGTTCCCGCAACGGCACCGGACCCTATTGACGCGGTGATCGCGGTAACCCTGTAGCGAAGGTTGTCTTTCTCAGGATTACGCTGATTATACTGATTTTTGGGATTTTGTTTTTTTTGATTTTGTTTTTTGATTTTTAAAGATCAGGGAAGACAGCAGCGGATATTTTGCTTTTATCTTCCCTAATCTTTAAAATATTCGCTGATATCTCCCCCAATCCTTTATAAAATCAAAAAAAACAAAATCCCAAAAATCAGTATAATCAGCGTAATCCTGAGAAAGACAAACTCCGCTCACCCCGCTAATCCGCCCAGCATGCTGAACAGGATGATGCCCAGTACCAGGAGTGTGATGCCTACGTACAGGTAGTCCTTCTCGATTAAAAAGGCGATAACGGAAAAGGCTATACGGATGATGGGTGTGGCAATCAATAATACGATGCCCAGCTGGATGATGTTCATGCCTTTATTTTCCATTACACCCTGCCAGATGCCGGGCAGGTTGGCTAAACCTTCTCTTACACCGGTAAAGTCGCCATAGGAAGGGTGTTCATGACCATGACGGACGAGGTAAATGACACCACCAATAAATACGATGATGCTGGAAACAATTACGCCTATACGCAGTTGTTTGCCGATGAGCTGCTGGATATCCTTATCCCGGAAGTACTTTGCGAGTGCCTGTTTCATAGTTATAATTTTCCGGTTATCCCATTATAGATCATCTGTAAGGCCAGTAATCCGATTACTACGCTAAAGACTATACGCAGTCCTTTCACATTGGCACGTGTCAGCAAGCGGGAGCCTGCAAAGGCGCCGGCCAGCACACCCAGTACTACCGGCATACATAAACCCGGAGAAATATATCCCCGTTGCAGGTATACCACCGCACTGGCAGCGGCGGTAACGCCGATCATAAAGTTGCTGGTAGTAGTAGACACCTTAAAAGGAATACGCATAATATTGTCCATTG
This sequence comes from Chitinophaga sp. RCC_12, assembly GCF_041360695.1. Classification (NCBI taxonomy): domain Bacteria; kingdom Pseudomonadati; phylum Bacteroidota; class Chitinophagia; order Chitinophagales; family Chitinophagaceae; genus Chitinophaga; species Chitinophaga sp. RCC_12. The sequence continues at coordinate 80,128 of NZ_JBFUPS010000006.1, forward strand.
CCATCACTTTCAGCGCGCCGGAGCCGATGCCCAGCAACCCGGACATGATGCCGGCGAAGGTCATCATAAAATAGCCGCCCGGTACGTGATGCACTTTGTAATTGACCATCTCACCGTCGGAGGGATAAGTTCCGTTGAGCCGTAGCTGCTCCGCTGCTTTGCTGTCGCTATGACCTGCCGGAAACTCCATTTTCTTACGGAAAGACATCACGGACGAGAAAATAAGGACCAGTCCGAAAATAATGGCTACGATATTGGTGGGCATATATACGGCTATCAGTGCGCCCACAACGGCGCCCGTGGTTGTGGCTATTTCCAGGAACATGCCCAGCCGGATATTGGTAATGCCCTCCTTTACATAAGCAGCCGCCGAGCCGGAAGAAGTGGCAATGGAGGCTACCAAAGCGGTACCAATGGCATACCGGATATCGGTATGAAATACCAGGGTTAGCAACGGGATGATCACAACGCCGCCGCCTAAGCCGGTCAGCGATCCCAGCAGCCCAGCCAAAAAGGCCCCGCCGAGGAGGATCAGGGTGAATAATAAAATCGTCATAAGATAGTTTGGTTGGTTTTAGACCGGATACCCGGGAATTACCAATACTGCCCGGTATCTGATGCTTACAAAAGTAAGCAGAATATGATTCTCGCAATCCGGCAATCTATAAGTAACTTGCAGCCTGACAATTAATCGTTTTTTATGATAAAGGTGGGTGAATACAACCTGTTAAGGGTGAAAAAAGAAGCTGATTTTGGTGTGTACCTCGAAGGCGTAGAACAGGAGATCCTGCTACCCACAAGGTTTGTACCCGACGGTACCCGTGTAGGCGATGAACTGGAAGTATTTCTTTACCATGATTCCGAAAACCGCCTGATTGCCACTACCCAACGCCCCTACGGGATTGCAGGGGATATTGTGATGCTGAAAGCGGTAAGCGTTACCAAACAGGGCGCTTTCCTGGACTGGGGACTGATGAAAGACCTGTTTGTGGCCTCTTCCCAACAGCTTACCCGCATGGCGCCGGGACAGGAATACCTGGTAAAAATATACATCGATGAGCTGACCGGCCGCCTTGCTGCCACAGAGAAAATTGACCGCTACCTCAGCAATGAAAACCTCACCGTACAGGAAAAAGACCAGGTAAACCTGGTGATTTACCGCCGTACCGACATCGGCTACGTGGTGATCATCAACAACCTGCATACCGGTATCCTGCATCACAACGAAATATTCCGGACCATTGAAATCGGTGATAAATTACCTGGCTTCATCCGCCAGATTAAAGACGATAAAATAGATGTAATCCTGGGTAAACCCGGATTTAATAAAGTAGAAGACGAGTCAGAGAAAATAATGCGGTTACTGCAGGAAAACAATGGCTACCTGCCGTATCATGATAAATCGACACCGGAAGAGATACAGGAGTTCTTTGGGATGAGCAAGAAAACATTCAAAATGACCATTGGCAACCTGTACAAGCAACGGAAGATCGTGTTTACACAAACAGGCATCAAAGCAGAAGAAGAGGATAAATAATATCAACGGCCGGTAAGTGCTGTAAAGCATTTACCGGCCGGTAGTTTATTCACTCTGGCTTTCTCCGTCAATAGGAAAACTTATCAGGAAAGTAGTCCCTTCTCCCAATATACTATCTACTGCAATGGTACCCTTATGCTGAAGTATAATATTCTGGGTAGCCGTTAATCCCAATCCCGTTCCTTTTGTTTTGTTGGTAAAAAAGGGCTCAAAAAGTTTCGCCAGGTTCTGCGGGGAAATGCCACTACCGTTATCGGTTATACGAATAAATACTTTCTCCGCGTCTTTCCATGTATTGATGGTAAGTTTTCCTTCCCCGGCTTTCATGGCTTCAATGCCATTGATAATAATGTTCAGAAAAGCGATGAGGATCTTGTCTTCATCCGCCAGGATCATACAATCCGGATCGCACATTTCCTTTACCACGTTAACGTTGCTTAACTGCAACCTGTCGTCCGCAAGATGCAGCGCTTTTTCCACCAGCATATTCAGTCCCAGTGGCAGCATATTCAGCTCCGACATCCGGGTGGACTGCAGTAATTCGGTGACCAGGTGATTGATACGATGGCAGTTGCGCTCCATAATATCCAGGTATAAGGTGGTATCTTCTGTTTCGGCCACCGGTTCCGTTTTAAGCTGGGAAACCGCCAGCAGGATGTTGGTCAGCGGGTTACGGACTTCATGCGCTATCAGGCGGGCAATGCGCCCGGTAATCGCGAATTTTTCCTGTTGCTGCTTTTCCCTTTCCTTCCGTTTGCGGGCGGTGATATCCTGGATAATGCACAGGTATAACTGCTTTTTTTCATCCAGCAGCGAAGCGTTGATCATTACATCGAGCTGTTGACCCAATTTGCTGCGGAATATATATTCCTTTTGCACCACACCTTCATCGCTGCACAGCTGGTCAAGGAAAGCGTTGATCACTCCTTCTTCCGCAAACAGGCCCTGGAGATGGCTGCTGTACAGCTCTGCTTCCTCATACTTTAATACATTAAGTGCAGCCGGGTTAGCCGCTACAATTTTGTGCTCACAGTCTGCCAGCAGGATGAGATCATTGGATTTTTCGAAGATGCTGAAATAGCGTTTTTCACTTTTTTCAATGGCCAGGAGGTGGCTGAATTTATCGAGGGTATAACGAATCGCCCTTTCCAGCAAGGCTGCGTTGATCTCGCTTTTTACCAGGTAATCAGACGCACCGGCCAGCATGGCTTCCTTGTCTATATGATAATCGCCCTTCCCGGTAAATAAAATAACGGGGGCTTTATATCCCAGGTTGCGGAAATGATGCAACACATCAATACCTGTATGAGCGCCAAGGCGATAATCTACCAGGTAAAGATCGTGTGCGCGTGCTTCAATTGCCAACAACCCTTCTTTGTAGGAAGAAACCCACTGCAAAACGTATTGATCGGGCGAAATATCCTGTAGTAAAGAGTTTACAAGGAAAAAATCATCTTCGTCATCGTCGATCATCAATATGTGCTTCTTACCATTTGTTATCATAAATGCCGGAAAAGTTAACCTATCCTCTTCAATAATCATGCACTAAAAAAGTCAGGTATCAATGTGGACATCTGAATCTTTTAATACCACGTTCCGGCGCGGAAGGAACCAGGCTGGTATCAGGGTTATCAACAGGATAAACAGGGAAATATGAAAACCCTGCTTCAGCGCCAGGTGATGGGCATAGTGGCCTTCCTGTCCGGCCAGTACATGTTTATTGTAGGCAGCCTGGGTTACAATGGCCAGCACTGCAATGCCTATGGCGCCGCCCACCTGTTGCATCAGGGTGCTGATAGATGAGGCCATTGTTACTTCGCTTGGCCGTACTGCGCTTAATGTTGCGGCATTGAGCGGGGCGAGCAAAAGCCCCATGCCCAACCCTCTCACTGTCATGGTGATGATCACGCCGGAAATAGTACTGCCTTTATCCAACAGGGCAAACAGGTACATGGATACCGCCAGCAACGCAATTCCCAGCATAGATATCTCCCGGGAGCCGTGTTTATCGGACCAGCGCCCGGCAAAAGGCATCATCGCCGCCATAAATACGGAATTGGGGAGTATCAGCAACCCCGACATCCCTTCTGAAAAACCCATCTGTTCCTGCAACAGGAACGGCATCAGGAATAAGCCGCCGAACAGCGCAGCCGACCTCGAAATAGTTACGAGGATACAACTCACAAAAGAATAATTGGCAAAGAGATCCAGGTTAATGATCGGCTCTTTTTTATGTTTGTCTATCCAGATAAAAACAGCAAACGCAATCAGGGCCACACCCAGTGTAGTCAGTATTTCGGGAGAAGTGATCCCTACTACTTCTGCCCGTGCCACACCATATTGCAGGCAAACCAGGAATATGGTGAGCATTACAAAACCGGTAAGATCAAATGGCAGTTTCAGCTTAGGCTGCTTCCGCAGTACATCCAGGTAACGGAAAGCGAGGATCACCGTAAGGATACCGATGGGAAGATTGATATAAAATATAGAAGGCCACCCGAACTTTTCAGTGAGTATCCCTCCCAGCGTGGGCCCCATGGCAGGCCCCACCAGGTTACCAAGTCCCCACCATCCGAGCACAGTGCCCCGCACCCTGGCGGGGAACACGTAAGAAATGATAGCCATAGAGGTAGGCGCCATAGCGCCGCCTCCCAGCGCCTGGATCACCCGGGCGGTGAGCAGGCTGTCCAGGCTGGTCGACAAGGCGCACATTAAAGATCCCAGGGTAAAAAGGGAGATGGCGCCAATATAGAGATTGAAAAAGCCAATCCTGTTTTTCAGCCAGTTGGTGAGTGGCATCAGTACGGAAAAACTGAGCATGTATACGGTAATCACCCATTCAATCTCGTCGAGCGTACAGTTAAACTGCCTGCTCATAACGGGAAGGGATATATTAACAATGCTGGAGTCTATTCCCGCCATAGTGGTGCCCATGATCACTACTATGAGGATGCCTGTCCGGTTGATATCTCTCATACCCGGTCTTTCATCATAAATATCAGCTGGGCTTTCGCCACAAAAGGATTCAGCGGATTACAATTAATCATGAACAGGTAAGTAGCCAGTTCCGATAACTGCCAGTCGGTGGTAAGTTCCCCATCCCGGAAGCAGTATACTTTCTTGAAATTATAGTCCACCGGGATGTTCAGGGCGGCACACGCATGCATGGCCCTGTCGAGCGGCTCCTGTTCCATGCCCGACTGGCCATATCCCATTTCCTGCATAATTTCGCTGGCGGTATACAGCAGGCGTGGGTTATTGAGTTGTGAAATCCGTTCTGTGGAAATCACTTCTTCCAGATAATCAAAAAGTTTAAGCATGGCCATTCTCATTTAATTGTGAAAGTTGCTGAAACAATTCTTTTTCCTTGTCGGATAGCTTTGCCGGTATATGTACCATTGCTTTGAGGTATAGATCCCCGGCAGTTCCGCTGTTGTCGTAAGCGGGCATCCCCTTGCCTTTTAACCGAAAAACCTTGCCGCTATCTGTTCCGGCCGGAATATTCATATTCAGGGAAGCGCCCGGTGTGTTTACGGTCAGCTTTCCTCCCAATACGGCAGTATACAAAGGCACTGCCAGATCTGTATAAATATCTTTTCCTTTCAGTTCGTATTGCGGGTTTGGCGCCAGTTGTACCGTAATGAGCAGGTCGCCGTTCTCCCCGCCTTTGCGGCCGGGGTTCCCTTTTCCCTTTAACCGGATCACCTGGCCTTCGTACAGTCCCGGCTTCAGCTTGATATTAAGCCTGCTGCCACCTACTTCTACCTGCCGGGTAGCGCCGGTATAAGCATCCTCCAGGGATACTTCCATGGTTGCCTGCACATCGCGGCCCCTGCCAGGGCCCTGCTGCTGCCGGCGGCCACCGCCGGCGCCTGAAAACCGGCTGCCAAAAAGCTGTTCAAAGAAATCGGAGAAGTTACCTTCACCACCGCCGAACATATCATCCATATCCCCGCTGCCATAAGAGTAGGTGCGGCGCTGCCCGCCGCCACCACCGTACTGCGACCAGTCGTAGTCTTCCGGCCGGCCTCCGTGCTGCTCGTAATATTTGTAGTTTTCGCCAAACTGGTCGTACTTCTTACGCTTTTCAGCGTCACTCAGCACCTCATAGGCTTCATTGATCTCTTTGAATTTATCTTCAGCGGCTTTATCATCGGGATTCTTGTCCGGATGATACTTCACCGCCAGTTTACGGTAGGCTTTTTTAATCTGTTCAGCTGTTGCCGTTTTCTCTATCCCCAAAATCTTATAATAATCCTTTACGTCCATAGCTCTAAAACATGTTAAGGTGATAACTTGTTTTATGAATTTACGAATTAACGGGGAAAAATAACGGGTAAACAGCCACAGCATAGCCAGCAGGGACTTACGCCGCCGTCCGGCAGGATGGTCAGCTGGGGAAGCGCAACTACAGCGTTCTATTTTTATGCAGATGATCAGAATTTGAAGAATGCGCTGAACTGAGCGCGGATATCATCGCCGGAATGATCATCCGTATTCACCCTTTTCCCATACAGTACTTCGCCGGCTATTTTAAAGAAAGAAGTGAAATAATAAGTGGTGTTAAAAGAACCGTAGTGCGTTGCTTTCAGTGTGCCTACGGGCATATCGAGATCCGGCGTGTTCAGTTGCAGGTAACCATAGCCGAGAGTAGATCCGAGACTCTTTGTCCAGAAATGATCGAAGTACAGCCAGGTAGCCAGCATGCTGATATTGCTGATGCTTTTATCATCTGCCGTTGCATATCCGTCGTATCCCTGCCCGCTGATATCTTCGCTGTATTTTGCATAGCCGCTGCCATAAGCAAACTGGAATTTCACATCATCGTTTTTAGCGAGATTAATATTTCCGGAGATATTAAAGGCGCCGCCTATACTTGTTTTCGTATCTGCGTCACTGTTTTTGTAATCGATCGGGTGCAGCAGGCCGGACAGCCGTACATGGCTGGCATTCTTTTTTCCAAAGTTTTTCTGAAAAGCGGCTGTTACATCCGGGTAGATGGTTTTGCTGCTCCAGGTGGAAGGAATGGAAATATCGCCACCGGGTTGTTCTGCAGAAACGGAGAAAGTCATTGATTCAGATATGGCCTGTGTAAAGCGCAGCTGTACCTGGCGTGTCCATACATAGGAATTGGGGCCCCAGTAATCCATGATGTTAGGCCAGTTATCACCATCCATAAAGTTGCTCCAATACTGACCGAAGATCCATTTGCCGTGTTGAATATAAGCATGCCGCAATCTTGGCGCACCGGATAAATTACCCCACAGATCAAATTCCAGCACGGCTTTCAATGTGCGTCCTTTAGCGTCCGGAACACCAAAGGCAGAAAAAGCAAAACGGGACTGCCGTATGGTAAAGGCCGTGTTGCCATCACTCAACGTGGGCACCGTGATGGTAGATGGCTGCATGGCATGTATGTTGCCGATTTCGCTGAAGTCGTGGATAAAATCTGCCTGCACATACCCGCTGAACTGCAGCCGGATGCCCTTTACATCCGTAAAAAGAAAGCCCTGCGTTTTCCCGCCCTCAATCATATTACGGGTAAGTCCCTTTCCGTTTTCAGCAGTATCTGTTTGTGCATGCGCCTGCGCCGCCCACAAAAGAATGGATATAACGTAAACGACCAAACGTAAATAACGGGTAGGGGTATCTGTCACGGTGTATCTCATTTATGATGAATGGTTATTCCCAACGTCAGGTCATCAGCAGCACAATCACCACGCCCCAGATGATGAGCAGCGTATTGCCCACCGCATATGTAATGGTATAGCCCAATGCAGGCAGGTTGCTTTGCACCTCTTCCTGGATAGCGGAAAGCGCGGCGGTAGTAGTTCTGGCGCCAGCGGTACAGCCAAGCACCAATGCCGGATGAAATTTAAAAATATACTTCGCCATCAACACCCCGGATAACAACGGGATAGCCGTAGCTGCCATACCTACTAAAAAAAGTCCCCATCCCACTTCTTTGAAACCCGCCACAAAGCTGGGACCTGCGGTGATACCCACTACCGCAATGAAAGTATTTAAACCCACATTGTTCATCACCCACAATGCCGGCTCCGGAATCCTGCCAAAGGCAGGATGCTGTGAACGTAACCAGCCAAAAACCAGTCCTGCTATGAGTGCACCGCCACTGGTACTCAGGCTGAGTGGCACCCCTCCTACATGTATGCTCATGGCGCCAACAAGACCACCTAACACAATACCAAGGCCCACAAAAATCATATCTGTTTTATCAGTCGGAATATCCGCGTAACCAATTTCTTTGGCCGCTTTGTCCATATCTTTTTTGTAGCCCACCAGTTCCACATGATCTCCTTTTTCCAGTACAGCCCCGGGATACACCGGCATGGCGATGCCTGCGCGCCGGATGCTTTGTACCGGGATACCGTGCATATAATCCATGGCGCGTAAGGCTTTCACTGTTTTCCCAACTACGTTTTTATTCATCACAAATACCTGTACATTTTCCACGGGGAAATTCAGCAATTCCATATCTACTACTTCTTTACCGATACCCTGCTCTTCTCCGAGGATAAATTCCCTGCGGCCACTGAGTACAATTTCATCACCGGGATTAATTACATAATCCGGCGTTGCTTCCACCAGCTTCTTGTCTTTCCGGCGAATGCGTTCTACAAACAGGCGGTGATTGCGTTGCAGCAATTCAGCTTCCAGTTGCTGTACTGATTTGCCTGCGGCAATGGATGATGCATCAATTAAATAGGCGCGGAATGTAACCGGGATAAAGGCGGAGCGCATGCCGGGGTCCTGTGTGGGATCACCGGCGCCCATTGTTTTTTCCAGCTCTTTACATGCGGCTCTTACCTTTTCAATTCCGCCCATCATCATGGGAGCAATACTGGATAGCAACCACGCCGAACCTGCCGTTCCGAAAATATAGGTTACGGCATAACATACCGGCATGGCATTGATCCATGTAGCTTTTTGTCCGGCAGACACATTTAACTGGTTAATGGTATCAGAGGCCACTCCCATAGTAGCGGAAATGGTTTGTGAACCAGAGATCAGACCGGCCGCCTGCCCTACGTTGTAGCCACAGGCCAGCGCCAGTAACCACGGCGCCACCAGGCAAACCACGCACATCAATACAGCAAACAATACCTGTGGCAGCCCATCTTTTTTCAAACCACGAAAAAATTGCGGCCCCACACTATAGCCTACTGCAAACAGGAACATGAGGAAAAAGACCGACTTCACATTGGCAGATACCTGTATATCCATCTGCCCAACAATTACTCCGGTCAACAAAACACCGGTTACGGATCCTAACGAAAATTTACCTACCCGTATGCTACCTATAAAAAACCCTGCGGACAAAGTAAGAAATACGGCCAGTTCAGGATATTCCTGGAATGTATGCTGTAACCAACTCATTTATATGTGGATTATGAGAAGAAGAATATGGTCATCATTCAATTGTAATAGGTAACACAAGTCGTTCTGCATTTGTTCACATAAAATCAATTTTGATGATAGCTGAACAAGTAGCCATTCCGGTTGTTAAACAACAGCGCGTGCTGTCATATTCCATTTGAAGGCGGAATATGACAGCACGCGCTGATCCGGGATTATACAAGTAAAAAAAAGGGCGGCATTATCACTAGCCGGCAGACTGGTATCCGGAAGACGTTTCCAGGATATCATAGGCATCAATCAATGCCTGTACTTCCGCTGTTATATTTGCCAGTGCAGTTATTTCAGCAGGGGTTACCAACATCATCACGTGATCCGCCGGCAGGGGCAAACAAATCATCTTTTCATTTTCTGCTGTGTGATAGTGTTCATCCGATAACCGGTTGACCATCTTTTTGAAGCACTCAAATTCGGTGATATCAAGGTTAACAACCGTTGTACCAAAGGCTAACTGAATGCCTTTGCAATGCGGGCAGCGGATCACATATCCTGCAGCGCCGTGGTATAATGTCTGGTAATTACACATGGGCCTATGGGTTTGTGCCTCCAGCGACCGGGTTACGGCCGCTGTCAGGACTTAATTCATCACTCTTTACCTTTGAAAAATGGTGGTGGCAAACAACGGATGTATGGACTATGTATAGTTAATAACTCCGGGGTATTATTTATATCTCACAAAAATACAGCAGGAAATCGGGTACTAATGATCGGATCAGGAAAACGACTTACGCAAAAGGGAAAAGATCTTAGCGGATTTTGTCTTTCTCACTGATTACGCTGATTATACTGATTACTTTGATTTTTACTTTGGATTTTATAAAGGATTAAGGGAGATAGAAGCGGATAGTCGCTTTTATCTCCCTTATTATTAAAGTAAAAATCAAAAAGTAAAAATCAAAGTAATCAGTATAATCAGCGTAATCAGCGAGAAAGACAAAATCCGCGCTAGTAGCCGGGATTCTGCACCAGCTTTGGATTCAGCGTGATTTCATCTACAGGTATGGGGTAAATGCGGTGCTGGGTATTCACGTCTGATTTAAAACCCCAGGTGCCTTCAAATACGCCAAAACGGATCATATCATTCCTGCGCCACGCTTCCCAGGCTAATTCCCGGGCGCGTTCTTCCAGCAAACCGCTGAGGTTGATACCGCTTACCGACGGAGCATGTGCCCGGGTGCGGATTTTGTTCACCAATACGTCTGCATCCTGTAATTCGCCTTTCACCGCTGTGGGAGCAGCACCCCTCAGGATGGCTTCCGCCTTCATGAGCATTACGTCTGCCAGCCGGAAAACGGGCACATCATTATTGGAGTTACGTTCCGACGGTTCGGTGTTTTTATCAGGGTAGTACTTAATGGAACGTACACCGGCGGCTTTTGCCAGTTCATCATTCCCGATATCCATGGTGGTATCTACACGTAGGGTCATGGTTTTAGAGAACGTAAGCTGCCATTTGATTTCCTTCTTAGGTTCCGAGCCGGCATACTTATCATCTAATCCTTTGTTGGTAGTGGTAATCAGGATAGGCGAGCCGTCGGAGTTAACCTGCGGTCCTTCCAGCCAGGTATTATTGCGGACATCCCCTGTTAAATTGAATTTATCATAGAAAGAACCGATGGTGCTCATCGCAATACTTGGGCGGAAAGGTAATGAGTACTTTGCCACCAGGTTTGGATGTAATCCGAAACGGGAAAACTGGTTGCCTTTAATCACATATCCATCATAAGGAATCGCAAAAATAGTTTCCATAATAGCGGGACCGTTATCAGGCATAAAAATGCTGGCGTAGTTGGCATCCAGCTCATATTTGCCGTTGGTCAGGATGCTGTCTGCCATTACTACCACGTCGTTATACCTGGGTTTGCCGGTGTATACCATTGAATTCAGGTACATTTTTTCCAGCAGTGTAAATGCAAACCATACGGTGGGCTTCGAATAGGTGATTTGCCCACGTTCCCTTCTCAGCAATGGCAACACTTCTTTCAGCTCCTTTTCTATAAAATTAAATACCTCCTCGCGGGATGATTGTTCTGGCGGCGTTGGGTTACCAAATGTGGTGATGATGGGTACTTTGCCGTACAGGTCCATCAGGTAAAAGTAATACAGCGCACGCATTGCCCTGGCCTCGGCCATTGCCTGTGGTTTGGAATCGCTGTCGGGCGCTTTTTCAAAAAGCGCGAGAATACGGTTGCAGGTGTTCACGCCGCCGAAAGCCCAGCTCCACACATTTTTCACGGTGGTGTGATCTTTCGTCCAGGAATGCCTGTGCAACTGCGCGTACACGCCTCCATCCACGTAGTTACCACCGCGGGCGGGGATAATGGCTTCGTCGGTAGAGAGTTCCTGCATCCGCCAGTAGTCAACGGCGTAGCCTCCGCTCAGTTGCGTATAAATGGGGCCGGATGCGGCGATAAAGCCATCGGGTGTGGTCGGAAAATTTTCCTTTACATATTCAGATTCCACCTTTACATCCAGCTTCGTACATGCTGAAAGTAACGTAAAACTGATTGCTATTCCTGTGATAAAAATATTTTTCATGTCGCTATTTTTAACCGTCAGTTTTTAGAATGTTGCGTTTAAGCCAAAGAGGAAAGAACGTGTCTTTGGATAAAAATTGCTGTTGTCAATTCCCGGTGTAAGACCGCCCATATTGATTTCCGGGTCAATACCTGAATAATCGGTAATAACGAACAGGTTATTACCGGAAACGTATAAACGCAGTTTCCTGATATACTTATTCTGCATGGGAACCGTGTAGCCAATAGTAGCGTTATCGAGCCGGAGATAAGCACCATTTTCCAGGTAGCGGGAGGAGATGTAAGGTGCATTTACATCACTGGGCGACTCCTGTTTAGAGTACTGTGGGATATTGATAATACCCGCTTCATAAGGTGCATTCAGGTTAGCCAGGGTAGCGTTCAGTATCTTGTTTCCGGATACCCCACGCAGAAATATATTGGCATCAAAATTACGCCAGGTAAAGCTGTTGCTCCAGCCATAGGTAAAGGCCGGCTGTGCATCTCCGGTATAAACCCGGTCGGTGGAGGTTGGGCCGGTAACCAGGTTGCCTTTTGCATCGCGGAATTGTGAAAGACCGGCAGCATTTTTATCCACGTATTGCCAGAGGTAGAACGAACCCAGTGCATATCCGCCTTCCACACGCTGTGATTTATTGCCTGATTGTCCCCTGCCGCCAAGTTCCGCGGTTTCAATATATTTCACGGAAAAAATATCATTGGAGAGGGAGAGTACCCGGTTCTTATTATGCGCAATATTGGCGGAGGTAGTCCAGTTGAAATGGGCCGTTTTCACAGGTACCGCATTCACCTGGAATTCAACACCCTTATTGCTCATAGAGCCTACGTTCGCCAGCATGGTAGATACAAAATACTGTGTGGCAGGTACATTGTAGGAGTAGATCAAATCAGTGGTACGTTTATCATAGTAATCCACTGCGAAGCCGAGGCGTCCTCTCAGCGTGGTGAAATCCACGCCTATATTAGCCATGCCGGTGCGTTCCCATCTGAGGTTGGGGTTATCGTTCTGTACGGGTCCGATAGCGTTGATCAGCCTGCCGTTGTTATAAAATTTGCCGGTGATATCATACCGGAGCGTGGCGATCAACGGATCGAAGCCCAGTGAGTTACCGGTAACGCCATAGCCTGCACGCAGTTTAAGATCTTCTATCCAGGATACGCCGGAGAGGAAGCTTTCCTTATTGATTTTCCAGGCGGCGGATACAGCGGGGAAATAACCCCAGCGGTTGTTTGCGCCGAAAGCAGAGGAGCCATCCCTTCTTACAGAAGCCATCAGCAGGTACTTCCCATCAAACTGGTAATTGGCTCTCGCATAAAAAGAGATGAAGCGCAAGGTTTGAATGCGGGTGGTACCAAAGTTAGGCTGGAAGGCGCCATCGGGACTTCCCAGGCCGAGGTTATCGCCTTGCGTGGCGTCTGATACAAAGCCCTGGTTGGAGGTCTGGAATCCGTCGCCGCGGCGGTCTTCCTGCCAGGAGTAACCGGCCAGCAAACGCAGGTCGTGTTTACCAAAAAGCACGTCGTAATTGAAATAGGTTTCCAGTACTTTCCGTGTATTCGTATAGGCGCTGCGGGTAGCCCTTCCGTTAACGCCCTGTGCCAGGCCGGAAGCGCGGTTGTTATAAATGTCCCGGTTGATCTGCTCATCCTGCATGGATACATTCAGCGTATAACGCAAACCCGGCAAAAGATTCAGCTCCGCACGGGCATTCCCCAACATGATCTTGTTTTTGGTGCGGTCGCTGTTATTATTGAGGAGTGATAAGGGATTCAGGTAGTTGCGTGTACGGGAGAAATCTTCTTTATAAGTACCATCCGGGTTAAAGATATTCACGGTAGGCATATAGTTCAGCATGTTCATAAACACCAGTTCCGGGATCTGGTTTTGTGTGCTTACGCTGTTACTGATCGACAGATTTAGTTTCAACAGGTCGTTGAACGCGCGTTGCTCCAGGTTGGCTCTTACGTTTAGCCGTTCCAGTGATGACTTCTGCATGATACCATTATTTTGGAGGTAGTTCACGCTTCCGTCGAATACGGTTTTCTCATTACCGCCGCCAAAGGAAATGTTATGGCTGTGCGACAGGCCGTTGCGGGTTACGAGTTTCTGCCAGTCGTTATTAGCGTTATCATCATAAGCCGGTGTAATACTTTTGCCGTTGTCTTCCAGGTATTTCGTGAGGTCGGCGCTGGACATCATGTCAATGGAATTGGAGATGCGCTCGCTGGCTACGTAGGCATTGTAGCTGATCCAGCTTTGACCGGGTTTTGCGCGGCGGGTGGTGATCATAATCACCCCGTTGGCAGCGCGTGCACCATAAATAGCGGTAGATGCCGCATCTTTCAATACATCCATTGATACGATATCTGACGGAGATACCAGCTGGATATTAGCGCCGGGTACACCATCAATAACATAGAAAGGCTGTTGTGCTTCACCATCGCGGAAAGTGGACGGGCCACGGAGGATCACTGCGGGTGTAGCGTTTGGATCGCCGCTGCGGGTAATATTCAGGCCAGGTACTTTTCCCTGTAACAGCTGTTCCGGGGAGCTGAATACACCGGTATTAAAGTTTTCAGCGCCTACATGGGATACGGCACCGGTAAGATCGCCTTTGGTGGTTGATCCGTAACCAACTACTACCACGCTGCTTAACAGGCTGGCATCGGTTTTCAGTTTAACCGCCAACCGTTGCTGCCCGTTTAACACCAGGCGGGTGGATTTATATCCCAGGGAAGTAAATAACAGGGTATCGCCGGCGTTATCTGCCTGCAAGGAAAAAGCACCGTTAGCATCCGTGATGCTGCCTTGTGTATTTCCTTTTACCAGTACGCTGACGCCGGGTAAACCCACGCCGGTTTCTTCGTCGGTGACTTTACCGGTGACCGTTGTTTTGTTCTTTTCTTTTTTAATGATGTATACGCCTTCTGTAGCGGAGAAGTGGAACCCGCTTCCTTTCAGTAAAACGCGCAATACTTCTTCTATGGGCTGTGAACGGAAGTCCTGTGTTTTCACCGTCAGGTTCTTCAATAAAGCTGCATCGTATACAATGTCAGCGCCGCTTTGTTTTTGCAGCATTTTCAGTGCGTCGGCAAGCGGGCCTGCGGTAATATGCAGTTCCTGCACAACGGTTGTTTTTTGCTGGGACATGACGCTGCCGCATAGCGACAGCATAAGCGCTACAAGAAATATCTGTTTCACAGAGTTCCTTGTACGCAAGTGGGTACTACGTACATTCATAACCGGTGTTTTAGTTTCAGTTCAGGGAATAAATATTTATTGACCTATGTTATAATTTCCTGCGCCGGCAGGTGTTATTTTCAGCTGATGATCCGTAAGATCTTCCAGTACATTTATGATCTGCGTAATTGTTAAGTGCATGTTGAGCGATCCGCTGATCTGCCTGCCGGGCACTCTTTTAACGTGGAACTTCACCGGGTAATAATTCTCCAGTAACCTCAATGCATCCATAACGGGCATATTATCGAACACTATTTTATCCTGCTTCCAGCCATTTATATCTGGTGAGGATACAGACAACCGGGAAGAAGTATAATTATTTCTGTTAACCTGCAGTAGTTGATTGGCTGTTAAGATATCCATTACCTGGCCGCCTTTGTTAACGCTCACCTTCCCCGTATTCACCCCTATTTCCAGCAGCTGCCGGGGATAGGCCCTGATGTGAAACGAAGTGCCCAGCACCTGCACCTGCAGGCTGTCGGTGATTACGCTGAAAGGTTGTCCCGGAGCCTGGGCTATATCAAAAAAGGCTTCCCCCGATACCAGTTGTACCTGCCTGCTATCAGTAAAATGATCCGGGTATTTCAGTACGCTATTGGCGCCCAGCCAGATCCGGCTGCTGTCGGGCAATAACAGCACTTTCTTTTCACCTATGGCCGTACGCAGTTCCAGCCAGGCGACCTTTTGGGACAACCGGTAACTCATCATCCACCAGCTGCCTATGCCCACCATCAGCAATACTACCGCCGCTGCGGCCAGTTTCTTCCAGATGGGATATCTGGCTGCCGGCTCGCCGGTACGTTGCTTTATGACCTTTAAAATGCTGCGGCGCAGCCGTTCCCGGCTACGGGCATCCTGTTCCGTTACCGGACCGGCATCTTCTGCCAGTGCATCCAGCCAGTGGGTAAGCAATTGCTCCTCCCCCGGGGTGGCTTTGCCTTCCAGGTATTTACCGATGAGTGCATTTATTTTTGATCGGATCAAGGTGTGGTGTTTATGACTAAGTTGCACAAACCACCCTTTTTAACTATCCGGAATCCCGGCTTAACGTTAAGGTAACATGGAGAGGAAAAATCAGAGGAACATTAACAGGCGGTTCAGCAATGGGCGGGCTTTCTTGTAGGCGTTTCCGAGCTGGTTACGTACCGTTTGCTCGGCCGTGCCATGCATCATGGCTATTTCGCGGATGCTCAGCTCATCGAAGTGGTACCATTCAAATACCTGCCTTTCTTTTTCCGGTAAATGCTGGAGATCTTGCTGGAGTTGGTTCAGAATATCTTTATGGATCAGGGAGTTAAGGGTAAGTTCAGACCGCAGCTCACTATGGGTAATAAATTTTTCGAGGTGCTTTTCTTTTAATCCGTCGTCGCGGAACTTACGCAGGATTTGCTTCCTTACCGCGCTAAACAGGTAATAACGGATATGGGTATGCAACTCCAGCTGCTGCCGGCGCTCCCAGATACTGGCAAACAAATCCTGTATGATATCCCGTGCATCTTCTTCACTACCCGTAACCTTTGCTGCGTAGGCATACAGCTCTTCCCAGTATGTATTGAAAATCAACTCAAAAAGCTTAAAGTCACCGGCACGTAACCGGTGAATAAGATCAATGGGGAATTGTTCAGGCATATAAAAATATATATCCTAAAAATAGAGCAGGTTTTTAAGATAAAAAACGGGATAACAAAAATATAGCGAAGTATTAATATAGCGGCGTAAAACGGCTTAAAGCATGCCCGTTTCTTTAAATGGCAGCGTCTTCACTGTGATATTATCTTATTTAGCTATGTTATATCACCGCGGGGATCACTGTATTTTAAAGGTCATCTTCCTCGTATTGATACCGCCAACAATGCCATAGCCATTGGTTACATTGGTAAATACCCTTACATGGGCTCCCAGGGATATACCTGCGTCTTTTTGGGCAGCCAGGGTATTGAAGTATTGATAAGAAGTATAGGTCAGCGCACTTACCTCTACAGTGATCTCACCTGCATTCATGATGGGATCTGCTGTTTGCAAAACGAAGTTCACGGGTTTACCATTAAAGCGCTCATCATTCATGATCAGGCTGTTATAATTATCCTGGGAAAAATAGTCAACCAGGTTATTATTAAAGGCAGGGTCCAGCCTGAAAAGCAGGAAGGCGCCCTTTCCGGTGGAGGCATCTGTCATGTAAATACGGATCCGGTAATAATCCGCGGAGGCTGGCTGGTCTTTCAGTGTGAACTGCACCCGGCTGCTGCTGCGCTGCGCGGTGGCATTGTAGGCCACCGGGGCTCGCGGGAGTGTATCCGTAGCCGTTACCGCCTGTAATCCCGGCGCCGCTACGGCTACTTTGTATCGTTGTCCCAATACCGCTTTTTGATCAGACACATAGTAGGAAAGCCCTTTTATCGTTTGCAGCTGCAACGGCATCACCGATGATTCATTTGTGGTAAGCGTTACGGTGGCGCCGGGAATATCCTTATACACGCCATCGTTATACACATTAGAGGGTACGCTGCGCGTTACCCGGATATAAACCACACTATCGGGTTGTATCAGCGTGTTCACCACTATTTTATCGCCTTCATAAGGCAAACTAATTTCTTCCCGCTTTTCACATGCGCTCAATAGCATGGATAACCCGATCGCACCCACGAAAACATATTTCATACTCATCTCTTTAAAACTTAACCGAATAAGTAATACTGGGTAATATAGGCAGGATGCTTACCCTGGACAGGTACCGCTTCTGTGCTGCCGCATCTTCACTGATATAATAGAAGTAAGGATTTTTCTGGTTATAGGCGTTAAACACGCTCAGATTCCAGCTCCGGATCCAATACTTTTTTTGCTTACTCCAGGTAACACCCACATCGAGCCGGTGAACAGCCGCGCCCCGGTAATTGTTCCGGTTGTCGAAACGATCAATACTGCTATTACCGGTACCCGGCTCCCAGGGAGACGAGCCCTCCGTTCCGGCATACGTGGATACCGGCAAAGTAAACGGCGTTCCACTGTTAAAATGCCAGGAGGCAGAAAGTTCCCATTGTTTTCCCAGTTGCTGTACCAGCACCAGTTCAATATCATGCCGGCGATCATATTTATAGGGATAGATATGCCCGTCATTCACGCCGGGAAACCGGCGGGTAGACCAGGCCAATGTATAAGCCAGCCATCCCGTAGTGCTTCCTTTTTTCTTCTGCAACATTAATTCCGTACCATAGCTCCAACCTTTACCCACGGTTACATTTTCATCCCACCGGGTGGCGGCAGTAGTAATGATACCGTTGGTTTCCCGGGTTTCAATCATGTTGTGCATGGATTTGAAATAACCCTCCAGTGAAAATTCATACTTCAGGTTAGCGGAAGTTTTAGCTACGCCGGCAGCCAGTTGCCGCGAAAACATAGGCGCTACATGTTGCGTGGATGGCACCCATATGTCTGTAGGCAAAGTAGTTCCATCGCCGGACAACAGGTGAATATACTGGTTCATATGCGTAAACGCCGCTTTTACCGCCCAGTTGCGGGGCAGCACATAACGTAATCCCAGCCTGGGTTGCAGGGAATAATAAAAACGGCCTTCCACTAAAAACGCAGATGCGTGCAAGCCTATGCTGGCAAAAAAATCAGGCCTGATCTGCCAGTCATCTTCCGCATACAACGACAATTCATAGCCGGTTACTTTCAACGAAGCATCAGCCGTATCCAATGGTATCACCTGGCTGTCCCTGTCTTCGAAACTGGAGTTGCCGGGTTTAAATTTATGAATGGTAGTGATGGCGCCAAAACGAATAGAATGGCGGGGATCCGGGCGGTAGTCAAAATCTATCCTGCCACCGTTATTCTCCATCCTCGAGTTGTATTTTCCATATACATCCGCCTTTTCGCCGGAAGCGGCCAGCATATACCTATGCTCGATTTCTGTAAAAAACTCGTATTGCGAATAGTTCAGGGTTACATTGGAAAACAGCTTGGGATTATAGATGTGGTTCCAGCGTATGGCGCCAATAGTATTACCCCATCCAAGCCGGAACCGGATGCTTTCAGCAATGTACTTCGACGGACTGCTGATGCGGGAAGTATCAGGTACCGTTTGTTTCAGCAACAGGTTATCTTCTCCCTTATAAAAGCTAAAAAAGAGCCGGTCTTTGGAAGAAAAAATATGATTCACTTTTGCATTCACATCAAAAAAGAATGCCTTAAAATCCCCATCCGGGCCTAGTGTATTATCTGATTTGAAAGCTGCATTGAGCAGCAGATCCGGGTAAGAACGGCGGGCGGAAAACATGAAGGATGTTTTGTCTTTTACGATGGGTCCCTCGATATTAAATTTAGCCGCAATGAAGCCGATGGACGCATCTCCATGAAAATTCTTCATATCCCCTTCTTTCATCGAAATATCCACCACAGAAGATATTCTGCCGCCGAAGCGTGCCGGGAAAGCGCCTTTATACAGGTCGGTTGTTTTTACCACGTTGGCATTCAGCATAGAGTATACGCCGAAGAAATGGGAGAAATTAAATACCGGTGTGCCGTCTATCAGTACGAGGTTCTGATCAGGGCCACCGCCTCTTACATATAAGCCACCGGCGCCGTCGGTGCCACCGCTTACGCCCGGAAGCGATTGCAGGGCGCGCATTACATCCACTTCACCGAGTAACCGCGGCATCGCCTGCAAATCAGACGTACTAAGATGTACCCTGCTCATCTGCGTTTGCTCCTGCAGCTTGCTGCCTTCCTTTGCGCTGATCACCACCTCTTTTAGGCTGCCGAGTGGCTGCAGGTGGATGTTGATCAGCTGGTCGCCCTTAGCCTTTACCTTTTGCAGATAAGGCTTGTAGCCAATGTAAGAAATCAGCAGGCTGTTGGTGTCTTTCACGGTAGTTAAACTATAAAAACCATACTGATTGGCAGTAGTGCCCTGTTTGAGCACAGGCGAATAAACAGTGGCCCCAATCAGGTTTTCACCACTGACCGCATCTTTGACATAACCACTGATAGTACGGCTACTGCGTTGCGCGGGCGATAGCACGATCTGATCGCCTACACGGGTAAAACGGATATCATCGGGAGAAAACAATTCGTCCAGTAATTTTTTAAGACGTTGCTGATGGGCGGTTAACGTAACCTTCCGGGACAAGTTGACAAGTTCCCTGCTATATGAAAAATGAATACCATATTCTTTTTCCAGTAATTCACATACTGCCTCCAGGGGCAGATCCTTTGCTACTATTGTTACTCTTGTTTGCCAGTCCCACCCGAAAACCTGTAAGGGGAAACTACATATTAATATTCCCGTCAGCAGTTTTAAGGCTAACGACATAGTATATCTGAATTGAAAGTGTGACTACAGCTTTAGTTGACGGCTAAAACCTATTTTAATTTGTATTGACGGTCGTTTACTTTTTCGTATGATGCGTTCAGCATAAGTGCCAGCGATTTCATCACTTCTTCTGTTGACTCATCTGTAAAGCTGGCACGTACCGGCAGTTTCAGCAGGTCGGTGTCCATTACTTCTATTTTAACATCATACACCTCGGTGATCGTATGCAGTACTTCTTCAAGCGGGGTATTGTTGAACGACAACGACCGTTTACCCATATCAGTTACATGGGAAGCGATCCGGAAAGCGGGCCTGTCGTTATCCTTTTGCAGTAACATACCATCGGTGAGCACTACGCTGTCTTTTTTATCATGATTAATCACCATTACCTTACCGTTGCTCACATGTACTTTCAGCGTGGCTTCGCCGGGTTGATAATTGATCATAAACCGGGTGCCCAGTACTTTTACTTCGTTATGCCCAAGTATGATCACAAAAGGGTTTTCCGCACTGCCATTTATATCAAAACTGGCCTTACCGCTGAAGGTTACTTTCCGGTTGCGGTCATTAAAGCCCCTGGCCACTTCCATTTTTGCACCTGCTGATAATTCAATCTTACTTCCGTCGCTGAGCACCGCGCTTACCGGGCCGGCATATACCTGTTCTGGCTGATTACGGGTGAGGAACCACAACCCGGCGCCCAATGCAACCAGCAGTACAGCAGCAATTTTCAGCCAGGTAAAGCGGGGTTTGGACCTGATGGCAATCAATGCCGGCTTATCATCCATTTTTTCCTGGAGTTGCGCCCAGGCGCTACCGGTATCTGCCGCCACTGTTTTTTCGTTGGCCGCAGCAGTATCCAGCACTTTCCCCAGCGATACCAGCAGGGCCATATTACCGGGGTCCGTTTCCCTCCATGCTTCCACCCACGCACGCTCTTCCTCATCCGCTTCATTCAGCAGATACTTGCAGAGCAAGGTATACAGCGCCTCATCGGGCAGTGCCTCGTTAGGAAAAGATGGTGTCATCAGTTGTTGTAAGTTTTTACAGTCGTCGCCCTTCGGGCGGTAATATATTAATAAGACGCACCGGAAATACAGATGCCCCTATGCGCCCGGAAATATTTTTAGAACAGGAACCCTGTCAGTAACGGCAGGTACTCCTTCAACTCCTGGTGGAGGATCTTCAGGGCCTTGCCCATCTGGTTTTCCACCGTTTTTACGGAAATATTCATCGCTTCCGCTATTTCTGCATATTTCATATGCTGCTGGCGGCTGAGGATAAACACTTCGCGGCAGCGCTCCGGCAACTTTTCCAATGCCACCCGGTACAACCGCTCCAGCTCCTTCACTTCTTCCCCCGCGCCAACCGTTGTTTCTGTTATTTTCCCATACCCGTTCTCCTTTTCCGAGCGCACAACATCCTTTCGCCACTGGCTGATGGCGGTATTACGGATGGCAGAAAACAAATATGCTTTTACCGGGCCTGTAATAGTGATAGTGTCCCTTTTTTCCCACAACCGCAGGAATACCTGTTGTACTATTTCCTCCGCTACATGGGTATCCCCCGTGTAGTGAGTGGCAAAGGCCAGGCAATGAGCATGGTTTTCCTTAAATAATGCTTCAAATGTTTGGAGCTCCAGCATGATGAAGGGCAAATATAGGAAGGATTTTCACTTACGCGAATTTTGTCTTACCCCAAACCACACAAAATTCGCCCCCTGTCTTGCTCCCAATCGCGTAATGCTTATCTTTGTTCCCGCAATGTACAACCTGATTAAAAATTTCCTTTTCCGCTATCCGCCGGAAAGTATTCACCACAGCGTTATGCGTGGTATGAAAACAATTTATTCGCTGCCACTTGGCAAGAATATCCTGAACGCCTTTTGCGGAGTAAAAACCCCGGGCCTGGAACGTGAAATATTCGGACTTACCTTTTCTAATCCCGTGGGCTTAGCGGCAGGTTTCGATAAAGATGCAAAGTACATTGATGAACTGGCCTGCCTGGGTTTTGGTTTTGTGGAGATAGGTACCGTAACGCCGCTCCCACAGCCGGGTAATGAACTCCCGCGGTTATTCCGCCTGCCGGAAGATAAAGCCCTCATTAACCGCATGGGCTTTAATAACGAAGGCGCAGTGGCTGCCGCAAAAAGACTGCAACGCAAAAGATCCAATATTATAGTAGGCGGCAACATCGGGAAAAATAAAGTAACCCCGAATGAAGAAGCAGTCAGCGATTATGAAAAGTGTTTTCATGCGCTGTACGATGTGGTAGACTATTTCGTGGTAAACGTAAGCTCTCCCAACACGCCGAACCTCCGTGCCTTACAGGAGAAAGAGCCGTTGAAACAACTGCTGCATCACCTGCAGGTATTGAATGCACAGAAAGTAAAACCTAAGCCTATCTTGCTTAAGATAGCACCCGACCTCACTACCGAGCAACTGGATGATATTATTGAAATAATAAAAGAAACAAAACTTGCCGGCATTGTAGCCACCAATACCACTATCAGCCGGGCGGGATTAAAAACACCGGCAGCGGAAGTAAATGATATCGGCGCCGGTGGACTCAGTGGTTTACCTGTAAAAAAGAAAGCCACAGAAGTGATCCGCTATATTCACACGCATAGCCAGGGCAGTATTCCCATTATCGCTGTGGGCGGCATTTTCACCGCGGAAGATGCGCAGGAAAAACTGGATGCCGGCGCATCGCTGGTGCAGGTGTATACCGGGTTCATTTATGAGGGCCCAACGATCGTGAAAAAGATCTGCGCGGGCTTACGCACAGCTGGCATTCATTAGCGTTACCGCCACGATACCGGCCGTTTCCGTACGCAGGCGGGTATCTCCCAGCGATACGGGTATATAGCCTTCGTCCAGCGCCAGCTTTATTTCTTCCGGTGTAAAATCACCTTCAGGGCCTATCAGTATAATGGTATCCTTTGCAGGCTGCATCACCTGCTGCAACGGGGTTTTCTGCTCCGGCAAACAATGCGCAATCAGCCGCTGCGGATCTTTATTATTTTTCACCAGCTTTTCAAAAGCCTGTGGTTCCTGCAATTCAGGTAAGTAAAACTGCTGCGATTGCAGCATAGCCGACACCAGGATATTCTGCAACCGCTCTGCCTTCATCTTTTCTTTCTCTGTACGCTGGCTTACCAGTGGGATAATCGTTTGAATGCCTATCTCTGTGGCCTTTTCCAGGAACCATTCTATCCGGGAAGCATTTTTTGTAAACGAGATGGCGATCCGCAACGCCCGCGCAGGCGCTGGCATCGTTTCAGAAGAAACAATCTTTACGACACATTTCTTGCGGTTATCGTCGGTGATCACCGCGGTAATTTTATGCCCGCGTCCATCTGCCAGCAACACCTCATCGCCCTTTTCATGACGAAGCACCTGGATACAATATTTGGAAGTATCCTCATTCATGGTATACGTTGCGGCATCCTGCTGTATTTCCGGCGCGTAAAAAACTGACATATATTTTTTGATTATCCTGATGTACGAAGATAGTATACGGAGATGATATGGATTTTATCCGGCAGATGATATCCGTAGTTTCCTGGTTTTAACCTGGAAACGCACAAACAACAGCACAGAAGCCACCAGTAAGCCCAGCAGCAACGCCCACCACACGCCTTCCACGCCATAATCCAATTTGATACCCAACAGGTAACCCAAAGGAATCCCCAGCACCCAGTAAGCCAGCAGTGTTATCACGGTAGGAATACGCACGTCGCCCAGGCCGCGCAGAATACCAAGTCCCACCACCTGCATACCATCAAACAGCTGGAAGAAAGCCGCAATGATCAGCAGGCGGGAAGCGATCTGGATTACCTGCGGGTCCTGGATATAAAATGACGGCAACAGCTGATTACCCAACGTGAACAACAGGGCCGCGGCTCCCATCAGCAACAGTACCATATGATAACTGGCGATGGCGGATAAACGCAACGCCCCGAAATCTTTCTTCCCAAAATTATTCCCGCTTTTGATACCCGCTGCCGCGGAAATACCGCTGGCCATCATATAGGTCATGGCAGCAAGACTCAGCGCTATCTGGTGCGCCGCCAGTTCTGCCGCTCCCATCCAGCCTACCATCACAGCCGCGCCACTGAAGGCGCTTACTTCAAACAGGTATTGCAAAGCTACCGGTGTACCGATGCCCAGGATCTTTTTAATGGCGGCGGCCTTCAGGTTCTTAAACCCGAACGATTGCAGGTATGGTTTGAAGCGGGGCGCACGCAGCACATAAAACGCCATCGTAATTCCCATGACAAGGCGGTCGGTAAAAGTGGCGATACCCACGCCAATCACACCCATCCTGGGCAATCCGAACAGGCCGTACACCAACGTAATCCCTATCAGTATATTCAGCACATTCCCGATGATACTGATATTCATAGCCTGGCGGGTAAACCCAAGCCCTTCGGCAAACTGCTTGAAGGAAAGGAACAGCATCAGCGGAATAAAGGAAAATCCCAGGAAACGCAGAAAGGGCCGGGCCTGATCAGCCACATCCCCTTCCTGGTGCAGGAAAGATAAATGGGCGCTGCCAAAATAAATAACGGCAGACAGCACCACACCCACCACCATATTGATAATAAGACTATGACTCAGTAAATGCCCGATGGCGCCTTTGTTGCCACGCCCGTTTTCCTGTGCAATCAACGGGGTTAATCCGTACGACATACCAATACCGGCCACCATAAATACGGAAAACAAGCCATTGCCCAGGGATACTGCTGCCAGCGGCACTTTCCCGGTATGACCAATAATAATACTATCTGATAATGCCACTAACGTGTGTCCCAGCTGGGAAATAACTACGGGGTAGGCTAAACTGAAATTGTCTTTGTAATGACCTTTGTACTTTAAATACAGCTGTTTCATTGATTGTTCTGTTATGCGGATTTTGTCTTTCTCAGGATTACGCTGATTATACTGATTACCTGGATTTTATTTTTTGGGATTTTTTAAGGATTTGGGGAGATATAAGCGATATATTCCGCTTACATCTCCCCAAATCCTTAGAAATCAAAAGTGATCAAATCAAAGTAATCAGTATAATCAGCGTAATCCTGAGTAAGACAACCTCCGCGTATAAAAAAAGCCGGCGATCATTTCGATGCCGGCTTTTAGCAATATCTTTTTATGCGCTAAAATGGTGCATCTTCAAATCCTTCATCGAAGTTCATGTCGTTCATCTTGGATCCCTTCTGTATGTACAGTTTCGCTTCATCGTTGCCGCCACCACCTTGTTGCGGACGGTTCATGCCTGCGTAGGGATTGCCGCCGCCACCGGGGTTTTCCAGGCTGCCATCATCTTCAAAGCGTTGGTATTCCAGTACGGCTCTCAGTTTGATGGTATCCAGCTGACCATTACGGTGCTTGGCTATACGAACGTGGGTTTCACCTTTATTGGATTCGCCCATTTCATTGGTGTTGATTTCATAATATTCAGGACGGTACAGGAACATTACCATGTCCGCATCCTGCTCGATGGCTCCCGATTCACGGAGATCACTCAGCTGCGGCATCTTGTTACCGTCTTTACGTTTTTCCACATCACGGCTCAACTGCGAGAGGGCGATTACCGGTACCTGTAACTCTTTTGCCAGTCCTTTCAGATCGCGGGAAATCTTACTGATTTCCTGCTCACGGTTGGAACCTTTACCATCGCTGCTGCCGCTCATGAGCTGGAGGTAGTCGATGATGATAACGCCTACGCCGTGGTTATGTACCAGCCTGCGGCATTTGGCACGTAGTTCAAAGATGTTGAGGGCCGGAGTATCATCAATGAAGATGGGGGCTTTTGCCAGGCGTTCGATACCATGGGTCATCAGCTTCTTCATTTCATATTCTTCCAGCTTACCGCGGGAAATCTTTTCCAGCTTTATTTCTGACTCGGCCGAGAGGATACGTTGTACAATCTGGCCGGACGACATTTCCAAAGAAAATACCGCTGCTCCTTTAGGGAAGCGGGGGTGGAGGGCCGCGTTACGCGCGAGGTTCAGCGCAAAGGCGGTTTTACCCACAGATGGACGGGCAGCGATGATGATCAGATCCGTGGACTGCCAGCCATAGGTTACTTTGTCCAGTGAAGGGAACCCTGACGGTACCCCGGTAATATCATCTCCTTTATTCCGCAGGTCCTCGATACGTTTCATGGTGTTCACCAGTACGCGGTCGATGGAATCGTAGTTTTTACGAAGGTGATTATTTGTTACTTCAAATAGCTTTGATTCGGCGCTGTCGAGCAGGTCAAACACATCCGCAGTGTCTTCATAAGACTCTGTGAGGATTTCTCCCGAAATGCGGATCAGTTCCCGCTGGATAAATTTCTGGAGGATGATACGGGCA
This sequence comes from Chitinophaga sp. RCC_12, assembly GCF_041360695.1. Taxonomy (NCBI): domain Bacteria; kingdom Pseudomonadati; phylum Bacteroidota; class Chitinophagia; order Chitinophagales; family Chitinophagaceae; genus Chitinophaga; species Chitinophaga sp. RCC_12. The sequence continues at coordinate 106,556 of NZ_JBFUPS010000006.1, forward strand.
TGCGCTTCGATATTTGCAGAAGACACCACCATGTTGGTGAGCTTCATCACGGTAAATGGTCCGCCGATCTGTTCCAGTGAGCCCATGGATTTCAGCTCTTCTGTTACGGTGAGGATATCCACCGGCATCGACTTACCCGCCAGGCGGGTCATGGCACTAAAAATAATCTGGTGAGCTTCTACATAGAAACACTCCCCTTTCAATATCTCGATAACGGTGTCAAATGCACCTTTTTCCAGCATTACGGCTCCCAAAACAGCTTCTTCCAATTCTTTAGCCTGTGGTGGTATCTTGCCATACACCAAGGATGACACATCAATGGACGGTTTTCTGCGCACATTGCGGTCCTTCTTAAGATTGAGATCCATTTATGGTTAGTGTATTAAAAAAAGTTAATAAAAGGTTACTGTCAATGGGCCTTTCCTGTTGTTTTTACAATCGATATCTGCATTTTCCCGCATTCTATAGGGGTCATAGCTACGTTAAGAAATTGTAAACTTTTTCAAGCCGTACAAACTAAGGTAAAGGCATTTTTCCGATTAATACCCTCTCCTTAGTTATTAAATTTATTAAGCCTCATACACAGGTTATCCACAAGCAAAATGTCAGTTATCCACTGACAGCACCATGGTTATCCACCAAAACACAGGAAATTCCCTGGCAAAGGTCCGATTATTCACACACATTGTGTAAAAAGATTTTCCACATCCTGCAAGAATACAGCACTGTAGCGGTTTCGGGCTATTTTTAATTTCAAAGAATCAAAGCAGATAAGCCGCGAAGCCCGAAAATCAATTCTAGTTGTTAACTTTACGCCACTTATATAAACCGAGCAGATAAATGACGATTTCATACAACTGGCTATGTGATTATTTACCGGTGAAGCCTACACCGGAGGAACTGTCTACCATTTTAACCAGAATAGGCCTGGAGGTAGAAAGCCTGGAGAAATTTGAAGCAGTAAAGGGAAGTCTGGCTGGATTAGTGATCGGAGAAGTACTGACGGCAGAAAAACACCCCAATGCAGACAAGCTGAAACTCACCACCGTTAACATTGGCAACGGCGAGCCCCTGCACATCGTTTGCGGCGCCCCCAACGTGGCGCCCGGACAAAAAGTAGTAGTGGCGCCCATCGGCACCACCATTTACCCGCTGAGCGGCGAACCGCTGACCATGAAAAAAGCAAAGATCCGTGGAGAAGAAAGCCAGGGAATGATTTGCGCGGAAGACGAAATCGGGCTGGGTAGCAGTCACGACGGCATCCTGGTGCTGGACGCCTCCCTGCAGCCAGGCACTCCTGCCAGTGAAGTCTTTAAACCCGCACAGGATTGCATCTTCGAAATAGGTCTTACTCCCAACCGCATGGACGCCATGAGCCATATCGGTGTGGCCAAAGATGTTTGCGCATTCCTTAATAATTTAGAACATACGCATAAATACCAGGTACAGCTGCCTGAAATAAAGGCCCTGCCCAAAGCAGATGCTCCTTTAGCCATCAGCGTTACCATCGAAAATACAGATGCATGTCCCCGGTACAGCGGTATTTCAATTACCGGCGTACAGGTGGCGCCGTCCCCGGAATGGCTCAAAGCCAGGCTCACCGCCATCGGCGTTCGTCCTATCAATAACATTGTGGATATCACCAATTTCATCCTGCATGAAACCGGTCAGCCACTGCACGCATTTGATGCGGCAGCGGTAAAAGGCAATGCCATCGTGGTGAAAAACCTCCCGCAGGGAACGCCCTTTGTTACCCTGGATGAGAAGGAAAGAAAACTGGACGCCACCGACCTGATGATCTGCAACGGCGCCGGCGAAGGCATGTGCATAGCAGGCGTATTCGGCGGATTGCACTCCGGCGTAACCGATACCACCCACAACATTTTCCTGGAAAGCGCCTTTTTCAGCGCCGGTGGCATCCGTACCACGTCGTTCCGTCATGGCTTACGTACCGATGCGGCCACCCGTTTTGAAAAAGGAGTGGATATCTCTAACGTCGTGTTCGCCCTGCAACGCGCCGCAGACCTGATCTGTGAACTCAGCGGCGGAAAAGCAGCTTCTGAGATCATCGATGTATATCCGGCTGTAAAAGTAAAAACGCAGGTGGAAACTACGTATAGCTATATCCGTAAACTCAGCGGCGGTAACTATCCCGGCGATAAGATCAAAAACATCCTGCGCAGCCTGGGCTTCGATATCCTGTCGGAAACCACCGAAGGACTCCGCGTAGCCGTGCCCTTCAGCAAACCGGATATCAGCCTGCCGGCCGACCTGGTGGAAGAGGTAATGCGCATCGATGGCCTCGATAATATAGAAATACCGGCTAAAATAGCAATTTCGCCCGCCCTCTCCGCCCAACCGGACGCTGAAAGGGTTAAGGAGAAGATTGCAGACTATCTCGCCGGCAACGGGTTCAACGAAATATTCACCAACTCCATCACTAACAGTAAATACTATACGCCGGAAGTACTGGAGCATGCGGTGAAGATGATGAACAGTCTTACCGTGGAACTGGACATCATGCGCCCGTCCATGCTGGAAACCGGCCTGGAAAGCATTGCCCATAACCTGAACCGCAAAAACGAAAACCTCCTGTTCTTCGAATTTGGTAAAACCTACCAGGTGCTAGAAAAAGGCTATGGCGAAAATAATCACCTGGTATTATATCTCACCGGTAAAAAAACAGCGGAAACCTGGATGCACAAATCCAGCCCGGTAGACTTTTACTTCCTGAAGGGTTTTGTGATCAATATCCTGCAGCAACTGGGTTATAAGCAGTTCACCTGGGCAGAAAGTACGGAAGCGGGCCTGCAGCCATCCTGGGATATCAAGGTAAAAAACCAGGTGGTGGTTACACTGGGAGGCGTGCCCACAGCTAAACTGAAGCAGTTTGATATCCGTCAGCCTGTATGGTTTGCTACCTTCAACTGGGATAAAATACTGGGACTCTTGCAAAAAAGTGATAACTTTTACAAGGAAATTCCGAAATTCCAGGCCGTTAGAAGGGATCTGGCACTGGTGCTCGACAAACAGGTTAAGTTTGCCGCCGTGGAAACAGCCGCACGCAGCGTGAAATCCGGCCTGTTACAACAGGTAAATCTGTTCGATGTATTTGAGAGTGAAAAACTGGGTACTGATAAGAAGTCTTACGCCGTGAGCTTTACCTTCCTGGACGCTCAGAAAACATTGACAGATAAAGAAATTGACAGTGTAATGGACAAACTTATCAAAACGTTTGAAACGCAGTTACAGGCGGAGATAAGAAAATAAGTAAATGAAATGGTGCTCGAGCAATACATTCAACGTGTAGAAGAAAAATTGCACCTGCTGGTAAAAAAGCTCCAGCAGGTGCAGGCTGAGAATGCATTGCTGAAAGAAGAAGTGAGCATACAGCAACGGGAGCTGCAACAGCAGCAACAGGCGGTACAGGGACTGGAGGAAAGACTGCAACTGATGAAAATTGCATCTACCGCCCAGGGAGGTACCACCATAGCAGCAGAAGACGAAGCGTTCAAAAAAGAGATCCGGGGCAAAATCAATGATTACATTAAAGAAATTGACCGTTGCATCGCTTTGCTGAACAGCTGAATTAAAAATCATACATCATGGAGCAACTCATTCCTGTTAATATTATCGTAGCAGACCGCTCTTACCGGATCAAGATAAAACCGGAAGAAGAAGCGGAAGTACGTCGTATTATGAAAGAAGTGAATGAGAAGATCGTCGATTTTAAAACTGCCTATGCAGGGAAAGACCTGCAGGACTATATCGCTATGGCCCTTATCATGTACGCCACCCATCCTGTAACCAGCGGCGGTAAAGCCCAGGCTAGTACTGCGCCTTTTTTGCAGGAGAAGCTGGAAAAGCTGGAAGAAATTATCAACCAGGCATTGGGTTGATCACGTTACCCATTGCTTAACAATGAATTAGCTAATTGGCTAATTATCACGTATCAAACACGCTTTAACTGCTATTTTTTTGTATTTTCGCGGGTCAGTTCTCGCCCCTGTCGTGTTTTAGCAGCGATATGGGTATGAGGATACTACATAAATCAAGTATAAATAATTCATATGGATGTTACACTTATCACGACAATAGCTGCAGTAGTGGCATTGATCATTGGGATTGTGCTAGGTAAGGTGATTTTTGCCAAAAATACGCAGCATAAGATAGACGAAGCTGAACTACAGGCTAAAAAAATCATTGCAGATGCGCAGATCAGTGCAGAAAATCTTAAAAAAGACAGACTGCTGGAAGCCAAAGAAAAATACCTGCAACTAAAAAGCGAATACGAAAAAGACGTATTGCAGCGCAACCAGAAACTGGGAGAATCGGAAAACCGCATCAAACAGAAGGAACAGGCATTAAACCTGAAAAACGAGCAAATCCAGAAGCAATTAAATGAAAATGAGGCGATCAAGGAAACCCTGAACCGCCAGATGGAACTGGTAACCATCAAACGCACCGAACTGGAAAAACACCAGGAAGAGCACATCCGCCGCCTCGAAAAAGTGGCCGGCTTAACAGCAGACGAAGCGAAACACCAGCTGGTAGAGAGTTTGAAAGAAGAAGCCCGCTCACAGGCCCTCTCTCATATCCAGGAAATCATTGAAGACGCTAAATTAAAAGCGAACAAGGAAGCAAAGAAAATCATTATCCAATCCATTCAACGTACTGCTGCAGAGCAAACCATTGAAAATACCATCACGGTATTTACCCTGGAAAGCGATGAAATCAAAGGCCAGATCATTGGCCGGGAAGGTCGTAACATCCGCGCCATTGAAGCGGCTACCGGTGTGGACCTGATTGTAGACGATACCCCTGAAGCCATCGTATTATCTTCCTTCGACCCGTTACGCCGTGAAATTGCCCGTTTATCCCTGCAACGCCTTGTTCAGGACGGACGTATCCACCCCGCACGTATCGAGGAAGTAGTAGAAAAAACCAAGAAACAACTGGAAGAACAGGTAATGGATATCGGTGAACGAACCGTTATTGAACTGGGTATCCACGGCCTCCATAAAGAACTGGTACGCCTGGTAGGTAAGATGCGTTTCCGCTCTTCCTACGGTCAGAACCTGCTCATGCACTCCAAAGAAACCGCTAACCTTTGTGCGGTAATGGCAGCTGAACTGGGACTGAACCCTAAACTGGCCAAACGCGCCGGCTTACTGCACGATATCGGTAAAGTACCGGATGAAGAAACTGAACTGAGCCACGCCCTGCTCGGCGCCAAGCTCGCTGAAAAATATGGCGAACATGCCGCCGTGGTAAATGCTATCGGCGCCCACCACGATGAAATGGAAATGCAATATGTTATTTCCCCGATCGTTCAGGCCTGTGATGCTATCAGTGGTGCACGTCCGGGCGCACGCCGCGAAATCATGCAGAGCTACCTGCAACGTATCAAAGACCTGGAAAACCTGGCGCTTGCCCACGATGGTGTGGAAAAAGCATACGCTATCCAGGCTGGCAGGGAACTGCGTATCATCGTAGAAAGTGATAAAGTTTCCGATGGAGACGCAGATCGCCTATCCTTTGAAATTGCCAATAAAATACAAACAGAAATGCAATATCCCGGCCAGATCAAAGTAACGGTAATCCGTGAAAAAAGAGCAGTGAATATAGCAAGATAGTTTTCTGATTTAATAATTCAGGAATTTGAACTTATATTGGAGTCCTCCGGTTTTACCGGGGGACTTTTTTTATAGATCAATGACTGATCTTCATTCACCTGAAAATCACTAAATCTTAGCAGTGTTATGAAAAAAACCTTTTTCAATTGTTTACTGGGAACCGCCCTGTTATTGGGTTCCGGCAGTGCATTCGCACAAAAAGCACAGTCTTTATTCAATGGTAAAAACCTCGATGGCTGGAAAGTATATGGTACAGAGAAGTGGTACGTGGAAAACGGAGAACTGATCTGCGAAAGCGGCCCGGATAAAGAATATGGTTACCTGGCCACCGATGGGCAGTACAAGGACTTTGAGCTCACCGTACAATTCAAACAGGAAGCCAATGGCAATAGCGGCGTGTTCTTCCACTCTTCATTAGAAGGCACCAAAATCACCGGCTGGCAGGCAGAAGTAGCGCCGCCCGATATGCATACCGGCGGTATCTACGAATCTTATGGCCGTGGATGGCTCATTCAGCCCGATAAAGAGAAGGAAAAATTTCTGAAAATGGGCGAATGGAATACCATGAAAGTAAAGGTGCAGGGCGACAATGTAACCACCTGGCTCAATGGTCATGAAATGATCACCCTGAAAGACGACAAGATTGGCGCGGCCAACGGCCAGATAGCCCTCCAGATCCATTCCGGCGGCGGTATCAAGGTAAGATGGAAAAACATCAAACTGGTGCCTTTAAAATAAATACACCGTTGAATGCACTTTACGGACAAAGTAATATTAATTACAGGCGCCAGCTCGGGTATAGGCCACGAGCTGGCGCTTCTGCTGGCAAAGGAAAAAGCCCTGCTGATACTCGCAGCAAGGAACCAGCCCGCCCTGGAAGCAGTACGCAACCAATGCCTCCTGTACACGCCTCATTGCGAAATATTGCTGATGGACGTAACCGATGAAGTCCAGGTAAATGAAGGCGCCCAACGCGCCCTTCAATTTTTTGGGAAGATAGATGTCTTCGTGAATAATGCCGGCGTTACGCAACGGTCCAAACTGATAGATACCTCCACAGCGGCTATCCGCCAACTGATGGAAGTGAATTTCTTTGGTGCGGTGATGCTCACCAAAGCCCTGCTGCCACATTTCAAAGAACAGGGCAGCGGCCAGATCGTGGTGATTAGCAGCATGGCCGGCCTTATGGGCTATCCCTGGCGCTCCGGCTATAACGCCGCCAAACACGCCCTGCAGGGGTACTTCGAAACACTGCAAACCGAACAACCCATCCCCCGGTTATATACCACCATTGTTTGCCCGGGCCGCATACACACGCCAATTACCTATTCCGCCATCACTGCCAACGGCGAGCCTTACGGAAAAATGGACCCCGGCCAGGCGAATGGCATACCGGTTGACCGCTGCGCGCGGCAGATCCTCAAGGCCATGCATAAACGAAAAAAAATAGTGCTCATCGCCCGGGAAGAAAAGCTCCTGCTATGGATTAAAAGATATTTTCCACCACTGTTTTATGTGATTGCGCGCAAAGGGAATTAATTTGCAGCAAATTCAACAAACGTATGGACCTGTTACTGCAACAAATAGCTGCGGCTACCACCTATCTGCAATCCTTTTCCTTTGAACAGCCGCGTGTAGGCGTAGTATTGGGCACAGGCCTCGGGGAACTGGTAAATCATATTAAAATAGCCCGTTCCATTCCCTACCAGCAAATCCCTCATTTCCCTGAATCTACCGTAGAATCACATAAAGGCCACCTGATCCTCGGGCATATCGGCGAAACCCCGGTGATCGCCATGCAGGGCCGCTTTCATTACTATGAAGGCTATACGATGCAGCAGATCACGTTCCCCATCAGGGTGATGAAAGCGCTGGGCATTCAGCAGCTGCTGCTCAGCAATGCCGCCGGTGGCATGAATCCGGATTTTAAGAAAGGCGACCTCGTATTGCTGGATGATCATATCAATATGCAGCCGGAAAACCCGCTGCGGGGCCTCAACTCGCCGGCATACGGTCCACGCTTCCCGGATATGAGTTGCCCTTACCATCCGGAGCTGGGTAACAAATTACAGGCGGCTGCCGCATCACTGGGCGCCACGCTAAAAAAGGGTATATACGTATCCGTTATGGGGCCGAACCTCGAAACACGGGCGGAATACCGCTTTCTCCGCATGATAGGCGCAGACCTGGTGGGCATGAGCACCGTGCCGGAAGTAATTGTGGCCAATCAGCTGCAATTGCCTTGTGCTGCGGTTTCCGTGGTAACGGATGAATGCGACCCGGATAACCTGCACGCCGTTTCCATAGAAGAAATTATTGCTGTAGCCGGCAAGGCGGATAAATTGCTAAGCGGACTTTTTGCGGGGGTGATTACCGGATTGTAGCGTAGGTTGTCTTTCTCAGGATTACGCTGATTATACTGATTACTTTGAGTTTTTTAAATAAAACAGCGGCTTCGATGAGCCGCTGTTTCTTTATTTTTTTCCGGAATTATCGTCTTTTTCATCTTCGTTCTCCTCATCATCATCGTCTTCCTCTTCCTCTTCTTCTTCTTCTTCCTCATCCTCATCTTCATCTTCCACACCAGGTCCACTGACTACCAACAACTTTTCTCCTAAAATGGCATCTTCCATCATATCATCCGGATCTTTATCGCCATCGTCCTCATCTTCTTCAGTATCTTCTTCTTTCTCCTCTTCCACATCTTCTTCTTTTTCTTCTTCTCCGGAGATGACATCTTCCACGATACCATCGGGATCTTCGATTTCTTCGTCAGTGGTACGGGGAGCAGTGTCCTTCACGGCATAAGGGTCTTCGTCTTCTTCCTCCCCGTCCTCTTCGGCGGTACTGGTGTCGCTTTCACCTTCTTCTCCGCCGCTGAGTTCTTCATTTACTTCTTCAATAATATCATCAAAACGCACAATTTCATCGTCAGGTTCCACTTCCTCATCTTCTGAGGCGGGTGGCTCTTCTTCGGCGTCCGGGGCGGGGGGGGCCAGGTGATCCAGCTGGTGATCGGGGTCCAGGAGTTCTCCGTCTTCCGACACCATCAGGGAATGGGCTGTTTCTGCTTCGGCGGTATGGGTGCTGTGTTCTCCCCGGCCGAGGGTAGCGGTATCGTCGGTGATAAGGGTAGGTTGCACCATTTCCTCATCAAATAATTCTTTCAGTTTAGGCAAATCAGCTACAGAGCTGATGCCGAAGTAATCCATGAAGGAACGGGAAACGGCGTACAGCAGCGGTTTACCGGGTTGGTCTTCGCTGCGGCCGGTAATCACGATCAGTTCCTTTTCCAGGAGTTTCTGGATAGAATAATCGGTGCTTACTCCGCGGATATATTCAATTTCGCCTTTGGAAATCGGCTGCCGGTAGGCGATGATAGCCAGGGTTTCCAGGGCGGCAGTGGAAAGGCGCTTCAGGAATTTATCCCCGTTGAGCTGAGCCACTGTCTGGTAATATTCTTTTTTGGTGAGGAACTGGTAGCCTCCCCCGCTGCTACGTACTTCGAACGCATAAAATTCAGAGTTGTATTTCTCCCTGATCGCCTCCATAGCGGCTTCCACCTGATCCAGGTTGGTACGGTCTTCCAGAAAAGCCAGTGCATTGTTGAGCAGATCCACTATTTCCAGCAAAGGTAACGGCCGGTCGGCGGCGAAAATTAATGCTTCCACGTGCGGGATGATCTGTGATATTTCCATACGTTAACAGGAGATGTGGATTTACAAAAAAGGTCAAAGACCGAAAATACAGTCTTTGACCCTAATCTGAAAATATTAATTCAGTTGTTGACTTAGTGTTAATAACCCCTCTATCCTTAGTTCGCCAATGCCGCCGCACCACTCACGATTTCTGTGAGCTCGGTGGTAATAGCAGCCTGACGGGCACGGTTGTAAGAGATCTTCAGGGAACGGAGCAATTCGCTGGCATTTTCTGTAGCCTTATCCATCGCAGTCATACGGGCGCCATGCTCGGAAGCGTGGGAATCCAGGATGGCTTTGAAGAACTGGGTGTTCAGGATCTTAGGCATCAGTTCAGCAATCAGGGTATCTTTTTCAGGTTCAAAGATGAAGTCCGCTTTCAGACCACTCTTTTCCTTATTTTCTACTTTCGCGATTGGCAGGAACTGCTCTGCTACAAAGATCTGCGTAGCAGCATTTTTGAATTCGCTGTAAACGATTTCAACGGCATCGTAAGTACCATCGGTAAAACCCTGCAAGGCTACTGCTGCCGCTTCTTTCACGTGATCAAAAGTAAGACTGCCAAAAAGCTGCCAGAACTTATCATTTACTTTGTAACCGTTCTGTACAAAGTGATCATATCCTTTTTTACCAATTGGTAAGATTTCTACCTGGCCCTGTTCAAACTGTTCAGCATACTTTTCGCGGATCACACGTTTAGCTGTTTTGATCAGGTTGGAGTTAAAGGCGCCGCACAACCCCCTGTCTGAAGTGATGACCACAATCAGTACTTTTTCAACCTGACGCTGAGCTGCCAGTGGTGTATCGATATTGCCTTCGCTGTTGGAAACAATATTCTGCAACATTTCCTGAAGCTTTACGGCATACGGACGCATCAGCATGATGGCATCCTGTGCACGTCTTAATTTAGCAGCACTTACCATTTTCATGGCTTTGGTGATCTGCTGACCAGATTGAATAGATTTGATTCGGTTACGAACTTCTTTAAGCTGTCCGGACATATATAAAAATCAATTACGAATTACGAATTATCAATGACCAATGCAGGGATAGCCTCCTGAATTTGGCTGCAAAGGTAAGCAATGGCCGTTTAATTTGAAAATCCGTGGAAAGATAATTTAAACTTTCTTTCCTCTTCTGATAATCAACTATTTATACATGCCTATCGGTTACAGGGTGATGCTGGTTCCCAGTACCTGCAGAAACGCTGCAATCCACTGCGGATGAGCCGGCCATGCGGGCGCCGTTACCAGCTTGCCATCTACCACCGCCTCGTAAACATTTACAGATACATAAGTACCTCCGGAAGCGGTTACCTCCGGCGCTACTGCCGGGTAAGCCGTCAGTTTCTTTCCACGTACCACGTCGGCAGCCGTCAGGATCTGGATACCATGACAAACAGCCGCCACCGGTTTATCTTCCAGGAAAAAATGCCTCACCAGCTCCAGCACATTTTTATTCAGCCGCAGGTATTCCGGGGCACGGCCGCCGGCTATTACCAGCGCATCGTAATCAGCGCCGGCCACATCGTTAAAAGTGGCATTCAACACAAACCCATGACCCGGCTTTTCACTGTAAGTCTGGTCTCCTTCAAAATCATGGATGGCCGTTTTGATTTTATCTCCTGCCGCTTTATCCGGACAAACTGCATGCACATCATGACCAATCATCTGCAGCATCTGGAACGGAACCATTGTTTCATAATCTTCTGCGTAATCTCCTGTCAGTAATAATATCTTTTTCTGTGCCATAGAATTGAAAGTTTTATTGCGTTAAAAAAGGCTAATGAAGATACGCATTTAGCTTTTAGCAAAAATGTAGCAAACGATCATGGTGTGATCTCCTGCTGCATTTTTTTACTCCCATAATAATTTTTGTTTAAATTCGGCTATGGGTTTATAATTCAGGCCATTAAAGTTTTCATGTTAAGCTCATCATTACCCTATATCAAAGCAAATTCCAGATAGAAATGAAACAATTAACCTATTTTCTTACAAAGAAATTTTATCTGCCACTGTTATTTCTGGGTGCCGTAAGTTTCGGACCAGGGTGTCAGAAAGCAAAACACGCCGATCCCTGTGAAGACGTACTGAGCGAAGGCATGCCTACCCAGGTGGGGATAATGTTTATAGATGGACAAACAGGAGAGAATATTCTTTTGTCAAAAAATATTGATACTGCCACTATAACAATTACCCCGGAGCCGGCAGATCTTCCTTCAGAACGGGGAGTGATAGAAAAACGACCGGGGGCGCCTATGTATGGATCGCTGATTTTTCATATTGCTGATACAAAAAAGGGCGCATTCAAATATAAAATAAACATTCCCTCTGCAGGAAGTGCTATCCTGTCTTATATTAATAAGGAAATAAAATCAGACAGTAAATGTAAACCGTTTTATATCAGTGTAACTGATCCTGTAATTGAGGACCATCAGTTTACAGTTTCCCGCACCACCTCCCGGCTGATATTTAAAATAACGCTTTAATTTTCATTTCATCATAACCGGTAACTGCTACTCATAAAATACAGTAGCAGATACCGGTTTATTTTATCTGCCGGCATTTATCCTTCCGCCAGCAATTTATCCAACAATGCCTGCAGCGCAGGATTGGAAGGCCGCAGCGCATCGGCACTCACAATCTTCCCATCGGGCCCGATCAGTATAAAACGCGGAATGGCATTGATATTGAATTTCTGGATGAAATCAGATTGAAAATCTTTATCCGCCAGCAACTGTATGCCTTTCAGGTTTCCTTTCTGCACAAAATCTATCCATTTTTGTTTGTCTGCACTTTTGTCTACCGACAGGCTTACAAACCGGATCTTTTTGTGTTCATACAACGCTTCTATTTTCGACAAATGCGGGATTTCCATTTTACACGGGCCGCACCACGTTGCCCACACATCTATATAAACATACTCACCGCGTAAATCTTTCAGAGAAACTTTCTTGCCATTAACATCTTCATAAGAAAAATCGGGAGCAGGCGTATTGTCGCTGTAAGTATTGGCATTGCGGTAAATTTCCCGGATCTCTTTCAGGTAAGCAGGATGCTTTGCACTAGCCACGTAACTGTTATACAAACTATCCCGCACCTGTTTATCCTTCAGCATTTTTAAAGCATTCCGGGTGCCGGTATAAGTGTAGTACTGGAGCATAAAAGAATCGCTGATTTCGCCCTTTGAAATATACAATCCCATCAGGGTCCGTATATTATTATCCTCTACAGATGCTTCAAATAAATGCCTGTATTTGTAATACTGGATAGTAGAAAGATACCGATCCAGCACCTCCCTGTACCAGGCGGATTGTTGAAACAATGCAGCATCATTCTTATCCCAGTCGCTCATTGTCAGTTTATCCAGCAGCGCACGTTCTGTGCTGTCAAGCCTTTTCACATGCATGGCGCGGCCTGCTTCCTGCATGAGCCGCTGGTATGCTGTATCTTTCCTGTTACCGGTTTCCATCAGTTTATAAAACGCCTCCTGCTTCTTCAGGTCCGTTCCGTAATAGAGGCTGTAGTGGGCTAATACATATTTACCGTAGTACGCCAGGTCCTTACCGGCCATCTCCCGGAAAAATACGCTGGAGGATTGGTCAAACAAATGTTGCCCATCTTTCACGAAAGCATCCATCTTCCCGATAAATTCCGGAACAGGGGTATACAAAGCTTCCTGCCCAAGCATATATTCGGGGTCGGTGGCTACATATTTGGATAATGCTTTCCGTGCGTCTGCAGTGGCATTGTTTTCAAAGCTACCCTTGCCGCTGAAGCGGTAAGTACTATCTGGCGCCAGTGCCATCTGAAGCTGATAGCCAGGCTCCAGGTACACCTGCCCAACGCCGGTGAGGGAATAAAATCCCTTTGCAGGCAGGGCTACTTTTGAATGAAAGGTGCCGTCTCCATTTACAGGAATCAGCAGGTCGGCGCCGGTCATATTTTTCAGGTGCAGTGGTGTGGTAATATCGTTGCCACTCAATTTTCCTGAAAGCGTAGTAGTCGTTTTCTGCGCAGCAGCGGTTGTAAACAGCAGTGTGCAGGATATCAGTGCGGAAATAATATTTTTCATATAAGATGATTAACGGTCATTTAATTGCATGTCTGGATTAAATTGTTGTACACGGGCGGGGATCTGGAAAACGTACTTCTTGCTGCCTGGTTCCAGCGTGGCTTTCAAAGCGCCGGTGCCGTGCACTCTGCGTTCTACGAGCGGCATCCGCCCTTCGCGGTCGAGGCGTTTCATATCCATCCAGCGTTGCCCGCGGAAAGCCAGTTCCCTTCTGCGTTCCTGCAACACTTTCGTTAACGCGTCTTCCTTTCCGGTAGCAGTTAGCGGCGTATAAGCGTCTGTTTTAAACCGGTATTTCCGCAGCTCATTCACTATGTTCATGGCGGCCCCGATTTGATTATCACGCACCAGCACTTCTGCTTTTGTCAGGTACATTTCCTGGAATGTAGTGCCAAAATTGGCGTAGCCGTTTGTGCCGGAAAAGTAATAGTCATCAGGAAAGTCGTCGAATGCATAAGTGAGCAACAGTTTCCGGAGATCACCGGCTTCGTATAAATCACTCAGCGCGTGTTGCATGCCCATCATAGAAGGAATCGTATAATCCAACGAAGCGCGTTGCCAGAGCACTTCCGGGCTCAGGTCCGTTTCCGGGAATGAGTAAGGATCTTCGTAATCATTATAATTGACCATGCTATGCGGCGCCGTTAATGCCAGGTCGGTATACTTCTTCGTATTTTCATAATCCTGCATGTAGAGATAGATCCTCGACAGCAAACTATACGCAGCATATTTTGTGGGCCGGTACTTATTGAGATTGGTGAGCGGCAGCGAGGCAATGGCATCCGTTACATTGGTGAGGATCGTATCCAGCGTTGTTTGCACAGAAGACCGTGGCGGCGTTTTATCGGTCACATTTGTACTCCTTACCAGTGGCAAGCCCGGATCATTCGCAGCGGTAGCCGGATTATAGGCTTTTGCAAACAGCGTCAGCAACATAAAGTAACAATCTGCACGGATCACCAGCGCTTCCGCCAGTGTGGAAGCACGGGCCGCCGGCGTACCATCTGTGGTAGCCATTACATTATTGATGATCACATTGGCATTGTAAATAGTGTTATACAGATCGCCCCATGCAGCGGGGTTTTCTTTTTCATTCTGGTCAATGCCAGGGCGCCAGTAAAAAGCATTGGCTGGCGGTACCGTGCTCAGGTCATCAAATTCCTCGTAATAATCGTCTGTACAATACAACAATGCAGGCGGAAAGGTAAGCGTCATTGACCTGGAATTCAGCATCAGTTGGTAATCGCTCAGCTTCTCCGGAATCACGATCCCTTTTGGCTTTACTTCCAGGAACTTATCACAGCCGGAAAAAGCAGCGATGGCAAGTAAAAGGATAAAGACAATATTGATTGATCTCATAGATGAATGATTAGAAGTTAGTAAAAAGGGAAATGCTGTAAAGTGGCCGTTGCGGCAGTTGGCGCACCCCACTGGTCCGGTCTATCGCTTCCGGATCAATGTCGTTTCCGCTAAACGTATAGTAGAACAGGTTCTGGCCCTGTAACCGGATCTGCGTTTGGTTAAGTCCCATCCGTTTTATAAAATTAAACTTCGGGTTATAGGTAATGATCAGGTCACGCAACCGGATATAATCCGCCCGGCGTACGAACTGCGATGCATACTGGTAACCGTAACGGGCATACGAAGAAAAATAGAATGGATCCTGTGCAGCACCTGGTGTAAACCCGGGAATATTGGTATGCAGTTCATCTCCTGCTTTCTTCCAGTAATTGGCAGATCCTTCCAGTAATGATGCGCTGTAAGTACTCAGGTTTACAGGATTGGGCTGTTCTACCCGCATCACATGACCACCATAATACATGAAGAGAAATGACAGGTCAAAGGCGCCTATGGAGAACTGGTTATTCAGGCCCAGTACATATTTGGGAGTGGTAGTACCGTTGTAGATCAGGTCCTCAAATGCTACATCTACCTTTGCATTACCATAAAAATACAGGATATGCTGGCCTCCTTTCCGGTCATACACAAATGGTTTGCCCATGTTCGTTAGTCCGCCGTAATTATAGCTGAATAACGCATCCATCGGATACCCCTGCCGGTTAATACGGCTACTGGTTATATCCTCTGTACTTTCATATTCACTGGCTTTTACCGCCAGTACTTTATTATTGTTTAATGAAGCAGTAAGACTTGTACGCCACCCGAACCGGCGGTTTTGTACATTCACGGTAGAAATCAGCAGATCCACGCCGCTATTCCGGATAGTAGCGGTATTGGCATTATACTGGTTAAACCCGCTGGTGGGATCAGCATCATATTGTCCGAACACATCTCCCGTTCTTTTATAATAATAATCCACAGAACCAAACAGGCGGTTGTTAAAGAACCCGTAGTCAAGGCGCAGGTTATAAGTGCGGGTGGTTTCCCAGCGCAATGACTGGTTCTCGGGTGTTATCACATAAAAGGACGGTTGGGGTACCACAAACACATTGTTTAGCTGCGAAGCCAGGATCAGGAAAGGGCCGTTGTTACTCACCGGCACATTACCATTGAAACCCGTAGTAGCATTCAGCTTCAGCTCACTGATCCAGGTGTTGTCTTTCAGAAAATCCTCCATGTGCAGCCGCCAGGCGGCGCCGGCTGACCATAACGGACGATATTTATATTTGGGGTCCACACCAAACAGGTTGGATTGGTCGATACGGTAACTGCCGGTAACAATATATTTACTGTTGTAGATATAGGTGCCTTGTGCATAGTAAGAAAGAAAGCGCCGGTCGGCACTGGTTTCATTGACATAATCCCTCATGGCAAGAGCACCGCCGAACTGGGTTACATCCGGGAAGGCAGAATTGATATAAAGGCTTGCACGTTGCAGGTTAACGGGTCTGCTGATCAGCGATTGTCCGTCATACCCGAAGTAACTGTTAAGATAGCTGTCGTTAGTGGTTTTTCGCTGTTCTACGCCCAGGATACCCGACATTTCATGCCGGCTGTTGGCAGAGCGTTTATCAAAATTCAGTTGTGCGCGCAGGGTGTAGTTGATGGCTTTCTGATCCGTCCTCCGGAGAATATTGCCCTGCGGAATGTCGATGAACATCGGTTTCCCACTGGGGTCTTTGGTGGCTTTAAGGTTCAGCAGCCTGCGTACGGTGTAAGATTGTTCATCCAGGAAGTTGTCCTGGATGCCTTGCTGCCGTTCATAATTACCGCCTACTTCGGCAGACATCCAGTCTGTGATCTTTCCTTCCAGGCGGGCCTGCACCCGAAACGCATTTGTGTTGACCTTAGTTGTATTGGCAGTGAGTTCCCGGTAAGGATAATAAAGCTGGTCATATAATCCCAGGGCGATCAGCCGGTTGTTCCTTGCCCGGTTTACACCAAAGTTGAGGTAGTCCCTATTCACTCCCTGGGCTACCGGCAGCGGGGTGCCATCGGCATCAGCCAGCTTTTCATAAGGATAAAAATCATTCATGGGAGCGGTGGTGCCTTTCTCCGATTCTGCATGCGAATACACGCCGCGAAAATCCATTTTCAGCCGGTTGGAAAGCTGGTAGGTATTGGCAAAATTCAGGATCAGCTGGTTGTTCTTCGATCCTACATTCACCGGTTGCTCCGCAATGTAGTTCACTCCCAGCAGGTAAGTACTTTTTTCATTTCCGCCGCTTACATCCAGGTTAAGATTGGTGGCCTGCCGTGTACGGAAATAGAGGTCTTCGTATTCCCGTGTATTATCATAGCTCCTCAGCGAATCCAGTTTCTGCCGTGCTGCCTCCGGGCTAATGCGTTTTTGCTGCTCGTCGAAGAGGATGGCAATGGCAGGAGCCATGGGCCGGTCATAAGCGGTATAGCCGATTTCATTCGGATTGGCACGCTTAAACTGTGCTTCCTGTAAGGTCACAAATTCCTTTGCACCGGCAAACTTCAGGTAGCCAAAGTCGGGCGACTGCTGCAATGCAGTAGTCGCGCGCAAACTGAATTTTGCCTTACCGGATTTCCCGCGCCTGGTTTCTACCACAATTACACCGTTGGAAGCGCGCACGCCATAAATGGCGGCTGCGGCGGCATCCCGCAGTACAGAAATAGAAACGATATCAATAGGATTGATGGTGTTAAGATCTATTTCTGTAGGAAAGCCGTCCACCACTATCAACGGCTTCTTTACCGCATCAAAGGTAGAAACGCCACGGATAGATAACTCGCCGGACTGACTGTTATACACCAAACCAGGGACCTTGCCTTCCAGGCTTTCCAGGAAGTTACCGGTAACGGCTACACGCTGGTCGTATTCTTTTTGCGTTATCACAGAAGCGGCGCCGGTCAGCTGGTATTTAGGAATCTTTTTGTACCCCGTGGAAATGGTTACATTTTCCAGGTTCCGCACATCTGCCTGAAGGGCGATGCGGATATCGCTGCGGCCATTCACGGCAACTTCCTGCGAGGTATAACCGATCATCTTTACCATCAGTGTTGCTCCGTCTTCTATATCGGCAGTGATCAGGAAAGCGCCGTCATCATCGGTAACGGTACCACGGGTACTGCCTTTCAACAGCACGGTTACACCGGGCAGGGGTTCCCCCTTTTCATTGACCACCGTTCCTTTTAACAGGACTGGCCGGGCAGCCGCCAGGCTGGTTTGTGCGGGGTTCGACGCCTGCTGTGAGCGTGGCTTCCCCGTTACAAGGATGGTATTGTTCCGGATCACATATTTCAGCGGCTGCTCTCTGAACGCAAGGTCCAGGAACGTTTCCAGTTGCATGTTATGCGCATCTACCGTCACCTTTCTGGCATCTTTCAACAGGTCAACATTATACACCACCAGGTACCCGGTTTGCTCCCTGATGACGGAAAACGCTTTCTCAAGCGGTACATTTTTTCCGGAAAAGGTGATCTGTTGCGCATAGCTGCCCGCGGTTACATGCAGGAATGCAGCTGTAAGAAGAAGCATGGTCAGTTTCATGACTTTCAGTATTGGGATCCCCATTCGGTAAAGGGATCCTTCGATTTTAGTTGACAACCGGGCGCTGCACATAGCTGGTGCTCCGGGGGCATGCGGGCGTCGCATACCTTTCCCGGACCGGTTACAAAGAGCATTTAATTGCATAGCTTTGCAATGGTTTAGTTGATAAATAAGCAGTCTTGCGGGACTTGTTTTTTTCAGTTAAGCCAATCTTTAACCGGAAGTGCTTCGAACCGCTTCCGGTTTTTTGTGGCATATGACCTGGTTGATAAAAAAATTAAGGCATGACCGTCAGTTTTCTTCCCGATAATTTAAAATGAACCCCTGATTCCTGCAGGAATTCCAGCACGTCTTTCAGTTCAAGGTCCCGTCCCATTTCGCCGCCGAAAGTAATGGCCGGGATATTTTTTTCATACACTACTTCTACATCATACCAACGGGCAATTTGCCGCATTACCATTTCCAGCGGGGCCCGCTGGAAATTGAAGATGCCGTTTTTCCAGGCAATTGCCTGACTGGTATTGGCATGCGCATCTACCGTAATGGATCCGGCTACCACCGCCTGTTCCCCGGGCAACAATACCTTGCTGGCGGTAGCGGATTTTACGAGGATCTTTCCCTGCAGCAGGGTAGTCCGTGATGCCGATTCATCCGTATAGGCGTTTACGTTAAAGCTGGTGCCCAGTACCTGGATGGCCGTGCCGTTGTCTGTTTCCACGGTAAAAGGTTTGCGGGCATCAGCGGCCACTTCCAAGTAGGCTTCTCCCGTAATCATCACATTCCTTTCTCCTGCGGGAAAAGCAACCGGATACCGGATGGAAGATGCGGCATTGAGCCAAACGGTGGTACCATCCGGCAGTATTACCTGGAACTGGCGGCCCCTTGGTGTAGCCACCGTGTTGTAGGCAAGCAAAGCGGATGAAGCTCCATTCCGGCTGTTGTACAACAACTGTCCGTTCCGGAGCTGTACGTCGGTGCTTCCCTGCTGCGTGATCACGCCGTTTTTCAGGCTGTCCAGTACCACCTGCGAACCATCCGCAAGCGTAAGTATGGCACCTTCCCTGCCTGGATGGATGATGTTGTTGGAGCGTTGCGCTATTTCCATATGTGCTTTCTGACGGGTAAGGAAATAAAGGCCCGTACCCAGCAATAATAAAACCGCTGCCGCCGCCCACCAGGTGCGCATGCCCACCACTCGTGCACGCGGGAGCGGAGCAGTACGGCGGTTCGCTTCTTCCAGTATATAACTAAACACTACCTGTTTATCTGCCGGCATTTCACCGGGGTAGCTACTTTTTTGCAGCACCGCTGCTATGGCAGCTTCCTGCATATCTACGTCTCTTTCTTCCAGCACCCATTGCCGGAAGCGCTGCAATTCCTCTGTGGTAATGCTATCGTCCAGGAATTTTTGTACAAGGTGCTGAAATTCGGATGGCGACATAATGATGCGTTGTTAAAATGGTAATAGTACCTGCAACCCGAAGGTCATTCCAGGTAAAGACAACCAGATGAGCAGGGGTAAGACGTTTGGAAAAAAATATTTTTTATCTGTAGAGGAAAAAGATCACGATTCCCAATTTACCGGCATTTTTGCCAAGATGCCTGCGAATCGCCAGGAGGCAGCGGACCATATAGGTTTTGGAAGAAACAACGGAAATATTCATGCGGCGGGCAATCTCTTCATGCGTTAACCCTTCCTGCCGGCTTAGCAGGAATACCGTTTGCATTTGTGGCGGCAGGTTTTTAATGGCCTGATGAACAGCTATTTCCAGCTCCTTATATTCTATCCGTTCCTGCGGTGTTAAATTATTGTCCCTGAAATAAGCATGCAGCAACTCTGCGTTCTCCACCGGCAACACCTTTTTCTTTAGCTCATTGCGGATTACATTCCTGGCCACTGTAAACAGCCAGGCATCAAAGCGATCTACATCAGCCAGTTTCAACCGGTTCATCCATATCCGGATAAATATTTCCTGTGTGAGGTCCTGCGCCAGTTCTGCTGATTTCGTAAAATGCAGCGCATTCATATACATCCTGTCCGAATACCGGTCAAATAATACCCGGTACGCCTGCTCGTCCCCGGCAGCTACCTGCCGGAGCAGTTCCCGTTCGTTGTCTGAATTATTGGACATCCTGAAATGTGCTATCCTCCGCAGCTATTGGTTGATTTCTGCTAAAAGTAGCAAAAAAGGTCAAAAAAGGGGCTGACCAATTTTACCTGGCCAGCCCCTTTTTGATTTTTTTTGAAAAAGAAAGAAGTATTAATATCCCGGGTTCTGCGGGAACTCGTTCACTGTTCTATCGATCTGGTCCTGCGGAATAGGCCGCAGCATATGTGTAGGCTTGATGTTACTACGTGCTTCGTCGTTATGCAGCTTCACTCTTTCCACCAGTTTATAGGTGCGGGTGAGGTCAAACCAGCGCAGTTGTTCACCTACCAGTTCCCGGCCTCTTTCATCCAGGATAAAATCGATGGTCATGTCTGCGGCGGTTACGGTCATCGCATCACGGTTAGCCTGTGTTTCGGCAGGTGTAGCGCCAATACGTGCAGATCTCCAGCGCACCACATTTACGAGGTCGGCGGCTTCCTGTTTTTTGCCATCCATCATCAGGGCTTCTGCTTCTATCAGGTAAGCTTCGGCAAGACGCATCGCTATAAAGGGTCTTACGCCGGAAGCCTGGTTATCAGGACGGAGCGCATCGGCAAATTTATTCAAAGAAGGATACAGCTTTTCAGTGTACAATCTTGGTGGCACCAGCATATAAGGTTTGGTGGCAATCACTGCGTCGGATACGTCATAACCAGGCAGGAACACAGCGGTATCGCCTGTTTTCAGGTTATCAACCGGTGCATTGGTTCTCCACAGGGTGGTATAGAATTTTTCATAACGTACATCGTGTATCCTGTCTTTATACAGTGTATCGATCAGGAACTTTGTAGGTCTGAAACGCTTCCAGGGCGTGCCGTTGGCCAGATCGCGCTTCATCCCTTTCAGCACATCATACTGCATCAGGAAAAAGCGGCAGGCGTTGTTATCAGGGTAACCATAAAGCGGGTCGGTGGTGTATTGCGCTGCCCAGATGGTTTCATCGTTATTTTCTTTTCCCTGTGCCCATACCTGTCCAACGTCGGCGAGTAATTTGAAGCCGTAGTTTTTAATGACCATGTCGGCATACTTGGCGGCATTGGCATAGTCTCCTGCTTTTGCCTGCGGAGAGGAGGCGCGGGTGAGGTAAACTCTTGCCAGCAGGTGTTCTGCGGCAGGCTTGGTAGCACGGCCCCATTCTGCCTGTGTAGCCGGCAATTCAGCTTCTGCTGCAAGCAGGTCGTTGATCACGGCATCGTAGATGGCGGATACTGAGTCGCGGTGAGCTTCTCTTATAATTTCAGCGTTTTCGTGCAGGCGTAAGGGTACGGCGCCAAACATCTGCATGAGTACAAAATGATAATGCGCCCGGCAGAACAGCGCTTCGGCCACGCCTTTTTTCTTTACTGCTTCGTCGAGGTCGGGGATCTTGTCGGCCCGGTCTACCACCACGTTACAGGTGTTGATGGTTTGATAGAAGCTGTTCCACACTTCCCTGACATGATCATAACGGGAATCCAGCTGTGAGGTATACTGACTTGTAAATTTGAAGTTACCATCCGAACCGTTGGTGATGATATCGGTACCGGTTTCCGTAAGCGTCATACCGCGTTCTGTACTGTAAAAGTTGCGCATAGACACGTAAGAGCCATTCACGGCTGTTTGAAAGCCGGCTTTAGTATTATAGAAATCATCTGTTACGTTGGTGACAATCTCTTCATCCAGCATTTTATTGCAGGAGGCGGAACCAACGGCCAGCAGCATGATGAGAGGAACTATATATTTCATAACGTTTTCTTTTAAAGATGTTTAATCAGGATCCGTTGATTTAAAATTTGGCATTTATTCCGAACTGCAGCATCCAGGTGGCTGGTGCATCGATGCCGATCACATTTACGTCTTCAGGATCAACTCCTTTCCAGGTTTGGCGGTAAGGCGCCAGGATCATTGGATTTTTCACTCCTACGTTTACCCGGAGATCCTGCATGCGCATACGTTTCACCACAGCGTCCGAGAAGGCGTAGCTGAGTGTTATGCTCCTGATCTTAAAGAAGGAGCCATCAAAGTAGCTGAGCGACTGGTAGTTGCTGGGGCGTTCCTGGTTGGCATTAGGCCGTGGGAAATCGTTGGTGGGATTGGCCGGTGTGTTATAATCGATATTCAGGTTATTATAGCGGCCAAACAGGGTATTATAGTTCTGGTAGAAGTCACTTTTGATCATACTTCCCATACGGGCAAAGGCTACAATGGACAATTCAAATCCTTTATAGGAGAAGCGCTGGGTAGTACCTGCCGACCATTTAGGTTCCGGGGAACCGAGAATCTGGCGGTCGTTTTTAGCATCGATGAGCGTATCTTTATTTACATCTTCCAGCCTGATTTCTCCTGGCTTCAGGTTGTAAAGTTTAGCCAGCTGGGCATCCTTTTCCTGCCATACGCCAGTCTTCTTAAAATCATAGTATACATAGGTAGGCTGACCTACAAACCAGGCGTTTCCAATATCGGCAGTTCTGCCATCGCCGAGCGACAGGATCTTAGACCTGTTCAGGAACATGTTGGCATCCATTTTCCAACTGAATCCATTAGGGTTGTCGATAATGGTGGCGCCTATTCCGAATTCAAAACCGCGGTTCTGGGAAGTACCGAGGTTCATCAGCACTTCATTAAACCCATTGCTGAACGGGAGCGACTGTGGCATGAGCAGGTCGGTAGTGCGTTGGTTGTACCATTCCACCACACCGGTGATACGGCCGTTCAGGAATCCGAAATCAATACCAATATCGGTAGAGGTGGTAGATTCCCAGGTGAGGTTAGGATTACGCAGATCGAGCGGTACAAAGCCCAGCACGCCTTTGTTTCCGAAGGAATAAGGAATCCTGCTCAGGTTACCCTGTGTAGCATATGGGTTAATACCGGTGTTACCGATACGGCCAAAGCTGGCGCGCAGTTTCAGGTTATCCAGGACTTTCTGTTCTTTCAGCCATTTTTCACTTACCATGTTCCAGGCTGCTGCAATGGAGGGGAAATAACCCCATTTTTTGCCGGGTGCGAACCGGGAAGATCCATCCGCACGAAGGGTGAGGGTCAGGAGATAGCGGTCGTCATATCCATAGTTCAAACGGCCCATATAGGAAAGGATGGTCCAGGAACTAAGGCTGCTGGTTACGCCGGTTACGTTGAGCGACTGACCCAGGTTGTAGTATTGTTGTGTTTCTACCGGGATACCTCTCACGTTGGTAGTAGAAATATCTACGTTCTGACGTTGAACGCTGTATAAGCCGGTGAAGCCGATATTATGTTTTTTGATTTCTTTGTTGTAGGTAACGATGTTTTCAATGGTGTACGCCATGGTAGAAGCGTTTCCTTTGGAAGCCGTAGCGTCGCCACCGCCGATCAGCAGGTTGGTATTGTTTTTACCCTGGAAAAGGCCATAGTTATAGTTCTGCACATCCGGACCTACGTTGAGGCGGTATTTCAGGCCATCTATGATTTCCACTTCTGCGAACAGGCTGGTGAAGATGCGGAAGCGTTTCATTAATTCAACGCGGTTACCGGGGACATAATCCAGTAACGGGTTAGGCTGCTGGCTATCGCCGGTGGGATAGGTGATCAGCTTTCCATTGTCGTCGTATGGAGCGGCGATGGGCAACATTTTCAGGGCATTGTCTATCCCGTTGTAGGTTTCGCCGTTACGTTCACTGTAGGCGCCCAACAGGGTAGCTCCCACGCGAACGCGGTCGCCGATCATCTGGTCGATGCCCACATTGAAATTATAACGCTCGTAATCCTGCAGTTTCAGTACGCCCTGGTCTTTGAAGTAACCCAGTCCCACGGTGTATTTTGTTCTTTCTGTACCGCCGGCTACGCTGAGGCCGTGATTGGTCTGATATCCCGGAGAGATCATCAGGTCTTGCCAGTCTACGTTTGTGCCTTTCTTGATATTGGCGTATTCAACGGTATTAAATATTTTCTTGTCGGAGGCATCGGGGTTGGCATCATCGTATTTGCCGATGGTGCGGTTGGCTTCCCGGCGCATTTCTATGAAGCGGTTAGCGTCCATCATGTCGGATTCGCCGAGCTGTTGTACATAACCGTAGGAGCCGCTGTAGGAAACCACGGGTTTTCCTTCCTTGCCTTTCTGGGTAGTGATGAGTATTACGCCATTAGCGCCCCTGGAGCCATAGATAGCCGTTGCGGAGGCATCTTTCAAAATATCCATCGATTGTATTACTCCTGTACCGATATCGCTGAGTGTACCGGCGTAAGGGATCCCGTCTACTACATAGAGGGGGTCGTTGCCGGCCCTGAGGGAGCGGCTACCGCGGATACGCACGGTAGGTTCATCACCGGGCTTGCTGCTGTTGTTGAGTACTTCCACACCGGGAGCGCGGCCCTGTAAGGCTTGCTGCGGGTTGGTTACCGGTACGTCCTGGATAGCTTTGGTACCTACGGAGGAAATGGAACCGGTTACATCTTTTTTCTTCTGCTGGCCATATCCCACCACCACAATTTCTTCCAGTTTTTTGCGGTCTTCTGTTAAAACTACGGAAACGATTGCACGACCTTTTACAGGTTCTTCATACGTGTTAAATCCGATGTAGGTAAATACGAGTACTGCGTTGGCGGCATCTGTAACTTTGAGCCGGAAATGTCCCTGGGCATCTGACTGGGTGCCTGCATTTTTCCCTTTGATAGAAACGGTTACGCCAACCAGTGGTTGCTTCTGGGCGTCGAGAACATTACCTTCTATGGTAATTGGGGTGCCTTGTGCCTGGGTGAGTTGGTAGAATAGCAAACATGCTATCATACAGATAAGACGTGAAAAAACTTTTTTCATAACGTAGTTTATAATGATTGTAGATAAAGAGTATTACTTTTTCGATTTTGGCTGTTGCTACGTGGATACTTTCGGAACCAAAATAAGATATTTTTACATTGCTGCAATCGTTTGCATGAATATTTTTATTTCTAATTCTGTAAAACCACATATTAGTCAGATTATCATGTGGTTAAAAAATAAAAAATAAGATTAAAGTTTTGCAATCGGTTGTAAAAATCATTTTCATTGTTTATTTTGGTCACCTTATTCCGTTTAAGTTATGAAAAAGACGATCCTTTTATTTGGCACCCTGCTGTGTATGTATGGTGGCCTTTTCGCTCAGAAAGCCCAGTGGCAGCAGCTTTTCAATGGTAAAGATCTGAAAGGCTGGAAACAACTGGGGGGTGAAGCAAAATATAATGTGCAGAATGGCGAGATCGTGGGCACCACGGTGATGAATACGCCTAACTCTTTCCTGGCTACTGAAAAAGAGTACGGCGACTTTATCCTGGAGCTGGAATTCAAGCTGGGCAAGGAATTCAATTCCGGGATCCAGTTCCGGAGTCAAAGCAGGCCCGACTACCAGAATGGCCGTGTATTTGGCTACCAGATGGAGATTGACCCATCCGACCGTAAATGGAGCGGTGGTATTTATGAAGAAGGCCGCAGAGGCTGGCAGTACCCGATGGAACTGAACCCCGCCGGTCAGAATGCCTTTAAAAAGGACGGCTGGAACAAATACCGTATCGAGTGCCGCGGCAATGAAATGCGTACCTGGGTGAATGGCGTACCTACTGCCCACCTGGTAGATACTGCACTGCCAAAGGGTTTCATCGCTTTACAGGTGCATAGTATCGGCAAAAATGCGGCTGACGACAACAAAAATATCTACTGGAAAAATGTAAGGCTGATAGAAAACCCGGCTGCTTCCCAGTATTCTCCCTACGACAACATCTACGTTGTTAATAATGTGGATAACACTATTTCCGGCCAGGAAAAGAAAAACGGCTACCAGCTGTTGTGGGATGGAAAAACCAGCAAAGGTTGGAGAGGCGTGTATAAAAAGGACTTCCCCACCAAAGGCTGGACCATGCAGAATGGGGTGCTCATGATTGGTCATTCCACGGGAGATGAAGAAGGCAGCGGCGGCGACATTATTACGGAGAAACAATACGGTGCTTTTGAACTGGAATTTACCTTCAAACTAACGCCGGGCGCCAATAGCGGGGTAAAATACTTCGTGAGCGAATCCTACGAAACAGGAGGCAAGTCGGCTATCGGGCTGGAGTACCAGGTACTGGACGACGAAAAGCACCCGGATGCCAAATTAGGACGTGATGGAAACCGTACTTTAGCAAGTCTTTACGACCTCATGACAAGAAAACAGGAAAAACGTGCCATCAACCCTATTGGAGAATGGAACAAAGGTCGTATTATTGTGTATCCAAATAATCACGTAGAACACTGGTTAAATGGATTTAAAGTGTTGGAATACGAGCGTGGCTCCCAGGCCTTCAAAGATCTGGTGGCGATCAGCAAGTATAAAAGCTGGAAGAATTTTGGTCTGTGGCCTGAAGGGCACATCCTTTTACAGGATCATGGTAATGAGGTTTCTTTCAAAAGCATTCGAATAAAAATTCTTAAATAATATTTTTTACCTTTTTTTTCATTGTTCACTGTTCTAAATAAGCATTCCGATTCTTCGGAATGCTTTTTTTCTTGGATAAAACGGTAAATTACTACCTGTTCACAACCCATCAATATGAAAATGTTACAACGAAAAGGCTACCTCCTCCTGTCGGGGGCTTTGCTGGCCGCGGCTTGTCAGCAACCGGGCAGTCATAGTAACCCGCAGGCCACGCAGGACTCCCTGCGTCAACTGGCCACGCGGTACTACAATGAAAGCATGGCCCTGAACCCGTTGCAGGCTACCCAGAATGGGGAAAACCAATACAACGACCAGTTGCCGATAGACATCAGTGAAGGTTACCGCGCAAAAGCCGATTCTTTCTATGCCAGCTTCCAGCAGGCCATTAAAGGCATTGATACAGCAGTCCTCTCCGGCAACGACCGTATTACCTACGACATGTTGCAACGGGAGTTCAGCATCAACCGCGAGGGGCTTACCTTTCACGATCACCTGATGCCGGTGCAGCAGTTCACCTGCCTGCCCATCACGCTGGCGCAGCTGGGTTCGGGGTCTTCTGCCCAACCTTTTAAAACGCTAAAGGACTACCATAACTTCATGCATCGTATGGAGCGCTTTGCCATATGGACCGACACGGCCATCGCCAATATGCGCAGGGGAATGGCCACCGGCTATGTATTGCCGCAAAGCCTGGTGGTGAAAGTGATTCCGCAGGTAACAGACCTGGCCAAAAAAGATACTGCCAATAACGTATTCTATTCGCCGCTGAAAACGATCCCGGATTCGCTGGATGCAGCCACCAAAGCAACCCTGGTGAAAGAGTACAGCGCGGCCATTGAAACATACATCCTGCCTTCTTTTGCGAAGCTGCGCGACTTTATGCAGCAGGAATACCTTCCTAAAGCCCGCACCAGCAGCGGCATTGGCGCTATTCCTGATGGTAAGGCGTATTATGCTTTCCTGATAAAAAGCTGGACGACCACCGACCTTACCCCCGAAGAAATTTTTGCTTTGGGAGAAAAAGAAGTGGCACGGATCCGCGGTGAAATGGAAGCAGTGAAGAACAGCACTGGTTTCAAAGGCGATCTGCCGGCCTTTTTTGCGTCGGTGCGTACCGATAAGAAGCTGCGCATCTTTAAAACACCTGCTGCTGTCCTGGATTCTTTCAAAGCCATCGAGGACAAGATCATGCCCGGTGTAAAAAAAATGTACGGTCATCTTCCCAAAACAAAATTTGAAATCCGCCAAACCGAAGCTTACCGGGCTGCTTCCGCCTCCGCAGAGTATATGCAGGGCAGCGCCGATGGTACAAGACCGGGCGTATTTTACGTGCCTATCCTTGATGCAACAGACTTTTCATATACCGGTATGGAATGCCTTTTTTTACACGAGGCCATTCCAGGTCATCATTTCCAGATTTCCCTGCAACAGGAAAACGACTCCCTGCCTAAGTTCCGCCGTTTCTCGTGGATTGGCGCCTATGGCGAAGGTTATGCCCTGTATTGTGAAAGTTTAGGAAAAGAACTGGGATTATACACCGATCCTTATATGTACTTTGGCCGTTTAACAGATGAAATACACCGGGCTATTCGTTTAGTCGTGGATGTTGGTTTGCATACCAAAGGCTGGACCCGTGAGCAGGCCATCAAGTACATGATGGATAATGAGCCGGTATCCACACAGGAAGCTACCGCTGAAATTGAGCGGTATATGGCCATTCCCGGCCAGGCGCTTTCCTATAAGATCGGGGAACTGAAGATCCGCGGACTGCGGAACCAGTATACAAAGTCGCTCGGCAGCCGGTTCAGCTTATCATCTTTTCATGATGAGTTGCTGAAAGATGGTTGCGTGCCACTGTCGGTGCTGGAACAAAAAATGGCGCGCTGGGCAGCTGCCCAACCTTAGTAAAGGCTTATCCATATTGACTTTCGGCTTGTATTACACCCCCGGGGGTGATAGTACAAGCCGAAACTTTTTTACCTGAAAGGGATTAAATTTCGATTAAGAAAAAAAACGATGTTCCCTTGAAATACCCGCTGGTACGGGGCAAAGGAATTTCCTGCCGGAAGGAAAGTTCATTTTAACATTCAGGATTGGTTTTTATTTCCTATTTTTATAGGGCAGTTTCATTCACTATTACAGCTTAGATTTACGTTAACCACACATACTTCATATTTTAATATGTTAGTCTGTGCATGTAAACTATTGACACATGTCGTCCTTAAAAAACGGCCCTAAATAATATTCTTTTAAAACCTGCTGCTATGTTTGATCATACCCTTGATCTGTGCCGGTCACTTCCGGCTGTCATCACTGAACAAAAGTGGGACAACGAATTGCGCTTTTACGTAGGCGAAAAATTATTCTGCATGATATCCCTGGAGCCGCCTCACCGGGTATCGTTTAAGTGCAGTCAATCGCAATTTCATGAATTGATTTCGAGACCTGGTATTGTACCGGCCCCTCACCTGGCGCGGTATCACTGGGTGCAGCTGAAACAGGAAGATATGCTGCCGGCTACCGAGCTGGAAACATTCCTGCAGAATGCCTACGAAATTATCGTGAGCAGCCTGCCCCCTTATGAGCAGGAAGCCATCCATAAGATGAAGGCGCATGCCTGATTACTTCCAGATAGTAAAGAAGATATCGTATACCCCAAATACGATAAGGGTAAGTGCAAATAATTTTTCGAGGACGGGCGTTTTCATTTTCACCGCCGTTTTGGCTCCCAGCCAGGAAGCAGGGAATGCAGTAAGCGACAGCAGCAGCGCTATATTCCAGTCTATATGACCCAGCCACCAGTGCGTTAAAGCGCCGGGTATGGATAAAACAGCCGATAACACTACTGCACAGGCCAGTGCCTGTTTAATGGGCATTTTTAATTTCTTTATAAAGAAAGAGCTGAACAATATCCCGCCGGCATTTGCCAGCAGCCCTGATAAAAAACCTATAAACAAAGCGGCTACCACTAATTTACCAGCCGGCACATCTTCACTTATTACGGTTAATTCACCAGTTGATTTACTGCGCAGAAAGGAATACATGAGCGACATACCTGTGGCCATGATAAAGAGGGCCGTCATGATCATCAGCGTTTTGCCGGGCAGGTAACTGCTAAGCCAAGACCCAATGACAGTGGCCGGGACACCAAAAGCAGCCCCCAGCAGGATCACCCGTTTATTAAACAGTTTCTCCTTACTGTATACTGCCGTGGCAGATAAAGTGCTGGTGATAGATGCCGGCAGCGGTGATGCCAGTGCAAAAAACGGGTTTACGCCTGCAAAGATCTGCAGGGCTGGAGTGCTGATGGCACTACCCCCTTTCCCTAATAAACCGGACAAATAGCCTACTACCAGGCCTATCAGCAATACTGACAGGTACTGAGATTGTTGTAAAAATTCCATTCAAATCATCCCTCCGGGGAACGCGCAACTTTTGTGGTTGGTGTGGTTGGTTATAAAAAATTACAGGTAAGTCAAAAGTAGGGGATCATTATTAATTACAACGATAACTAAAAGTTATGGGGGATAACAAGATATTATATTTATTGTTAGCCTATAAACCCAATAGGAGAAAGGGTTTATAACTTCGTAAAGATAGGAATTCCGGGTAATAGTACAAGCATTTTTTTTAGAAATTTTGTGCCTGGTGGTACTATTACCCGGAACCCGTTTTACTGATTTATGCTTTCGGCGTCCAGCCTTTTTCATATTCCCTTTCCCACATTTTCATGGCTTCCTTGTCGTTCAGGATATGGCCATTGGAAGGATCGGTATGAAGGATGCGGCCGGTACGTTGCGCTATATTGCCCAGCAGGCAAAGCAGCGTACTGCGGTAACCGATATTGATTTCGGAGTTGAGGGTAGCGTTGCCGCGGATACTTTCCAGGAAGTTGTTGATATGCACGGCGTCATAAAACTCACCGGCGGGACTAACGGTATTGGTTACACTCTGGTTAGGATTGGCGGCCTGTTTTACTTCTTTGATCACCTTACCTTTGGTGTCGATCAGTTTGTAGCTGTCGCCGCCGGAATTATACAGGCTTCCGTTTTCGCCAAACAGGGTAAATCCGCGGCCGCTGCCTTCCAGGTTAAACGGGCTACAGCTGCGGCCTTCCCAGGCGATGGCTTTATTGCCTTCAAACTCGAAGTTCAGGGTTTGGGTATCCGGTGTTTCCCAGTCGTCCTTAGCATAGGCGTAGCGGCCACCGGCAGAAGTGACTTTGGTAGGGAATTCCACATCCATAAACCAGCGTAGGCAATCCAGTTCGTGGGTGGCGTTGTTGCAGGTTTCGGAGGTACCCCAATGCCAGCGCCAATGCCAGTTGTAGTGTACAATGTTATCCAGGTAATCGCGGCGGGGAGCGGGTCCCTGCCACAGGTCCCAGTCGAGCGTACCGGGAACCGGAATCTTTTTCCCGATACCAATGGGTTCGCGGTTATTTACGTACCACCCGCGGCCATAATATACTTTACCCAATACGTTTTGCTCTTTCACTTCTTTTACTGCCTGCTGGAGATTAGGCCAGGAGCGGCGCTGGTTTCCCATCTGCACGAGGCGGTTGTGTTTTTTTGCCGCTGCCAGCAGTATTTCGCCTTCGCCCGGATTGTGGGCACAGGGTTTTTCCACGTACACATGCTTACCTGCCGCCGTGGCCATGATGGCCGCAGGAGCGTGCCAGTGATCGGGCGTTGCCACGATGAGTGCATCAAAATCTTTGCGTTCCAATAGTTTCCGGATGTCTTTAATTACTTCCGGCTTGCGGTCCTGCGCGCCCGCAATGGCTTTGAGCCCTTTGGCGATGGCGCCGTCTTCCACATCGCAGACATAGCCTATTTCAGCTCCGGGCAGTTTCGCTGCACATTGTGCCAGCCAGTTGCCCCTGGAGTTAACGCCCATTACGCCCAGTACCAATTTGTTGCTGGGAGCATTTTTTCCAAATACGGGGAAATTAAGGATGGTTAATCCTGCTCCCAACCCGGCCATGCTACCGGTTTTGAGAAAATCTCTTCTTTCCATAACGGTGATATTATTTATTCGTTTCAATCGGTTGCATGAATGTAGAAAAATAAATCAGTGATGGGGAGTTTTTTTGATGAACGCACGAACGCGAGTTTTGTCTTGAGCACTGATTACGCTGATTATACTGATTTAGCTTTGGGATTTTTGGAGATTTTTGGATTTTTTAGACGGTTTTGAGAGATTTTTGAGGATGGAATATGGATTAGGTGGATGATACTTTTGATATGAAGCAAAGTTAGATAAGTGATGCTTAGCATATGCTTTGGACATACTTAGGACATGGAGTAAACGCGCTCTTGATGCGGAGGTGAGGTGGACTTGATCGGTAACTGATTGTTTATCATTTGGTTACAGGCACTTTTTTGGAGCTGCTTAGAACAGCCCTGTAGTCGTAACCAGATGGTTATGAATAAGTTAATTCAACCGGAGGGTTATTTACCTGCCGGCTGATTACTGGTCATTGCGGAGCCGTTATTTGCCTGTCAGCTGGTTCCAGATAACCCCGTACACGTCTGTTGCCTGTAGCTGCGACTGGGGAGCGGGTTGGGAACTGATGACCACCGGGTGATAGGCGGGGTTTTCTTCGATCCTGCCGTGAGAGCCTTTGATAAGGGTTGCATCGAGCGGGATGACGTTCATCAGGTAGCGGAAACCCAGTTTCTTTTTGAGCAATTTTCCTGCCGCTTTCAGCTTAATGAGCGGGTCGGCGGGGTCCATGAACATCTCCACGGGATCATAGCCTGGTTTACGGAATATATCCACAATCCTGGCGAAATCGGGGGCTTTGTTGTCATCCATCCAGTAGTAATACGTGAACCAGCTGTTGGCATCGGCTACGGCAATCAGTTCGCCGCTACGGCTGTGATGGAGATGATGTTGCCGTTTGCCTTCCCGGTCCAGCACCAGTTGTACACCCGGCACCTTTTCCAGGATGGAACGCACTTTTTTATAACAGGAGGGATCATTAACATAGATATGCGCGATCTGGTGATCTGCAACGGCGAAGGCTTTGGAGGCGCCAGCATCCAGCAGTTCAAGGCCATTTTCCACTCGCAGGGCCAGCAGCCCTTCTGCCCTCAGGATCCTGTTAAGATGCACGGGGTTATTTACATTGGTGATGCCGTATTCCGATAGTACAATCGGATCACAATTCTTCTGCTGATAATAAGTAATCAGCTGTTTGCATACCGCGTCTATTTCTGCCAGTTCCTTTGCATTTTTTACCGGGTCCTGTCCGAATTTCTGCAGGCAGTAATCGAGATGAGGGAGGTAAATAAAAGTAAGGGTGGGATCGTACAGTTTATCCGTGAGGATAGACGCATCAGCGATCCATTGGCTTGATTTTATGCTGGCTGTGGGCCCCCAGTAATTAAACAGGGGGAACTTGCCGAGTTGTTCGGTGAGATAGTCCCGGAGTGTAGATGAGGAAGTATAGCAATCGGGCACTTTACGGCCATCGGAAAGATAGTTGGGACGGGGTGTCAGTGAGTAGTCCACATTCGCGTACATATTGTACCACCAGCACATTTGCGAACAGGTAAAAGATGGATCCAGTTTCCGGGCGCGGTCCCATATTTTGGGAGCATCTACCAGCCGGTTGGATTGTTTCCAGAACTTAACTTCCGCATCGGTTCTGTCGTACCAGCCATTGCCTACTATTCCATGCTCACTGGGCCATTCGCCGGTAAGATACGTGCTCTGTACAGCCGTAGTCACCGCAGGTAACATAGGCATTACGGTGGCCAGGTGCCGCTGTTGTGTATAAGCCTTTAAAAAAGGCAGGTACTCCAGCAAAGAAGAGGAGAGCCCTACTACATCAATTACTACTGTCTTTCTCATATATTCAATCGCCGTTACAATTCCGGCATAAAGCTATAATACCGGGGGGACAATTCCAAGATTGCATGTTGCCACCGGTGTTTATCCGGTGGCACCGCGCGGCACTATGCAAAGATACTTATAACTGTTCCCTTATCCAGTTCAGCTCACGGGAAACGGATAAAGACATCTCCTGTTTAAGGGCGGGTGGTAACACGTCCCAGGTATATGTTTCCGCCTCCATGTGCTGTGTAAAAGGATGTTCCCGTTGTATGGCCAGTACTTGTTTTATGTCTTCCTGCGTGGATTGCAATACGCCGAATTTATCGAGGAACACCGGTACATGAAAATGGGAGCGCCATTCTGTAACGGCTGCATTATTTTCATCTGCCAGCGCTTCCGGTAAGTCGGGATAATGAATAAAAGTGCCATCCTTTCTTTTCGCGATCACCTGGTGCAGGTATACCGGTTCATTAAATTTTCGGAAGGCATCTGTCACTTCATTGCGTGCGGTGGTATCTGCGGGCATATCAGCTTTCAGTGCCGCGCTGATCTGCAGTTTGCCGATCTTCAAACCATGATGCTGCATACGTTCGATAACCCGCTGAGGCGCTTCGTATACAAGTGCAAAATGGCAAACATCGTAACACAGCTGGATATGCGTTTTGATGATATCGGCTGCTGCCTGGTCATCTTCTATATTAAATTTCTCTTTGATAAACGGGATGCCGGCAGGCAGTAAATTTTCGAAGTACCAGTTAATATACTCGCTGGTATTTTCCATCATGCCATCGGGTTCCGGCTCAATATCGAGGTGCATCAAAGGGCCGCCGCTGCGGTGTGTGCGCACCAGCTGTTCCAGCACCAGCAACATATTCAGCGTAGCGCTTTCCGTGTAAGAATTCTTGTCTTCTTCGCAGCGGTTGCACCAGTGTTTATATCCGAGCGGATTAGTGGAAATACCTCCTTCCATACCTTCGGGCAGCAAGGCTGCCAGGATCCTGAACAGGCGGATGGTATAGGCTACACGGTCAGCGCTGGTCCAGTCGGGCGCATGTACCTGGTCTTTTACCACTACGTTGTGAAAGCCGCCATAAGGAAAGCCGTTCATCGTAAACACGTAGCAATCTTCTTCCCGGAGCCATTGCTGAAATGCCTTCAAAGGCGCTTCCTTGCTTAGTTCCAGGCTGGCGGTGTTAGCCAGTCGCAATCCTATTCCAAAAGGTTTATCCGGTGATACCTGTTGTTTAATGGCAGGTATAAATTTTTTGAGTTGCGCAAAGTGGTCGTCCCAGTTTTCGCCAGGATGAATATTTGTGCAGTAGGTAAGATGTCCTGCAGCTGTTTTCATTACTGATTATTTTTGCAGATAGCTACTGCTTTATATAATAAGTTAAGGTCCATTTCGTGCACTTCTTCTCCTTTTCCTACTGCGCGCAGCAGGGAAATTGTTAAGCGGCCGCCGAGATGTTCACGGAACTCTTCCAGTCCTGCTACCACCGGAGAAGGTTTACCATCCTGCATTTCCAGCAAAGGATGCCATACCGGCAGTTTCATATTTTTTAACACCGTGAGAATGCGGTGCATATCTGTTTCGGGCAGCCATCCTAACAGGAACGAGTATACGCTGTCGACGGCAATACCGATAGACACTGCTTCACCATGACGTAATTCAAAGTTGGTGAGTTGCTCCAGTTTATGTGCGCTCCAGTGACCGAAGTCCAGTGGACGGGAGGAGCCGCTTTCAAACGGATCACCGGCGCCGCCGATATGTTGGATATGCAGTTCTGCGCAGCGGTAAATAAGTTCGTGCATAGCGGCCATATCACCACCGGTTAGCGCCACTGCATTTTCTTCTATGCGGTTAAAGAAGGCGGCGTCTTTAATAAGGGCTACTTTCACGGCTTCCACCATACCGGAGCGCCAGTCGCGCGGGTCCAGGGTGGTTAAAAATACCGGGTCGTTGAACACGGCTGCAGGCGGCGCAAAGGAACCGAGGAAATTTTTCTTCCCCTTATAGTTTACGCCGTTTTTCACGCCAACGCCGGAATCGTTTTGCGACAGTACGGTGGTTGGAATCCTGATATGTTTCACGCCACGGTGTGAAATCGCTGCGGCAAACCCTACGAGATCCAGCAGGGAACCGCCGCCGATGCCTATCACATAGGAATGGCGGTCGATGCCATATTTATCGATGGCATCAACCAGGCTGAAAAGCAGGGGCAGATCATTTTTCACGCCTTCGCCCCCGGCGATGGTGATGATTTCAGGGGCCAGCTGAAAGCCGCGCACCTGTTGAAAGTACTGATTGATCTGTTGGGTTAGTTCCGGGTGATGCGTTGCAACGCCACCATCCAGTATAACGAGTAATTTCTTAACGTATGCACTCTCCGCTTTTGATTCCAGGAAGGTAGCTAAACAGGTGTTGGCAGGATCGAATAAATTGCTGCTAAAGAAAACACCGTAAGAGAAGTTGACATTGAAGTTTTGTTGAATATATTCCATGGCTAAATCCGCATCATCTGACTAAAAAAAACTATAGCCTTTAAAAGTACATAGAAAAACGTGATTTTTTACAAAGAAAAAGGCCCCGGGAACGGAGCCTGTTTTTTTGGGGTTAGTCTGTAGAATCAATTTATCGGTATGCAAAGAAATCTGTTTTACCCGGTTTTAGCTACGGTATAAACCATTATTTTATAAATTGCGTAGTTCTACTTATGTGCGCAGGGCACCCGCCAATGCCTTACCAGCAGGCAATCTACGTAGTTATCCCGATCTCCTGATCCGCTCCTGCTTCCGTTCATCCCATACGCTGTTGCGTATTAAAACAGAAATACTGAACTTTAGGCCGCTGTAGAAATGAACGACGGTTTCACAGTCTGAGAATTAAATTGTTTGACCAAAAAACATGGGACGCCCATGTTGTTAACCCTGTAACATCGGTTGTATTTCACATCTTTTGTTGCATGCTGAGCATTTGTCAACGCACTGCGCGATGGCGGGCAATAGCTTTCCGGCTGTTATCCGCCAGGGCATTCATTGTGCGTGATAACCGGTAACCTTGAATTATTAACAATAACAGCCTTTCAGGCCGTAAAAGTGTATCAGAAATGCTGAGAATATTACTTTTTGTTTGTTGTATTTCGATGGGCAGCGCCGGGGTGCTGCAGGCATCCACGTCTTCCGCGGCTGACAGTGTGTTGCAGACGATTAACCTGCAGCCGGCAGGTGCAAACCAGGTACAGGCGCTGATTGACTATGGCTGCCGGCTTTTCCCTTACCAGCTTGATAAGTCGGCTGCCGTTTTCATGCGTGCCTTGCGGATCAGCAGGCAATTGGGGTACCATAAAGGGGTAGCCGATTTTGCGTGTTACTATATGTATATCCAGGATATGCGGGGGCAGTATTTACAGTCGCTGTACATGCTGAAGCAGGCGGTGATCATTTATGCTTCATTAAAAGATACGCTTAACCAGGTGAGGGCCATCAGCTATTGCGGGATGGAATACCAGCAGATGGCGAATTTCCCGGCTGCGGCGGCCGCCTACCTGGAAGCGCTGAAGCTGGCCGATGCGGCGAAAGACAGCGCCAGCACAGGCATGATCATGAACTATTTATCGGATGTTTTTATTTCCCTGGGAGATTATAAGAAGGGGTTTAATTATGCGGTGCAGGCTTATAATCATGGACGCAGGCTGGGCAGCAATTCGCGCATGGCGGCGGCCCTGCTCAACCTTGGAGAAAGTAAAAGCCGGGAGGGTAACTATACGGCTGCCGGCAGGTATTTCAACCGGGCGCTGGAGCTTGGTAAAAAAGCGGGCGACCAGCTGCTGGTACTGAATGCGCTTACTGCAACCGGGCGGGTATATACTGATCTTTCGCAACATGAGCAATCCCTGCGAACCTTTGAAAAAGCACTGCTTATTTCCACCGATGATCCCGGGCTGGAAAACCGGATGCAGTTATACATGGGATATGCCAATGCCCTTTACCGGAGCGGGAAGCACCTCGCTGCCGGTATTTATCTACAGAAAACAATTACCCTGGCCAGGCAATATTATGCGGGCGATGAACTAAGGCGGGCTTACCTGGCGGCATCCGACAATGAAGCCGCGCAGCAGCATTACCAGCAGGCCTTTCAGCTGCGGAAGGCTTATGAGCAGCTGAATGATTCACTGGTAGGGAATGCCACCAGGCTGAATGTACAGCAGCTGGAAATGCAGTACCAGTCGGAGAAAAAAGACAGGGACCTGGCGGAGAAAAAATTAGAGCTGATCCGGAAAGACCTGCTGTTACAGCGGAAGAACCGGTGGCTGGGTTTCATCTTTGCCGGCATAATACTGATCCTGGTTGGTTCATTCCTGATATGGCAGAAATTACTGCACCGGCACCGGTTACAAAAACAGCAGCTTCAAACGCTGGAAGTAGAAAAAACCGTACAGGTGCTGGAGGCGATGATGCAGGGCGAGGAAAAAGAGCGCACGCGCTTGTCGAAAGACCTGCACGACGGTGTTGGTGGCTTGTTATCTGCCGTGAAAATGCATTTCTGGGCGCTCAAATATGAACATACTTTTCTGCAACAGGACAAAGGTTTTAACCATGCGCTGAGCATGCTGGACGATGCCATTGGTGAAGTCCGCAAAACCGCCCATAACCTGATGCCTGAAATCCTTTCCAGGATGGGGCTTGCGGGTGCGCTGGAATTATTCTGCCATAATGTGAGTCACTCCCGGAAGCTGCAGATCACTTTCTATACTTCCGGCGACATGCAGCGGTTCAGGGGCAACTTTGAATTATCGGTATACCGGATTGTGCAGGAGCTGATCAATAATGTGATTAAGCATGCCCATGCCACCGAGGCGCTGGTACAGCTTACGCAACATGACCAGCTGCTTACCATTACCGTGGAGGACAATGGCGTTGGCTTTGAAGATATTGCGAAAAGCACGACCGGTATGGGATTAAAGAACCTTCATACGCGGATCAAATCATTAAACGGACACCTAACGCTGACGGCTATACCGGGTTGCGGCACAACGGCATATATAGAATTTAATATTGCCATTATGCAGCTGATGGAAGTGCAGTCATCGTTTTAATTTAAAAAGAAGATGAGTATCAAACTGGCTATCACGGATGATCACCTGCTGGTGATCAGCGGCATCAAGGCGATGCTGACGCCTTACCCGCACATTTCCGTTGTTTATGAAAGCAACCGGCCGGGGGCGCTGATGGAGGCTTTACCGGGTATACAACCCGACGTGCTATTACTGGATATTCAGATGCCTGAAATAGATGGCATAGCACTTTGCAAGCAGGTGAAGAAAAAGCATCCGTCTGTAAAAGTGATTGCGATCAGTAGTTTTATGGAATCGCATTATGTGAAGCAAATGCTGCGTAACGGCGCCGCCGGCTACCTGTTGAAAGGCACTGATCCGGAAACGCTTATCCGCGCCATTGAGGAGGTGCATGCCGGCGGGCAGTTTCTCGACGACCTAATCAGGAATCAGATAGTGAATGAAGCCATTACCGGTCAAAAGCGCATTAATTACGAGATTCCGCTTACGCGCAGGGAAAAGGAAATCCTGAAACTGATTGCGGACGAATATTCCAACCAGGAAATTGCAGACCTGTTGTTTATCAGTTTGCGTACGGTGGAAACGCACCGGTTAAATCTTACGCAGAAACTTGCGGTGAAGAATACCGCCGGGCTGGTAAAAGAAGCGATGAAGCGGGGAATAGCGGAATAGGCTATCACCGGAATAATGGTGCCGGTACCCGGCTTGTGGCCGGACACCGGTAATGTGCTCACGTGACGGCAAATATTTTACCCAGTACCAGGGATATTGGCAACAATAATATTACGGCAATTGCGAAAGGTATGGTAGCAAAAGCGGCCACCCAGGCGGCATTCATGGCAATCAGTGCGATGATCCCTCCTTTCACTGCCTTTCCTATATTCGGACCCGAAGGGTTTTTCATGGCTTTGAAAAGCGGCACATTGATCATAATAATAAACAGCGCGATAAAAGGCAGTGCCAGCCAGAAGCGGTGGTGCATATATGCCAGGATACCCATTGTTATATATACCAGTGCATAACATACGGCGGTAAAGCGCAGGCTTTTTACGCTTCCACCATGTACTTCTCCCCTGCTGATGTTGGTAACAGCGGCGATATAGAGAATAGGAATGAATCCCATCCACCAATATATTTCCAGCATTTCCGGTACAATACTGATGCCCAGCAGGAGGTTAAGTCCGCGGCAAAGTCCCATGTTGAGAGGGCCGAGGAAGGCGTGATGTTTCCCCCATTTATCATAAACGAGTGCGCTGGCAGCTACGCCGATGGCGAGCCAGCCGGCATAGCCGGTAAGGCGGCCTACGGAAAAAGCGGCCAGGATACCTACCAGGAGCAGGTAGCTGCCGAGGATAATGGCCTGTGTTTTTGAGATTACCCCGCTTGGGATGGGCCTTTCCGGGCGTTCTGTACTATCCAGTGTGGCATCAAATACATCATTGAATACCACGCCACCACCATACAGCCCCATGGTTGCGAGGCACAGGCATACCACCGGCAGCGTAAGATCCAGTGTAACAGTACTGAACGTAACATTTATAAAATAGGCCGACACAGCGACGCCTGCCAATATATCTGCTATTGCAGTTACGATGTTGGCTGGTCGCATCAGGCGTAGGTATCCAAATAATTTGCTAACAATATAACTCACCGCGTAATTAGGTTTTCATGGTTCATTGCCAGCAGGGACGAAGCTGTCAGGCCGTTACCGGATGATGGTTGTGTTTTTATCGATTCGAGGTTGCTGTCCTCCCCGAAGCACAGAGCTTCCGTTAAATTTCTCACTTTGATCAATATTTGCTGCTACATCAAAATCTGCTTCATTCATCTGGCCGCTCTGCGCAAAGGCTTTTACAGCATTGGTGTAAGTTACCAAATGAATGTCATTCAAGTCAATACCACTTTCGTGCATTAAAGCGGCGGTTTTGGGAACTGCCAGGGGATCGCTGATTCCCCAGTCGGCAGCGGAATTCACCATAATACGTTCACTTCCATACTGTTTAACCACGGCTACCATGCGTTCATTCCCCATTTTAGTGAATGGATAGATGGTAAACGCAGCCCAGAAGCCACGATCCAGCACTTCTTTGACTGTTTCCTCGTTATTATGGTCTACAATGATCATGTGAGGCTCCAAACCATGTTCCAGTGCAATATCCATACTGCGCTGGGTTCCTTTTTTCTTATCGCGGTGGGGGGTGTGAATTTGTACGGGGAGCCCGGCTTCTTTGGCCAGTTCCAGCTGGGCGCGGTAATATTTTTCTTCAAGGGGGGTTTGGTCATCGAAACCGATTTCGCCCACGCCTACCACGCCTTCTTTATAAATAAACTGTGGTAATATTTCCATTACTGCTTCCGCGAGCTTTTCATTATTGGCTTCTTTGGAGTTGAGGCCAATGGTGCAATAGTGTTTGATTCCGAACTGGGAAGCGCGGAAACGCTCCCATCCCAGGAGGCTGCTGAAATAATCGCGGAAGGTATCTACGCCGGTGCGTGGTTGTCCTAACCAGAAGGCGGGTTCAATGATGGCTACTACGCCTGCATCGGCCATTGCCTGGTAGTCGTCGGTAGTACGGGCGGTCATGTGCACATGCGGATCAAAGAAGCGCATGCCTTTTATTTTATTAAGATAAGCGGGGCTATAGGTGAGTGGTTGAAGATCTTTTTCTGTTAAGTCATGAATTCCGCACATATCTGATCAGTTTTAATTTGATTATTTAATTATTTTTTGTGCCAGGGTATCCCAGGAGATAGTACCGGCGTGTGTTTCCGCCTGCAATGCCGGTTCTGTGGCCAGCAATGCTTTAGCGGGTTCGTAATGGCATTGGGCACAAACCAGTGCAGCGGCTTCTTTTTCCGCGCTGTTGAGGGAGTGCCAGATGCGGGTAATGTCGGCAAAGTTACCTTCGTTTACAAAATTCACCAGCAGCCGCCACTGCATGGGATCGAGCGTTCTGCCGGCAGCCCATCTTTCATGGGCAAAGTCCACGAGAATGCCGGCCAGTGCAGCATTGGCTCTTTCATCCAGCCCGGTGATCAGGTGTAATGGCTTATCGGTAAAGATGGCTTTCATGACCAGCTGGTTCCAGGCGGGTTCCGGGAGATATTCGGCCGGGTAAGGATTGTGCAGCATAATGGCTTCCTGTACAATACCAATATTGGACCGGATCCCTTCCGAGGTGCGGGCGATCCATTCTTCCGGCCAGGGCAACAGCGGGAGTGCGCTGTATAAAGCTGCCAGCTC
This sequence comes from Chitinophaga sp. RCC_12, assembly GCF_041360695.1. Lineage (NCBI taxonomy): Bacteria > Pseudomonadati > Bacteroidota > Chitinophagia > Chitinophagales > Chitinophagaceae > Chitinophaga > Chitinophaga sp. RCC_12. The sequence goes on from NZ_JBFUPS010000006.1 coordinate 148,601, forward strand.
ATTCATTTCCGCGCCATTGAAGAGGTTTTCCAACACCTCCAGGTACACGGCTTTGTTTGTTACCGGCAACTGGAGCAGCCACCATACCCGTACGAGGCGATCTAACGTCCACCCACGTACGAATAATGATGGCCGCAGCGCTTGCAGCTGTTCATTTTCCGTTGCGGAAAGATGGATCATTTCTTTACCTGTGAAGCGCGGAATAGCTGTGAAAGTTTGATTAAACTGCGGGATGGCACCGGTTTGCTGTTGTAGCTGCAAACGTTGTTGCAGCCAGGTATTCGCTTTTTCGTTTCCGTTGTTCCTGATGATCGTTCCAAGCAGCGTGCTCACTTTATCCTGATCGTATACATATTCAGCCACTGACATATCCTGTTTAAAATAATAATGCTGATTTCCCAATAAAATTAACCAGTAATAATGGGATTTTAAGAATCCGGCCACTTTTTTATGATAGATGGCAAAAAAAGAAGATTAAACCGTTCACATCAATGGTTGAACGATGGGATATGCCCAAAATAAAAGAGAGGCATTACTGCCTCTCCTTCCGCCATTCTAAAACCTGATTATACATCAGGATATCTTTAGCCACGGTGCCTCTGACGACAGGCACAGCGCAATAAGGTATATGTTGGGAAAACGTTGATCAAGAACGATGGCACTTTAAAGATCTGTAATATATGAGTGCTCTTCCTATAAATTCAGATCCGGCAATAAAGCAAAAATCCATGCAGCAATAAATACGGCCGTAAGATACATATTTCTCCTTTCATTCCAAATAAACAAGTGATTTTTACGTTCCGTTTAATGTACAGCATTGTTCTGCAATACTATAAACGGCTGATACTCTTTCCAGTCAGGCTTATAATCATCAAGTATAATAAAACCCTGCGCATAGTTTCCTAGTACGATATCCTGATCGCCATCGTGATCATAATCTTTCACATCCATGCAGATCCACCTTCCTTCCTTCTCCAGTGGCGGTGAATGAGGAATAAACGTAAGTGGTTTATTTCCACCTTCAAAGAAAATAAATTTTTCTTCCGGGCGGTGTTTAAAATCGGCAAAAAAGGCGATGGAAGCAATATCCACTTTGCCATCACCATTAAAATCCGCTGCCACAGCCTTTGTACAGCCATTCACCGGGTAATGCCATGCTTCTGTATATTTATTATTTCCGTCATTCAGGTAGACGAATAATCCGTGATAAGGTTTAAGCACCATAGAAAAATCTGCATTGTCACCGCAGGTATATAAAATATCCAGGCTGCCATCTCCGTTAAAATCTGCCAGTTGAAACCCGGTAGAACCATTGACAGGAGGGAACTTCAGCAGGTTGGTAGATACAAAGCCACCTTTCCTGTCGTTTTCAAATAACCAGATCCCTTCATCACCGGCGGCGAACAATACCATAAAGTCCGTATAGCCGTCGTGGTTAAAATCGCCGGTTTCTGCATGGATTGCGCCTGGCACTTCCCATATGGGAAATTGCTGGTACTTGTGGTCCGGTAACTGTTTCAGCCAGTACAGGCCTCCCTGGTTATGTCCGAATGCGCATACCAGCAGGTCGGGCAGACCATCTTTATCAAAATCCGCCTGCAGGGTTTGTACCGGTCGTTTGAGGAAAGCCATGAGGTCGTGCTGCCTGCTTTCCGCGTCGTTAGGCCGGATGCTGGTGATAATGCCGGCAGGCGCGTCCAATGCGCGCATGTTGCCTATTTCTGTGAGTATGGCCTGTTGTTGTCCTGCAGTATCTTTTACAAAAAGTATATCAACAGCTGGAGAAGGTAAATTCCGGATGTTAACGACTTGTAAATTTTCGTCCCATTGTGTGAGTGTGCTGGTGAGACCATCGCTGGTCATGAGGTGGCCATTGTCCGGGTTAAAGGCCACCATAGTAGTAGCTACGGGAACGGTATCTTTCAGTGCGGGGCGTTTCAGGGTGAAGAAGGACCAGTCGCGTTGCAACGGCTGCGGTATTTTTTCTGCCGGCAGTTTATCCGGGGCGGTATGTTCATAGTATTCCACCAGCAGTTCCCAATCCTGGATGGAAATAAGCCCTGGTTTTTCGCCGGGCATTGGTGGGTAATAAGAATGCTCTCCCCACACTTTAATGCCCAATTTGGGGGCCATAGCGGGCAATACATGCTTTGTCCAGGTTTCCTTATCCAGGAGGTTGGAAGACACCGGCAAATGGCAGCCAGAGCAATATTTATCTGCCAGGGCTTTTCCTTTTTCTTCCGGGGTAGGGGTATGACAGCTGATGATGACAACAAGGCTGGTGGTGATTAAAAATAAAGCGGCGAGACAATACCGGTTCCTCATTGGTTGGTTGGTCATCAGTGAATATTTTAACGGGCATTGTAAAGTACTAAAATGTTATATAAAAACGAATGCAGCGAAAAAGATCGCTGCATTCGTTTTGTTTAAAAAGGGCGACAGATATAGCTATTAATAATTCGGGTTCTGATCGAGTACTCTTACTCCGCCCACCATTGTCAGATCGATCTGGCGTTGCGGGATGGGGAAGTATTCATTTTTCCCTTTGGTAAAATGCCCGCCTTTCAGGTCGTCGGTGATGGCTGATTCGTATTGGATGAAGGCATTCAGCGCCACATCGGCAATGCCCCATCGAACGAGATCGAAGAAGCGGTGGCCTTCTGTAGCCAGTTCCAGTTTGCGTTCAAAATAAATGGCTTTTAACGCCTGGTCCTTACTTGAAAAAGTAGCTGTGTACCTACCTATTTTATAATTAGCGGCCATTTGTGTTGGATCGAAACCTAACATGGGTTTCGTATTGTCTTTGTATTTATGGAGCCAGTTTTCAGGGTGATTGATCATCCTGTCGCGGATCTGGTTTACCAGCGCGGTAGCGCCGCCGAGGTCGCCGGTTTGGGCATGGCATTCAGCGGCCATGAGGATAACATCTGCAAAGCGGATCAGCAACACGTTGATGGCAGATCCTGGCGCCCAGGAGTGTGCATCTTTGTATTTATCCTGGTTAAACTGCCAGTACACCATTTTCTTTGGTGCATAGGGGCCGGCATATTTCTGGTCCCTGATCCAGTTAGCACCTGGGTGATTGCCCCAGTCGTGATACGGCAGTCCGCGGCGGCCAACGGTCCAGTCGAGGCGTGGATCCAGTGTACCTGTTTCCGGCGTGAACGCGGTGCTGGATACAATGCCCTGGTCATTCTTCACGGGGTTTGCATTCCAGGTGTCGAGGTTAGGCAACCCGGTGGCAGGGTCTGTACGATATGAGTTTACGAGGTCCTGGGTAGGCTGATAAAATCCGCAGCAGCCGAAGGGGCTGTTGTACGGGAAGTTCAGCATTTCTCCCTGGTTTGCGTTTGCGATGGTATTGGTACCATCGTTTGCGGTCATTTGAATAGCAAATACAGACTCTGAGTTATTCTTTTTGGCGGCATCGAAGTTGTCTTCGAATGCGTTGGTGAGTGCATATTTAAGGCCATTGGAGGTAACACCGGAGGCGATTGCCTGGTCGAACAGCGGCATTGCCTCTGTATACTTTTTCTGATAGAGATAAGTTTTGGCCAGGTAGATCTGTGCGGCCCATTTATTTGCTCTTGCCACGTCGCTTTGTGTTGGCGGCAGATTATCTGTTGCAAATTTAAAATCGGCTTCAATAAAAGGCCAGATATCCTTATCATTCTTGATGCGGACTTCCAACGTGGTATCTGTGATATAAGGTACTTTATTGAACAATTTTTTCAGTTCAAAGTAATAGTGGCCACGAAGGAAGCGGGCTTCTGCTTCCACTTGTGTTTTTTCGGCGGCACTCATATCTGTTGCCTTTGGAAGTGCTACCAGTACTGCATTGGAACGGATCACCCCTTCATAAACAGCTCTCCACTTGGTATTAAAGAAACCGTTGCTGGGATCTACCGTAAATTTTGCGATGGGATCGATACCTGGCTGGTCACCACTGAAGCTGCCTTTATGTGCATCGCCACCGGCTACGCTGCCATAGATCCAGTTGGTAGGAGACGCTTCCCATGGGCCGCCACCACCGAGTGCTGCCTGGGCGGTTTGCTGTCCGTCGAGTGAGGCATAGGCGCCTACGAGTAAATAACCGATACCGGCTTTATTCGCCACAATTTCGTCACTGAGGGAGCCGAGTGGTCCCCGTTCGAGGAAGCTCTTTTTACAAGCACTGATTCCTACTGCTGCCAACGCAAGAATTACACTTAAATATCGTAATGTTTTCATTTTTCTCAATTTTACTTTTCAGGAAAAAATTATCAGAATGTTACATTCACACCAAGCAGGTACTGACGCTGATTAGGATATGCTCCTTCATCCACACCAAAATTGCTGGTACCACCGGTAATTTCAGGATCTATACCTGAGTATTTTGTAATGGTAAACAGGTTTGCAGCCTGGCCATATACCCTGAATTTTGTAATACCCACTCTCTGGAGTATGTTGCTGGGTATGGTGTATCCCAGCATGATATTTTTCGCACGCAGGTAAGAACCATTCTCAACAAAATAGGAGTTCGGCACATTGGAGGTACTGAAGGACGGAGATGTTTCCTGGATAGGCGCTGTTGCGTTCTGACGGGTTGGCAACCAGGAATCATAGAGGGCGGTTTTGCTTTTCGCACCTTCGAAGGAAGGATAGAAGTCGGTCCACCATTTCACCTGGTTCCAGATTTTGTTGCCCTGTACTCCATATACGAACATGCTGAAATCCCAGGCTTTATAAGTAAGGTTGATATTGAGGCCGTAGCTGAACTTCGGATTAGGATTACCGAGGTAAGTACGATCTGCTTCTGTGATCCTGCCATCGCCATTCACATCTGCATATTTGAAACGACCTGGTTTTGTATCTGTCTGGTATACCAGTGAATTGTCGTTATACTGTTTCCTGGTAGCTTCGTTTGCAGCATCTATCTGTGCCTGGCTATTCCAGAATCCATCTACTTTATATCCAAAAAATTCGCTGATGGACTGGCCCACAGCATTACGGATAATAAATGTACCGTTAAACCGGCGTTGTTCCTGGTCGAAGTAAGGAGCAGCGTCTGATATTTTAACGATTTCGTTATTATAGGTAGTGATGTTACCGTTCACTTCCAACTTGAGGTCTTTAGTAAGATTCAGGTTGGCGGTAGCAGAAAAATCGAATCCTTTATTTTTCATTTGTGCCACGTTCACATAAGGAGCGTTGGCGATACCATAAACACCTGGTAGTTCGGGGTTATACAGCAGATCTTTTACATCTTTACGATAGTAGTCTGCAGTAACTTCCAGTGCGCCTTTGAACAAGGTCGCGTCGATACCGATGTTGGCGTTTACGTTACTTTCCCATTTTGCATTGGGGTTACCGATACGTGTGCGGTAGAAGCCCTGCATGATGGAGTTACCGGTGCCTTTCAGGTCATAGAAGGAGTTTCCTTTTTCGAATCCGTAAGCGGTGAAGGAGTTCTGGGGATCTACGTTGATCTGGTTACCCATGATACCATATCCTCCGCGGATTTTCAGATCTGAGATCCAGCTGATACCTTTCATGAATCCTTCCTGCGACATACGCCAGGCGGCACTTACAGCGGGGAAGTTACCATACCTGTTGGATGAGCCGAACCGGGAAGATCCGTCACGGCGAATCAGGGCGCCCAGGAGATAACGGTCTTTATAGGAATAGTCTACCCTTGCGAACAGTGAGAATAGTCCATCAGAGAAACGGCCGCTATAATTGGTTGGCGTACCGCTACCTGTGCTAAGGTTGGTGAAGTCGGGATCAAAAGTAAAATAATCGAGGTTGCTTCCACCAACGGTGCGTCCCTGGTTATCGAATGCCTCTGTACCCAGCAGTACTTTCAGGTCGTGTACCTGATTAAAGTTCTGATGGTAAGTGAGGGTGTTGGTCCAGGTCCAGTCGTAACCATTTCCTGCGTTTTCTGTGTACGAGTTCACCTTATTGTTCTCGGCGTTCTCGTATTCAGGCAGCGTAAAGCTGTGGTTATTGAAAGAATAGATTTCACCGCCAAAGCTGGTGCGGAGGGTGAAATGTTTCAGGATGTCTGCTTCTGCAAACACGTTACCCAACAGGCGGTTAGCCAGTGTTTTGGTAGTACCGAAGCGATCCTGGATGGCTACGGGGTTACGGGCATTACCCAAACCTTTACCGAAGCTGCCTGCATAGTTGCCTTTGATGTCGTGTACCGGGATGATAGGCATTTCGCGGAAAGCCATACCGATACCGCTACCTTCCGTAAGTGCGCCGATCTGCGGGTTATTGATCAGGGAATATTCCATATTCTGCCCTACACGGATATGATCCGTAACGTTATAAGTGCTGTTAGCGCGAACTGCATAACGTTTGTTATAGGTGTTGGTTAATGTACCCTGCTGGTTAAAGTAATAGAAAGAGAAAAAGTAACTGCCGATATCGCCGCCACCTGCTACTGATATATTGTGGCTGGTGATAGGCGCCGGGTTAAATATTTCGTGAAACCAGTCGGTACCTGACTTGTTGGCCTTTACAATGCGGTGAAAAGCATCCACATCACTGGCTACCTTGTAGTTTGGATTTACGAAATAAGTAGATGGATCTGTGCCGGGATCTCCTTCCATTGCGCCCTGCGGCGCGATATAATCCGGCAGGCGTGGTGTGGCACCGGAGCCATATTGTTCATCATTATATACAGGGTTGGGCGTTGTATTGGCGATCGCCATCCATTTCAGGTTTGCCTGTTCCTGCGGGCTGAGGATATTCCATACATTTCCGCCTTTAGGACGCTGTGTACCATAATAGCCATCATAAGAAACCTTTACTTTTCCGGTTCCTCTTTTGGTGGTGATGATGATAACGCCGTTGGCTGCACGGGCACCGTAGATAGAGGCAGCGCCTGCATCTTTCAGTACCTGCATGGTTTGCACATCGTTGGGGTTTATGTCTGTGATGTTAGAGATGGGTACTCCATCTACTACATACAGTGGTGTATTATTTCCGAAGGTATTTACGCCACGGATCTTCACTTGTGGTTCCTGGCCGGGCTGACCGGAGCCGAGGATGGTAACGCCGGAAACCTGTCCCTGCAGCTGGTTAGCTATCTGGGAAGTGGGTTGTTTGGTGAGATTTTCCACTTTTACAATGGACACTGCACCGGTAAGGTCTTTCTTTTTCTGGCTGGCATAACCGGTTACTACTACTTCTTCCAGTGATCCTACTTTCTCGGTGAGAGAAACGTTTACTGGTCCGGTTCCTACTACTGTTTCCTGCGGATCGTATCCCACAAAGGAGAATACAAGTGTTTCGCCTGATTTGGCCATGAGGGAAAATGCACCGGAGGGATCTGTGGCAGTACCCCGGTTGGTACCTTTCACAAACACCGTAACGCCTGGCAGCGCATTGCCGGAGGCTTTGTCTGTTACTTTACCCGAGATTTTTGTTTGTGCTGATACAGTGTTGCCGGCCAATAGCAACAAGAGGCCGCATAGAACGGCGAGTGCCTGGTAAAATTGCTTTTTCATAACGTGATTTAAGGGAAACGTTTAAGAAAAAAAATTGTTAGTAAATAAGGATTCCTATCTATTCTATATATGTCACCTTATTGAACAGTCACAACTTTGCATACAGATTCCTTACCCGCTGCATTTATTTTTTGCGGCAGGTCAATTTTCAATAAATACAAAGCATTAGTTTTTCATCACTGTGCATGATGCGCTACACGGTGTCAAAAAAGAAACAAGTGTCTGTTCAACAGTTAAACGATAACTACTAGTGAATGATGAATTATACTATAAAACAAACACTGATGGTCAAGCTGATTCAGGTCATTTGACTTTGTTTAATTGTTTAATCCGATACGATAACTTAATTAATAATAATGTGAGAATCTTTTGCTCTAGTAACAAACATTTCTAATCTCAGATTTTGGTTCTCACGTGGAACGATGTAATGAACCGAATATATAACATTATTTTAGCCCAAACAAGTAGTCTTTTAACATTTTCTTTAAAAGTGACAAAATTGCAGACTGTCATTCCACTATTCCACACTGCCGGGATAAAATAATACAAGGAATATAGTTTTGAAATTCTTTTATGTATGTTTAAGTCCTAATTTTTGTGTCATGAAAATATTGAATATTGTGTTTTGCCTGATGTTCGTTTTGTTTGCAGGTTTACAGTACAATGATCCTGATCCTTATATATGGATGCCCATTTACCTTTATTCTGCCTTGTTTTGCTGGTTTGCCGCCCGTAACCGATTTTACCCGAAGTGGTATATTGCTGGTATACTGGTATACCTGGCTTATGCCATTTATAAGTTTTTTGATCAGAACGGGGTGGAGGACTGGTTCACCAAACACAATGCAGAGAACCTTGCCGAAACCATGAAAGCAACCAAGCCCTGGATTGAAGAAACACGCGAATTCTTTGGATTGTTCATTTGTATCGGCGCATTGGGGATAAATTATTTTTACTCGCGAAGAAAACGCGCGTAACGCGGATGTTGTCTTGGCTCAGGATTACGCTGATTTTACTGATTAGCTGGATTTTTACTTTTGGATTTTTTTTAGATTTTTAGATTAATAATTAAGGGAGACAGCAGCGAATATATCCGCTGCTGTCTCCCTTAATCCTTTATAAAATCCAAAAGTAAAAATCCAGCTAATCAGTAAAATCAGCGTAATCCTGAGCCAAGACAAAATCCGCGCGTTACAAAGCGATTTCCTGCGGCCCACCGTGCAGCGTGATCTCCTTCCCGCGCCAGCGGAATTTGCCGGTGATACCGAACGGAACCCTAACGGTGCCGGTTACACGATTATTTTTAAATGCAAGGTCTACTTCTATTAAGCCATCAGGATGTACCATGGTGGCTTTTACCTGCGGCGAAGCGCCGGGATCCGGCGCTATTAATACGGTTCTAAAGCCATAGGAGGAGGATTGGATACCGGCCGTAATGCCCAGCAGGAAAAGATTGGCCACTGAGGCCGTTGCCTGGTAAGCGGCTGCATTGTTTTGTTCCAGCAGTACGGTGAGCGGCCGCAGTTCTGCCGGGAAGGTTTCTGTGATGCCGGTTTCCTCCATTGCTTTGAAGATGTAATACTTTTCACGCAGCGATTCACCTGGCGCCGGTTTTTCTGTCAATAACCGCTGCATCACGTTTTTTACCTGCCGGGGTGGCACCGCCTGTGCCAGTACAGCCAGGGCGTTGGTATAGCGCGAAAAAGTTTTCTTTGCGGCGGTTTCCGCGTACAACCCTCTTTCCGCATCATAACATTGCTGATACCATACTTCCCTTGCTTTATCTGCCGTGCGGGTATAGGCGAGAGAGTCTGCCGGCTTGTCGCAATAGCCCGCAATAACAGCTGCCTGCCGCAGCGCATACAGGTACTGACCTGTGGCGGGCGACAGCGCCACGCTATCGTTGTAAGGCATATTGCCGGGTAAACCGGTAACGGGGTCCTGGTAGCGATCCACCCAATCGAGGATGCTGCGTACTCCCCGGAAACATTGTTTCGCCAGTTCTTTATCTGCTTTATAGCACAAATAATCGTGGATAGCGCCGATCCATACCAGCGCATCTGTTACCGATACCAGCCGGTCGTCTGACGGATAACGGGAACGGACAAGGCCTTCGGGAATGCGCGACTGGTCTGTTTGTACCAGCGCATTTCTGAGCAGTTGATCATCTCCCGAAAAAAAACTGATGGCAAGCCCCTGTATTCGGGCATCCTGTATATACTGAAGCTGCTCATTGAACGGATCATTGTACAGGTTATCCTGTGCGCCTGTGAGTGCGGCCCTTTTACCGGCTGCCCAGAGCGAATCCGCTGCCGCGCCGGCGGTGAAGGTTGACTTATCATTCAGCAGGTACTGTGTATATACGTTATAGTAGTCGTGTAACGTAACAGGCGATTTGCCGGTTTCAATATCCAGTTGCACATACCGGAAGCTGCGGTACCCGGAAGAGATGAACTTACGGCGGGCGCCGCCATCAGGATGAATAGCATCCTGTATCACGGTGCTGCTGACATATGCCGGCTGGTAAGTAATTTTGATGGCAGCATCGAGTCCACCGCTGATCAGCATTTCAGGGAAGCCGATGGTTTGTTGTCCTGCGTCCAGCAGCAGCCTTACTTTTCGTTTAGCCGGAATCGTTAATGGCGCGGTGCCTTTCAACAGGGCTGCTTCTGCAGTAATTCCCTGTTGTGCCGTAATGCCGGCGAACGACTGCCGTTCCTGGTACAAGCGGCCTATCGGAGATGGTGCAAGCAGCGGCCAGTTGTCCGCGCTATTGCCTTGCAGCGCCACGCCATGCCCTGCTGCTGCGGGTTCCCAGGCACTGTCGTTATATGCAGGCTGTTCCCAGCCCCAGGGATGGTATTGCGCAATTATGCTATCGCCCGGGAATGCGCCGTAGAAAGCGTTACCGGTGGTTTTTACGGCAGCCGGATGTACCGACTCATCTTCCATTACTTTCCACGAAGCAGAACCCGTGTTGATAATAGCGGCCTCGCGTGGTGTATGTCCCTGTATCAGCAGGCCGGTGCTATTGGTGAACTGGCCGCGCGGCTTACAGGGGCCGAAGTTGATCACTTCTGCAGCAATTACGTTGACGCCATATTTCAGGTAAGGGCTGATATCTATTGTTTCATAGTACCAGTTGGCAGCGTCGGAGCGTGCAGGTCCCATTCCGGCAAAGCGTCCGTTTACATACAAACGGTAACGGTTATCCGCAGAAAGGTGGATGATAAAAGGACCGGAATAATTGAGCAGCTGGAACTGCTTCCTGAAAAGATATACCCCATAGGCAGCCGGGGTGGTATTATTACCGGAAATCCACCTGGCGTCCCATTGGGAGGGGCTATCAGGGCTCTTCTCCTGCGCGTGCAGGGTGGTGGCAAATCCGATGAGCGCCTGCAGCAGCAGGCCCCGTAACAGATATTTCATAGAAAGAGATTGTAGGTAGTCAGGATATATTACTTACAAATATATTAAATATATTATTAAGATGATATAATAAGGGGAAACGGTCTGCTGCCAGGGGAAAATGTTCGTATATTCAGTTTCCTTTAAAACTCACCAGATGAAAAAAAATGCCATCCACCCCGACCCGGGATATTATTCCACCTACACTAACCTGGTACCGGACGTAGATATCAAAACTGCCCTGGAGCAGTCGTTACACGCACTGAATGAATTTGATGCCGCAGAGCTGGAGCCATTGGGGAACTATGCCTATGGTCCCGGCAAATGGACTATAAAGAATGTACTTCAGCATATTACGGATACCGAGCGGGTGTTTTCTTTCCGCGCCCTGTTATTTGCCCGGAAAGATGCCCAGATACCGCCCACGATGGAACAGGACGACTACGCAGCGAATGCAGAAATAGATGAGCGGAGTGTATCTGAAATCCTTGCGGAACTGAAAGCCGTACGTGCGGCCAGCATTATGCAGTTCAATAATTTCTCGGAAGCGGCGCTGTTACGGACAGGGATGTGCTGGAAAACGGAAATGTCGGTGCTTGCCCTGGGCTTTGCCATTGCCGGGCATCAGACACACCACCTGAATATACTCCGTGAGAAGTACCTCCAGCCCAATTCTAACATGAAGGTTAGTAGTTAACAATTAGTACTCCTCTTCTTTACACCGGTTAGCGGGGCTAGTTTTGCCAGCATAAAATCATTTATTTATGAAACGTCTGGAGAATAAGATAGCCCTGGTAACAGGAGGTAGTCGTGGTATGGGCGCCGCCATTGTAAAGCGTTTAGCCGGAGAAGGCGCCACCGTGGTATTCACCTATGTAAAGGGCGCAGCGCCGGCAGCAGCGCTGGTGGAAGAATTAACCGCAAAAGGACAGCAAGCTACCGCCGTGGCAGCAGACAGCGCTGATGTGAATGCAGTGCTGGCCGCTGTGGAGCATACGGTTAATAGTTATGGCCGTATAGACATACTCGTTAACAACGCCGGTACTGCCGTCATGAAACCGTTTTCCGATTATACACTGGAAGACTATGAGCATACCATGGCAGTAAACACCCGTGCCGTATTTGTAGCCACACAGGCAGCCACGCGGCATATGGGCAGCGGCGGCAGGATCATTACCATTGGCAGCTGCATGGCCGACCGTGTGGTTGGTCCGCAGGGTACCCTGTACAGCATGAGCAAATCTGCACTTACCGCTTTCAATAAAGGATTGGCGCGCGACCTGGGTTCCAGGGGTATTACCACCAACCTGGTACAACCCGGACCAGTAGATACCGATATGAATCCGGCCGATGGCCCTCATGCCGATTATCAACGCCAGCACATTGCGCTGGGTCATTACGGCACGGCCACTGATGTAGCCGGCCTTGTGAGCTTCCTGGCAGGTCCTGAAAGCGGCTTTATCAACGGTTCCGCGCTGACGATTGATGGCGGGCTGAATAGCTAGTCCAGCGGATGTTGTCTTGGCTCAGGATTACGCTGATTTTACTGATTACCTGGATTTTTACTTTTGGATTTTTTTGGATTTTTTTGATTTTTTTAAAATAATAATTGAGGGAGATAAGAGCGGATATCCGCTTCTATCTCCCTTAATCCTTTATAAAATCTAAAAGAATAAAATCCAGGTAATCAGTAAAATCAGCGTAATCGTGAGCCAAGACAAAATCCGCATAAAATTTGGCAATATGAAAAATACACTTACCTTTGTTGTATAAACAACAGTTGTAAATGTAATTATGAAACTGGAAGAGGAACTGAAGCAAACCCGATTTAAAGACGAATACCAAAAAGCTATTCTGAATATCATCTTTACTGGTAACTGGCTGGAGGTGGGCGCTTCTCATATGCTAAAGCAGTATGATTTGTCCAGCCAGCAATACAATGTATTACGTATACTTCGTGGAAGCAGTCCCAATCCGTTGAACCTGCTGGATATCCAGGAGCGGATGATGGATAAAATGAGTAATGCCACCCGGTTGGTAGAGAAGTTACGCCAGAAGGGATTATTAACGCGTCAGCAGTGCGACAGCAACCGCCGGAAAGTGGAAATTGAGATCACCGACAAAGGACTGGCTTTATTAAAGGAACTGGATCCGGTGATAGAAAACAACCACCAGGAAGTGACCATGAAACTGACCAAAGATGAGGTGAATACCCTCAACAATTTGCTGGATAAATTACGCAGTTGATTTTTTTTGCCCTAATACTTGTATATACAATAAAAGTTCAAACGCTAATAATTATACCCTTATGTTTAAAAGATTACTTCGCACAGACGATCACCTCACTTCCTTTATTATCCGTATCACAGTCGCACTGGTGATGTTGCCACACGGCGCACAAAAACTACTCGGCATGTTTGGCGGTTATGGCTTCAAAGCTACAATGGGCTACTTCACTTCCCAGGGTACTCCTTCTATCCTTGCTTTCCTGGTAATATTTACCGAAAGCATCGGTTCACTGCTGATCCTTTTTGGATTTACCACCAGGATATGGGCAGCCATGCTAACTATTATCATGCTGGTAGCTACGAACATTCATTCTGCTAATGGCTTTTTTATGAACTGGGGCGGTACGCAGGCAGGTGAAGGCTTTGAGTATCATTTACTGGTAATTGGAATCAACATTGCGCTGATCATCAAGGGCGCCGGACGCTGGTCCGTTGACCGTCAGCTTTCTAAATAAATAACTATCACATTCAATAAAAAAACAATCATGAAGAAAAGTTTCTTTTTCACTACCCTCCTGGTATTAGCCAGCATCGCCACTTTTGCACAGGTAAAATGGAATGCGGATCCCGCCCATACCAGCATCATCTTTGGCGTAAAACACTTAGGCCTGAGTTATGTACAAGGTCATTTCACCAAATTCAATGGCACCATTGAAACGGCCGACAGCACCAACTTTCAGAACGCAAAAGTAGATTTCACGGTAGATGCCACCAGCATTTCCACTGGCGTAGATCAACGTGATGGTCACCTGAAAACAGATGACTTCTTCAACGTAGCAGAATATCCTTCTATTACCCTGAAAAGCGTTTCCTTAAAGAAAGTGACAGGCGATAAATATGTATTGCTGGCAGATCTCACCATCCGCAATACAACAAAACGTGTAACCTTCGACGTTACTTACAATGGTGTGATTAAAGATCCGTGGGGTTTGAGAAGAGCAGGGTTCACTGCTAAAACTACCATCAATCGCCTTGATTTTGGAGTAAAGTATGCAGACAAATTACCTTCCGGTGTATGGGCAGTAGCACCTACTGTTGACATCACTGTAAACGTAGAGGCAGTAAAGCAATAGTTACAGATTTAGATAGTGTTTTTGAGTAGTGGTCCCGGTGTAAGCCGGGACCGCTTTTGCTGATGATATTAAATATGTACATTCAGTTTATGCTGTACAAACTGCTTTTCCTTCTTCCTGATAGATTTATCTGTTTTAATAAAATGTTCTTTTTTCTTTTCCACTAAACGGTACCAGTAGTCGGCGGGAATGGCCCGGTTAGAGTGCAATTCCAATCTTACTGTTACATAATCAGGCGGATCCCGTTTCAAATTGATTAACTGGCTCAACAGGGTTTCATCAATACTGATTTCTTCTGCAAATACCTTCCGTTTCTTCTCCAACAGGCCAACATATTCACCAAGGAAATATCCGAATGACAGATCTGGATTAAAAGTATTGCCATTTATATAATCTTCGAGCTGAAAACGGAGACTTAATAAGCCACTGATAAGTTTATCCTTATCTGTTGCAGCCGCCCGTCTTTTTCCCCTGGCCATTGCCAGCTGTAGTGCTGCTTCTTTTTTTTGCTTTTCAGAGAGCTTAACCGGGAAGACAAAAGAAGATGCCAACTCATCTGGAGATTTTTCGTTTCTTAATTTCTTCTGTCTCATAAAGTATATTTTGCAACAATGTTATTTAATGCGTCCATATCGAGATAAAGTTGCCAGCCAGCATCGAGCATACCATATTTTTTCATATAGTGTTTTTTCAATGCAGTTTTTGGAACCAGCGAAACACAAGCATAAGGTCCATACTTAGCGAGCGCGGTGCGGCCGGCAAAGGCTATCATACAACCCGCAATTCCTTCATAGGGGCCATTTTTTCCTACATATTACCTGGAAACTTCCAATAATTTTATTTCTACCCGTTCTTCCACGGGATAATATATCAAACATACTAATCCCAGAATGCTATGATCTGGCAAAACCAGTTTATAAACTTCGTCACCTTTAACCGCCTTCTTCCAATCAAATAAAAACCGCTCCCGTGACATCGTTTTAAAATCTTCTTTTTCAATCAATTGAATCAAAACATCTATAGATATCCCGGATGATTTTTCTATGATCTTCATCCTTGAAATTACAGAAAAATTGACAAAATATGCCAACTTAAGCTCAGAAAAAAAGCTATTCCGGAAGGAATAGCTTTTTTTCTGAGCTTTTTAAGATCGTTTTATTTCTTCTTCGCTTTTTTCTTCACATTCGCCGCCGCTCTCTTCTTCACCTTTTTCTGCACTTCCTCCATTTCCTTGTTGTGCTCATCCAGCAGGAGTTGCCAGTTGTCATTGGGAATATCTTCAGAGAAGCTGATGGTTTCGCGGTAATCGTCCTTATTGATCTTCATTTCAGTGATTTCCTTACCGAGGAATTTTTGGATTTCATCCAGGATTGGTTTCTCTTCTGTGCTGCAGAAGGAAACGGCCTGACCTTTCTGCACACCACGGCCGGTACGGCCTACACGGTGTACATAATTTTCAGGAACATCAGGCAGATCGTAGTTTACCACATAGTCGACATTGGGGATATCGATACCGCGGGCGTTTACATCTGTGGTAACGAGTACTTTTATATCGCCACTTTTGAACTCTGCCATTACATCGAGCCGGTCTCCCTGCTCTTTGCCACCGTGCATGGTGAGGGATTTGATCCCGATACGTGCCATAGCGGCCATTACCCGTTCTGCCCGTACCTTGGTACGAACAAATACGAGAATTTTGCTTTCTGGAAATTCCTTGATCAGTCTTTCCAGGAAGAAACGTTTATCATCCATCTCCACAAAGGCTACTGCGTGGCTTACGTTTTTAGCAACGGGATCCTTGGGAGATATTTGTATGCGGATAGGATTATTTACGACGGAATATGCCAGGTCCTTAATGTCTTTGTTCAGCGTAGCCGAGAAAAACAGGGTCTGGTGTTCGCGGGGAATGTGTTTGATCACATCGCGGATATCACGGATAAAGCCCAGGTCCAGCATATGATCGGCCTCATCGAGTACCAGGGTTTGCACCTGGCTCAGGTCAATATGTCCCTGGTTGATCTGGTCGAACATCCGGCCGGGAGTGGCAATGAGTACATCCACGCCCTTTTCCAGCACCCTGATCTGGGGAGCCTGCTCAACCCCGCCTACAAGAGCCAGGATGCTGAGTTCTGTATATTGGGCGATAGATTGGAAAACTTCTGCTATCTGGATGGCGAGTTCCCGTGTGGGCACCATTACCAGGCACTTCACTTCGTACTTATTTTTCCGGGAGCGGCGGTCCTGCTGTTGCAGGCGGTGCAGGATAGGGATGGCAAAAGCCGCTGTTTTACCGGTACCGGTTTGTGCGATCGCCATTACATCGTCCCCGTTGAGGATGGAGGGAATGGCCTTAAACTGTATATCTGTAGGCTTTTTAAAGCCCATTTCTTCTAAACTTTCCTTTATTTCTGAGGAGATATTATATTGTTCAAATTTCATGTGACATCATTGGAAAGCACAAAGATAGCCAATAGCTGTTAGCTTTCCTTTTTTAACAAAATGGCGTGGAGAAGAAAGGAAATCCCTTCTTCTCCACGCCATTATACGTTGCAGGGAAAGTTTATTCTTTCACCAGTTGTATTTCCATGTTGAGTTTCACTTCGTCGCTGAGCACAATCCCTCCTGCCTCGGTGGTGGCATTCCAGCGCAGGCCATAGTCGGCCCTGTGCAGGCGGCCCTTGAGTGCAAAACCGGCTTTGGTTTGACCGTAAGGATCTACGGTTACGCCCGCATGCACCACATCCAGTTCAATAGGATGTGTTTCGCCTTTAATAGTGAGGTCGCCGAGCAATTTATATTTCTCGTCATCAATTTTCTTCACTTTCTTAGAAACGAAGCTGATCTTCGGGTGATTGGAGGCGTCAAAAAATTCGCCGTTGCGCAGGTGCTCATCCCGTTGATGGTTTTGCGTGTCAATACTATCTGCTGCCGCTTCGAAAGAGATCGTGGCATCACGAAAATCATCGCTCTCTGTTTGAATTTTCCCGGTAAACCGTGTAAAATATCCACTCACGTTCGTAATCATGAGATGCTTAACTTTGAATCCTATTTCGCTGTGTGATTCATCAATTTTCCAGTTTGTCATAGCACATTGTTTTTTATGTTTTCAAAGACTCAATAAAAATAAGTGTAAATCACAGCAATGACGTTGGACATTTTACCGGAAATGGTGGACGATTATAACATTAACATTTCCTTACCAGATTTATTAAAATTCAATTAAATTTATTAGACAATTCCCGAAGATGCCATTTACGATATCACATGCAGCGATAGTTGTCCCCTTTGTAAATACCTCCCGCAAATACCTGTCAGCAACCGGTTTAATCATCGGCAGTATGGTACCCGACTTTCTTTACTTCATTTTACTGAACCCATACTTCAGTGGCGGACATCAGTGGTGGGGAATTTTCGTATATGATATACCGTTAGCCCTGCTGCTCGCGTATATTTATCATCTTATCGTAAAACCGGTAGTGCTTCCTTACCTGCCGGCGTGGGCCAGCGACCGACTGCATCTGTTCAGGCCGTTTAACTGGGATACCTACTTCCGCGAACATTATGGCGTAGTGATCTATTCCATTATACTGGGCATACTCACGCATTTCTTCCTCGATGCGTTTACGCATGAAGAGGGCGGATTTGTGTCATATATACCTTTTTTACAAAAAGATGTAATGGTATGGCATCATCCTATGAAGATGTGGTACCTGATGCAATACCTCAGTTCTGTAGCAGGGCTGTTAGTGATGTTATATTTCTTTCTGAAACTGCCACGGGTGAATAATCTCCCGAAAGTATCCCTGCAGCTGAAAGCTCGCTTCTGGATTACCGTGGCCGTAATAAGCGGATTAATGTTACTGGTGAATGAGTACTTTCATCATATTGACTGTAAAGGCATGGATTACCTGGCCACCGCGCTGGGCGGCGTTTTCTACGGCATCCTGTTTACCGTGGGGTGGTATTGGTGGGTTACTTATTCATCCCGGTCTATGCGGTAACTCCATTCCATGTGGAGCGTATCCATAATAACTTTATACTTTTCTTTCCGGCTGGTACCGATGTAGACCCCATTCACCTGTCCGTTCTGCTCGGTGGTAAGCACCAGGATATCTTCATAATCATTGGTAAAAAAACGTAACAACTGGTTGGAAATACCGGTTTGCTCCTGCCAGTTTGCAGTAACGGCAGTGATGTGTTCCGACGTGAGGTCTTCTTCCAGGTCGGTGAAGGCCGTGTATGGAAGTCCACCCAGCGCGCCGTTCCACCAGGCCATCGACAACAGAAAATGTTCCGTTGTATCGGCGTCGGTAAACCACTCCTGGCGGGCACTGTCGTAGGTACCAAATACCGGCGGATCCGGCAACGCGAGATCTGCTTTGGCAATGCCCCACAGTACCACCGCCTGATTCTCTTCATAAAAAATCAGGTGATCATCTTCCGAAAAACCAATTTCTCCCAGGGAAGTTAAACGGTTAAAACTATCGTTCACCATTTTGTTTTTACCTATAGCAAGATAGTATTGCCGCAATGCTACCGGTAATTGAAGCTGTAAGCGGGCTTCCAGCGCGGCTATTTCTGCGGCTGTATAACCGTGATTGGCATCTTCCGGTAAGTTGTATAATTTGTGGATGATTTGTAGATAGTGCATGATAAAACAAACATACAAAGTAAAGTTGAAAACCACATGGCCAGATACGTTGCATTTTTAAGAGCAGTAAACGTTGGGAAACGAACCGTTAAAATGGAAGATCTGCGCCGGCAGCTGGATACCGCAGGCTTCAAAAATGTAAGCACCTATATCCAGAGTGGCAATGTGATGTTTGAATCCGGCAGCAATAATGCGGCGGCACTGTCTGCAAAAATAGAAAAGCTGTTGTTCACTACCTATGGTTTTGAAGTGCCCACTATTATCCGGTCGGTGCCCGAACTGGAGAACGTGGTGAAACACACCCCGTTCCCTGGTGTTATGCCGGATAAAACCACGCAGGTGTACATCACCTTCCTTTCTGCCGACGCCGGCGCACATGCCGCATCCGTGATTGCCTCGCTGCAGTCGGCCGCAGAAACCCTGCATATGAAAGGCCGGGAGGTATATACCCTCATACGGAAAGACCTGGAAACCAAACCCCTCGATGTGATTACGCGACTGGAAAAAAAGCTCGGGCTTCCCTGTACTACCCGCAACTGGGCTACGGTGAACAAGGTGATCTGGTAACGGATTAATAATTTCTTTGTGAAAGTGTAAGTTTTTTCCGCATCCTGCAACTAACCCTGATAAATACCCTGCATGGACAAACCCGCATTTCTCGATACCATACAGCAGCACCAGGGCATCCTGCATAAGTTGTGCCGCCTGTACCGCGATAGCCGGGAAGACAGGGAAGACCTGTTCCAGGAGATGATCTACCAGCTTTGGAAATCATATCCTTCTTTTGAAGGCAATGCCCGTATCAGCACCTGGATTTACCGGGTGGCACTCAATACCGCGCTGGCCGACTTCCGCCGGAAGAAACCCGATATTACCTATACCGATAGTTTGCCGGAACTGCCCGACAGCGCTAACAATGCGGCGGCATCAGTACAACAGGAACAGCTTTTTGCCGCACTCAAACAACTGAGTGATGCAGAAAAAGCCATCATTGCATTGTATCTCGGGGATATGAGCTACCAGGAAATTGCAGATATTATTGGCATAGATGAAAATTATGTGGGCGTAAAACTTAACAGGATTAAAAGCAAGATCAAAAATATTCTAAAATTATAAACACATGGATCCTTTAAAATCAGCATGGGACAACGCTCCCACCCCTGACCGGGACATTTCCGCCATCATTGGCAAACACACTTCTCCCGTATTAAAAGATATCAGAAAGCAGGTGATACTGGAAGCCATCGGATACAGTATTTTCCTGATAGTTTACTATGATTTTTTTGACGGCGACAAAAAACCATATTACCTGAACCTGCTGTTGGTGGTATCGGTATTATGTATGCTGGCACAAAGCGTTACAGGGTATGTATTGGCCCGTAGCCCTGCGATGGAATACAATCTCCTGCAGAGCATGCGAAAAAAATTGCACAATATCAGGAAGTACGCGCTGATTACCATCTTCACAAAAATCCTCGCCTTTGCAGGCATCTTTGCGTTCTTTCTTGCCAGCATTCACTGGACGCAGCAAAAGTACCTGACATTGATCCCGCTCGTTATCATTGTTGGTGTACAGGCCTATTTCCAGTGGAAAATATGGGCAGGAAGAATTTACCGGGTAAAGCAAACAGTAGAAGAGTTAAATCAGTAAGAAGATTGATGGTGGTAATCTCTGGCAGAAATAATAGCTTTATGGCTGTTAAAATGAGCCTATGCACCATGTGAGGAAATTTTGTTTTATTTTATTACTGTTAGGAATAGTAACGGGAGATAGCTTCGCTATTGGTTACCCCATCAGATACCTGGGTATAGAGGACGGTCTTTCCAACAATGCCGTTACCAGCGTATACCAGGACCACAAAGGCTTTATGTGGTTTGGTACTTACGACGGACTGAATAGGTTTGACGGCTATAAATTCAGGATCTACCGGAATAAAATTAATGACAGCAGTTCCCTCGTGGATAATGGCGTATATACCCTCGCCGATGACATCCATCACCAGTTATGGGTAGGCGGGCGAAGAGGCGTTTGTGTGTTTAACCCGGTGAGCGAAAAGTTCACATTACCACGCTATCTGCCCCTTCACAGCAATACTTCCCGGATCATCAGCGAAAATACGCATACCATAAAATCAGATGAAACCGGCAATATTTTAATCGGCACCGAAAAAAGCGGGTTGGTACTGTTTAACGGCCGGCAGGCCACCGGCAAACAGATTCCCTTAACCATGTATCACGGTGATGTTACTGATTACGAAGTAACCGCCATTGAATTCAGCGGAGCCGCTGCCTGGGTATTTGTGCAAAATGTAGGTTTGTGCAAATATGATATTGCCAGGCAGCAGTTGACCATCATCAACAGGGATATCAGCAGGGGTAATTGCCTTACGGCAGATGGAGCCGGCAACATATGGCTGGGTACAGACGCCGGGGTATTCCGCTATGTTCCTTCCACCGGCAAATATTCAGAAAATGTGCTGTCTGTAAACAGTAAGATCGTTAACCTGTATATCGATAAAGACGGGACCATGTGGAGTGCCTCGGACGGTAACGGCATTTACCTGGTGAATACAGCCAACAGTACTGCCAAATCCTTTACCACCGCCGGCGAGCAACAACTGAGCAGCAATGCCGTGTATTCTATTTATGAAGACCGTCAGGGCCGCAAATGGATTGGTACCCTGCGTGGCGGCATCAACATTGTAGAACCCAAACGCAACCCGTTTGAATTTAATATGCCCAACAGGGACCCGGTGGCCCGGGTAGTGGACAATTTTATCTTCTCTTTCTGTGAAGACAACCACAAAAATATCTGGATAGGTACCGATGGTGGTGGACTTAAATACTGGAACAGGGAAAACAATACCTGGACCACCTATAAACATACCGGCAACAGTAATACGGATATCAGCAGCAACTTTATTACCTCCATTATCCAGGACGCCCGGCAGGACCTGTGGATTTCCACCTGGTTTGGCGGCGTAAACAGGTATAACGCCGCTACCGGCACTTTTGAACACTTTGTATGTTTTAACCCTTACACCCGCACCGCCGAAAACAATGTGTGGACTGTGTATGAAGACCGGCAGCAACAACTTTGGGCCAGCACCACCAACAACGGCACCCTGTACCTGTTTAACCGGCAGCAAAACCGTTTTGAACTTTTCGACAGCAGCCTGGTAAACCTTCAATGCCTGGCAGAGGACCGGGATGGCCAGCTGTGGGGAGGCAATTATTCCACCCTTATCCGGATAGACCGTGACCGGAAACAGCACCGGCGTTTCAACATTGGCTACACGGTGCGCTCCATCCACCAGGACCAGAACGGAACGTTTTGGGTGGGTACCGATGGTGGCGGATTATTGAACTTTGATCGTAAAAACGGAAATTATACACGATTTACCACCTCAGAAGGGCTTCCAAGCAACTCTATACTGCGGATGCTGGAAGATAAAACCGGCAATCTTTGGCTTAGCACCTTTAATGGTTTATCGCGGTTTGACCCGAAGAAAAAGAGCTTTCGCAACTTCTCTGCTTCCGATGGACTGCAGAGCAACCAGTTCAGTTTTAATGCCGCCCTGAAATTACAATCCGGGGAATTCCTGTTTGGTGGCATCAAAGGATTCAATATTTTTTACCCGGATAGT
Organism: Chitinophaga sp. RCC_12; assembly: GCF_041360695.1. Lineage (NCBI taxonomy): Bacteria > Pseudomonadati > Bacteroidota > Chitinophagia > Chitinophagales > Chitinophagaceae > Chitinophaga > Chitinophaga sp. RCC_12. Next base: position 171,167 of record NZ_JBFUPS010000006.1, read on the forward strand.
ATTTATTCTCAAACCACAATTCCCCCGGTTTTATTAACTGCCGTGAGAATTAATAATACTTCCGTGACGGAGCTGGATCAATATGTATCCAAACGAAGCCAGGAAGAGATCCGGGAAATTACCGTGCCTTATGATAAGGCCACCATTGCATTTGACTTTGTTGCACTGGAATATACCTTACCGGATAAAATCAGCTACGCGTACCGCCTGCAGGGGTGGGATAATAACTGGAACTATGTGGGGCAAACCAGAACCGCCAACTATACGCATCTGCAGGAAGGCAGCTATATTTTTGAGATCAAAGCCAGCAATGCCGACGGTGTGTGGAGCAATGCCATTCACACGGTATCAGTGGTAGTATTGCCGCCCTGGTACCGGACCTGGTGGGCTTATCTCCTGTACATTAGCAGCATTATGGCCGCTATTTATGCCTACACCCGGTATAAGGCGCGGGAAGAAAGGCTGAAATATGAGATCAAGCTGGCGCATCTTGAAAATGAAAAAGAAAAAGAGCTGAATGAGAAGAAATTATCCTTCTTCACCAATATTTCCCATGAGTTCCGGACGCCGCTCACACTGATCATTACCCCGCTGAAGGAGCTCCTGCAAAATAAAGAATACCCTGACCTCAGTGTGGTATATCGCAATGCCCGGCGCCTGCTTAGCCTGGTGGACCAACTCCTGCTGTTCCGCAAAGCCGACCGGGAGGGCGATCAGCTGAACATCTCCCGGCTGGATATTGTGCACCTGTGCAACGAAGTATACCAATGCTTTTCCCAGCAGGCCAGGATGAAACAGATCGACTACCGTTTTGAATGCCGGGATACGCAACTGGAAATATATGGCGATAGTGAGAAACTGGAAATCGCTGTATTTAATCTTCTTTCCAATGCGTTTAAATTCACCCCCGAAAACGGCAGTATCATTTTTGAAGTAACCAGTGATGACGCAGAGGTTACGATTGTCATAAAAGACAGTGGCTGTGGTATTGAAGGCAGCGCCGGTAACCGGATCTTCGAAAAATTCCAGCGGGCGCAGGACCGGAAGGAGTCACTGCAAACGGGCTTTGGGATTGGCCTTTACCTGGTCAAGCACTTCATCGACAGTCATCATGGCAGTATCACCTACCAGAGTGAGGTCAACAAAGGCACCGCTTTCCATATCACCCTGAAAAAGGGAAGCGGACATTTTGCCGGTGTGCTGCTAAGGGAAAATGCGCCTCAGAAATCTGCTTTCCTCGAAGAACTCACCACTGTTGCGGCCTTGCCTCAACCGGAAGTTCCCGAGGCAGAAGGGACGACTACCACGATTACCGAAAAGAAATCGATCTTGCTGATTGATGATCATGATGAAATACGGCAATATCTCCGGCAGCTGTTCAAAGACAAATTTATTGTATATGAAGCTGACAATGGTACCAGCGGGTTTGCAGCCGTTCAGAAATTTATGCCCGACCTGGTGATCAGCGACATCCAGATGCAGGGTATGGACGGGGTGGAGCTATGCAGTAAAATCAAACAAACGGACACTGTGAGTCATATCCCTGTGATCCTGCTTACCGGGTCTTCCGCGTCGGATACGCGGCTCCGTGGCCTCGAAGGCGGGGCTGATGACTATATTACCAAGCCATTTGACAAGGACCTGCTGATGGCTAAAGTGAATAACATCATCAAGAACCGCAACCTGCTGCAGCAGTATTTCTTTGACCGCATCACCCTCAAAAACAGCAATATTAAGGTACCTGCCGAATACCAGGACTTCCTGAAACGGTGCATAGAGATCATTGAAGACAACCTCGAAAACGAGGAGTTCTCCATTAAAAAGTTCACCCTGGAAATCGGGATGAGCCACTCCAGTTTGTATAAAAAGGTAAAATCCATTTCCGGTCAAACCATCAATTCCTTTATCCGGTCCATCCGTCTCCGGAAGGCAGCCGTTTTGCTGCTCAAGGAAAACTACACCATTACGCAGGCAGCCATGCAGGTGGGCATTGGTGATGTAAAGTATTTCCGCGAACAGTTTGTAAAACTGTTTGGGATGAACCCTTCCGATTATGTAAAAAAATACCGCCATTCTTTTAACCGGGACTTCAATGTCACCGAAACTGAGGGGTAAATTCCTGTAATTAGCCGTGGATGGCACTTTATGCATATCCTGGGCGAGATGCCCGGGGGAAATACCCCTGTAATATTTTACGATTTTACCCCCTTTTTTAAATGATTTACCCCCTCTATGATGTCTGCCCGGCATAGTACATTGCGGGTATCATGAAAAGATGCGTACATCTTCCATGCAACCAAAATGGGTATTCCACTCTTCCAATTTAAATTATTGCGTTATGAAACAACTTCAATCCGGAACGGACCATCAGGTGTTTGTCCTATTACGGCGCCAACCTTTCTTTCAACTTATGCTGGCAATCACCTTGTTATTGATGGGAATGAACGTACAGGCACAACAAACCCCCATTACGGGAAAAGTAACCGATGCCAGTGAGCCTGTTCCCGGTGTTACAGTACGTGTAAAAAATAAAGCTACTGGTACGCTGACAGATGCGGAGGGCAAATTTTCCCTTAACGCCGCACCGGGTGATACCCTGATATTTAACCACATCGCCTATGAAGCGATGACGGTGCCTGTAAAGAACCTGTCTCCCTTAAAAATAGCATTGACATCCCTGAGCAAAAGTGTAAATGAAGTAGTGGTAGTGGGATATGGCACTCAAAAGAAAGCTACGCTGACCGGATCTATTTCCGTGGTAAAAGGAGCTGATATTTTGCAGAGTCCACAGCCGAACGTGTCCAATGCCCTCACCGGCCGCTTCTCCGGGGTTATTGCCAATAACCGCTCCGGCGAGCCGGGAAAGGATGGTTCCCGCATTACTATCCGCGGACTGGCCACTACCGGCAACAATGATGTGCTGATGGTAGTAGATGGCGTACCCGGACAAATAGGTGGTTTGGAACGGCTGGACCCCAATGATATTGAAAGCATATCGATATTGAAAGATGCATCTGCCGCGGTATATGGTAGCAGGGCCGCCAACGGCGTAATGCTGATCACTACTAAACGGGGTAAAACCGGCAAACCGGTGATCAATTACAGCTTTAACCAGGGATTTTCATCTCCCAGCCGCTTGCCCAAAATGGCCGATGCTGCCACTTATGCGCAGATCAGGAATGAAATCCAATATTATAATAATCCTGCTGGTGGTATGAACCAGTTTTATACTGACGAGCAACTCCAGAAATTCCGTGACGGGTCAGACCCGGTGAATTTCCCGAATACCGACTGGCAGGAAGCTACTTTAAAGAAAGTGGCCACCCAAAATCAACATAGTCTTTCCGTAAATGGTGGCAGTGAAAATGTGCGTTATTATGTTTCACTTGGCATGATCAGCCAGGATGGATTGTATAAAAGCGGGGTGACCAAATATAACCAGTATAATTTCCGGTCAAATATTGATGCAGATGTAACGAAGAGATTAAAGGTAAGCCTGTATTTATCGGGCAGGGAGGAAGACCGCCTTTACCCTACTACCAGTGCAGATGACATTTTCCGGGGTATTTACCGTGCTTATCCTACCGTGTTGGACAGGTATCCGAACGGATTGCCTACCACCGGTATTGAAAACAATAACCCGGTGATGCAGGTAACTGACGCCGGTGGTACTGCGCGCAACCCTACACAGGTATTTAATGGTATCCTGAAAGGATCGTATGCCATACCGGGTGTAGAAGGGTTGTCGCTGGACGGATACTTATCGGCTGATAAATCCTGGAGTTCCAATAAAAGCTTCGCCACTCCTTATAAAGAATATACTTATAACCAGACTACACAATCGTACGATAAAACAGTGGTAGGCGGTTCCAACGGACTGGCTTCACTTGCCCAGCAGCAGCGGAACATGACGCTGATCACCAGCAATATTAAGCTGAACTTTGCCCGTCGTTTTGGCCAGCATAATATCACGGCCCTTGTTGGCTATGAGCAAAGCAAAACTGACCAGGATACCTTAGGTGCGATCCGCTTGAACTTCCCAACGCCGCAAACGCCTGAGATGTCGCAGGGAGGATCTGCTGCCACGGATAAAAACAATTCCGGCACCAGTTACAGTTTTACGAGAAAAAGTTATTTCGGCAGAATTGCCTATGACTATATGGAAAAATACCTGCTGGAAGTACAGGCCCGTTACGACGGTTCCTCTATTTTCCCGAAAGGCGAGCAGTATGGCTTTTTCCCTTCCGTATCTGCCGGCTGGCGCGTTTCAAAAGAAGAGTGGTTTAAAAACGTAAGTTTTATTAATGATCTGAAGCTGCGCGGCTCTTATGGTACCCTGGGAAATGACAATGTGGGTTTATTCCAGTATTTCGATAACTACTCCATCGTAAACCAATACGTAACCGGTGGCCAGATCCTTTCTGGCATTGATCTTACCAAACTGGGCAACCCGTATATCACCTGGGAGATTGCGCGGAAAATGGATCTGGGTTTTAATGTGGCTTTCCTGCAACATTTTAACCTGGAGTTCATTTACTTCCAGCAGAAGCGTTCCAAGATCCTTACCCAACGGAATGCGTCGCTGCCGCAGACTTCCGGCATTGTGAATCCATTCGATCCTGCTTTCCCGCTGGTACCTGCTGAAAATATCGGTAAGGTAAACAGCAATGGTATAGAAGCGACCCTGGGTTACGACAACACTACCAGCGGCGGTTTTCACTATAACATTTCCGGTAACATCACCTATGCAAAGAACGAAATCAAATTTATAGATGAAGCCCCCGGCACACTGTCTTATCAACGGAAAACCGGTGGTCCTATGAACAATTACCTGCTGTATGACGTGATCGGTATATTCCGGACTGCGGATGACCTGAATAAGAACGTACACCTGTCGGGTGCGCAACTGGGAGACCTGATCTACCGCGATGTGAATAATGACGGACAAATTAATGCAGATGACCAGGTAAGAACAAAGTATGGCAACATTCCTGAAATCACCTATGGTATTATACTTGGCGGTGATTACAAAGGATTTGATTTGTCGGTGTTATTAGCCGGACAGTCGCATGTAAGTCAATATGTATTACCTGAATCCGGTACCATTGGTAACTATTACAGCAGCTGGGCAGATAACCGCTGGAGTCCCACCAATACCGGCGGCTCGTATCCAAGAGTAGATGAACGCGCTTCTAATTCTGTAAATGGCGGCCGTTTCCAAAATAATTTCTGGCTCAACAACGCTGCTTTCCTGCGGTTGAAAAATGTATCGCTCGGTTATACGTTCAAATCGGACATTCTGTCCCGCATAAATATTGGCAGTCTGAGAGTGTATGCCAACGCATTTAACCTTTTCACCATTACCAAGGTAAAAGACTACGATCCTGAAGGAAATAATGAAAGGGGACAGTTTTATCCACAGCAGCGGATCATCAATGTGGGGGTAAATGTTAGATTCTAAACCAGAAAAAAAGCAGTCATGAAAACAACGCACTTTATATACAGTTTAACTTTAGTTGCCGCAGGATTATTTTCCTCCTGCAAACAGGACTTTCTGAATATTACGCCTACCGACCGTATCCTGGCCGACGCCGTACTGGGCGATTCCGCTTTGTTTCAGAATTACGTGATCAACCGGTACACGAGCATCAAATTACAGGATAAAGAAGGAGAAGGTACTAATCCGGGTTTTGGCAGAGGCTTTGAATACGGCCTTTGGAGCTCTATCACCGACGAATCCATTTATAACAACGACGATAATACCTGGGTGATCCAACAGGGGCAGATTGCACCGGAAAATACCGGCATTGCAGGTACTATCTGGGGAAGAAGCTATCGCAGTATCCGGGAATGTAATTACGCACTGAATAACATTGACAGCGTGGAAATGAGCGCCTCTCTCCGTAAAAAGCTGACCGCAGAGTTGCGCTTTATCCGGGCGTTCCGGTACCATGATCTGATCCGCAATTATGGCGGCGTGGTGCTGATGGGTGATAAAGAGTACCAGCTCACCAGTGACCTTACAGATCCGGCTTTATTTAAAAGGGCCACCCTGCAGGAATCTATGAATTATGCCGTGAGTGAACTCACCGCCGCAGCAGCAGACCTGCCGGCTGACAACGATGGCAGCTGGCAGACCGGCAGGGCAACTCAGGCCGTTGCCATGGCGCTGAAAGCACGCTTATTATTATATGCAGCAAGTCCGTTGTACAACGTTGGCACCTGGCAAGCCGCAGCTGATGCTGCTAAAGCAGTGATGAACCTGTCGAAGTTTTCCCTCGCAGCAGACTACAGCCAGTTGTTCCTGAAAGCAGATAACAATGAAATCATTTTTGCACGGCAATACGCCGTAGGCGCCCGCCACGTGTGCCTGGAAATATCCAATGGTCCTAATGGTTACGGCGGATGGGCAGGTAATACCCCGCTGCAGAACATGGTAGATGCTTATGAAATGAAAAATGGTAAACTGATCACCGATCCAACATCCGGCTATAACGCGCAACAGCCGTATGCGAACAGGGATGCCCGTTTTTACGCCACTATTCTTTATAATGGCGCACCATACAGGGGATCTACGGTACAACCATTTTCTCCCGGTGGAAAAGATGGAAAAGATGGCCCTTCCAACTGGAACTCCACTAAAACTGGCTACTATCTTAAAAAATTCATGGACGATAAAAACCCGATCGATAATCCCTGGGACGTGGCTGGATTACAGCCCTGGATCTATTTACGTTATGCAGAAGTATTGCTGAACTATGCAGAGGCACAAAATGAAGCAGCAGGGCCTGATGCCAGCGTATATGCCGCGGTTAACCAGATCCGGCAGCGTGCCAGTGTACAGCAACCGGTGCTTCCGGCCGGCCTGAGTAAAGACCAGATGCGTGAGGCTATTCATCATGAAAGACAGGTAGAACTGGCATTTGAGGAACATCGCTTTTATGATGTACGGCGCTGGAGAACAGCTATTGTAACAGAAAATGTTCCTGCTTACGGCATCAACATCAGCGTTAATAACAGTGGCGTATATACGTATACTAGAAAAGTAGCGCTTGCCGGCCGTTTGTTCGCTGAAAAAAATTACTGGCTGCCGATTCCGAGAACAGAAATCCTGTCATCCAACGGCCTGTTGGAGCAGAACAAGGGTTATTAAACACTCATCCGCTTCACACAAAGCTGCTATGTTAGCCTGCCGGTTATCATAATTGAAAAATATTTAACGGGCATTTTGCTATTTTCCGGCGGCTTTGTGTGAAGCAAAGCGTTTTAGGAACATGAAAAAAATCATTTGCTCACTGCCGCTGTGCTTTGCGCTGCATACTGCATTATCGCAACAAAGCAACAGCAACGTTATCCAGGTGAACATCGACCTACATAAAACAGCGCAAACGATCCGCAACTTCGCGGCTTCGGATGCGTGGGCGGGTCAGTTTACCGGCAACTGGCCGGATAGCAAACGTAACCAGATAGCCGACTGGCTGTTTAGCACCGATACCACCGCCAACGGCCAGCCCAAAGGCATTGGCCTGTCGATGTGGCGTTTTAACATCGGCGCCGGCAGTGCGGAACAAGGCGATAACAGTGGCATCAAAGACGAATGGCGTCGCGCGGAATCCTTTCTGCAGGCGGATCATACCTACAACTGGAAAAAACAATCCGGCCAGTTGTGGTTTTTACAGGCGGCAAAACAACGCGGCGTTACAGATTTCCTGGGTTTCCTGAATAGCCCGCCGGCAGTGTTTACCAGCAACGGAAAAGCCTTTGCCGACAAGGGACAATGTAACCTTTCCCCGGACAAGTATGCTGCTGCCGCTGTTTTTCTGAAAGAGGTAGTGCAGGGCATACGTATAGCCACGGGCGTTAGTATCAATTATATCAGCCCGGTAAATGAACCACAGTGGGACTGGAGCGATGGCGGACAGGAAGGCTGCCCTTATAACAATGAACAGATTGCAGGCTTTACCAAAACCATCAGCAAAACTTTCAGCGAAGCAAAGCTGCCGGTAAACATACTGATTACAGAAGCAGGAAAAATCAATTACCTCTATGCCCCGGAAGATAAGCCGGGCAAAGGCTCACAGATAAATGCCTTCTTTAATCCTCATAGCCGGACTTACGTGGGCAACCTCCCCAATGTATACAAAGGCATCGCCGCCCATAGTTATTTCACTACTTCGCCGGAAGATACGGCCACCGCTATACGAAAACGGCTGCATACCGCGCTGAACGGGCTGGAATTCTGGCAATCGGAATATTGTATCCTGGGAGATAACGCGGGAGAAATAAATGGCGCCGGTGTAGACCTTGGCATGGATGCAGCGCTTTATATGGCGCGGGTAATCCACTCCGATCTTACTATTGCAAATGCCGCTGCCTGGCAGTGGTGGCTCGCCATTTCGCCGTATAATTATAAAGATGGATTGATTTATATCGATAAAAATAAAACAGACGGGCAGCTGCGCGATACCAAAATGATGTGGGTGTTAGGCAACTACAGCCGGTTTATAAGACCCGGCGCTACCAGGGTGCAGGCAGTTATGAGCGATAGCGCAGCGTCGAAAAATCTCTATCTGTCTGCTTATAAAAACAAAGATAATACCCTCCGGATAGTGGTGATTAACAACGGCAGCACTGCCGCTGATGCCAACATACACTGCAGGGAACTAAAAACAGGCAGTATGCGCAGCTATACCACCAGCGCGCAGGAAAACCTAACGCCAGGCTATATTTCCGGTAACATTATTCACATTCCGCCACGGTCAGTAGTTACATTGACAGGTAACCTAAGCAATAAACAGTAGATAATGAAAAAACTAAGCGTTGTAATTTTAATGGTATTGTGCAGCATACAGTTGTTTGCACAACACACTTTCCAGCTCGGCGACTCCGCCTTCCTGCTGGACGGCAAACCTTTCCAGATGATTTCAGGAGAGATCCATTACCTGCGCGTGCCGCGTGAAAGCTGGCGTGACCGCCTGAAAATGGCAAAGGCAATGGGACTGAATACCGTAGGCACCTATGTGTTCTGGAACATGCACGAGCCAGAAAAAGGACATTATGATTTTTCCGGCAACAACGATGTAGCCGCCTTTGTAAAAATAGCACAGGAAGAAGGATTGTGGGTGGTATTACGCCCTAGTCCGTATGCCTGCGCCGAATGGGAATTTGGCGGATATCCATACTGGCTGCAGAACATAAAAGGTCTCGAGGTGCGCAGTAAAGAACCGCAATACCTCGCCGCCTATAATAATTATATCAAGGCAGTTGGAAAACAACTATCGGGCTTGCAGATAAATCACGGCGGCAACATCCTGATGGTGCAGATAGAAAATGAATATGGTTCTTACTCCAATGATAAAAGCTACCTCGACATTAACCGGAAGATGTTTATTGACGCAGGTTTCGACGGGCTGCTTTACACCTGCGATCCCGCAGCCGATGTAGCCAAAGGCCATCTGCCCGGTTTGCTGCCGGCAGTAAACGGTATCGATGATCCGCAAAAGGTAAAACAGCTGGTGAGAGAAAACCACAATGGCAAAGGGCCGTTTTATATTGCCGAATGGTACCCGGCCTGGTTTGATTCCTGGGGACAAAAGCACCACACCATTCCTTATGAAAACTTCCTCGACCGCCTGGATCGTGTACTCGCAGCCGGCATTTCCATTAACATGTACATGTTTCACGGTGGCACTACCCGTGGCTATATGAATGGCGCGAACTATAATGATAAGAGTCCTTATGAGCCGCAGATCAGCAGTTACGACTATGATGCGCCACTGGATGAAGCAGGAAATGCCACACCAAAATTCATGAAGTTCCGCGAAGTGATAGCCAGGCATCTGCCGGCGGGCGTAACTTTACCCGAAGTTCCCGCAAAGAAACCGGTAATCACCACCCCACAGATCACCTTTGAACGCAGCGCAGCAGTTTTCAACAAATTGCCCGCGGCCATTAAAAGCGTAGATCCGTTAACGTTTGAAGATCTTAACCAGGCTTATGGATTTGTGCTGTATCGCACTACCGTTCCCGGCGGACATAGTGGCCTGCTGAAAATAAAAGATCTCCGTGATTACGGTATTGTGTTCGTAAACGGCAAAAGGGTGGCTATACTGGACCGCCGTTTGGCGCAGGACAGTGTGGAGGTAACGCTTCCAGCCGGTACTGTTACCCTGGATATCCTGGTAGAAAATCTTGGACGTATCAATTTTGGACCCTATCTTCTTAAAAATAAAAAAGGTATTGCCGGCCAGGTATTATTTAATGGCCAGGCTATTCATCAGTGGCAGCAATTTAAACTGCCCTTTGATGTTCAGCCGGCTGTAAAGCCTTCTGCTGCCGGTACTGATGCACCGGTGCTGAAAGAAGGCAGCTTTACGCTTTCCTCTACCGGTGACACCTACCTGGACATGACGCAGTGGGGTAAAGGAGCCGTATGGATCAATGGACACCACCTGGGCAGATACTGGCAGGTAGGCCCGCAACAAACCTTGTATGTACCTGCTGAATGGCTGAAAAAAGGCAGCAATAAAATTACTGTGCTGGAACTGATTAAGCCGGCTGCAAACACCTTGCAGGGCATCGATCATCCTATACTGGACGTATTACAATAACACAAGAGAAGTTTGTAAAAAGCTATTGGAGCGGGTTTCCGTTTCAATAGCTTTTTACTTTACCTTTATACGGTACCTCTAATCCCACAGCTGCCGTATGAAAAAAATTGTTCTGTTAGCAATTGCCTGTATGGCCGGGTTACCGGTTTTCTCTCAGCGCTTTGTACACGGCATAGGGTTTTCCACATTTATTGATCATACGTCCAGGTACGGCAGCATCGCCAGCTTCGGCCTTTCCTATGCCATCCGTTATAATGTGATGGAAACAGATAAGATGACTGTTTCGGTGGGCATTCCATTATCAGTTGGCGGGTCGGGGGAATCTGACACCAACATGGAATCGTATTATGATGCGGAAGGTAATATTGTGTATTACTACACCCGCGATGAGGATGATGGTCCCAGGACAAAGCCCAGGGGTATGGTCGATATCCCGCTAATCATTAACCTGAACTTCGCCGGATTTTCTTCCCTGGATAATAAAAACTCCGTAGGCCTCTTTGTGGGAGGCGGACTGGCCTACCATTACGGTCCTGTAAATGTAAAGTACAAAGACCGTAACGGCGGCAGCTTTACAGACTCTACTACCCAGCATGCGGTAGGGCCGATAGGTAACCTGGGAATGCGGATCGGGCTTGGCAAAAAAAAGAACGGCGCTATTGAAATCAGGGGCTCCTATATGAAGAGCTTAACAAAGCGACAGCCCGACATTTATGGCATCAGCTTATTATATATACTTCCTAAAACAGGCAAATACGCTAATTCTTACGGTTTATATTAATCCCCACCCTTGCAAAATAAAATGATCCGAGTGTGCCCATCTGCACCGACGCATATTTAAACACGCCGAAATAACTGTTGCCATATACCTGTTCATCCGGGAAAACATCGAGGATGTTATTGGCGCCCACTGTTATGGTAACAGGTTTCAGGTTATAGCTGAAAGACAGGTCCGTTACCACTTTCCCTTTGTGCACCTGTACTTCTCCAAAGGGGAAACTGTTGCGGGATACTTCTCCGAAATATACATTGCGCAGTAACACACTGAATTTTTTATAACCATAGGTAAGCGATAAATTAGTCTTTACGCGTGGTGTACCATCCGTGATAAGAATACTGTCGTTGGGAGAAAAGAAGATCTGTTCCTGTCCTTTTAAACCGTCGGGAATATGCAGGTTGCCGGTGATCTTATTTTTATTGTAGTTGAATCCCAGCGAAGCATTGAAACTATGGGGACCCGAACGGAGATTATAGTCGGCTACCACATCGATGCCCGCGGTACGGGTATCAATACCATTGCTGAAAAATCGTGCAGAACTGGCGCCCAGCGGATTGATAATATGCTGGATAGCTTCCACCGGATCGCCGTTGGCATCGAAGCCGAAGCTGCCGGTTAACACAATCCTGTTTTTGATGTTGGTAAGATAACCATCTACAGAGATGCTGAAATTATGGGCGGCCTGTGCGGTAAAGCCCAGGCTGTAGTTTACAGATGTTTCCTGTTTCAACTTTGGGATACCCAATGCTTTTGCCACGGTGCTCTGGTTGGTAAAGAACCCGGATTGACCGAGCGTGTTATCCGGTAAAATATCCGTGCTCACATAACTGAAATACTGCTGATGCAGGGAGGGCGCCCGGAAACCATTGCTCACGGCGCCACGCACGTTGAACGCATCAGAAATTTTATACCTTGTCGCAAATTTACCACTCAGCGCTGTTCCGAAATCGCTGTAGTGTTCCAGCCGCGATGCCGCGCTGATCAGCCACCTGGAAGTAACATCCAGTTCGCCATCTATATAAACACCGGTGTTATTCCTGTTTTTATGGATGGCATTATCCGGTGAAAACCCGGTAAACGACTGCGATCCGCCTGCCAGTCCCGAGGGGTTAGACACGGTACCATCCGGGTTTTCCATCAAGGCGTAATTTTTCCAGGAAGCCTCTTCCCCGGTGCGGATGCGGTAATCATCTACCCTGAACTCTGCGCCAAAGGCCAGGTTAAAGCCAGCAGCCACGCCTGCAAAGCGACGGCTGAAATCGAGGTTGGTAGTGTTCTGTAAAAATTCATGTCCGCCGGCTTTGAAGCTGGTGGGAGATGCATTCTGCAACGAGGCATTTACGGTATGATCTACCTCATAGTCGAAACGGTTGTCGCCCAGTGTATTGCTCAGGTCGGCCTGCCATTCACCAAATTTATGTTTCAGTCCTACGGCGATAGAACGGTCGTGGATACGTGAATCAGTAGTAGGCTGAAAACCATCGGGGTAAATCGTATATACGTTTACGGTAGGATCGCTTGGTAAGCGTCTGAAGCCGAAGCCTTCGCCCTGGCGGTAACTGTAGCCGCCAAAAGAATAGAATTCACTTTTGCTGTTGTTAAAAGGAAGCGATAAATTATAGAATACGCCGCCATTCTTTATTTGTGCATCGCCGATCTGGAAATTAAAATCATTTCTTTTTAGTCCTTTCTGCTTCAGCATATCGTCGTCGTACTTCCGGGAAGCGGCGGGATCATTGGTAAAGTCGTACGCGAAATAATTATCGAGAGACGACTGATCGAAGATGATTAGGTTATTATTTTGTGCGCGGGTGGTTTTACCTCTCTGGTAAGCTTCCCCGGTGATATTGATATAACCGCCCTGTTTGCCGAGACCGGCGCCGTAGTTGAGGCTCAGCTGACCAAGGCCTCCATCGCCGCGGGAGGTAACACCGCCGGTTAATGCGGCAAACAGCTGCTGCGTGTTTTGTTTCAGGATGATATTAATCACCCCTGCAATGGCATCGGAGCCGTATTGCGCTGAGGCGCCGTCGCGCAGCACTTCTATGCGTTCGATGGCAGCAGCAGGGATGGCATTGAGATCTGTTCCTACAGAACCATTACCAACAGTGCCCTGGTTATTGACCAGCGAGGTAGTATGACGACGTTTGCCGTTAATCAATACCAATAACTGGTCAGGACCAAGCCCGCGGATGCTGGCGGGATCAATATGCTCGCTTCCGTCTGAAGAGGATTGCCGGTTGGAGTTAAAAGACGGGGAAATATATTGCAGGATCTGGTTCAGATCATTTTGCGGTGTGAGTATTTGTATTTTGGAGAGATGAAAAACATCAACGGGCGCCACGGTGTTTAATCGTGTGCGGCCACTGCTGCGGGTACCTACTGTTACCACTTCATTCAAAGTGCGTATAGCCGGGGCCGGTATAGTATCTGCCGCGTTTTGCGCAATGGCAGCGCTGCTGATCAATACAAAAATAAAGGCAGGGTATAAAGATCTTATCATCAGTAGCGATTTATTTTTTAGGAGATAAAGTTACTTCCACGCTCCACTCACTACCGCTTCCGATGTGATAGGCAGCGGCAAAGTTGCCCTGGTTGAGGGCAAAAGACAGCTGCAGTAAGCTGTTCAGGTAGCTCAGTGGTTTTCCTTCCGGTACTGCGCCAAAAGTTTGACTGTACGGCGCCGCTGTTTGATGTACTTTTTTTCCGTTATGGAAAAATGTGACCTGCAGTACATCGCCGTATTGAGGATGCAGCTGGTTGAGGAGATCGGCGGTGATGTTGGTCCACACGTTACCATATTGCACATCCAGGATGGAGATGTTGCCCTTTAGTTTTCCGCCTTCCAGCACGGCCGCCTGGTAAGGTATTTTTACTACCTCTTTGGGCAATACCGATCCTACCTCTTCAAAGGTGATAGCGCCTGCTGCCAGTCGCGCGCCGGTATATGCATATACATCCCTGCCATGGAAAGTGTAGGATTTCTGCGAGTCCTTTCGGCGGTTCACGGCTTCATTGATTTCACGTATTTCCGCGATGCCTTCGGAGGCCGCAATGAGGGTGAGAGTGCCGTTGTCTGGTGTTACAATAAAGTGGCCTTTGTTTGTTTTGAGCACTACCGATTTACGGCTGGTACCCACGCCGGGGTCTATTACCGATACGAACACGGTGCCTGCGGGCCAGTAGGGCACTGTTTGTTCCAGCCGGTAGGCGGCCTCCCATATATTGTATGCGGGTATTTCATGGGTGAGGTCATATAGTTTCAGGTCGGGCGATACGCCGGAGGCTACGCCTTTCATGGCAGAAACGGCGCCATCTTTCAAACCGAAATCCGACTGGAAAACAACTATTTTATTTTGTGCAAATCCAATGCTGGTAGCTAATAATAATGCCAGGCTGGCGATGAAACGGTGTGTTGCAATGTTCATGGGGGAATGTAATTAGTCTACAAATCTAGTAGATTATTATGAAATCATTAAAAATTATTACCTTGAATATAATTCATCTGCTATTAAAATGAAGTACCAGGAATTACCACCACCGGCATATCTTAAAAACCACGTCCGTTATTTCTGGACGCTGGAGAGTAATGATGTTGCCCACGTGCCTAAAATTTTGGGGCCAATGGCAGATGGTTGTCCGGGTTTAATTTTCCAGCAGTCGGACAGCGGTACCTTTTACCAGGAAAACAAAGAGTTGCCTGATTTGTTGTTGTACGGCCAAACCACGAAATATACGGAGCTGCAGGTAACAGGCACCATCTGTTCCATTGGGGTGTGTTGTTATCCGCATGCGTTGAAATCTGTTTTTGGTTTGAATGCCGATGAGTTAACCAATTCCTGTTTAGACCTGGATATACTGGCGGCTACCAGGGATTTTTACCTGGCAGAAAGGTTAGGCAACACGCCTTCATTAACGGAGAAGATAGCCGTTATTGCTGCTTTTTTATTTAAGCAGATAAATGAAAACAGTACGCCTGCCGATGAGGTGACGCACTTCGCCTTATCGCAGATCATTGCATCCGGTGGCAGTATTTCGTTAAAGGACTTACAGCAGCAGTTGCAGTTAACGGAAAGAAGTTTCGAGCGCCGGTTTAAACAGGGCGTTGGCATCTCTCCGAAATTATTTTCCCGGATATGCCGTTTTCAAAATTCCCTGAAGCAATTAAAAAGCAACAACTACAGCAAGTTGTCTGATATTGCCTTTGAGCATGATTATGCTGATCAATCCCACTACATCAGGGCCTTCAAGGAGTTTGCAGGCTTCTCTCCTTACCAGTACCAGAAAAAATCGACCGAAGCAGAAGCAGGCAGTAATTTCCTGTTGATGACCAGGTAAGTATCCCAATTTTTGTTCTTATAGATAGTTCCTTTAAATTGGGCGGCAAATGACACGTGTATGGAGATTTTCGCATCTACCCCCCGGTTGATTTTAAGGGAACTGATACCTGCTGATGCCGCCGGCATGTTTGAACTGGATTCAGATGAAGCGGTACATTTATACCTGGGTAACAAACCCGTAAGCACCATAGAAGAATCGCGGGAGGCCATTCAGTTGATCCGGCAGCAATACCGGGAGAACGGTATTGGCAGATGGGCGGTGATAGAGAAAGATACCAACCAGTTTGTGGGATGGGCGGGATTAAAACTGATAAAAGAACCTACCAACGGCCATGTTAACTACTACGACCTCGGCTATCGTTTTATAAAAAAATACTGGGGAAAGGGATATGCTACGGAATGTGCGCGGGCCAGCCTGGAATATGGCTTTAACCGGCTCGGGCTGGAAAATATTTATGCCATTGCCGATGTAAACAACGATGCGTCGAAGCGCGTTTTAGAGAAGGTGGGGCTGAGCCTGGACGGCACTTTTCACGACGGCGAAACGATGCATAATTGGTTTACAATCAGCCGGGAAGCATGGAACAGATCGCGTAACTGACAGCAGGGTACTGACTGAAGTGTAATTACAGCAGCCCGGTTTAACTTGCTTTACACAAAAGTGACCGGTGTTGCCATCCTTTACCCTCAATCAGTATCCCTTTTTATGAAGATTAACAGCATACAGTTATTAAGGGCAGTAGCAGTTATCCTCGTGGTACATGTACACGCCATCGACTTACAGGAAGCATTCACCGTTTCCCATCAGCAAAAATTTTATTTCCTCGAAAACTTTGGTGCTATTGGCGTAGATCTCTTTTTTGGGATATCGGGGTTTATCATCAGTTATGTAGCCAGTAACTATTTTGGTGCGCGTGACGGCGTGGATTTCCTGAAGAAACGGTTCCTGCGGATCAACCCTATTTATTATGTAGCCAGTGTGTGCTACATGGTGTTCTTTTGTTTTTTTGACCAGATGTACCCCATCACCGCTATTCTTTACGGATGGCGGGATACGATCTTTATGCTGCCTGTATTGAACTCGCAGAAGTGGCTGGCGCCTATCCTGGTGGTGGGCTGGTCGCTGAGTTTTGAGTGGTGGTTCTATTTCCTTTTCTTCTTCCTGATCCTGTTCCGTACAAAATACAAAACCTTGTTGCTGTTACTTGTTATTCCTGCGCTGGTGGCGGTGGGACAGTTGCTGAAGCCAGCTGATTTCCGGCTGATATTTTACACTAACCCTATCATGCTGGAGTTTCTCTTTGGGGTGATCATTTTCTGGCTGTACCGGCATGCAAAAGTGGCTGCCGGCGTAGCCGGGCTGCTGCTCCTGCTGGGCGTGGGCGGTTATATTTATAACATCGTGTATGGATTTGGAAATATTTCTGAACTGAGCAGTGTGACCGGTGGTACCGGCAGTTTGAAAAGGGTGTTATTGTGGGGTTTGCCCAGTGCGTGTATCCTGGCGGGTTGCATTTTCCTGGAGAAGCAGGGTGTTTGGACAAAGCTCTGGAATAACAAATGGGGTTTATTGATAGGCGATGCTTCTTATTCTATTTACCTGACCCACTATACTTTTTATTATTTCATCGCGCAGATATATGCCGCCACCGGCTATTTCCTGAATGCCGATCTTTCTGTTATCGTACATATGGTGCTGGCGGTGGCGGTGGGTATTTTCTTCTACTACAAAGTAGAGCGGCCGCTGATAAAGTTACTGCATTCCAGGCCCGCTGCGCGACCTGTTCATACGGCTATGCCATGATTTATATCAGATCAGGGGGTGTTGGGAATCCAGCCCCCTCTTTTCATCCACCACACCATGGGGTCCAGCCATTCGTTTACGGGTAACCGTTGGGTGAAGCCGTGGTTGCCGGTGGGATAGAGATGCAGTTCAGCGGGAATGCCTCCTCTCAGCATGGCCTGGTAAAAGGCGATACTGTTATTTACATTCACCACGGCATCATCGCTGGTATGCGTTATATAGGCCGGCGGTGTATTATTGTTCACCCACTCTTCGTTGGAAAAGAAGGCAATTTTTTCTTTGGAAGGCTCACTCCCTATCAGGTTGATGCTTGATCCCTGGTGCGCCAGGTCCTTGTTCATGCTTATTACGGGGTATACGAGGATCATGAAATCCGGGCGCAGATCGGTGTTTTCCTTATTGGGCACATAGCTCCTGGCGCTGTGGGTGCCCAGCGTGGAGGCCACGTGTCCGCCGGCGGAATAGCCTGCAATCCCTATTTTATGTGGGTCCAGTCCCCATTCCGCGGCATTCATGCGTACCAGTTTAATGGCCTGCTGTGCGTCCTGGAGCGGTCCTATACTTTTATCGCGCATGGTGGCATCTGAGGGCAGCCGGTATTTTACCACGAAGGCGGTGACTCCTTTTGTAATGAATGCTTCTGCGATTTTGGTGCCTTCCTCTGCGAAGGCCAGGAAGGCGTATGCACCGCCGGGGAAGATGATCACCGCCGCCCCATTGGGCTTTTCCGGCTTATAGATAGTAATGGTAGGTGCATCTGCCGGTGCAGTTTTCCCGATACTGTTGGGAATGGAATCTTTGTACAAAGGTCTTATTTCCTGGGCCTTTACAGATATAGCGGTAAATGGCAGCACAAAAACAAGAAGGGCCAGCATTTTCCCGATGCGGGGATAATTGTGTTGAATCATCCGTCAAAAGAAAAAATTCCGGTCCGCCGGAGTGTTTTACAATTGTAAAAGCGAGTGGATTAACAAATGATTCACCGGAATGGTGGCGTGGTATTTTGCGTGTTTTTCCTGCAAAGGCATCAGAAAAATGGGAACCAACGGCTTTCATTACCGGGCACATGCGTGGATATCCTTTACCCATCTGCCTGAAAAATATTTTAAAAAAAATTCCCGGAAGATGTCCAATTTCCTTTTTACCGATCCTTATTGGTGTATAAACGAACAAATTCATCACCAATAAAAACTTAAAAACATGAAACAGAGAATCAATCTGCTGACAAAAGGAGCTAACGCAGTAAAAGCATTATATGGCGTAGGCGCGTATCTTGCAAAATCATCCATTGAAAAATCCCTGCAGCATTTAATTTATTTCCGGGTATCCCAGATGAATGGCTGCGCATTTTGCCTGGATATGCACTCCAAAGATGCACGTGCAGAAGGAGAAACGGAGCAGCGCATTTATATGCTGGCGGGCTGGAGAGAAGCTACTGTGTATACCGACCGTGAGCGGGCTGCCTTTGCCTGGGCAGAAGCAGTTACCAGGCTTACGAACGGCGACGTACCCGATGAAGTATATGACGTAGTTCGTCAGCAGTTTTCAGAGGAAGAGATTGTAGACCTGACCATAGCAGTTACTACCATTAACAGCTATAACCGCATTAATGTGGCTTTCCGTACCTCAGCAGGAAGCTATACGCCGGGGATGTTTGCCGCCAAAGCAAATTAATTCATATATTTCATCCGTGATTTAAATTATAAAAAGATGAAAGAATTCTTATTGTTATTTCGCCAGTCGGAATATGCCTACCGCGAATACTCTGCGGAAGACTTCCAGTCGCTGATGAAGAAGTGGCAGGATTGGACAGGCGGTATTGCTGCACAGGGCAAACTGGTGAGTAACGGCCGTCGCCTTTCTACAGAAGGAAAAGTATTAAAAGCAGGAGGCGTTATTACCGATGGGCCGTTTGTAGAAATCAGGGAACGGCTGGGCGGCTTCTTAGTAGTGCAGGCCGATACGCTGGAAGAAGCTACCACATTGGCTCATGGCTGCCCGGTGCTGGACTCCCAAGGCTGTGTGGAAGTGAGGGAAATAGTTTCGTAACCAGTATCACGGAAATAAAGAAAACCACTCTTTCGTTAGAGTGGTTTTTACTGTTTTAGTATGGAAAAGGAACACGAATCACTGAAGTATTTATTTAAGCAGGAATTCTCAAAAATGGTGGCTGTGATCAGCAAACTTTTTGGGTTGCAGCATATTGAGATCGCAGAAGATATTGTGAGTGAAACATTTTTACTCGCATCGGAAACATGGGGCGTGAAAGGACTCCCTCCCAATCCTGCTGCCTGGCTTTATACCGTAGCCAAACAAAAAGCCATACATCATTTCAGAAGAAATAAAATATTCGACAAAAAAGTATTGCCCGAAATAGTGGCCCGGCAAGAACTGGTGGATGATGCCGAAGCGCTGAGTTTCTCACAGGAGAATATCAAAGACAGCCAGCTGCAAATGCTTTTCGCCATCTGTAATCCGTCTATTGCCAGCGAGGCACAGATAGGGCTGGCGCTGCGCATCCTTTGCGGTTTCGGGATAGATGAAATTGCAGAAGCTTTTTTGTCCAATAAAGAAACCATTAATAAAAGATTGTTCCGGGCGAAAGAGAAACTGCGCGAAGAAAAGATCAGGATGGAGTTGCCCCCGGAAAATGAAATTCCGCAGCGGCTGGATAATGTATTGCATATTATCTACCTGCTTTTCAGTGAAGGATATTACTCCCAGACACAGAACCAGATCCTGCAACAGGATCTTTGCCTGGAAGCGCTCCGCCTGGGATTAATGCTTACGGCTTACGACAAAACCAACCGGCCCAAAACAAATGCGCTCATTGCCCTTATGTGTTTCCACGCTTCCCGCTTCAATGCCAGGCAGGCCGGCGAAGGCGAAGTGGTACTGTATGAAGCGCAAAATGAAGCGCTATGGGATCAGGCATTGATCAACCAGGGCATTTATTTCCTGCAGCTTTCTGCCGAAGGCAATGAGATCAGTTCCTATCACCTGGAAGCCAGGATCGCTTACTGGCATTGTGTGAAAGAGGATACGCCGGAAAAATGGGAAGAGATCCTGCAGTTATACAACGCCCTGCTGATGATCAATTACTCCCCCAGTGTAGCACTGAACCGTACTTTCGCCCTGTATAAAGCAAACGGGCAGCAGGAAGCGCTGGCAGAAGCAGAAAAGTTGAAGCTGGAAAATAATCATTTCTATTATGTGCTGCTGGGAGAACTGTATAAGAATATTGATAATGATAAAGCAAAAGCGAGCTTTCATAGAGCCTGGCAGTTAGCTAAAACAGATACCGAAAAACAAGGCATACAAGTACAAATAAACCGGCTTACCGATGAGCATACACACTAATCTGATCAGGGCTATGGAACATTTCATCCGTATGGATGAAGCCGAGAAGCTATTCATTTCCTCGTTGTTTGTGAGCCGGGAATACCAGAAGAATGATTATTTTCTGCGGGAAGGACAGGTTTGCCGGGAAGCGGGTTTTATTGAGAAGGGGCTGATCCGGTACTACAGTATTAAAGACTCCGGGGAGGAGCTGACATTTGACTTTGGAAAGGAAAATGAATTTACCTGTAATTACGAAAGTTTTCTCGATCATTCTGCTTCGCAGCGCAGCATCCAGTGTATTGAGCCAACCACAATACTGGCGATTTCCTATGAAAATCTTCAATTGCTTTACAGCAAAATAAAAGAAGGGGAAAAATTTGGCCGGTTGATTTGTGAGTACCTGTATTTGAATGCCATAAAAAAAATCACTTCTATTTATAGCGATCAGCCGGAGCAACGTTATCTGCAATTCGTCAACAACTATCCCGACCTGCAGCAGCGCATCCCGCAGTATTATATTTCTTCCTTTGTAGGCGTAAAGCCTCCGTCTTTAAGCCGGATCAGGAAAAGGCTGGCGATGTAGATTTATTAACCTGGGTGAACGAACCCGCGGAAAGCTGTTTTTACCTTTGTTGCATCATCATAAAATAATGCAACAAATGAAAAACACATCTGAAAAAATCGCCTTTTACGCCACCGTATCTATGGGGATATTGCTGGTATTTATCGGGCTTCGCTTCCTCCTCTCCCCGCTGGTGGCGGAAGCTGCTTTTGGCATCCACGTACCTGTAAACGGTAATTTCTCTTTTCATTATATCAAAGGCATCCGCGATCTGTTTACCGGCATTGCTATACTTGGCGTACTATGGACCGGCGAGCGCCGTGCATTGGGAGTGCTATTGCTGGCAGGAGCCATTATCCCGGTGGTGGATTTCAGCCTGGTGTTGCAAAATCCCGTATATGAAACCGGCAAACTGATTCCGCACGTGGTAGCTATTGTAATGGCGCTGGTGCTCGGAGGGTTTTATCTTTCTTCCACCGCCCAAAAAACATCCCATGCTCTTTAATATTGTGTTGCTTCTGCACTTCGGATGCTTTTTAGGATATCTCGCTATATTGGTGACCCAGCGGACCGATTACCATACAAAAGTGCGCGACCATAAAGGACTGATACTGGGCATTGTGCTGCTGGTAACCGGTATCATACTGGTGGCGCTGAAATATCCGCATGTCAATTATTACAAAGTGATACCCAAAACCGGCCTGTTCGCGGTGGTAACGTTCATCAATATACGTTTCACAAACAAAGTATTTACAAAGCCGGCTTACTATGCGTTACTGGCGTCAACACTGGCGGCTGCCTGCATAGCGGTATGGCATTAAAAAAGGGAGCTAACCAATATGGTCAGCTCCCCCTCGACATCATTGCTCTCTGCTATTGATAATTATAATTATCCCAGTAAGGATTTTTTGCTCTTGCTGCAGCAGGCACCCAGAAAATCGGGCTGGTTAAATTATTTTCTCCTGCTACTTTCTTGAAGTTATCCGGGTTGTTGGTCAGCTCAATAGTTGGATAACGTACTCTTTCAGGCATTGGTTTCCATACGGAAGTATGCCAGGTGAAGGGTTCCAACTTCGGATGACGGGTCCTTCTCAGTTCTGCCCACAGTTCGTAAGGCTGGTAGAGATTCAGGTGAATATACTTTTGCTGCATCAGGATTTCCATTTTGTCGTCCAGTGTAGCGGCCAGCGTAAACTTGGCTTTAACCACATCGCCCCATGCGCTCACTACTGCTGCAGATGGTTTCGTAGGGTATACCATGGCTGTTTGCTGAGGTGTCATCTGGGTTTTAGCGTAGCTGCTCAGTTGATTAATGGTGTACCAGAAATCTATCGAGTGTGTTACTTCGTCTTTAATGTGTTCTTCAGCGGATTTGCCGGTATTCGCTAATCCTTTCAGCGCTATTTCCGCCAGCAGCAGATCCAGCTCTCCCAATGAACTCATATAAACCGGCATCTTCGCATTCTGGTGGAAGGTAGCATGGTTGTAAGTAGATTTGGCATTGGTAGAAAAAGTAGAAGCGATATTATCTGCATACGGATAATACCTTTCTCCGCTGTTATACAATGCAGATTGTTCTTCAATATTAGCAGATACACCACGGTAATCCAGGTATTTGGTAGGCATAGCCAGCACGGGCAGGCGCGGATCATCAATCCCTTCCTGGTAAGCAGGTGTGCCGTAGTTCATCCTTTTCATGATGATGTTCGGGATAAAGGAGGCGAAGGTATTTTCATACACCCCACGAATCCATGTTCCGCCACCGGTGGGATCAATATCAAACCAGTAGAACCAGTAAAGATCCGTTTGTGGCAAAGGCTTAGCCAGTGCTGCCTGGATCAGCGGTTTGGCATATGCTTCTTCCACTCCGGCGATTCTTACCAGCAATTTCAGGCGGGTAAAATTGATCAGGGATACCCACTTATTGATATCACCGTGGAAGGCTATATCCTGCTCCGTAAATACGGTTTTGGCATCAGCCGACATCTGTGAATAGGCAGCGGGCAGTTCATCCACAATAGCTCCCAGTTCCTGTATGATAGACTGGTAGATCTCTTTTGGATCATCATATTTAGGGAAGAGGTATTTAGGTTCTTTTTTTGCTCCCTGGAAAGCATCTGAATAAGGAACCGAATTAAAGAAATCTACCAGCTTGGCGCTTTGGTAACATTTTATAAAGCTAACCAGTTTCAGGTATACATCTCCATCCTGTTTCAATTGCCCGGTACGTGCATTCACAGAATCCCTGATCACTTCATAATTCTTCAACCGGGTATAACTGTGTTGAAAGAAAGATTGCCCGTTGATGGGAGAATCATCAAATCCGTTACCGGTGGTTAAATCATTGTATGTGGAGAACCAGTCGTAGCGATAAGATACAAACCGTTGCACCACTTGCTCATAGCCGGTGATACTGGTACCTCCGTTGAGCAGGTAATACCACTCGCCGTAGTCCTGTGCAAATATTTTATTGTTTGTAAGCACGCCGGTAAATAAGCCGGGCACCACATCTATAGTACTGCCGGTGGAGAGCTTGTCTTTGTCGTAGAACCGGTCTTCCAGGTCTTTTTTACAAGCTCCCAGGACGGAAGCAGAAAGCAGGAAAATATATAAGTAAGCTTTTTTCATTTTTTTCAGTTTATACATTAGAAAGCAACATTTAACCCCAGGGAGTAAGTCCTTTGGGAAGGGTAGATGGTATTTTCCACGAAAACATCTGCACCCAGCGCTCCTTCCGGATCAATATTGGGAATAGATTTGTAGAGATAGAACAGGTTACGGGCAGCTGCGGTGACCGTGAGCCTTTGCATTCTTATCCTTTTGGAAATTTCCGCGGGTAATGTATAGGAAAGCGCTACTTCCCTCACTTTGATGTAATTGTTTTTGAATACGCGATCCGGTGGGAAAGAGGTAGCCAGGTCGTTTGCATAGCTTCCATAATAAGAAGAAGCACTGGTGATGATATCATTGGTTACATACTTCCCATTATCATCAATTTTCACACCGGGCAGGACCAGACCATCGTGATACACCTTACCATCCGCAGACTGAGCAGGCGCTGGCTGTGAATGCTGCCACGGCACGTTCTGTTCGTTAGAATTAATATAATAGGCCAAACCGCCGTTTTCTTCATCGCGGTATTTCATGGTATTTTCTAACTGCCCAACACCTGTTAAACGGTTGTTGGTGTAGCTGAAAATAGTACCGCCGTATTTGTAATCCAGCCCGATACGGAAGTTGAAGTTCTTATACTGGAAGTCGGAAATAAACCCGCCGTATACTTTTGGCATTACATTGCCGGCTACGGTTGATTTCTGATCATCGAGTATATAGATACCCTGGTTGTTGACTACTTTATTGCCAGCTTCATCACGTTTATAATCGTTCATTACAATTTCACCATACGGGCGACCTTCATCTGCATGAATAGATGCAGCAGCGCCATTAATCAGGTTACTGAAAGGATAATTGGTAACGCCCGGATACAGGTCTATTACTTTTGATGCCTGGCTGGCGGCATTCAGGGTGAGGCTCCAGCGGTAGTTTTTACCTACCAGTGGTACGCCTGTTAATGCCAGTTCAAAACCCCAGGCCTTTACATCACCCGCATTCACGATCAGACCAGTGGAACTGGAGGCTGAAGAAATAGGTAAGCTGATGATCTGGTTGTAGCGGTGGTTGGTATAGAAAGAGAAATCGAGGATCACCCTATCCTGTGGCAGGAAGGTGTTGTTGATCCCAATTTCAAATTCCCTTTTACGCTCTGGTTTCAGGGCGCCCGGTAACAATTTGTCGGGAGGAGAAACGGAGTTGGCGCCTGTACTTGGCAGACGAGTGTATCCATACAGGTTATTGGCGAAATAACGGGTAGTACCGTTACCTACATCCGCCCAGGACAATCTCAGCTGTCCACTGTTTACGCCGGCAAGCCGGTAACGTTCTGTATAATTCCAGGTAAGTGCAGCGCCCGGATAAAAATACTTGTTGTTTTCCGGAGGAAGAGTAGAGTTCCAGTCCTGGCGACCCTGCAATTCCAATGTAAATTCATTCTTCCAGGACAGTGCTGCTGAGGCCAGCAAGCTATATAATACGTCAGAACCTCTTGTATAGTTTCTGAGCAGGTGTGCATTGTCGGCACTGGGTGTTCCCAGCTGATTGGAGAAAGAATACCAATCGGGGAAGGTAAGTCCACCAACGGTGCTGGTGGCCAGGTAATCCACATTACGCAGGCGGTACACACCGCCTCCAAATGCGAACAAACGGAGATCGTTGTTCAGGAATGATTTATTATAGTTCAGTAACGCCTGGTAAGTTTGGGTGGTAGCGTTTTCCTTTGCTACGCCAAAACTTCCTTTGTCTACCGTGGGAAGCAACCTGGTTATACTTACCTCTGTATTATAATTGGTATTATCATAATCCAACCCCGCCTGTCCTACGAGGAAAATATTCTTCGTAAAGTTTAATGTTACTTTGGCAGAGGTAATCATGTGGATGTTTTCATCCTTGTAGCGGTTCTTTTTGTTATTCCAGATATAGTTGCCAAGTAAGTTAAAGGCATCGGATACACGTGCATTGGAAAGATCCCTTTTATAGCCGGTGGCATCTGTATAATAAGGATATACCAGGTTATAATCATAGTCAACCGGGTATCCCCATGCTACCGGTCCATCGTTCTGGGAACGGCGGTTTTGGGTAGAGATGCTGTAAATGTTGGAGATCACTTCAAAGGAAGCCAGTTCGGATGCTTTGATATTACCATTGAAGCTAAAGGAGTTCCTTTTCTGCCAGGAATTATCACCGGCAATATCCTGGTAATTATAGTTGGTATAAGAAGCCCTGATACTACCCTTTTCATTACTGCCCGCAATTGCTACGTTGGCAGAAGTAGAGTGACCGTTCTGGAAGAGTGACATAAAGTTATTCGCATGCGGCGAATTCTTCACCATGGAACTATCGTAGAACATCACATTGGCACCATCGAAAGCAGGACCGAAGCTGAAGCGCTTATTGGGCAGCATCCTGGTTTTTACGCCATTGATGGTTTCATAGGTCGTATCATAAAGGTTGTCACCCAGCCCATATTTGGTTTGCAGCTTCAGGTAAGATACCGGTTGTTCTATGGTGTGTTGTATGTTACCGGTCATACCAAATCCTTTCACATTACGGCCGTTTTTGGTAGTAATGATCATTACACCGTTGGCGGCATCGCTACCATACAATACAGTCGCTTTAGCGCCTTTCAGGATATCGATTGATTCGATATCGTCCGGGTTAATATCATTGATACCGGCGCCATAGTCGAATCCCTGCCCCACGTCACCGCCTATCTGTGTTTTACGGTCGCTCAGGATTACGCCGTCTACCACAAACAGGGGTCTTACGTTCTGATCGGGGTTCATACTGGCTGCGCCGCGGATGTTAATCCTAACGCCGCCCTGCGGACCGGATGCGCCAACGTTTACGCCTACACCGGCTGCTTTACCATACAGGGCAAGGAATGGGTTCATGGTTGAACCGGCCTTGGTAAGTTCATCGCCTTTAATGGTGCTGATCGCGTATCCGAGTGTTCCCTTCGGGCGTTTGATACCGAGAGCGGTAACCACCATTTCATTCAACCCGCTGGAGGCAATGGAAAGTGTTACGTTCAGGAATGTGGAGGTGCCGAGGGTAACTGATTTTGATTCATATCCTACAGAGGTGAATACCAGTACTACATTGCCTTCCGGCACATCAAGACTGAACCGGCCCTGTACATCTGTGGTGGCACCGTTTTTAGTGCCTTTGATGAGAATGGTGACGCCGGGGATGGGTGTTCCGGTGCTGTCTTTTACCGTACCGCTTATTTTACGGAGTACTACTTCCGGTATGGCGATGAAGGGAGTGGCATTTTCCAGCCTGATATCTTTCTCTTTTACAGCGATGATTTTGCCGATCACTTCATAACTGAAGGGTTGGTTTCTGAAAAGCAGTGCCAGTACGTCTTCCAGCGAACCATTCCGGATGGAGATATCTACCGGCTTACTTTTGGTGAGCATAGCATCTTCATACCAGAACTTATAGCCGGATTGCTTTTTTATTTCTTCAAATACCTTTTGGATCGGTGCGTTCTTTTGCGACAAGGTTATCTGTTGCGACAGAGATTTGGCGCTGATCTGCAAACAAACTACCGTTAAGAGGATAGCCGTAATCTTCATTTGCTTAATCAGTTGTTTTTTTATCCTCAGATGGGCACCTGATTTTCTGAATGTCAGGACGCGATCTTTGATGGTTGATAATAGCCCAGGTACAAAGACGGGCTTTGCATGACAATTAGATTGCATACATTTGTGGTGTTTGGGTTGAGATAAATCTTGATTTCTGATAAGTATTGATGTCAGGTACCAGACCCAGGCTCTTTTCCAGGGGCGGGTGAGATCGCTCCTGGTTTTTTATGCCGGTTCTTACCACACGTCATTCAGGGACCTTTGTTCATGGTAATAGCAATTTGGTTGATATAATGAATAAGATACTTACGGCATAACGATCAGCCTGCGTTGTTCCATTTTAAAATGGATCCTGCTGATTTCCAGTAATCGCAATAATTCTGACAAGTTCGCGTCTCTCGGAATATCTCCTGTGAAGCTGCGGACGGGTATTGCGCCGCTATATACTACTTCCACATCGTACCATCTTTCCACCTGCCGCATGATTGTTTTGATGTCTGCACTTTTAAAAGAAGTAAGTCCGTTTTTCCATGCTACCGCCAGGCTTACGTCAGCATTTTCTATTACTTTCATTTTGCCGTTTGGTTCCAGCAGTGATTGTTCTCCCGGCTTTAATACACTGGAAGCATTTGCCTGGCTTACCTTTACGGCGCCTTCCAGCAGGGTAGTTCTCATGGCTGCTTCATCGGCGTAAGCCATTACATTGAAGCTGGTGCCCAATACCGCGATACTGGCGTTATTAACGGATACAAAAAATGGCTGGCTGGCATTCCTGGCTACTTCAAAGTAGGCTTCCCCGTTTAGTTCCACCCGGCGTTCCTTTCCAACAAAGGCAGTTGGAAATTTCAGGGAAGAGGCGGCATTCAGCCACACTTTTGAGCCATCCGGCAGTTCCAGCTGATACTGTCCCCCTTTGGGGGTTTTTAATATGTTATAGGCTATACTATTAGCAGCTGTCTGCTTGTTTTGGTCGTATTTCAGCATTCCCGGGCTCACATGTAAATTCACATTCCCTTGTTTCGCCAGTGTGCCCTTCAGTGAGCTATCCAGCGCTATCACATTCCCGTTTGCCAGTGTGAGCATGGCTTTTGTTCCGCCCGGTTTCACATCTTTTTTTATATTTTCTGTTACCACAGCTGGTAACTTATCTGCTTTCCGTGTTTTGGTGACCAGCAGCAAGATGCTGGTGGCGACGATCAATAATAATACAGCAGCGGCCCAACGCTGCCAGTAAACCCATTTAAGCGGCTGCCGCGCCGGTACCTGGTTTAGCTGGGGCGAGGGAAAAAACATTTCATCTTCCTCACCGGACTGTATCCAGGCTTCTTCGATCAGCAATTCCAGCTGCGTTTGATTATCTGCCGCATTTAAAAAATCACTTAACTCGGATTGTTCCGCCTGGGTGATTGTTTTACCCGCATATCGGCTAAGCAGGTAGCGCAACCTGGTATTATCCATCAGCATAGATTGATTCTACCCTATAAGACAGCAACAAGTATAAAAAAGAGGTAATGGTGTAAGAAAAAAAATTTACCCCCTGAAAGGTGTGACCAGAATAAGCATCAGCAAATTGATTTCCGGGTGCGTCATTGCATAACTCCGGATGGAACGCAGGGCCAGTACCATGTGCTTCTTAACTGTTTCCAGAGAGATGGCCATACGCTCAGCAATTTCAGCCTGGCGGAGACCTTCATCCCGGCTTAAAAGATATACTTTCTGACGCTGGGCCGGCAGTTCTGAGATGGCCTGGTCTATGATGCGCCGGTAATTCCGGATGACAGCATCATCTTCCTGGTCGTGGGTAGCCGCTATACTGGTTTCCCATGCCTGTTTCCTGGCCAGCTCCCGGCCAAGCTTCTTCAGGAAGGATATGCTATAGTTCCTGGCTACTGCATACAGGTAAGGATGAAAATGTTCTACCTGCCTTAACTTCTCCCGTTTTTCCCAGATCCGGATAAATATTTCCTGTACAATCTCTTCGGCCAGCGGTTTGGATCCCGTTAGCTGCATAACAAATGCTCCCAGCCTGTTTTGGTAGGTATGAAATAAATGTGCAAAGGCAGCCTCATCGCCCTGCGACACCCTGAATAGTAAATCTGGTTCACTATTTAATTGCACGGTATTCAAAATAAATGTAAGTGCTTCCCCCGAAGCTAATCTGGTTGATATAACATAAAGGTATGCATTCCTTTGCTGATAAAAAATCACACCTTTCGGCCACCTGCCGGAAATGTTAATTCCACATCAATGATTGTTAACCAACAATTAATTTCCACTGCAATGAACCAAACAGTATTCTCCTGTATTTTTAATATAAATACTTCCATTATGAACCTGAAAACCCTTTTGGTGGCCCTGGCCATCCTTTCTCTTTTTGGCTGTAAAAAAGACCTGGTAAATCCTGATGCTGCAGCCAGCGGTGAAGCAATCACAAAAAACGCGGTAACCGGCGCTTTAAGCGTAACCCTTACCGGCTGGATGAGCGCCATTGCAGACAATACCAGTCTCACGGCCCTGTCTATTCCCGGCACACACGACAGCGGCGCCCGTGTGGAACCGGTTGGCGGCACCGCCAAATGTCAGAACCTCAGCATCCGCGAACAACTGGATGCCGGTACCCGTTTCCTTGATATCCGTTGCCGGCACATCGGCGATGCTTTCGCCATTCACCACGGTTCTATTTACCAGAACCTCAATTTTACGGACGTACTTACCGCCTGTTATGATTTCCTGGCAGCAAATCCTTCAGAAACGATTGTAATGTGTGTAAAAGAGGAGTATGATCCTACCAACAACACCCGCTCCTTTGAGCAAACTTTCGACAGCTATACACAGCTGCAACCCTCCAAATGGTATTTGGGCGATGCGGTTCCAAACCTCGGCCAGGTAAGGGGCAAAATTGTGCTGCTGAGAAGATTTGGCGCCACCAGTACCCCCAAAGGTATTGAAGCCACCAACTGGGCAGATAATACCACGTTTTCTATCAATAACGCCAACTCCTCCCTGCGGGTGCAGGACCAGTATGTAGTACCCGATAATAACGCGAAATGGACAGGCATTACCAACCTGTTCACAGAAGCTAAGAACGGCAGCCAGTCGGTACTCTACATCAATTTCACCAGTGGCTATAAATCACTGATCTTTGGCATTCCCAGCATTACTACCGTTTCCAATGCCATCAATCCACAGATCAACACTTACTTTACCAGTAACACGCATGGCAGATATGGTATTATCCCGATGGATTTTGCAGCGGCCGACCGGAATACGCTGATCATTAATACTAATTTCTAAAGATATATGGTCAATAAATGAAAGGAGGCCGCTTCATCGGGGATGAAGCGGCCTCCTTTTTCCCGGTTTTTAAAATGCCGGGAAGTTGTTATCTTTAGATAACTCCAGAAAAGATTCATCAGACAGCTATCCCATAACAGTATAAAACCATTGTGAAATAATATTCTTACCCCCAAATTTTAAAAATCAATTGTTATGAATTACCCCAACAAAGTAATTAAGGCTGGTGAAACAAACAGCCAGATTGTAAAAGCCATTCAACAAAGACTGATTGAACTCGGTATTGGTACTTTACAGGGCACAGGCACCTTTGGCCCCAAAACTGTATCTGCCGTAAAACAATTCCAGGCACTGCACCGCGACCGGTTTGGCAATCCGCTTATTGTGGATGGTGAAGTGGGCGCCATTACCTGGGAAGTATTGTTTGACGATGGTGTACCGGAAGAAACAAATGCGCCCAATACGCTACTTGCCAAAGCGATTGAAGTTGCCGAAAGCCAGATTGGCGTGATGGAAGTACCTCCTGGCAGCAACCGGGGACCACAGGTAGAAGCCTATCTGGCCAGTACCAATACCCCTCCCGGCAACTACTGGTGCGCCGCCTTTGTATACTGGTGCTTCAAAAAAGCCGCAGCAGACCTGGGCATTTCTAATCCCGTTGTTAAAACTGCCGGCTGCCTGGATCACTGGAACAAAACAAAAGCGCTGAAAATCACCACCGCAAAAGCTATCAACAACCCCTCCCTGATAGTTCCGGGCAGCATCTTCATTAAAAGCCATGGTGGCGGCTTCGGTCATACCGGTATCGTAACCGCTGTAAATGGTGGCTTTATTGAAACCATTGAAGGCAATAGCAACCCCAACGGCAGCAGTAACGGGATTGGCGTGTTCCGTATTAAATTCCGGAAGATAAATTCCATTGAGAAAGGGTTCATTATTTACGGATAAATTCCTGCTTCCGGGCCGCCAACCTGTTGCCCGGAAGTATTACTTCACCATAAACACGCTTCTTTTTCATTTTATAATAAAAAAGATATTTCAAATAGCGTTTTATTCCCTTCTTTTTTGATTAAATTCATTAGCGAAAACCTAAGTATACTACCCCAAAATAAACACCCTCAATAAATGATACCTCATTGGAAAGTTATCCAGGAAGTAGCAAATCGTTTTGGCGACCGTCAGCCACAGTTTGAAGCCGCCGAAAGAAAGATGTGTGCCTTACGGGAAGCCAATCAGCCTTTAGTACAACTGGAAGATAATCCCACACGGGTGCAATATCGTGTGGCCCGCGAAAACACGCCCCTGGTGGCAACTGCGCTGGAGCGGATTACAGGCACGGCCGACTTCCAGGACAAATATGTGCTGGACAGGTTATCTGAAATGTCGAAGGCCGTGTGCCGTATCCTGAAAGGCGGGACGCCCATTGGCACCGGTTTCCTCGTAACAGAAGATATCCTGCTGACCAACCACCATGTGATTGAATCGGCTGATGATGCCGAAGACATGATGGCAGAATTCAACTATGAAGTGGACGCTACTACAAAAGCGCTGAAAAGAAGCGCTTCCTTCAAACTGGATGCCCGCAAGTTTTTTATGACCTCCAGCCTGGAAGTAAGTAAAACCACGCTGAACAGCGGTCTCGACTTCACCCTGATAGGTGTAAACCTGACCGGTACTTTTGGTGAATTACTGTCGCAGTTTCCGCCCATCCGTCTTGACGGCAACCTCGGCAAAATCATCAAAGGCGAATCCTGTGTAATTGTGCAGCACCCCAACGGACTGCCTAAAAAAGTGGTACTGAAAGATATCCGCTTCTTCTCTGAAACGGGCACCCGCCTGGTGTATGAATCGGATACACTGCCCGGCAGCAGCGGCTCCCCGGTATTCGGAATGGGTACCTGCGAAATTATTGCCCTGCATCACAGCGGGCTTTCCCGCACGGATGATCAAAACCGCGTACTTACCCGGAGTGGACAACTGGCCACTCCTGAAACACCGGACGACGAGATTGACTGGATCGGCAATGAAGGCATTAAAGTGAGTGTAATTGTCAGCGCTGTACGGGAAGCCACGTTAAGTCCGGATATGGAAAAAGGCCGCCGCGCTTTATTAAAAGATACCGACAATATAGCACCGCAACTGAAGCAGGCCTTACCCGACCAGGCCAGCGTCCGGAGTGGTGTAAACAATGTAGTAACAGCTGCAGCTGCGAGCAATAACAGCACTCCATCCAATGTTCCCGATATTCCTTCATCTCCCAAAGAAAATACTATGGATGTTCCTTCATCTGCCAATATCAGTACCCCTACCGCCTTTATAATCTCTGCATTGAATAAACCGGAAACGGTGGCGCAGATAGAAGCGGTATTATCTGTAAAATATCCGCCGGGTGTTAAGCTGTCGCTGCTTACACCCGCCACCGCCGTTGCCGGCAAAGAAGAGTTGTTTACGTTTACCACCAACTTCAGTGGCAATGCCCATGAAGAAGCCGGGAAACTGGCACAGGTACCAGGCATCTTTTATGCAGAAGCAGATCTGCCTTTATACCTGAATGCCGATACCGTTAATATTATCAGGAAGGGTGGCGGTCCTGCCGAATCCGGCTTTCTGTTTGACGACGGTTATGGCACGCCCAACGAAGATGCTTTCCTTAAAAATTATACGGTAACGGCTGTGAGCAAATTTGTTGCCGGCCGGAAAGCAGAAGAATACCGGCGCTGGAACTGGTATGCCACCGGGTTCGATAAGATATTGCTGACACAACAAACACCTGCATCCCCGCATGAAAAAGGCATCCGTGTTGTACAGTTTGATACCGGTTATACCGACCATTCCAAAGTAGCCGGTGCATTTGACACCGACAACGATTATAACTTCCTCGATAATACCAATGACGCGCTGGACTTGCGCACCATATCGCTGGGAAAGCAACCCGGTCATGGCACCCGCACCGGCAGCCTGTTAATTGGCCACGACTTTTCACCTGCCGCAGGTAACGGCAACTGCGGCTTACTGGCTCCCGACAATTACAAACTGGTTCCGTTTCGTATAGCCGAAACAGTAGTCATCATCAACAGGCAGCAGCAACTGGCAGCAGCATTGGATGCAGCCATTGCCCAGGGTTTTGATATCATTACCATGAGCATGGGCATTCCCCCTACGCTCACCACTGCACGGCTGGCAAAAAAGGCATATGAAAGTGGCGTTATCTGGTGCTGTGCAGCGGGTAACAGCGTGCAGGCGGTAGTAGCACCCGCTGTGTTTCCCGGCACTATTGCAGTGGCAGCGTCCAATCCGCTGGACCGGGAATGGACCGGATCTTCGAGAGGAGATACAGTAGATATTACTGCGCCGGGAGAAGATGTGCTGGTACCCATCTGGCAGGCGGCAGGCGACCACCTGGAAGGTTTTGCCTATGGCGATGGCACCAGCTACGCCACACCGCATGTTGCTGCCGCAGCTGCATACTGGCTGGCAAAATACCAGGACCAGCTCAGGGCGCCGGAATATGCCGGCTGGAAAAGAGTAGAAGCTTTCCGGCAGGCGCTGAAAGACTCTGCCCGCAAAAGCGATCAACTACCCACGAAAGGTTTTGGCAGTGGTATTCTCAACGCAGAAAAACTTCTAAACACGCCCCCTAAACCCGCCGGCAAATTAAACAACCAATACAACGGCTGGAACGAAAGCGCTTTCCTGAACTCGCTGCAGGGTTATGGCGAAATAGTAAAAACTTACTGGAACAAACTTCACAATGCCATTTTTGGTACAAGAAGAGGCAACCAGGAATCGCTCACCGCTATTTCCACTCCAATGTCCGACAGTGCGCGGATGCTGGAAAGCGCCACCTTTGGAAAGAGCAGAAGCGCCTATGAAAGCACCACTCCTGCCACCTATCCGGATCTGCTTCAACGGTTTAACACCGTTCAGTCTATTATTGAAAATGCCGCTAAATAAGTGACCCCATGACAAACAAGATATTCGACTTTCATTTTCATCTGCTGTTTAAACATTATCTCAGCAATGGCACCCCTATAAATGAGCAGGTGAAAACCACCGGCCTGGCCAGTTTGCTGAACGATCTTTTCGGCGGACCGTTCAATAGCCAGTCGTCGCCCGACCAGGTGAAAGACAGCCAGCTCTATCTGGGAGTGGCTTCTATTATCAGCCTGGAACACGCCTTTGCCCGTAGAATTTTGCATGTGCTGGGTATCGACTTCTCCCATATATTACCTTTAAACAAAGACATCATAAATAAAACCAGGGATGGGAAGACCAGCTACTACGCCGAGTTTCAGCAACAGGTAAAAATGTACCTGGATAGTAAGGCCATCCTGGAGCAGGCACCCTATCATATAAAATATACAGGGAGGAAAGATTGGGAAGGTAAAACGCCGCAACAAATAGCAGATGTGCTGAAAGATGATAACACACAACGCTACCTCATCTTTTCTATAGAAGGCGGTCATAATTTATCCGACGTACCTATCCGGGGTGCTGCGTTATCCAGGACGCCGGAGCTAAACCTGAAGGATATCCAGGATAACAGCGAACTGGATTTTATCAGTATTAATCTCTGTCACCTCAGCTATATCCCGGAGCAGCCGCTGGGCGGGTTTGCGCAGGGACTTAACAAGCAGGCGCAAATAGCTTTCAGCAGCGAGGACTTCATGCCTAAAGCCGGTCTCGGACTTACACAGCTGGGAAAAAAGGTAATACGCCAGGCGCTGCTGCATGAAAAGAGACCGGTGCTTATTGATCTGAAACATATGAGCGTATACACGCGGTTTCATTATTACCGTTACCGCGAATCGCTGATCAATGAATCGCCCGCCGTCAACAGGCTGCCGATCATCACCTCTCATACTGGTTTCACCTTCACTTCATTGAATAACTATCTCGCTAAAAAACAATTCAGATCCACCACTGGTCAGCAGGATGGCGTATTGGTGAGTATAGTGGAATCTGAAAACCGGAAAATCGGAAAAACAAACGACAGCATTAATAGCGGTCTTTATGGCAATCCCTGGACTATCAATTTATTCGATGAAGAAATTATAGAGATCATGAGCTCCCGGGGAATGATTGGTATCAGTCTTGACCAGCGTATCCTGGGTGCAGAAAAAATGGTTGACAGTAACCGGCCTGAATATTTTGATCCCGAATACATTGCCCGGGAGGAATGGGAAAAGCTTTTCAGGGATGGTCAACTTCCGGGCGCAGAGAAATTATTTGATTTCCTGAGCATTCCTTCGAGGGCGGAGCGGCACCTGATGCTGTTGTGCCTTCACATTATTTATGCCGTGAGGATCGGGAATACCGGCATGGGATGGGAGCCTGGTACTTCGCCGTGGGATCATATCTGCATCGGCTCTGATTTCGATGGACTGATTAATCCTATCAACCGGATAGATAATATCCTGAAATTATCTGACCTGGCTGCCGGGTTAAAAAAATATTTACCTGTTGCCGATAAATATCTGAATACGGGAGATGGTAACAATGCGCGCTCACTTCGCTACAATCCCGCAGACGGATCCCTGGACATGAATTACCTGGAGGAAGTGATCGGGAAGTTTATGTACACCAATGGGCTGAGTTTTACCGCAAGGTACCTGAGTAACTGGAAGGAATAGCGCCGATTTCAAATAGCTGTATCGTAGTATAAGACCGTTGTTTAATAACCACACTGCACGCAGGTGATGCTCCTCTATGCGCCGCATACACTTCATATTATAATTTAAGATGATTATTCCATTTTGTATATAAGAATCATAGTCGTAAATTGATAACGTAATTATCACCAGCAAGCGCGAAATCACCTCATGGAGCAAGTACAAATTGGTAAGTGTGTGTACATTCTGAATACGGGTAAAAACCTGTATAAGATTGGTAAAACGCAGGACCTGCATAAGCGTCTGGCGGCTTATCATACACACCTGCCCGTAATGTTCCGAGTTATCAGGCAGTATGCAGCGTTGAATATGACAGACCTGGAAGAGAGTCTGCATATTGTTTTTCAGCATAAACGTGTAAAAGGCGAATGGTTTGAGCTCAGCAAGAGCGACCTCATCATCTGCGATAATATTGCCCGGAACTATGCTTTGCAGGCCTTACAGAAGCAGCACCGGAAGTATACTGACATTGCTTTCAGCGACAATCCCCTGTTACAGGTAATGGAAGCCAATGAAAAATATCTGCAGGATTATTCCAGGATTGCTGATGACATTAAGCTGGGACTTAATAATGACGAGGTATTTGAGCTTCATGAAGGCACGGTGAATAAATCCATTATTGAAACGGTGAGGCGATTAATGCGGTACCGCACTCCCAATTCAGAATTTCTAGGCAAATGGCTGCGGGTTGTAAACGAGCTGAGTGATGGCATTAGTGAAAGTACTATTCTTCAAAAATACAAAGGCCAGATCAGCCGTTCCACTATACAAATGATCAAAAGAATTTTACGTAATCAGTTGTATTGATACCGGCGACTCACTCCACTTTTTTTGCGACAGCTATCCCATTCTGAATTTTTGTTAATCCTGTAACGGTTCCGTTTTTATCCAGGTTGAACACCAGCTGCGCATCTAAATTTCTTGCAAAAAAACTGCAGGTATCATAGGGAACTATTTCCTGCCTGATTTGCCTGCGACCGTTGCCTGTGCCATATAACCGGTTACCATCCCGGGTAATGGCAAGAATAAAGTTATCCGGAAACTGATATTTCCCAATGTACCTTTTCAGCGCTTCAGGGGAAATATTTATCGCATACAGGTTGTTCAGTTTAATACCTGTCCGGATGAATGTAACTGCTTTCCCCGCCGTTTCAGAAACGAGCCCGCCGATACTTCCATCTTTCTTCTTCAAAAATTCTATGATGGTCAGGTTGTTCTCAAAATAAAATTTGTCATTCCCAAAAGGGATCAGCTGTTCTTTCGGTCCTCCTTTTACAAAGTACAGGAGTCGTCCATCTTCATAAGATACGGTTCTTTGTCCCTCTGTTGCTGATTCATAGATGGCTGCATATGATTTAAGTTGCGCTATGGGTAACCCGATTTCGTTGGTGTGATAAGGTTTACCGATAGCTATGCCGGCAATTTTTGATCCGATGACTTCAGGGTTATTGTTTTCACAGTTGGTAAAAACAGCCACAAATACTTTCTCCTTTGGCAGATAAACAGTGAATGTTGAGAATCCATTGATCAGGCCATCGTGTTTAATATCCGGGCTTCCCTGGATATTTCCCAGCCACCAACCGTATCCGTAAGCAGTGAAATTTCCATTGTTCAGTTGATGGGAGGTATGTGCTTTTTCCAGGCTTTTTCTACTGAGAACTTTCCCATCCATCAGGGCTTTATTCCAGATGTACAGATCTTCAACGGTAGAAAGAATGGAACCTGCTGAATAGGGTTGTGTCATACTTAGAAAATCGGCGTTCTTATATGTGTCGTTGTCTTTCTGATAGCCACTGATACGGCCGGGGATTATAGAAGCAGTATTGTCGTACCCGGAATTTTTCATTCTTAACGGTTTAAAGAAATTTTCGCTGATATATGTTTCATAGGGCATACCCGAAACGTATTCAATGATATGGCCTAACAGTACATATCCGTTATTATTATAGC
Organism: Chitinophaga sp. RCC_12; assembly: GCF_041360695.1. Classification (NCBI taxonomy): domain Bacteria; kingdom Pseudomonadati; phylum Bacteroidota; class Chitinophagia; order Chitinophagales; family Chitinophagaceae; genus Chitinophaga; species Chitinophaga sp. RCC_12. The sequence goes on from NZ_JBFUPS010000006.1 coordinate 209,722, forward strand.
GAAAACCTTCGCCGGGCAAAAAGTCTGATGGCTGGTGCTTAAAAGAGTCAATCAGCGCCTGTGGGGTAAAATCACGCTTCCTTGTTTCAGGCGTCCATGCGCCTGCACTGGTATTTATACCCGAGGTGTGGGTAAGCAGCTGTTCGATGGTAACATCCGGCACAGGATAATCCCTGATAAATTTAGTGATCTCATCCTGCAACGATAATTTCCCTTCCTCTGCCAGCTTTAAAATTGCGCAGGCGGTAAATTGTTTGGTAATAGAGCCTATCCGGAATACATGATCGGGCTTCAATGCTATATTCAGCTCCAGATTAGCTTTCCCAAATGCTTTTCTGTAAACAATTTTATTTGCTTTAGCCACCAGCACGGCAGCCCCCGGGCCGGTGGGCGGAAACGTCCGGGTTAACATGGCATCCAGTTCTCTTTCCAGGTGCTGACCAAAGGATATAAGTGGCAGATATATCAGCATGGAATACATCGCTATTATCAATAATTTTCTCATGGTGTTTGTGTTTAATCCTTAAAAAAGAGCAAAGGCTTCCCCTAGCGGGTTAAACCCGCCAGTTCTGGCTGCAATAAATGAAGCAGGAAGTATTACTTTTTCTTATCTATGCTCTTTAGTACAAAATAGGAGACTATCAAACTAATTCCCAAAAACAGGAATATGGTTGCCGGCAGTATAAAATCTCGTATTCCATCAATATTTAATGATCTCAAAAAAGTTCCCAGTACAACTCCCAGGGATATGCCAATACTCACAATGCCAAGAAGCAATATAAATAACAGGTAGTTGGTACCTCCTTTAAAATAGTCAGGAGGAAGTCCTTTTTCAATAATGGTCATTCGCTCTTTATACCTTGTTGTGAAATAGTAATAACTTATCCCGAAAACGACAAGTGCAAGCGAAATGATTAAAGATGCGGACGTTATTTGCATGACTATATTTTTAGATATTTTTGAGTTCCTAATAATAAGACTGCTAAAAAGCCAAAGTGGTCACAATGTGACCACTTCGCTCCCCAGGTAGTCTAAATCATGAGATGGCAACCCACAGAGAAAATAAACAGGAAAATGAAATATGGAATAAAGCCATAAATGGCGATATAAATAGTATTGCCGACTTGGTAAATACCTATAAGGACTTTTCTTTTACAATCGCGAAATCTGTCGTTGCCAATAATGAGGATGCGGAAGAGGTAGTACAGGATGCTTTTATGAAGGCATTTGCAGCGCTGGGTAAGTTCAAACAGGCGTCCAGATTTTCTACCTGGTTATACCGTATTGTTTATAATACGGCATTGACAAAACTCAAAAACAGGAAAACGCCTACTGTGAGTATAGACCAACAGTCCGAAACCGAACAGGATGAGGCTACAGAAAATCATGGATGGAATCTGGTAAAGGATGCGGAAAGAAAAAGATACGTCAGATTAGCGCTCAACAGGCTATCGAAGGAAGACCGGCTGGTGCTGATCCTCCACTATATCGAGGAAAAGAATATTGCTGAAATCTGTGAGATCCTTGGCGCCGGAAAGTCTGCCATAAAGATGCGTTTATTAAGAGGAAGGAAACAGCTGGAAGCCGAATTAGGGTTATTGTTAAACCATGAAACAAGAAATTTACTATGAAAAATAATAATACGTCAGAAGATAAGCTCCCGGCTATCCTGAAAGAAGACGGCATAGAAAAGCCGTCGGAATTCTTCTCCCATCGTTTAATGCAGGCCGTTGTACAGCAACAAAAGGAAAAAGCAGCTGCAGTTTTTAAACCCGTGAATTGGATAGGAAAATTTATTTTGGGTATCCTCTTATCATTCAACCTCCTGTTACTTTATTATTTGAACCCCTTACGGGAGCAATCTGTACTATTCATTGCCATAGCTGCGTTCTTAGCGGGTACATGGGGCGTAATTGCGGTGATAAGGAGATTCCGGTTATCACGTTAAACTATCTGTGACTGATGAATTAAGGGATATGCGTACCGCAGTCCCCTCCGTGGAGTTGACGACTATGCAATCCATGGCTGCTGGTTGATATCCGAGCCTTGATTATTCGTGAAATTATCTGCGGAAGCCAGCGCGATCAGTTTAAAAAGTCAATACCTTTCTATTTTCCCGCTATTCAATTATTCTTTTAAATATATTTTGTACTAATTGGTAAAGTATATATCTTTATACCGGCAAATAACTTCTATATGACACACTTCACGTAATAATTATAAACAAATACCCGTCACAAACGATATTTTTTTAACTAATAATGTACCAAACAGTACAAAAACTACATTCAGATGCAAACACTCACTACTACCCCCGTTCTCCACAAAACAGTTACTGTCAATCATCTCAATATTTTCTACCGCGAAGCCGGTCCGGCAGATGCGCCCGTGATATTGCTACTCCATGGCTTTCCATCCACCTCGCACATGTACCGTGATCTGATCCATGACCTGGCCGGCAGGTATCATGTAATAGCCCCGGATTACCCGGGATTTGGCCAAAGCAGTATTCCTTCGCAATCAGCATTCGATTATACTTTCGATAACCTGGCCCTGGTAATAGAACAGTTTATCGACAAGCTGGGATTAACAAAATTCAGCTGGTACCTGCAGGACTATGGCGGCCCTGTCGCCTTCCGCATCATTAGTAAAAGACCCGAACTGGTGGAAGCGCTGATCATACAAAATGCCAATGTATATAACGAAGGATTAGGCCCGGATATACAGGAAATTGGCGCACTGCAGCAGGCCGGAGATGAGAAAGCATTACTGGCAGCCATTGTGCATAAATTAAGCCTGGAAAAAATCAAGGAAGAACACCTGCTGGGAGCGGCCAACCCCAAAAGCGTGAGCCCGGACAGTTATGAACTGGCACATGCCTATATGTCGAGGCCCGGCGTGGAAGCAGTACAGGTAGCCCTGTTTCAGAATTATGGCACCAACTTCCCCAAGTACCCTGAATGGCAGCAATACCTGCGTACCCACCAGCCACGGCTGCTGGTAGTATGGGGCAAACACGACCGCATCTTTACCTGGCCCGGCGCAGAAGCTTATAAAAAAGACGTGCCCAATGCAGAAGTTCACTTACTGGAAGGCAGCCACTTCGCACTGGAAGAATACCATGAGGAAATAGCTGCCCTGATACACGATTTCTTAAAAAGATAATTACTAAAAAATATTTTATGTCGCACACAAAAATTGCCATCAACGGATTTGAAATAGTAAGCAGTGACATCATCGGCGCCACTACGGCTCCCTCTTTGATGCCACTCAAACAAAAGTATTATCTGCCGGGGAACAACAGATTATAAGAGTGGTGAGCTGGTACGATAATGAGATGGGTTATGTTTCACAGCTGGCTCGTACCGTCATCTATTTTGCCCGGTTACAACAGTAGTAATTTGCTCATAAAAAAAATGCGTCCCGGAAATCCCGGGACGCATTTTTTCTTTACATCTCTTTTTCTACTTCACTACCTCTACCCACTTGCCTGGTGCGAAAGCATGTATGGTATTATCATACATCGCCTCGCAAGAGGTTGCCGGCAGATAATACCTGCCGAGATAGGCTGCGTTCAGCAATACATTATAAGTACGTTTCTTGTTTTCTTCTATGTTGAAATAAGTGTATACCCGGTCGTCACGTATATCCATATACGTAGCCGGTGAAGAATGGAACGCGCTGTCGTTTTCCATCAAACGGGTGTTTATTATTTCCCAGCCGGAAGGGAAGACCTGCGACAGGGCCATTTGTTCGTAGTACCCTCTTTTACCAGGGTTATTGACGGTAACGGTGGCCATAAAATCGCTTCCCTGGCGCAATGTAGCCGGATCCAGCGGTTTGCCATCGCGGGTACTGAAGCTTACCTGCATGCCCAATATATCCGGGTTATTGGTAGCCACGGGTTCCTGACCTGCATCCGGTTGGCCCTGGAGGATAAGGCGCACGTACAACACATTTTGCCCGTTATTCTGGATGCTGATATTGCCCGCACTGCCGTTGACCGCAACAGGTATTTGCGTAACAAAAGATTGCCCGGTTACACTGCCTTTGGTACCGTTAATAGTATACGCAAAACTCATCTTGCTACCGCCCTTGTTGTTGCCGCAATATTTGGCAACGGCAATCAGTGAATAAGCAGTTGTTTGTGTACTATACCACTGGTCGTTTTGCGATAGTTGTGCAGCAATTTGTTTCACGAGTTCATTAGCGCGGTTACGTTGCCCCATGATGGTAAGCGTTTCCAGGATCATAGCTTTGTCGCGCAGATCGGAACCAAAGGTGCCGCCCAATTGTGTATACGCTTTCACCTCGGTGGTAAGTCCCTGGATAAGGGAATTGGCTACTTCCGGCTGACCGGAAAGCTTATAAGCCGCAGCAAGCCGCCATTTGGCCGGAACGGACAGATATTTGAATTCCTTTAACCGGTTCATCGCACCCAGTTCCGGTGATTTGGCCAGTGCGAGCAGGTACAGGCGGTACGACTGTGTAAGATCTCCACCATAAAAATTAAGGGTGCTGGGCGCCCAGGTACCAGCCTTATTACGCTGGTACTTCTTCCACTGATCCAATAATCCCGCTGGTAATGTATAACCTTGTGCCTGTGCTTCTATAAGGAAATGACCGCCATAGTTGGTACCCCACTCATCAGAGTTTCCTTCACCCGGCCAGTAGCTGAAACCGCCGTCGGAAGTCTGGAAACTTTTCAGCCTGTTGATACCCGCTTTCACGTTACGGTCTACTTCTGCCCGCTGACTTTCTTTCAGATCCATCAACTGGTTCAACACCAGTTGCGGGAATACGCCCGAAGTAGTTTGTTCAATACAGCCATGCGGATACTCTATCAGGAATCGCAGGCGTTTGCCCAGGTTGAGCGACGGAATGGTAGATACTTCCAGCACACCGGAGTTGGTGCCTGTCATGCCCACCGGGCTAAAAGCAGATTGCCAGCTCTTATTTCCTTCCAGCGTATTTTCAATAATGTTGGTGATCACCGGGTTGGGATTACGAACATTCAGCTCAATGTTTTCTTCTGCCTTTTCTGCACCACTGGTGGCTGTTACTTTTATTTTAGCCACGCCCGTTTGCGGACGTACTTTTACGTCGAAGTATACAATTTGTTCCCCGGGTTGAGAGAAGGTCACTGTTTTGGTTTGTTCACCTACAACTTCCAGTAGTGAGCTGGTAGATAAACTAACATTTACATTACGGATATTGGGCTCCAGGCCAAACACGGTTACCGGTACCTGGATGGTTTCTGACGGACCAAGTACACGTGGTGCGGTGGTGAGCAGCATCAAAGGTTTCTTTACCGCTACCGCTTTTTCAGCAAAGCCATAGGCGCCGTCCTGCCCGGCTACCACCATTGCTTTTACTGATCCTATGTATGGCGGCAGCTTAAATTTATGTGTTTGTTTTTGTCCTGTTTTCAGGTAGAAGGGACCCATGTATTTTACCACAGGCTTAAAGCGATTGGCTTTAGCGCCACCGGCATTTTTATCCAATCCTTCGTCACCGCCTATACTCAGGATGCGGTCCATATCCGCTCCCCAGGCGCCTATTACGTAGTCGAACAGATCCCAGGTTTTTACGCCGAGTGCTTCCCTTGCATAGAATGCATTATGAGGGTCCGGTGTTTTGAAACGGGTAAGATCGAGCAGGCCTTCATCTACAATAGCGATGGTATAGGTCATTGGTTTGCCATTACCTTCACTTACGGTGATGCTGGCTTCTGTTTCGGGCTTCAGCTTGTCGGCCATGGTGATTACCGGTTTCAGGATAGTGCCCGGATCCTCAATAGAAATCGGAATGGTACCATACATACGGATTGGCAAATCGTTGAGGGTTTGCGCATGTGGTTGCAGCAAACTAACGTTCACGTATATATTGGGCGTCATCGATTTTTCTGCCTTGAATTTAAAGGTCGTTTGTCCCTGTTTGGTAGTGATCCAGTATGTTTTCAGCACTTTACTGCCGGATTCAATACTTACTAGTCCGCGGCCGCCTTCACTGCTTGGAATGGTGAGGTTAATATCATCGCCGGTTTTGTAGGTTTGTTTATCGGATGTGAACACCAGCATGGAGGCCTCTGCAGGATTATCCTTCTGCATCCTTTCCGCCCAGCCCGGCCAGTCGATATACACCGCCTTACCTGCGGTATGACCGCTTTGCAAATCTTTCACCCGGATCAGGTACCGGCCCCAATCCGGTGAGTTTACGCGCAGGTCCCATTTACCTTTACCATTCTGCAGGGTAACGGTTTCTTTACTCAGCAGCTGATTATAGCTGTCTTGTGTGAAGTTGGAATAGTCGTCCTGTTCACCTTCATCCCACCACCATCTCCATTTGATCTTGTATAATTCTACCTGTACTTCGCGGCTGCCGGTTGTGAGATTGCCATTGCCGTCTACATCTACCAGGTCGATCGAATGCGGGCGGTCCGTGAGCAGCATGCCGGTAGTCCGGTCGCCTGCAGGAATGCGTATGCCGGCGTAGGAAGTGAAAGGATTATAAGGCATGGAGAAGTGGTCGATACTGAAATCTCCTCCCGGTTCAAATACTTTTACTTCAAAGTTAGCTTTCAGCTGGCCGGGTGCTACCTTACCCAGTTGAATATCTGCATTCACGGGAGCGCTGCCGCTTTCACTCAGCGGGCCTTCAAAGATGGTTTTATTTTCTGCTTCGAAATGGGTTACCGGGTCGTCGAAAGCGTAGTCCCCGAATTTAGGGAAGCTGGTGCTTTGTTGTACCAGCGATACATCCACTTTGGCTTTCAGATGCTGTGCAGTGGCGCCAAACAGCCACATGGCAGATAAGTTACCTGTAGCGCTGCCTTTCGACAAGGAAGTGATACTGCCGAAATCCATTTTTATTTTGAGGCGGTTAGGCTTCACCGTTTCAATGCGTACATTTTTCTGGAAGGTGGCACCGCCTACTTTTACTTTTGCCACCCAGTTGCCGGTTGGATCATCCGGTGCAGTAGCGGTAGCAAAGCTGTAGAAGCCATTTAGTCCTTCGTGCTGATTGATCCGTTTGTAGAGTTGCCCTTTAGGATTATATAATTCCAGTGAAACAGGGTGGTCTGCCGGTAATTTCTCCCCTTTATCTTCCAAAATAAAAGTAAGATAAACGGAATCGCCCGGACGCCATACACCACGTTCGCCATAGAGGAAGCCTTTGATACCGTTTTGTACTTCTTCTCCTTTCACATCAAACCGGCTTAATGGAAGCGAGCCGCCATCGTCGAGTTTAAGGTACCCTCTTTCATTTTCTTTTTTGGCGATGAGCAGGTAGGGTTTGCGTTTCAGATCAAAGGACGCGAGTCCTTCCCCATCACTTTTGGTTTTGAAGATGACCTGGTTTTGATAGTCAAGTAATTCCAGTTCCACTCCGATGAGCGGTTTGGTATCGCGGATATCGGTTACAGCCACCAGCATGCTGTTATCGTTTCCTCTTTTGGCGATAAGACCGATGTTGGAAGCAATCACATTGCGGGATGCCCATTTGTCTTTGCTGTAGTAGGAGTTGGAGCAGGCATCATTGCGGCGGTCCCAGTTATAGCCATATGGATAGTAGCTGTCGTACCGTTGCCAGAACGAGTCATCATCATCAATTTTTTCTCCGCCATAATATTCTTCTTCTCCTTCCTCATCGGAAGACGCATTGTCACCGTCCTTGGTAGTATCTGCCGAGCAGGCGGTCATGGCGTATGATTTCCGGAAGCCGATAGTAATGCGGTAAATGGCGCCGGGTTCGGTGCGCAGCATTTTATCCAGGTCCAGGAAGAAGCGGTTCTTCTTATGCAGGTTCACAGATTTATCTCCATCAAGGCGGATAGTTTTCTCTACTACGGGCTTGCCTACACGACGGAGCTCCTGGCTGCCGTCGAGGTCATTCCGCTGAAGATACTGCGGCACATTATTCTCGTAGATTTTTATAATGGAAACGTCCACCGCATTGAGGTTCACCGCTTCAAACGGCATCACCAGCTTATTGCTTTCCGGGAGAATTACGCCTTTGCCGGGAATGCTCACGCTGGGTAAAGTATTTTCAAAGTTAACGTTGGCGCTGAAGGTTCTACCTAAGCGTTTATCCGTGATGTTTATAACGCCTTCATTTACGATTACATTATAGTTTCCTTCCAGCCGCACCGGTGCATACACTCTTACTTCGCTGCCATCAATGGTGTAACGCAGGTCGCTTTGACCACTGATGCCGATCAATCCTTCCAGGGTTTGGGCCATACTTACGGGGTCCGAAAACTGTACCAGGAGATGTTGCTCCGGATCTGAGAGCGCTTTTACATTCAGCACTTTAAAGTCGCCGATAGCGGGAACTTCGATGGTATTTTTCCCGGTATTATCCACTTTCAACGATCCGCCGTTCCAGCTCAGTTCCATGTTACGGGCAATGTTAGCCCGTGCAATGTTGGCAATGGTGAAGCGGGAAGTACGTTCTGCGGCGTTGTGTTGCCAGGTAATAGGTAAGCCTTTACCGGCGTATTGTGCGGTGAGTATTTTTTCAATCGCCTGCGGGTCTTCCACATCCGCTGTATAAATAGCGCCGGTGCAGGTCATGCGGTCGAGCGTATTATTAGTGCTGGCTTTCAGCCCATCATTCTCTATAGAGAATGATGGCTTGATGATCTTGAATTCAAAATCAAATGATTTGAGTTCCTTGGGCACTTCCAGTATTTTGCCAAGTTTAAAGTTGGCTTCATACGTTTTACCGGGTTGCAGGTTTTCATCCGGTCTGAATTCGATGGTGGTGGCATCAATCCAGTAAGCCTTTCCTTTGATGGAAGGGGAAAACTCAAATACTTCCTTCTCCAGGGGTTCGTTCTGGGTATGGGTTACATTGGTTTGTGAGGTGAGGTGAACACGGATAGCGCTTTGTTTGGAAATAATCCCCGCGGTATATGCCTCAATGTACCGGGCAAATTCGGGGTTCATTTCTTTCTTCGCCGTACGGCAACCATTGATCACAAACAGGGCGGCCAGGAATAAAAACAATGCTGCTACAGCGGTAAGCCTTTTTGTTGGGTGCATCGGGAAAGCAGATTAGGTGATTAACTATTAGGTGCGAATGTCGGGAATTTTCTTTAAACGCGGATTTTGTCTTTCTCAGGATTACGCTGATTTTTACTGATTAGCTGGATTTTTACTTTTGGATTTTTTTTGATTTTCTTACTGATTAATATAACTAAGGGAGATAAGAGCGATATATCCGCTTCCATCTCCCTTAATCCTTTATAAAATCCAAAAGTAAAAATCCAGCTAATCAGTAAAAATCAGCGTAATCCTGAGAAAGACAACATCCGCACTACACCATTTCACCCTTGTTCAACCGGATGAACTTATCTACACACGAAGGCAGTTCATCTTCGTAGTGGGTAACGAAGATGAGTGTTACCGGCATGTGTTCACACAACTGTTCTATTACTTTTTTGAAATGTAGCTTTTGTTGGGTATCCAGTCCCTGGCAGGGTTCATCAAAGATCAGCAGGGGTGGATTTTTAACCAGCGCGCGTGCCAGCAGGGTTAAGCGCTGGGCGCTTTCAGGCACCTGTTTGAACGGCGCTTTTTCATGTTCCGCTATATTGAGAACGCTCATCCAGTCGCGGGCCACCTGTTGTTGTGCAGCAGTAGCTGGCCTGGTGCTGCCGATTACGTCGGAGAAGCCGGAACATACTACCTGGAGGCAGTTGTCGCGGGAGGTAAAATACTGGTGTAATTCAGGGGAAACGAAGCCGATTTTTTTCTTGATATCCCAGATGCTTTCGCCGCTGCCCCGCTTCCGGTCGAACAGCCAGAGCTTATTGGCATATGCCTGCGGATTATCCCCATTTACAAGACTCAGCAGCGTAGATTTACCGGCGCCGTTGGGACCAAGCAGTGCCCATTTTTCGTTTGGTTTTACCGTCCAGTTGATGCCATTCAGGATGGTGTTTTCACCGTATTTAATATGGATGTCTTCCATCCGGACAATGGTGTCGAATTGTTGCTGCTGACTGTTTTGCACCAGCGCGGCTATCTTATGGGCTTCCATTTCCGGCAGCGCTATTGCTGTTGCTGCGGGCAGCGGCAGCTGTATAAATTCACTGCGTGTATACTTACCTGTTATACCGCCATTTTCCAGGGTAAGGACATGTGTAATATGCTCAGGAATTTCATGGGGGGCGGTAGCAAGCAATACGGTGGCGCCGCCGGCAATGATTTCATTGATCATATTGCTGAAATCTTTCCTGGCCTGCACATCCAGCCCGATGTAGGGATTATCCAGCATAAGCAGTTGCGGCTGTTGGATGAGGGCACGTGCAATCATTACCCGGCGGGTTTCGCCATTGGATAATTTGATGAGCCGTTTTTCCAGCAGCGGGGCGATGCGGAGCGGCTGGAGTAATGCCGGTACTTCGGTGAGTTCCAGGTATTCCATTACAGTAGGTGAATTATCAGCGTCCATACTATTGAAGCGTTGCTGATAATAAAAATCCGTGGTAGTATTGGAGAGGTTCCGGAAGGTATGATGATGTCCCACCATGGCTACCAGGTTACGGTAATTAAACCAGGGATCTGTGACGGTATGTTGCCGGCACCACTCCTCGTAAAAGTGGTAATGGATACTACCATTGATGATATTAAATTTACCAAGAATGGTATTCAGCAGGGCTGTTTTACCGGAACCGCTGGGTCCTGTAATGGCCCACTGCTCTCCTTTGTTGATCTGCCAGGTGAGGGTATTGAATAATGTTTTATCAAGATACCTCACCGTAATGTGTTCCAGCGAGAGGAACGGTGTTTGCTGTTCTGCCATAGTTTGAACGATTGGGCTCAATATTCTTCTGTCGGATATAAAATTAATCCGATTATTGAAAGCTTCCACTAAATTTATGGCAAAGCTTGAGGGTATGATCTGGAATATAAAATCATTTGAGGAGTTAACTACTGCCGAACTCTATGCTATCCTGCATTTGCGTAGTGAAGTATTTGTGGTGGAGCAAAACTGCGCCTACCAGGACCTGGACTATTCCGACCAGAAAGGACTGCATTTAATGGGAACAGATGAAGAGGGCCGGTTGCTGGCATATACCCGTATTTTTCCGCCGGGGATCAAATTTAAGGAGGCATCTATCGGCAGGGTAATTACATCCCCGCTGGCCCGTGGCAAAGGTGCGGGAAGGGAATTGATGGAGCGCTCTATTGCAGCGTTGCAGAAGCATTATGGCGTGATTCCTATCCGGATAGGGGCACAGCAATATTTGCAACGGTTTTATACTTCACTGGGATTTGAGCAAACCAGCGATACTTATATGGAAGATGGGATTCCTCACATTGAGATGCTGCGGCGATGATCGCCGCGGAGGTTGTCTTTCTCAGGATTACGCTGATTATACTGATTACCTGGATTTTTACTTTTTGATTTTATAAAGGATTAAGGGAGATAGAAGCGGATATTCGCTCTTATCTCCCTTAATTATTATTTTAAGAAAATCTAAAAATCTAAAAAAAATCCAAAAGTAAAAATCCAGGTAATCAGTATAATCAGCGTAATCCTGAGAAAGACAACCTCCGCACCGCGTTATCGCTTAGGTATTTTCTTCTTCTTCACTTCTTTATCGGGCGCGTGTTCTTTTATCCGGTAGAAAGGGATGGCGTATGAAATGGTGTATTGCACATCAAAAACTGATCTTTTAGAACCGTTACCAAAACCGGGAATGACGAGTGGCGTCATGTTATCGGTTTTTACGTTGTTAACCAGGATGCGTTCCCGGATGTTCCAGCCCATGAAAAAGTTCTTGAGCACTTCTACTTTCAATCCTACCAGGAGTTCCACCCAATGGGCATTCACTGCGGTTTTGGGGACGCTGCCCGTGAGATTATCGCCCCAATAGGTATTTTTAATGGAGTAGGTGGGAACCGAATAATTAAAATGAGAGAATCCATAACGGAAGCCCACATAGAACATATTCTTTTCGGAAACATATTGCCTTTTCAGAAAATTATAATCAACACCCAGGGTTACAAACATACCATTTCCTTTGTAGGTATAATTGGTATCGCTGTATGGGGTATTGGCATATCCGGCTTCAAAGGCAGCGTAAAGATTACTGTTGATACGAGCATCTGCCACAGCAGTTACTTCTTTTCTGTAAGGATAATAGATAGCAGAAACGATACGGCTAAGATCCACTCCTATCCGCACTGCACCCGGAATAAACCAGGAGCTGTCTTTATGCGCCAACACCGCTGCTTTTGCTGAATCAGCCAGCACTTTATGCGTGGTATCAGCTTTAACAGCTTTGGGCAGCGTATCCGTTTTAGCGGCGGCCGGCTTGTTTTGTGCCATGGCAGCAACGCTGAGCAGGATACTAGTCAAAAAAGAAATACAAAGTAAGATGCGTGTCATTACTGCTAGTTACGGACTTATTATTAATTACGACAGAATCGATAGTATGCATGGTGGTGATAACGGTATCTATATTAAAATAGGTACCAAAGCCACATCCGGGGGAAATAAAATGCTGTTGCCGTGTATACCTGATCTTTAAAGTATCAGGTACAAAGCTGGAATCCACTTTCACGTAAAAGAGGCTGCTGTCTGCTATCGGCGATAACTGGAAGAACAGGTCGCCCAGTGCCTGACTTTTGTAAATGGTATCTCTGCCAAATGCATATGCGGTTACTTTGGGCATAACAGTATCAGATAACTTGTCATTGAGTTTGCGCATAAGATGCGTATGGTAATCATTCCGTAAAGTCTGATCGCATACTTTCGTTTCATTTTCACAGGCAATGATGCCCGCGAAAATGAAACAGGTGAGTAATATCTGGTAGATGCTTTTCATTGCTTGTTTACAGTTGGCAAGATATTAAATTCCCAGCTCCTTTTTGAGGAATCTGGCGGTATGACTTTCTTTGCAGGTACTTACCTGTTCTGGAGTGCCGGTACATAAGATGGTACCGCCGCCGCCACCGCCTTCCGGCCCCAGGTCTACAATGTAGTCCGCCATTTTAATAACATCCAGGTTATGTTCAATGACCAGTACGGTGTTGCCCCTGTCTACCAGTTTGTACAGTACTTTTAACAGCAGCTGTATGTCCTGGAAATGCAGTCCCGTTGTTGGTTCATCGAGTATATAAATGGTCTTGCCGGTATCTTTCTTGGATAGTTCGGTGGCCAGTTTTACCCGCTGCGCCTCGCCTCCGGAAAGGGTTACGGCAGATTGTCCGAGCGTAATGTATCCGAGTCCCACATCCTGCAGCGTTTTTATTTTGCGGTAGATCCATGGTACCGGCTGGAAAAATTCCACGGCTTCGTCTACTGTCATGTCCAGCACATCGGAAATGGATTTGCCTTTATAGCGGATTTCCAGCGTTTCGCGGTTGTACCGGCGACCGTTACATTTTTCGCAATGCACATATACATCCGGCAGGAAGTTCATTTCGATCACGCGCATGCCGCCGCCTTCACAAACATCACAGCGACCGGTTTTTACATTAAATGAGAAACGGCCAGCATTATATCCCCGGATCTTAGCCTCCGGCACGGAAGCAAAGAGGGTCCTGATGTCGGTGAAAAATCCGCAATAGGTAGCCGGGTTGCTGCGCGGGGTACGGCCTATGGGCGACTGATCAATTTCAATCACCTTATCTATAAACTCCAGTCCCTTGATGCTTTTGTAAGGCATGGGAACCATCTTTGAGTCGTAAGCGTGTTTAGAAAGAATGGGATACAGGGTTTCATTGATCAGGGTAGACTTACCGCTGCCGGAAACGCCGGTAACACAAATGAAAGTGCCCAGGGGCAGTTTCAGGTTTACATTCTTCAGGTTATTGCCGGTAGCGCCTTTCAGCTCGAGGAAATTACCATTGCCTTTGCGGCGTTGTTCGGGTACTTCCGGGGTGGCGTTACCATTCAGGTATCCGGCGGTGGGTGTATTGAGTTTAAGTATTTGTTTGGGCGTACCCTGTGCAATGATCTGGCCACCGTGAACACCGGCGCCGGGACCGATATCTACCAGGTGATCCGCATGGAGCATAATGTCTTTGTCGTGTTCCACTACAATAACGGTATTGCCCATGTCTTTCAGGTTGCGGAGGGCATCTATCAGCTGCATGTTATCGCGCTGATGTAAACCGATACTGGGTTCATCCAGGATATAGGTGATGCCCATGAGCTGGGATCCTATCTGGGTGGCGAGGCGGATACGTTGCGATTCGCCGCCGCTGAGGCTCCGCGTGGGGCGGTTCAGCGTGAGGTAGTTTAATCCTACGTTCAGCAGGAACCCGAGTCTTTCACGAATCTCTTTCAGGATATCTTTGGCAATTGCATTTTGTTTTTTCTCAAGACGGGTTTCGATATTTCCAAACCAGGCCAGGAGCTTATCCAGGTCCATGTTACCAAGTTCAGAGATATTTTTTTCATCGATCTTAAAAAACAGGCTTTCCTTTTTGAGGCGGGCGCCGTTACATTCAGGGCAGGTGCTTAGTTTCATGAAACCTTCTGCCCAGCTGCGTACATGATCGGAGGAGGTGTCGTTAAAATAACGGCGAACCATGTTTACTACTCCTTCGTATTCAGTGGCGTATTCGGTGCTGCCGTTGTTTTCTCCAAATTCAAGGTCTACTTCCAGTTTGCCGTTTTCGTCGCCAAACAACAATACGTTGAGGGCTTTTTGCGGGATGCTGGAAATAGGGGCTGTTAAGGAAAATTTATACTTTTTGGCGAGTTGTTGTACCTGTTTAAAGGTAAAGGTATCGCGTGCTTCGCCTAATGGTTTTAGTCCGCCGTCGGTGATGGATATGTTGTAATCCGGGATTACTTCGTCCATATCTATCTGGTAGATGGTGCCAAGACCTTTACAGCGGGGACAGGCGCCATAGGGGGAGTTAAAGGAGAACGTGTTGGGGCTGGGCTCTTCGTAGGAAAGGCCGGTTTCCTCACACATCAGTTGTTTGCTGTACTGGCTCACTTTATTGGTATCGTGGTCCATGATAAACAGCAGTCCTTTCCCCATGGTGAGCGCTTTTTGTACGCTCTGGCTGATGCGGGTGCGCGCATCTTCCTGAACCTGGATTCGGTCTATCACGAGTTCAATGTCATGGATCTTGTAGCGGTCCACCTGCATTCTTTCTTTCAGGTCTTCTATTTCCCCGTCAATCCGCACTTTGAGGTAGCCTTGTTTACGTACCTGTTCAAACAGTTCCCGGTAGTGGCCTTTTCGTCCGCGTACAAGCGGTGCGAGGATGGCCAGCTTTTTATTTTTATAATGTTTGAAAACATGCGCCAATATTTCCTCTTCTGAGAAGCGGGTCATGGGTTTGTTGGTATTGTAGGAATAAGCGGTTCCGGCGCGTGCGTAGAGCAGGCGGAGGAAATCGTAAATCTCCGTGATAGTACCAACGGTAGACCGTGGATTTTTATTGGTCGTTTTCTGTTCTATAGAAATAACGGGAGAAAGTCCGGTGATTTTATCCACATCGGGCCTTTCCATATCGCCGATAAACTGGCGGGCATAAGCGGAAAAGCTTTCCATGTAACGGCGTTGTCCTTCTGCATAGATGGTATCAAATGCCAGTGACGATTTTCCACTGCCACTGATGCCGGTGATCACTACCAGTTTATTTTTGGGCAACTGCAGGTCCAGGTTTTTCAGGTTATGCTCCCGGGCGCCAAAAATGGCTATTTGTTCGTCTGCCGGGGCTTGCGCAACGGAAGTATCGGGTACATTCTCTTTTTTCTTTGCCATAATATTAAACTACTAAGCTACGGCATAATTGCGAATTTTCGGTTCTGTAATGCTAAGAATTTTAGCGAAGTGAGGGGAGGCGCCTTCGGCGCCTTTAAATTGTCTTGGAGCAGGATTTTGGGATTAACCGTAATTGCACTGATTTTCCCACGTCTTGTTATAAATATTTCGGGGAGATAAACTAGGATTAAATTGATTTTACCCCTTGGTGATTATTAACGGGGTTGTTAACAGATTCGGGGAGATAGAAGCGGTTTTATCCGCTTTTATCTCCCCGAAATATTTATAACAAGACGTGGGAAAATCAGTGCAATTACGGTTAATCCCAAAATCCTGCTCAAGACAATTTAAAAGGCGCCGTAGGCGCCGCCTACGCCTTATATTTTTTGAATATTACAATCGCGTTGTGTCCGCCAAAACCGAAGGTATTGCTCATGGCTACGTTCACCGTACGTTGCTGTGCCTTACCGAGGGTGAGGTTCAGGTTGGTAGGGATGCCTTCACCCAACACGGAAGTGTTGATGGTGGGTGGAATGATATCTTCCTGTGTGGCTTTGATACAAGCGATGGCTTCAATTGCGCCGGCCGCTCCGAGCAGGTGACCTGTCATGGATTTGGTAGCGCTGATATTGAGTTTTTGCACATGGTCACCAAAAGCGGTAACAATGGCTTTTAATTCGCTGAGATCTCCTACTGGTGTGGAGGTAGTGTGTGAGTTGATATAATCCACATCAGTAGTAGCGATGTCGGCATCTTCCAGGGCCTGTTCCATACCTAAGCGTGCGCCCATGCCTTCCGGATGGGTGGCTGTGAGGTGGTAGGCATCGCAGGTCATGGCGCCGCCAATCATTTCTCCATAGATGGTAGCACCTCTGGCGATAGCATGTTCATATTCTTCCAGGATAATAGCGCCTGCGCCTTCACCCATTACAAATCCGTCGCGTTCTATATCGAACGGGCGGGATGCATGTGCTGCATCTTCATTGCGGGTGGATAAAGCTTTAAGGGCATTGAATCCGGCAATACCGGCGCGGGTTACAGGGGCTTCAGAGCCACCTGCCACAATTGCGTTGGCTTTACCCAGGCGGATGTAGTTAAAAGCATCTACCAGGGCACTGGTAGAGGAAGCGCATGCAGAAACTGTACAGAAGTTGATCCCCATGAAACCGTATTTCATAGCTATCTGGCCTGCTGCAATGTCACATATCAATTTAGGGATAAAGAAAGGGTTGAATTTAGGGACAAAGTTGGCCTGTGTAAATTCAACGATCTGTTCTTCGAACGTAAGCATCCCGCCATTGCCTGATGCCCAGATCACCCCAATTTTAGTTTTGTCGATGTTGGCATTATCGAGGCCGGCATTCTGTACTGCTTCCTGTGCAGCCGCCATAGCGTACTGGGTGAAGCAATCCATTTTGCGGGCTTCTTTCTTTTCCATATATTTTTCCACCTCAAAACCCTTGACTTCACAGGCGAATTTTGTTTTAAACTCTGTGGTGTCAAATTTAGTGATGGGGCCGGCGCCACTAACGCCTGCCTTCATATTGTTCCAAAAAGTATCTACATCATTCCCGATAGGTGTTAATGCTCCCAATCCGGTAACCACAACCCTTTTCAGTGTAACAGTACGCATATTTTTTACTTTAATAAAAAAAGTTAGAGCGCAAATTTAGTTACTTATTGTTATGATTAAGCATATTCATTAAGATAATATAATATAACTTTTTGGAATTTACGATGAAGCGCTGTGCAGACGCGGGTTCGTACGCATGAGGGCGCAGGATCTGACAGTTCCCTTACTCTTTTCCCGGCATTTTCATCTTAAAAATGTGAGAATGCAAGGGAATTGTAACCTTATAAAAGGAAAATCCTCCCGTAAATGGACAGTAATATTATCAGGCTGCAGCCACAGCTGCCGGTACAGGCAGTGCGGTAATTTTACGGGTACGCTGCTTCAGGAAGCAAATGATTTCAGCATCTGTCTGGAAGCGGTCGCCGATATTCACAAAGTGTTTTGCCAGCAGGTCGTAACGTTTGCCCATAAGGAAGGCCCATACATGCAGGAAATGGATGCCATCAAACACGATAGCTTCGTTACTGATATATTCGTCCAGTGTTTTAGTGAAGTATACAGGATGCTCTGTCCAATGCATGTTTGGTTTTACGTGATGACTGATATGATAGCCATCGTTCCAGCATTTGTGGTTATATTTTGTATTGATGCAGGTGATGCTGTTTTTATAGGAATTATCCGGTTCCTCGGGGCAGATAAAAGCATGTTGCGCCCAGTTGCCCACCATCATGATCACGCGGGAAATCATAAACGGTAATATAAATACCACGAAAGTAGCAGGGAAGTTGATAAAGGATAAACCAACGCAGGCGCCGAGAAACAATACTTCCCCCCTTACCAGTTTTACCATCAGTTTACTTCTTTTTCTCTGTAAATGATAGCGGGCGGTATCATAAACACCGAAAGTGATAAAGCTTCCCAGGTAAGAAAGAAATCCACGGAGGGAATCGCGCTGGTAGATCATGGTGCAGCTATCATCGTCGGGCATATTATTTTCCGGATGATGCATGCCAATATGATGAGAATAATAGCCTTCCGGCGTTTGGCCGAACAACGGACCGATGGCCCAGGGCAGATAATTATTCCAGAACTGGTATTTTTTTTCAAAGAAGGCGCGGTGGCTGGTGCAATGCAGCATCAGGCCAAAAGGCCCTTTGAAAGTAAAGTTATTCAGGAACTGGTAAGCAATAGCTGCGCCCCACCAAACCCAGTTATTTATTCCGGGAATATACATGAGGATAGCCAGCGGCCAGAGGGTGAAAGTAATTTTCAGTGTCAGGTACACAAAGGGAAGGTCGCGTTCATCCCTGATCCAGCTTTTGAAAAGGCGGTCAAGTGCAGTTTCATGTATAGGCTTGATGTAAACCGGGTCAGTAAGTTGAGAAAGTTGCTTCATATGCTCAGTGTATTTTTACTACTGTTGTAATAATGTTGGCCAGGAGCCGGTAGATTATTATAACGTTCCCACGGAAGATATATTATGCCGTACAGGGTTACTGAAGATAACCATTTTTTTCTTCCCTGGTAGTAATTACAGGTATTTTTGTAATTTCCGTTTCAATGTGTATCTGTCAGAGGGTAACATACCCTGTAATATGTAATAGATGGATGTGTGGGAATGTCCAGGTAATTCCATTTTCATATATGCCAAAACCAATCACTATACATGAAGCGATTAACCCTTAAGGATGTTGCAAAAATGGCCGGAGTAGCGCCTTCCACGGTATCTTTCGTTTTAAACGGAAAGGGAAAGCAAATGCGTATCCGCGACGAGGTAGCCACCAGGATCATGCAGGTGGCGGAAAAATCCGGGTATGAGCCTCACCGTATGGCGGTGAATCTCCGTACCGGGCAATCCAAGACCCTGGGTCTTATCGTGGAAAGTATTTCCGGAAGTTTTTTTGCAAGTCTTGCTAAAACAATTGAAACGGAAGCAGAGCGCAAAGGATACAATGTGGTGTATTGCAGCACCGAAAACAATGCGCAGAAAGGCGGGGAATTAATCCGTATGCTTGGCCGGCAAATGGTAGACGGTTACCTGATTACACCTGCACCAGGTATGGAAAAAGAAATCCAGCAACTGGTGCACCAGCATAAGCCGGTAGTGCTGATGGACAGCTATTTTCCATCTATCAAAACGCCTTATGTACTGATCAATAACTTTGACGGTGTGCAACAGGGGATGAAACACCTGATAGGCAAAGGTCTCACCAAAATAGGCTTTGTAATGGTGGATGTGAAACTGATACAACTCGAAGAGCGCCTGCGGGGCTACACCACTGCACTGAAAGAACATAAGATCCCCGTAAAGAAAAAACATATCCTGCAGTTGCAGTACCACCGGCAGCGGGAAGACTCGCTGAATGAGCTCCAGGCCTTTATAGAAGCCAACCCGGAGCTGGACGCCATCTTTTTCTCTACCAACTACCTGGGTATCCTGGGACTGGAAGTAATCGCCAGGATGGGATTGAAGATGCCGGATGATATTGCCGTGCTCTGTTTCGACGATCATGATATCTTCCGTTTATATCCTCCCGGTATATCGGTGATAGAACAGCCGATAGAAGGTATTGCCAAAACGGCCATAGACCTGCTTATGCATCAGCTGGACAAAAACAGCGGGCCAATGAAGAAAACGGCGATAGAATTACCCGGAAAGTTCATCCTACGGGGATCGGCTTAATTGCCGGTACCGCTCGTAAAAAAACCATTAAATACTTGCAAATGCTGGAAAAATATTTATACTTTTAGAACCGGCTATTGTCGTTTAAGAGAAAAGGATTCGATGAATCTTTTTTTTCTGTACCTATGCTAAATCGATTTTGTAAAAATTTCACGGTATCTTCACACAACGGAGTGTGATATTGGCCTAAGGATCATTTTTGTTGTATATAATATCTAATCATGAAAAAAGTTGGACTGTTAGCAGCCGCTTTATTATGCCTGCATGGTGCACACAGCCAAACGGTAAATAAAGTTGCTGAGCCGGCGGACTGGGTAAATACCCTGATGGGCACCGATTCCAAAGTGAGCTTATCAAACGGGAACACCTATCCTGCCATTGCCCTGCCCTGGGGTATGAACTTCTGGATGCCACAAACCAATACCATGGGGAATGGCTGGGCATATCAATATACCGCTGATAAAATCAGGGGATTCAAGCAAACGCACCAACCTTCACCCTGGATCAACGACTATGGCCAGTTTGCCATTATGCCCATTACCGGTACCATGAAGTTTGATCAAAACAAACGTGCGAGCTGGTTTTCTCATAAATCAGAAGTAGCGAAACCATACTATTACAGCGTATACCTGGCCGATCCGGACGTTACCACGGAAATTACGCCAACGGAAAGAGCCGCCCAGCTGCGTTTTACCTACCCCGCTACCGACAGCGCTTTTATCGTGGTAGACGCATTCGACAAAGGCTCCTATATTAAAATATTACCTGACGAAAAGAAGATTATTGGATATACCACCAAAAACAGCGGTGGCGTACCTTCCAATTTCAAAAACTACTTCGTTATCAAATTTGATAAACCATTTACGGTAGCCGATATCTGGCATGACTCGGTACTGGTGAAAGGCCAGCTGGAACTGCAGGCAGATCATACCGGCGCCGTGGTTGGTTTTAAAACAAAGAAAGGAGAGAAGGTGGGAATCAAAACCGCGTCTTCCTTTATCAGTTTTGAACAGGCAGAATTAAACCTGCAACGCGAAATCGGCCAGGATAACTTTGACGCTACCTGTAAAAAAGCAAAAGACAGCTGGAACCAGGAACTCGGCAGATTGGCCATAGAAGGCGGTACCAGCGAACAGGTAAGCACCTTCTACTCCTCCCTGTACCGTACCATGCTCTTCCCGCGCAAGTTCTATGAAATCAATGCAAAGAACGAAATCGTACACTACAGCCCGTTCAATGGCCAGGTATTACCAGGCTACATGTTCACCGATAACGGGTTCTGGGATACTTTCCGGGCAGTACACCCCTTCTTCACACTGATGTATCCTACACTCAGCTCGCATATCATGGAAGGACTATCCAACGCTTACAATGAAAGCGGCTGGTTACCTGAGTGGGCAAGTCCCGGTCACCGCGATTGCATGGTGGGTTCCAACTCCGCATCCCTGATCGCTGACGCTTATTTAAAAGGTATCCGCGGATACGACATCAATAACCTGTACAAAGCGATTCTGAAAAATACGGAAAACGAAGGTCCGCTTAGCTCTGTAGGCCGCCTGGGTGTTAAATATTACAACACACTCGGCTACGTGCCCTACGATGTGGAAGTAAACGAAAACGCTGCACGTACACTGGAATATGCTTACGACGATTTCACCATTTACCAGCTGGCAAAAGCACTCAACCGTCCGAAGAACGAAATCGACCGTTTTGAAAAACGTTCCCAGAACTACCGTAATCTCTTTGATCCGGAAACAAAACTGATGCGTGGAAAAAACAAAGATGGCAAATTCCAGACGCCGTTCAATCCATTCAAATGGGGTGATGCCTTTACAGAAGGAAACAGCTGGCACTATACCTGGTCTGTATTCCACGATGTGCAAGGCCTGGCCAAACTGATGGGCGGCCGTGAAATGTTTGCCAAAATGCTGGATTCCGTTTTCAATATGCCGCCTGTATTTGATGAAAGCTACTATGGCACCGTTATCCACGAAATACGCGAAATGCAGATCATGAACATGGGACAGTATGCACACGGCAACCAACCCATTCAGCACATGATCTATTTATATAATTATGCAGGCCAGCCCTGGAAAACACAATACTGGATCCGCCAGGTAATGAGCCGTTTGTACAAAGCCACCCCGGATGGATACTGTGGTGATGAAGACAACGGTCAAACCAGCGCCTGGTACGTGTTCTCCGCCATGGGCTTCTATCCTGTTTGTCCGGGTACCCAACAATATGTACTGGGTACGCCACTCTTCTCCAAACTGACCATGACTTTCGAAGATGGTAAGAAAATGGTGATCAATGCTCCGGGCAACAGCGACACGAACCTGTATGTGCAAAAGGCATCTCTGAACGGGCAGCCTTATACGAAGAACTGGATCAGCCACCAGGACCTGCAGAAAGGCGGTACCCTGGAATTTAACATGGGCGCTACTCCTGAGAAATCAAGAGGAACCGATCCGGCGGCTTATCCTTATTCCTATTCAGCAACAGCGAATAAGTAACACATACCGCCTGTAAACGATTTTCATTGTTCACTGAAATATTTCATCCCGACTCTTCGGGATGTACCAAATTTCTTACGCGAAGGTTGTCTTATTCAGGATTACGCTGATTTTGTTGATTTTTCTCTTTTGATTTTTTTTGATTTTAAAAGATTTTCTTTCAAATTATTTAAAAAAAATTCAGTGAAATCAACAAAATCAGCGTAATCCTGCATAAGACAACCTCCGCTAAAATCAACCGCTATGAGGAAACTACTTTTACCTTTACTTATCTTTCCATCCCTGTGCGCAATGGCACAGGAGAATGTAATACAATATGTGAAGCCGATTACCGGCACACAGCGGATGGGGCACACCTATCCGGGCGCTACCGTGCCTTTTGGTATGGTGCAGCTTAGTCCTGAAACCGATACCATTCCCTATGAAATGAATGGGAAGTATAACCCCGATGTATATAAGTATTGCGCGGGTTATCAGTATGAAGATAAAACGATTGTAGGCTTCAGTCATACCCACTTCAGCGGTACCGGCCATTCCGACCTGGGCGATTTCCTCATCATGCCTACTGTGGGCGCACTGCAATTAAATCCCGGTACGGCAGATCATCCTGAAAGTGGCTACAGATCCAAATTTTCCCATAGCACGGAAGTAGCGGAGCCTGCTTACTATAAAGTAAAACTGGAAGATGATAACATCCTCGCAGAATTTACCGCCAGCAACCGCGTGGGATTTCATCAGTATACTTTTCCCGGTACCGGCCAGGCGCATATCATCCTGGATATGATGTCCGGCATTTACAACTACGACAATAAAAACGTGTGGACCTTTATCCGGGTAGAAAATGATACCCTGATCACCGGGTTCCGCCAAACTAACGGTTGGGCACGTACGAGAATAGAATACTTTGCCATGACCTTCTCGAAACCCTTTGTTCAGTACGGGCATCAGAATTATGCCAAAGATGTGTACAAAGGCTTCTGGAGAAAGTTTGACCAGTCGAAGAATTTCCCGGAAATGGCAGGAAAACAGATCCGCGCCTATTTCGACTTTAAAACAACACCGGGTGAAAAGATCAAAATTAAATTTGCTTTATCACCGGTAAGCACCGAAGGCGCATTGAAAAACCTGCGCGCGGAAATTCCGGGTTGGGATTTCGACCAGGTAAAACGCGATGGACAAGCACTGTGGACCAAAGAGCTGAATAAAATTCATATTGAATCAAAAAGCCGGGAAGAGAAAGAAAACTTCTATACCGCCATGTACCATGCCTTCATCAATCCTACTACTTACATGGATGTGGATGGGCAATACCGCGGACTGGATATGAACATTCATACCGCAAACGGATATACGAACTATACAACCTTTTCACTCTGGGATACCTACCGTGCATTGCACCCGCTGTTTAATATGATCCAGCCGAAACGGAATGCTGACATGATCCAGTCGATGCTGAATCACTATGAACAAAGCGCACAACACATGCTGCCTATCTGGTCGCATTATGCCAATGAAAACTGGTGCATGATCGGCTATCACAGCGTGTCCGTTATTGCTGACGCCGTCATGAAAGGCAACGCTCCGTTTGATGTAAACAAAGCACTGGATGCATGCGTAACGACGGCGCGCCACCGCACTTACGACGGACTGGAATATTACATCGACAGGGGTTATATACCAGAGGATAAAAACGGTTCTTCCGTTTCCAAAACCCTGGAGTATGCATATGACGATTGGTGTATTGCACAGGTAGCTAAGAAATTAGGGCGGACAGATCTTTATGAAGAATTTATTAAACGCTCGCTGAACTATAAGAATGTATACGATTCCAATACCGGTTTCATGCGTCCAAAACTGAACGACGGTACCTTTAAAGCTAACTTTGATGCGCTGCAAACGCACGACCAGGGCTTTATTGAGGGGAACGCCTGGAACTATAGTTTATACGTGCCTCATTACCCCGATGAAATGATTGCCATGATGGGTGGTAAGAAACAATTTACCATTCACCTCGATTCCCTGTTTACCATGGAATTGCCCGATAAATTTTTTGCTGAAACAGAAGATATCACCCGCGATGGCATTATCGGTAACTACGTTCATGGCAACGAGCCTTCGCATCATGTGGCCTACCTGTATAACTGGACCGGCTATCCGTGGAAAACACAGGAGCGTGTACGCATGATCCTGAAAAAGATGTACCACCCGGGGCCTGATGGTCTTGGCGGTAATGATGACTGCGGACAGATGAGTGCCTGGTATATTTTTACCACGCTGGGCTTCTACCCGGTTTGTCCTGGTTCCGACCAGTATTCACTGGGCAGCCCGGCTATTGATAAGGCAACGCTGCAGCTGGAAAACGGTAAAACCTTTGTGGTGGATGTAAAAAATCAGGGCGATAAAAATGTGTATGTACAAAAGGTATTGCTCAACGGCACGCCGTTGAACCGTTTGTATATCACACATGCCGATATCATGAACGGCGGCACCATCACTTTTTATATGAGCGCCAAACCAAAGAAATAACAAGAGTGCCCAATCAGACAACTGGCTGTTTCCGATTACGGAAGCAGCCTTTTTTATGCCGCCATATTCCTATCTTGGCGGTAATAAATAACAAAAATGATTGCTATTGTTAAAGCAAATATCAACAACCTGATTGATGTATGGCGTATAGCCAGCACCCCTTTCAACGCCTGTGTAGAAACGCCGGATTTCAGCTGGTGCAGTGTGCCTGGCCTGGAATGGCCCAATAAACTGTGGTTTAACGGAGATATTACGGAAGAAGTAATGGTAACAGCACTGGATAGTATTCCTTCCGGCAAAATGGTAATCCCTTATTGGAATGCTACCGGGGAAGAAATTATTATCGCGCATGGAGGGATAAAGGGTTCTGAGCAGGCAGGGATGTCGTTGAAACTGGAACGGCCGTTCCGGAATGAGAACAGGCTGTTGTTCCGGGCAGTTAACACCCCTGCAGATGCTGCGTTGTGGGCGCGAATTTATCCACAGGCATTCGGATACAGCATTGATCAGAAAATCCTGGAAGCTACGTATAGCGATCTCCGTTATTATCTTGCCTTGCTTAACGGGCAGCCGGTAGGTACTGCTATCCTCCATCTTGAAGATGGTATTGCCGGTATACATGGAGTGGGCGTGATTCCGGAGGCGAGAAGAAAAGGATTTGCTAATGAAATTATGGCGTTTGTACTGAATGAATCCCTGGCGCTGAATGCACGCTATGCCACGCTGCAGGCCTCACAAATGGGGAAAGGCATATACCTGGACATGGGATTTGAAGAACAGTTTGTTATCAGGAATTATGCAGTGCATAAGTGAATTTGTCTTATAAAAAGAAAGGGGAACTCTTATACAGAGCTCCCCTTTCTTTTTATAAAAAACTAGTATTATGGATGCAGGGTAAATGACACGATACCCAACTGTACTGTTTGCGCCGCATCAATTGCTTTGTAGCGGAAATACAGGTTGTGTTTCTTGCCGTCTGTTACCGGGGTAAAGTTGAAGTTAACCTTGTTCGGAACTTTTGGTTGTGCACCCGGACCAATGGTCACTTCACCCAGGCGGGTGCCGTTGGCATCATCCAGGAATGCTTCAACTATAAAGCCGGATTGCGGTGTTTCCTGTACCACGTAAGCGAGTTCTATGCCGCTTACACCCGTCAGATCCAGGTTGTTGTAAGTGGCCCATCCTGCTGTGTTGGAAGGGATGAGGAACTTCGTACCATTCACAGCGAATACCGCCATGCCATCTGCTTTGCTGAAATCTGCTGCCGCCAGTTTAGGGCTGATCAGTTCTGCAGAAGCAGTGCCGGTGATAGGCTTAATACCAGGACCACCCTTATCGGTATAGCTGGCCAACAGGTACAACACGCCGTTGTCTTTTGGTTCACCGCCCAATGTAGGGTTGACGCTGCCGGTTACAGGCAGGGATGGTACCTTAGGTGCATTGCCACCGATGGAATAAATATATTCCACCAGTTGTTTTGCTTCACCCACAGAGATGCCTGGATGTGCAGACATGGCTGTTTCGCCCCATACGCCGCCACCGCCGTTGATGATCTTTTTAGCGAGCATTTCAGGTGCGGCAGGATCGTTCTTATACTTTTCTGTTATTTGTTTAAAAGAAGGCCCGATAGATTTTTCATCCGGCTTGTGGCAGGTTTTACAATCAGATACTTCCATGATATTTTTACCGGCAATAGCACCGGTAATGATCTGGTGTCCCTGTGGTTGTGCTGCTTTGTCACGACCTTCTACATAGTCCGCCTTTACAAAAATGTTGTTGGCGTCCAGTTTACCATCTGCAGAATTGCCATCTTCCTTATCGGAGATATTAACCGCATACTGGATGGGTTTACCGGGGAAGTAGAACATCTGGTTACCGGTGATATTGATCTTTACGTCAGGTGTTTCATTACCGGCGTAGAGGTCAATGGATTTGCTCTTTGTTTTGGCGCCTTTATCATCTGCCACTTCCACAAATACAGGATATTCACCTGCGGTGCTGTAGGTGTATTCTACACTCGGTTCAGTGGTTTCTTTCTTTGTGCCATTGCCGAAATTCCAGAGGTAGGTGAGTTTATCGCCATCAGGATCTTTGGATCCTTCTGCGGTTAATTTCACTTTAAATGGTAAGCCGCCGGTGGTGCGCGTAGCATGGATATTAGCTACAGGTGCGCGGTTGCCGCCATTGAAATCAATGCGGGAAAGACCTGCATCCACATTTTTGCTAAACCATCCGTTACCATATTCGAGGATATACAGGCGGCCGTCCGGACCCATTTCCATATCGATGGGTGCATTCAGCTTGGTGTTAGGCATAAACTTTTCCATTTTGGAGAAGTCACCGTTCTTATCCATGGTTACGGCCATTATCCATCCGCGGATCCAGTCGTAGATAAACAGTTTATCGTTATAGTAATCCGGGAAACGTGTTTCTTTCGGATAAAATTCGCTGTGATAAACGGGGCCTGCTTCTGCGTTACGGCCACCACTGCCTACAATCGGGAACTCGTCTGATTTCGCATAAGGATACCAGATGAATGCCGGAGTAGCCGGTGGCAACTCTCTCAAACCGGTATTGTTGCGGGAATCATTGATGGGTTTCAGCGGATCAAAATAAGGACCGCTTTCACCTGTTTCATAATTATATTGACGGTAAGGTTTATTGTTGGCAATAAACATCGGGTACCCGAAGAAGCCGGGCTTTTTCGCCTGGTTTACCTCATCATATCCTCTCGGCCCTCGCAGGGAGTCGTCGTTATTGGCATCCGGCCCTACTTCTCCCCAGTATACATATCCTGTTTTCTGGTCTACCGACATCCGGTAAGGGTTACGGGTACCCATTGCATAAATTTCAGGACGTGTGCCTTTTGTGCCTTTCGGGAACAGGTTACCGTCCGGAATGGTATAGGAGCCATCTGCTTCTACTTTGATACGGATGATTTTTCCGCGAAGATCGTTGGTGTTCGCAGAACCGCGGCGGTCATCATACTGCAGGTGACCGGGACGGTCATCTGTAGGACCGTAGCCTTTGCTCACATATTGCTGTCCGGGTTCGTCAAACGGCGTGGTGTTGTCGCCTGTGGATAAGTACAGCAGTCCGCCTGGCCCGAATGCAATAGAACCGCCGGTATGGCAGCAGATATCGCGCTGGGAGTAGAATTGCAGGATTACTTTTTCAGAAGACATATCCAGTTTGTTGTTTTCAAATTTGAAACGGGACAAACGGTTTACGGAAGTATCTACCGGCGAATACATCGCATAGATGTAGTGATTGTTTTTAAAGTCGGGATCTGCGGCAAGGCCGAGGAATCCTTCTTCTGCATTTACCTTTGGTACATCGGTGTGGTGATATACTTTGAGGAAACCTACCTGTGAAAGTTTCTTTTCTGCTGCATTGTAGAGCATCAGTTCCCCGCGGCGTTGCGCCACCAGGATATCCAGGTTAGGGAGTATAGCCATTTCCGTTGGTTCGAAGAACTCACCGGATACCAGCACATTTTTGGTAAAGCGGTCTTCTTCCGGTACACGCAGCGTTTTAGCGGCGCTGTAGTCAAGTACCTGGTTTTTACCGATGGCATACTTGATACCGCCGGCGAGATGTTTCAGGAACAGGCTGTCGGTATAAGATTCTTCTGTATGACCAAGACCGGTATAAAAAGCACGGCCGCCATCATAATCGTGATACCAGCTGATAGGGTGATTACCGCCCATAGTACCGCCCTGGTATGACTTTTCGTCCAGTTTCAGCAATACAGTAGTGGTGGTATCTACATTTTTATAATTATACCACTCGTCGGTATGTTCCCATTTTTCCGGGAGTCCTTCTGTAGCGGGAAAAGATTTTTCAATTACATCAACTATAGCTTTATGAACGCCCGGAGGATGGCTCTGGAACCATGCACCGGCGAGGTGGTTATACCAGCCCCATTCGTATTCGGTGTCGGCTGCTGCGTGTACGCCTACATAACCGCCACCTGCCTGGATATATCTTTCGAAATCGGCTTCCTGGTAGTTATTGAGCACATCACCGGTAGTGCTCAGGAAGATAACGGCGGCATATTGCGCCAGGGTATCTTCATTAAATTTAGCGGCGTTTTCTGTAGTGTCTACATCAAATCCGTTTTCCAACCCCAGTTTCTGAATGGCTTTAATACCAACAGGGATGGAGCTGTGACGGAAGCCGCTGGTTTTGGTAAATACCAGTACCCTGGGTTTACCGGGGCGTGATTTTTTACAGGCTGCGAGACCAACAACAACGAGTGCCAGCAGCAAAAAAATTCTGAGAGTATGTTTCATTATTACGGATTATTTTTTGGGTTTCCAGTTGCCGATGGCGTATTCAATGCCACCCAGCAAATGTTTCAGATATACGGGGTCCTGGTAAGCTTCTTTCACATGGCCCATTTCAGTATAAAAGGCGCGGCCTCCTTCAAAGTCGTGATACCAGCACATAGGATGGTTATCACCATTTTTGCCGCCGGTATAGCTGGATTCATCAATTTTGATGAGCACATGTACGTCGGGGTTAAGATCTTTGAAATTGTACCATTCGTCTTTGCGGATCCATTCGTCCGGTAAATCTTTTGTAGCCGGATGATTGTGGTCCACTACTTTGAGGGTAGCTGTTTGCTGGCTCGGATGACTCAGGAACCAGGCGCCTGCCAGTTTGTTATACCACGGCCAGTCGTACTCCGTATCTGTAGCTGCGTGGATACCCATCCATGCACCGCCTTTGTGGATATAGTTCTGAAAAGCCACCTGTTGGGCGTCGTCGAGCACGTCGCCGGTGGTGCAGCTGAAAATGACGGCTGCATACTTTTTCAGATTGTCTGCAGTAAAGGCACTGGCATCTTCAGTAGTGTCTACTTCAAAGCCATTTTCCTTTCCGAGTTGCATAATAGCTATTTTGGAAGCGGGAATGCAATCGTGCCGGAAGCCTTTTGTTTTTGAGAACACGAGCACCCTTTTGGTCTTGTGTTTATGCTTTGCCTGCACGGAAATGGTGCCGGCGAGGAGCAAGAGTGTAATAAACGCGGTTAATGCTTTCATCTTATTTTACGTGGGAATGGAAATGAAAAAATTCAGAGAAGCAAAAAGCAAAAAGCTACTGAAGTATTGAGATAAGCGAGCGCCCATCTCCGCTTCAGTAGCTTTTTGCTTAATGCCTTTGCGCTATCGGAAATTAAAGAACTCTTATTTTGATATTACGGTACCATACATCATCGCCATGATCCTGCAGGGCGATATGACCTTTCGCGTGTTTGCCGAACTCTTTCCAGTCGTGGAATTTGCTTTTTGCCACCAGTGCATCCCATTCAGGTGTGCCCATGGTAGTTTCTGCAGTTTTCACGCCATTGAGCCAGAGGGTCAGGTGACCATCTTTCTTCGTTAATTTGGCGGAATTCCATTCACCAACCGGTTTGGCTGGCCTGGTGGCCGCTTTGATGAGATCGTATAATTCACCCGCATTGTGTTTTGGGTTTTTACCATCGGGATGGCCGGCATCATCAATCACCTGCATTTCAGGACCGGAGAGATAAGTCTGGCTTAAAGCCGGATCTTCATGAACGCTGAAGATAAGACCGCTGTTGCCGCCAGGAGAAATTTTCCATTCGTAACTCAGCTCATAGTTTTCGTATTCTGCGTCAGTAACGAGATCTCCGCCGGGTGCGCCATTCTTTTTGGCTTCCTGGTTCAGGCCAATCGCACCATCAGTTACGCCCCATGCGGGACTGGCTGTGGATTTCAGGTAAGTATGCCAGCCTTTGGTAGAAGTACCATCGAACAGGAGTACCCATCCTTGCTTCTTCTCCTTCGCTGACAGGGTATTTAATTTCTGGGCTTTTACTGCGGTGGTACCGAGAACGGCAGCTACCATCAGTGCACCCATGATTAATTTTTTCATTCCGGATGATTGAGTTTATGATAAATCAATTATTTGCCAATAGATAAGATATAGCTTACCATTTCTTTGGCATCTTCTTTTGAAATCTGTGGGTGTGGCAACATGGCTACTTCGCCCCAGTTACCTGAACCGCCTTTGATTACTTTATCGGCCAGTTTTTCCACATTCTCCGGTGTGTTAGGATACTTGCCTGCAATGTCTTTCAGGGCAGGTCCTACCACTTTCATTTCTTCTTTATGACATGTTTTACAATCGCTTTCAGCCATCAGTGTTTCGCCTTTGCTTACTGGTTTGTTGGCATTTGGCGAAACCATTGAATTATCTGCTGCTGGGCTTTCATGAGTGCTAACGCTGTCTGCGTTTTCTGCTTTTTTCTCACCACCTCCGCAAGCTGCAAAGAATAATACACTTAATACGAGCGGCGCCAGATATCTCTTTCTCATTTGTTGATTTTTTTATTTGGTTATTGTTTACTAACGATCGGTGGATTGGATGGCTTACAAGCCTAATATTCTTTTATTAAAGGCATCATCTGTACCGCCTCCTGCAAAGTCATCAAATGCCTTTTCAGTGACACGGATAATATGATCCTTGATGAAGGGAGCGCCTTCTTTAGCGCCATCTTCCGGATGTTTAATACAACATTCCCACTCCATAACGGCCCAGCCGGCAAAATCGTATTGCGCCATTTTGCTGAAGATGGATTTAAAGTCGACCTGACCATCGCCCAGAGAGCGGAAACGGCCCGGACGATCGATCCACGCCTGGTATCCGCCGTAAACGCCGGAGCGGCCGGTGGCGTTGAACTCTGCATCTTTTACGTGAAAGGCTTTGATCCTTTCGTGGTAAATATCGATATATTCCAGATAATCGAGGCATTGCAGCAACAGGTGGCTCGGATCGTACAGGAGGTTGGCGCGGGTATGGTTACCGGTGGCTTCCAGGAAGCGCTCAAAGGTGATACCATCGTGCAGGTCCTCTCCCGGGTGAATTTCATAGCAAACGTCTACGCCGTTGGCATCAAATTCATTGAGGATCGGGAGCCAGCGTTTTGCCAGTTCAGCAAAACCTGTTTCCACCAATCCTGCCGGGCGTTGTGGCCACGGGTACATCGCCGGGGCCCATAACAGGGCGCCGCTGAATGTGGCGTGGGCATTGAGGCCCAGGTTACGGCTGGCTTTCGCAGCATATTTCAGCTGATTTACCGCCCACTCTGTACGAGCCTGGATATTATTGTGATATTGCGCAGGCGCAAAGCCGTCGAACATCTCCGTAAAAGCAGGATTTACTGCTACCAACTGCCCCTGCAGGTGTGTACTCAGTTCGGTGATTTCAAGCCCGGCTGCATTAACAATGCCCTTGATTTCATCTGCATAGGTTTTGCTTTCAGCAGCCTTTTGCAGGTCTATCAGGCGCGTTTCCCAGGTGGGGATCTGTACTCCTTTGAAACCAATGGAGGCCGCCCATTCACAGATAGATTTCAGATTATTGAACGGCGCTTCTTCTCCCATGAACTGCGCCAGAAAAATACCAGGTCCTTTTATCGTTTTCATATGCTCAATCTGTGATGAATACTATATCTCGAAGTTAGTCCATTTAGCATCGCTTTGTGAAGAGCGTACTACATTATCGATGAATGCCATACCGCGTACGCCTTCTTCTGTACCCGGGAAATCCAGTGATTCCGGAGATGGCTGAACGCCATCGATCTTTGCAGATAAAGTTTGAGCGAAGTTGCGGTACAGGTTACCGAATGCTTCCAGGTATCCTTCCGGATGGCCACCCGGTGTGCGGGTGTTGTGTGTCATGTAGGACGACTGGAAACTGTATCCGCCACCTGCGCGGTAAATTTCGGTTGGTTTATCCAGCCATTTTACCAGGAGGGTATTAGGCTCGTGCTGTGCCCATTCGAGGCCGCCTTTTTCGCCGTATACACGGATCTTCAGGGCGTTCTCTTCACCGGCTGCCACCTGCGACGCCATTAATACGCCGGCTGCGCCGTTGTCGAAGCGGAGCAATACTGCGCCGTCGTCGTCCAGCGCGCGGCCAGAAACCATAATGTTGAGATCAGCGCACAATTTTTCAATTTTGGCGCCGGTGATATATTCTGCCAGGTTCGCTGCGTGGGTACCGATGTCGCCCATACAGCCGCTTTTACCTGATTTTTTTGGATCTGTTCTCCAGGCTGCCTGTGCGTTGCCTTCTCTTTCACTGAGTTTGCTGAGCCATCCTTGTGGATATTCCACCCATACTTTACGGATTTTGCCCAGTGCGCCGTCTTTCACCATCTGCCTGGCTTGTTTTACCATAGGGTAGCCGGTGTAGGTATGTGTAAGTAAAAGCGTTAAACCGGTAGCTTCTACTTTTGCTTTTAATTGTTTGGCTTCGTCGAGGGAAAACGTGATCGGTTTTTCGATAACTACGTTAAAACCCAGGTCCAGCGCCATCATGGCAGGTTCAAAATGGGCGAAGTTTGGCGTAACGATGGTTACGAAGTCCAGCCGCTTCTCTGCCGGCATTTTCGCTTCATTTTCCAGCATGGTTTTAAAATCGAGGTAGGTGCGTTCCGGATCGAGGAACAACATTTTACCTGATTCTACTGCTACGTCGTTATTAATGCTGAGGGCGCCGGCAGTCAGCTCAATCAGTCCGTCCATATTGGCTGCAATACGGTGAATTGCACCAATGAAGGCATCCTTACCGCCTCCTATCATTCCCATTCTAAGTTTCCGTGTCATATTTACAATTATCGTTTTATAATTTATACTATTTGAACGTGTGCTTTTTCTACTTTTTTGCGGCTGCGCATGTAAAAGAAAAGTCCTGCGAAAGCCACTATCAGGATAACGGGTATTACCAGGGTGGCGTTAATGATTTCCGGACCGGCTACTGCGGTGGCCTGGCTGAAAGCGGTAGCTTCAGCAGAACCGGGGGCAGCGGAGCGGTAAGCATCCAGGGATGCACCGGCAGGCAGTTGTTTTACGATGATACTATCATAGAACCCGCCCATAAAATACATGTATACAGATACGGCAAACATACCGGCGCCGCCCATCAGGTTCATGCCCAGTGCACCTGATTCGGGGATATTTTCTGATATAAAGCCCAGCATGGTTGGCCAGAAATAAGTAACGCCCATACCAAAGATAAAGGCCGCCACAAATACCATGTTGCCAGATACATGAGAAAGTAAATATAAGCCCAAAGCGGATAAAATCGCAGAAATAAGTAAAACACCGGTAGGAGAAATTTTATGTACCACAGGGCCGGCGATGCCTCTTCCAAGTACCTGTACACCTGCAGTTAATGCCAGTATGAGGATGGAATTTTCGGTTACATTTTTCAGTAATACTTCAATCCACTGTCCGGTGAAAAGCTCTGTGATGGCGGTGCCAAACATCAGAATAAACATCACAATAAACAGGGGACTTAATACAGATTTGTACATCTGCGCAGAAGATACGCCGGATGCCACTCTTTCTGTAACAGGAAACTCAAGCTTCATAAAAAGATAACCATAGATCAGGGTGGGGATCACCATAGTGGCTACCTGCAGCTGCCAGCTGAGGCCAATTTTGGTAAGTAAAAATACCAGAAGGGTACCCACTACGATACCGCCGGGGAACCACAGGTGAAAGTGATTCAGTTTGGTGGTTTTGTTGTCCGGGAAAATAGTGGCCACGAGCGGATTACACGCCGCTTCCACGGTACCGTTGGCCATCCCGATAAACAGGGTGGAGATGAACAGCGACCAGAAGCCGTTCGCAAATACCGTTAGCACAATACCCAGCAGGTGCAGGATAAAAGCTGCCAGCAGTAACCGTTTCATGCCTATGGCATCTACAATGAATCCTCCTATAATCACTGCCAGCGGGAATCCCCAGAAAGCAGTTCCCGCAATGATGCTCAATTGTTTGGTATCCAGGTGGAACTCAACGCCTAAGCGGCTTAATATTCCGGCACGGATGCCAAAGGATAATGATGTTACCAGTAGCGCCATACAGCTTGCTACGAACAATTTTTGCGGCTGAATTGCATTTGCCATAAACGTGGATATTTGTGTAAATAAGTTAAAACGGCTATTAAACCTTTAAATTTATAAAAAGTATTTTCATATTTCCATCTTTTTATATGGACGACAGGCATTTTTTTTGAAAATTTTCTTTTCTGGCGCTGACCAGCAATCCCAGCGGGGAGCTGGTCGCAGATCCCCCTGTTTGGCTGGTCGTATTTTATGATAAGCGGTTTGCCGGGAAAGTGCCGGAACGCCCGGAGATAGTACTACAGTAACGCTACCAGTGGCTTCAGTCGCAATTTCGTACAGGCGTTGGCGAAAGATATAACGGGAACATCCGGGTAGAAAGCCAGGACTTAATGCGTTGCGAAGCATCCTGCCGGATCTTAGCTTACAGTCACGGATATCTATGCACCACGCAGTGTACTGGTATTTTGGCAGGTATGAGCCTGAGGCCTCCCGGCAGCAATACTGCCAATTTGGGCGCCGCGCTGTAAACAAATAAACCGGCAGCTGGCTGGTTGGCTGCTTTCCTGCGACAGTCCTATATCCTATGAAGTCATTTCCCATAGCATTGCCGGCTGTGGTTTGTTGTATTACTTCCGGAAATTGGCTTGGTATGAGGTTTACTGTCCCTAAAAATGGCCAGGACTGGTTAGTAAAAAAGAATACAGGGTATCCGCCGGAGTGGCTATACCAGTAACTTTTGCCGCTGATATGAAAGATATGTTAATTGATGATGGTAAAATGGAAAATCCCTTCAAAATCCCCCTTGAATCACCGAATTTATTCCTACTTTTACAGGCCTTGCCGGGGCGGGCTGTAAAACTGACACCTTGACAGTTCGTCTTTAACAAGCACAATATTTGAGTAATCTGGATGCCGTCTATCCAACTGACGAAGCCCGCAGCCTTTGTGCCACAGGCTGGTGAAGCAGAAATCTATCAACTGATACACGCTGCCTGGATGGGATCAGGTTACAATAAATAGAAATCGTAATTCGTAATTAAACATTTAACATGTTAGGTTTTTTATCAAAGCTATTTGGAGGGAATAAATCAGAAAGGGATATTAAATCCATCTCTCCGGTGGTGCAGCAGATTAATGAGGAGTACGAAAAACTACAGTCCCTGCCTATCGATGACCTCCGCCATAAAACACAGGAATTCCGCGCACGTATCGCTGAACATCTTGCCACTATCGATAAAGAAATAGCGGAAAAACAAGCCAGCGCAGATGAAGAGGAAGATGTAACTGTAAAGGACACGATATACCAGGAAATAGATATTCTTAAAAAAGACCGTGACAAGCAACTGGAAGTAGTACTGAAAGAATTACTGCCCGCCGCTTTTGCAGTAGTAAAAGAAACAGCCCGCCGCTTTACCAATAACACCACACTGACTGCTACCGCTACTAACCTGGATCGTCAGCTCGCTGTGAGAAAGGATTATGTGACCATTGAAGGCGATAAAGCCATCTGGAAAAACAGCTGGAGCGCAGCCGGCAGCATGGTTACCTGGAACATGGTACATTATGATGTGCAGTTGATTGGTGGTACTGTACTGCACCAGGGTAAAATTGCCGAAATGGCAACAGGTGAAGGTAAAACCCTCGTATCTACACTCCCTGCCTATCTCAATGCACTGGCAGGACAAGGCGTACATATCGTAACGGTGAATGATTACCTGGCGCGTCGTGACTCTGAGTGGAACGGGCCTCTTTTCGAATTCCTCGATATTACCGTAGACTGTATCGATAAACATCAACCCAATACACCAGACCGCCGTAACGCTTACCTGGCGGACATTACGTATGGCACCAACAATGAATTCGGCTTTGACTACCTCCGTGATAACATGGTACACAACCCGGATGAAATGGTACAACGCAAACACCATTATGCCATGGTGGATGAGGTGGATAGCGTACTGGTAGATGATGCCCGTACTCCGCTGATCATTTCCGGCCCTATCCCCCGCGGTGAAGAGCAGGAATTCCATGCATTAAAACCACGTATCGAATACCTGGTGGAAATGCAGAAGAAAGCAACCAATCAATATCTGCAGGAAGCAAAGAAACTGATTGCAGAAGGTAAAGATGATCCTAAAACCGGTGGACTGGCCCTGATGCGCGCCTGGAGAGGCTTGCCAAAGAGCAGTGCACTGATCAAATATCTCAGCGAACCTGGTAACAGGGTATTATTACAAAAAGCTGAAAACTACTACCTGGCAGATCAGCAACGCGAAATGCCAAAAGTAGATGAAGGCCTTTTCTTCGCTATCGAAGAAAAACAAAACAGTGTAGATCTCACTGATAAAGGTATTCACCTGATCACCCAGGGCGGAGAAGATGCTAACTTCTTTATCCTCCCGGATGTGGGAACTGAACTGGCCGAAATTGAAAAGCTGCCGCTGACACCAGAAGAAAAACTGCAGCGTAAAGATGTATTGCTGCAGGACTTCGCCGCTAAATCAGACCGTATCCACTCCGTGCAGCAGCTGCTGAAAGCCTACACTTTATTTGATAAAGATGTGGAGTACGTGGTAATGGATGGTAAGGTAAAGATCGTAGATGAGCAAACCGGCCGTATCCTTGATGGACGCCGTTACTCAGATGGATTGCACCAGGCAATTGAAGCAAAGGAAAATGTAAAAGTGGAAGCTGCCACCCAAACATTTGCCACCATCACCCTGCAGAACTTCTTCCGTATGTATCATAAGCTGGCCGGTATGACCGGTACAGCATCCACAGAAGCCGGTGAGCTCTGGGAGATCTACAAACTGGATGTGGTAACTATTCCTACCAACGTCCCTATTTCCCGTGTAGATGCGGAAGATCTTGTATACAAAACAAAGAGAGACAAATACAAAGCGGTTATCGAAGAAATCAAGCAGCTGCAGACAAAAGGACGCCCCGTACTGGTAGGTACTACCTCTGTGGAAGTGTCTGAATTGCTGAGCAAAATGCTCACCTTCGAAAAAGTGCCGCATAATGTACTGAATGCGAAGCAACACGCCCGTGAAGCGCAAATCGTTGCGGAAGCAGGTTTGCCCGGAGCAGTGACCATCGCCACCAACATGGCGGGTCGTGGTACGGATATCAAGCTCGGACCTGGCGTGAAAGAAGCCGGCGGGTTAGCCATCATTGGTACAGAAAGACATGAAAGCCGTCGTGTTGACCGCCAGCTGCGTGGTCGTGCCGGTCGTCAGGGTGATCCGGGAACTTCACAATTCTTCGTTTCCCTGGAAGATGACCTGATGCGTATGTTCGGTTCAGAACGTATTGCCGGCCTGATGGACCGTATGGGCTATAAAGAAGGAGAAGTGATCCAGCACAGCATGATCACACGTTCCATTGAAAGAGCGCAGAAGAAAGTAGAAGAAAATAACTTCGGTATCCGTAAGCGTTTGCTGGAGTATGATGATGTAATGAATAAACAGCGTACGGTGATCTACGCAAAACGTAATCACGCCCTGTTTGGCGAACGACTGGCAATAGACATCGATAACGCTTTCTACGATGTAGCGGAAAACATGGTGTCTACCCACAAAGCCAGCGGAGATTATGAAGCATTCAAGATGGATGCGATCATGAACTTCTCCATCGATACAAAAATCACCAGTGAAGAACTGGCCAAGACGGATATTCCTAACCTGGCCAACAAGCTGTATTTCGAAGGAAAAGATAACTATACACGTAAGGTAAATGATCTTATCAGCAATACCTTACCGGTAATAGAACGTATCTACCAGGAACAGGGCCACCAGATCGAAAATATCTCTATACCGTTTACAGATGGTAAAAAAGGTATCAACGTACTGGCCAACCTGCAAAAGGTAGTGGAAACAAAGGGACATGAAACCATGAACGCCCTGGAACGCAGCATCACCCTGGCTTTGATTGATGAGTCGTGGAAAGAGCACCTGCGTGCAATGGATGACCTGAAACAATCCGTACAGAGTGCCGTATACGAACAGAAGGATCCTTTGCTGATCTACAAATTTGAAGCATTCAACCTGTTCAAGGCGATGGATGGTGAAACCAGCCGCGATATCGTTTCCTTCCTGACCAAATGCGGTATCCCCGTAAGCAACCAGGAACAGGAAGCAGCTCCGGAAATCCGCGAAGGCCGGGAAGAAAAAACCGATATGAGCCGCATGCGTGCTTCTCATGAGGAACTGGCGGAAAACGGCAGTCACCAGAACAGCGCCCCTGAAATTCAAACGGCCGAAGAAGTAAAAGCAGAGCCTATCCGCCACCAGGGTCCACAAATAGGTCGCAATGATCTTTGCCCATGTGGTAGCGGTAAAAAATACAAACAATGCCACGGTAAGAACGCCTAAGCGCACCTGCCTGGAAATGATATCAGAACGGATTACGGCAACGTAATCCGTTTTGCATTAATTTCGCCTTGTAATCAAGTAAATGAATGATGGAGATTAACCGCTATATAGACCATACCGTATTGAAGCCCACCACCACGCTGGAAGACGTTAAACAGTTGTGCATGCAGTGTGTGGAGTACGATTTTGCAGCGGCCTGTGTGCCCCCGTTATATGTGAAGCTCGCCAAACAATTCCTGGGCGCTACCAATACCAAAATAGCCACGGTGATTGGCTTCCCTTTCGGTTATTCCGCTATTGAAGCCAAAGTAGCCGAAACAGTACTGGCTATTGTAGACGGCGCCGATGAACTGGATGTGGTGATCAATATCTCTGCTATCAAAAACAAAGACTGGGAATACCTGGAAAAAGAGATCGCCAATATCATGTACCTGGTGCGGGAAAAGAATAAAGTCATTAAGATCATCATTGAAAGTGGCATATTATTGGAAGAAGAAATTGTGCAGTGCTGCCAGCTGTATGCGAAGTATGGCGTGGATTTCATGAAAACGTCTACAGGATATGCAGAAAGAGGTGCTACCGTAGAGGCAGTAAAGCTGATGCGGGCTAATTTGCCGGCTAACATACAAATAAAAGCTTCCGGAGGTATTCGTACCTTTGCTTTTGCGAAAGAGCTGATAGATGCCGGCGCTACCCGGATCGGGGCCAGTGCCAGTGTGAACATAGTAAAAGAAGGCAAGGAAGCCCAGTAACGATTATTCATAGTTAATTATACCGTATTCATGCAAAAGTTATTCATCCTGGTGTGCTGTCTGTTGGGGAGTGGTGTGGCCATGGCGCAGGACAATGCAACCGCCGGCAACGGAAATGTGAGAGTGGTGAAAGATAGTCGTTTGGACGCGCTGATTAAAAAACAGATCTACATTAACACCCTGGCCATCCGCAACCAGTCCGGTTTCCGGGTACAGGTAATTTCTACCAACAAACGCGGTGATGCCAATGAAGCCAAAGCAAAAGTAATGCAGCTTTTTGGTGACTACCGCACCTATCTCGATTACCAGGCCCCGTATTTTAAAGTGCGCGTAGGCGATTTTAAAACCCGTGAGGAAGCATCTGAATTACGGGACAAATTATCCGACCTGTTTGCAGGTGGTGTATTTGTAGTACCCGCCATTATTAACGTGTCACTGGATAAAGAACTATCGAATGAAGAACCGTATTAAAGAGCTGGCAAAAGCATATGCCCCTGAATTTACTGCCATCAGGAGGCATCTGCATTCCCACCCCGAATTGTCTTTCCAGGAATTTGAAACCACTGCTTATATACAACAGCAGTTAACCGCGTTCGGTGTTCCTTTTAAGGCAGGTATTGCCGGCACCGGCATCATCGCGCTGATAGAAGGAAAGAACCCTGCCTCCAAAACCATCGCGCTGCGTGCTGATATAGATGCATTGCCCATCACTGAAGCCAACGATGTGCCTTACAAATCCACCAACGTGGGTGTAATGCATGCCTGCGGACATGATGTACATACGTCGGTGGTACTGGGCGCTACCAAAATATTGAATGATTTAAAAGAGGAGTTTGAAGGCACCATTAAGGTGCTGTTTCAGCCGGGTGAAGAGAAACATCCCGGCGGCGCCAGCATTATGATTGAAGAAGGCGCTCTTGAAAATCCCCGGCCCGACGCCATCCTCGGATTGCATGTGCATCCTTCCATGGAAGCCGGTAAGCTTGGATTTCATGCCGGTAAGTATATGGCCAGCGCAGACGAAATTTATATAACCATCAAAGGAAAAGGCGGCCATGCCGCGCAGCCACATCTTACGGTAGATACCATCCTGGTAGCATCTCAACTGGTGGTAAGCTTACAGCAGGTTATCTCCCGTAACAACAATCCTTTCTCCCCCTCTGTATTATCAATCTGTGCTTTCAATGGCGGATTTACTACCAATGTGATTCCCAGCGAAGTAAAGCTGATGGGTACTTTCAGGGCTATGGATGAAACCTGGCGTTTCAAAGCGCATGAGCTGATACGCAAACAGGCCACCGGTATTGCTGAAGCGATGGGCGCCGGAATTGATATCGAAATATTGGTAGGTTACCCTACTTTATATAATAATGAAGAAGTGACCACGAAGGCCCGTGGCTTTGCTACGGATTACCTGGGCGCTGAAGCAGTGGGTGATACAGAAATCAGGATGGGTGCGGAAGATTTTGCCTTTTATTCGCAGGTGGTACCTGCGTGCTTTTTCCGGCTGGGTACCGGCAATACAGCCCGTGGTATTACTTCCGGTGTACATACACCCACTTTTGATGTAGATGAACATGCAATAGAGATAGGTATCGGAACGATGGCCTACCTGGCTACGCAGTTTTAAAGAGATATAACAACTTTAAAAAGATATAACAGCAACGTCCCGATAGAAATCGGGACGTTCATTTTTAACACAAAAACTTGTTATGTAATTTTAAACCGGCTGAAAAACCGGTTTATGCATTGATAGAATTTATTGCTAAATCTTTAGTTAATCCGTTTTAAACTTTGTAAGGACCTGCCGGTTATATTCAGGTCCTCTAAACTATCCACGCTGAATTCCCCCGACTGATACGGTGCATAAAAATACAGTGAGCCATGTTTAGCCATCGTTACTTTCACAGAGTCCAGTATATTATTTTCATTTATTTCCAGCGTATTGTTTTCTCCTCCCGTAAAGGCAAAAGAATTAATTTTTGTATTGATCACAAAAGTCCGCAGACTTTTACCTGCATTGATTTCCAGCTTTGGTGATTTAATATCTGAAACTGTCAGGCTGTAATCGCTTTTGTTGTCGATATAGCCGATAGCAGGAGCATACAAGGTGATGTCACGCGCCTTGCTGATCGCTACGTAAAGTGTGTCGCCCGACATATCATAAGTAGCGTTCTTATAGAATTCGAGACTGTATTCCGGCGATTCACGCACATAGATAGTAGCTTCGCCATTTGCAGTAGTGTTCTTCAGTACCAGCGCTTTGAAAGCAGGTACGGTCATTTTTGCATAATCCGGATCCTTTTGTGGCTGGTAGTTCTCTGTATTGGTGATGCCTTTATTGTAATTGGCTTTTAGTATAATGGCAGAAAACAGCATGAGTAACACCAGTACCCCTGAAAAACCTAATAGTAATTTATGGCTGATTTTCATGTTAGTTGAAATTTGATTTTTTGAATTTCTCAAAATGAGGTTTCAGTTCATCGAGGTCGAGATCGAGCAGGTACATACTGCGGAAGAAACTTGGCAATTCGTTCCGGATAAAAGTGTCTTTTTTGAATTGCTTTATTTTCTTCACCGCATCTCCGCTGATAAAATAGCCGATCCCTCTTTTATTCTGAATAATTTCCTGTTGCTGCAGGAGCTCGCAGGTGCGCATCACTGTATTGGGATTTACTTCCAGCGAAACCGCCAGTTCCCTTACAGAAGGAATACGTTCTTCCGGCTGCCATTTAGTAAGCAATATCTGTTCGCAGATATAATCCGCGATCTGTATGTATATTGCCTGTGTATCTTTGAATTCCATTTCGCTAAGTTTTTAAATTTCTTGATCCTTCAACCGGAAATAAGCAATGGTCCAGAGTACAGGGGCTATCACAAATTTTATCATAAACAGGTAAGTGTTTTGCAGCCATTCCGGGATCAGGTATTGTGTAGTGTGCCATGAGGTGGGCCCGCCTTCCAAACTCGAGACCAGCAGGAATGGTACCGATCTTTTCCAGAAGTCATGTCCAAATCCGAAAATCAGGGTAACGATGATGCAGTTAACAAGCCACAATCCGAATCCGGCTGCAAAAATGGATAACACTGTTTTAATAAAACTGTACTTATGGAAGTAGGTGGCACCCAGTAAAAATGCCGCCTGCAGTACAATATAGCTGTAATAGATGTATACCTTTTCTTTCGGGTTGTCCAGGAAGTCGTAGTTTCTTTCTATTTTTTGATTGAGGGCAGCTAACTGTGTGCTTTCAATAATTTTAAAACTCAGGTAGCTGCTGATATGATAAAACAAAAAATAGCCTATACTGCTGATGAGAAACAGGGTAATGAATTTCTCAAACTGGGAGGCCGGCAACATTAAGAAGTCTACTCCTTTTTCCTTGCTACCCAGCTCATTAAAAGCCCTGCTGGTGAATAACAGGCCGCCAAAGAATAAACCGATATAATAGAAGGGAACCATCTCGTTTATGCGGTGGAAGGGTTGGCGGGCTACCAGTACCATTAAAAGCGCCATGCCGGTCATCAGCCCGAATATGGCAAGCATGCCCATTCCATAAAAGCGGTAATGATCGGTAAA
The DNA here is from genome assembly GCF_041360695.1 of Chitinophaga sp. RCC_12. NCBI lineage: Bacteria > Pseudomonadati > Bacteroidota > Chitinophagia > Chitinophagales > Chitinophagaceae > Chitinophaga > Chitinophaga sp. RCC_12. Next base: position 253,359 of record NZ_JBFUPS010000006.1, read on the forward strand.
ATGTTTTTGCAGGTATAGCTGCATACGACGAACATTAAATACGTTGTTTGGTTGCATGTGTGGATCAGTTGAATATTTCCTGGATGGGTTTATGATTGGTGAGGATCGCATTGAACAGCAGCTCCATATCTATTTTACTTTGTTCCTGGCCTGCGTTGCGGGTAATGATGGTATGTCCGCGCAGGTTGCTGTCCGCGAAGAGGACACCGGTGGTTTCCTCGATCCTGCTCACGGTTTTGAAGCTCAATTTGTCTGTTACCGTTTGTACATCTTCCCGGAAAATAATTTTGTGATCATCAATGATCACGATGCTGTCGATGAGATTATCCAGGTCGCGTACCTGGTGTGTGGAAATCACAATGCATTTTTCGTCGCTCACTGCGGCGGCAATTACTTTACGGAACTGGCTTTTGGAGGGGATATCCAGGCCATTGGTGGGTTCGTCCATGATCAACACTTTGGTGTTGGTGGCCAGGGCGAAACTGATCAGTACTTTTTTCTTTTGTCCGTACGACATTTCCGTCAACTGCTGGTCTTTTGGAATTTCAAATTCCTTGAGATAGTTGTAAAACGCGGCCTCATCGAAGTTGGGATAAAAAGGGGCGTAGGTGTTGACATATCTTTTCACACTTACTTTTGGGAGATAGAATTCTTCCGGCACCAGGAATATCTCCCGGAGGAAGGCGGGTTGTCTTTTGGCAGATGAATAGCCCATCACCTCACAGGTGCCGCTGTCGGGGAACAGTAAGCCGGCCATTTGTTTGAGGAGCGTGGATTTGCCCGCACCGTTTTTTCCAAGCAAACCATAAATATGTCCTGCTTCCAGCCGTAGCTGTAAGTTTTCAAACAGGGGCTTGTTTTTCCGGTAGCTGAATGTCAGGGATTGGATGTTAATCATATCTTGTGGTTTAGTGCACTACTTAACTAGTACACTATAAAGATAAGGGTATATTCCGGAAATCAAAATAAATGCAGCGATTTTTTTTGCGGGGCGCTTTCGCCTTCGGCGAAGCGGAAATTGTCTTGGCTCAGGATTACGCTGATTTTACTGATTACCTGGATTTTTACTTTTTGATTATAAAAGATAAAGGGAGATAGAAGCGGATATTCGCTTTTATCTCCCTTTATTATTAAATCTCAAAATCAAAAAAAAATCAAAAAAGTAAAAATCCAGCTAATCAGTAAAATCAGCGTAATCCTGAGCCAAGACAAAATCCGCCTACAACTCGGGATACAGCGGGAACTGCTGCATAAACGTATTCACTTCGCCTCTAACTTTGAGGATCAGCGCTTCATTGTCTGCGTCCAGCAGCAAGGCATCGATCCAGTCAACGATCTGGCCCATATGGCCTTCGTTCATACCACGGGTGGTGATAGCGGGAACGCCGATACGGATGCCGGAAGTAACAAAGGCAGATTTATCGTCGAAAGGCACCATGTTTTTATTGACGGTGATATCGGCTTTTACCAGTGTTTGTTCTGCTTTTTTACCGGAGATATTTTTATTACGGAGGTCAATCAGCATCAGGTGATTGTCGGTACCACCGGAAATGATTTCGTATCCTTTGCCTACAAAGCTTTTCGCCATGGACTGCGCATTTTTCAGGATCTGGTTGGCGTATACCGTGTACTCGTCAGACAGTATCTCGAAGAAGGAAACAGCTTTAGCGGCAATTACATGTTCCAGCGGACCGCCCTGGATACCAGGGAATACAGCGGTATCAATGAGAGAACTCATCAGGCGGGTTTCGCCTTTTGGTGTTTTCAGACCGAACGGATTTTCGAAATCTGCGCCCATCATGATCATACCGCCGCGGGGCCCACGGAGGGTTTTATGGGTAGTGGTGGTTACGAAATGGCAATGGGCAAACGGAGAGTTCAGTAAGCCTTTGGCAATCAAACCTGCCGGGTGGGCAATATCAGCCAGTACAAAAGCGCCTACCTGGTCAGCTATTTCACGGATACGTTTGTAATCCCAGTCGCGGCTGTAAGCAGAAGCACCGCAAACAATCAGTTTGGGCTTTTCGCGATTGGCAATTTCTTCCATTTTATCATATTCTACCAGGCCTGTTTCTTTGTTAACACCATAGAAATGAGGTTGGTAGAGCTTTCCGGAGTAGTTTACGGAAGAACCGTGGGTAAGATGGCCTCCCATGCTCAGATCCAGTCCGAGGATTTTATCGCCCGGTTGCAGAATAGCCAGCATAACAGCGGCATTGGCCTGTGCCCCTGAGTGAGGTTGTACGTTCACATAAGCAGCGCCAAATATTTCTTTAGCCCTGTCAATCGCCAGTTGTTCGCTCTGGTCCACAATTTCACAGCCCGCATAATATCTTCTGCCAGGATAACCTTCGGCGTATTTATTCGTCATCACATGTCCCATCGCCTGCATTACCTGTAAGCTGGTAAAGTTTTCAGATGCGATCAATTCAATGCCGTGGCGCTGACGCTCCAACTCCTGGCCGATTAAATCAAATATTTGCTGGTCTCTTTGCATGTTGCCTTAAATTTCGTGCAAAAATAAATTAAAGCCGGATCAATTGCAAGCATAAAGGCTTCTGCTTTATGCTTTCCGCTTTTTATGTTAATTTCGCCGCATTCGAGCAGCAATAGCTAATCCTAACTACAACACTAAATGAAGGCAATAATACCAGTGGCAGGGGCAGGCACCAAGCTTCGTCCACATACATATACACAGCCTAAAGCATTAATACCTTTAGCCGGCAGAACCATTCTCAGTATCATTATTGATCAGTTGGTGGATGCGGGTATCACAGAATTTGTTTTTGTGGTAGGCTATCTTGGTGAAAAGATCCAGCATTATGTAGAAAAGAAGTATCCGCAGCTTACCTGCCACTTTGTGCAGCAAAACAGCCGCGAAGGTACCGGTCATGCTTTATCCCTTACCCGCGATGTAGTGGGTAATGATGAAATACTGATTGTACTTGGCGATACCATCTGTGAATGCGACTTTAAAGAAGTGATCGCCTCTCCTTACTCTATGCTGGGCCTGAAGAAAGTAGACGACCCGCGTAACTTCGGCGTTGCCGAACTGGATGAACAGGGTAAAATTACCCGCGTAGTGGAAAAGCCACAGATCCCTAAGTCGAACCTCGCACTGGTGGGACTTTACAAGATCAAGGAAACGGATCAGCTGTACGACTGCCTCCAAAGCAATATCGACAACAGGATAAAGTCGCACGATGAGTTCCAGCTCACAGATGCACTGGAATGTATGATTGAGCACGGTGTGCAGTTCAACGGCTTCAAAGTATCCAACTGGTTCGATTGCGGCCGGAAAGACACGCTGCTGGAAACAAACGCTATCCTCCTGAAGAAATATAAACTGGCCAGCAATCCCGTATTACCATATGAAAATACGATCATCATCCCGCCGGTAAGCATAGGGGAAGGCTGTAACATTAAAAACGCCATTATCGGCCCTAATGTGGCCATTGGTGATAATACGGTGATCAACTACTCTATTGTAAAGGATTCTATTATCGGCTCTTTCAGCAACCTGTATGAAGTAGTATTGAAATCTTCCCTGATAGGCAGCGATGCCAATATCCGCGGATTGAGCCAGAGCCTGAACATAGGCGATAATACCGAAATAGACCTGGGATAATACCGGCAGCATCAAGCTATAGTATATTCGCTTATGAACAACCGTATCACTTCCTTATTCGATATTCAATATCCTGTTATCCAGGCTGGCATGATTTGGGCGAGCGGATGGCGTTTAGCCAGCGCAGTTAGTAATGCCGGCGGCCTGGGCCTCATCGGCGCGGGAAGCATGTACCCTGCCGTATTGCGGGAGCACATTCAAAAGTGTAAACAGGCAACTGATAAGCCTTTCGGAGTGAATGTACCCTTGTTATACCCGGATATTGACCAGCTGATAAATATTATCCTGGAAGAAGGAGTACAAATTGTGTTCACTTCTGCCGGGAATCCTAAAACGTGGACACCGGTACTGAAAGCGGCAGGCATCAAGGTAGTGCATGTGGTATCCAGCGCAGCCTTTGCATTAAAAAGCGAGGCCGCAGGCGTAGATGCAGTAGTAGCAGAAGGATTTGAAGCCGGCGGTCATAACGGCCGCGAAGAAACCACCACCATGGTATTGATCCCGGCAGTATGCGAACAGGTAAAAATACCGGTTATTGCAGCCGGGGGCATAGGCTCCGGGAAAGCCATGGCAGCAGCATTTGCCTTAGGCGCATCTGGTGTGCAGGTAGGCAGCCGTTTTGTAGCAACCCCCGAAGCATCTTCCCATATAAATTTTAAACAGGCGGTGGTAAATGCCAAAGAAGGTGATACCATGTTAAGTTTAAAGAAGCTGGCACCGGTGCGCCTTATCAAAAATAATTTTTACCAGGCGGTGCGGCAGGCAGAAGATAACGGCGCAGATATAAATGCCCTGAAAACCTTGCTGGGACGCGCCCGCGCCAAATCAGGCATGTTTGAAGGTAACCTCGAAGAAGGGGAACTGGAAATAGGCCAGGTAAGTGCGCTGATACATGATATAAAGCCTGCAGCAGCTGTATTGGCGGAAATATGGACGGAGTTCAGGGAAACCATCCGCCGTTTAAATAGCTTCGATATTTGATTGGTTACCGGAACAACTGCCCCGGTAACCATCTCACAAAATTTTTATGGTTTTCTTACTACCCACTTCATCGCTTCTTTCAGCGTAATTTTCTTTCCATACATCAGGATCCCTGTGCGGTATATTCTGCCAGCTAACCAGGTAGTACCCAAAAAGCCACCAATAAGACAAACAAACGACAATATCAGCTGCCAGTAAGGTACTGTGCCGGGAACGCCATAGGGCAGCCGCGCCATCATTACCATCGGCGATGTGAACGGGATAATACTGCCCCATACCGCGAGCGGACTACCAGGGTCCTGTACTGCCTTCATCATAATCATGATACCAATAATGATGGGCACTGTTACGGGAATGGTGAGCTGCTGTACGTCGGAAGCATCTTCGTTGACCAAACTGCCAATGGCGGCATACAAGGCAGAGTAAAAGAGATACCCTCCCAGGAAATACAACACAAAGCAAGGTACCAGTAAGCTCCAGTTGATACTGCCTATCACTTCCCGCATTCTGTGCACCATTTCAGCCGTTTGTGCCGGGTTGCCCTGGGCGGCAGCTGCCTGCATGCTTTCAGGAGAAAAGAACAATGGTATCAGGGAATATATGGCTGTAATGAAGATACCCCATATAAAAAATTGCAGCAGGCCCACTGCGGCTATGCCTACAATTTTTCCCATCATCAGCTGGAAAGGCTTCACGCTGGAGATCATTACTTCTGCAATGCGGCTCACTTTTTCTTCCATCACGCCCCGCATAACGGAGGTACCAAACAGTAACAGTACAAAGTAGATAATGAACCCGCTGGCATAGCCTACTCCATAAGACACCCAGGAGCTGCCTTTCTTTTCGTCCTTACCATTTTTAAAGGTTACTTCCACATCCGACCTGATTTCATCCATTTTAGAGGGTTCAATCCCCTGCAGCTGCATGCGTTTCTTTTCAATGATGCTGTTGATATCCTTGTTGATACTGTTTTCTATGGTGATGCTTGCCTGGCCGCTGCTGTAAAATTCAAAGCCGGAGGGCCTGTTGATATCAAACTCGGGGATATACAGCACGCCTTCATAGCCGAGGTCACTGTAATGCAGTTTGAGGCTATCGATGGGCTGGTTTTGCACGTATTTGAAATATACGCCTTTGGAATCGGGGAACTTGTTTTCAAACAACCCGCTTTTGTCTACCACCGCAATGAGCTTATGTTCACTGGAAGAAGTAGATAAAAGGATGGGCACAATGATCATGGCAGCAAAGGCCAGGGGTACCAGTATAGTGGTGATGAGGAATGATTTTTTACGCACGCGGGTAAAGAATTCCCTTTTTATAATGAGCCAGATTTTCTCCATAAGTAGCAGGTTAATCAGGCCAGCGGCAAAGCAGCTACGGGGGCGTTGCTGTTTTCGGTTTGCTGCACCTGGGTGATAAATACCTCGTTGATAGAAGGAAGGATTTCTTCAAAATATGTAACAGAAATGTCCTGGCGGATGAAGTGCAGCAGGATATCGTTGGTGCTGCTGTCTTCATTCATTTTTACGGTAAACGCCTTATCATGTGTTTGCACAATGTTAAAGTGATAAGTAGCCATTTGTGCAGGATTAGGCATCGTGCCCAGGCCTACTTTAAAAAGGCCCTGTTTAAAATCCTGCTGGATTTGTTTTACGCTGCCGTCCAGTATTTTATGGCCTTTGTTGATCAGCATGATATGGTCGCAGATTTCTTCTACCTGTTCCATGCGGTGGGTAGAGAAAATAATGGTGGTACCTTGCTGACTGAGGTTGAAAATTTCCTGTTTAATGAGGTTGGAGTTGATAGGGTCCAGGCCGGAGAAGGGTTCATCGAGGATCAGCAGCCTGGGCTGATGTAGAACAGTGGAGATGAACTGCACTTTCTGCTGCATGCCTTTACTGAGTTCATCGACCCGTTTGTTGTACCAGGAGTTGATATCGAATTTATCAAACCAGTATTGGATCTTCTGTACCGCTTCTTTCCGGGAGAGTCCTTTGAGCTGGGCGAGATAGAGTGTTTGTTCGCCTACCTTCATTTTTTTATAGAGACCTCTTTCTTCCGGCATATACCCGATGTACTGCACATCGTTTTCCGGGTTGAATTTTTGTCCGTTGAAAATGATCTGGCCTTCATCGGGGTAGAAGATACCGGTAATCATGCGGAGCAGGGTTGTTTTACCGGCGCCGTTAGGACCCAGTAATCCGAAGATGCTGCCCTGCTGTATATCAAAGCTAACATCATCCACCGCTTTGTGGGTGTCATAATGTTTTTTCAGGTGTTTGACTTCGAGTAGGTTCATGGTGAAAAATTAGTGATTAATCCCCAATAAATAAGTCGGAATATCGTTACGACAACTTTGCGGCGATGATGGCGGCCACGCGTTCGCCGTCCATTGCAGCGGATACGATCCCTCCGGCATATCCGGCGCCTTCCGCGCAGGGATAAAGACCTGCCACCTGCGGGTGTTCCAGCGTATCATTATTACGGGGAATGCGTACCGGTGAAGAGGTGCGTGACTCTGTGGCCACCAGTACAGCATTTTCGGTGTAGTATCCTTTCATTTTGCGGCCAAAGGCTTTAAAGGCGCCGGCGAGGCGCTGGTGTACTACTTTGGGTAATACGCTGCGCAGATCCACGCTGTTGAGACCCGGCACATACGAGCATTCAGGCAAGGATGCAGACACTTTTTTATTGACAAAGTCGGTCATGCGTTGTGCGGGCGCCACGAAGTTGCCGCCACCGGCATGATACGCCTGTTTTTCAACCGCCTGTTGAAAGTACATCGCTGCAAGCGGGCCGTGATGTGCGAATGGTGCAAAGTCGGATTCATCAACGGTAACCACCATGCCTGAATTAGCGAAGGGGTTGTTTCGTTTGGAAGGCGACCAGCCATTCACCACCAGTTCGCCGGGATCGGTAGCTGCGGGGGCGATAATGCCACCCGGGCACATACAGAAAGAGAATACGCCGCGGCCTTCCACCTGTTCTACCAGGCTGTAACTGGCTGGCGGGAGATATTCGCCACGCACCTGGCAATGATACTGTGCATTGTCGATGAGTTCCTGCGGGTGTTCCACGCGCACACCGAGGGCAAAGGGTTTGGCTTCCAGCAAAATGTTTTGCTGGTGGAGCATGATAAATATATCGCGGGCGGAGTGGCCTGTGGCGAGAATTAGTTGTTTGCCTTCGAATATTTGCCCCGTGGCGGTTTGCACGCCTGTAACTGCGCCATTGCTGATTTGTATGGCGCTTACTTTTTGTTCGAAGTGTACTTCTCCGCCGCTGTTGATGATTTGTTCGCGCATAGCGGTGATGATATGCGGGAGTTTGTTGGTGCCGATGTGCGGGTGTGCATCGATCATAATCTTATCTTCTGCGCCGAAGTGTACGAATATGTTGAGGATGCGGTTAATATCGCCGCGTTTATTGGAGCGGGTATATAGTTTACCATCGGAGTAGGTACCGGCGCCGCCTTCGCCGAAGCAGTAGTTGGAGTCGGGGTTTACGATACCTGTTTTATTGAGGGCGGCGAGATCGCGGCGTCGTGCGCGTACATCTTTACCGCGTTCCAGTATAACTGGTTTTACGCCTGCTTCTATGAGCCGCAAGGCGGCGAAGAGGCCCGCGGGTCCGGCGCCTGCAATCAGCACCCGTGGTGCATTGGCTGGCAGAGATGGATATACCGGATGGGTGTGTTGCCTTTCTTCAAAAGGTTCGTTAATGAATACCTGTATGGTAAGGACAAAGAACACCTGTTTGGAACGTGCGTCTATAGAGCGTTTCAGCAGATTGAATCCTGTAATGTCGGCAGGCTTTACACTTAGTGTGGCAGCAGCGTGCTGTATGATATTTGTATGAGAGGCGGCATCGGCCGGCAGTAATTTGAGAGATATTTGTTGTATCATATTAGCGGTTAGGTGTTTATCCTAAAACTGCGGCAAAGATAGCAAATGCGGGGTAATGTATAAAATGAGTAAAGCGAAGACATAAGGGGATGTAATCCGCTTATATCTTCGCTTCAATAGCTTTTGTGTGATGCTTTTCAGCTTAGAAAGGCAGGTCGTCGCCGCCATCTCCGCCGCTTGCAGGCATCTGTGGAGTATTGTAGTTAGGCTGTGGATCTGCGCCCGGAGCAGGTGCTGCCATTACAGATTCCATACGCCATGCGTCCAGGTTGGTGATGTAGTTCACTTTACCATCTTTTTCCCATCTGGTGCCTTTGATATTGAAATAAACTTTAACGTTTTCACCTTCATTGAACCGGTCTACAATACCAGTGCGGTCTTGCACCGACTGAAACTTTATATAGTTGTTGATAACACGGCCATTGATGTCGTCGGACTTCTCAATAACGAACTCTCTTGTCTTAAAAGTTTCGCTACGTTGTACCGTGTTGTACTTCACAATCAGCTTTCCGGTAATTTCAAAACTCATAGAAAAATTATTTTAAATTCAGAAGGGTCAAAGATAAGGTATTCGGCTTAGTGCGGACAAATATTTTTTATTAATCCGGTGCGCGTGGATATAAATAAATACTTTCACAATTACTATCCCCTAATACATTTTTTTAAATGGAGATACTAACATAGTTTTGCACCCTCTCCCGAAAAAGTGTGAATATCTCATGACTTAACAGTGAACATATTTTTTTGAGAGAAAGGATACAATATTATTTTATCAATTATATATCCATATTTATGATAAAAAGGAGAATGGAAAAGATAAAGGTGCTGTTAATCAATGGGGTTTATAGTAATGAAAACCTTGTCACGTCTGGGCTGTAAAGCCACAGCAGTAGTGGAAAAAGGGGTTTTGGTACTCTGTAATCAGGAGAATATAAACAAGGGTAGATAAATTTTTTTTTTCAACATTTTCTACAGATATTCGTCGTCCTGTCTGAAAATTTTTCAACTTCCTGCGTTGGGGAATTTCGAATTCGAGAACTAAGCATCCTTAATTAAGAAACAACTAATTTTTTTTATCTCAATGAATAAAACTTGCGAACAAGTTTGGGAAAAGTGTCTTAATATAATTAGGGATATAGTAGAATGGCAGCCGTTTAAGACATGGTTTGAACCTATTAAACCCATTAAACTTGAAAACAATGTTTTAACCATCCAGGTCCCCAGCCAATTCTTTTATGAATACCTTGAGGAGCATTATGTGGGATTGTTAGGAAAAACCATCAAGAGAGAATTAGGTAAAGAAGCCCGGTTGGAGTATCGCATTGTAGTAGAGAACGGTACGCCACATCAGCATCCCAGAACAGTAAACATGCCCACGCAGTTTACCAAACCTCAGAAAGACAATGAAGTAGATTTTCCTTTAACGATTCACAACCCGGTTAAGAATCCCTTTGTTATTCCGGGCATTAAAAGGGTACAGATTGACTCGCAGCTCAATCCCAATTATACGTTTGATGCGTATGTAGAAGGAGACAGTAACCGTGTGGCAAGACGTGCAGGTAAAACAGTGGCCGAAAAGCCCGGTGGCACCTCTTTTAATCCGCTGGTAATATATGGTGGAGTAGGTTTGGGAAAAACGCATCTTGCACAGGCAGTAGGCAATGATGTAAAACGTATACATCCGAACAAAGCGGTGTTATATGTAAGTGCAGAGAAATTCATTAACCAGTTTATAGATCACTCCAAGAATAATATCATCAACGACTTTATCCACTTTTACCAGTTGATAGATGTGTTGATCGTAGATGATATCCAGTTCTTTGCCCGCGCAGAGAAAACACAGGATGCCTTCTTCGCTATCTTTAACCACCTGCACCAATCCGGCAAGCAACTGATCCTAACGTCTGATAAGGCGCCTAAAGATCTGGATGGCGTACAGGAAAGATTACTGAGCCGTTTCCGCTGGGGACTGAGCGCTGATATCCAGATCCCCGATTTTGAAACCCGGATGGAAATCCTGGAAATGAAGATGCGGAACGATGGACTGGAAATGCCGAAAGAAGTAGTGAAGTATGTAGCCTATAACATCCAGACAAACGTACGTGAACTGGAAGGCGCACTGATTTCCCTGCTGGCACAATCGTCGCTGAACCGTAAGGAAATAGACCTGGAACTGGCGAAACGCGTATTGAAATCTTTCGTAAAAACATCTTCCAAAGAAATTACAATCGAGAGTATCCAGAAAATGGTCTGCGAATATTTTGATGTGCCTTATGATAAGCTGTTGCAAAAAACACGTAAACGTGAAATTGTGCAGGCCAGGCAAATCACCATGTATCTTGCTAAATCATTTACTAAAAATTCCCTGAAAACAATCGGTGAACATTTTGGTGGACGCGATCATACCACCGTTATCCACAGCTGTCAAACCGTAAAGGACCTGATGGATACTGACAATAACTTCCGTGACAGTGTAATTGAATTGCAACAGAAAGTACAACTGGCGGCCATGTAAAGCCGGCCTTAGCCCTGATAACCTATTTTAAAAAGCCGTGCAGCAACTGCACGGCTTTTTCATGTCCACCCGCATGGGGAGTGCCTTTCAGCGGATTTCCATGTGCTCAGGGCAAGTTTTTTTGTAAAAAACGGAATTTGCTTTTGGAGAATATAAAACTTTTCCTATTTTTGCAACCCCTTCAGGGAAATAATGGAGAGATGCCTGAGTGGCCGAAAGGAACGGTTTGCTAAACCGTCATACGGGTTAAACTGTATCGAGGGTTCGAATCCCTCTCTCTCCGCCAGGAAAAAGCCTTCAAATCGAAAGATTTGGAGGCTTTTTTGATTTGAGGGATTGAGATTGGATGAGCAGCAATCCTATAGCCAAACCTTATCCGATCTTACGCGTTACCATCATATGTCTATAAATCTGGCATGTCGATTTTGAAGTTTCGCTAATCTTAGGTGCCTGCTTAATAACACTCTCCAAAAAGCTGCGATTAGCATCACCCCATTGGTTCATGGCATCAATAATAGGCATCAGCGAACAGCCGATCTCCGTAAGCGAATACTCCACTTTAGGCGGTAGTTGCGGGTAGGTTTTCTTCTCTATCATACCATGCCCTTCCAATTCTTTGAGTTGTACGTTCAGCACCCTGCGGGTAGCTCCGGGAAATAAGCGTAGTATCTCGCTTGGACGCTTTACATCCATCGAAATAGCACGGAGGATGGCTGGCTTCCATTTGCCATTCAGCACTTCTTTAGTCAGGTGCAGTCCGCAATCTATTGTGAGGGGAGTCTTTCTTTCGTACATATGCTGTTCACTTTATTCAAAAATAGGCATTGTATTTTAATTCCTTAATGGGATAAATTTATCCCTATGGCATTAGTTTCTCCCGTATTGTAACGCTGGGGCATATGCCCGAAGTTTGCTTTAAAAAAACAATGGGAAATACAGCACAACCTCTGTTAGAGGAATATCAGATAGGTGATTTGAAATTAAAAAACCGGGTGGTAATGGCATCACTTACGCGTGGCCGTGCCACCAATACAGGCCTGGTTCCTACACCATTGATGGCCAGGTATTATGCACAACGCGCTTCAGCAGGCTTAATATTGAGTGAAGGCACCTGGGTGAATCCGAAGTCCATTGGTTTTATTAATGTGCCAGGCATTTATACGCAGGAGCAGATTGAAGGATGGAAACTGGTGACCCAGGCAGTACACAACAAAGGAGGATTAATCTTCTCTCAATTAGGGCATATTGGTGCTGCATCTCATCCGGATTTTTTTGATGGTGAATTGCCGGCAGGGCCTTCCGCCATTAATCCGCAAAATCATTCTTTTACACCACAGGGCTTTAAAGATACACAAACGCCCCGCGAGTTCACCGTTGCTGAAATTAAACAAACTATACAGGACTACAGGCAGGCAGCTAAGAATGCGAAAGAAGCAGGATTTGATGGCGTTGAAGTACATGCACAGGCTGGCATGTTAATACCTCAATTTCTAAGCCTGGCCACTAATCATCGCACCGATGAGTATGGTGGCAGTATTGAAAATCGTGCACGTATTATATTTGAAATACTGGATGTCATCCTGGAAGTATGGGAAAGCACAAGGATAGCGATCAAGTTTACACCGGTCGCATACAGCCATGTAGGCATCGTGACGCCGGATAAAGAAACTATCCCCATGTTCCAGTACATCCTTAAAAAACTGAATGATTACAATCTTGCTTTCCTGCACATTGTTGGACCAGCAGAAACTTTAACAGGTACACCGGTAGAAGTATTGCAGGATAATTATTTCAGCCATTTCCGCTATCACTACAGCGGCAGGTTGATGGCTAATCTGGGCTTTACGCAGGAAAGCGGGAATGCCATTCTGAAAGAAGGCATAGCCGACCTGGTATCTTTTGGTGCACCATTCATTGCCAACCCCGATTTGGCAATCCGCTTTAAATATAATTTGCCATTGTCAGAAATCAACCGGGATACGTTGTATAGTGGAGGGGAAAATGGATATACCGATTATCCTGAAGCGGTGTTTTAAAACACCGGCCATTGAAGTAAATACTTCTTGTATCAATGCAAGAAGTATTTACTTCAATATGTGATTTGTCTGTCCTTTTTCGTTTCTGGCGGGATTGCCCGGTAACAGGTAGGTGTAAAACCCCGGGGCACTTACACTATATTTCTTAATAATTCTTCCAGTCTTAATTCGCCTGCCACCGTTTGTGCGCCGTTTGCCATTACTTTCTTCATGATCTCTGCAGTACGTGGAGTAAATGCCAGCGTCGCCCAACCATCATTTTCAGCTTTAAAGCCTTCTACATTTTTGGCCGGAGCTAAAACTTTTTTAACAGCTGCCATTACACCTTCCGGCAAGGCCGCAATGCGTTGCGCCAGTTGATTTACAAACAGATCGATTTCATTATCCGGCAAGGCGCGGTTGATCCAACCATAGCGTTCTGCAGTAGCAGCATCAAACAGGCCGGCTCCCAGTATAATTTCCAATGCGCGGCTGCGTGTCATCCTGGAAGAAAGATATTGCGTGGCTCCGCCTCCTGGTATAATACCCATCAGTGCTTCACACTGGGCCAGTTTCCCTTTTTCTGCAGCCGCGAAGCACATGTCTGCCGCCGCAACAAATTCGGCTCCACCACCACGGGCAATACCTTTCAATTTTACGATCGTTACCTGGGGCTGCTCCCTGAGCATTTCACCAACCGCCTGAAATATATTCAACCCTTCCGGTGCTGCTTTGGCTAATTCCTCCAATATCCCTTGTTCCTCAAGAATATTTATATCCACATGAGCGATGAAGAAATCCGGGTTTGCACTGTCAAACACGATCACTTTAACATCTTTATTATAGGATAACTCCCCGAGTAATTGCTTCAAGGCCTTGATCAATGACCCGCATAGTGCATTAACAGGTGCGTTATCCAGGGTGATATTGGCCACGCCGTTTTCGATAGTCAGATGAAGTAATTTGTTACTTTTATTCGCTGTCATTTCAATTTATTTTCTATTAATAATTAGCGCTACTTTTATTGCTATACCTGACAAAAGTAGCGGCTACACAGATCGATTTTTAAATTGCTATTGTAAACCATAGCACATGACAAAAGACAAGAAAAAGAAACGACCGTACATCTGTACGATGAAGGATGAGAAAGAAATTAAATATGCGCAGGATGCCCTGTATGTTCTGAGTGGCAAATGGCGTATGCCGGTGGTCTTAGCATTATATAATGGTCTCTCCCGGTACCGTGAAATTGCACAGAGTATACCCGGTATAACCTTTTCCATGCTGTCTAAAGAGTTGCAGGTAATGGAACTCAACAACCTGATAGTAAGAACAGAAGATCCCGATTTTCCCAAAAATGTACAATATAAGCTGACGGATTATTGCGAATCCCTGTACCCGATTGTGGAATACCTGATAACCTGGGGCAAGCAACACAGAAAAGTGATCAGTGCTGGATAGCTTTGGTCCTTTTCATCCCAAATATTTCTACTTACGTAACATTTTCATAGATCAGCTGACTCATTCGTGTATTTTTAAATCAATGCCAGGCATATTGATCCTGGACACATGTAATAAAATCCCCTCCATAAAATGATTCGAATAAAGTTGATCTATAACTTATTATTACTATCGCTGATAATTTGCACTTCCCTGAATATTGCTTCAGCACAAAGCCTTGAAAGCAAGATGGATAGTTTAGTTCTAACACTATTCAATGATAAAGATGGCCCCGGTGCGGTATTTATGGTTGCTCAAAATGGGAAGCCTATTTATCAGAAAGCGTTCGGCAAGGCTAACCTGGAATCAGATGTAAATTTGACGCCGGAGAATGTGTTCCAGTTGGGTTCCATGACCAAACAATTTACGGCTGTAGCGATTCTCATGCTAGAAGAACAAGGTAAATTAAGTGTAAAGGACCCTGTCTCAAAATACATAGCCGATTATCCTTCAGGAAGTAAAATAACGATACATCATTTATTGACCCATACTTCAGGCATTAAGGACTTCACCAGCATGAAATCTCTTTCGACGATTGCGCAGAAAGATATGAGTCCTGAAATGATGGTCAATTTTTTCAAAAACGAACCAGCCGATTTTGCACCAGGCGAAAGGTTTGCGTATAATAATTCGGGGTATGTGCTGCTGGGATATATCATAGAATTGGTTTCCGGAGAGACATATAAAGATTTTATCGGGAAACATATTTTCGATAAAGTTGGGATGAGTCAATCTCACTACTGCAGCGACAGGCAAATCATCAAAAAAAGAGCATACGGATATCACAAAAAGGAATATGGATACGTTAATAAAACGATGATCAGTTTCAGTGTTCCTTTTTCATCTGGTTCGCTGATGTCCACCGCCGGCGATATGCTGAAATGGCAGAATGCTTTGAATCAGCACCTGTTACTCAATACAGCAGCAACCCAAAAGGCTTTTACGAAGTATAAATTGAACAATGGAGAAGAGTTTGCCTATGGGTATGGCTGGCACATCAGGGAAATAAAAGGGATACCGGCCAGAGAACATGGCGGCAGTATATTCGGGTTCAAAACAATGGGCGTTTATATTCCCGGTGAAGATATTTACGTAATCGGAATGAGTAACTGTGATTGTAATTCACCGACGAAAATAACAGAAGACCTGACGGCATTGGCGCTGGATGGGTTAAGAAAAAAGAAGTGACGAATGAAAATTTGAGGATAATGACCTGAATTACAAACTGCCGCCTTCAAATATTTTTTGCTTTTTATTCCAGATTTTCCAATATTCAGACTTGGCTTCACTGTTTAAGAAAGAGGCTTCAATCAGCGTCCGAACTTTACTATTACCAGCCTGAAATTTACAATAACTATTGCTGCGGGCTTTGTCTGGTATTCCCAGGAGCTGGCCCAATGTTTCAAAATCTTTTAACTTGATATTTTTCTTTTTCCCGCAAAGCATCAAGGCTGTTTCTTCTTTGTCATCCGGAAACACCAGGTTTACATTCAGCAAATCATAAGCTGGGCTGAGAACAATTTTATCTTCGAGATAGAGTAATGAAAAGTTTTTGAGATGCATATCATTATTACCTGTCAGATAGCAAAAAATGAGTAGTTCAAAGTATTTCAATACATCCAGTCCGGTATTAGTACAATATTGTAAAATCAGTTTACCTGCTCTTTCATAAGATCCCTTGTATTTATTTTCTGTTAGGAATTCAGATAACTGACAAAAATCCTCCACATGGACTTTCTTTCCTTTAGCCCGATCGAAGCGACGGGCAATGTATACCAGGTTCCCATCCGTAGCTCTTAATAAAGCGTGATCGCAAACCGGAATACCAAATATCGCTGCGAGATGCATAGTGAGGTCTTCCGTTTCCGGCATGGCTTCCAGTTCATTATGCTGGGGCTTTAAGATATACTCTCCCCATAAACCCACTATGGTAAGGCGGTTACTTTCTTTATCCTGTTCCAATGTAACAGATAATTTTGGTTGCACGCCCGTTAGCGATATTCTTTGATTAATGGTACTTTCCGCAAGAGTTTTAAGCAGACGTTTGCTTAATTCAAGTTCCGGCATTTTTGCGGTACCAAAAAAACGTTTTGCGCATTTAGTATGATAATGCTGATCACCTGCGTCTTCATAACAAAGTAAGCAATTAGGCATAACTATTCGTCTTTATGGTCAGGTACTACAGTTACTGCACCGATAGTATCCCTGCAGGTGAGAAGCAATAATTCAAACCTGTCGTTTGCTTTTACCTTCCAATGCTTTTTGGCAATGTCCAGTAACCACCCCTCCGGAATCAGGCCATCAAAAAAAGCAAACAGTGTTTTACTCCGATAAGTGTATTGACTTAAAGGTAAAGTCAGGCTAATTGGTTTGGCTGATTTATCAGACAAGTAATCCTCACTGTACGAGAATTCATAACCAGCATCAGATTCCGTTACATGGCCTGCTAACGTATTGCCGTAGTATACTTTCCCTGTCTTACTCATTGTTTCGTGCTTTAGGCGTTGGCGACAGTTCCATGCCGAAAAGCGCCAGCAGTTGATTAACTTTATCCATACGCATGGATGTTTTGCCTTGCTCAATTTCCCTAATCAAGCGTAACCCAAGCCCGGATTTTTGTGAAAGATCCTGCTGGGTAAGGCCATTTGCTTTCCGAAGTTCTTTTATGATGGTAGCCAGTGTTTTCAAATTATACCTCTTAGGGTATAAATTTAAATCTTTTTTTCATTTTTATACCCTAAGGGGTATAAAAAATTACAGACTTCTTACATTATACCCTTAAGGGTATAACAAATAATGAAACACCCCATACAATACACTCAACCCAATCAGGTATAAAATATTCATTTTAAACCTCAGCATCAGCACCAATGATACGATCATCCATACCAGCGCCAGGATATCCGGTTTGCTGAATAAAATGCCACCTGGAAAAATCACATCTTTCCCGAGATATAAAGTAAGATTTAGTATCACACCCACTACAGCGGCGGTAATTAATCCAAGAATGCCTTCGATGATGTCAATACCATGCGTTTTCTCTATCAGGGGAGCACCGGCGAAAATCATCAGGAAACAGGGCAAAAAGGTAAAGTAGGTGGTGGCGAGCAGTCCGGCTGTACCCATCCATAAAGAGCCGCCAAAATGGTTATAACCGGCCATAAAACCCACGAATGATAATACAATGATGAGCGGACCGGGTGTTGTTTCCGCCAGTGCAAAACCATCGATCATCTGTAGCTTACTGAGCCAGTGCAGTTTTGTAACACTGTATTGCGCCACATAAGGCAACACCGTATACGAGCCGCCTACAGTCACAAACGCGGTTTGTGTGAAGAACAACCCCATATTTTTCCAGAACGTAAAGTCGCTGAAAAACAACAGGAACAGTCCAAACGGAAGCAGCCAGGCGATAAAGGCAATGCCCAGTAATTTCAGGAGCCGCCGTGCCTGGAAGCCCTCTCCGGGCGATACGGTGTTTTTATTCAACACATACGTATGTTCTTCATCTCCGGTTATTGCTGTATTTTTTTCCTGGTGTTGTAACGCGGCGGGCCATATCATGCGGGTGACGATACCAACAACAACTACGCCGCCAATGATGGCCAGTAAGGAAATGTTGAAGAAGAAAATGCATGCAAATGCCAGCGCCGCCACCCCGTAATGCAATGGTCCGTGTAACGCTTTCTGCCCGATCCTGAACATGGCGATAAGGATGAGGGCAATCACAGCGGGCTTTAATCCGGCGAACATGGCGGTTACCCACGGGATATTGCCAAAGAGCACATAAATGATGCTTAGCCCCAGTAAAATAAACATCGATGGCAATACAAACAGGATACCGGCAGCGAGCCCTCCTTTCCTGCCATGCAGCAACCACCCGATATAGATGGATAATTGCTGTGCTTCCGGTCCGGGCAGGATCATACAATGATTCAGGGCATGCAGAAACTTACTGTTGCTGATCCACTTTTTCCGGTCCACTAAATAATCATGCATAATGGCAATGTGGCCGGCGGTACCGCCAAAACTTATCCATCCTAATTTAAACCAGAATTTAAGCGCTTCTCTAAACGCCGGCTTCCGCGTAATAATTTGTTCTTCCATATGATTATTCTTCCTGCCACTGCTACTTTAAAAGCAAATGATCCCCTCCGGTATCCGGAGATACCGTTTTTACATGCAATAAAAGCAGTTGAAAACAACCGGGCAATAACTGCCGGCTGAGTGGCAAAAAAGTAGCTGTTTTACGATTAAAAAAGACTGTCTGATGGCTTCCGGTAAGCAGCAACGAAGATACGAAAATGCTCCCGGTAATGCAAGGATTTTAGCCGGTAAAAGACTGATTTATTTGACATTGCAGGATAACCGTAAGTCCAAAAATAAAGGGACTATTTACCCGTGGAATTAATCGTGATTTTATGCATGTATTGCGAAATAACATTTTTATCGGTTGGCGTTTTTGCCAGTTGCAAAGCGCTGGTAAAATGTTGCAGTGCCTTTCCATCATCGATGCCGGTATACAGGTAGCCTAACAACGAATGATATAAATGGTTGCCGGAAAGCGCCAGTTTTTCAGCCTCTTTAATAGCGGCGGCATTGCCGTTTACTTTCGACAAAGCATACGTCCGGTTTAATGCGGTTACAGGAGAATAGGCCAGTTGCAGCAGTTGGTTATACAGTTGCAGAATGTTCTCCCACTTATTTTTCACCGTTGTTTTAGTGCAATGCCAGTAGGCAATGGAGGCTTCGAGATGATATTTGGAAAGGGTTGTACCACGGGCGCTTTCAATCAGGTAATAATTCCCCCGGCTGATTAATTCATCATTCCACAGGCTGCGGTCTTGTTCTTCATATAAAATATACGCGCCGGAATCACTGGTCCTGGCTTCAAACCGCGAAGCGTGGAAACACATCAGCGACATCAATGCGTTTACGGCTGGCGTATTGGTAGCTGTATTTTCCAGCAGAAAATAATTCAGCCGCATAGCTTCCAGACACAACTCTTTGCGCAGCACCTGGTGTTGCGTAGTGGAATAATAGCCTTCATTAAACAGCAGATAAATAGTGGTCAGTACATTATCCAGCCGTTGGGCGATGTCCGCTTCTTCCGGCAATTCGATGTTTATTTTTTCTGTTCTCAGCTTTTCCTTTGCCCTGAACAATCTTTTGTTGATCGTTTCTTTACCGGTTAAAAAAGTGGCCGCTATTTCCTCAATACCAAAGCCGCACAGGATACGCAGAGAAAGCCCTATCCGGGCTTCCGCAGGGATAGCCGGGTGACAAATCGCAAACATCATTTTCAACTGGCTGTCCTGGATGTTGGCGGCGGAGAGATCAATATCAATTTCCTCCGGTGGTGGCTGGTGCAGTTTCAGATCGGCAGCTATCTTTTCGCTGAAAATTTTATTTCTTCTGAGATAATCTTTTGTTTTGTTTTTAGCAACGGTGTACAGCCAGGCGGAAGGATTCTCCGGAATACCTTTTGAACTCCATGTTTCAGCTGCCAGCAGGAAAGTATCATTAACGATGTCTTCTGCCGTTTCCATGTGCGGAAGGCCGAATAGTTTACAGAGTACAGCAATAATTTTGCTGTACTCTGTTTTGAATAGTTGAGGAAGAAGATCGTTATACACCGGACCTGATGATTGTGTTAATTCATTTTTATAATGTCCCTTACTTCCACATGGCCGCCTGCAAGAAGAATAGGACAGCCATCAACCAGCTGCATCGCTTCTTCCAGTGAAGTGGCCTTTACAATCAGGTAACCGCCCACTATTTCCTTTACTTCTGCATAGGGGCCGTCGGTGATTACCTTATCGGCCCGGAGCGTTTTTGCCTCCTGCCCCAGTTGACCGGTGCTTAAAAACTTTCCCTGTGCAGCGATACCGCCGATCCAGTCCTGCCACTGCCGGAGGATGGCCTGCATTTGCTCGGGGCTTATCACCCGGTTGGGGTCCGGTGCATGTCGGAAGATCATCATGAATTCTTTCATTTTTCTGAATTTTAACGTTGAATGATGTTGTTTACGACCTTATGACGAATGACACCTGGACTATTGGACAAATTATTTCTCGCGGAAATTAAGATACAGATTTTTGCAGCGGATTATGCCGATAATCTGCTGGCGGGACAGGTTTAAAAATGAACATTTTATGGTTTAAAACCGAACATATTATAAATACTTTAAAGTATAATTATCTAGTATAAAGATATTCCATATCTGGCACCTTGTTAGCTTTTCACAAAACAGATCAATCTTGCACCCATATGTTCAAAAGTTACCTGAAAACAGCCTTCAGAAACCTTTTCAGGAATAAATTATTTTCCGGCCTCAATATTTTTGGATTAGCTACAGGCATGGCCTGCAGTATTCTTATTTTCCTGTGGGTGCAGGATGAACTGGGCTACGACCGCTTTAACACCAATGCCGGGCATATTTACCGCCTCACGGCCCGTGTAGGGGATATAGCAGCAGCAGTGGTGCCAGTACCGGCTGCAATGGCCATCAGGGAAGCTGTTCCGGGCGTAAAGAACACCACCCGGCTGGCCGCCCTGCAAAGCATGGTAACCGTAAATAATCAAAAGTATGAGGAGAAAAACATTTACTACGCCGACAGTAATTTTCTCCGCATCTTCGATTATCCCCTTTTGCTGGGAGACGCGTCTAGCCTGCTGTCCAGGCCCGATGGGGTAGTACTCACCGCCAGCAGTGCGAAGAAGTACTTTGGCAGCCCCGAAAATGCCATGGGCAAAACCCTGCACATTGATAATGATTACAATGGCAATAACCTGCTGGTAACGGGTATACTGAAAGATATTCCCCGTAATTCGCACCTGCAGTTTGATATGTTGCTTCCCATTCAGCTCTATGAAAGAACGATCAACCTGGAACAGGGATGGGGCAATTTTGATGTGTATACTTACCTGCTGATGGATGATCATTTCAGTGGCACACCAGCAGCCCTGGCATCGTTACAGCAGCAGATCCAGGCGCTTTACCGCCGCCTGGATATAACGAAAACAAACGGGTTCCTGTACGTTCAGCCGCTGAAGGATGTGCATCTGCGCTCCCGCCTGATGCTCGATGTAGCCGGCCAGGGTAACTATCAACAGGTAAAGATCTTTTCCCTGATCGCGGTTTTTATTTTACTGATTGCCGGCATCAATTTTATGAACCTGTCCACTGCTTTGTCCGGGCAACGGGCCAAAGAAGTAGGGATGCGTAAAACTGTGGGCGCTTTGCGGTCGCAACTCATAATACAGTTTTTAAGTGAGGCGTTATTATTATCTTTTATCTCCCTGATTATAGGGCTGGTGATAGCATGGGCGCTGATACCATTGTTCAACCAGCTGGCAGCGAAATCTATCTCCATTAACCTGCTGAATATAAAATTCATGGCCGGTCTTTTAGGAATAGCAATAGGTGTAGGTTTGCTTTCGGGAAGTTACCCCGCGCTGTTCCTTTCTTCTTTTAACCCGGTGAAAGTGCTGAAAGGGGTAAAGATGCTACATGGCAGGAAAACGTTTTTCAGGAACAGCCTGATCATCGTGCAATTCTCCATTGCAGTAATCCTGATAGTGAGCACTATTGTAGTGTATAAACAACTGCACTATATCCGGACCATGGATATCGGTTACAACAAGGAAAACCTCCTGTATGTACCGATTCCCCGCCTGGGCGACCTGCAGCGGAACCAGGTGGCGCTGAAAGCTGTAATGAGCCAGTATCCGGAGATAGATGATTATACTTTTATCAGTCACCTGCCCACAGATCTGCCCACCGGTACCCGTTCGGTTGAATGGGAAGGAAAGGATCCGCAGGCAAACCTGGTGTTTCCGCAAATGTGGGTGGATGATCATTTTGTGCATACTTTCCGGATGCAGTTAAAGGCCGGCAGGTTTTTTTCCAAAGATTTTAAGGGAGATGAGAATAATTATGTGCTCAATGAAACGGCCATAAAAGCAATGAAGCTAAACGCGGAAACCGCGCTGGGAACGAGAATAACCATGGATAGCCGTACAGGCATTGTCATAGGAATAGTAAAAGATTTTAACTTCAAGCCGGTGCAACAGCCCATACAACCGCTGATTATCAGGAACGGCAGTTCCGGCAATTTTAACGGGAACACAGGGTATATTGTACAGCGGACTACGGCTGCCAATATGCAGCAAAGCCTGGCGACGATGAAAAAAGTATTTCAGCAGGTATATACCGATTTCCCTTTTTCTTTCGGTTTTGTAAATGAAGACCTGTCGCGCTTATACCTTGCCGAGCAGCGCATGGGAAAGCTTTTCAACATTTTCTCTGTGTTATCTGTAATGGTGTCCTGCCTGGGACTTTTCGGCCTGGCTACTTTTGCCACACAAAAACGTATTAAGGAAATCGGGGTCAGGAAAGTGCTGGGCGCCAGCGTAGCGGGTATTGTGGGGATGTTGTCGAAAGATTTTTTAAAGCTGGTGGTATTTGCTTTGCTGATCGCCTTCCCCGTGGCGTGGTGGGTAATGAATAAATGGCTGCAGAATTTTGCCTATCATATCAGCATCCGCTGGTGGTTTTTCGCGTTGGCGGGTGTTATTGCCATTGTCATCTCTTTTATAACCGTCGGCTACCAATCGATCAAAGCGGCCAGGTCCAATCCGGTAAAAAGCTTGCGTACCGAATAAATTTTTCCGGAAAGGGATGCGCTTTGAGCGATCTTATTTCACAGGTTTGTTACTTTCTTGAGAAAATTGTCACCTCGTGTAATCCAGAGTAGCAGGGCATTCTATTATATTTTGCGTCTTTTTGTTAAAAAAATTTGTTTTTATGTTAAACATTTTCCTACATTTGCACTCCGCAATTGAAGCAAAGGTATTGCCGCAAGGGCAGCTGTTAATGCAGAAGATGCGGACTAAGAAGGGATTTCGGGGCGTAGCGTAGCCCGGTATCGCGCCTGCTTTGGGAGCAGGAGGTCGCAGGTTCGAATCCTGCCGCCCCGACTTAGCATTTAAAAGGCTTTCCGTAAACGGAAAGCCTTTTTTAATTATGTATACTCTCATACCGCCTCACAGCACTATTTCAAACAAGCTGGAAGTACCCCCCTTATAATGCGCAGGTAACTCATCACTCGCCACCGGCGCCACCACGCCAAGGTAGTTAAAGCCACAGCTTACATAATAATTGTTCAGCTTATCATTGCCGCTGCCGGTATCCATCCTGATATAGTTTTTCCCGATACTTACTGCATATTCCCTGGCCCACTGTACAATATGCTTTACATAACCATTGCCCCTGAAGTCCGGATGAGTAGCGATACGGTGAATGTAAATAGCCGGATCTTTATCTTTCTCTTTCCAGATAAAGGGATCCTGGAACGTAAGAGAAAAGATGCAGGCAATCCGTTCGTCCTCCATTATTTTCCATAACCTCTTTTCACGGATATCTGTTTCCACCAGCGCCTGGTCAAATCCCTCCCAGTGCTTCTGTGCAATTTTCTTTTGAAGTTGTGTGCCGGCTTCATAAAGACTAAAGATTACATCGATATCTTCCGGCGTACTGTTAATTATCTGCATCATAGAACAAATATTGAGACCGTAAAATTCAGCTATAAAAGGCAAATAAAACAGATTCAGTTTTGTTTATTTTAACCATATCAGATTTGTCGTTATACTTACTGGTGGAGAGTCTGTGAAATATGTCTATCTTTATAACATAACTAAGAACTACTGATGAAGCTAACGATATCAGGCTACTCTACCGCCTTATTTTCCACCTGGTACTTCCTGGAAGAACTGGGTATTTTAATGGATGCGGGAGATGGATTAACGGCAGCGCTTTTGCAAAAAAGCAGGAAGATCAATTATGTATTTATTTCTCATGCAGACAGGGATCATTTAACGGGCCTGCTACAGCTGAACCAGCTGAATGCACGGGATGGACTGCCGGTAATCTGTTATCCGAGGGACAGCAGTTCTTTTCCGGCGATGGAAGCATTCTCCAAAAAATTTGATCCTCATATTGCCGGTACACAATGGAGGGCGGTAGCACCGGGTGATGAAATATGGGTAAAAGACGATGTAGTGGTTATTCCTGTGCGTAACGAACATGTAACTACTGATGCGCACATCATCCGGAGCCTGAGCTATAAGGTAATGCAGGTGAAACAAAAAGTGAAGCCGGAACTGGCAGCGCTTCCCCCGGAAACGATCCGGCAAATCATTATGGAGCAAGGAAAAGAAAGCACCACAATGGAAATAAGAACCAACCTGGTTGGCTATTCGGGCGATACGCCTGTGCAGGATATGGAACGCTGGGATGGCACCGAAATCCTGATCCATGAAGCTACCTTTCTCGCCAGTGAAGGGGATGTGAAAATAGTAGCGCATAAGAATAAGCACAGCAAACTGGAAGAAGTGATGGATATGGTAAGCCATATCCGCGTAAAGCAGCTGATCCTCGGACATTTCTCCTCCAGGTACAGCGCGGAACTTATTGACCGGAGTATTAAAGAACTGTGCAATAAATACGGCATCAGTATTCCCGTATTCCGTTTGTTACCCGGCCTAACGGTAAGGGATATACTTTCTGGCACGCCTGTCAATAAATGAATATCATCACTGAAGTTTTTTTCAGCAGGATTTGTTTTTGTGGATATTTATTTCCTACATTTGCATCCCGCTACACAGCGTCGGAGACGGGGCGTAGCGTAGCCCGGTATCGCGCCTGCTTTGGGAGCAGGAGGTCGCAGGTTCGAATCCTGCCGCCCCGACTTAGAAAAAAAGCCTTGCAGTTATGCAGGGCTTTTTTGTTTTAACAATTCCCGGGTAAGAGAAAATGGGTGAGAGAATTCTTCTTAAGAGTTAACTTCAAGCTTATATCCTTTTCCACGGATAACCACAATTTTGATATTCGGATCAAATTCCAGTTTTTTTCTAAGCTTTGATATGAACATATCCAGGCTACGTCCTACAATAACACCTTCATCTTCCCATATCTCTTTCTGCAGCCGGCTTCTCTCTATAGTCTCGTTGGGCGACAACGCGAAAATTTGGAGTACACGGGTTTCAGTTCCGGTTAAGTCTATCGTCTTTCCATCTATTGTGAGCTTACGATTCTTCGCATCAAACAAAACCGAACCTAAAGTAATTATGCCGGTATCCTGATCATCCCCTGGTAAAGCTCTTTTCTCAGGTAAAGCTCTCCGCGGCCTAACAGATCTCAAAAAAAGAAAACCAACAACTGCTAAAAATGGCAGGCTGCCCAGGAGATATCCATTCTTTGCAGTATTTATACCCGCCGGTTTGAATTTAACATTGATCATGTAACATGCCCTGGGCTGTTTTCTTCCCATACAGGTTACAATATCATCTTTTGTATTTTTGGAGATAGCGTATCCATAGGCTACACTGGAGTTGCTACAGTTCAGCACATTAACAACATAATCACGTGCGAGCGGGTCTTTGGCCAGCAAACGCCGGGTGGTATTCACCAGGGAGTCCGGTTGAAAAGTAAGCTCATTCTCAAACGTGATCCGGTATTCATTTTCAGCGATCTTTTTTACCGGGAGCACCCTTGACGTACTGTCGCCCGACTGTAAAAGTAGTTCATGCCCGATCCGGCGAAGTAAAACCTCCCTTCTGGAAATATCAAAATCGTCACTTCCACCCATCATGAAAGCCACGCAGATGACGGAGACAAACAGGAATAGTATCAGTCCCAACAGGTATTTGCGTTTCCCCAGGAGGAGATTTTGACTAAGGTGCATAGTGTAAAGTTATTATTTACAAAGTTTACAATTCTATTTACAATCCAAACGCCCTGTGCTGAAAGATATCAAACTAATTTCGCCGGATCAACTTCGAGCCCGGTTATCATGCTGGTGACAGGAATAATTTATTCCCCCGCAAAGGCGAAATCGTGGTACCTGGTTGCCCACCAGAAAGACAACCTGGTTGATACAATATAAATACATTATCAATAACAAATTGACGTAATGATGCGTAAATTTAACAAAACAATTATTCAGACAATCTTCCTTGTCGTCTTTATTATGGCAGGCATCTTCAATGTCTCCTACGGACAAACTAAAACCGGACCTAAAACCATCACCCGAAATATCATGCAAGATAGAAAGGGCAACATCTGGATCGCCTCCTGGGAGGGGATTTTCCGATACGATGGAACATCTTTTACCAATATTACCACTAAAGTGAGTCCGGCCCGTTTTTTTTCTGTTTTGGAAGATCGTAAAGGCAACTTGTGGTTCGGCTCTATTGGTTCAGGTGTTTATTATTATGATGGGAAATCCTTTCAAAATTTCACCACCAGGGATGGACTTCTTAACAATGATGTTGGGAGCATTTATGAAGATAAAAAAGGCAACATCTGGTTCGGTGTTTTTGGAGGTGCAAGCCGTTACGATGGAAAATCCTTCCGGAATTATATCATCAATGGAGATGCGATGAATGAAGACCGGACAGGGAAAACTTTTCCGGAGAGGCCCCCTTATGAAGTTACTGCTATTATTGAAGACAAAACAGGTAAGTTTTGGTTTGCTACAAGAGGTAATACTTTCGTGTATGATGGAAAAACATTCTCCGTTTTTACCCATGAGAATAAACCTTTTAAGAATGTTCGTTCTATAATCGAAGATAAAAAAGGTAATATCTGGCTTGGCGGGTCTGATGGTCTTTGGCGCTATGATGGCAGTACATTTGCCAATTTCACGCAAAAGTTTGTTGGTTATATCATCGAAGATAAAAAAGGCAATATCTGGACTAGTTCAGAAAGGGATCATAGCCAGGCTTTGGCAGTTCCCAGGTACGACGGAAAGTTCCTCCCCAATCAAGCCTGGGTACTTTCCCGGTATGATCAAAAGTCTTTGCCTGATCAGGGGCCAACGGTAACCGAAATAACGTATAACCCAATGTTCTTTGGGATTCTGGAAGCCAACGATGGAAGTATTTGGTTTGGATCTGTAAACGGAGTGTATCGTTATGATGGAAAGACCATCAAGGATTTTAAAGGTGAAGAGGGGCAGAAGTAATGTGTAGAGAGCAACCTGTGATCACATCCTGAGCACCAGATATACCACCCGTTCAAAACAATAAGTTAACTTATCTTTGAACGCGCATAAAAAAATAATGAAGCCTGATATCCTTAAACAATGGTGCATCAAAAAAAAGTGGTGGCTCGCAGCCGCCGCTGTTGTCCTGATCGCCTATTATTTTTGTTTACCCAAACAACTCTTTACCAGCCCAACCTCCTATGTGCTGGAAGACAGCAACGGCGATCTGCTGAACGCCAGCATTGCACCGGATGGCCAATGGCGGTTTCCGTACAATGCGCATGTGCCGGATAAATTTGAAAAGTGTATCGTCGCATATGAAGACAAACGTTTCTATTATCACTGGGGCATAGATCCTATCGCCATAGGCCGGGCTATTAATCAAAATGCCCGTGGCAGAAAAGTCGTAAGCGGTGGCAGCACCCTCACAATGCAGGTAATACGCTTGTCGCGCAATCAGCCCCGCAATATCTGGCAAAAGATGATGGAAGCGGTGTTGGCTACCCGGCTGGAATTTGCGGCCTCTAAAAAGAAAATTATCGCTTTATATGCTGCCAATGCACCTTTCGGGGGCAATGTAGTTGGACTGGAAGCCGCCGCCTGGCGGTATTATGGCCGTAAGGCCGATTTATTGTCCTGGGGCGAAATGGCCGCGCTGGCGGTGCTGCCTAACAGCCCGGCGCTGGTACATCCCGGCCGTAACCGGGTAACGTTGCTGAATAAACGAAATCAACTACTGAATAAATTATATCACCAGCACACCATCGACAGCATCACCTGCCAGCTGGCGAAATTAGAACCCCTGCCGGATCAGCCCTTACCGTTGCCACAGGAAGCGCCGCACCTGCTGGATTTATTCCGCCGTGATTACCTGCAACAGCAAACGGACGAACCTACCCGCATCAAAACAACCCTGCAGGCCGACCTGCAACATAACGCCACCGCCATCGCCGAACGTTATCACAATGCTTATAAGGCCAACGGCATCAACAATGCAGCTGTATTGGTACTGGACGTAGAAACCGGCAACACCCTCGCGTATGTAGGAAACATTTATCATCCTTCAGATCCCGAGCTGGAAAGTCATGTGGATATTGTACAGGCGAGAAGAAGTCCGGGCAGTACATTAAAGCCCGTACTCTATGCCGCCATGCTCAACGATGGCCTCATATTGCCCAATACATTGATCCCCGATATTCCTACGCAGATAGCCGGCTATTCGCCGCAAAACTTTGACCTCGGTTACGATGGCGCGGTCCCTGCCTCCCGTGCGCTGGCAAGATCCCTCAATATCCCCGCCGTGCGCATGTTGCAGCAATACCGCTACGAACGGTTTCATTCCCTGCTGCAAAAAATGGGCATCACCACCCTCAATAAACCAGCCGATCACTATGGCTTGTCACTGATCCTTGGCGGCGGCGAAACCACCCTGTGGGAAATGTGCGGTATGTATGCCAGCATGGCCCGTACACTGCTACACCTGGATCAATATAAAGGCAGGTACGATATGGATGATATTCATCCTCCCAATTACCGGCTTAATATCCAACGCCAGTCGAAATACGGATTGAGTAAAGACGGCCTGCTGGATGCAGGCTCCATCTGGTACGCCTTTCAGGCGATGACCGAAGTGATGCGGCCGGGCGAAGAATTGCTGTGGCAGCAGTTCTCCTCTTCCCAGCGTATCGCCTGGAAAACAGGCACCAGCTTCGGCTTCCGCGACGGATGGGCAATTGGCGTAACGCCACAATATGTAGTAGGCGTATGGGTAGGAAACGCCGACGGAGAAGGCCGACCGGGCCTGATAGGCGTATCCACCGCCGCACCCATTCTCTTTGATGTTTTCCGTTTATTGCATACCAGCGGCTGGTTTAACACGCCTTATCAGCACCTGAAAAAAATTGAAGTATGCCGCAAAAGCGGGTTCCGTGCAGGCGAACTATGCGATGAAAAAGATTCCATTTATGTCCCCGCCGCCGGGATCAGGGCAGGCGTATGTCCGTACCACCAGTTGGTACATCTCGACAGAACCGGCCAGTGGCGCGTAACAGAAGCCTGCGAATCCCCCTCGCTCATGCAACATAAATCCTGGTTTGTATTGCCTCCTTCTCAGGAGTATTACTACCGTAGCAAAAACTATTATCAACAGTTGCCGCCGTATAAGCCGGATTGCCTCGCCTCACTGGGACAGGATAAGGCGCCTATGGAGCTGATCTATCCCCGGCCAGGGGCGCGTATATTCGTACCCGTTGAAATCGACGGAAAGCCTGGTCAAACCATCTTTACCGCCACTCACCGGAACAATGCCACTAAAATATTCTGGCACCTCGATAACAACTTCATAGGCGCTACCACCGAGTTTCACCAGATGGCGCTACACCCCGCAGCCGGGAAACATATTATTACACTGGTAGATGAAAACGGCGAAAGGATAGAACAATCATTTGAAATTTTAGATAAAGAAAGAGAGTAGTATAAGCATCCTATCTTCCGGGAACCAGTAATACGGCATCTGCCACAATCACGCCACCCGCTTCTTTATTGGAAATAGTGATGCCGGCTTTTTTGCCTGCCGGCAGATTAAATTTCCCTAAATGTACCCATTCACCGCTGGTCTGACCGTTTACAATCACCTTCTCTTTAACAATAGTTATCTCCCTGGATTGTTTGCCATCAAATACCATTACTTTGGTAGCGGGAGATACATTATTTATCCGCGGCAACACATAAGTGTAAATGTCATAATTTCCACCCTCCTTTATTTCCGGTATAAATTTCACGGACTTAGGCTGGTCATTTTCTGAAGAATAAAGAGCAGAAGGACCGTAAGTGCCTCCTTTTTTAAGCGACCACTTACCGGTGATTTCCACATGGGCAGCATCGTCATTATCCACCAGGATCTCTGGTGTACTGCCATTCATCAACGGATTGGCAGCCAGCAATGTCTGTATCTTTTTTACATCTACCTGCTGCACCGTGGTGTGCCCGTCAACCGCAAACGCAGCAGCTACCGCAGCGGACTGCCCCAGTACCATGAATACCGGTTCCATTCTTATAGAACCATAACCAATATGACTGGCAGATAAACAAACAGGCACCAGCAGGTTTTTACATTCGTTCTCTTTCGGTGTCAGCGACCGGTAAGCAATAGGATACGGACCGGCGCCGCCTTTTTCCACATCTCCCTCATTCTTTACCATCCCGTTAATAACAAGACGCTGGGTATTGTGAGAATCCATACCATATGCGGCCATCCCTATACCATCCGTTACCACTTCCTTCCGCTCACAATTAGCTTGCGTCATTACATATACGCCACGCATTCTGCGGGCTTCCCTGATGTACATCTGCGGGCTCCAGTGGTTGTTATCAGCGTATTCATCTTTAGGATATCCCCAGTTCAGCATAAACCGGCGCACACTGTCCGGTATACGGGGATCATGCCCGATAAAATACAGCAGCCCCTTGTTGTACAGTTCATGTTCCTTTTGGATTTTTTCCCTGGTAGCGTAATCCCCGTCCGGGTATTCCCAATTCCTGCCTATCATATCAGTAGAAAAGCCACCACCATTGTTGATGTCTGTTTTATGATTAGGCATCAGGTCAAATTTCAGGATCTCCCGGATATCATTAGGTGTAGTGAGCTTTGCTATATAGCGGGGCAATATTTCATACCGGCTGGAATCATAATCTTCCGGGCGGGTAATAGGTATAAGATTAGCAGGGTCGTCGGTTAAACAGATCCGGAAATTATAAGCCTGCACATGGTTATCGCCGCTTCCTATGGGCGCCAGCGCGGCGTTGCTGATGCCCCACAGCAAGCCACTGGATGGATTGCCGGGTATCTTATACGGGTCTACACCGTCGGGTACCTGGTTGCCATGCTGCGGTGTAGCAGGAGGCTGCACCTGCACGCCATTGTACGATTCGTTGTAAACAGCGGAAGATTCCCTTCCTACCGTATAAGATACACCGGCCCTTGCCATCAGGTCACCTTCATAGGAACAATCAATAAACACGGTTGCACGGATATGTTTTTGTTGCTTCGATGGAGTCGCTGTGTTCTCCACTGAGATCTCCTTAATAAAACCATTTTCCTTTACCGCCGCCACCATCCTCGACTGGTAAAGCACCGGCACATTCGCTTCCCTGATATACTGCATAAATACATCCTCTGCCACATGCGGCTCAAATATCCACGACTCAAACTGCCCGTAATGTTTGCCTACCCTGCGGTAAAAATCAATACCCAAACCGGTAACCGCATACTTGTTGCCGATATCAGTGTACCCCAGACCGCCGGATGACATACCGCCAAGGTGCTTACCCGGCTCAATCAGCAATACCGACTTCCCCATTTTCTTTGCGGTATAAGCCGCTATTACACCACCGGAGGTGCCGCCATACACGCATATATCATACGTTTCCTGCGACTTTGCAGCCATCGAAAAAATAAGACCCGCCAGTAAAAGAAAGTTTTTCTTCCTCATTATATATGTTTTGAAGAGATAATAATTTATTCTGTGTAGTTAAGATCTTTGGAAAATGTTTCTTCCATCTTCCATACTGCCAGCAGCGCAAGTATAATGGTAACAATGCCCACCATACCCGCAGCAACGGTAACGCCTGAATGATTTTTCAGCAACAGGAATGCAGGCGTAAAAATATTCACGCTGCCACGTACAAAATTGGGAACCGTAGTGGCCACCGTTGCCCGCATATTGGTACCAAATTGTTCTGCGGCAATCGTTACAAACAACGCCCAGTAACCAATGGCATATCCCAGCAAACCGCACAGTGAATAAAAGACAACAATACTCTGCGACCGCTGACTTAAGTAAACAACTATCGCCGCACAGGTAAGCATCACAAAAATAAGCACCGTTTTCCTCCTGCTTCTTAAATACTGGCTTAACAAGCCACTGCTCATATCTCCCAGCGAAAGCCCGATATAACAGAACATCACTGCTTTTCCTGCTTCCACAGCTGTAGTAAGACCAATCGCCTTTCCGAACTCCGGCGAAAAAGTAATCAGGATCCCGATCACGAACCAGATAGGTAACCCGATCATAATACATCTCAGGTATTTAAAAAATATTTTACCGGAAGAAAATAAGGAGAAGAAATTACCGCGTGATCTTTGTGCTTTTTTTACTTCTTTAAAAATACCCGATTCAAATACATTAAACCGCAGTACAAGCAATGCCAATCCCAATCCGCCGCCAATAAAATAAGCAATCTTCCAGTCGAAAAGGTCTGCTATAAAATAGGCCAGCACTGCTCCCAGCACGCCCACTGACGCCACTATGGCGGTACCATAACCGCGTATTTCCTTTGGCAGTATTTCCGCCACCAAAGTAATGCCGGCGCCCAGTTCCCCCGCCAGCCCTATCCCTGCGATAAAACGCAACAGGGCATATTGATCAACTGTAGTCACAAAACCATTCAGGATGTTGGCCACCGAGTATAACAGGATGGAACCAAACAATACAGACAGCCGTCCTTTTTTATCTCCCAATACTCCCCAAAAAATTCCGCCGAGCAACATTCCCGCCATCTGCATATTGATCAGGTAAATGCCCTTTTCCATCAGTTCACTTTCTGCCACGTGCAGGGCTCTTAAGCTCGGCATGCGCACAATGCTGAACAGCAGCAGATCGTAGATGTCAACAAAATAACCCAACGCCGCTACAATCACCGGGATGGAAAGCAGCTGGCCTGCCCTTGTACTCTTTTGCATAATGTGTAGTTGATTATTGGTGAATACCGGCTACTTTATGGGTTTCGACAGGATTGTGCTGCATCCTGATCCGCCATAAAAGTTCTTCAATGGAAACAACCTTTGTTCCTTTATCAAGGAGGTCCTTTGTCCATTTAACCGGTGTTACGCCGCGTTGGGCGGTAGTAATGCTTTTATCTTTAGTAACAATGGAATGATGTGTGGCACTGTCGCTGAAATGCGACCAGGCATGCACAATGGTCCAGTTCAGTTGTTTGCTTCCTGAAGAAGATGATGCGTTGTCGTTGTTTATCCAGCCTGCCAGCTGCACCGGATCACCGGAGCCTTGCTTGCTCAGGTTGGCCCATAGCTGGTATTTACAGGTAACGACAGGTATCTCTGTTCCTTTTTTATTTTTCACCCAGAAAACTTTTCCATAACCGCCATTATAAGGCGAATACTGCACGGCTATCATACCGGTGAGGTCTTCTATTTCTTCCGCATAGATCCTGTAGGCTTCCAACGCCTGCTCACCCGAAACATCTTTACAGATAAATCCGAAAACTTTTGCGCCGGTTCTTTTCATCTGCGTGTTGATCATACCGGCATATTCCCGGAGCAGCTTAGCTGGTTCCGGTCTTGACCTGGCAAAGAGATCCGGGTAATAATAGCCGGCGCCATACTCCACTATGGAGTTGTGTTTGGGCTGGGAGTTCGCCAGGCAGGTATACACATCGCTCCCCGCCTGGGCAAGGTTGAGCACACAAGTGGTAAAAGACATCGGGATATCTTCATTATAAGGGTTACTCCAATAGTCTTTGTTGTGTAGAAAATTGCCAAATGTCCACTGCATGTTATCGCCATCGCTCATTACAAAGGCATGATAGTTTAGCTGTTCCTGCCAGTTGATGTTCCGGGGATCAATAGAACGGACCTGCGGCAATTTATTTACCGGCGAAATCGATAACAACGCCAGGTTCATGCACCAATCCGAAGCAGTATTAATCAAACCCCAGCGGGTGCAAGGTGCTACGTGTTTAAATTCTTCTCCTTTATTCCATCCTATTACCGGAGAAAGCGGCTTTACCCACCTGATAATGGATTGGAAAATAGTATCCACGCCATAATAAACCATAGTTTTCTGCGCAATCGCGTAATCCCTGTTATTGGAATAAGCCGGGTTGGCAATCACCAGCGCATGGGGATTCAGCTCCGGCAGTAAGGCAAGAAGGCTGGCTTCCTTAACATCAGCTTTGGTGGCATCATATAATTTTTTCAGCCCCTTACTGCTGGCCATGGCTTCCTGTGTAATATCTATCAGCACCCCTTTTTTAAGGGCGGCGTAAATAGTAGCCAGGTTAATGGAGTTATCATTTCTGCTGAAGTCATAAAGGATGTAACCTTTGATAATTCCCCTGGCTTTGTATCTTTCTACCAGTTGCCAGGTAGTAAACGTACCCGGCACTTTAGCTTTTAATCTTGCTACCAGTGAATGAAAATAAACGCTGTAGCCGGGATTGGATGTTTCAATCCACACGCCTTCATCGCCAGTGCCTTCATTCAGCGCCTGTGCAGCCAGCCCGGCAACAGACTGCGCCAGGTTCATTTCACGTATATCCGAACTATGTTTTATGGCAGCAATTACAATTGACCGCGGTGCTTTTTGCCCTGGCCACCAGCCAGCATGGGCCGGCAGCCAGAACAGCAATAAAAAGATAAATACTCGCATTTTTAGTCTATTGACGCTGGTGCAGGCAAGTCGCTAAGTTGCTTTATTTTCGACTCCAGCTTTGCTCCCTGTGCTATTAATTTATTACCCAATACTTTCGTATCCACATCCTGCACGGCTTTATTTTCCTTAACAGCCAATGCCGCCGCTGCGCCTGCTGCCTGCCCCATGATCATATACTGCGGCTCCATCCGGATGGTGGCATATACCACATGACTTACCGATATACACACGGTTACCAGTAAATTGCTGGCTTCTTTTTTCTTTGGCAACAGCACGCGGTAAGGTATCTGGTAAGGAATATGCTTCATCCGTTCAGGTTCGGTACGTTGTAACCCACCTTCATATTTGAGACGGCCTTTACTGTCGGCGTAACCCTGTACACGATGCACATCCAGGCCATAGGAGCCCAGGCCAACAGGATCTGGTTTCTGCATTTCCGAAATCACATCTTTCTGTGTCATCACCCAATCACCGGTCATGCGACGGGCCTCACGCACATATAACTCATAAGGCCAGTTATTATTATCTGCAAATTCATCTTTCGACAATCCCCATTGATTAAACACATTCCTGAATTCGGCAGGCAAACGTGGATCATTTGCCAGGAAATAAACATACCCCGCTACATAATCAATATGGTCCTGCCATATTTCCGCCCTGCGCTTATACGAACCATCAGGATAGTCCCAGTTACCGCCAACATAATCTGCCATGTTAAGATCTACTTTACTGTTGGGTATTTTTCCCATACCGGGAAACAACTTTGCAGCGGCTTCCGCAGCGCCCAGTTTTTCAATGGCATCCATAGTTGAATAATAAAGTTCAATGTACCTGGCAGGATCATATGTGGCCGGTTTAGGATAAGGTACCTGGTTCGCTTTATTGTTGGTAAGGGAAAGTCTGAAGTTATAAGACTGGGTTTTCTTATCGCCCGCGCCTATTGGCCCCGGAGGTGTTGGCTGGATGCCAGGCAATAATTTCCCGTTTTCAAAAGCGCTCCTGGTGCCGGAGCCTTCCCTGATACCGGCAGAATACTCATCGTACAAACTCTGTGCTTCCCGGCCCACGATATACGATACGCCTGAAAACGCCATCAGGTCGCCTTCATAGGTGGCATCAATAAATACTTTGGCAGAAAAAGAAGCGCCGTTCTCCATGGTAATCGCGGTTATTTTTCCCTCTTTCTTTTTAACGCCGTTCTTTTCTTTCAAACGGTGATTAAAAAATACCGTCACGTTGGCTTCTTTCACCATATCGTTTAATATTTTTTCGGCTACATGCGGTTCAGGAAACCAGGCCACCGTATCAGTGAGACCGTAATACTTACCGCAGCGCTGGTATACTTCCTTCGCATATCCGCCGATCACGTCTTTACGACCGAGATCAGTCGCAGAAAGGCCGCCGGTGACCATGCCGCCGAGATGCTTCTTTGGTTCCAGTATGGCTACTTTAAGCCCTTCACGCGCCGCTGTAACCGCCGCCATTACGCCGGATGCGGTGCCGCCGTATACTACCACATCATATTCAGCCGGCGCCATACTGTTGGCGGAAACAGAAAATGGTAAGATCATTCCAATGACCCATTTGATTAATACGCTTCTTACTTTCATTTTAGTAATTCGGGTTTTGTTTAAAGTTTGCTTTGTTGGTAGACAAGTCTATTTCAGATTGTGGAATAGGAAACAGGTAATGCTTTGCCGGATCAAAACTGGTGGCTGTATTTACAATTTTCGTATTGCCGGGATCCCGGTTCTTTTTCAGGAATGCCTCAAACCTGCCTGTGCGCGCGAGATCGAACCAGCGTTGAAATTCAAAACAAAGCTCCCTGGCGCGTTCCATCAGTATTTCATCGGTGGTAATATCTGCAGCAGTATAATCATTAAAGCCCGGCGTTTGTGCGGCGGTAACGGGAACACCGCTGGCATCCAGTCCGCGGGCGCGTTGCCTCACTTTGTTGATCGCAGCCAGCCCTTCTGCAGAAATGGTCCCGTTCATTTTATAATCCGCTTCCGCAAACATCAGCAACACATCTGCAAAGCGCAGCACAATCACATTGTTGGGACAATTGGAATACAGGTATTGCGAAGTGGTTTGCCAGGAAGCCCCCCAGCGGTATTTGGTAACGCCGCAACGCCCCAGGATGGTTTGGTTGTAAGCATCCGGCGAGTAGGGCGAAGCCCAGATATACGTTAATTTAGACGGTGCATTATTCGCCACATTGATCATGGAATCGGAAAGGTTCCATACCCTTCTTTTATCATAATCCACGTCTTTCGGCGTTTTCTTGTAGTAGGTATAAAACTTTGGCACATACACCAGGTTATTCACGCCGGCCATGGAATTGGTGTAATAAAGTGGATTACCGTTCACGGTGCCACCGGTGTAGGCCATCCCATATTCTTTAGTCCACTGTGTGCCGTAAGGCACGACCGGACTGAACTGCAATTCAAACAACGATTCCCTGTTCACATTTTTATTCTCAATTTTGAACACATCTCCGTACACCGGCAGCAGATCGGCACCACTGTTATCTTTCACGTCCTTCAACGCTTCCCAGGCTTTTGCATACAACACTTTTACATCCATCGTTATATCCTTGTAGCCATCCACTTTGCCCGTTTGTTTGGTAAGCGCAGTTTCCTTTGCAGAAGCCATGGTGAGATATACTTTGCCCAGCAGCGTTTTGGCGGCCCATTGATTGGCATGTCCGTCGTTTGTTTTTTGGGTTGTTAATACCCCATCCTGGGCAGCAAAGGTGAGATCGCTGAGAATGAAGTCATACACTTCTTTAAGGGGTCTTCTGGGAAGACCGTAATCAAATTTCCCGCTGATCGGCGTCTCTATGATGGGAATATCCCCAAAAGCCTGTACCAGCCGGAAGTACACAAAGGCGCGGATAAAACGGGCTTCTCCTGTAATCACTTTCCTGTCGGCATCAGAGATAGTGGCAACTTTAGCGGCAGCATCAATAACAATGTTAGCCCTTGCCGCAATTTCATAGTGCCTGATCCAGTATTCATAGATCGATCCTTCGCTTACAGAAAAAGTATAGCGGTCGAAATTGAAGCGTACGCCGGAAGTTCCTTTGAACATGGCTTCATCTGTACCTATTTCTGTCATGAACAGCGGGGTATTGGTATATACGCCAAACAGGTCTTTTGCGGAAGAATACATTCCTACAATTCCTGCGTCCAGTGTGGACTTGTCAACAAAAAAGTTATCGGTGGTATATTGTGTTTGCGGTTTTTCTTCCAGAAATTTTTTACAGGAAGAAAAAAGTACGATTGTACATGCAAGTATAATAGCTGATTTCATAACCATTTAGAATTGAGCTTTTAAACCGAATGAGTATACCCTGGAGCGTGGATAGGAGGCGTAGTCCAATGATGGCATCAGGTCCCCGAAACCTCCCTGGCGGGTGTTTACCTCCGGATCATACCCGGAGTATTTTGTGCTGATCCAGAGATTTTTACCGCTTACAAAAAGCGTGATATTCCCCACATTCCGCGCAGTAAAATGATAAGACAACGTTACATCGCTCAGGCGGATAAAACTGCCATCTTCTATCCAGTCGGATAACATCAGCAATTCTTCCGGGCTACCGGGCATGCGGTAGCTATTATTCGGATTCCCTTTTTCAACCAGTTCCCCTGATGTCATATCATATAAAGACGGACGCCAGGCGTTAACGGATCCTTTCGACATATTATTTGTGCTCCTTCCGGCTTCCATTGCCACCCTGTTGGCATTGTACAGTTTATTGCCATAACTGTACTGCACCACCACATTCAGATTAAATGCTTTGTACCGGAGTGAATTAGTGAGGCCGCCGGTAAAGGACGGTTGTCCCTGCCCCAGCACCACACGGTCGGCTGCATTAATGATACCGTCGCCGTTCTGGTCAATAAACTTCCTCGTTCCAGGCCGTATTTTACTGATAGCCTGTCCGTTGATCACGGTAAGCCCCGATGCATCTATTTCCGCCTGCGACTGGAAAATTCCGTTTGTTTGGTATCCGAACCATTGCCCGATCGGCTGACCGTTCCTGATAATAGCGGTGGTACCAATCCCGGCTACCACGGCAGGGTCGAGACCGAGATCCGGTCCTATTTCCACCGCCTTTGAGCGGTTAACGCCAATGTTGGCATCCAGGTTCCAGCCAAATTGCGCCCGGGTAATCAGCGGAGAGCTGATATTAAACTCAAACCCGCTGTTCTGGATGGAACCGAGATTGTTCCATGAACTCCGGTAACCGCTGTAACCAGGCGTAATTTGTTGTATCAGCAGGTCTTTGGTCCGCTTCAGGTACCAGTCGGCCGTAATATTTACTTTATCGTTCCATAACCCGAGGTCCATGCCGGCGTCCACCTGTGTAGTGGTTTCCCATTTGAGGGAAGCGTTTTCAGGTCTTTCCACCACTACCCCAAAATCGGGGGTGTTACCATCCATCGGGGAAAAGTAGGTAGTAATCGTAGATAGTGTCAGGTAAGACGGGATCGCCGTATTGCCGCTTTGTCCCAGGCTTGCGCGGAACTTTAAGTTACTGATCGCGTGTACGGATTTCAGGAACTTTTCATCGCTGGCTCTCCAGGCTACTGCGGCGGAAGGGAAGTAGCCCCACTTGTTATCTTTACTGAAGCGGGAAGACCCGTCGGCCCTCATGGTAAGTGTGGCCATATATTTTTGGCGGTAACTGTACTCCGCCCTTCCCAGGAAAGAGGCCATCGTCCATTTGGTAATGTTATAGGTGGGTATTACCGGTACGGTGCCGTTTCCCAGGCCATATGGTCCCAGCAACTCTATATCGTAATGCTGGTTTTCGGCGGTAACAAGACTCGCTTTATTCTGTTCAAAGATGGCGCCCCCCATGATATTAATACTGTGGTCCCTGCCTATATTGCCTTTATAGTACAGCAGGTTTTCATTCATCAGTTTATCAGTGGCACCTCTTGCCAGCACGGCGCGTCCGCCGTACTTGGCACCAGAAGATGTATTCTTGGGATAATAGGCATCTGTATTGGTATTTACGGCAGAATAATTGGCCGTTGTACGAAAGGTGAAATGCCTGTTAATGCTCCATTCCAGCGCCAGGCGCGTTACCCATTCTGCAT
Source organism: Chitinophaga sp. RCC_12 (assembly GCF_041360695.1). Taxonomy (NCBI): domain Bacteria; kingdom Pseudomonadati; phylum Bacteroidota; class Chitinophagia; order Chitinophagales; family Chitinophagaceae; genus Chitinophaga; species Chitinophaga sp. RCC_12. The sequence continues at coordinate 293,514 of NZ_JBFUPS010000006.1, forward strand.
TGGACCTTTTATTGGTGACATTCTTTGCCAGCGAATAGGGATTGGTGCTGATGTAACCTTCCACGCCCTCATTATCTTCAATATCGGAAAAGCTCAGCGGCTTTACCGGCTGCTGGCTGAACATACTGGTGATAACACTGTTGGAGGTGATGCCGCCGTTCTGTGAACCGGAGATAAAACCGTTGATGGTCGTCCGGCTGCCGGAAATGTTGCTGGTCAGGGTTACTGCGGGTGATAGTTTCTGTTGAAAATTAAACCGCCCGTTAAAGCGCTCATAGCCGCTGTAAACGATCAGTCCTCCCTGGTTGAGGTAACCGCCCATAAAGGAAAACTTCGTGTCTTTTGAGCCCCCGGAAGCGATAATACGGTATTCCTGTATGGCGCTGTTCTGAAACATGGCCTTTTGCCAGTCGGTATTTGTTGAATCGGGGTTATTATAGTTGTACCAGTCGTGATACGTTTCATCGGTGGCTACTCCCCAGAAACCGGCAGATTTGCCTAATGGTGCATCCCGGTAATAGGTATAGCCGGTGAGTTCCGTGGCTGGTTTATTTGGGTCCGTGGCATCTGCAGGCGTGTAAGTATAGGCCGAAGCCAGGAAGCGGGCATGCGCGTACTCCGAAGCGTCCATTACGCCTACCAGGTGGCCGGGTGTCTGAAAACCGGTGTTGGCGTACAGTTCCACCACTGTTTTTCCTGCCTTGCCGGTTTTGGTGGTGATCATGATAACGCCGTTGGCGCCCCGGGCGCCGTAAATAGCGGTGCCGGAAGCATCTTTCAAAATCTCAATGGATTCAATATCTCCCGGGTTAATATCATTGGCATTTTCCTGCATCACCCCATCTATTACATACAAGGGGGTGCTTCCGCCACTGATGGAGCTGGCCCCGCGGATGCGGATGGTGCTTTCAGAACCGGGCGTGCCATCGTTCTGCGTGATCTGCACACCGGCGGCTTTGCCTTTCATGGCGTCTGCCAGGGAAAACAATGTTCGCTCCGACATGGCTTCCTTTGAGATAGAGGATACGGATGCGGTCACATCTTTCTTCTTCACCGTACCATAACCTATTACCAGCACGTCGTTCAGGGTAGATCCTTCGCCCATCAGGCTTACATTGATCTGCGAACGGTTTTTTACGGGCACTTCCCGGCTTTGAAAACCGATATAAGATACCACCAGTATCCCCGCACCGTGCGTAACATCTGGGAGGTCAAATTCCCCTTTTTCATTGGTAACGCCACCCTTATCGGTACCTTTCAGTTTCACGGAGGCGCCGGGCAGCAGTACGCCTTTCTGGTCTGTGATCTTCCCCGAAATACGCATAACAGTATCCGTTAATGCAGGCGCATTGCGCGTGGAATCCGGGGGCAGACCTTCCTTTTTTTTAATGTAAATGACCTTATCGCGGTACTGCCAGGTAAAACCGTTTCCCAATACGGCTTTCAGTACTTCCTGGAGAGCCGCCTCTTTCAGGTTCAGCGACACCTTTTGCTGGTCGTTGATCTGCTGATTGCTGTAAAATAAGTCGTAGCCCGTTTTTGCGGTAATCTGATTAAAAATTTCCTTTAACGATACATTCCTGACATTCAATGAAATTTTGTCTGACGGCAATTGGCCACTGGCCGGGATAAAGTAAAAACATGACAATAGAAAAATAAAAGCACCTCGTACATAATGTGGCATACGTTCAGTTTTTCAAGTACGTGAAATTTGTTCTATAGACAACTTTTGCCCGTAACGGGTGACAAATTTTTTATACTGTTTTGAATATTTTTTTTGTTTAGGTTTGTAAAAGAAATTCCAACCTGTTCCTCGTTAGATTGCTGCTATAAGATGTCAGAACAAAACCAGAAAGCATTCGGTGAAATATTCTCTGTTCATTACAGAAGAATGGTAATGGAGGCATTTTACCTGCTGAGGGATGAGCAGCAGGCTAAAGATGTGGTACAGGAAATATTTATTGATCTGTGGCATAAACAAAACCTGGAAGATATTCTATCCATAAAAGCATACCTGACCCAAAGCGTCCGCAACAGGTGTCTTAACTTAAAAAAATCAGAGAAGTCGCGCGAGCAGAAAGAATTAGGATATCAATATGCGGTGCAGTCGGATACCGCTGTAATAAAAGTACACGGAGACGAAGATCAGGCCTTGCAATACCAGCAGAGGGCCGATCATTTATTACAGGTAATGGGGGAATTGCCGCCAAAAACCGCGCGGATCTTCCAGTTGTATTATATAGAAAAGAAAAGCCGTAATGATGTAGCGGCAGAATTAGGGGTGAGCATTAATACTGTTAAAACAGTACTATCCCGCGCCCTGCAATTTTTACGAAAGAAAATGCTTTGAGCTCAAATATATGGACCATACTGCGGAAGAAATAAAAAGCCTGATGATAGATAAACTGGACAATCATATTGATCCGGAAGATGAGCTGTTGCTACAGCGCCTGATTTCGGAACAGGAAGATGTACAGCTGATGTGGGAGGAAATGCAGCAGCTCTTCTCTGTTGGCAAAGGCAAGGTAATGATGGAGAAACTGGATACGCGCGAAGAATGGGCCAACCTAAACAATGAGTTGAAAAAAACACGGAGAAAAAAGATTACGCGGTACATCGGCATCGCAGCCGGCATTGCTGCCGCTGCAACAGCTGTTTTGCTGTACCTGAAATTGCCTGAAGCAACTCACCAAAAATCCATCGCCGCTACAGCGCCGGCCAAAGCCATTCTGCTGAAAATTGACGACGGCAAAGAAATTGATCTTACTGGTAGCGGCAGCCAGGCTATTGTAGCCGGAGATGCCCGCTTTCATAACAATGGGAAGGTATTAACCCTGCAGGGGGGCGCCAGCAATCAATGGAGTACGATCAGCGTTCCAACCGGAATGGATTACCAGGTAAAGTTATCTGACAGCTCTGTACTCTGGCTGAATGCTGCTACCACCGCGCATTTCCCGGTGAACTTCACCGGCAACACCCGTGAAATAGAGATCAGGGGAGAAGCTTACCTGCAGGTGGCGAAAGACGCTTCGCGGCCTTTTATCGTGCATTTGCCCGGCGGCGCAGCCATAGAAGTACTGGGCACCGCTTTCAATATCAACTCCTATGATCCCGCAGCAGTAAAAGTTGCACTGGTGGAAGGAAGTGTAAATATGCGCACATCCACGCAAACCGTAGGATTGAAGCCCGGTTACCAGGCACGGGTTACTGCCGGTGCGCCTGTACAGGTAGCTGTTTTTGATGAGCGGCAGGTGCTGTCGTGGATGAAAGGACAATACATATTTTACAATACGCCCGTACACGAAATTGCACTGACCCTTCAGCGCTGGTACGATGTACAGGTAGTGATAGATAACCCCGCAGTAGGGAAGAAGTGTTTTACAGGGGTTATTAACAAACAAAAGAAACTCCAGGACTTCCTCGATAACCTCATTTCAACAGCTGAAGTGAGTTATTATTTCCAGGAAGGTGTTTTGCATTTTAAATAGGGGGAGTGTATAGGGAGTGTATGAGAAGTGTATCATGAGTGTATCACGAGTGTATAGTGAGTGTATGGGGACTATATAGGGACTGTATGGGGACTATATGGGGAGTACGACACATACGCTACTCCTAAGTATCTGAGAAGTATCCGAGAAGTATCGGAGAAGTATCCGGGAAGTAACGCCTGCATAAAGACAAAGCGGCCTGTTCAGCAAACTGAACAGGCCGCTTTGTCTTTATTACTTTATCTTTAATAATTATATTTTTCCTTCCACAAACTTTTCAGGTAATTCCTCAATTCATTTTCACGCGGGTTATTTCCCGGATCATAAAACTTCGTTCCCTTGATGGCATCCGGCAGAAATTCCTGTATAACAAAATTGTTTTCATAACTATGTGCATAGGCATACCCTTTGCCATAGTCCATTTCTTTCATCAATTTCGTAGGGGCGTTCCTGATATGCAAAGGCACAGGCAGGTCACCGGTTTTAGCGACTACCGACTGCGCCGCGCTGATAGCAGCAACCGCTGCATTGCTTTTGGCAGAAGCAGCAAGGTAGGTAACGCATTGCGACAGGATAATCCTTGATTCAGGAAAGCCGATCAGGTTTACGGCCTGGAAGCAGCTGGTAGCCAGCAACTGCGCATTGGGATTGGCATTGCCGATATCTTCCGACGCCAGGATTACCAGCCTGCGGGCGATGAATTTCACATCTTCTCCACCATCGATCATGCGGGCGAGATAGTACAATGCCGCATTGGGATCACTGCCCCGGATGGACTTGATAAACGCGGAGATAATATCGTAGTGCTGTTCTCCTTTTTTATCGTAGATGGCAACCCGTTGCTGGGCGATGTCCATTACTTTTTTATCGGTAATCACAAGCGGATCTTCCCGTAAAGTAGTCACCACCAGTTCAAAAAGATTGAGCAGTTTACGTGCGTCTCCGCCGGAAATATTAAACAGGGCGCTGGTTTCCTTTATCTCAATATTTTTACTGCGCAGCCACTCATCCCGTTCCATGGCCTGTTGCAGCAGCTGCATCAGCTGATCGTTGCCGAGAGGTTTCAATACATACACCTGGCTGCGGGATAACACCGCCGCATTTACCTCAAAAGAAGGGTTCTCGGTAGTGGCGCCGATAAGCGTAATGATGCCTTTCTCTACAGCGCCCAGCAGGGCATCCTGCTGTGATTTATTAAACCGGTGGATCTCATCAATAAATAGCACAGCATGCTGTTGCCGCCGGGCCATTTCTATCACTTCCCTCACTTCCTTCACCCCGGCCGATATAGCACTGAGTGTATAAAAAGGCACCTGTAATGTATGCGCAATGATGTTGGCAATAGTTGTTTTTCCAACACCGGGAGGACCCCACAAAATCATGGAAGGAATCATTCCCTGCTCTATCGCTTTTCTTAAAATACTGTCCTTGCCGGTAAGATGTTCCTGCCCCACCAGTTCATCCAACGTTACCGGTCTTAACCGCTCCGCTAATGGTTGCATACTACACTTATTGGTTTATTGTTTATTGCCCGGGTTAACGAGCGGAATTTGATTGCCGGTACCAGGATGATTGATCTGGTTCATTTTAAACGACATGATCCCTTTTACAGACCGGGCGCGGGTAACTGCCAGTGCGGCTTTCTCTCCCGTAAAACTTTCGGCGACGGTGGCTTCAAACAGTTGCAGCCAGCGGTCAAAATATACAGGCTCCAATGGGATCAGCTTATTCAGCTTAAAATGAGGATCCATCACATTTCCCTTATAATTACCGCCATCCAGCAAAATCCCTTCCCAAAAATTATACATAATGGGCAGGTGATGCGGCCAGTCTACCTTTGCTACATCATTAAAAATAAAGCCGATCAGATCGTCCGCTTTTACTTTATCATAAAAACTGTTTACCAGTAATATGATATCATCCCTGTTGGCTATCTCCCGCTTTTCCATAACTCTGTTTTTTATTCTTCATGTTCTTCGCTCCTCCCGCCCTGCAGTTGCAGCCACTGGCGGAGATACCGGAACGATAACCCTATATTCAACACGATCAAACTTCCCACCACCAGCAGAAAAACGCCTATCGGCGCTATCAGGGTTTGTTTAACCGCCGCCTGCTGGTCTGGCGGCAGATTGTCGATCTCCGCCTTCATCTGCTCCGGCGTAACCAGCAATATGGTTAATCCCGACAAAATGAGCAGCACAGAAAATATCAGCCCTATTGTACCCATAAATCTCATGCCACCCGGCGTACTCTCTTTCAGCGGAATTTCCGGTAATAACAGGCTCCGCTGAAGATATAATGATAAAACGCTATGAATAAAACAGGCCCCCATAGAAAGCAGGAATACAATTGACCCGAAGTTGGTACCCAGAAAAAGTATGCTGGACAAGAGCATGAATGTGAAAATACCGGATATCATCAATACTATAGCCGTGGTAACCCTGTACAATTTAAACCTGAAATCCATTTATATGTTAATTTACGTAACACAAACCTACCTAATTATTTAGAGATTCCGGGATTTGATCGGCAACAGCCATCATGGCGGCGATTGCCGTTCATAAAAAACCTTTCATGCAACCTGACCCGTTTTCCATAACTTAGGATACTAAACCTGTTTTAAATATGAACAAAACCAATGCGGTAAAACTACCGTTGCTGGCTGCCATGGTTACATTTGCAGCCTGCAATTCCAACAGTTCCTCGCAGCAGGCGGAAACGGCCGACACCACCAAGGTGCCCGCTTTTAACCTGGCTGATATCGATTCTTCCTACAAAGCCTGTGATGATTTTGACAACTACGTGAATGGTAACTGGAAAAAAAACAACCCCATCCCATCTACAGAAAGCCGCTGGGGAGCGTTTAACGTCCTCGATAAAGAAAACAAGGAAGTTCGCCTCAAAGGAATCATTGCTGAAATTACCAGCAAAACAGATCTGAAAAAAGGCACAGAAGAACAACAGATCGCCGACTATTACTCATCTTTCCTGGATACCGCTACTATCGAACAACGCGGCATCACCCCACTGCAACCCTACCTCGATAAGATTGCTGCCGTTAAAACACTCGCCGACTGGGCCAGTGTAACCGGTGAACTCCAGAAAATCGGGGTATCTTCCTTTACTGGTTTTGGCGCAGATGCTGATGCCAAAAACAGTAAAATGAATGTTCTTTACCAGGCACAGGATGGCCTCAGCCTGGGTGAAAAAAGCTATTACGAAAGACAGGATTCCGCTACCAAAAATGTGCGCAACGAATTTGTTAGTCACGTTGATAAAATGTTCAAACTGGCAGGTTTCCCTGAAGCAAGCGCCGGACAAACCATCCTCGACTTTGAAACCAAACTCGCCGCTATTCAGCTGAGCAATGTAGAACTGCGCGATCCGGTTAAAACGTACAACAGGGCCGCCTTCTCTGAACTGAAAACACTGGCGCCCGACTTCGACTGGGAAAACTTCGCCGCTAAACAGGATATCAAAACTGATACCCTCGTGCTCCAGAACAAGCCCTATCTCACCAAAGCCAATGCTTTGCTGAAAGCTACGCCACTGGAAACACTGAAAACATATTCCAAATGGCAGCTGCTCGGCCAGTTTGCCGGTTATTTACCTGCTACCTTCGACAATGAAAATTTCCATTTCTACGGTACGGTAATGACAGGTAAAAAGTCGCAGAAAACCCGTGCAGAACGCGCTATCCGCTCCACCGATGGAAAAATGGGCATGCCGCTGGGTAAACTGTTTGCCAAAAAGTACTTCCCGGAAAGCAGCAAACAGAAAGTATCTGAAATGATCGAAAACGTGCGTAAAGTATATGGAGAAAGAATCGATAAACTCACCTGGATGGGCGATTCTACCAAACAAATGGCACACAAAAAACTCGCTTCCTTTACCTATAAGATCGGTTACCCCGACAAATGGAAAGATTACTCTTCCATCAATATAGAAAAAGGCAAACTGGTGGAAAATGTAATCGCTGCAAGCTTATATGTACACAAAGAAAATATTGATAAAATAGGCAAGCCGGTAGATAAAAGCGAATGGGGTATGACACCTCAAACCGTAAACGCATATTACAACCCGTTAAATAACGAAGTAGTATTCCCTGCAGGTATCCTCCAGCCTCCTTTCTACAATCCTAATGCAGATGATGCTATCAACTATGGCGGTATCATCGCCGTTATCGGCCACGAATTTACCCACGGCTTTGACGACCAGGGCTCACAGTTCGATGCAGAAGGTAACCTGAAAAACTGGTGGACAGAAGCCGACCGCAAGAACTTCGATAAACTGACCAAGCGTTATATCGACTACTTCAACGGCCTTGAAGCGCTGCCTGGTTTTAAAATTAATGGCGCCTTAACCATCGGCGAAAACGTAGCCGACCTGGGTGGTTTAACCCTTGCTTATCACGCCCTCGTAAAATCGTTTGAAGGTAAAGGGGAACCTAAACCTATTGATGGATTTACCTGGCAGCAACGTTTCTTCCTGGGCTGGGCACAGGTATGGCATGGCAACATCACAGATGCCGCCCTGCGCAACCAGATCCAGACAGATCCGCACTCCCCGGCAAAATTCCGCATCAACGGACCACTGCCTCACCTGGCTGAATTCCAGGCTGCATGGGGCTGCGCTCCGGGCAATAAAATGGTGCTGCCGGAAGCAGAACGGGTAGTGATCTGGTAAAATAATTACTGCAATTACTATATAGTATTACGGATTTGTTGGAAGAAGTGTAATCAGTTCACTATCTCCCGCAAATCCGTAATTCTTTTTTATCTATACCTTCGTTAAAAAATTCTATGAAATATATATTCATTACGTGTAGCGCCTTATTCCTGTTTGCCTGCGCACAAAAGCAGGCGCCCGCTGAAAATACTACTGCTCCTGCTGCCGGAACACCAGCAGCTATTGCAGTCAATAAACTTCCGGACCCCGTTTGTGAAATGCCCTATGATACCAGTTATAAAGAATGGGCGGTTTATAAAACAGATACCCTGCATTTTTGCTCGGCTACCTGCAAAAATGTGTTTGAAAAAGCACCGGAGAAGTATATGGCTAAACTGGGCAAATAAAAAATAGCCGCCTGGGTAAAAACCCGGGCGGCCTAAGATTACAGTTTATGAAATTTAAATAAATACTATTTATCTGCAAATTTGGTCCAGCCTTTAAACCAGGTATCACCTGCTGCTGCCGCACCTACATAGGTAGTGGTAGTAAAGGCGCCACCACCTAATTTCGCGTTGGTAAAATCCGCACCAGCCAGCAGTGGAGAACCAGCTGCGGGGCTTGGATCAAAAGTAGTATAACCAGTACTGGTCAGTTTCACATCGGTAACAGCAGCCAGTGTTTTATTGGCAAATGCTGCAGTACTGAACCAGGCCAGGGAATTAAATGTTGCGGTACCAGCAGCTACCACCAGCGGGCTACCGGCAATGGTGTTATTCTTGTACTCCAGTGCATTGGAAGTAGCATTTGCTTCTGTCAGCGCACCATCCACAAACAAGCCAACAGGCCAGCCAACAAATACAGAGTTGAATATTGAAATTTTACTGTTCCTTCTGATATGCGCACCTCTTTTGTAAGGAGCAGCAGTAGCAGCCGGAGCGGCATTAGCATAAGGTCCTACAATAGTCATGTTGCTAAAAGTAGCAGCAGTCTGCGGCGTTTTGGTAGTACCATCCGCATCGTTGTCAGATTCAAAACCGTTAGAAGCACCGCTCGGTCCGAAATCAGCGATAGCAGCATCACGCAGTACCAGGCCAAACTGGATCTTTCCGGAGAAGCCGTTATCAGTATCGAAATCGTCATCCGTACCGCGATAAGCGATCAGGTGTTTACAATTTACTGTACCACCAAACCACTCGAAGGAATCATCGCCGGAATAGCTTACCTGTACATAATCAATGGTAGTTCCTGAACCAACGCTACCAAAAGTAACACCGTTGATTTCATCGTTTACGGCAAAGGCAATACCTGGATATTCTACTCTCACATATTTCAGTATGCCGGAGTTATCATCAGCTTTGGTACCACCATGTAAACCGTAACCAGTAGCTGTTTCATTTACACCGCCTTCAATGGCCTGTAAGCCGGCAATACCGTCTTTTGCACCATTGTTAGGCGCATTACCCAACAGGATAATACCACCCCAGTCGCCACTGTTAGGAGTAGCCTGGCTGGATGTAAATACAATCGGAGCGGCAGCAGTACCCTGTGCATCAATCTTACCATTCCTGGTGATGATCAGCGCACCTTTATTCGGAGATTTAGATCCTTTAATGGTAACACCTGGTTCTATTTTAATAGTTGCACCGTTCAATACAAAAGTAAAATCAGTCAGCAGGTAAGTTTTACCTGTTTTCAAAACAGTATTGGAAGTGATCTGCTTTGGCAGTGTTTCAGGAGATTCCTTAAATTCACTGTTATCGCTGGTTCTTTCAATAGTAGCCTTAGTCATGTCTATTGGCTGGGCCGGTGGCGGAGTTGTAGGATCATCGTCTTTGCCGCAGGATGAGATAATCACCGCCAAAAACATTACAGGAAACAGAATTTTTTTCATGTCAGATGGATTGAAATTAAATGCAATTTTTAAAATCTATTATTCCTATTATTACGCTTCTCTTTATCAGAATTTATAAGAGAAAGAAAGATTCACATTGGTACCGCCTTTGGTACTTATTCTCAGGAAGTCTGATGTTTTGTCATACTTGCCATTGTCATCATTATCCTGGTAAAAATTAGCCGGCTGATTCAGGATATCACTTACGGTCAGCTTGATTTCTCCTTTACGGAAAACCTTCTGCGCTACCATGAAGTCCAGTAAAGATCTCGGCGCTTCATATACGTCAGGCTCAGTGTCATTACCTACAATGAAAATCCTTCTGCCGATGCGGTTAAACAATACATTCGCCACAGTACCGGTAGATTCTTTTTCAAACTGTAAACCTACATTGATCACATAAGGAGATTGACCCTGCATAGGCCGTGCTTTCAGCACTTTATCCTTTTCGAAAGAAACTTTATTATAGATGTAGGCCACATTGGAAAACACGGTGAACGAATGCCAGAACCCGGCGTTATCAGGATTCAGAAAATCGAGATTCTTTCTAAATTCCACTTCGGCGCCAGCGCTATTCGCCTTAGGAGCATTCAGGTAGGTTAAGCCAACAGAACCCGCACCACTATTGTAAAATCTTTCAATAGGCGATTCAAAGTGCTTGTAGAAACCAGCAATGGTTAATACTTCTCCGGAGCGGGGATACAGCTCATAGCGCAGATCCACGTTGGTCACTTTACTTCTCTTCAGGTTAGAGTTACCCGATTCGGTAGCCATAAGGTCAAAGTTGTAGAAGGCAAACGGCGCCTGCTCACGGAACTCAGGCCGGATAACGGTTTGGGATGCGCTGAAGCGGATATTTGTTTTTGCGTTCAGCAGGTAGGTCAGGTTCAGGGAAGGTAATATATCCGTTACCGTAGTTTTGTTATTCTGTGGTCCGTTCTGGTTATATTTAATCGACTGGTCAAAGTTCTCCACTCTCACCCCCCATACCAGTCGCCATTTCTCATAAATATTGTTATCAAACTGCAGGTAACCTGCGTTAAGCAGCGCATTGGCGCCATAAGCATCCGGCGTATTGGTAATTTCATCCATCCGCAATAAGCGGTCGGTAAAATTTTCCGGTGCAAATAATTTATCCGGAGATAAGCGTACCAGGTCATGTGCATAAGGATCGCCGGCATCAAAAAGGGTGTAGCCAAGCGCACGTGGAGTGAAACCGCGTTCCTTGCTCTGAACCAGGTAACCCATCTTTATCTGTTGTTGCCGGCCACCAATTTTTACAAACCGGCTCAGGTCCAGGATACCACCATAAATATTATCATTCAGTTTGGAATAGAAACGGCCGGAACCAGTAAGGGTAGCGGAACCGCCGGAAGATATATTGGCATAAAAATCATTCTTACCGGCAATGCTGTTATAACCCAACCGGCGAAGATCCGGCACATCCTGCTTCATATTGGTGTAGCTGCCATTCCATTTGATCTTCACCTTTGCTTTCTCCCAGAAATGCTCACCGGATAATTGCGAAGTATAGATGCGGTTGCTGTTGAATCCCAGTTCATAGGCGCGTACATCTGTTTCGGAAGGAATATCGTTACCCGTTCTTACTGTGGTAGCCACGGTAGAATTAACACTGTACAGGTTTTTGAAGCTGATCTTATTCTTGCCAAACTGGTACGATAAATTGGCCAGTCCGCCCCACAATACATTCTGAGTAGATTTTTTATCGTAATAGTTGTAGATCCGGGATCCGTCATTATCAAAGTCGGTACGGTAAGTATCGAAATTACGGTTGTTACGGTTGTAGCTTAGCGACAGTACCGCACCAAAACGGTTACCTTCTTTTCCTTTATTGATACCGCCGGCAATCTGGAAATTAGAGTTAAGCGGTGTTGTTTTTGTATTTACTGACCAGATATCCGGGAATGATTTGGATACAGCAATTTTATCTGCTGTTGACAGTTGATCATAACCGGTTTTGGTAGAGGGAAAGGAAGACGGGAGCTTTCTGGTATCATCGTCTACCCCGAGCCAGTCTTTGTTGCCACCTTTATAAGTGTTAAAGTCCTTTCCGGCCGACATCGTATTAAAACCTGTACCGGCCAATACTGTCAGGAAATTTTCGGAAGGGATATCTTTTGTATTTACCTGTACAAGGCCACCGGCAAATTCCGCCGGTAATTCAGGTACAGCTGCTTTATTGATGACGATGTTTTCAACAATATTGGATGGGAACAGGTCAAAGGAAAATGTTTTCCGGTCTGGTTCTGTACTGGACAACAGGGCGCCGTTAACCGTGGCCTGATTGTAACGGTCGGCAAGTCCGCGCACTATGAGGTATTTACCTTCCTGCAAAGAGGCGCCGGATACTCTTTTCAATACTTCTCCGGTATTTCTGTCCGGCGATTTACGGATGGCTTCTGCAGATACTACCTGTGCTACCGTGTTGGTATTCTTTTGCAGCGTAAGCAGGGAATTGATGGTTTCCTGTTTGGCCGTTCCGGTGATTACTACTTCCTTCAGGCTTTTGGAACTTCTTTCTTCCATTACAATGTCCAGGTAAGTGGGTTTACCTGCACTTACGATTACTTCTGAAACTGATTTCGTCTGGTACCCCATGAATTTAAACTCCAGGGTATAAGTGCCGGGGTCAACTGAAATCTGGTACCTTCCTTCCACATCTGTTACTGCGCCTTTGCCTGTACCAGCTACTACTACAGTTAACCCGATGATGGCTTCACCTGTTTTCTTGTCGGTAACCTTACCGGTGATTTTGGCGGGATCAGCTGCAAAGGAAGCATTGGCGAAGGAGCAACACGCTAACAGTGTCCAGATAAGTATAGAAGAGATTCGTTTCACAATAATTTTTTAATCAGATTTTAATACGGTTTTAAGGCCGTTTTAATATTTGATGGCAAAAGTATTGGCACTACATTACCGCAGTGTTAACGGGGCATTACGAGAATGTTAATTGATAAAAGGTTTTTCGCGTAGTTAATTTTAAAGAGAAGATCAGCCGGGTCAGCTGAGAGGATATATAAGGGGGCGAACAAATAATTACCACATATTTTGTTGGGGCGACTGACGGTTATTATTCGTCAGCATGTCAAGGGAAATATCCAGCTGGTAGTTACGGTCTGTGTTTCTGTCGGCTACCGGGCAGGCAATCTGGAATAAGTGCTGGCTTTTATTCATGAAAGGTTTGTTGTCCTTGTTGCACAACTCCAGTGAAAAATTAAACCTTTCTTCCACTTCTTCCTCAAACTCCCGCAAACTCAGTGTTTCATCTATCGGATATTCAATCAGAACATCTTCTTCAAAACCTGCGTCTTTTAATGTATCAAATGTATTGGCAAGCGAATTACGCACATACACGGCCACATTACAATAAAGCAAACGCTGGATCTGCATTTGCAATAGGGAGATCGTCATTAAAGGATGTAACTTCAATACTTTCATCTAGCTGTTTTTCTTGCTTATCTAAATGTGCCACTATCGTCACACTTAATTATTTCTCTGGCAAACTTAGTAGTCTACTTTTAATTTAATATTAAGCGCTTGTTATGATTTTGTGAAAATAGTATTTAAATATAAATATATTTAAAATATTTAAATGTAATAAGTAGAAAGAAAAAATCAGGAGCCGGGGAAGGTAATAATACGGGTAGCATCCCAGTCGGTGAGTCCATCATCGTCGTCCTCTGCAAGTACAGCGCCCTTCCGGGTAACGGGGTGTTGGTACAGGGCCCATTGCTGGTTGGTATACTCAAGGGAAGTAAGACTTTCCACCCAATCGCCCGAATTCAGATAGGTGATTGTTTTATCGCCTACCTGCATTTCTTTGATCAGGGGCTGGTGGATATGACCGCAGCACACTACATCAAACTCTTTATCGGCGGCTATTTCGGCAACGGTTTGTTCAAAATCGGAAATGAATTTTACGGCCGACTTCACCCCCTGTTTTACTTTTTTGGAGAAAGACATCTTTTCCCTCCCCATGCTTTCCAGCACATGATTGACCAGCCGGTTGAGGATAATGAGCAGATCATATCCTTTTCCGCCCAGCTTGGCCAGCCACTTGGAATTTTTCATGGTTACGTCGTACACGTCTCCATGAAAGAACCAGTGTCTTTTGCCATCTACGTCCAGCACCAGCTTATTATCGATTGTAAAGTTACCCAGCTCAAACCCTGCATATTTACGGAGGGCCTCGTCGTGGTTACCTGTCAGGTAATACACCTCGGTGCCTTTGCCGATCATCTTCAGGATTTTCCGGATCACTTTGGTATGCGCCTTTGGAAAATAGCGTTTGCTGAATTGCCAGATATCGATAATATCCCCATTCAGCACCAATATCCGCGGGTCGATACTATCCAGGTACTGAATCAGCTCTTTGGCGTGGCAGCCGTAAATTCCCAGATGAACATCTGAAATTACGGCTATATCTAATGGGCGTTTATCCGACATTATAGGTTTGTATGTACAGGTTGTAGGCAGCCTGTTTATGAGTATAATTTTCTATGCAAAGGAAAAATCGCTATATTACTTTTATATTAATCCAGTGTTAAGGAATTATTAATTCACGTTTTTTACTGGCTGGGATAGATTCTGAAAGCTATTTTTGCGGCAAATTTTATAAACTCAAACGTATGGGAGGCTTCAATTCTTTTGTTAAACTATTCATGCCGAAAGACCGGGTATTTTATTCTTTGTTTGAAGATGTAGCTTCCAATCTGGTAGAAATGGCGACTGTGCTCAACGAGCTGGTAGCCACCACAGATCTGGCTGTGAGAAAGGATAAGGTACACCTGATAGAACGCCTGGAACACAAAAACGACGATTACACACACCGCATATTTGTAGAGCTCGGACAAAACTTTATCACTCCGTTTGACCGTGAAGACATTCACTACCTGGCGGCAACACTGGACGATGTGGCAGATTATATCCATGGTTCTGCCAAAAGAATGGATCTCTATAAAGTACACTACATCAACGACAGCATCCGCAAACTGGCGGAACTGATCCACCTGGGTGTACTGGAACTTGCCAAAGCAATCCCCGAACTGCGCAATATGCAGAATATGCGCATTATTACCGATGCCTGCGTAAAGATCAACAGCCTGGAAAACCATGCTGATGATATCTACGATATGGCTATCGCCGACCTTTTTGATACAGAGCAGAACGCCGCAGAACTGATTAAAATGCGTGAAATCTACCAGGCCCTGGAAATCGCTACCGATAAGTGCGAGGACTGCGCCAACGTAATAGAAACCATTATTATCAAGTACTCCTGATAAAGGGGAATACAGTTCTGAACGCATAATTCTCCTGATGTCATGACTTTACTAGTAATTATTATCATACTGGCATTCATTTTCGACTATATCAATGGTTTCCATGATGCCGCCAACTCTATCGCCACTATTGTGTCGACCAAAGTGCTTACGCCTTTCCAGGCAGTTCTCTGGGCCGCAGTATTCAACTTTGTGGCCTTTTTTGTTGCCAAATACTACATCGGTGAGTTTAAAGTAGCCAATTCCGTAGCCAACTCGGTATTTGAGCAGTTTATCACGCTGAAAGTAATCCTTTGCGGCCTGGTGGCAGCTATTACCTGGAACCTCTTCACCTGGTGGCTGGGCATTCCCTCCAGCTCCTCACATACCCTGATAGGTGGTTTCATTGGTGCAGCTGTAACCGCCTCCGGTGGCAATATTGACGTAATCAATTTCCACAAAGTTTTGCCCACAGTGTATTTCATTGTACTGGCGCCCCTCATAGGTATGGTGGTGGCCTTTATAATAACACTCATCATTGTAAATATCTGCCGTAAGGCAAATCCATACCGGGCAGAAAGCTGGTTCAAACGCCTGCAGCTAGCCTCTTCCGCGGCATTAAGCCTTGGTCACGGTAGTAACGATGCCCAGAAAGTAATGGGTATCATTTCCGCTGCAATGGTATCTGCCGGCTATATCGGCAGCCTCAAGGAAATGCCGGACTGGGTACCGCTGGCGTGTTTTACCTGTATCGCACTCGGCACCATGAGCGGTGGCTGGAAAATTGTGAAAACAATGGGAACCCGTATCACCAAAGTAACCCCGCTGGAAGGCGTGGCTGCTGAAACCTCCGGCGCCATTACCCTCTTCCTCACGGAACACCTGGGTATTCCCGCCAGTACCACCCACGTTATTACGGGTGCTATTATGGGCGTAGGCGCTACCAAAAGGTTATCTGCCGTTCGTTGGGGTGTTACCGTATCACTACTGTGGGCCTGGGTTTTAACCATTCCCATCAGTGGATTACTGGCCGCAGTCACCTATTTCATCGTAAACCTGTTCATTTAAAAAAGTGAACCAACAGATACTTTTAAAAGCTCTCCGTAACCTCCGGAGAGCTTTTTTTATAAAAAAAAGACGCCAATTGAAAGAGAGCCGCTATTTTTGTGCGGTTTTCTTCTGATCGGAAGAGTTAAGTTAGTGACCATCAAAAATTGATCTTGCAAATGAAAGGAATAATCCTGGCCGGCGGCTCCGGCACCCGGCTGCACCCCATTACGTATGCTATCAGCAAACAGATCATGCCGGTCTACGATAAACCAATGATCTATTACCCGCTGTCTACCCTGATGCTGGCGGGCATTAAGGATATCCTGATCATTTCTACCCCACACGATCTGCCGGCTTTTCAACGGCTCTTTGGTAATGGTCAACAACTAGGACTGAATTTAACTTATGCGGAACAACCCAACCCCAATGGCCTGGCACAGGCTTTTGTGATCGGCGAGGAATTTATCGGGCAGGACCCGGTAGCACTGGTACTGGGTGATAATATCTTTTATGGGGCAGGACTCGGTACACAACTGGCTCACAATGCCAACCCCGACGGCGGCATCGTATATGCCTACCAGGTATCCGACCCGGAAAGGTATGGAGTAGTGGAATTTGGTCAGGACATGAAAGTACTGTCCATCGAGGAAAAACCCACACAACCGAAATCCCACTTCGCTGTACCCGGACTCTACTTCTACGATAATGAAGTAGTGGAAATCGCTAAAAATCTGCAACCCAGTCCACGCGGCGAATATGAAATTACAGATGTAAATAAAGAATATTTGCAGCGGGGAAAATTAAAAGTTTCTATCTTACCACGCGGAACAGCATGGCTGGATACCGGCACATTTGACTCGCTGATGCAGGCATCCCAATTTGTACAGGTAATAGAACAAAGACAAGGAATTAAAGTAGCCTGTATCGAAGAAATCGCCTATCGTAAAGGATTTATTGACGCCGGCCAACTGAAGGAACTGGCAAAACCTTTACTGAAAAGCGGCTACGGAGCTTACCTCGAAACGGTGCTCAATCAAAAAGTTTTCTGAAATATCAAATAAACGTAAATCTGAAATATCATGAAGGTTCTTGTTACGGGTGGTTGTGGCTATATAGGCGCGCATACTATTGTAGATCTGATCAATAATGGATTTGATGTAGTATCTGTAGACAGTAATATCAGGAGCAGCACCCAATTATTAGATGGTATAGAAAAAATTACCGGAAAAAAGGTACGCAACTACAAAGTAGATCTTTGTAACCTGGAAGACACCAATGCGGTATTTCATGAAAACCGGGATATCGTTGGGGTCATCCATTTTGCTGCCCTGAAAGCAGTGGGAGAATCTGTAAACGAGCCCCTGATGTACTTTCAGAACAATATCACCTCGCTGGTCAACGTGTTGAAATGCGTGAAAGAATACAATGTACCCAACCTCGTATTCTCCTCTTCCTGCTCGGTTTACGGCAATACCAAAGCCCTCCCGGTAGTGGAAGAAACACCGCTCGGCGAAGCCCAGTCTCCATACGCCCGTACCAAACAAATGGGTGAACAAATCATCGAAGACTATAGCCGGGTAAATGAAACCAATTCCATCCTGCTCCGCTATTTTAACCCGGTAGGCGCACACCCATCTGCACTTATCGGCGAACTGCCGCTGGGAAAACCAGACAACCTGGTTCCCGTAATCACCCAAACCGCCATCGGGAAAATTCCAAAAATGACGGTATTCGGCACCGACTACGATACCCGCGACGGCTCCTGCGTCCGCGATTATATCCACGTAATGGATATCGCCGCCGCTCACACGAAAGCGCTCCAATATCTCATAGAACACCACAATACCAGCAACTGTGAAGTGTTTAACCTCGGTACCGGCAACGGCGTAACCGTGCTGGAAGCCATCAAGGCATTTGAAAAAATTTCCGGCATCAAATTAAACTACACCACCGGCCCACGCAGGGAAGGAGATGTGATCTCTATTTATGCCAATAACAGTAAGGCGAAGGAAAAGCTGAACTGGGAGCCAAAAATTGGTATCGAAGACAGCATGCGCACCGCCTGGCAATGGGAAGTGAGCCTGCGTAATAAAGTACTGAGTAACTAGGATCCTCATTTTTTAATGTTTACATTTACGCTTCATTTTTAAAAAGACCACAATGGTAAAAGATATTCAACCACTAAATGAAAAAGAAACCCGTGGCGGGTTTGGTGAGGGCATACTCGAAGTAGGTCGTAAAAACCCCAATGTAGTTGCACTGACAGCAGATTTGCTCGGTTCTATGAAACTGAACGCTTTTATTAAAGAATTCCCCGATCGCTTTGTACAGGTAGGTATCGCAGAAGCCAACATGATTGGCATCGCAGCAGGCTTAACCATCGGCGGTAAAATACCATACACCACTACTTTCGCTAACTTCTCTACCGGAAGGGTATACGACCAGATCCGTCAGTCTGTTGCCTATTCCAACAAGAACGTAAAAATATGCGCTTCCCACGCAGGACTTACCCTGGGTGAAGATGGCGCCACCCACCAGATCCTGGAAGATATCGGCATGATGAAAATGCTGCCCGGAATGACTGTTATCGTACCTTGCGATTTCAATCAAACCAAAGCTGCTACCATTGCTATCGCCGACTACGAAGGACCGGTATATCTCCGTTTCGGTCGCCCGAAATGGCCCAATTTTACCGCGGAAGACCAGAAATTTGAAGTGGGTAAAGCACAGATCCTCCACGAAGGAACAGATATCACCTTATTCGCCTGTGGTCACCTGGTTTGGATTGCCATCGAAGCCGGTAAAGTACTGGAAGAAAAAGGCTACAGCGTGGAAATCATCAACATCCACACCATTAAACCACTGGATGAAGCAGCAGTAATCGCTTCCCTGAAAAAAACCGGTTGCGCCGTTACTGCCGAAGAACACAACGTACTCGGTGGCCTGGGCGACAGCATCGCACAGGTAGCCGCCCGCCATACCCCCGTTCCCATCGAATACGTGGGCACCAACGATACCTTCGGCGAAAGCGGTAAACCACTGGACCTGCTGAAAAAATATGGCCTCGATTCAGATCACATCGTTGCAGCAGCAGAAAAAGCCATCCAGCGCAAGAAACAGGCGTAGCATCGCCTTCGGCGATTTTAAATTGTCTTGGAGCAGGATTACGCTGATTATACTGATTAACTGGATTTTTACTTTTTGATTTTATAAAGGATTAAGGGAGATAGAAGCAGATATATATTCGCTTTTATCTCCCTTAATTATATCTTAAGTAAATCAAAAAAATCTAAAAAAAATCCAAAAGTAAAAATCCAGGTAATCCTTAAAATCAGCGTAATCCTGAGAAAGACAAAATCCGCGCACATTAAACTTCGCCACAATCTCCGCGTCTTATGAACAGGTTTTTATTTATATTCAATGAAATAAAACCTGTTAAGAACCATTTAACCTATGGCCGTTTCACAGGACGATAAATCACTCTTGGCATTATACCGTATACCTGATACAAAGGAAAAAGGGTTTACCCTTATTATCCAAAAGTACCAGGAAAGGCTCTACTGGCATATCCGCAGGATGGTAATGGATCACGACGATGCCAATGATGTGCTGCAAAACGTTTTTATTAAGGTGTGGAAAAACCTGGAAAACTTCCGGGAAGATGCCCAGTTGTATACCTGGCTGTATAAAATAGCCACCAACGAAAGCCTCACTTTCCTCGAGCAGCAAAAACGTAAAACGTCGGTTTCATTGTCTGATGTGGAAAACGGCCTAAGCAACAAACTCAGGGCGGATCCGCAGTTTGATCCCAATAAACTGGAGTGGAAACTGCAGCGCGCTATCCTCAGTTTACCCGATAAACAAAGGATCGTATTTAACCTGCGCTACTACGATGAAATGCCCTACGAGGAAATGAGCAAAGTGCTGGAAACCTCGGAAGGCGCCCTGAAAGCCTCGTATCACCATGCTGTTAAGAAGATCGAAGAGTTTATCCGCAACGGCTGACCATAAATTTTACAAATATTTATTTTAAGTAATTTTTAAAGAATTTTACCAAAAGATTAAAATCACATTAAACTATTAATACCGTTTACTGTCTAAAAAACAGCAAATATGAACAGGCAGACCTACATAACAAATGAATTAATGCAAATAGCGCCAGGCATCAACTGGCCGGCAGAAGTACCATTTACGGTACCAGCAGGCTATTTTGAACACCTGCCCGCCGCTATCCTGCTGCAAATTCAACTGGAAGATCTGCGTTCCGGAACAGCCGCTGTTCCAAACCAGCCGACAACTGTTCCTGCCGGCTACTTCGAAGGATTACCACAGGCCATCCTGCAACGGATCCAAACGGAAGAAGGAACCAGCTCCCTCACCTCCGTACACACGGAACTGGAAGCCATTTCGCCCTTCCTCGCGGCAATACCCAAACAGACGCCATTTACAGTACCCACCGGTTATTTTGAGTCCCTACGGGCCAGTTCCAGCCCTGTAATTCCACTGCGGGTAGCCCACCGGAACCGGACCGCCACCTGGTTGAAATGGACCGTAGCCGCCTGTCTTACCGCTTTCATCGGTAGCAGCGCCCTACTGTTCGTGATCAACAACAACAACCATCATAATGCTATAGAAAGACAACTGGAAGACCTGAATGACCAGGATATCGTTAATTACCTGCAAACCCACACTGATCCCTTTGATAATGAAGCTTTCTTCGCCAGTTCCGCGGAAATAACCCCGGTGCAAAGTCAGCTGAAAGAAGCAGTTCCACTGGAAGCCATCGAAAATTACCTGCAAAAGACCGATTTATCAAAGGAAGTGTTACCTGAAAATAAATGATGAAACATCTTTACTTTATATGGATTACAATGTTTGTGCTCCTCACCCATGCCGGCGTGAGCAAGGCCCAGCAAAACCCGTCGGAAAGTGCCGCCGAAAAAATAAAAGCCATACAAATCCAATACCTGGCCCAGAAATTAAACCTCACCCCGGAAGAAGCCCAGAAATTCTGGCCGGTTTATAATAACTATACCCACGAAGTGGAACAACTGATCGCGGAACGCCACCAGAAAAGAGACCAGGAAAAATTAGCCACCGACAATGCCGATGATGCCGCCCGGAAAAATATGGATAAGGAACTGAAATACGAAAAACGGATGCTGGACATCAAATCACGCTACAGTACAGAATTCCAGCGTGTACTCCCCGGCAGAAAAGCAGGCATGGTGTTTAAAAGCGAAAGAGAATTCCGGACCATCATGGTAAACCACCTCAACACCCAACGCATGAACAGAATGGGCGGAGGCCCAAGAAGAAGACCCTAAAAGAATTACGGGGAAATACCCCGCAATTCCCCTGTACTATTATTTATAATGTGCCCTTACTTCACTCACCAGCCCCTTTTCATTAATCACCATCATCTCCGTACTTAATTTATCATTGATGCTTTTATAATAAAGCACAATAGAATTCACCCCTTCCAGGATATGGTACAACTCAAAATGCAGATCAGGATAGGCTTCCAGCCCACGGGTAAAGTAAGCCTTCAGGTTCTCCTTCCCCCGGATACAACCGGTAGGATCATTGTTGATTCTTTTAATTAAAGGGGAATAGAAAATAACATCCGCATCGTAATGCGACATGATCTCGTCGAGGTTGTGGGAATTCCAGGCCTGTAGCCAGGCTTCACCAATTTTGGTCAAACTTTCCATTGTCGTTTTTTTTCACAATGTAAGCCATCCGCCGGCACAACTATTTGCTGAAAAGATCAGTTTCCATTTTACGCCATTGCAATGGCGTTACTTTAAAACAACGGCGAAACTGCCGGTAAAAATGGGTCACATCTTCAAACCCTGCACGGTAAGCTATTTCCGCGATCGGCTGTTCCGTGGTGCGCAGCAGGAAACCCGCCATCTGCAGCCGCTTCTCCAGCACCCAATGCATGGGGGAACTATGATAGATATCCCGGAAACGGCGTTTCAATGTAGCCGTACTCATATGCCCCATAGCGGCCACATCTTCCAGCAGCCGCACCTCCGCAATCCCGGTACTGAGCTTCTCCATCACCTCCGGAAGCGGGTACATGGCGGCTTTGGTGAGCATGGCACTTATTGCCTTCTCACCGGAAATAAGGTGAAGCGCCCTTGATATAATGTCGTAATAATCAGGAATGATAAGGTTATCGTCTGCAAAGTGCTGCAGCAGTGACTGTGTGAAGTTGTGCCAATGGCTGTTTACCGGCAGTGTAGTTAATGCCCGGCCAACGGTATGAGCTTTATTTCCCGGCTTTTTAAGCAAGCACAGGATCATTTCATCCGGGATCACGAGGTTAATACTTCCGTATTGCCGCTGTGGCTGCAATATCTCTGAGCAAAGCAGGCTGCCAGCCGGAATCACCATCGCATCCCTGCTGCGGAGGTAATGTACCTGCCTGCCGTCGTACATTCTTTTCTCTCCCTGTACTACCAGGTTGAGCACCGTTTGCGGAATATACAACTCATGCGTGGCCTGATCGCGGTAAACGCTATACGATGCCCAGCTGTGGCCCTGTTGTTTCCACGTTTTATTGGTATGCTGTCCTGTAAGTGACAAGCTGTCAAACGGCGTATACATCTTGACATCTCATAAAATCCAAAAAATTCCGGTAATCAGTGTAATCCTGAGTAAGACAACCTCCGCTTAAAACTTAGCAAAAGGTTCTTTGGTATCATGATAAAACAGGAATGTCCAGCCTTCCTGTTTGCCCCGCTCCAGGAATTCCTGGCGAAGCTCCATACTGCGCTTGCCATCGTAATCATATTTGGCTGCAAACCGGCTCCTCATCTGGGATATCTGCGGCGCCACATCTCCGCCGAAAAATATTTTATCTGCTCCATCATCTACCAGAAATACCTGGTGATAAGGACAGTGACCACCGGTCACTTCGTAATGAATATACCCGTCGATAGTCCCGTTACCGGTTGTAAACACCACGTTATCCCGCTGTTGTAATAACATAATATCTTCAGAGAGATAAGATTTGCCGGAATGCTCCACGGCGTAAAGCATTTCCTCGTTGTTTACATAATAGGTAGCGCCGGGAAAATTGAGCGTGCGTTCTCCCGTGATAGGATCTTCTGAAGAAACGCCGCCGGAATGATCTTTATGTAAATGGCTCATCAACACTTTGGTGATTTCCATCGGATTGATGCCATTGTCTATTAGGTGCTGATGGATTTGCAGTACGCCGTCGGGGTTACGAAAGCCCAGCCCGGTATCAAATAAAATATAATCGCGGTCCGTGATTACAAGGAACGGCTGTATTTCAACCAGCAACGAACCATGCGGGCGATCCTGCATGCTATCTGTTCCCAGCTTAAAAGGAAAAAATTTCTTGGTCCCGTCTACGGTAAATGACCCTTCTGATAATGGAATAATACGTGCCATTTTGCAAAGATACTATCTTAACACCATCTGCCGGTCGGCATCCAGCCGCAGCAGTATAAATATCAGCATGGTAAAGGTCATCAGGGAAGAACCGCCATAGCTCACCAGGGGCAGGGGAATCCCGATCACCGGCGCAAGACCGATCGTCATCGCAATATTAATAGCCAGGTGGAAAAAAATGATACTGGCTACCCCATAGGCATAGACTCGCGTAAAGGTCGATCGCTGTCGTTCCGCCACAAAAATGATCCGGAAAAGAAGGGCTACATATATACCCAGGAAAATCACGCTTCCGAAGAAGCCGAAATCTTCTCCCACAGTACAGAAGATAAAGTCGGTGCTTTGTTCAGGCACAAAATCGTAACGGGTTTGGGTACCTTTCAGGTATCCCTTTCCCCAGAAGCCACCGGAGCCAATGGCAATCATACTCTGCCTGGTGTTGTAAGTAGCCTTCGGATCGTTTTCCTTACCCAGCATTACTTCAATACGGCGTACCTGGTAGTCCTTCAGTACTTTGGTAAATACAAAGGGAACGATGAACATCACAAAGAGTCCGCAGAAGGCGTATACGCCCAGGATCAGCGCGAGCTTCGATCGCTTTCGTTTTATTTCGCGCCGCATAAAGTAGATGACCAGCGCGGTGATGACCGTAAAAATAATGAAGAGTATCGTTCGGTCCACCAACAGGGCCGACAACACGAGTACAATTCCCGAAAAGGCGATTACCAGCAGTACGCCGGGCAATCCTTCGCGGAACATCACCAGGAAAAAGGAAAAATATACCAGGGCCAATCCTGTTTCGTCCTGCAAAATGATGATACCGGCAGGTATCAGGGCCAATGCAGCGGCAATCAGTCTGGATCGTAGTTTCGTAAAATCAGTTTCCTGCGACGACAGGTATTTGGCGAGCGCCAGGTTGGTACAAAGCTTCGTCAGCTCCGCCGGCTGAAACTGGAATCCACCAATCACCAGCCAGGAATGCGATCCCTTCACATCTTTACCGATCCCAAGCACCAGCAATAGTAGCAACAGGCCGCCTGCATACATCAGGTTGGCCGTGGCCGTAAAAAATTTACTGTCTGTAAGCCATATCACTGCAGCCAGTACAATGGATACGCCAAACCAGATCAGCTGCCTCGAATAGTTTTTACTTGGATGAAGGATATCCTGCCACACGTTATCATCACCCCGGTATTCCGCAGCAAAAATGGACATGATGCCTATGATCACCAATGCCAGGTACAGGCCAACTATTGGCCAGTCAATCCCTTGTGTCAGTTTGGCTTGCGAGCGGTTCATTATTGATTAATCGGTTTATTCGATGATTGGTTAAGGCTTGTTCTTCTTAATAACAGCATTCTGATTCAACGAATCCAAATGCGATTTAGCCAGCATGGCCTGATCTATTGTTACTGTTTCCATCACTGATTTCAACAGCGGCTGACGTTTGGTGGAGATACTGTCTTTCAGGTATTTCTCCATCATCAAACTGGCAATAGGCGCTGCATACTTGGCACCAAAACCGGAGTTTTCCACTATCACGGCAATGGCTATACGTGCTTTTTCAGCAGGGGCAAAAGCCACAAACACCGCGTGGTTCTTCAGTTTTGTTCTTACACCGTTTACAATACCATAGTTTTCTGCTGTACCGGTTTTACCGCCAACGGTAATACCTTCAATCTGTGCAATACGCCCGGTACCGCTTTCCACCACGTCTGTCATACCATGAATAACCGCGCTGTAGGCCGTATCAGAGATATGCGCTACGTCGTGCTTTTGTTTGTATTTATCCAGGAGATGGGTGTTATCGTTATCAATGCTGGATACAAAGTGCGGAATATAATAAGAACCGCGGTTGGCTACAATACACATGGCATTGGCCATTTGCAGCGGCGTTAGCAACAATTCACCCTGACCGATTCCCAGGAACACGGATGTACACGAGTTCCAGCTGCCTTTGTACCGGGCATCGTAATATTTTTTATCCGGTACCAGTCCGCGGCCTTCACTGGGAATATCCACCCCTATCTTATGCCCGAAGCCAAAGTTATTCATATAGTCGGCCCACTTCTGCATACCGCCTACCTTGATCCCCCCAAATTTACCCGCATCCACACTCAAACGGTATACATGCGAAAAATAGGAGTTACAGGAATGCGATAGTGCCAGGCGGAGATTAGCCGCGTGACCAGCATCGTGGTGTTCGCATTTGATAGGTCTTGAACAGCCGTAGTAAGCGCCGCCACAGGGGTATCCGAAGCTGGGGGTAATTACGCCTTCATCCAGTCCTACCAGTGCGATCATGGGTTTAAACGTGGAGCCCGGCGGATAGGTAGCCTGGATGGCACGGTTAAACAGTGGCTTGGTGGTATCTGTATAAAGTTTGCTGAAATTGGCGCTGCGATACGAACCTGTGAGCAGGTTAGGATCGAAGCTCGGACCGCTTACCATGGCCAGGATACCGCCTGTTTGCGGATCGATGGCCACAATACTGCCCGATTTGCCTTTCATTAATTTCTCACCGAGTACCTGTAACTCAATGTCCAGGGAAAGCCGCAGGTTTCTGCCGGCTACTGCCGCACTGTCAAACTCCCCGTTTTCATAAGCTCCCTGGGGTCTGTTCAGGTTATCTTTAACCAGGTATTGTATGCCCCGTTGGCCCATCAATACGGTTTCATAGGTCTTTTCCAGACCCGTGAATCCAAGATAATCGCCGGAGTTATAAGAGGCGTAAGTACCAGTATCCTTTAACATGGCCGGGGATATTTCCGCTATATACCCGAGGATATTAGCTGCGGCCGAATAAGGGTAGGAGCGGATTTGCCTGGGTACCAGTTCAAATCCCGGCTGGAAGAGATACATGCTTTCCTGTAGCTGCCCGAATACTTCCGGCGCCAGCAGGGGAGCGAAAACTGATTGTCTTACCCGGCCATTTTTGATAATGGCGGTAACGATCCGTTTCCTGAATTCTTCCTTATCTATTTTTAAAATATTACAGAGATAGCCTGTATCGATGCTTTTTACGCTGGCAGGGGTTACTACGAGGTCGTATAATACGTCGTTGCCGAGGATGCTGCGGTTCTGCCGGTCGTAGATGATACCCCGGCTTGGATAAATGACTTTACGAAGCACGGCATTGGCATCCGCCAGCTTGGCGTACTTCTTTTCCACTACCTGCAGAAAGAATAACCTGGTGATGATCAGTATTACCATCCCAAGTATAATCATCTGTATTACTCTCTTCCTGGGCTGATTGAATACTGACATGCTATTAAGGACGGAATTATTTTAAGTTACAAACCTACGTTAAAAAGCAGAAACTATTTTTTCGAGAAGAACAGCAATTCATACAGCACAATCAGGAAAAGACTGGCCAATGTTGAAGAGACGATCTTCATCACCAGGTATAACGGGTTACCCATACCAAATACTTCCAACGTAAAGAAAAGTGCGTGGTGCAGGAATACCAGGATAGCGGCATAGATGAGAAACTGGGACACGCCCATACTGGTCATCGAAGGCGTTTTCTGGGTAGTTTCAAAACCTCCCTGTGGTGACAGGATATTGATAATAAACGGGCGCAGATAAGCAATGAACACACAGGCGGCAGCATGCATACCCGGCGTATTCATAAACATATCCAGGGAAAGCCCCATCAGCAATCCCAGGAGCATAAGCCCGGGGCGTGGCAGATTAAAAGGCAGCGCCAGGATAAACAGCATATAAAGATAGGGGCTCACCAGCTGGTGCAACAATATTTCATTGAGCACAAACACCTGAATCAGCAGCAGGAGCACGAAGCGGATTATATTTCTTAACAGTATACTCATTTAATCAACTTATACGTTGAATCTTCCAATCTTTGTTGTTCTTCTTTCAACAGGTTTTCTATCACGTATACATATTGCAGGTTGAAGAAATTGGTAGCCAATTTCAACCGGATAGTAAACGAGGTGCTGGCTTTGTCTCCTACGGCAATGCTTTCTACATAGCCGATCGGAATATTTTCAGGGAACAGGGCAGAGAAGCCGCTGGTCACCACGGTATCACCTTTATGTATTTTGGCGCTTTTCGGCACGTCTTTCAGCAGGGCATAGCCGGCGTCTTCACCATCCCAGTGCACAGAACCCATTTCCTTTCCCTGCCCCAGGCGGGCGCTGATGGATACAGAATTGGATTTAGAGAGCATCGACAATACCACGGAGTAGTTGTCGCTCACACTTCTCACCACACCCACCACGCCGCTGCTGCTGATAACGCCCATATTAGGACGGATCCCCTGCAGGCTGCCGCGGTGAATAGTAATATAGTTGACGGGTTTGTTAATGGAGTTGTTGATCACTTTGGCGGAGAAGTACTCGTACCGGCGGATCTGCGTGCCAACAACACGGTGGGCGGTATCATCGCTGTATTGCCGGATCGTGTCAATTTTGATCCCGTTGGTGGTTATCATACTGTCGTAGCTGGTACGGAGCAGGTTGTGCAGGCGCATGTTTTCATTCACCAGGCTGTCGTTGGTCGACTTCAGGTGAAAGTAATACTGTACATTATTATACTTGTCATATAATTTACCGCTGATATCATTTGCGGAACTGAGGTAGGCGGCTCGCTGAAAGTTGTTATGCTGGAATACCAATACCATACAAATCACTTCCAGCAGCAGAAATAAGAAGAAGTTAAAATATCGCCTAAAGAAAATGATTAGATTTCGCACAAGCGCGCACTATTTTAGGATTTGGTTATCCGGATACCCTGTAATTCCCTCCCAATGGGATGAATAACAAAATATCCGGATCACAAATAGTTTTATTGCATCAGGAACGGATACTTACCTACATGCTTTAAGGCAATACCTGTACCTCTTACCACTGCGCGTAACGGATCGTCTGCTACATGCACCGGCAATTTGATTTTTTGGGTAAGACGTTTATCCAGTCCGCGCAGCAATGCACCGCCACCGGTCAGGTATAAACCCCTGCGGTAAATATCTGAGGCCAGCTCAGGAGGCGTTGTTTCCAGCGCTTTCAGGATGGCTTCTTCGATTTTAAAGATAGATTTATCAAGGGCTTCCGCAATTTCCTGGTAAGATACCATGATTTGCTTGGGGATGCCGGTTACCAGATCCCTTCCGTTAACAGGGATGTCGTCTGGTGGGTTATCCAGTTCTTTCAGGGCTGATCCGATGTGGATCTTAATCTGTTCAGCAGTTCTTTCACCGATCAGGAGGCTATGATAGCGGCGCAGGGCTTCCATGATATCAGCCGTGAACTCGTCACCGGCGATACGGATACTCTGGTCGCAAACAATACCTGCCAGTGCTATTACCGAAATACCGGTAGTACCACCGCCTATGTCAATGATCATATTACCTACAGGCTCTTCTACATCAATGCCGATACCCAGGGCAGCTGCCATTGGCTCGTGCAACAAGTATACTTCCTTTGCGCCGGCCTGTTCAGCAGAGTCGCGTACAGCTCTCTTTTCCACTTCCGTAATGCTGGAAGGAATACAGATCACCATCCGCCAGCTTGGTGCAAACAAGGGCTTTTTGGGGTAAACCATTTTTATGAGTTCCCTGAGCATTCCTTCAGCGGCATTAAAATCCGCTATCACGCCATCTTTCAGGGGACGTATAGTACGAAGATATTCGTGTGTTTTTTCGTGCATCATCATGGCCTTTTTTCCAACTGCCACAATTTTGCCACTAGCCCGTTCTATCGCTACAATGGAAGGCTCGTCCACTACCACCTGGTCATTATGAATTATCAGCGTGTTCGCTGTACCAAGATCAATCGCGATTTCCTGCGTTAAAAAATTAAAAAATCCCATTGTTGATACGGTCAAAAATTAGAATGCAAAAATGAATAATTCCAACGAATATACGATGCAAAAAATGGATATTCTTGCAATAATACAGCTAAATATTAAAAAAAGTTATTTGTTGTACAAACGGCATAGTAACTGCTCTCTTTATGCTCCGACCAGATGAACGGGATAACCCCGTTTTAATTGTTCCTACTGCCTAAAATTGTGCCTTTACAAGTCCCGCTTTTCAATTGTCCTGTACCAGTCCTCCCTACTGTAAATTAACCCCGGCTAACGTCTAAACAAATTCGTACCCGATATCCCTGCGGTATACCTTACCATCAAACGCAATCTGCTCCGCTGTTTGTACAGAATGAGCCAGTGCCATCGACAGGTCAGACGCCAGTGAAGTAATGGCTAATACCCGGCCGCCGTTGGTCAGCACCTCGTCGCCTTCCTGCCGTGTACCGGCATGAAACACGATCTGGTCGCGGGTAGGCGCCGGAATTCCATGGATCACCTTATTCTTTTCGTATGCTTCGGGATATCCTTTTGATACCAGCATCACCGTAGCAGCGGCACGCTCGTCGGCGTAAATCGTTTGCCCGCTCAGTTTGCCGGTCATTACTGCAGTAAACAGTTCCAACGCATCATTCTTCAAACGTGGCATCACAACTTCCGTTTCCGGATCGCCCATACGGCAGTTGTATTCAATTACAAAGGGCGAACCCTCTACATTAATCAGGCCAAAAAACACAAAGCCATGATACACAATACCTTCCTTGGAAAGGCCTGCTATCGTGGGCCGGATCACTTCATCCTCCACTTTTTTCATAAACGCTGCATCGGCAAACGGCACCGGCGACACCGCACCCATACCACCGGTATTCAGCCCCAGGTCACCTTCTCCAATCCTTTTATAATCCTTTGCTTCCGGTAATATCTTATAGGTATGACCATCGGTGATCGCAAATACAGACAGCTCAATACCCGTCAGGAACTGCTCCACTACTACCGTTTTACTGGCATCGCCAAACTTGGCCGACTTGATCATCTGCTCAAACTCCACGGCCGCCTCTTCATAAGAAGTTGCTATCACCACACCCTTGCCTGCCGCCAGGCCATCGGCCTTCAATACAATTGGTAAGGAGTGCTGCTGAAGATAGGCCAGCCCTTCTTCATAATTCTTTTCACTGAATTCACGGTAAGCCGCAGTAGGTATATTGTTCCGCTGCATAAACAGCTTGGCATAAGCCTTACTGCCTTCCAGCTGGGCGCCTTCCTTTGAAGGACCCAGTACGGGGATATGCTGTAACAGTTCATCTTTCTGAAAGAAATCATAGATCCCGTTTACCAGGGCCTCTTCAGATCCGGGCAATACCAGGTCTATCGCATTATCCAGGCAAAAGGTCTTTATCTTATCGAATTCACTCACACCCATGTTAACGTTCGTGCCGCATTGAGCGGTACCAGCATTACCCGGTGCTATAAACAGTTGACCGCAAAGGGTGCTTTGTGACATTTTAAGGGCCAGTGCGTGTTCCCGGCCACCACTTCCAAGTAATAGTATGTTCATATGAATTGCCTAATAAATGCAGATGCGAAAGAAAGTGCAAAGAAAGATCAAAAAACCGCAAAAAATGAGCATTTATACCATTTTTTTACGCAGATTAACGATTTTATTTAACTTGCCATATTTAAAGGTTCACGAAATCTGAAACAACTATTGCTAAAACTAACCAATTTATGATGCAAACTACTGTTGCACAAGAGTCCCCTATTGCCTCTGAGAAGGGCCACCCTAAAGGGCTCTCAGTATTATTTGCCACGGAAATGTGGGAACGGTTTAATTTTTATGGTATGCGGGCGTTACTTACGCTCTTCCTGGTAAATGCACTGGCTTTCTCTGAAGCAGATTCCTCTATCATTTACGGGGGCTTTCTCGGCTTATGTTATCTCACCCCCATGCTGGGAGGATACATATCCGACAGGTACCTCGGTAACAGGAACTGTATCATATTAGGCGGTTTTATAATGGGCGTTGGCCAGCTCCTCATGGTCCTCAGCGCCACCATCTATGCCTCCAATGTGGAAACAGCCAAAACCATCGTTTGGCTCGCCCTTTTCATCATCATCTTTGGTAACGGCTTCTTTAAACCCAACATCTCTTCTATGGTGGGGCAGCTGTATCCGAAAAACGACGGCCGCCTCGATTCCGCTTTCACCATCTTTTATATGGGTATCAACATGGGCGCCTTCCTCGGAATGCTCATTTGCCCTATCCTCGGCGACGTAAAAGTAGACGGCGTGAGAATGGTCAGCGCTTTCAAATGGGGCTTCCTCGCCGCCAGTATAGCCATGTTCACCGGAACCATCCTGTTCTTCTTCCTGAAAGATAAATACGTGGTAAAACCAACCGGTGAAGCCATCGGCGCCAAACCGGATTTCTCCAAAGTTTCTGCCGTAACCGGCGAAGCCGATAAAGCCAAATTTACTACCAGCGCTATCCTCGGTGTACTGGTGTTAATGGTGGTACTGTTCTTCGGTATCCACTACCTGTCGCTCGATCCCAACCCCATCAAATCATGGGTGTATCCTTTTATATATGCAGCCGGTATCAGCCTCGCTGTACTGATCCTTACCGATAAATCTATTACCAAGGTAGAAAGACAACAGATCACCGTTATCTACTTCGTGGCCTTTTTCGTGATCTTCTTCTGGGCCTGCTTCGAACAAGCCGGTTCCTCCCTTACCTTTGTAGCTGATTACCAGACAGATCGCCGCCTCTTCGGCTGGGATATGCCTCCTTCCTTCGTTCAAAACGCCAACTCTATTTTCATCATCGTATTTGCATTGCCTTTCAGCTGGTTATGGCTCAAATTACAACAACGCAACCTGGAGCCGATCTCCCCGATGAAACAATCACTCGGACTGGCATTGCTGGCGCTCGGATTCTTTATCATCGCCATACAGATGAAAAATCTCGGACCTAATGAGAAACTGGGCGTAAGCTGGTTGATCCTAATGTACCTCTTCCATACCCTCGGCGAATTGTGCCTGTCGCCAATAGGTTTGTCACTGGTATCCAAACTGGCGCCTCACCGTTTCTCCTCCCTGCTTATGGGAGTATGGTTCCTCGCCAATGCCGCCGGTTACGCACTGGCCGGTACCCTGGGCGCATTATTGCCTCCAACCCTGGATAAATACAAACTTGCTACTGATAACGGTATCAACCTGAAAGGCATCCTGGATGGTACCATCACCGCTACCGCACAGCAAATGGATAAATTACAGGAACTTAAACTGGCTACACATTACCCAACCTTCGCAGGCTTCACCATCCACAACCTCTATGAGTTTTTCATGGTGTTTGTAATCCTGCCAGGCGCCGCAGCAGTACTGCTGTTCCTGTCTACCAGCTTCCTGAAAAAATGGATGCACGGTATCAGGTAAGTCACCCTTATTATAAAAAGGAAAGGAGGAAAGCTGATAACTTTCCTCCTTTCCTTTTTTAAAAGTAAATTCATTGCTTATAACATCTCTACCTGTAAATCCATAAACGATCTTATGTCCGATAACAACTTCAAACCCTTTGTTTCACCCGGCGTACAAATGAAAGAATTTACGCTGAAATCTATTTTGCTGGGCTGTATCTTTGGTATCATCTTCGGTGCTGCCACCGTGTACCTGGCGCTGAAAGCAGGTCTTACCGTTTCTGCTTCCATTCCTATTGCCGTTATCGCTATTACCTTAGGAAGAAAATTTTTCAAGACCACCATTCTCGAAAACAACATCATCCAAACGACCGGGTCTGCCGGCGAATCCATCGCTGCAGGTGTGGTATTCACCCTGCCGGGATTCCTGTTCCTCAGTGATGGTGGTGGCACACAGTTCTTTAATTACTTCACCATCCTCATCCTGGCCATCTTCGGTGGTATCCTTGGTACCCTGATGATGATCCCGCTGAGAAAATCACTGATCGTAAAAGAACATAAAACCCTGCCTTATCCCGAAGGCACCGCCTGCGGCGATGTACTGATAGCAGGAGAGAAAGGCGGCGACTTTGCCAAAACCGCCTTCTACGGACTGGGCTTTGCTTTTGCCTACGCCATCCTTCAAAAGATCCTGCATGTGATTGCCGAAACACCGGAATACATGACCAAACAGGCCAGCAAATTTTTCCCTTCCGCCAAACTCAGCGCCGATATCACCCCGGAGTATATGGGCGTTGGTTATATCATCGGACCACGCATTGCAGGAGTACTGGTGGCCGGCGGTGTGCTGTCGTGGCTGGCACTCATTCCTTTGCTCGCATCATTGCTGCCGGCAGATGTGATCGCCACCCAGCTGGTGAAAATAGGCTACCTCGCTAATTTGCAAACCCCGGGCGGGCAGGGCGACTGGAACCCGCTCACCCATACTTTTGCAGATTATTCTTCCGCGGTTTATTATGCATACGTAAGACAAATCGGCGCAGGAGCAGTAGCAGCAGGCGGTTTCATCACCCTGCTGAAAACCATCCCTACTATCATTTCTTCTTTCAAAGGAAGTATCGGCGCTATTAAAGATGGCTCGGGCAATACAGACGAGAAAGGAAATGTACCCAGAACAGAAAGAGACCTCAGTTTGAAAGTAGTGCTGTTCGGCAGCCTTGCCCTCATCCTGCTGATGGCTTTCTTACCACAGCTTCCAGGCGATTCTATCGGCAAAAAATTGCTGGTAGGTCTGCTGGTAGTAGTGTTCGGTGCCTTCTTCGTTACGGTGTCCAGCCGCATTGTGGGCCTCATCGGCTCTTCCAATAATCCTATTTCCGGTATGACCATCGCCACACTGATGGGCACCTGCCTGGTGTTCATCGCCGTAGGCTGGACCGGCAAACTATACGAACCAATGGCGCTGGTGGTAGGTGGCATGATCTGCATTGCAGCTGCCAATGCCGGCGGTACTTCCCAGGACCTGAAATCAGGCTACATCGTAGGCGCCACGCCCATGTACCAGCAAATCGCATTGTTCATTGGCGCCATTGTATCGTCTGTGGTGATAGGTTTAACAGTGAAGTTCCTGGATAAGCCTACGGCAGATATGATTGCGCACGGGGTTACTGAACATGCAATCGGCAGCGCATACTATCCTGCCCCGCAAGGCACGCTCATGGCTACACTCGCGAAAGGTATCCTTTCCTTTAACCTCGACTGGCAATTTGTATTGGTGGGTGTGTTTCTGGCGATAACGATGGAACTATGTAATATTAATTCGCTCTCCTTCGCAGTAGGCGCGTATCTTCCATTGTCCACTACATTGCCCATCTTTGTTGGCGGCGCTATCCGTGGTGTGGTTGATCACAAACAAAAGAAAGCCAATAAAAAATTATCTCCGGAGGAAGAAGAGCTGGGTAAGGGCAACCTCTTTGCCACAGGTCTTGTGGCCGGTGGCGCCGTTGCCGGCGTGATCATCGCCATCCTCGCAGGTTTCGACTGGTCGGCCGTCATTCTTGCCAAACTCAATAGCCAACAGCTGCTCACAAATATCCTCGGGCCGGGTGGCTACTACATAATAGGATGCGCCTTTTTTGCGTTTATGGGCTGGTACCTGTACCGCACCGCCCGCAAAGCTTAGATCCAACTTTTCAAGATCAATACCGATGCCGGTAACAGGGTGTAACAATCCATTACCGGCATCCGTTTTTATTTTTTAAATGTTTAATTTAGCCGGGATTAATTAAAACTGATTATAATATAACCTATGCGCATATTAGTTACCGCAATGCTCAGCGCCATTGTTTTACTGGGCATCTCCTGCGGCAAGGATAAAGATGATAGCCGCCAACGCAGATTTATATCATTGAAGCTGGACGACCGGGTTTATCTTTCAGAAAATCCAAAGGGCATTATCACCCTGCCAAATCTTACGGATGAAAACCCGGACAACGATTATCCTACTATGGAAATCACCGGCCAGAGCTATAACGGGGATGTGATCACCTTTAGCTTAGCTACCGCATCCATGCCCTTCAAACCAGGCGTGTACCCAGCTACCCAGAAAGGAAACGGTTTACTGATTGCCCTCAACAGCACTTACTACACCAACCTTACCTCTGCTGGAAGCACTGATTTTCAAATCACCATCACCCACATAGACAACCTCAACGTGGAAGGAACCTTCTCCGGAACACTCAAAGACGCCAGCGGTGCCGGCGGAACACGCGTTACCAAAAACGGTGCGTTCAGAGCGATGATTAGTCAGCAGGGCCAGTAAGCGGAGGGATCGCCTTCGGCGCTTTTAAATTGTCTTGGAGCACTGATTACGCTGATTATACTGATTGGCTTGATTTGATTACGTTTGATTTTAATTTTTGAATTTATAAGATAAAGGGAGATAAATGCGGATATCGCATTTATCTCCCTTTATCATCTTATAAAAATCAAAAAATCAATACGAAATCAAATCAAGCCAATCAGTATAATCAGCGTAATCAGTGCTCCAAGACAATTTAAAAGCGCCGAAGGCGCTAACTACACAAACGACAAATGAGGGTACGTTGCCTTCAGCACCGCCTTGTCATCAGCGCCAAGCCAGTTGGATAGCAGCGTGGCATAAACGCTTTTGAAGTCAACCTGGTATTGCAGGTCCCCGTCTTTCAGATTAAGCAGGTCCGGACCATCGTTGATAAGTCCCGGTTGCTTTAGCCCGCCACCTACCAGGAACATATTATTCGCGGTGCCATGATCGGTACCGCCACTGGCATTCTGGCTCACCCTTCTTCCAAATTCAGAGAAAGTCATTACTACTACATCCTCAAAACGATGATTCGATTTCAGGTCATCTGTAAATACCGTTAACGCATCGCTTAGTTGACCAAATAACCGGTCTTGCTGTTCCTGCTGGTTTACATGGGTATCAAAACTGCCATGCGACACATAATATACTTTGGTATTGATATCCGACATCACCAGGTTGGCAATGGTGCGCAGGTTCCTTCCCAGCTCTGTATTGGGATAGGGGGCAGAAGATTTATATGTTTTAAACTGTTGCTGGATATAGGCTGCGGAAGAAATGGTTTCACCCATCGTTTTATACAGGTAATCCGCATTATTATGATGATCGTTATCGGTGGTATGCTGCTTTAGCAGCTCTGCAAAATATTTATCATTACTGGTGCCGTAAAGCCTTGCAGGGTCTGTCATGGCAAGGCCTTTGTCGCTGTCGCCTTTCAGCGCCAGGCTCAGGGTATCATCTATTTCCAGCGCCTGTGTTGGTTTATCGCATCCCTTGCATTGAGCGTCGAGATAACGGCCTATCCAGCCATCCGACCAGTACTCGTTCGACTGGCTCGCGGAATGCCAGATATCCATGGAGCGGAAATGCGAGCGGTCGGGGTTAGGATAGCCTACGTTATTGAGAATACCCAGCGCGCCGTCATCATACAGGGTCTTCAATCCTTTCAGTGCAGGGTGTATTCCCAGGTCGTCATTCAGGGAAAGGGCTGCCTCCCTTTTTATGCCCAGCGCCGGGCGCGCCTTATAATAAATATCGTTGCGATAGGGAATAACTGTATTCAATCCGTCGTTACCGCCGGATAGCTGGATGATCACCAGTACTTTGTTGCCCGGGGGCGCCAGATGCCCTCTTTCCAGTGCTTTCAGGAACTTCGGCATCATCACCGCGGCAGAAGCCAGTGAACCCACCTGTAAAAAACGACGCCTGTTGAGAATCAGCATAGCATAACTTTTAGCGGTTAGTAGTTAACACAATTGATATTCCGGTGTACTCATCACATCAATTGTTACCGTTTTAATATAGTTTTCGCGGCTGCTGCTATCAGCATATTTTTCCAGCAGCTGGCGGCTTATATTACCGGGCTGCTGTAATAAAACACCGGCAATTTCATCGGCAAGCCGCTCTCTTGGCACCTTTTCATAACCTGCCACATAAGGGTCCCAGTTTATATTTGCATTCACCTTCTTTGCGAATTGCCGCTTCAGGAAATCATTGATCTGCAGCGTCATTTTATAGTTAGCGCCTTCACCCATTTCAGGAGTCAGCTCTTTAGGCTTCACATTAAACGCCTGCGAGTATAATATTACCTGGGGTACACGCAGCCGGAACATCAGGCTGGAGCTGTCGATCCAGTTCCGCCCGCCAGGCCAGCCGGCTACATTGGGCGGATAAAAAAGCAGCTGACCTAATACCCGCTGAAACAACAACATCACTTCTTCCTTTTCAAACGTCATGGGAATAGTTCTGCGGATGCCTGCCAGCAATTCCACGGGCGATTTTATCCGGTTGCCAATGATATCCGGACTGTAAAACCAGTCGGCCATAAATATTTCCCGCATCAGGGATTTGATGTTGTAACCCGACTGGTAAAACTTTTCCGACAGCGTGGTAATACGCGCTTCATCAGGGGTTTCAGACACAAAATACTGGTATATTTTTGCGGTAATAAACCTGGCGGTATGCCGTTGCTCCAAAAGTATTTTCAATACATCATCTCCATTAAAATTTCCCTGTTTGCCCAGGAAATTTTTCACGCCGTCGTCATGCTGTTTTTGCCGGAAAACAAAAGTGCCGGTTTCATCAAAGCCCCATCCGGTAAAGGCCCTTGCCGCTTCTTTCACATCCTGTTCGGAATAGTTGCCTCTTCCCATCGTGAACAGTTCCATCACTTCACGGGCAAAATTTTCATTGGGATGTTGTTTACGGTTCTGCTGGTTGTTAAGAAATTGCAGCATAGCCGGGCTTTTAGATACGGCGCCGAGCAGATCTCCAAAATTGCCGAGCGCATTTTCACGCACTACCGACAATAACTGCTGATTAAATAATACATTTTGCGTACGGCAGGCGAAATGCCCATGCCAGAAAAGACTCATTTTTTCGCGGAGGGGATGCTCACTCTGTACCATGGCATTTACCCAGGATACGTTCAGGTCTTTAATGCCCTGGTCATTCATTTGCCGCACACTTTTCTTTTCCTCCGGCGTCATCGTTTTCTGCTTCCGGTAATCCGGAAGATCATCCGCGGCTACTACATCCACAGAAGTAACTGACGCTTTTGCAGGGCCGATAAGTATCTTATTCACAATTTTTTCCCGCCTTTTGCTTTCCCAGTGAGAGATCACGGGGAGGGTTTCTCCGAAGCCAGCGCGCCAGGCGAGATGTTGCATCTGAATTTTACGGGCAACTTCAGCCATAAGCATTAATTTATGATGAGACTATCAAATGCAGAACGGGTTTAACCAATGAAAGGCTTCTCACAGAAATAATCACCGGGAACGGTTGTTAACGGAACCGCCACACCTGGTAACTGCTTCCTTTCTCAAAAACACTTTCTTCCAGCGGCAGGGTGAGGAAAGCATCTGCTTTAAGCAAACTGGCCAGATCGCCCGAACCCTGGTAGGGCTGCGGTATGGCCAGCAGCACACCATTGGGTTGTGATTGCAGCTTTACCGGCAAATAATATTCCAGTGCGGCGTCAAAAATAACTTTCTCCGATAGCTGTGCGTAGCAAGGCTCCGGTAAGACCGCTCCCATAGCGGATTGTATCCACGCATGGATATACCTGTAAAAACACATAAAGCCCGATACGGGGTTGCCAGGTAAGGCAAACACAACGGGACCGTCATTAAAAGTTCCAAACAGGAAAGGCTTGCCTGGCCGCTGCTGTACTTTATGAAATACCTGTTGCATTCCCAGCTGTTGCAGCACAGCCGGCAGGTAGTCAAACATGCCTGCACTTACTGCACCGGAGCTGATCCATATATCGGTTTCGTCCATCAGTGGCCGGAGCTGGTCTTTCATAGCTGCTTCATCATCCAGGAGGTGTACATAACGGGCAGGAATACCCATTTCCGCCAGTGAGGCCAGCAGGCTGTATACATTGGAAATGCGTACCTGGTGAGGTTCCGGCGTTTCGTGTACCGCTACCAGTTCATCTCCTGTAGCAATTACCACCACGCGCGGGCGTTTGCTTACTTCTACTGTGGTCTGGCCCACTGTGGCCAGCACACCGGCTTCAGCCGGGCCAATACGGGTACCGGGTTTAATCAGCACTGTGCCGGCATCTACATCCGAACCTTTTTTATGAATATTCTGCCCCTTCTTCACGGCGCCCTGAATAGTAAAGCGCCGGAACCCTTCATGTTCCGAAGGTGTAAGGTGTTCATATTGAACAACGGTATCTGTCATTTCCGGCAAAATGGCGCCGGTCATTACTTCTATACAATTGGCAGTATTGGAAAGCTGCAGCTGTGGAGTGCCCGCAGCCTGCACATCTTCCACGCCAAAAATATGCTGCCCGCGGGCAAAGCTGTCGTAGTTAACAGCAATACCGTCCATCGTCACACGGTCAAATGGCGGAAAGGGCCTATCGGCCAATACAGGCTCCCGCAAAATACGGCCGGCGGCGGATTCAAACGGTACCGTTTCAGTACCCAGGTCCCGCACAGTTTGCATCACAGCCTTAAATGCAGCAGCAACAGTCAACATCATTTTGAATTACTTTTGTATCAGGTGAACTTGTTTAAATTTATGCTTTTATGTCCAATGAATCAAGTAATGCTTTTTCACATCTGAACGAGAGCGGCCAGCCTGCAATGGTCGATATCAGCGGCAAACTGGATACTTATCGTATAGCCGTTGCCGGGAGCCGTGTTTACCTCCCGCAGGTGATACGCGACCAGTTCCAGGGACAGGATATCCAAACCCGCAAAGGTGGCGTGTTTCAAACCGCTATCATCGCCGGTATTATGGCCGCGAAAAAAACACCGGAACTCATCCCGCTTTGTCATACCTTACTGCTGGATGGTTGCGATGTACAGATTCACCTCGAAGGAGAAGAAGCCATCATCCGCTGCACGGTAAAAACCAACGGTAAAACAGGCGTGGAAATGGAAGCCCTCACCGGCGCCAGCGTAGCTGCACTTACCATTTACGATATGTGCAAAGCGCTTACCCAGGATATGGTTATCCGGGAAACAAAACTCATCAGCAAAACAGGCGGCAAACATGACTATAACCGGTAATAAGACGCCACTGAAAGGACTGGTGCTCTGCGGCGGCTTCAGCACCCGCATGCAGGAAGATAAAAGCAGCATTAACTATCATGGGATGCCTCAATGGCAATACCTGGTTACCTTACTGCAATCGCTGCTGCCGGAAATATACATTTCCTGCCGCGCGGATCAGCAGGAACATTTTGCCGGTTACCCTAACCTGGTGCCGGATTCGGTGCCTTTTGGCGGGCCATCCGCCGGGTTACTGAGCGCACACGCCCTGCAACCGGAAACGGCCTGGCTGGTGCTCGCCGTTGACCTGCCCCTGCTCAGCAAACAAAGCCTGGAGCTGCTTATTGCCCAACGTGACGCATCCAAAGCGGCCACCACTTTTGTGAGTCCCGTCAACGATTTGCCGGAACCCCTCATTGCCATCTGGGAACCAGCCGGTTTAAATGCGCTGTTGGAAAATGTAACCGCCGGGAAAAACTGCCCACGGAAAACCATGCTGAG
Organism: Chitinophaga sp. RCC_12; assembly: GCF_041360695.1. NCBI lineage: Bacteria > Pseudomonadati > Bacteroidota > Chitinophagia > Chitinophagales > Chitinophagaceae > Chitinophaga > Chitinophaga sp. RCC_12. Next base: position 334,630 of record NZ_JBFUPS010000006.1, read on the forward strand.
TAACAGCATCGCCCTTCTTAAAAATCCATATGCAGCAGAACAATTTAATGCCAATACGCCCGAAGAAAAGGCGGAAGCATTGAAAGACCTGGAGAAATAAGGTTATTATTCAACCATTGCAGGACTACACAATTTCACCATCTGCAAAAAATTCCTTTTTCCAGATAGGCACTGTTTCTTTGAGGGTGTCTATCGCAAATTCACAGGCGTCGAACGCTATCCCCCGGTGAGCAGAAGCCACTGCTATTACCACTGCGAGGTCGCCGGGATACTTATCCCCAACGGCATGCAGCATGGCCAGGCGTTGTACATCCCATTTTTCCGCTACCTGCGCCGCTATTTTCTGCATTTCAGAAATAGCCATCGCTTCATAACATTCGTAAAATAATTTTAATACCGGCCGTTGTTTGGTGTGATTACGCACGGTACCGGCAAAAATTACCTCCCCGCCGCATTCCGGCGCCTGGATGAAGGCCAGCGCTTCCTCCACGGTAATGGTATCTTTAATATCTATTAATATTTCCATCTCTTAAATACTAAAACTGAAAACTATACTCAACCTCCGCTTACCGGCGGGATCACCGCAATTTCATCCTGGCCGCTTATCTCCTGTGTATCAGCAGCATACGTCCGGTTTACCGCTATCATCACGGAACGGAGCTGCTGCAACGACGGATATACCTCATACAACCAGGCTTTCAAAGTGGCTACATCTGTAATATGTTCCGGCTTTTCCAGTACCGGCACACCAGCAATATCCTTTGCTGCTCCAAACAATAATATGCCCATACATTGTAAATTGTTAGTTAAAACTACAATATAGCCCGATAAAGTAGTAATTTTAATACGGCAGAAAATCAATTTATGAAAATACGGTTAAGAGGCAACAGCATAAGATATCGGCTGGATAAAGCAGATGTGGAACTCCTGGAAAGTACAGGAAAAGTGGAATCAATTACGCATATAGGCGCCGGTACCCTCCATTTCTGCCTCCGGGGAAAAGATATTTCCGACCCCATCATAAAGATGGAACACGATGGTATACACCTGCTGCTCCCGCTTCCCCGTCTTACTGCCTGGTACGCACCCGACCAGGTAGGTTTTGAACTGATCCTGCCCAACGCCGATGGATCATCACTGACTATCCTGGTGGAGAAAGATTTTAAATGTCTTACAGACAGAAATGAGGACGAAAGCCAGTCATTCGATAATCCGATGGCGGGGAAAAACTGCTGATAAATGCTAACAGATGCACATCATCGTATCATAGACTACGTACGCTTGTCGGTAACAGACCGGTGTAACCTCCGTTGCACTTACTGTATGCCGGAGAATATGCATTTTGTGCAACGCAAGGCATTACTTACCGACGATGAAATTTTACGGCTGCTGCAAACTCTCGCAACCGCCGGTATCTCTAAAATAAGGATCACCGGGGGTGAACCCTTTCTCCGGCCGGGCCTGATGACCCTCCTGGAAAAAATAAAAGCCATTCCCGGTATCAGCGAAATAGCTATCACCACCAATGGCGTCTTAACACAGGCATATATTCCCGCATTGCAGCAACTAGGCATCACGCATATCAACCTGAGCCTGGATACGCTGCAGGCCGACCGCTTCCTGCAAATCACCCGGCGCAACCGGTTCTCCGCAGTTATGGACACCCTGCAAAGCCTGTTGCAACACAACATGCAGGTGAAGATCAACGCCGTGGTAATGGAAAATGTGAATACCGATGAACTCAATGCCTTCACCGCACTTACACGCGATAATGCACTGTCCGTAAGGTTTATAGAAGAAATGCCCTTCAACGGGCAGGGACATACATTTTCAGGTATCGTATGGAACTATCATAAAATTTTGTCTGTAATAGGCGAGAATTATACGCTGCAAAAAATAGCGGATGCGCCACATTCCACTTCTCTCAATTATCACATCCCCGGCCATAAAGGCAATATCGGCGTAATCCCCGCTTATAGCCGCACGTTTTGCGGCACCTGTAACCGTCTTCGTATATCCGCTACCGGTAGTATGAAAACGTGTTTGTATGGCAACGATGTGTTAAACGTAAAAGAGATGATGAGAAATGAACTGCAGCAACACCTCCTGCTACCAGCCATACAATCAGCCATCCATGCGCGTTTTGCCAATGGCTTCGAAGCGGAACAGCATCATACCGAAAAAAATATGGAAAGCATGTCGGTAATAGGTGGTTAACCATTTACTTCAGCAACATCTGCACACCCGCATACAGGATCAACAAAGCCGTAACACCCGCCACCCACCTGGGATTCAGCACTCTCGCACTCAGACGCGCCCCAATTTGTCCGCCGGCAATAACCGCTAACAATAAAGGCCCTGCAAACTTCACATCAAACACAATGGCATGCTTTGCCGCCTGACCGCATAAACCGGCAATAGAATTTACGAGAATAAAAAAACTGCTCAACCCCGCAATGTTCTTGGCGGTGTCGTATTTGCCCAAACGCAGCACCGGCGAAAGATAGATGCCGCCGCCGATTCCTGTCATGCCGGAAAGCAACCCAATGCCGCCGCCAATAACTCCATACGCTACGCTATTCCTTTTATTGGCAGGGATAATTGGCTCTTCTTTCTCAAAAAACAAACGGTAGCACATCAGCACCGCCGCCAGCGTAAGCGCAAGTCCCAGCAACAGGAAAAAAGTAGCCTGCTTCATAGGTAAGTAACTACCCGCAAAAGCCAGCGGCACACTTACCAGCGACAACTGCCACGCCTTTTTCAAAGGCAGGTGACCGCTTTTGTAAAAATGATAAACGCCGCCGGTCACCACCGCTACATTACACAGCAAAGCTGTGGACTTCATCAACTGAAAATCTACTGCCCAGAAAGGCAACGACAAAATAGCCAGGTAGCTGGAACCGCCGCCAAAACCGGCTGCAGAGTAGGCCAACGCCACTATAAAAAAGAGGATACAAAGTTCAGGGATCACAGTTAATAGGTTTGCATCTGGTGATCAATAACACTGGCCCAGGCATGAATGCCGCCTTCCACATTGTAAATACGGTTAAAGCCCAGTTCCGTTAAACGCTGCGCCACAGCGCGGCTTCTCATACCGTGATGACAAAGCACCGCTACCGGCACATCATCAGGAATGGCTGACACCTGCTGTAATACACGCCCCATCGGGATATGCACGGATTGCGGAATACGGCAGATCTCCCATTCATCATCTTCCCGCACATCCAGCAACATGAAACGGGTATCCCGCTGCAACCAGTCGTTTAATTGCTGCACGGATAAAGATTGTACCCCTTCCAGTTCACAAACTGTTTGCTGGTAGTTTGCCTGCAGTGCCGTAATTTGCCGGTTGGCTGCTACCGGGGTAATATTAAAGGTAAGATGGGTATTGTTCAGGGTGTCAATGGTCATCAGTTGGTTGCGCAGCGGTGCGCCGATACCGGTAATTACTTTCACCGTTTCATTGGCCATATAACAGCCAATGATACCTGGTAAAACGCCCAGCACGCCAATGTCGTTGCAGTTAAGCATTTCGCCGCTTTCCGGCGCCTCCGGGAAAATACAGCGATAAGTAGCTCCTTCCTGGTAGTTAAATACACTCAGCTGGCCTTCGTATTTATAGATGGCGCCGTATACCAATGGTTTGCCGGTAATTACACAGGCGTCGTTCACCAGGTAGCGGGTGCCGAAATTATCTGAACCATCCACAATGACGTCGTATTCCTGGAAAAGCGCCAGTGCATTATCTGTAGTGAGCCAGGTGTCGTGTATAACATGGGTTATCTCCGGGTTCAGCTGCTGCAGCCGTTTTACGGCTTGTTCTACCTTGGATTTTCCCTGGTCGGCGGTAGTATATAATACCTGTCGTTGCAGGTTGGTGATGGAAACAACATCATGTTCTACAATGCCTATTTTCCCGATTCCCATGGAGGTAAGATATTGCAACACGGGTACACCGAGGCCACCGGCGCCAATTACCAGCACTTTTGCCTGTTGCAGTAATGCCTGTTTTGCGGAGCCAAATCCTTCCAGTCTTGTTTGCCTGTCATATCTGTCCATACTGCTTCATTTAAACACTAAAATTAATTGTATTCGGGAGAAATTTTCCAGGTGTTTTTTCGGGAGAAGGATTTCCTACACCTCCGGGGTGTTGCGGGCAGCTTGTCAGCGTTTTAATTCCAGGTACATAGTTACCAGGTCTACATAACTGCCATCTTTCTGCCTAATGCCATTGGGCAGGCGGCCACATTCCATGAAGCCGAAATTGCGGTACAGCTGCATGGCTTTTTCATTGGTGGAAAAAACATGCAGGTAAATCAGGCGCAGGGCGGGGCGCGATTCGGTCCACCGCAGCATGGCGGTGAGCAGGCGCCGGCCGATACCCATATTGTTCCATTGCTTTTCCACGGCAATGCCTATCTCCGCGGTATGCGCTTTTTTATGCAAACCGGTGTGGTTTACGTTGATAGAGCCAATGATCTGGTCCCTTACAACGGCTACCAGCAGGAGCTGGTTGGGATTATCGGTGTAAGACTGGATATAATCCTCTTCAGACGCAATGTCCAGCTCCATGGATTCACTGCGGGTAAAGAGCAGGTAATCCGTTTCCCGGGTCAGGCGCTGGAAACTGGCCAGCAGCGCTGCTGCATCATTATGTTCGGGAGGGCGAATGATGAGTTCGTCGCCGGTGGGCAGGAAATGTTTCATAATAGAATACCGGGTGGAAATTACGAATTCCAAACGACGAATGACGGATTTCAGGCAGCTGTCAGCGGGTATTACTCCGTTTACAATCTCCCTGCGAATCCGTCATCCGTTAAAGATTATCCGTAATGGCTTATATCTTGTGACTGCCAAAATAGGTTTGCAGCACGGTCGGTATCTGTATGCCTTCCGCAGTCTGGTTGTTTTCCAGCAGGCAGGCCATGATACGCGGCAATGCCAGGGAACTTCCGTTCAAAGAGTGCAGCAGCTGCGGCTTACCATTGTTTTCCTTGAACCGTATTTTCATGCGGTGGGTTTGGTAAGCTTCAAAGTTGCTCACAGAGCTTACTTCCAGCCATTTCTGCTGGGCAGCGCTGTATACTTCGAAATCGTAGGTAATAGCAGAGGTAAAGCCCATATCACCGGCGCACAAACGAAGAATGCGGTAAGGCAGCTCCAGCTGGTTCAGCAACGCTTCTACGTGCGCTACCATTTCATCCAGTGCCTCATAAGATTTATCGGGATGTACCAGTTGCACAATTTCTACCTTATCAAACTGGTGAACACGGTTCAAACCACGTACATCTTTACCATAAGAACCGGCTTCACGGCGGAAACAAGGCGTATACGCGGTCATCTTCACCGGCAGGTCGGTATCTTTTATGATCTCATCGCGGTAAATATTAGTCACCGGTACTTCTGCAGTGGGAATAAGATAATAGTTATCCGCCGTTGCATGATACATCTGACCTTCTTTATCCGGCAACTGGCCGGTGCCATAGGCAGATGCTTCGTTCACCAGGTATGGCGGCGCATATTCAGTGTAGCCGTTGAGGGTATTATAATCCAGGAAATATTGGATCAGCGCACGTTGTAAGCGGGCGCCCCTGTTTTTGAAAACAGGGAAACCACTGCCGGTAATTTTGTTACCCAGCTCAAAGTCAATCAGGTCGTACTGTTTCGCCAGGTCCCAGTGTGGAACGGCGCCTGCATACAGGTCAGGAATTTTACCACCCTTGCGGATTTCCACGTTTTCTTCCGGCGTTTTACCGGCGGGCACCATCGCTGCGGGCAGGTTAGGTAGTTTCACCAGGGCATCCTGCAATGCTTTTTCAGTAGCGTTCAGCTCTTCATTCACGGGACCGAGGCGGTCTTTCAAAGCCGCTACAGCAGCACGCTGCGCTTCTCCTTCTTCCTTTTTTCCCTGGGCCATCAGTTTACCGATTTCTTTGGATAAACTGTTCACCTGGGCCTGCGTTTCATCGTATTCGAGGGTTAACTTCTTACGCTTGTCATCCAGCGCCAGCACTTCTTCTACTACTTCCAGCTCCTTGAAATTCTTAAATGCCAGGCGCTCCAATACCAACTCTTTATTTTGACGTATAAACGGTACTTGTAACATGTTGTATGATCAAATTTTAGCAAATATATTAAAATAGCTTAACTCAGGTACTTCCCTACAATGGGCACTCTACGGCCTATACCAAAGGCTTTGGAGGATACCCGTATAATAGGGCAGAATTGATTTCTCTTGTATTCATTGGTATTCACCATCTTTAAGGCCCGCGAAACCAACGCCGCATCGAAGCCCTGAGCAACTATTTCGCGCGGTCCCTGACGGCGCTCTATGTACTGATAAAGTATCCTGTCGAGGATCGCATAGTCCGGTAAACTGTCGCTGTCCTTCTGATCTGGCCGTAGCTCCGCAGAAGGCGCTTTGTCAATAATATTAGTCGGTATAATCTCTTTCTCCCGGTTAATATATCTTGCCAGTGAATACACCTGCATCTTATACACATCTCCCAAAACGCTTAATCCGCCGGCCATATCTCCATATAATGTACCATAACCGGTAGACAGCTCACTCTTATTGGATGTATTCAGCAATATATAACCAAACTTGTTGGATAAGCCCATCAGCAGGTTACCCCGTATGCGCGACTGCATATTTTCTTCTGCCACATTAAAAGGCAATCCTTTGAAATAAGGCTCCAGCGTGGCTAAGAACGTTTCATAAATGTTGTTGATACGGATAACATCATGCGGGTTATCCAGGTTTTCGGATAGCGCCACAGCATCATCTACAGAGTGACTGGTAGAGTAGGGAGAAGGCATCAGGATAGCCCGTACATTTTCCTTACCCAACGCATCGCAGGCAATAGCCAGTGTAACGGCGCTGTCGATTCCGCCTGAAGAGCCGAGGATGGCCTTTGTAAAGCCCATCTTACCAAAATAATCTTTGATTCCCAACACCAGGGCATCATAGATGCGATCAATGTTATGGTCAAACACCAGCTCGGTGAGCGGTGTAAAATCAACAGGTTTCACCGGCGGCAAGTGGCTGCCAACCAGCTTCTCCAACTCCATGCCGCCCATCGCTTCTTCAAAGTAAGGCAGTTCTTTCACTACATTACCCTGCGCATCATAAATAAGGGAGCCTCCGTCGAATACAATTTCCGTTTGGGAACCCACCGTATTGCAGTAATACATCGGGATCTTATATTTCAATACATTGGCAAGAATAATTTCTTTGCGGTCTTCATCATGATCATAATCAAACGGAGAAGCGGAGAGGTTAATCATCACATCCGGCTCCTGTGCAATCAGCTGATCCATCGGGCAAACACGGTACAGGGGATTATCTCCCAGGTTCCAGATATCTTCACAAATGGTAACTGCCAGCTTCTTGCCTTTAAACGGGATGATATTCCATTCAATAGACGGTTCAAAATAACGGTATTCATCAAACACATCGTAGGTAGGCAACAGCGTTTTATGCACCACCTGCTTTACTTCGCCTTCATATAAAAACCAGGCCGCGTTAAACAGGTCTTTCCCTTCCCGTTGCGGGTTACGGGCCGGACCGCCCACCAGCACGGCGATATCTTTGGTATGCGCTTTTATAACATCTATCGCATGATAGCATTGTGCAATAAAATCTTCAAATTCAAGAAAATCACGCGGAGGGTAACCACATACACATAACTCGGAAAACACTACCAGGTCGGCTCCCTGTGCCTTTGCCGCATGGATGCCGTCGATGATCTTTGCCGTATTCTTTTCAAAATTGCCAATGTGATAATTCTGCTGTGCCAGTATAATATTCATGGTAAAAATATTCAATTAAAAAAGAGGGAAAACTAGAAAAATACACCCAGCCGGAGTGCAAAGCTATTCATATTTACCCTTCCATCGTCCCATTTGCCGTTACGGGTTACGTCCACAAAACCGTTCTGGTAGGTAATGCCTGCCATACCCGTAAGATTGGCGCCCAGCGGGTATTCTATGCCCGCGCCCAATAACATGCCTATGTTGATACGGTTCATTTCCGGTAAGATATTCACCTTATCATAGGTTTGCCCCATCGACACTACATCTGCGCGGCCGGTGATAGGAAAATCCAGGTAAGTACCAAACTGTCCCCAGAAACCGATACCTCCTTCATCCGGCGAAGTTTTCAGCTTCAATGCCAGCGGTATTTCTATATAGGAAAGCTTCATATTATACTCCGCAGGATTGGCTTTATAATCGCCTAAACCCTTACCTGCATCATATTTCAGCTTGCTGCCGGCCAGTAATACCTGGAACCCCGACGAAAATGCATAAGTACCTTGTTCGTTCAGCTTAAAATCGGCCATCAGCCCGAAGTTCAGCCCTGCTTTGGCACTGTTCCTGTTTACACCCGATTCCTGTGGCTTCAGGATGGAAACCATCGGGCTCACGGTAAATCCAAGCTTCACTTTTTCCCTGAAAGCATTACCGCCATATTGCGCCATACCTGCTTTTGCCATTCCCATTATCGCCAGTAAAAAGATGATCTTCTTCATAGATGATGCTAATTCGTAATTTTTTATAATACAAGGTAAATAATAATTTTACCTTAGATGAGTTTTAAGAATGATGCAAAGTTACATTAATAAATATACCCTGCTGATAAGTTGCGTGGTAGCCCTGCTGGGTACCGCAGCCTGTAATTCCGGTGATAAAGCGCCGGATGTTAGTCATATAGCCATGAACGTTAGTTTGTCGCGTTTCGACTCCGCCCTGTTTACTATTGATACCAATAATATACAACCCGGACTGGCAAAGCTGCATGAAGCATACCCGGTATTCCTGCCCCTGTATATTACGGATATCCTTAACCTGGGCGCCTATTCCGACAGCAACGCAGCGGTACAGCAACAACTGCACCTGTTTTTAACCACGCCCGATTTCCGCCAGCTGGAAAAAGCAGTATCTGCCAAATACGGCAGTCATTCCACACTGAAACCAGAACTGGAACAGTGTTTCCGGTATGTCAAATACTATATCCCTTCTTTCCGTCCGCCCAGAGTGGTCACTTTTATATCTGGTATCGCCAATTACGGCGCTATCACCGTGGATTCCATCCTGGGCATTGGTTTGGATATGTATATGGGAGAAGATTTTCCACCCTATGCACAGATCCCCGATTACCCGGATTATATGGTGCACCGGTTTGCCCCTCAATACATTACTACCAACTGTATGCAGGTAATCCAGCAACAGTTGTATCCCCCTGCGCGTAAAAACGGGAACCTGCTGGAACAGATGATGGAGGCCGGTAAGCAACAATATTTCCTGGACAAAGTATTACCGGAAACGCCGGATACTATCAAGCTGGGATATACGAAAAGCCAGCTGGACTGGTGCCGGGAAAACGAGCGCATGATCTGGCAGTTTTTTGTGCAGAATAACCTGGTGTATTCCAGCGACTGGCAGCAGATCAATCATTTTATTGGCGATGGCCCGTCTACGCAGGGTATGCCCGAGGGCGCCCCAGGCAAAATTGCCAATTTTGTGGGCTGGCAGATCATAAAAAAGTATATGAGTGAACACAAGGATGTGACCTTGCAGCAATTAATGGAGTCAAAAGAAGTGACGGAGATCTTCAAAGCCTCGAAGTACAGGCCCTGAGAATGGATTACAGGCTAAACGAAAACGGGTATTAATTCAGTTTAAAGGGAACGACCATCTGGAACTCAGGAATTTTCACTTCCAGTATTTTCTTGTCCAGCTGGTTTTCCATTTGATAAGTACCGTACATCTTGCCGATCTCAGTCCGTAAATTGGATCCCGAGACGTACTGATAAGTTTCACCTGGCGCCAGCAGTGGTTGAACACCTACAACACCTTCTCCTTCTACTTCACGGTGTGTGCCATTGGAATCAATAATGTACCAGTGACGGCGAAGCAGTTTGATCGGGAAAATGTTGTTGTTCTCAATGGTAATACGGTAAGCAAACATGAATTCGCTTCCAATAGGATTTGAATAATCCGGCTGGTAGAATGTTTCCACGCTGATGGTGATGCCCTCTGTTACCTTCTTAACCATAAAATCAACCTTTAACGTAAAAATAAGAAAAATAAAACCAGTGGCTGGAAATTTTCTGACTTTAACGATTCTTTAGACTATTTCAATATCATCCAGTATAGCAGGATCTTCCTCTGAAGCCCTGGCGGCCACCTCTAAAGCGTTATTATAGTAGCCCCTCCGCAGGTATTCGGACAAATATCTCCATAAAAATCCAAAAAAGCCCAGATGCTGGTATTGTTTGATATGACAAGCTTCATGCCGCATCCAGGTTGTATCCGCTAAAAAGCGTTCCCGGGACGCTCCATGCAAGTGGATGGTGCGTCCCAGGACCATGGCTACAGACTGCACCCGCATGAAGCGGGCGGCTGTTTTGGCTAACCATGAATTTTCACGTATGCGGCATTTTATTTTTTCCAATCTTTCTTCCCGAATAACGTAAATCTACGGGAAATATTGAAACCCCAACGGAATTGGCCCTGTAACCAGGTAGTAGTGGTTTCAGGAATAAACTGACTTTCCTGTATGGCAGTGGAGTTGGTAAAAGTAATGCTGAATACGTGACCACCGGTTTCTATTTCCAGTCCAACGGCCAGTGGGTTGTAAAAAGAGATCCCCTTCGCAGATTTGAAATAGTCTTTGCTTTCCTGGGAACGGAACGGATAATAGTATTCTGCCAGGAGTCCCATCCTTTTGCTGAGCTTCAGCCTGCCGGCTGCTCCCAGGGCAAACATATTATTCATGTCCATGTATGCCACGTGATTACGGTGCACATAAGTAGGCGACAGGGTAAGCGATAACTTGTCGCCAAATTTCCTAGATACAATAGCCTGGGCCACATACATGAGCCGGTCGGCACCGTCTTCAAAATAAGCCGCCGAGGTTTTATCCGTGGCAGAAGGCATCCCGCTGATCACGGCGTTACCAAATACGGCCAGCGATAACGGGATATGGTTATCAGTTGTTTGCTGAAAAAAACGGTACTTCACCAGTCCTTCGTACAACTGCTGCAAATCCCCGCTGCCCTTAGTCCGGCTGATACCCACCATGAGGTCGTCGCTCACCCCATATTCAAAAGCAATACGGATATCGGTTGAATTATCTGTACCGAAAAACGTTTTGGTACCGCCAAACTCACCACCGGCATCGCCGAAACGGTGGGTAACACGGAAATCCAGTTCGTGCCTGCGCAGCATTTCGGTCGACTGGCCCTGTACAATCCGGGTACTTTTATAGGTATCCCGCACTTTGGTATGACCGGTGGCCGTAGAATCAAAAAGCTTGTCGAGGCTCTGTGCATGCGCACATACAGAGAGCACACAGCATAATAAGATGGTTGATATATACTTCATGGATTGATGTTGTTATTTACTGTAAGGTGTATAAACTGCATTAACCGTAACGGCTACTACTTCTGCTACATTTTGCACTACCAGGGAAGGTATCTTAATACCGTGATCGGCTACACGAACATTAAAGGTGGATACAGCGGTAAGCGTTGTGCCCTGCGTAGTAATAGTGCCTTTGGCGGTGTAACTCTTTTCTACCCCGTGAATATTCAGTGTGCCCGTAATCGTTACCGGGTAAGTACCGTCCTTGCTGAATTCCGGCGATTCATTAATCTTTCCCTTGAATTCTGCAAACGGGTATTTATCACTTTCAAGGTAATTTTCGTTAAAATGCTCCTGCATCAGCTTCTTTTTAAACTGGAAAGAACTGATAGGTACTTTAAAAAAAACTTCCTTCGTTTTTGTGTTGAGTGCAGAAGCGCCTTTATCTGTTTTAGCTTCTATATCCTCCAGTGGAGAAGACGAAAAAAATGATAAACGGGTATTTTTGCAGGAGTAAACATCCTGTGCAGATGCAGTAACAACCGGTAGCAGGGCAACTGCAAAAAGCAATAAGTATTTCATGTTTATCTTTTTTAGGTTATTGATCCGGAAGTCCTTTTGCGATCCAGCAGGCGATAGAGTCTTTTAAACCCTGGCTGAGTGCAGGAAAAGACATTGACTGTGGCATATCTGCCTGTGGACCGGTTACACGGGCCTCAAAAACAGTACGGTTGGCATTAATAAACGTTTTCAGTTTTGCAGCGGTGGAAAAATCTGCCAGGGCGGGCGAGTTGCCGCCCGGATGGCAGCCACGGCTGGTACAGTTAGCTTGTATGATCGCAAAAACGGTGGCTGTTGTGATATGGGCTGCATCACAGTCTACCCCGCCACTTACCGGCGCAGGGGCCTGTTCATTTTTACAGGCAGCCAGCAGCAGGCATGCCATTAAAAAAAGCTTGTTCCTTGTCATTGGTCTTTCAAATTTGATTGTAGATAGTAAGTACGGGATGATGAGAGAATTGGTTGCTTCACAGGCAGATAAAATTCTGCTATATTACATGATTAACCACTTATTTTTGTACCAAATAAGATCTGACCGTGAATATTGAACAACTATACAGCATCTATGAGCAGCATCGCTCCGTACAAACAGATACCCGTAAACTGAAAGCCAATGATATTTTCTTTGCGCTGAAAGGAGGCAATTTCAATGGTAACGAATTTGCCGCCCGGGCGCTTGAAATGGGCGCCGCCTTTGCGGTGGTTGATGAAGCAGCTTATTTTACCGTACCGGATAAAATGATGCTGGTAGATGATGCCCTCTCCGCTTTACAGCAACTGGCTTTACATCACCGCAAACAATTAAATATCCCGTTCCTGGCCATCACCGGTACTAACGGTAAAACCACTACGAAAGAACTGATCAATGCAGCACTGTCTGCCGGATTAAAAACATATGCCACCGTTGGCAACCTAAATAACCACATCGGCGTACCTCTTACTATTTTAAGTATACTCCCGGGCGTAGAAATAGCTGTAGTGGAAATGGGCGCTAACCACCAGCGGGAAATAGCCGGTTATTGCGAAATTGCATTGCCTACCCATGGCATCATTACCAATATCGGGAAAGCACACCTGGAAGGCTTTGGCAGCGAAGAAGGCGTTAAAAAAGCAAAAGGGGAACTGTATGATTTTTTACGCGCCAACAACGGCACCGTATTCGTTTGCAATGATTATGGTTACCTGCTTGAAATGGCGCATGGCATCCCGGAAATCATTACCTATGGCAGCAGCGAAGCCGATTACGTAGGCGAAGCCATCGCCGACAGCGCCCTCCTGGCCGTGGAAGTACGGGGCAGCAGCCAGGTAGGATTTATACAAACACAACTGACAGGCGCTTATAACTTTCCGAATGTAATGGCCGCAGTGGCGGTAGCCAGCCACTTTAACGTGCCGGAATCAGCGATTGCACCGGCCATTGCACATTATACCCCCTCCAACAACCGCTCACAGGTAATAAAAAAAGGCCGCAATACCATTATCATGGATGCCTATAATGCCAACCCCTCCAGCATGAGAGCCGCTATTGAAAACTTTGCCGGTATCCAGGCCGATAAAAAAGTGCTGCTGCTCGGCGCCATGATGGAACTTGGAACAGATAGCATTAAAGAACACCAGGACCTGGTAAACTTACTGGAACGCACACACTGGGAAGCAGTGGTACTGGTTGGCGGCGACTTTAAAAAAGTAACCCACCCGTACATCTTCCTCGAAAATGCCACCGAAGCCGGAAAATGGCTGCAGCAGCAGCAGTACCAGGATACACATATACTTATCAAAGGCTCCCGGAGCACCGGTATGGAGAAAGTGCTGGCCTGATAACCAGGGGCGATTCAGCAGGCAGACCCGAAGCGTTCAAAATATTTGTTAACGATTTCATAATTGTATTATTTTTAATACTTCAATCTGTCATTTGAACTTTACCAAAATCTGAATCGCAATGCACAAAAAAATCTGGCATTACCTTATTAGTATGCTTTGCTGCGTACTATTGATCCCTGCTGCCCTGTTTGCCCAGGAAACAACCGCCGACATAGCCGGTATTATTGTTAGTAAAGAAGGACCTGTTCCCGGCGCAAGCATTACTGCTACCCATGTGCCCACCGGCACAAAATATAACACCGTTTCCCGGAAAGACGGCCGTTATAATTTACCAAATCTCCGCGTTGGTGGCCCTTATACCTTATCTGTTTCTTATATTGGCTTTAAAGATGAGAAACGCGATAACATTTTCCTGTCGCTGGGACAGGATTTCAAATCAGACATCAACCTGCAATCCAGTACCAGCACCCTCACTGAAATAGTGGTCACCTCTGTAACCCAGAACAAAGTGATTAACAGGGCCCGCACCGGCAGCCAGGAAGTAATTACCCGCTCCCAGATGGACCGCCTGCCTACGATCAGCAGGTCTATGCAAGACTTTACCAAACTCACTCCCTCTGCCAACGGCCTGAATATCGGCGGCAGAAGCAACCAGTTAAACAACATCACCGTCGACGGCGCCAACTTCAACAACTCATTTGGTTTACAGCCCACCCTCGGCTCTCAAACAGCCTCCCAGCCAATCAGCCTGGAAGCGCTCGAACAGATCCAGGTAAACGTATCTCCCTACGACGTAAGACAGGGCGGCTTCTCCGGCGCCGGTATCAACAGCGTTACCAAAAGCGGTACCAACACTTTCAAAGGAGCTGTGTACACCTACATTCAAACACCCGGATTACAGGGGCTGAAAGTAGGCAACGCCACCGTTCCCAAACCCGACTTTAACTATAACCTGCGCGGCTTCAATGTGGGCGGCGCCATCATCCCCAATAAATTGTTCTTCTTCGTAAGTGCAGAACAGGAAAGGATCAAAGCTCCCGCTACCAGCCTCGTAGCCAACAAACCCGGCGGAGTAGCCGGTGGCAACGTATCACAGGCAGTAGCAGATACACTGGATGCACTCAAACAATTCCTGATCAGCAAATACGGATACAATCCCGGCGATTACCAGAATTATACTTACCGCACGCAAAGTGATAAAGTAACACTGAAGGTCGACTGGAACGTGAATGAGCATAACACCTTTACGTTTAAATACAGTTACCTGAAATCATTTAAAGATATTCCTGCCAGTAACAGTGGCGCTCCCGGCGGCGGTGCTGTTGGAAGTGGCCGCCAGCCTAGTGCTACCGGTCTTCCTTTCAGCGGAAGCGGCTATACTATCAACAATAACTTCAACATTTTTATTGCGGAACTGAATACCCGCATCGGCAACCGCGCCTCCAATAAATTGCAGATCGGCTACTCCGCCATGCGCGATTTCAGGAATGCTTTGTCGCAAAGTAATTTCCCCCTCGTGGATATCATGAACGGCCAGGGCGCCAGCTATACCGCCTTTGGATATGAGCCGTTCACCTACAATAACAAGCTCAATACCGATGTATACCAGCTGTCTGATATCTTCACCATGTACAAGGGAAAACATGAAATCACGATAGGAACACAAAATTATTATAAAACGTTCCTCAATGGCTTCGCTCCAAACTACAATGGTAACTACCGCTTTAATACACTCCAGGATTTTTATGCCAGCGCCAACAGCAACCTGGCAACGGCCTCACGTTACGCAGTGTCTTATGCAACTACCAAAGACGGATCCTTTCCATACGCAAAAATCAACATGCTGGAACTGGGCGCATTTATCCAGGATAAGTGGAGTGTTACCAACTTCTTTACATTTACCTACGGTTTGCGTATAGACGTACCAGTTATAGGCAGTACGTTCTCTAAAAATGATTCGCTCACTGCGCTGACTTTCAGGGATGGAGTGAAGATAGATGTAGGCCAGGCGCCAAAAACAACACCGCTCCTGTCGCCAAGAATTGGATTTAACTGGGACGTTACACATGACGGCAAAACGCAGCTCCGTGGTGGAGCAGGTTTATTTGCCGGTCCGCCGCCAGCTGTATGGCTGAGCAACCAGGCCGGTAACAACGGCGTACAATTCGGATCGTTTGTAGCGCAAACAAGTGCCACTGCGCCCACCATTCCTTACCCGTTCAGTGCTGATCCGAATACTTACAAAGCTGGTACAGAAGGACGGTTATCTTCCCAATATAATATAGCCGTTACCGATAAAAACTTTAAATATCCGCAGGTATTAAAAGCAACACTGGCTGTTGACCGGCAGTTACCATGGGGCGTAATCGGTACCCTGGAATTCAACTATTCCAAAGATATCAATGCGGTATATTTCCAGAACGTAAACCTTCCTACTGCAGGGTTTCAGCTGGATAGCACCCCCGATCACCGCACCCGCTATAATTCTTCTAAAATATACGCAGGCAACAGCCTGAGTAATCCAAATATCAGCGATGCCATCCTGATGCGCAATACCAACAAGGGCTATTCGTATTTTGCCACCATCCAGTTGCAGAAAAACCTGCCTAATCTTTACCTGAGTGCGGCCTATACTTATAGTAAGTCACGCAGTGTAAATGACGGTGGCAGCATCGCACAAAGCAACTGGCGCGATCGCCCCGTTGCCGGCGATCCTAATGCCAATGCACTGGGCTACTCCAATTACTACATGCCCCACCGTGTCATCGCAGCCGCTACCTACCGCTTTACCTGGGCCAAACATTTCGCTACCTCTGTTGGCGTAGTATATGAAGCCGCTCCAAGTATAAACGGACTTTACAGCAACACTTCCTATACTTACAACGGCGACGTAAACAACGATGCTTCCGGTGGTAACAACGATCTTATCTACATTCCAAAAACCAGGAACGATATTAAACTGGTGCCGGTTGGTTATGGCGACAAAACCTATAACCCCGCTACCAATGCAGATAAACGGACCGCAGACATCATCTGGAATCAGCTCGATAATTTTATCAAGCAGGATAACTACCTGAGCGGCCACCGCGGGGAATATGCAGAACGCAACGCTGTAGTATTACCTTTCGCCAAACGCATGGACCTGAATATTACACAGGACATCTTTGTATTCAGTGGCAAAGAGAAAACCAAACACACCGTGCGTATCAGTTTTGATATCATCAACTTTGGTAACTTCCTGAATAAGCGCTGGGGTATTTCCAAAATTCCGAACCTGCCCTCTTTCCTGAAATACGAAGGACAATACAAAGACGCTTCCGGCACCGCTACTGCTGCCGCAGCCTACTCCTTCCCTTACCTGGATGCAGCGAACCAGATCCCGCTCACCAGTTCATTCAGAGACAATACCGGCACCATTTCCAGATGGCAGGGACAGCTTGGTATCAGGTATATGTTTAATTAACGCGAATTTTGTCTTTCTCACTGATTACGCTGATTATACTGATTAGTTTGATTTTTACTTTTGGATTTTATAAAAATGATTAAGGGAGATAGAAGCGGATAACCGCTCTTATCTCCCTTAGTTATTATTCTAAAAATCAAAGAAAATCCAAAATAAAAATCAAACTAATCAGTATAATCAGCGTAATCAGTGAGAAAGACAAAATCCGCCGGGATACAATTTATCGGAGTAATAGTGCGTTAATATTTTTTGAAATTGATCCCTCTATTTGTGAGAAGTGGCTTAAAAAAAAGACCTGCAAGCTAAAAAACCCGCAGGTGTTCATAACCTATGCCAACTTTAGAGTAATCTTTAAAACTTAAACTGTTAGAATCTATAAAGCCTAAGTCTTGTAATATTTTGAGTATTGATGTTTTTTCTATTTTGTATATAAGAGATAACGTAATGGAAAATGTATTTGTTCAAAAATTCGTGAAAAAATTTTGGTCTTAACATTTTGGGCCCTTCTTTCCGGGGTATCTCTCTATTACTTACGGAGGATAAATTCCTTTGGATTGCTAAAATGGAAAAAAAATTAAAAAAAATATTATTATTTAAATTTTAAATATATAAGTAAATGCTTACTTGATATCCTGGCAGATTTCTATCAAAACCCCGTTACTGTGCTTAGGATGCAGGAAACAGATCAGCTTATTATCAGCCCCCTTTTTTGGCGTTTCCTGTAATAAAACAAACCCTTCTTCCTGTAAGCGTTTCATTTCCGCATAAATATCCGGTACCTCAAAGGCGATGTGATGCATGCCTTCTCCTTTCTTATCCAGGAACTTTGCAATAGCGCTGTCCGGCCCTGTGGCCTCCAGCAATTCTATTTTGGTTTCGCCCTGCCGGAAAAAGGCGGTCTGCACCTGCTCACTGTCCACCTCCTCCTGCTTGTAACATGGCGTGTTCAGCAGCTTTTCAAAAAGCGGAATGGACACAGATAATTTATTAACGGCAATGCCTATATGTTCTACCCTGAGCATGTTTATAAATATTAATAGCGGTACGAATCCGGTATCCGTACCGCTTTCCGGAATATGCTTAACCCGGTAAAAATAGAACTTATGTTGTAAATTTGTTAGGCCCGGATTTTAATATAAATAGAAAGACATGATGCTGCAGCTGCCCGTTTACCTCGATAACAACGCCACCACACCCTGCGATCCCAGGGTAGTAGCGGCCATGTTACCTTATTTCACCGAAATATTCGGCAACGCAGCGAGCCGCAGCCACCTCCTGGGATGGGCTGCTGAGGAAGCGGTAGACAATGCCCGCGAACAGGTAGCCAAACTGATTGGTGCAACACCCAAAGAAATTGTCTTTACTTCCGGCGCCACAGAAGCCGTTAACCTTGCCATCAAAGGAGTGTATGAAACATACGCCGGCAAAGGCAATCATATTATTACTGCCGTCACCGAACATAAAGCCGTCATTGACACCTGCAAACACCTCGAAAAACAGGGCGCACAGGTAACCTGGCTTCCGGTAAACCACGAAGGACTTATTGACCTCAACGAACTGGAAGCGGCCATTACACCCCAAACTATCCTGATCAGCCTGATGTATGCCAATAATGAAACCGGTGTCATCAATCCCATACGTGCCATCAGCGATATTGCCCGGAAGCATGGCGTATTATTTATGACAGATGCCACCCAGGCAGCAGGGAAAATTCCGGTAGACGTAAACGACGATGGTATAGACCTGCTGACCCTCAGCGCCCATAAAATGTACGGGCCTAAAGGAACAGGCGCCTTATATGTGCGCAGACGTTCCCCCCGCGTAAAGCTCACCGCGCAGATCGACGGTGGCGGCCACGAAAGAGGTATGCGCTCCGGCACGCTGAATGTGCCCGGCATCGTAGGACTGGGAAAAGCCTGCGAACTATGTATGGAAGAAATGGCCGCCGACACACAACGCATCCTTCCCATGAGAAACAGGCTGGAAAAGGCTTTGCTGGAAATAGAGCAAACATATTTAAATGGCGCCCCCGGCCAGCGCCTGCCACATACCTGCAACCTGTCGTTTAAATACGTGGAAAGCGAAACCCTCATGATGGGCTTCAATAAAAAGATCGCGCTTTCCTCCGGATCAGCCTGTACCTCCGCTTCCATGGAACCCAGTTACGTACTGAAAGCGATGGGCCTCAGCGACGACCTCGCACACGCCTCCCTCCGCTTTGGACTGGGAAGATTTACCACCAATGAACAAATAGATTTTACCATCCAAACCATTACAGACGCCGTTTCCCAACTAAGAACCATCAGCCCCATATGGGAAATGTATAAAGATGGCGTGGACCTTTAAGTCCACCTTTCACCCGGGTCAACGCCGTAGATACTCCGTACATACTCCCGGTATACTCCCCGGATAAAGCCCCTTAAAAACCTCCATACAATAGCCGGAAAGGTAATAGCGTTTACCCTATATTTGTATCTTTACTAATATCCTAATCCTTACAAACTGTTCATGCTAGCCATCTTTAAGAAAGAGATTAACCAGTTTTTCAGCAGTGTTACCGGCTATGTAGCCATCATACTGTTTTTACTGGCGAATGGATTAATGTTGTTCGTTTTCCCGGATACCAGCTTACTGGACACCGGGTATGCTAACCTGGATCCGCTGTTCAACCTGGCGCCGCTCATTTACCTGCTGCTCATACCAGCCATTACCATGCGCTGCTTTGCAGATGAATTTAAAACCGGTACCATGGAATTGCTGAGCACCAAACCACTCACCGGCTGGCAGATTGTAATGGGTAAATTCTGGGGCAGCCTGCTCATTGTAGCCATCTCCCTGATTCCTACGATCGTTTATTATTTTGCTATAAAGCAATTGAGTGTAGATAACCAGCTGCTTGATACCGGCGGTATCATTGGCTCTTATATCGGGCTTTTACTGCTGGGTGCAACGTTCACCGCTACTGGCATCTGGTCTTCTTCCTTAACCAACAATGCCATGATCGCCTTTCTCATTGCACTGTTTACCTGCTTTATACTTTATAACGGCTTCGATGCCGTTAGTAAAATACCGGCGTTCAGCGGCGGGGCCGACTACTACCTGCAAATGGCAGGGATTAAATTCCATTACGCCTCCATCAGCCGTGGCGTAATAGATAGCCGCGATATCGTTTATTTTATCAGCATCATAGGCCTGATGCTCTATCTCACTAAATTATCCCTGCAAAGAAAACTCTGGCAAAACGGTTAATGACCGTCCTTACTAAACAACATGGCTACACGAAAGAAATACATACAACGTGCAATAGCAGTTATACTGGTACTCACGGGCATTAATATAGCAGCAGCTTATTTTCATGGCAGATGGGACCTGACAGCAGAAAAAAGATACACGCTCACCACCAGCACCCGGCAAATGCTCCGCAAACTGGACAGCCCGGTGGAAATTGAGGTATTCCTCAAAGGCGATTACCCCGCCAGCTTCCGTCAGCTGGCACAATCTACTTCCGAACTGCTGGAAGAATTCCGCGAATACGGTAAACAAAACCTCCGGTTTACATTTATCAATCCCGGACAAGGCCTTTCAGACTCCGCACGCATGAAATTCCTCGGTGAACTCACCGCACAGGGCATCATGCCGTTTAATATGAAAGTGCAGCAGGAGGCCAACGACGGCTTCGCTGAAAAACTGATCTTCCCCGGCGCACTGGTGCATTACAAAGGCAAAACGATAGGGGTGAATCTCCTGAAAAACCAGGGCGGGCAGGATCCCATGCAAACCATGAACAGCTCGGAAGCGTTGCTGGAATACCAGTTTGCCTATGCCATCCATAAATTGCAGGAAAAGGAAAAACCACTCATCGGGTATATGCTGGGTCATGGAGAATCGCTCGGCGCCGAAGTATACGACGCCCTGAGTACCCTTCAAACCAGCTACGGCCTGGATACCCTCACCCTGCAGGCCGCTTCCTACATACCCCGCGATTTTAATGTAATCCTCTTTGCAAAGCCGGCAGGCGCTTTCTCTGATGCAGATAAATTCAAAATAGATCAGTATGTAATGAATGGTGGCAAAGTACTGTGGTTCCTCGATGAATCCAGCGCCACCATGGACAGTTTACACGAGCACCCGGAATTTTTTGCCATGGATCGCGGGCTGAACCTGGAAGACCTCCTGTTCCGCTACGGCGTGCGCATTAACCAGGATCTGGTACTGGACCTGCAAAGCGATGTAGTGCCGCTGGTAGTAGGCAATGTGGGCAACCGGCCGCAGATACAGCCGATGCCGTTCCCTTATTTCCCCATGCTGATGCCTACCAAAGCGCATCCTATCGTAAAAAATCTGGATATGGTGCTGAGCCGCTTCGTAAGTTCTATCGACACTATAAAAAACGACGCCATCCGCAAAACCATACTGCTCACCACTTCCAGGAACAGCCGCACTACCCGGCTGCCGGCACAGGTAAGCTGGGACATTGTAAAAACACAGCCCAATCCGCGGGAATACCGCCAGAAATACCTGCCCACAGCCGTTTTGCTGGAAGGGAAATTCACCTCCCTGTTCCGCAACCGGGAAAATCCTGATGCGGTAAACCAGCTGTTTCACGCATCAGGTCAACCTTTCAGGGAATCATCCGATACTATCAACAAAATGATTGTGGTAAGCGATGGCGATGTAATTTCCAACGCCGTATCCCGCAAGGAAGGCCCGCTGCAAATGGGCATCAACGAATTCAACCCGGGCTTTGCCTTTGCCAATAAAGAGTTTTTTCTCAACTGCCTGGAGTATCTCAGCGGCAACAGCGGTATCATGGAAGCCCGGAACAAGGAGCTGACACTGCGTTTGCTGGATGGAGAAAAAATTCGGCAGGAAAAAACCAAATGGCAGGTCATCTGTTTCCTCGTACCCGTTGGGCTGGTTTTGCTATTTGCCATGGTATTCCAGTTTATGCGGCAACGTAAATTTGCTGAATAGGCTGAAGTGCTGTAAGACACTGGCTTTCAGGGCATACAACTGTGGCCGCTTCCTGGAAATGGCAACCTTAAACCGGAAACCTAGCTGCCGTTTTCCTATCTTTGCTGCTCATAAAATGCAAATCACGTGGGAAAAACAGAAGTAACATATCTGGTATTTTTTATTGTGATCATCCTGGCAGTAGTATTTGACCTTGGTTTTTTTAGTAAGAAAAATACGAAAACAAGCTTGAAGACTGCCCTGTGGCAAAGCATTTTCTGGGTAGTTTTATCTATGCTCTTTTTTGGGTTCATGTGGCTGGAGGACGGCGCAGAACCGGCCATCAGCTTTTTGAGCGCATACCTGATGGAGAAATCCCTATCGATAGATAATATCTTTGTATTTGTACTCATCTTTAGTTTTTTTAAGATAAAAGAAGAGTACTATTCCAGGGTATTACTGATAGGTATACTAATGGCCATTATTTTCAGGGCTTTATTTATCTGGCTGGGAATTGAGCTCATAGAAAGATTTGAATGGATATTATACATCTTCGGTGCTTTTCTCATTTATACCGGCATTAAAATGTTTGTCACAAAAGAGGATGACGAATTTAAACCGGAAGAAAATGCGATTTACCGTTTTATGAATAAATACATGCGGGTAACTACAGAAGAGCCGAAAGGCAAATTTGTGATCCGTAAACATAATAAGGCATATCTCACTACATTATCACTGGTTGTGGTGATGCTGGCAGTAACAGATATCTTATTTGCGGTAGATTCTATACCGGCTGTATTTGCCATATCGCGGGATCCGATGGTAGTATATACCTCTAATATATTTGCGGTTTTGGGACTCAGGTCCCTGTTCTTTTTACTGAGGGGAGCGGTAGATAAATTTGATTATCTGCCCCAGGGTATTGCCATCGTCCTGGTTTTCATAGGACTGAAAATGCTGGCAGAGTATTTTTTGCACAAGCACAATATTCATATACCGGTATACGTATCATTGATAGTGATAGTGCTATGCCTGGGAGGTTCCATCCTCTATTCTCTCTATCATCAGAAAAAAGAATTACCGGAAGGAGAAGTGAAGTAAAAAGCAGCGCAGACATTAATTTTGCAGCAGCTAAGTGATTATTCAAACCTGATAAACGTGTATAACGCAGCCAGCATCAACAAAACTTTGAAAGGGGAATTGTTGCAAGAGACCGGATTTTCTGAAATTGACCATCTTTTATTGGACAGCAGGAAGCTCAGCTTCCCCGAAACATCTCTGTTTATTCCATTGGTTAGCCCGCGGCGCAACGCGCATCAATACATTGAAGAATTGTACCGCAAAGGGGTGAGCAATTTTGTGGTGAGTGAACAAGTGCCGCTGGAGAAGTATCCTAAAGCCAACTTCATTCTCGTAAAAGACACCCTGCAGGCGCTGCACGCACTGGTGGCCTTTCACCGGCACCAGTTCCATATACCTGTTATTGGCATCACCGGCAGCAATGGCAAAACCATTGTAAAGGAATGGCTGTACCAGCTGCTGGAAAAAGATTACAATATTGTTCGCAGTCCTAAAAGCTATAACTCCCAGATAGGAGTACCGCTTTCTGTATGGCAAATGAAACCGGAACACCAGCTGGCCATCTTTGAAGCCGGCATTTCACAACCCGGCGAAATGGTGAACCTCGAAAAAATTATCCGTCCCACTATCGGCATCTTCACCAATATCGGGGAAGCCCACAGTGAAGGATTCTTAAATATCCGCCAGAAAATAAATGAAAAGCTGGTACTGTTTGCCAAAAGTGATATCCTCATTTACTGCAAAGACTATCTCGCCCTCAATGAATGTGTGCTGGCCTTCCACAACCAGGTAGGCAAAAAAGAAAACCAGGAAGGCGGACCGGAATTATTTTCGTGGTCACGGAAAACAGATGCCGACCTCCGGGTAACCGGTGTGGATAAACGCGATAACCATACCCGCATCGATGCCCTTTACAAACAGGAACCCCTGCATTTCCAGATTCCTTTTGTAGATGAAGGCTCCATCGAAAACGCCATTCACTGCCTGGCGCTCATGCTGTACCTCGGCAAGGAACAAGCCGTTATCCAGCAACGGATGGATCAGCTCAGCAATATCGCCATGCGTCTGGAACTGAAACAGGGCATCAATAACTGCTCGGTGATTAACGACAGCTACAGCCTGGACCTTGGCTCCTTAACCATTGCGCTCGACTTCCTCCAGCAACAACAGCAGCACGCTACCCGCACGGTTATCCTCAGCGATATCCTCCAAAGTGGCAAAAGCGACGCTACCCTGTATGAGGAAGTAGCAGACCTCCTCCAAAAGAAAGGCATCAATAAATTAATTGCTATCGGTAAAAATATAGGCAGGGAGAAAAAAAGCTTCCAGCAGATAGAAGGCCTGAAAACACAGTTCCTTACCACCACCGATGAATACATACAACAATTCAACGCAGATGATTTCCAGAACGAAACCATCCTGGTAAAAGGCTCCCGCATCTTCCAGTTTGAACGCATCGGCAAACTGCTGGAACAAAAGGCGCATCAAACCATCCTGGAAATTAATCTCACCGCTATTTCCCATAATGTAAAGCTGTACCAGTCGCTGTTAAAACCAAACACCAAATTAATGGCCATGGTAAAAGCGTTCTCCTATGGCAGCGGCAGCTTTGAAATAGCCAATCTCCTCCAGTTTCACGGAGTCGACTACCTCGCGGTAGCCTACGCAGACGAAGGAGTGGAGCTAAGAAGGGCCGGCATTACCATGCCTATCATGGTGATGAACCCGGAACCTGCCAGTTTCGACGCCATCCTTCACTGGAACCTGGAACCCGAAATTTATTCCATGCAGATCCTCCTGCAGTTTATGGAAGAAATCACCACAGCAGGCAAAACGGAGTTCCCTGTTCACATCAAGCTTGATACCGGTATGCACCGCCTGGGCTTCGTGAAAAGCGAAATTGCCGAACTGGCGCAAATACTCACTGCCACCCCGCTGATGAAAGTACAATCCATTTTCAGCCACCTGGCTGCCAGTGAAGATCCTGCAAAGGATGCTTTCACACAGCAGCAAGGCCGCCTGTTTTATGATATGAGCCATGAGCTGCAAAAAGCACTGGGCTATACTGTCATCCGCCATATTGCCAACAGCGCCGCCATCAGTCGCCATCCCGACCTGCAACTGGATATGGTGCGCCTGGGTATCGGCATGTACGGCATCGACAGCAGCAACGGCATCCAGGACCAGCTTCGCAATGTAAGCACCCTGAAAACCACCGTAGCACAACTGAAACGCCTGGAAGCCGGCGATACCGTGGGTTATGGCGCCAAATGGGAAGCCAAAGGCCCGGCAGTGACTGCTACCGTGCGTATTGGCTATGCAGATGGCTACCCGCGCAGACTAGGCATGGGCGTTGGTAAAATGCTGGTTCGTGGCAAACTGGCGCCTGTAGCCGGTGTAGTGGCGATGGATATGCTTATGCTCGATGTAACACATATCCCCGACGTAGTGGAGGGAGACGAGGTGATTGTTTTTGGCCAGGATTTGTCCGTACAGGACCTCTCCGCCTGGGCTGAAACCATTCCCTATGAAATATTAACAGGAATTTCACAGCGCGTAAAAAGGGTATATTTCCAGGAATAATGATATTGCAGGCTTCGACTTTGAAATAAACTATTATTTTTGATAAAATTCTAATATCAGTTGAAATATCGTCACGTAGTATTTATCGTTATCCTGATCCTGGTTATTGACCAGACACTGAAATTCTGGATCAAGACGCATATGTTTATGCAACAGGAGTTTGTGATTTTCCCCAATTGGTTCCGGATCCATTTTATTGAAAATGAAGGAATGGCCTATGGTCTTAAATTCGGAGGCGACTTCGGGAAGATCCTTCTTACCATGTTCCGCCTGGTAGCTGTAGTGGTGGGCTTTGTGTACATGAAAAAGCTCATCAAAGAAAAATACAGCACCGGCCTGCTGATCTGTGGATCCCTGATCCTGGCAGGAGCAGCCGGCAACCTGATAGACAGTATGTTCTACGGCCTTATTTTTAACGATAGCGTAGGGTATGAAGTGGCGAAGTTTATGCCTGCCGGCGGCGGTTATGGCAGCTTCCTGCACGGCCGCGTGGTGGATATGTTATACTTCCCTATCTACGAAGGCTACCTGCCTAAATGGGTTCCGTTTAAAGGCGGCGACTACTTCGTGTTTTTCCGCCCCGTATTCAACGTAGCCGATGCAGCTATTTCTACCGGCGTAATCACGATCCTGCTGTTCCAGAAACGCTTCTTCGGAAAACATATGCAGCCTAAAGCCGTTGAACACCCCGACGCCGTGGCAAAAGATCCCGTAGCTTAATTAGCATATGTTGTCTTTAGCGTATTTTGTCTTTCTCAGGATTACGCTGATTATACTGATTTAGGGATTTGATCATTTGTGATTTTAAAGGATTCGGGGAGATGTAAGCGGATGTTGTCTTTCCCTGATTTTTTTTGGAATTTCAGTTGATCATGTTTATCTTCACAATGCACATAAAGCGTTGATATTCAGTTAATTTATATTACAGCGTCCGTCTAAGGAATATCTTTAGACCTACTATAGCGCATTGATGCACAATACATTACGGATCAAGTCCACGTCACCTCCACATCAAGTCTACGTCAAAGGCATGTGTAAAGCATATCAAAAGCATGTGTAAAGCATGTGTAAAGCATCCACTACCTACCTCCTTCCTATTCAACCCATCTTTAAATACCTCATTTTTCCAAAAAAGGAAAAATAAAATCCGCTTACATCTCCCCAAATCCTTTAAAATCCCAAATGATCAAATCGCCTAAATCAGCATAATCAGCGTAATCCTGAGAAAGACAACATCCGCTAAAGACAATCCATTCACCTTGAAGGAATTAGAACCCCAATTGCACTCCCATCGCAGTTCCGGACACACCTTTTTCCAAATAATCCCCCCATTTGCTTTGAAATGAAAAATACCCGGACTATATTTGTCTACTAATTCTATAGACTATATGATAATAAATTTTACAAATCATTCATTTTCAGTACGATGTTGCGGCACGGCATCGTAAAAAGGTCCCCTTATCATTTTCTCATTCCAGAATCAATAATGTTTACAGCACATGCAAAAGTTTTTAATGCTGGCAAAATACCTGTTCTTAATATTGGCATTCAGTCCGGCACTGGTACATGCTCAACTTAACGGCTCTTATGTCATCCAGGGCAAAATTACAGACGATCATGGGGCAGCCCTTCCCGGCGCCTCCGTACAAATCAAAGGCACTTCCTTCGGCGCTCAAACAGATACCACCGGCCGCTTTGAAGTAACCACCAATTCTAAATTTCCGCTAAAGCTGGTCATCAGGCTCATAGGCTATCAACCCCAGGAGTTTGAAGTAAAAAGCAGCAGCAGCAAACTGGCCATCCAGTTATATACACAATCACTATTGGTAAATGAAGTAGTGGTGTCCGCTTCCCGTCAGCAGGAAAAACTGCTCCGCTCACCGGTTGCCATCGAAAAACTGGACATCAGGGCGCTGAAAGAAACCCCTTCTTCCACGTTCTACGACGCCCTCGGTAACCTGAAAGGCGTGCAAATGACCACCGCAGGCCTTACCTTCAAAGTATTCAACACCCGCGGCTTCAACGTTCCCAACAACTTCCGCTTTATGCAGCTGGTAGATGGTGTGGATAACCAGGCAGCTACCCTCGGCGTACCACTGGGTAACGCCATCGGACCTACGGAGCTTGATATTTCCAGCGTGGAAGTCACCCCCGGCGCATCTTCCGCCCTGTATGGCATGAACGCCATCAACGGAATGTCCAACCTCATCACTAAAAACCCCTTCCAATACCAGGGCGTAAGCGTATACCAGAAAGTAGCCGTGAACCACGTTGGCGACGACGGTGGCGCAAAATTACTCACGGAAACGGCTGTACGCTATGCACAGCAATACTCTTCCTGGTTTGCCTGGAAAATTAACCTGAGCTACATGCAGGGTACCGACTGGTACGCTGATAACCACAGCGACTTTTCCCCGCAATCCAAAGCCAACCCCGACTTTCCACAACTCAGCGGCGCTAACAACATCGCCAACGATGCCTGGAATAAATATGGCGATAACTCCAACCTCCAGGTCATTGATAAAGACGGACGCGCCTACAATGTACACCGCACCGGCTACTGGGAAAAAGATATCGTGGGCGACTTTACCGTTAAGAATAAAAAAGCCGACGTGTCTTTTAACTTCCGCTTACCCCACAAACTGGAACTGTCCGCGTCTTACCGCTACGGGGAAATGGACGGCTTCTTCCAACGTGGTAACCGTATCGGCCTCAGAGGCGTAACTGTACAAAACGGCAAACTGGAACTCGTACACCCCGACTTCACCGTGAGGTCGTACATCTCCATTGAAAATACCGGCGATTCCTATAACATGAATCCGCTGGCCGACAACCTCGAAAAATCGTTCAAACCAGATAAAAAATGGCTGGCCGATTATACTTCCGGCCTGAACAACGCGCTCACGGCGGGCTCCGACCTGGTAGCCGCTCACGCTGCTGCCCGCTCCTTTGCAGACGCCGGCAGATGGACGCCCGGCACACCCGCTTTTGATGCACAGGTGGCTAAAATAAAAAGTATCAACGACTGGGATATTTACCCTACTTCCAAGAACCCCGAAAATACCAGTGGCGGCGCCGCTCTCCTGCAAAAGAGCCGGTTCTACCACACAGAAGGTACCTGGAACCTGCGTAAATACATCCATTTCGCCGATGTACTGGTAGGCGCCGATTACCGCACCTATGAAATCATCCCGGACGGTAACAACTTCGTGGATTTCTCCCGCCCCGCCGATAAACGCAACCAACCAGGCGGTAAACACATCTGGTACGGTAAATACGGCGGCTTCGCACAAATCAGCAAAACATTCTTCAACGACGCATTAAAGCTCACCGGCTCCCTGCGCTACGATAAAAACGAACAATTCGAAGGTAAAGTAAACCCACGCATCGCGGCAGTTTACAGCATCAAAGACAAACATAACTTCCGCCTTTCCTGGCAAAACGGATTCCGCTTCCCTTCACTGTTTGAAGCTTACTCCTTCGTAAACAACGGCCAGGTAAGACGTGTAGGCGGACTCGCATTCATTGAAGAAGGACTTGGTTACTTCAAAAACTCCTTCCTCACCAGCTCCGTAGATGCGTTTGGTGTAGCGGTAAATAAAACCATCAACGCGGAACACATCTCCAAAGATGCCGCCGCCGCAAAAAATGCAGGCGTATTGAAAGTGGCCAACCTGGATCCTATCGTTCCGGAACAGATCACCTCTTTTGAAGCCGGCTATAAAGCGGTATTGCTCGATAATAAACTCTTTGTAGACATAGATGGATACTACAGCTCTTATAAACATTTCATCGGCCAGATTGAAGCAGTAGTGCCTAAAACAGGCAATGTTAACAATCCCGATCAAACAGTGCTGAACCAGATGCTGGATAAGTCTTTACAGGATCGCTACCGCGTATGGACCAACAGTAAATCCACCGTAAACAACTACGGTTTCGCTGTAGCAGTTACTTACGATCTGTATAAAAATTACACCATCAGCGGTAACGCCAACTACAACAAACTGGCGCAGGACAAAACCAAAGATGATGCGTTGATTCCCGGCTTTAACACACCAGACTGGTTTACCAACGTAAGCTTAGGTAACCGCAATGTGTACAAAAACGTTGGCTTCAACGTAGTATGGCACTGGCAGAATACTTTCTACTGGCAGAACCTCTTTGGTAACGGCGACGTGCCTTCCTACAACACCGTAGATGCGCAGATCACCTACCGTGTACCAAAAATCAAAACATCCTTTAAACTGGGCGCTTCCAATATTCTGAACTCCAAGTACTTCCAGTATGTGGGAGGTCCCACTATTGGCGGATTATACTACCTGGCGTTAACATACGACAATGTGTTCCAGCGGAAATAATAAATAATAGTTGCTGAGATACAGGGGTGCAGCGATATCGCTGCATTCCTGTTTTTTAAAAAACTACTTAAAATAACTGGTATGACTACACGTACAACAGCCGTTGCAGGCACCGTTACCGAAAAGCCGCAGTCCTCCTTCAAATGGTGGCAGATAGGGGTTGTATCGTTGTTGATAGTCACCGCGTTGATTGCCCTTTATTATTACGAAGTACCGGATGCCGTACAGGGAAATGTACGCCGGTTCTTTCACTCCCTCTTTACAACAGAGCTGCTGTTTTATATTGTGGTGGGATTATGCGCGCAACTGGTAGACGGCGCATTGGGTATGGCATACGGCGCTACCTCTTCTTCTTTATTACTGGGACTGGGCGTATCGCCTTCAGTAAGCAGCGCCAGCGTGCATGTGGCAGAAGTATTTACCACCGGCGCTTCAGGGTTTGCACATTTTAAACTGGGCAACGTAAATAAGAAACTGTTTTTATGCCTGTTGATCCCGGGAATGATCGGCGCCATCTCCGGCGCTTACCTGTTATCCGACAAGATTGACGGAGATGTGATAAAGCCCTTCATCAGCGCATACCTGCTGGTACTCGGTATTATAGTGATCCGGAAAGGCATCCAGAAAAATAAAAGAAAAACCAAAACAAAAAGACTCGGACCATTGGCATTTATAGGAGGATTTATGGACGCCATCGGTGGCGGAGGCTGGGGTCCCATTGTTACTTCCACCTTGCTGAGTAAAGGCCGTACCGTACATTATACCATCGGTTCCGTAAATGCAGCAGAGTTCTTTATCTCCCTTTCCAGCGCTGCCACCTTCCTGATCTTCACCGGCATCTCCAGCTGGCAGGTGATTGTAGGCCTGGTAATCGGTGGTGTGATTGCTTCTCCTTTTGCTGCCATCCTGGTGCGGAAAATAAAACGGAAACCACTGATGATTATGGTAGGCATCCTCATTATTATTCTGAGCCTGCGTACTATTATCGCTACGCTACTTCACCTCGTTTAACAACACGCCCTCTTTTTCAAAACTACGTATATTGTTCAGCGTTACCTCTGCTATCTGCGTAAGCGCTTCTTTTGTAAAAAAGCCCTGGTGGGCAGTTACCAGCACATTGGGGAAGGTAGTTAACCTTGATAATACATCGTCCTGGATAATACTTCCGGAGAAGTTCTGAAAAAACAGGTGTTCTTCCTGCTCATATACATCTATTCCAAGTGCGCCGATATGGCCATCTTTAAGCGCTGCCACCACCGAAGCCGTATCTATTAATCCGCCGCGGCTGGTATTGATCAGCACCACGCCCATCTTCATGGATGCAATAGCATTCGCATTGATCATGTGCCGCGTACGCTCCATCAGCGGGCAATGCAGCGATATCACATCCGACTGTGCAAAAATAGTATCCAGCGATACATACTTTACACCTGATTCCAGCAGCTCTTCATTCTCGTAAATATCATGCGCATACACCTTACAACCGAAGCCCAGCATGATCCTGCAAAACACGGAACCGATATTGCCTGTC
Organism: Chitinophaga sp. RCC_12; assembly: GCF_041360695.1. Taxonomy (NCBI): domain Bacteria; kingdom Pseudomonadati; phylum Bacteroidota; class Chitinophagia; order Chitinophagales; family Chitinophagaceae; genus Chitinophaga; species Chitinophaga sp. RCC_12. The sequence goes on from NZ_JBFUPS010000006.1 coordinate 366,347, forward strand.
CCTACCACGCCGATTGTTTTACCAAAGAGATCAAAACCTTCCAGTCCGTTCAGTGTAAAGTTGCCGTCACGCACACGGTTATACGATTTATATATTTTCCGGTTCAGCCCCAGGAGTAAGGCCACCGCATGCTCCGCCACCGCATGAGGCGAGTAGGCCGGCACGCGCACTACCTTTATACCTGCTGCTGCTGCTGCCTTGAGATCTACATTATTAAAACCGGCACAACGCAATGCAATAAGACGTACGCCTTTTTGCTGAAGCATACTGATCACAGCCGCATTCACCTTATCATTCACAAATACGCAGATCACCGGTTCATCTTTTATCAGGGCGGCATTATCTTCATTTAACTGCACTTCCAGGAAACGGAAACGATGCTCCTCCTGGTGGTTACTTTGATTGAAGTAATGAACATCGTATGGCTGCGCGCTGAAAAAGACTATATCCATGATCGTGGTGCTTGTTTGCATTGAAGGTAATAAAAAAAGAGTCCCGTTATTGGCGGGACTCTTTTCTTCCATAAATATGATCTGTTATTACTTGATTTCTCCTACCATGTTTGCTGGTACTACCCATTCATCAAATTCGGCCGGGGTTACATAACCCAGTTTCACGGCCATTTCTTTGAGGGTAGTTCCTTCCTTGTGGGCTTTCTGCGCAATTTCGGCTGCTTTGTAGTAGCCAATTTTGGTGTTCAGTGCCGTTACCAGCATCAGGGAATTTTCCACATGTTTTTTGATATTGGCTTCAATAGGTTCGATGCCTTCTGCGCATTTATCGTTGAAGCTTACGCAACCGTCGCCGATGAGGCGTGCAGAGTGCAGGAAGTTGAAGATCATTACCGGCTTAAATACGTTCAGTTCAAAGTGTCCGTTGGAACCGCCGATACTGATAGTAACATCGTTACCCATTACCTGTGCCGCAATCATGGTGAGGGCTTCGCACTGGGTTGGATTCACTTTGCCCGGCATGATAGACGATCCCGGTTCATTGTCGGGAATATGAATTTCGCCGATACCCGCGCGTGGGCCGGAGCTCAGCATGCGTATGTCGTTGGCTATCTTCATTAAACTTACTGCCACTGTTTTCAGCGCACCATGTGCTTCTACGATGGCATCGTGTGCAGCGAGGGCTTCAAATTTATTTTCTGCTGTAATAAAAGGTAAACCGGTTAACAGGGCGATATTCTTTGCCACATTTTCAGAATAGCCTTTTGGCGTATTGATGCCGGTGCCTACTGCAGTGCCACCCAATGCCAGTTCGCTCAGGTGAGCCAGTGAATTGTTGATAGCTTTCAGGCCATGATTCAGCTGGGCTACATAGCCGCTGATTTCCTGTCCGAGTGTAAGCGGGGTAGCATCCATAAAATGGGTGCGGCCAATTTTCACTACGTTTTTAAACGCTTCTGCCTTTTTTGCCAGCGTGTCGCGGAGCTTTGTGATGCCGGGAATGGTAACTTCCTGCAGCATTTTGTAAGCAGCGATGTGCATAGCAGTAGGGAAGGTGTCGTTGGAGGACTGTGATTTGTTCACATCATCGTTGGGGTGAACAAATTTGTCTTTATCAGTAAGCTGACCGCCATGAATTACGTGAGCGCGGTAAGCCACCACTTCGTTTACGTTCATGTTAGACTGGGTACCGGAGCCTGTTTGCCATACTACCAGCGGAAACTGATCGTCCAGTTTACCTTCCAGGATTTCATCGCAAACCTGGCCAATCAGATCACTTTTTTCCTTGGGCAGTACGCCTGCTTCGAGGTTAGTGATAGCTGCCGCTTTCTTCAGGTAAGCGAATGCCTTGATAATTTCCTTCGGCATTTTGTTGATATCCTGTGCGATCTTGAAATTTTCAATGGAGCGCTGTGTTTGAGCGCCATAATAGGCATTTACAGGCACTTTAACCTCGCCCATTGTGTCTTTCTCTATTCTGAATTCCATGACTTAAACTTTTAAGGCTACAAAAGTACGGCTTTACGGGTTGGGCTGCAAGCTATTCCCCGGTAAAATTCGCCTGTCTTTTCTGAATAAAGGCGGCAGCGCCTTCCTGCAGATCTTTTGTAGCGAAGCAGGCCCCGAATTCCTTCAGTTCCAGCTCAAAGCCGTCCATGTCCTTATCCAGTGCGGCATTAGCGCATTTAATCACGCGCGCTACTGCCAGCGGCGCTTTTGTTTGTATTTTTTGTAAGATGGATTTCGCTTTGGGCAGCAATTCTTCGAGCTTTAAAACATGGTTCACCAATCCCCAGGCCTGTGCTTCTGTGGCGTTGATCATGTCCCCCGTGAGCATCAGTTCCAGGGCTTTTCCCTTTCCTATGAGCTGCGTAAGACGCTGGGTGCCGCCATAACCCGGAATGAGCCCGAGGTTTACTTCCGGCTGGCCAAACTTTGCGTTGTCGCTGGCAATCCGGAAATGGCAGGCCATCGCCAGTTCGCAGCCCCCACCCAGTGCAAAGCCGTTTACGGCGGCAATGATGGGCTTAGGGCTGCTTTCTATACGCTGAAAAATTACGTGGCCTTTCTTGGCCAGTTCTTCTCCCTGTTTATCTGATAAAGTAAGGAACTCGCTGATATCTGCACCTGCTACAAATGCTTTTTCACCTGCACCGGTAATAATGGCGCCCTTGATTTCCCGGTTGCTGTATATTTCATCTACCGCCAATGCCAGGTCGGCCAGCACCTGCTGGTTGAGGGCATTCAGCTTTTCCGGGCGGTTGATCGTAATCGTGAGGATATTGTTTTCCAGTTGTGTGCTTAACGTCTGATACATGTGCCGTATTTTAGTTTATCAATATTAAGCAATATTCAATAACCTAACGAATCAGCCCGATAGCCGCTTTCTCTCATTTTGGCGATAACTGCTATCGACAAAAAAAAACCGGAACTAATTGTAAAATTAGTTCCGGTTTGCCCAAAATAGCGGATATATTTTTCTTAATAGTTCACTTCAAACTCTGCTTTTCCGTTTTTCATCTTCATATAGTGTCTTTTCTTCTTTACTTTAAAATAATCGATACCGCTGAAGTTATAATTGAGCGTAACGAACATCATATTTGCTTCTAAGTTTTTATACGGATAAACGGAATTACCGTCTTTATCTTTTGTTTTAAAGTCTTTGTTAAAGAAATTCTGCGGGTAGTATTGCACTTTCAGTCCGAAGCCGGGGTTAATGCGGAACCCGGCAAAAAAGGAGGGCATCAGCAGTGGTGTGCGGTCGCTGAACCATTCATTGAACTTATGGACTTTATCGCCATCTACAAATTGTTTCTCTTTATAATTAACGGCCAGGTCTATTTCTCCACCGGCAAAAAAGAAGAAGCTGCCGGAAGTCACGTCACCTATCTTTATCCCCAGCGGAACACCAAGGGTATACACGCGCTGTTTAAGCTTCAGAGAGTCGGTAGGTTTGGAGATCAGACCAATGTTTTTGATATTGATGCCCGTAAAAACGCCAAAGTTCTTCGAGAAGTCTTTATTAAAGTTAGAGCCAACATTGAGAAAGAGGGTAAACCGGGGGATGTTGCGCAGGTGTTCCCCGTTTTCTTTCATAGAAGCAAAGGACAGCAGGGGACCGTCGCCACCGTGGGTTACGTATACCCCTTCCCGGTGTTTGGGATATTTTCCAAAAATGATGGAAAAAACGGTTTTCCCGGTAGCAGTATCGGGGGCAGCAGCATTGGCTGAATCTTTTTTCTCCTGGGCAAATACATTACAACACAACGTCAACAGTAACAGGAATAACGGGCACAACTTACATTTCATAAAAACGGGTGTTATGGTTTTTAGATATTTGGTGGACTATTTCCATTAAAGACGACCCGGTTTAGAAAATGTTACGGCAACAGGGAAATATTTTTAAAAATTTCTATGACTGGCCACCCAGCCGGTGATATACTCAGAAATATCTTTGGTATTGGTGCCGGGAGGGAACAGTTTTCCTACCCCCATTTCCTGCAGTGTTTCCATATCGGCATCGGGGATGATGCCGCCACCGGTCAGCAGTACGTCGTTCATGCCCTTTTCCTTCATCTGGGCAATGATCTTGGGGAATACGGTCATATGGGCGCCGGAGAGAATACTGATGCCAATAGCGTCCACATCTTCCTGCAGGGCTGCATTCACCACCATTTCCGGGGTTTGGCGTAAACCGGTATATATTACCTCCATTCCGGCATCCCGCAGTGCTGCCGCAATTACTTTTGCGCCCCTGTCGTGGCCATCCAGGCCCACCTTAGCTACCAATACACGAACAGGACGATTTAACGGGTTGACCATACCATTATCATATTAAGGAAGTAAATGTACGAAAAAGCAGAAAGCTTAAGCTCTCGGCTTTTTTGTACATTTGCCGTCCAAGATAAAATCATTATGAGCGAAGAAAGATCCCTCAACTTTATAGAACAAATTGTTGAAGAAGACATAGCGAACGGCGTTAACGACGGAAGGGTACTGACCCGTTTTCCGCCAGAACCTAATGGCTACCTGCATATAGGTCATGCCAAATCCATTGTGCTGAACTTTGGACTGGCCCAGAAATACAATGGAAAAACCAATCTCCGCTTTGATGATACCAACCCGGTAACAGAAGATACTGAATACGTGGACTCCATTAAAGAGGATATCCGCTGGCTGGGATTTGAGTGGGAAAAGGAATTGTATGCCTCTGACTATTTTGAACAGCTTTACGCATTTGCCGTAAAAATGATAGAAAAAGGACTGGCCTATGTAGAAGATGCCAGCGCCGATGAAATTGCCGCAGCCAAAGGTACCCCCACCGCGCCTGGTACGCCCACCCCGGCCAGAAGCCGCTCTGTTGCGGAAAACCTGGACCTGTTTGAGCGGATGCGCAAAGGCGAATTCAAAGACGGGGAAAAAACACTCCGCGCCAAAGGAGACCTGGCTTCCCCCAATATGCACATGCGCGACCCGCTCATGTATCGCATTAAACATGCCCATCACCACCGTACCGGCGACAAATGGTGCATCTACCCGATGTATGATTTCGCGCACGGACAAAGCGATAGCATCGAACATATTACTCATTCCATCTGTACGCTGGAGTTCATCCCGCACCGCCCGCTGTACGACTGGTTCATCAAAGAACTGGAGATCTTCCCCAGCCGCCAGTACGAGTTTGCGCGTTTAAACCTCACTTATACGGTGATGAGTAAACGAAAACTGAAACAACTGGTGGAAGAAGGTCATGTAAGCGGATGGGACGATCCCCGCATGCCGACTATCAGTGGTCTGCGCCGCCGCGGCTACACCGCCGCCAGCATCCGCCAGCTCTGCGAACGCGTAGGTGTGCAGAAACGTGATAACATGATTGAACTCGGCCTGCTGGAATTCTGTATCCGCGAAGAGCTGAACAGAACCGCCAACCGCGTAATGGCAGTACTGGACCCGGTAAAACTGGTGATCACCAACTACCCGGAAGGACAGGTAGAAGAAATGGCTGCCGATAATAACCCGGAAGATGAAAACGCTGGCTCCCGCACCCTGCCTTTCAGCAATACCCTGTACATTGAGCGGGAAGACTTCATGGAAGCGCCTCCTAAAAAGTTCTTCCGCCTCGGTCCCGGCCTGATGGTACGACTGAAAAATGCATATATCATCAAAGGCGAAAGCTTTGAGAAAGATGCCGACGGCAATATCACTACCATTTACGCCACGTACCTGCCCGAAAGCAAAAGTGGCGGCGACCAGAGCGGCTTAACCGTTAAAGGCACCATTCACTGGGTAAGCGCAGCTCATGCCGCAACCGCTGAAGTAAGGATCTACGACCGCCTCTTTACCGCGGAAAATCCACAGGCAGAGGAAGCCGACTTCAAAACGCTTATCAACCCGGATTCGCTGCACGTCATTAAACAGGCGTATGTGGAACCAGGACTGCTGCAAGCTGCCCCGGGCGAACGTTTCCAGTTCCTGCGCAAAGGTTACTTTGTAGTGGATAAAGACAGCACGCCTGAAAAAATAGTGTTCAACCGGACCGTAACGCTGAAAGATGCCTGGGCAAAAGAAAACGCTAAAGGGAAATAAATATTTTTTTTAAAAAAAGTGAAGGCCGGGCAGTTACTGTCCGGCCTTTTTATGTGTATAATTATATGTATTTTTATTTACAGTAAATCACTTTATATGGCTAAAACCAATATAGATTTAGACGATAAGCTGATCAAAGAAGCGATGAAGCTTAACAAGGGTAAAACCAAAGAGGAAGTTATAAACGAGGCGCTCAGGAAGTATATTTTAGGTATGAATCAGCGTAAATTTTTAGACCTGAAGGGAAAGATTGAATGGGAAGGAGATTTAAACGAAATGCGAGGTAAATAATGCAACCACTACTCTTCGACACATCCGTTTGGATTGATGCTTTACGGCGGAAGGAAACACCACAAACCAACCTGTTAACTCATTACATCGATAATGATTTTGAAATTCCGCTTATTCCCATTGTTGTTCAGGAATGCCTGCAAGGAATAAGAGATGATAACCAGCATCAGAAAGTAAAGGAAACATTCCGCCGTTTTACAAGACTGGAAATAGCGCCTATGGCCGCCGCTATGGGTGCCTCCGCATTATTCCGTTTACTCCGCAAAAAAGGTGTTACCATTCGCAAAAGCAACGATTGCGTAATTGCTTTTTATGCCATGAGCTTTGATCTGGAAGTGGTGCACAACGACAGCGACTTTGAGCTGATCAGCACGTACTCGGAATTAAAAACCTGGAAAAATAACTAAGGCTAAGCGACTCACCGTCGCTTAGCCTTAATCTATTTGAAACTAATAACAATTCTACTTAAACGCTGCCAGTCCCTTTGCAATCCTGTTACGGGTTTCCGCTACACCGAGCGTTGCCACGATATCAAATACAGGAGGACCGAATTTACCACCGGTCAGCATAATGCGGAATGGCAATTGTACATCTCCCATTTTAAGATTCTTTTCAGCAGCCAGCGCTTTGAAAGCAGTTTCCAGATCGGCTGCAGGAGCAGCAGACAATGATTCCAGCTGTTCAGACCAGGCATGAAAAAATGCTTCTTTATCAGCATTCCATTTTGGTTTTACAGCAGCTTCATCATAGCTGTCCGGGCTTTGGAAGAAGAAGAATCCGTGGTCCCATATTTCATTCACAAAATAGCAGCGCTCTTTTACTAACCCTGCTACGGTAGCCACATAAGCCGGATCGGCGGTAACTCCCTTTTCATCCAGCACCGGCTGGAACAAGGCTGCCAGGCTTCCATTGTCTTTGTGGTGGATATACTGGTGATTAAACCATTTGGCTTTTTCGAAATCGAATTTGGCGCCGGCCTTATGTACTCGCTCCAGGGAGAACTTCTGGATCAGTTCCTCCAGGGAGAAAATTTCCTGCTCAGTACCATCATTCCAGCCCAGCATCACCAGCATATTAATAAACGCTTCCGGCAGGAAACCACGTTCACGGAAGCCTTTCGTTACTTCTTTGCTCACGGGGTCAGTCCAGTTCATGGCGTATACGGGGAAGCCTAAACGATCGCCGTCACGTTTGCTCAGTTTGCCATTGCCATCCGGTTTCAGGATCAGTGGAAGATGCGCCCATTGCGGCATATCGGCTTCCCAACCCAGGAATTTCCAGAGCAGGAGATGTACCGGCGCCGATGGCAGCCATTCTTCTCCGCGGAAGGCGTGGGTTATTTTCATGAGATAATCGTCCACTACCACAGCAAGGTGATAGGTAGGCATACCATCTGCTTTCAGCAAAACTTTATCATCTACCTGCGAAGTATGAAAGGTTACTTCTCCACGAACCAGGTCGGTAAAAGTAACTTCTTCATTGGCAGGCATATTTATACGGATAACATGCGGCGTATTCTTCACCAGCAGGTCCTGTACTTCAGCATCGGAGAGCGTAAGGGAATTACGCATTTTTGCCCTTACAACATGGTTGTATTGCGGAGAAGGATTCTCCGGCGTTTTCAGGCGCTCGCGCATACTTTCCAGTTCTTCGGGGGTATCGAAAGCGTAGTATGCATGGCCGGCTTTTACCAGCTGTTCCGCATATTGACGGTATAAATGCTTGCGCTCACTCTGACGGTAAGGAGCAAACGGTCCGCCTGCCTCCGGGCTCTCATCGGGAGTAAGGCCGCACCAACGCAAACATTCATTGATATACTCTTCCGCGCCGGGAACGTAACGGGTTTGGTCTGTATCTTCTATACGCAACACAAAATCGCCGTTGTGCTGCTTCGCAAACAAATAGTTGAACAATACAGTGCGTACACCTCCAAGATGTAAGCCACCAGTAGGACTGGGCGCAAAACGCACTCTTACTTTTTTGTGATCCATAGGCCGCAAAGATAAGGATTTAGCTTTTAGGTGGAAGTTATTGGCAGGGAGATAATTGGGAGATTAAAATTTTTTAATACGAAGTCCTGCTAACAGACATTAAGTATATTGCAATACTAAAGCTCATCGCTAAAAAGCCAAAGGCTATATGTTCTATCTTACTAAAACTCCCGGCATCCTGAAAGCCTTATACAAAAGCTGTGTCTGGAATCTCTCCCCGGCAGGGAATAAGGTATATCTTACTTTTGATGATGGCCCGCATCCGCAGGCAACGCCCTTTGTGCTCGAGCAACTGGCAAAGTTCAATGCCAAAGCCACTTTTTTCTGTATAGGAAAAAATGTACTGGAGCATCCCGCTATCTATCAGCAGATACTGGAAGCAGGGCATACTACCGGCAATCATACCCATAACCATTTGAACGGATGGAAAACCAATACCGGAAAATATATTGAAAATGTGCTGGAAGCGGCAAAATATATTGCCTCCCCGTTGTTCAGACCTCCCTATGGCAGGATCACTCCCTTCCAGATCCGTCAGATCAGGAATAAGATGCCGGGCGCTAAAATTATTATGTGGGATATTCTCAGCGGCGATTTTGATACGCAAATCAATGGGGAAGCCTGTGTGCAGAACGTAGTATTCAAGTTGCAGCCGGGATCTATTGTGGTATTTCACGACAGCGCCAAAGCCTGGGACCGGCTGGAGTATGCGCTGCCACGGGTACTGGAGTATTGCAGGAAGCAAAAATTTGAAGTAGCCGCTATATTATAATAACTGTTGCTGATAAATGAGTTTATCAGCAACAGTTAAACAGGTTTATAACTTGATCTCTTTGGTTTTATCTCCTACAGTAATCGTAATGGGATCGGTACATTTACCATTGCCGTAATCAATTACCCCGGTTACTTTATCAAATTCAACCTTCAGTTTTCCTTTAACGAAGTGCTGGCAGTCAAATATTTTCACCAGTGCTTCCTGTGTTGTAAAAGTGGCCGTAACACCAATTACAGGCCCTTTTTCATAAGAAATGCTGGCAGTTCCCTCCACGGTAAACACATCATCAGAAGGATTTAACAACGGTGTTACCGGGTCAAAACCTGCTGTTTGCTTAATGGTTTTCTTACTGGCATAGTTTATCACAACACTATCGCTAAGCGTTACTTTTCCGTTGGTTAATTCGGTGGTATACTGGATACCGGTTGTTGCGCTGTAGCTCACGCCACCGATGATAAATTGGCCTTCTACGGATTTGCCGTTGAGTTTATATCCAAGTGGCTCTACCACGATGATAGAAGCAGGATTGAATAACGGACCACTGAAAGTAACATTTAATATACCGCTGCGGTACACGCCATACCTGTCGAGGCACGATTCCCCAAAATCAATCTTTACCTTTTTAGGCCATTGATCGGGGTTAGTGGCATCCAGCAGTTCTGCTACTGGGCAGGAAGTTGTAACGGCCAGCGCATTGTTTACGTTATCTGCCTTGCGGGCGGTAAACAATCCCTGCGTAATGGCTACTTCCGCCACAGTTTCAAACAGTCCGCTGTACATGGCGCTGGCGGCCGCCTCGTGTTGTGAAGCAGCAATGGTATTGTTATCTGATTGGTTATTCGGTGCAGTATCTGTGGTTACTTCCTTCTTACAGGCAAAGAAAATGGTGACTACTGCCACGCTGGTGAAGGTCCACGCCAGCACACGATTGGTACTGAAATAGCTTTTCATAGTTTAGGTTTTATTAGCAATTAGGTTTTTCGGTCTTTACCTTTACAGAAATAAAGATACCGTTTAAATATTAAAGAAATTACAAATTTAATAAAATAATTATTATGCTTTGGATAGATACCCACACGCACCTTTATTCTGAAGAATTTGAGGCCGACCGGGACGAAATGGTAGCGCGGGCCATAGCAGCGGGGGTAGATAAACTGTTGTTGCCGAATATAGACGAGAGTTCCATTGAAGGGATGCTGGCGCTGGAAGCCAGGTATCCCGATCATATTTATGCCATGATGGGAATACACCCCTGTTATGTAAAGGAAGCCGTAGATGAGCAGCTGGACCTGGTAAGAGCCTGGTTACAGCAGCGGCCTTTCCGGGCGATCGGGGAAATAGGACTGGATTTTTACTGGGATAAATCCCTGCTTATCCAGCAATACAAGGCTTTCCAGGAGCAGCTGATGCTGGCGCGGGAGTATGGGTTGCCCGTATCCATTCACAGCCGGGAAGCTACACGGGAATGTATCAACGAAGTAAAGGCATTGCAGGATGGCCGTTTAAGCGGTGTTTTCCACTGTTTTTCGGGCACCCTGGAAGAAGCCAAGGAAATCATTGATCTGGGCTTTTACCTGGGCATAGGCGGGGTAGTTACCTTCAAGAAGTCGGGTTTGGATAAGCTGCTGGAAGAAATAGACCTGGCGCATATCGTGATGGAAACAGATGCACCCTATCTGGCGCCGGTTCCTTATCGCGGTAAACGCAATGAAAGTGCTTACCTCCCGCTGGCAGGTGAAAAGGTGGCAGATATAAAAAATCTAAAAATAGCAGACGTTGCAGCTATAACAAGCAGCAATGCCCGGAAATTATTCAAAATGCTCTAACTGTTTAGTGAATACCTTTGCAGGCAATGGCTACTAGCACAATGAGTAAAATTCTGATAATTTACACGGGCGGTACTGTAGGTATGATCTACGACGATAAAACCAAAGCGCTGCGCCCGATCGGCTTCAATGAAATAAGGAATAATTTACCGGAACTATACCGGATGGGCATCGATTTTTATGTGTACGCATTTAATCCGCCTATTGATTCATCAGACATGCAGCCGGAGATATGGGTGGAACTGGCCAGTATTATTGAAGACCGGTACGACCGGTACGATGGTTTTGTAATTCTGCACGGATCCGATACAATGGCCTTCACGGCATCCGCCCTGAGCTTCATGCTGGAAAACCTGTCGAAGCCCGTTATTTTAACCGGCTCCCAGCTTCCCATCGGGAAAATACGTACAGATGCCAAAGAGAACATCATAACAGCGATGGAAATAGCCTGCAGCAGGCATAATGGCACTGCCATCTCTATGGTACCTGAAGTATGTATTTACTTTGACTTCTCCCTGTTCAGAGGCAACCGTTCCAAAAAATATAACGCGGAAAAGTTTGAGGCCTTCTATACCATGAACTACCCTCAGCTCGCGGAAGCCGGCATCGATATTAAATTCAAGCACCAGTTTATTTTACCGCCGCCTACACAACCACTGAAGGTGCATAAAGAACTGGAAACAAATATCACCGTATTGAAATTATTCCCGGGCATTACCAGGAGAGCTGTAGAAGCCACGCTGGGTGTATCCGGTTTGAAAGGTGTGATCATGGAAACCTTTGGCAGTGGCAACACCAATACACAGCCCTGGTTTATTGAGAGCATAAAAAAAGTGATTGATCATGGCGCCATTGTAGTAGACATTACCCAATGTGATGGCGGCTCTGTGGAGTTAGGCAAATATGAAACCAGTCAGCATTTAGTGGAAATTGGGGTAGTGAGCGGGCATGATATGACCTTTGAAGCAGCAGTCACCAAACTGATGTTCGTATTGGGTCAGGGACTCTCTGTAGACGATGCAAAGACAATGCTGGAAACATCACTGCGGGGCGAACTAACGCCAATCGAAGTATACTAAATACCTTTTTAACGGAAGCTTATACAAGCGGGAGATACATTCAGTTGTACTTTCGCTTTTTTTTATTTTGAATATTTAAGGTAATTTTAAATATCACCAAATTCTCTTCCCCTATTTTCTATTCACCACAAAATTCATTATTCTATGGGAGTTTCCTTATCACAGAAATGCATTGCTGAATTCTTCGGCACTTTTGTCCTGGTATTTATGGGTTGCGGCAGTGCCGTGTTAGCCGGTACGCACGTAGGGTTTCTGGGTATCGCTTTTGCATTTGGTTTATCAGTAGTAACCATGGCGTACGCTGTAGGCCACATCTCCGGATGTCATTTAAATCCGGCTATTACTATTTCCCTGTGGTCTACAGGAAAAATATCCGGCAAAGATGCGGGCGGATACATTGTAGCACAGATCATCGGAGGTATTGTTGCTGCTGCACTCCTGTATTTTATTGCACAGGGAAAAGCAGATTACAGTCTTGCTGCCAACGGCCTTGGCGCCAATGGTGTGGAAGATGGCTCACCAGACCATTATTCACTGATCAGTGGATTGATTGCTGAAATCGTTCTTACCGCCATTTTCCTGGTAGTAGTTCATGGCAGCACCAGTAAAAACAATGGCAACAGCGCATTTGCCGGACTGGCAATAGGTCTCTGCCTCACCATGATCCATATTGTAGGTATCCCGGTTACAGGAGTATCTGTGAACCCGGCAAGGAGTATCGGACCGGCTCTGTTTGTTGGCGGCGCCGCCCTTTCCCATTTGTGGGTATTCCTCGTAGGACCCATTGTAGGCGGGCTTTTAGGCGGAGGAATATGGAAGCTGTATGATAAGAATTAAACTTTTTTTTGAAATATAAACTAAAGGATTATCTTTGCAACCCTGAATTGGAAAATCAACCCTTCCTTTTTGTTCAGGCAAAGATAATCACGGAGAAGTGCAGGAGTGGTTGAACTGGCACGCCTGGAAAGTGTGTATAGGTGAAAGCCTATCAAGGGTTCGAATCCCTTCTTCTCCGCAAGCTTTAAAGCTCTGGTAACGCAAGTTATCAGGGCTTTTTTGTTTTAGATAATATAATGCCCTTCCCGTTATACATATCTGTCATCGTCATCTCAAAAAAACATAATTACTACCCCGGCCTGTTTCTTCTTAACTTCAATTATGAACATCTCCCAAGACACAGAAAACAAGGTTCGCCTGCTATTGCAACAACACCGGAAAGTGGAAGCGGTGAAACTCGTTTATGATACCGCCCATTGCGGGCTGAAAGAAGCCAAAGATTACGTTGATAATCTTCAGTTACCAAAGCCGCTCACGTCCCCTCATACCAATAATATCGACGATACCATCCTCTCATTACTTGCAGAAAACAAAAAGGTTCATGCAGTAAAATACTACAAAGATCAAACGGGTAAACCACTTGCGGAAAGCCTGGCCTATGTGGATAGCCTGTATAAAAGCAGGACACCTGGTCAGCGCTCAAGCACCATGAATACCGAAATTGATAAAATTATACAGCAACAGGGAATGGCCCCCGGCAGTAAAAAACATCAGGGCAATTTTCTGCCCAAACTCCTTATATTCCTGATCCTGACAGCCCTGGCGATATACCTGCTATTTCTCCGCTAGCCCCGGATTATCTGATATCAATCATGTACCCTCATCATACCTAATCAAGCACTATATCCTTACAGGCTCTGTGATATTTCTATTTTGGATTTACCTCTTTTTTTGTTAAATTTAGTACGTATCCTAAAAACCTCTTCACCATTATTTTTATTTTTATGCAAAATACATGGTCGGAAAAAAAATCAGACAGCCATCCCTCAAGGGCCGTCAGCGAACAAAGTACTAATAACACCGGCAAAAGCTTACCTGGTGTATTTCAGACCAAAATGGCGCAACGCGGGAATCAGACACCTGTTCAGCTAATAAAGAACGAAGAGGAACCGTTACCCGTTCAGGGACGGTTTACAATACAAAAACAGAAGGAAAAAGAAGAACCACCTCTGCAATTAAAACCATTTAGTTTGCGCCCCCAACAGGTGGCCCCCTTTCAGCTGAAAGACCAGGCAACAGGCGCTAAAGTTAATAACACCGGTTTACCAGATCAGCTGAAATCCGGTATTGAAAACCTTTCCGGCTTTTCTGCCGACGATGTAAAGGTTCATTATAATTCAGACAGACCCGCCCAACTGCAGGCATTGGCTTACGCACAGGGAACTGATATACATGTTGCACCCGGACAAGAAAAGCACCTGCCCCATGAAGCCTGGCATGTGGTACAACAGAAACAGGGACGGGTACAGCCCACCTTCCAGATGAAAGGTGGAGTCTCCGTTAATAACGACAAAGGCCTGGAAGAAGAAGCAGATGCAATGGGGGCGCGTGCACTACAACGGATGGAAAATAAAAATACCGGCCGGGAAAACAAGGTAATCCCGTTCCTACATACGGTTACTCAGCTCCAACTGCAGGAAGGAGTATACTTCACAACGAAAGAAGCTAATCTCCGTAACAACAACCATAATTACGAAGTGATACGAAAACTACGTGCACACGAAGCAGTAACGGTCATCTCAAAAGGAACACGAATTTCTAAATTCAGCGCCGGAATATTAAACAACGAACACTCCTGGATACGCACAGAAAGAGGTGAGCTAGGTTGGGTGGAAGACAGCAAACTCCGGTACGCAGCACAACAACCTGTACATCAGGACAACTTGAGTTCATCCGGAGGAGACATTGGCGGACAGGTGGCAGTACCACAGGTAGCATCCGTACCACGATTAATGCCCCAATTAGCACTGCCGGTAATCAGCGAAGATCAACGGGCTAAATGGAACTTTGGTCAGGACCAGGAAACGGAAGATAAATACAATAAAATGAAAGAGCTCCTGGGCGCGCTCGATGCATTACAGGCATATCAGAACAGTCATCTGGTCCCCAATCCCCAGGCATATGTACACACCGATGAAAAAGGCGGTGTATCTTCAGACTTCCACAGAGCCGGTGCCAACGCCAGGGCAGATGTATACCAGGAAGCAACAACTGCAGGATACAATTTAAATGATGCCGAAGTCAGGAAGAGGGTCGATACAGTACTCGCTCTACACCATTCATACTTTTACCAATCCATCGTAACAACAACAGGACATCTTATTTAAATCTCACGCCATCATCCGCGACAAAATAACCCGGTCCACATAAAACGTTCCGAAAGGAATAATACACGCCAGTAAAACTTTCCAGGTAGTTGTACTGAATTTCCACTTATAGGCAATTCCTACACTCAGGGTATTCAGGATAAAGAACAGGAATAATATTCCGTGCACGGGGCCTATTGCCTTTACCAGGGAGGCATCATGATATACATACTTCAGCGGTACTGCCACACCAATCAGTATCAACAGGGAAATCCCTTCTAAAAAGGCGATCAGCCGCAATCTTCCGATTTTTGTATTAAAGAACTTCAGCATAGTTAAAATGGTCTTATATATGGCCGGCTCGCCAGCGGTGAGAACGGCCACGGTATTGCAATGAAAATAATAATAAGCGCAAGGGAAAACCAAATGGTCATAGTACGGAACCTGCCTGCATCGGTATTTTGCCGTTTGGCTACCGATGAACCAATGGTTATAAAAACGATGGCGATGGTCATCAGCACAATGTGTATTAACCCGAAAAACAGGAAATCAAATTGCCGGATGGCTTCATGGAAATGAGACCTGAAGTAAGCCACCACCGGGCTCTTAAAGTACAGGATGTAACCAATCGCCAGTTGGATATGTGCGATAGTGGCCGTACCATGTCTTACCAGATCATCCTGCCGGGTAAATATGTCTTTGCGGCTCCATCCGCGTATACCACGGTATACAGCGTAAAAAAGACTTAGCACTACTGCCCAGCGGAATAATGAATGTGTGAATAACAAAAAGAAATACATGCCCGCAAAGCTCTGATGAAAAGCAACGGACTGTTAGGACAAATAAGGGTTGTTTTAGGACAATTCAATCTTCCTGCGGAAATCAGTAGGGGTAATACCTTCATACTTTTTAAAGAGCCGGGTGAAGTACGACTGATCCCCGAAACCCACTTCTCCCGCTACTTCGCTGATGGTGAGATCACTTTGACTTAGCAATACTTTTGCTTCCAGCACAATAGCCTCATCGATCCACCGCGCGGGTGATTTACCGGTAACCGCTTTCACCGATTTGTTTAAATGATTGGGGGAAATATTCAGCAGGGATGCATAATCCGTTACCAGGTGCCGCGACCGGACATTGGTAAATACCAGCTCCTTAAAACGGTTGGTGGTATTGACGGCTGCCGTTTGATGACTGCCCGTCAGCGGCTTATAAAGCAGCTTTACCTCGCATAGTAATGTGATCAGGTAGGGTTGGATAATTTCCAGGTGCTGCAGCCCGTTCCGGCTGTAATCAAATAACAGGCGTTTGAAAAGATGTACCACAAACCCTGCGGTTTGCCTGTCGAGACTGATCCTCGGATTACCCCATACCCTTAAAAAATCAAATGCTTTCAGCGGCTCTTGTGTATTGTATTTTCCGGTAAGGATATCGGTATGGAAATTACACAGATATCCCTTGTTCACTTCCCCGCTTTTAAAGGAAAAAACCTGGCCCGCCGGTACAAACAACATTTCATTTTTGTGGATGGTATACAATTCACTACCAATTTTTATACTTGCTTCTCCACTGGTAACAAACAGGCAGCTATGGTTGGTAGACCTGGAAGCCGGTACTGACTGCGTTACCAGCCGGTACATCTCTTCCACTTTCACTATAAAAAACTTATCAAAATCGGGTCTTAAGATGTTATCAAGCTCCTTCTTAGGTTGCATAAACCTGGCAGTAAATGAACCAGGACCATATACCCTTATTCCCTTTCTCGCTGGCATGATCAATTTTCTTTTACCCTGAAGGTAAAAAATTATGCGCTTCCCGGCAGGCCTATATTACGCCGGCCTGGCGAGGGAGTAACACAACAGCCCCGTCAGGTCATCTTCTTTTTCCAGTTCTTCCCTCAATGCATGATCTATTTCAAAGTGATGACGTTCGAGGAGCTTAATGGATTTTTCATTTTTGTCAGCGGGGAGAGCTGCAATTTTTTGAAGATGCAATTGCTCAAATCCAAACTTTATGACCACCGGTATCACTTCCTGCATAATGCCTTTTCCAAAGAAGGCTGAGCGAAGCTCGTAGCCAATTTCAGCCCGGCCGGCTTCAGGTACTATGTTCCAGCAACAAATAGTGCCAACGAGTTGGTCGATTTCTTTGTCGATAATTATCCAGTACAGCGATTTGTTGGCAGCGATGCCTGCCTGAAGCTTTTCAATAAACTGCCGGGCGGCTGCTACTGTAGTGGTGGCAGCCCGGTTCAGGAACTGGTTCACATGCGGGTCCGACCTGAGAGCGGCAATGGCTTCATCATCATTCAAGGTAGGAGCCCTCAAAATAAATCGTTCGGAAACGAGCGTCGGAAAGGGGTTAAAATTAAGTGCCAGCATACAGTTAAAATAATCATTATTCAGTTGCCATATACTTATCGACAGGCATATTTTTAAATATACAGGTACAACCCGCATGTATCAGGTGTTCATGCAGGTTGTTCTTTTTTAAAAAGATGTACAACGGCTAGCGCTATGCAGGCCAGGGATTCTGGTAAGTGGAGTTATTTAATTTCACCTCCCTCGATGACAAGGTCAGCTGTATTTGCAGGGGTTGCTCATTGGCGGAATTAAACGTCTCTTCGTATTCTACGCAATAGGCGTCTGTAAATTTCAGCTCTTTGAGCCTCGACATGGAGTCCCGCCGGAAAAAGGTGATACTGCCGTTTTTCGTCTGGGTGTTGGAAATCATCCAGTCAAACAAACTGGTTTCACCGGCAGACTCGATCAGCAGGTTGATAGTGCCTCCTTTGGGGCGGGCGGCAGGTTTCCCGTTATGATCTGTATTTTGGGTAAATGAAAACCTGCATTCCAGGATGTTCATTTCTTCCCCGTCGATGTTGAGAACAGCTTTAAAAGACATAATTAATCTGGTTAACAGGTCCGTTGCAAGGCACAACAGACAGGCACAAAAATATGGTATACAGAATGAAAATACACATTTCTGTTTACATGCCGAAAAATTGAGGGTTATTTTTGAAGGAAGCCAATGGATACCGCAGGGATGGCCCTTTCAGCCAGTTGTTGATATACGGTTTAATAACTATATAAGATCAAATGCCTGGGCAAAACTGGTCAGGTCGTAGCTCGACTGTGCCCCGATCTTCGCTTTGATATTTCGCCGGTGCGTAACGGCGGTCTTTTCGGAGATCCCCGCCTTTTCGGCAATTTCACTGGCGCTGAGTCCGAGGGCCAGCAGCCGCAGGATTTCCTTTTCCCTTTTGGTAAGGGAAGCAAAAATATGCTGGTTGCGGCGCAGGAAGTTATTTTCTTCCAGCAGGCGGTTTACCTTGCTGGTAACGTGATGCAGCGGATCAATGGGAATAGCGCAGGTAATAACGTGTGTGGGAAGCCCTCCGGCATCCCGCATAAATACCCGCGTAGAGCCCAGATGCCAGGTCCAGTCCCGCGATGCAGTGGTTCGTACCTGCTGGAAAAAGGTGACCGTTATATTGGCTTCCGCCGGTGCGTCCAGCATGTTGATGATCTTTGGCAGGTAATCCGCTACATCGTGTGGGTTAAAGAAGGTGTCGTAATACCCGGCGCCCATTTCCCGTAAAGCCTCCAGCGTAATATCGAGTTCCCGGCAGCCCCGTGGCGACATATACTCCACGTAGCTCTTTACCACATTCATTACGATTACCACTACCGGAAGCTCCTGATCAATGGCCCTTAAAGCGTTCAGCTTCTCTTCCAGCCCTGATCCGTCATTATTAAATGCAGCGTGCTCAATCATGTACCTGATATAAAATCGTGTATAGGAATCCTCTGTGATGTTGGTTGACTACTTACTTCAGTGCTCTTTCGGCAACAAATGTAGTGAAAATAAGAAAGGGTCCCTCACAAAGAAGAGACCCTTTTTTGGGGATAGAAAATACGGTGATTGACTAAATCAGGTGGATGACTTTATATAGAATAATGTGAAATCAGATTATTTTCACAAAGATATGTTAAAGCTAAAGGGAAACAAATACCTACATGTGAGTATTTTTAAAAAAATAAATGACCTTCCTGTCATGAAAGCCAGTCCGGAACATTTCCTCCAAAGCCTTTCGCACATTGCTCCCCTCAGCGATGAAGCAAGGGAACTATTTGCAACACATACTACTTCACAAATAGTAAAAAAGGGTGACTATCTAGTGCGTGAAGGACAGCGCTGCCAACACATATGGCTCATTGAAACCGGCGCCTGCAGAGCTTTTCAGCATCATAATGAAAAAGAGATCAACACCGGCTTCTACTTTGAAAATACATTTCTCACTAACCTGAACAGCCTGCGAAACAACGTTACAGCCGATTACAATATACAAGCTATTGAAGCCGGCACCATATGGAAATGGCATAAGGACAATCTGTTTTCACTCTATCAGCAGTCATCCGAAATCACCGCCTTTGGCCGCCAGTGGCTGGAACACCTGTTCATTGAACAGGAAAAACATAACCAATGGCTTAAAAGACACAATCCCGAAGAAAGGTACCAGTCCATACTAACTACACAACCCGAACTCCTGCAACGTGTATCTCTTACACAACTCAGCTCTTATCTCGGCATCTCGCGGGAAACCCTCAGCCGCATCCGCCGCCGCCTGCCCTGAACCCATTATGTGACGTTTGACACAATTGCTTTATAGCAGGCCTTCTACCTTTACGGTATAAAACTAACGGTCATGACTATACAAGAACAGAAAGATTTCATCGGACACTACATTGCCACTATCTGGAACCTCGGCGATACCGGCCGTTTGGAGCAATTCCTGCATCCCGGTTATGTGGATCACTCCTTGCCGCCCGCGCTGCCCGGCAATGCCACCGGCCTGCAACAATGGATTGCATTAACGCATGAATCCTTCCAACCCGAAACCATTATAGAAGAACAGGTGGCCGAACCCGGGAAGTGTATCATAAAAGTAACCATGCGCATGAAACACATTGGACTATGGCGGGGAATAAGTCCTACCGGCTTAACAGTAAGCATTCCTGGCTATCGTTGCTTTCGATTGCAGGATGACCGGATCGCGGAGCACTGGGGTTTAATAGATGGAAATGCACTCGAAAGAAAACTTGCCCTAAAATCTTAAATACTCCGTATGTCCGTACCCGTTATAAACGTTTACTACGGATGGAGCTTATTGGTCGTCTGCCGCAGGGGGGCAAGCCCCTGCCGGAAAGCAACACCATTGGTAAACTGAGTAATAAAACGTGAAAGTGGAATGGGAAAATGCAACAGTCCATCTGTGGAAAGACCTGTATTAATACAGTAAGCGGTGGCACAGCTATGAAAATCCAGGTGTTACGGCCGGCTATGTTCCCTTCCGGAACCATTGTAAAATCAACTATCCGCGCATCCGGATCGTTGATTTCAACAGCCAGCTCCTTCCGGTAATATTCGTCCTCCCATTACAACACCACGCCGGCCATAAACACCTGGAAATAATATTATTCGTCTCCCTTCAAATGCTCTCTATACAAATATGCCTTTTATTCACACATCTACTTAATACTTTTTTATCTTTTAATTATACTTTGATAGTCAAATTCAGGATAAAATAAGTGTAATAATAACACCTATCTGCCCAAATCGCCCGGCAGTTAATACTATAAGAAAAAAAGTAAAAATTGTATTTTACGTCCGATAACCTTACTTTTATAATGCTTTTTTAGCAACCAGGTCATAAAAATCAACAACCAGTACTTACATTCCACGTCAGGATGCCGGTGTGTTATAAAAACTGTGCTCATTATGAAGAGTAAATTATTAAGGGAAATCACTCCTCTTACGCAAAGTGATTGCTTTACGTTGTTTGCCCGTGAGAAAAAAGTGTTCGATTTCCCGTTGCATTACCACGACGAATTTGAATTAAACTTTATCCAGTATGCCAGTGGCGCCAAACGGATCATCGGGGATCATATTGAAGAGATAGGCGACCTTGAACTGGTACTGGTAGGGCCCAACCTGCAACATGGCTGGTTTGCCAACAACCATGAAGGCGGCAGCGTTAAGGAAATAACCATCCAGTTCCACCGCGATCTGTTTGATGATAAATTCCTGCAGCGCAACCAGATGAATTTCATCAAAAACATGTTTGAACGTTCTCTGCGAGGCATCCTCTTTTCTACCGAAACCACCCAGCAGATCATGCACCGCCTGATCCGGTTGCCGCAACAGCAAGGCTTCGATTCCGTCCTGGAACTGATGTCTATTTTGCACGACCTGTCTATCAGCCGGAATATGCGCATCCTGTCTGATTCTACTTTCGGCAACACGGAAACCTTCTCCTACAATAGCCGCCGCGTGGAAAAGATCATGACCTACCTGAATGCCAATTATGATAAAAATATTTCACTGGGGGAAGCCGCCAGGCTCGCTGCCATGACGGAAGTGGCCTTCAGCCGCTTTTTCAAGGCCAAAATCGGTAAAACCTTTGTGGATACCCTCATAGAAATCAGGCTGGGACACGCTTCCCGGCTATTAATAGAAACCACACACACGGTGAATGAAATCGCCTATAAGTGCGGTTTTAATAATATCTCCAACTTCAACCGCATCTTTAAAAAGAAAAAAGATTGTACACCCAAGGAATTCAGGCTGGCCTATACATCTTCAGGGACGCGGACTTTCGTTTAACGCGGATTTTGTCTTGGCTCAGGATTACGCTGATTTTAAGGATTACCTGGATTTTTACTTTTGGATTTTTTTGGATTTTCAGATTTATAATATAATAATTAAGGGAGATAAGAGCGAATATCCGCTTCTATCTCCCTTAATCCTTTATAAATCCAAAAGTAAAAATCCAGGTAATCCTTAAAATCAGCGTAATCCTGAGCCAAGACAAAATCCGCTTAGCCGGTTAATTGTAACAGCGACATGTAAAAAAAAAGGTATTACTGGCCACTGTACCAGTTTATATGCCCCGTTTTGCATATATGTAGGGTTTAAATCCTCCAAAAATGCCGGTAAAAGCGTAACTTTGCGGCTTCATGCAGACTTCTACTTTATTAAAGCCTAATTGCTACGTAAATGATGCCGGGTTTGACTGGTTGTATCCTGAAAAAATACAGCAACTATCAAGACGGCACTGGACGCCACTCAGTATCGCTAAAGCAGCGGCCCGTTTCCTCGCAAATGAACCAGGGAAGAAAATTCTGGACATCGGCAGCGGTGTCGGAAAATTTTGCCTGGTAGGCGCCCGCTTTTACCCGGGAACCAATTTTTACGGCATTGAGCAACGGGAAGAGCTTTATCAGCACGCACTTGAAGCAAAGGCTGCCACGCAAATCAGGAATGTGAGCTTTATTCACGGCAATTTTACGCAGGAGGATTTTTCTGCGTATGACGGTTTTTACTTCTATAATTCTTTCTTTGAAAACCTGGTAGATCAGGATCAGATAGATAACAACGTAGAATATTCAACAAGTTTATATAATTATTACAGCCGCTTTTTATTTAAAAAACTGGAAAGCAGTGCAAGCGGTACAAGACTCGTAACATACCACAGTCTTGAAGATGAAGTACCTCCCTGTTATCAGATGGTGGATGCTTCTACGGATTTAATGCTAAAAATGTGGATCAGAAGATAGGACTAAGTAATACAAAAATTAATACAATGACTGCAGACGAACATACTTTAGAGATCATAGCACAATTAGGCGCCATAACAGATTACCAGCAGGCAGACCAGTTACTGGAAACCATAAAAAAGGAACATGCTGCTTTATATAAAGAAATCTTCACCTCCCTCCAGGAAAAAATAGAAAGTTTGTCACCATTGGAATGTAACAGTTTACAATGGAGCATTTACCGGTATGCCTTGATGCACATACGTAAATGCACGGCATTGGAACCAGCCTGCTAATCAGGCGCTGATAGCCAGCTTTTTGCCAATGGCAGCCACCACGGCTTCCGGCGAAAATTCTTCCTGCAAGTACAGGTCAACAAAATCGTAACTGATTTCCAGTGAAGGCGCAATAAGATATGCCGCCGGCACAGGTACGTCTGCATTAACACCGGAAACAAAGCCCCAGATCGGGTCTGATTCCCTGTAAATGCCTGCTTTCCTGGCTATGCGGAACTGTGCGTCGTGCACTACATCAAATGGCAATACTTCCGGATAAACCGATGTAAACTGCTTCTTATCCTCACTGGATAATACCAGCAAACGGGCGCCGGCAGCCACTATTGCCGCATGGCTTTCTTTCAGTCGTTCCATCAGCTGATCAGCGTAATTGTTCCAGTGCCAGGAATAAAACACCACTACCAGCGGCTGCAAAGTAAGACTGTGCAATGATGCGCCGGAATGGGCATTATTCAGCAGCGGACCAGCGTTGATCACACGCGCTTCTTCAATAAAAAATTCAGGAAAAAAGCTGCCTGATTTTAACGGGTTAATTTTTTCCCTGTTCCTCACAGGGCTGGGGAAGTTTTCCGGTGTGGGCTGCGGTAAGTAATCGGCGTATCTGTACAATGATGACATATTAAAGGCTTTTATAATGGCTGATAAAATGGCCGCTGTTATAGGTTTGGTGAATATCTTTTGCTTTCGTAAAACAAATATAGGGAGAATATTTTAATTACCCTACTATTCCTATAGACTATTAGGATTATAAATTCTAAATAACTGGTTCCTAATAACTTTGAGAGAAAAATATTTTTCCGGGAGATAAAAACAGGGGATATTTTAAGTCCGCCGCCAAACATTCAAAGCGTGTACCCGTTATTGTTATAAAGTTATAGCAACCGGGGGCGCCCATCTTTAAAAAAAATGATAAAAACTTGCCAGGATAAACCCGGATGACATAATTTACAGCGAAGCCATAAAAGAATAAATATTGACATATGCTGCTGAAACACAGACTATCACTCGGCCAGATCTTTTCCTTTACCTGGAAGGTAGACCTTATGCTGCTGGGATGTTGTACCCTGGTATATTTCCTCGACTCACGCTGGCTGGCAGCACATATTAACATCCCCATAGCCGTATCTACCGTACTGGGTACCGCCATCGCCTTCTTTATCGGCTTCAATAACAACCAGGCTTACGACCGCTGGTGGGAAGCCCGTAAAATATGGGGCGCACTGGTAAACGACTCCCGCACCTGGAGCCGGTCCATGCTCAACTATCCCTCCTCGGACGCTACGCCCGAAACCAAGGCCCTCATCCGCCACATGATTTACCGGCACCTCGCCTTTATTTATGCGCTCAAAACCGTTCTCCGCAAACGGCCCGACGACTATTACACCCGTTACCTTACCACCGAAGAAATTGAAGAAGTACAAAAACAAAGCAATATTCCCAATGCCATCCTGAACCTGCAGACCCGCGACCTCCAGCAACTCCGGGCCTCTGGTAGCATCGATGGCTTCACTTTTATAGAACTGAACCAGATCCTGGTAAAACACTGCGACTGCATGGGGCAGTCGGAAAGGATCAGGAATACCGTATTCCCTCCCAGCTATGTATATTTTACGCAGATGTTTATCTGGTTTTACGTTATCATGAATACACTGATGATGACGGAATCCATCGGCGCATGGGCCATTCCGTTCGGATGGATGTTCGGCTTCGTATTCCATGTAACCCACCTGAACGGCATCACCCTCATGGATCCGTTTGATTTTCAGCCGCTCGCTATTCCGCTCGATAGCATCGCCCGGACCATTGAAATCAACGTTATCCAGCTGCTGGGAGATGAACCGGTACCTGCACCGGTATTGCCGCGACAGGAAGGTTTGTACGTAATGTAAGCCCATAGCGAAACGTATTTACTTTGTAATACGTAATTCCTTATTTTTACACCTATGACGTATGACCAATTATGTAATCTATATGCCCAGTCAGTTACCCTCAAGATACTACGGGCACGTAGCGCGCCAATGATGTTGTCATTTTTTCATTACACATTCAAGGAAAAAAATCATACTACCATTTCCAATGTGGAACTGGTAACCCGCTTGTCCGACTACCTCGGCGTAACCGGCTACCGGGCCGCAGATGATGAAATAGACGCTACCAGCCTGCTGGAACACGACGATGTGAAGGCCAGGAAATATATCGATCAATGGAGCAATAAAGGTTTTCTCCGCAAATATCCCGACGACGACGGACTGGATATCCATGAGCTGAGCAGCGACATGGAAAAAGTAATGCACTGGGTATCCACCCTCCAGAAAAGAGAATTTGTTGGCACAGAAAGCCGCTTCAAAGACATCTTCTCCAAACTCAAAGAACTGATTGACCAGAGCAATAAAGACCCGGAACAAAGGATCCAGGAACTGGAGAAAAAGAAATATGAGATAGAACAGGAAATAAAAGCGATCACCATCACCGGTAAAGTACAGGTGTTTGATGATACCCAGATAAAGGAAAGATTTTACGACGTCAATCGCATGTCGCGCGAACTCCTGAGCGATTTCAAAGAAGTGGAACAAAACTTTGAACAGATTACCCAGGAAATTTATCGCAAACAAAGCGAAAAAGATATCGCGAAAGGCGCCCTGCTGGCGTATACCCTCGACTCCTTCGAAGCGCTCCGCCAGAAAGACCAGGGGAAAAGCTTCTACTCTTTCTGGCAGTTCCTCATGGATGAAAACAAACAAGAGGAAATGCGGGAGCTGATCGAAAAACTTTATCTCCTCCTGGAAGACCGGAACATCGAATATAAAAATGACCGCTTCTTAAAAAAACTCAAACAATTCCTTCATGCCTCCGGCAAAAAGGTAATTGACGCCAATAAAAAACTGAGCGATAAGCTCAGCCGCGTGCTCAGCGAAAATAATCTTACGGATCACCGCAAAGCAATGGAGCTTATCAACGATATCCGGCAGCTGGCGTTCCAATCGCTCGAGAACCCACCAGGGGAGGAATTTTTTATAGAGATAGAAAGCGATCCTGAAATAGACCTCCTCGACCGCTGGGATATGGCGGAAGAGAAGAAACCCAACGTTGAAGTGGAATTCCCCGAAGGAATGGGTGGTACCGAATTTGACGACAACGACCTGAACGCATTATTTAACCATTTTAACATAGACCGCGCCCTGCTGGAAGATCGCATTTCCACACAACTGCAAAATAAAAAGCAGGTAAGCCTGAAAGAACTGGTAGAAATTTATGGCGCCGAAAAAGGGCTCACTGAACTCATTACCTATTTTTCCATCGCCAGCCAGTCGGCACACCATATCATCCTGGAAACCCCGGACCCGGTGATGCTGGGCAGCCGCACCATCAATATGCCGATGGTGCTGTTCACAAATTCACAAAACTAATATCATGGCCGAGAAAAATATATCTCCCTTTGCACACGTGTTTCTAAAACTCATGCAGGGACCTGTATACGAAGAAGATAAATCTTACTGGAAAGACCTGCTTGGATGGCAAACAGAGCTCAGCAAATACCTGCAGCAAACCGGTCTCCAACTGGTGGTAAACGAAGCCGACGGATTTGCACGTATCGTGCAACCGGAAGCAGATGAAACCAACGAAAAACCACTGCCTCGCCTCATGCGCAAATCACGGCTTACCTACGAAGCCACGCTGCTGTGCATTGTGCTCCGCGAAGCCCTCGATGAATTTGATATCCAAGGCAATGGCACCCGTCTTTTTATGACACAAAAAGAAATCAAAGAAAGACTCGCACTCTTCTTTAAAGAACGACACAACAAATCCAAACTACTGAAAGATCTCAATAAACCCATCAACAGCCTCTTAAATGTAGGCGTGCTGAAAATGACCCGGGAGGACGCTGCCAACAAGGAACTGCATCAATACGAGGTAAAAAGAATCATCAAAGCACTGGTAAATAACGAGAAACTGGAAGAAATAAAATCAAAATTAAACCTGCATGTCCACCCTGTTCAATAGTGATTCAAAAGAAAGTGGATTCCGGTTGCAATATTTTGAAATATACAACTGGGGAACCTTCCACAATAAAATATATCGCGTCAATACCAACGGGAATACCTCCCTGCTCACCGGCGCAAACGGTAGCGGTAAAACTACCCTGATCGATGCGCTCTTAACACTGCTGGTGCCCGCCGGTAAAAGATTCTATAACCAGTCGTCCGGAACAGAACAACGCCGCGACCGTGGGGAAGAATCCTATTTCTGGGGCTATTACGGTAAAACCTTCTCCGAAGAATCGCAGCAGTCAAAAACGGACCAGCTCCGTCATAAGGAAAACAACCCTTATTCGGTACTGCTGGCCTACTTCTACAACGCCGCTACCATGCACCAGATCACACTGGCGCAGGTTAGATGGTACTCCGGGGAAATGAAACGGCAATACATCGTTTCGCCACATAAACTTAATATCAACGACCACTTCGGTGCCGGGAAGTTTGATGTGAAAGGCGACTGGAAAAAAAGACTGCGCCTCGAATTTCCCAAAACAGAAATCACCGACAGCTTTAAAGAATACGCAGCCCTGTTCAGCAACATCTTCGGACTGCGAAGCGAAAAAGCCCTGTCTCTCTTTAACCAAACCGTTGGTATCAAAGTACTCGGCGATCTGAACACGTTTATCCGCGGACAGATGCTGGAAGAAACAGACAGCGAAAACGAATTCCTGAAACTGCGCGAAAACTATGATAGTTTACTCACCAGTCACCGCGCCATTCAGAAAGATGAAACCCAGCTGAAACTGCTGGAACCTATCATCGAAAACCGCGCGGCCTGGCAGCAATTACAAGACAGGAACCGGGAGTTGCAAATGCTCCAGGATATCCTGCCCTCCTGGTTTAATAAACAGGAAAAAGACATCCTGGAAAGAGAACTGGAATCTTTACAGAAAGAACAACAGGCAACTACCCGCAGTCTTACCAATATCAATGAGCAACTCCAGTCGCTGCACCTCCGCAAAGACGAGCTGATAGCCCAGAAAGCCAATAACAGCGTAGATGAACAACTGCGCTCTATCGAAAAATCCATCCATTATGAACAAAAAGCCATGGAGGCCAAACGTAATAAGATGGAAGAATACAATATGCTCACAGACCGGCTGGAGCTCGCACCCAATCCGGATGAACAACAGTTCCACGAAAATATTGCAGGCGCTGAACAGATGAAAACAGCGCACGATAAACAACTGGAAACATTACAGGAAGAAATTTTTCATCACAAAAGCAGCCTCGCCGCAGAAAGGACACAGGTATCAAAGCTGGAAGAAGAAATAGATTCCTTCCTGCACCGGAAAAATAATATTCCTTATGAACTGATCCGCATCCGTCAGCAGCTGGCAAATATGCTGGATATCCAGGAAGATGACCTGCCCTTTGCCGGTGAACTGATCAAAGTAAAAGATGCAGAGATCCATTGGGAAAACGCCATCGAAAAGGTATTGCACAACTTCGGTCTGCGCCTCCTGGTACCGGAAGAATATATCCTGGACATCAACCGCTACATCAATTCCAATAACCTGCAAACCCGCCTCGTATACCACAAAGTAGAAGAGGAGAGTTATACCATGTTGCGGATGCCTTCTGAAAAAGAAAGCCTGCTGCAAAAAATAGATATCAAACCCGGCACCATCTTCAAGGAATGGCTACAGAACCAGCTGCTCGATCAGTTCGATTATACCTGTACCGACGACATGACCGTATTCAACCGTTGCCGGAAAGCAGTAACTTCCAACGGACTAACGCGGCAGGCTACACGCCATGAAAAAGATGACCGCCCTAACCGTTCCCAGAAAAATAATTATGTACTGGGATGGAACAATAAAAACAAATTGCGCCTGTTAAAAGAAGAACAGGACGAATGCAATAAGAATATTGAAACCCTGCAGCATAGCATTTCGCAGCTGGAAGACAGCAGGAAAGCCATTGCTAATATCAATGCACTGCTGAACGCATTGCTGTCGCTGCGTAACTACAGTGAAATCAACTGGCAGATCCATGCCGGCGTCATTGAATCATTTGCACGCGAAAAAGCAACGCTGCTCAAAACCAGCGATAAATACCAGGTGATCTGTGATCAGCTGGACGATATTACCGGGCAAATACAAGGCAAGGAAAAAGAGAAAGAAGGCACCCTCCAGGAAAAAGGCCGCCTGGACGATAAAGCCGCGGAGAAACTGCGCCACTTCAATCAACTGAAGGTCAATAAACTGGACGACGTTTCCCTGCAATACGTGCTGGAATACCTTACAGACCTGTCGCTGACCGAACCGGCGGAAACAACCCTTGAGCTGGCATCTTACCGGAAACGGGCAGATGATAACATGAAGGCAACCATGCACGACGCGATGCGTCTGACCGCGGAAAAAGAAGCCGAAATCACCCGGCAGCTGGCAGCATTTGTGATGCCGCCAAAATCCATCCACGATACCTTCCCCGACTGGCTCGGTGATGTTACGGATCTGCAGCCGCATGTGAAATACCTCGACGAATTTACCTCGCTCTATGAGCGGATTAAATTCCAGCGGCTCATTGAACATAAAGAACGCTTCCGTAAATACATGGACACCAGCATGCTCAATGCCATCACCAACTACCGGGCATGGATATACGGACAGGAAGACCTGATACGCGAAGTAATGGAAGACCTGAACGAACCTTTACGCAACATCACCTTCAATAAAAATCCGGATACCTATCTCCAGCTGGAATGCCGCCATGTACGCGATGTGGAGATCCGGAACTTCAAGGAAAAACTCAGCAACGCAGTACCGGATTCGTATAAATATCAACTTGAAAAAGATGAAGCCTATGGCGATCAGCTGTTTGAAAATATCAAACTGCTCATTACCGAGTTACAACAAAACGAAGCATGGCGCCGCAAAGTAACGGATGTGCGCAACTGGCTCGACTTCGGCGCAAAAGAATTCTATGTGGCCGACAACAAGGCATTCAAATATTATGAGGATACGGCCAGTCTTTCCGGTGGCGAAAAAGCGCAGTTCACCTACACCATCCTGGGAGCAGCCATTGCCTACCAGTTTGGTATCAATGAAGCCAACCGTCAACACCGCAGCCTGCGCTTCATCACAGTGGATGAAGCCTTCAGCAAACTGGATCCTGAAAAGAGTCACTACCTCATGGAATATTGCGGACAACTGAACCTGCAGCTACTGGTAGTAACGCCGCTGGACAAACTGAATATCGCAGAACCATATATCCATGCGTGTCACTTTGTAGCAAATAAAAACAAACGCGACTCCGTGGTATACAACTTCACTATGGAAGAATACCGCGACAGGAAGAAAGAGTTCGAATCAATGGCGGCAATGTCCTAAGCGAAGGTTGTCTTTCTCAGGATTACGCTGATTATACTGATTAACTGGATTTTTACTTTTTGGATTTTATAAAGGATTAAGGGAGATATAAGCGGACATATTCGCTTTTATCTCCCTTAATTATTAAATCTAAAAATCTTAAAAAAATCCAAAAAGTAAAATCAGTAAAATCAGCGTAATCCTGAGAAAGACAACCTTCGCTTAGGACATTGCCGCCAGAGTGGGTGCTGGCTGACATTGCGGCTCCCGTCCCATTTGTTTGCGGCCCCATTCACTCAGCAGGGTGATGAAGGGTAGTAGTTCCCTGCCCGTATCTGTTAGCTGGTATTCCACTCGGGGCGGCACCTCCAGGTATACATGGCGGGTAACAAGGTCATCGTCCTCCAGTTCACGCAGCACTTGTGTGAGCATTTTAGGGGTTATACCGGTCATGATCCGGCGTAGTTCTCCATATCTTTTCACCCCGTTTCTCAGGTGGTAAATAACACGTCCTTTATGCTTCCCGCCAATCCGTTGGAAAGCGTAATCAACCGCGCAAATCGTGTCAGCATGAATATTTTTTCCGGATTTCTTCATTTTTTTAGCGTTGATTATCAGCAATAGTATCCATCTTGTACCTACATTCCCAAATGGTGCATACTTGTCTTATATGAAGTTAGGGAGCAATTTTGTGAAAGAAAAAAAATAGTTCTTATGAAAGCAATACAACAAGTAGCATTCGGACTGGAGAGTTTACAGCTCAAAGAAATACCCACTCCCATAGCCGGCCCCGGTGAAGTACTGGTAAAAATAGAAGCCGCAGCACTCAATTACCTCGATGTAGCCCTCGCTACCGGCACTTACAGCAAGGAATTGCCGCTGCCCCGCATTCCTACCTCCGATGGCGCCGGGGTGGTAGCCGCTATCGGTAATAACGTCACCAAATGGCAACCTGGCGATCGGGTGGCCATTCATTACAACCAGCTCTGGCAGCATGGCCAGGCCACCGCCGGCACCAATCATATCAGAACAGGCGTAAGCACGCCCGGCCTGCTGGCGGAATATGCAGTCATCCCTGAATATGCACTGGTACGCACTCCTGCCAATTTAACCAGCGTGGAAGCCGCTACATTGCCTGTTGCCGGCGTTACCGCATGGACAGGCCTGATGGGCTACGCCGGTATCAAAGCAGGGCAAACCGTACTTACGCAAGGCACTGGCGGCGTGTCTCTTTTTGCCATGCAAATCGCACTGGCAGCAGGCGCAAAGGTGATTGCCACCAGCAGTCACCCGGATAAACTGAAGAAATTGCAGGAGCTGGGCGCCCACGAAGTAATCGATTATAAAAAATATCCCAACTGGCATGAAGAAGTAAAACGTATCACCGGTGGGGAAGGCGTGCACGCTACGTTGGATATTGCCGGCGCCGCCACCATCGTTAATTCTGTTAAGTCGGTAGGCTTCAATGGCTTTGTGGGCCTGGTAGGCTTCATTGAAGGCGCACAGCTGCCGGTAGACCTGTTTACAGTTGTAGGAAGCTATATACGGCTGCAGGGCTATTCTGTAGGCAGTCTGAAAAGTTTCCAGGAGCTGGCTGCTGCAATAGAAGTAAATGATATCCATCCGGTAATAGACAGCATATTCCCTGTAAGCGAGGCGCAGGAGGCATTCAGATATATGGGCAGCGGTAATTATTTCGGGAAAGTAGTAATAGAAATGAAGTAAAGTGGCGAATATATAAACGTCCTGCACATCGGCAGGACGTTATACCAAGTAAACCATTACACTAAAATTATTGTTTCAAGATAGTAAAAACAAGTCGAAAACCGGGTTATTTCCTTGTTAAGGTGATGATAACATTATATTTTTATCAATACATGACAAACATCAGTTTCATGGATATCTTCACCTGCTACCTTTGCATCAATAATTGAACATTATGCCTTCAGTAGAAATACTATCCAGAATACAGTTTGCCTTTACCATTGCCTTCCATTACATCTATCCTCCGTTGAGTATAGGGCTGGGACTGTGCCTCGTGATCATGGAGGGCCTGTACCTCAGAACCGGTTTGGCGCTTTACAAGGACATTACACGATATTGGATCAAAATATTCGCATTGATCTTCGGGATCGGTGTAGCCACGGGCATTGTAATGGAATTTGAATTCGGTACAAACTGGGCTACTTATTCACATTACGTAGGCGATATTTTCGGAAGTGCGCTGGCAGCGGAAGGTATCTTTGCGTTTGCGATGGAATCTGCCTTCCTGGGTGTATTATTGTTTGGCTGGAACCGCGTTCACAAAGGCGTACATTTCTTTTCTACGTGTATGGTGGCGCTGGGCTCTATCTTTTCTGCATTGTGGATCGTTATTGCCAATTCCTGGCAGCAAACGCCAACAGGTTACCGCATAGAAGGGCATGATCTGCAGGCGCGTGCAGTAGTTACGGATTTCTGGGAAATGGTGTTTAACCCTTCTTCGGTCGACAGGTTCTCACATGTGATCATTGGTTCCTTTCTCGCCGGCTCTTTCCTGGTGATGAGCGTTGCCGCCTGGTATGTACTTAAAAACCGCTTTACCAAACATGCACAGGCTATGTTTAAAGTGGGCCTGGGCGTAGCTGTAATTGCGGCGCTGATGCAGCTTTTCACCGGTCACCGTTCCGCTCACTATGTAAGCAAGTATCAACCCGCTAAACTGGCTGCTATGGAAGGGCACTACGATAGTTCTGCAGTAGCGCCCATGTATATTGTGGGTTGGGTAGATAATAAAAATGAAAAAACTACCGGCATAAAAATTCCGGGAGGCCTTTCTTTCCTTACGCATGGCAGCTTCTCCGCTCCCGTAGAAGGCCTTAGAGCCACGCCCAAAGCGGACAGACCCAGCGCAGTGAACTTTGTATTCCAGATGTACCATTTGATGATTACGATCGGCATGATACTCATAGGACTTACGCTGCTGGCCGTTTTCTTTTTATGGAGAAAGAAACTGTTTAACCAGCGCTGGCTGATGATCATATTTGCATGGGCGGTACTGCTGCCGCAAATAGCCAACCAGGTAGGCTGGTATGCCGCCGAAGTAGGACGCCAGCCCTGGGTGGTGTACAAACTGCTGCGCACATCTGATGCACTGTCGCGTAAAGTAACCGCAGACCAGGTAATGTTCTCGCTGATATTATTTACACTGGTATATATGTTGCTGTTTACGCTGTTCATCTATTTACTGACCCGGAAAATACAGCACGGACCAGATGTTTCAGAGAATGCTGAAATTGAATACGACGGCTATTATCACGATAATATAACTTACCATCCCACTAAATTATAACTCATGGAAACAATTCTCGGACTGGATCTTCCCACCTGGTGGTTTTTAGTGATTGGCGGATTGATCACTGGTTATGGTGTGCTGGATGGCTTCGACCTGGGTGCTGGTGCCTTGCACCTGTTTTTTAAAAAAGAAGAAAGCCGGCGCCTGGTGCTGAATGCGATAGGACCGGTATGGGATGGAAATGAGGTATGGCTGGTAATTGCCGGCGGGGCTTTGTTTGCCGGTTTCCCGCTGGTATACGGCGTGGTACTGTCTACCTTCTACATTCCCTTTATGTTATTCCTCGTAGCTCTCATCTTCCGGGCTATTTCAATAGAATTCAGAAGTAAGGAAACCTGGCTATGGTGGCGCAAAATGTGGGATATCAGTTATACAGTGTCCAGCACCGGTATTACGCTGCTGCTGGGATTGGTACTGGGCAACCTCATTCACGGTCTCCCGATTAATAAGGAACATGAATTTACCGGTACGCTGCTCACCTTTTTTAATCCTTATGCGATATTGATTGCTTTTACCACCTTATCGCTGTTCATGCTGCATGGTTCTATTTACCTGGTAATGAAAACGGAAAACAGGCTGTACACCAGGCTTACGGTGATAGTGAACAACTGCAGCAAGTTCTTCATTCTTTGCTTTATTCTAACGTCAATGGCTACCCTTATTTATGTGCCGCACATGACGTTCCAGTTTAAATCGCATCCGCAGCTGTTCCTGCTGCCCATGCTGGCGGTACTGATCCTGCTGAATATCAAAAGAAATGTGGATGCGCGCAGGTATTATACGGCCTTCCTCTATTCTTCTATTATCACTGCCTGTTTGCTCATTCTCTTCGCGGTAGGGCTGTATCCCAACATTGTGATATCTACTACTGATCCTGCTTATAGTATCAGCATTTATGCAGCGGCGTCTTCAGTTAAGTCGTTGAAAATTATGCTGCTCATTGCAGCCATAGGCACCCCGATGGTAATTGGATATACTACTTTCTTATTCTGGACATTCCGGGGTAAAGTGAAGCTGAACGAGATGAGCTATTAGATATTAGCTATTGGCTAAAAAAACAGGTCCCCGCAAGAAATTGCAGGGACTTACCATTTAACCTATATTCTGTACTGTAGCATTGTGTTGATGATCTCCCGAAAGTCGCCAGTTATCATTTTCCCGGTATCCTATCTTTTATCAGGAGAGATGTATTTAAGACGGCCTGCTTTGATAAAAGTTTAACCGGTTTAAAAAAATTTCTGAAAATAATTCCGGGAAGCCGAAATTAGTACCCAGAATTGATCACTTCCATGAATCGTATCGACCGGCTTACCGCCATTCTCATACAACTACAGGGTAAAAAAATAGTAAAGGCCGCGGAGATTTCCGACCGCTTTAACATTAGCTTAAGAACGGTGTACAGGGATGTAAAAGCCCTGCAGGAAGCCGGCGTGCCCATTGGTGCAGAAGCGGGTACCGGCTATTATATCGTGGAAGGCTATCATCTGCCCCCTGTGATGTTTTCCAAAGAAGAGGCGGCCGCACTCCTGACCGGGGAAAAACTGATGGAACAATTCAGTGACCACAGTAACCGGAAACAGTTCAGTCTTGCTATGGAAAAGATCCGTTCCGTACTCCGTGGAACAGAGAAGGACTACCTCGAATCATTGGATGAAAACATCGCCGTATTGAGGTACCGCCCTGTTGTAACAGATGCGGCGGAGTTCCCCAACCGGTTCCTTTCCGATATTCAGCAAGCCCTGGGCATGAACCAGGTGATCAGTATGGAGTACTTTTCCTTCCAGGAAGAAGTGGCCACCCGCAGGGAAGTAGAACCAATAGGTATTTTTCATAGCAGCGCCAACTGGCACCTGATCGCCTTCTGCAAGCTCCGGCAGGGCTACCGCGACTTCCGGGTAGACCGTATCCGCAAATTAACCGTGCTGCCGGCCACTTATAAGAAAAACAAGCACCTTTCTTTGCAGGATTACCTGGAACAACAGCGCAGCCGGAATAGCGAAAATACCTATCTCGTTAAAATAGCGCTGGACAACGATATGTTGCGGTATGTAAGGGAACAGAAGTATTATTATGGTCTTATGGACGAAAAAGTGGTGGGCGATAAAACAGAGCTTACATTCCTCCAGGCCTCCCTGGGCCATTTCGCCAGGTGGTTGATTATGTTTGGCAACCGGGTGGAAGTGCTGCAGCCCCAGGAGCTTAAAACCGCTATCGGAGATCTTGTAACAGAACTTCACGGACATTATTTATAAATCCGGAAATGCTGCTGACATAAGGTTGTCACTCCCCGGCTGTTCTTTTGTATTGTGATCAAAAACAATACAAATATGAATAAGCTCAGCAATTGCTATGTATTCCTGTTCGATGGCTACTCCGACTGGGAACCCGCGCTGGCCATGTATGGCCTGGGAAGCTTCACAGATACCAATATCGTTACCTTTTCCGTTACCGGCGAACCCGTTACTTCCGGCGGGCAGCTAAAGATACAACCCCGTGCAAGTCTTGATGAGGCATTGAAAGCGGATATCGACCTGCTGATACTTCCTGGAGGTGCGGCCATGGAAAATGATTCCAATGCCGCAATCATTCCACTTGTTGAACAACTGCTGGCACAGCAAAAAACAGTCGCGGCTATCTGCGGCGCCACTGTGCTGCTGGGGCAGCACGGCTTCCTGGACAACATTGCCCATACCAGCAATCACCCTGAAGTGCTAAAGCAACAGGCCCCTGCTTATAAAGGCGCCGGAAAATACCTGGATGAACCCGCAGTAGCTGATAAGCAGATCATAACTGCCAGCGGTACTGCAATGACAGCCTTTGCCAAAGCCATCTATCAGCATTTTAATTTACTGGAGATAGAACCCCTGAAGTTTTGGTTTGGCTTCTTTGATCATTCGGCTGTTCTTCCGGAGATGTTGTCTGCGGCGCCCTTTCATTTCTTCTATCAACGCTACGAAACTAACTATGCCGGTATGCTGTCGCTCGTACGCACCGCTATTAAAGACGTGTACCAGGAGGCCATCAACGCCGGAATGGAAATATGCGGCGCCCCCGAATGGCACTACCGCAACTTCGACGGAAAACCAGATACCGTATTCACCCTGGATATCGGCCTGCCGGTAACGGCTGTGCAAACAGTTACCGCGCCGTGGCAATGCGAAACACTGCCCGCCTTCAACTGCGTAAGCATGCAGCACAAAGGCCCCTGGGAACAGCTCATCACTACCTACGGGCAGCTATTTACCGGTATCGGTATACTGGGTATGGAGGTAACCGGCTACACGCGGGAACAATACCTCCGGTATAATTTTGAACAACCGGCGCAGAATATCACCAACATATAGATTGGTGTGCGCTAGCCGGCCTAAACATCCCCTGGTACTCCCCAGGGGATTTTAACTCTTAAAACAATGAAAGCTTATATCATCATGGGATGGCTGCTGCTCATCGCCTTTGCATTTGATATACAATTAACATTTAAAAATATGAGTAAACTGGATTTAACAAAGGAATTCAAACAGTACTATACTGCCGCATTAGTACCTGAACTGGTTACCATAGAAAAGGGACTGTTTGTAACTATCACAGGCAAAGGGGATCCCAATGGTCCCATGTTTAGTGAAGTAACGGCAGCGTTGTATGCAGTGGCCTATGGTATTAAGTTCAGCAGCAAGCAAAAGGGCCGCGACTTTACCGTGAGCAAGCTGGAAGGTTTCTGGTGGGTAAACGTTAATACCGCGGATCCGCTGCAGGTCCCCCGCGATCAATGGCACTACGAACTGGCCATCAGGATGCCGGATGACATTACCCGCCAGCAGTTTTCCGAAGCAGTGCTTGCTGCAGAGAAAAAGAAGAAGTCTGTTTTTATCAGGCAGGTGGATTTAAAGCATATAGAAGAGGGGCTGAGTGTTCAGCTGATGCATATTGGTCCTTATAGTGAAGAGCCGGTATCATTGAAAAAGATGGAGGACTTCATGCTTCAGCAGGGGTTGCGCATGAATGGGCGGCATCATGAAATTTACCTGTCGGACTTCAGGAAAACGGCGCCGGAAAAGCTGAAAACGATATTAAGGCATCCGGTAAGTAAATAGCTGATGATGGGCGGAGCACATCTTACCAAAAACAGTTAGTCGGTTAACCCGAGTTGTATAATGGCTTGTTGTGCGGCGATCTGGCTGGCATCTTTTTTATTGAAGGCTTTGCCGCTGCAAATGAGTTCGCCGTCTACTACAGCCCCTACGGTGAAGATGCGCCGGCCGTTGTCCATCTGTTCTTCGAGGAGTTCGAATTCCAGTGTTTTGCCATTTTTATTGGCCCAGCCGTATAATTTGTTCTTGTGGTTCATTTCCACGGTTTCCAGCAGTTCCATGTCTATATAAGGCATGATAATGCGTTTATGCACAAACTGTTGGGTTTTATTATAGCCGCGGTCGAGGTATACAGCGCCTACGAGGGCTTCGAGGGTGTTGCCGAATATCTGGCTTATTTTGAGGAAGCTGTTGTATTTGTCGTAGATGGTGAGCTTTCGTAAGCCCATTTTGATGGCGATGTCGTTCAGTTGTTGCCGGTTAACGATCTTGGAGCGCATCTCGGTTAAATATCCTTCTGTTTTATAGGGATATTTTTTAAAGAGATAGTCACCCACAATGGCGCCGAGAATAGCGTCACCGAGGTATTCCAGCCTTTCGTTGCTTTCCAGGAATTTTTCTTTACTGGAACGATGGCTCAGGGCCACTTCATAAAGGGCAAAGTTACCAGGCGGGAAGCCCAGCAGGTTGTGCAGCTCTTTATATAAGTGCCTTTTTTTGGAAACAAGTCGATATAAAAAACCTGGCAGTAAACTCACACAATCAAGATCAAGGAACAAATTTTTTGAAAATCACGGAAGCATTATGTCCGCCAAACCCGAAGGTGTTGGACAATGCAGCGTTTACTTCTCTCCTTTGTGCGATATTAAAAGTAAAATTCAGCTTCGGGTCTAACTGCGGGTCGTCAGTGAAGTGGTTGATCGTAGGAGGAACTATGCCATCGAGGATAGACATAATTACGGCTATGGATTCAACGGCGCCGGCAGCCCCGAGTAAGTGCCCTGTCATGGATTTTGTAGAGCTGATGTTCATTTGATAGGCATGCTCTTCAAAAACGCGCTGAATGGCTTTTACTTCGGCAATATCTCCCAACGGAGTGGAAGTACCGTGAACGTTGATGTAATCGATTTCGTTGGCCTGCATTCCGGCATCTGCCAAAGCATTCCGCATTACATTTAAAGCGCCCAGTCCTTCCGGATGTGGGGCTGTGATGTGATATGCGTCTGCGGTAGCGCCGCCGCCGGCTAACTCTGCATATATCCTGGCGCCTCTTTCCTGTGCGTGTTCTAACGACTCCAGTATCAGTGCGCCAGCTCCTTCGCCCATCACAAAACCATCGCGGTCAAGATCAAAGGGTCTGGAAGCAGTTTTGGGATCTTCATTCCTTTCTGACAGGGCCTTCATGGCGTTGAAGCCACCAACACAAGGCTCGTTGATCACATTTTCCGATCCGCCGGTAACCACCATATCGGTTTTGCCGTAGCGGATACTGTACATCGCCTCAATGATAGCATTGGTAGCAGATGCGCAGGCTGATACAACGGAAAAGTTAGGCCCCCTGAAACCGTGACGGATAGAAATATAGCCGGCAGCGATATCAAGAATAAGCCTTGGAATTAGAAAAGGACTGAAGCGGGGCGTACCATCCCCTGTATGGAAATCTCTCAGCTCGTGACTGAAATTGATCATACCTCCAACACCAGTACCCCATATCACTCCAACACGATCAGCATTGATCTTGTCTTTATTGATATTGGCGTCTAGTATCGCCTGATCTGCGGCAATTACAGCCGTTTGTGTAAAGGGGTCCATTTTACGGGCCTCTTTTTTGTCCAGGTAGTTAGCAGGATCAAAATTTTTCAGTTCGCAAGCAAAACGGGTTTTGAACTTGGAAGCATCAAATTGCTTGATATAATCCGCGCCGGATACACCGTTCGTCAATCCGTGCCAGAAATCGGCCACAGTATTGCCGAGCGGTGTAAGAGCGCCTAAACCTGTAACGACAACTCGTCTTGGTTGCATTAAAACAATTCTGATTAGGAGGATTATTTTACATGTTCTTCCAGGTAAGCAACTGCCTGGCCAACAGTAGTAATAGTTTCAGCTTGTTCGTCAGGAATGGAGATGTTGAATTCTTTTTCGAATTCCATAATCAGTTCTACCGTATCCAAAGAGTCAGCGCCTAAGTCATTGGTGAAGCTGGCTTCAGGAGTTACCTCGGCTTCGTCAACGCCCAATTTGTCAATGATGATCTTTTTAACTCTTGATGCAATGTCTGACATAATTTTAAGTGTTTTTGGTTTAAAACTTGACTGCAAAAATATAATTTTTATTGAATTGCCAACAGATAGCCCGAATTTTAAGGACGCTCTAACCTGGCCAATCTCACCAAACCCAATACAGTAAACATATTCATAGCTTTGTTAATAAAAGAATTTATATATTTTTGATACTGGCTGGATTACAGATTTGCATATTTTACCACAAAAGTCGCCTTTTTCGGGACAATTACGCCATTCTCTGAAATCCAAAACATATAAATCTTAAAATATCTCCATTCAACCGGCTATTTAGCCACTTATCTAAAGCATTAACGCTATTTAACAGTTGCCGGGAGCATTCAGCCTCCTCAATGCGTAAATTTGTCCGGCTTGTGAGATAGTATCCCTTCAGGAGCCTGTTTCTCTGTTATGAATCAGTGGCAAAAGTTAGAAAAACACATATAAATAAGATATGGCCATCACCAAAAAGACCGTTCGCACAATAGTTATATTGGCCGCAGCCGGTATCGTCGTTTACCTCGCTTTTAAGAAAATAGCCGGCAAAAAATCAGCCGGAGAGCCGGCCGCTGCCGCATCCGGCGCAAAAGGAGGCGCTTCCCGGCTGCTGCTTACCGATGCCTGGATCGTTAAAACATCCCGGCTCGACCAATCTATTGAAGCAAGCGGCACCTTGCAGAGCAATGAAGAAGTAGAAGTGAAACCGGAAATTAATGGCCGCATCACACACCTCTATTTTAAAGAAGGAACCACTGTAAGAAAAGGAGATCTGCTGGTTAAACTGTATGACGAAGACCTCAGAGCACAGCTTCAGAAGCTCAAATTACAGCAGCAACTGGCCAAAACAACCCTGGAACGCCAGGAAAACCTCCTTAAAATAAATGGAATCAGCCAACAGGACGTAGATGTGACCCGCAACCAGGTAAGCGCCTACGGAGCCGATATGGAGTATACCCAAACCCAGTTGCAGAAAACAGAACTACGCGCTCCCTTCAGCGGCAAGCTCGGTTTACGCAACGTAAGCGAAGGCGCCATCGTGTCGTCCCTTACCATTATTACCACTCTCCAGCAAATAGATCCGCTGAAAATGGACTTCTCCGTGGCCGAGAAATACCGCAACGCCATCAAAAATGGCGACCAGGTCAACTTCCTGGTATCCGGTGACAATAAAGAATATAAAGGCAGCATTTATGCCATCGATCCGAAAATAGATCTTACCACCCGTACGGTAAAGCTTCGTGCTATCGTTCCTAATAATAACGGTATCCTGTTCCCGGGCTCCTTTGCCAAAGTGAAAATTTTGCTGAAAGACCTCCCGGATGCTATGTTGATACCGTCACAGGCCGTTATTCCCGGCACCCGTGATAAAAAAGTAATTATTGCCGATAAAGGCCAGGCCAAGTTTGTAACAGTAGAAACAGGCATCAGAACCGAAAGCAGTGTACAGATCACCAGTGGCCTACAACCTGGTGACACGGTTATTACCACTGGTATTCTCCAGCTGAAACCAGGCATGCAGTTGAAGTATAATAAGATACAATAATAGTTTTCCCAACGGCACTTCCACCGGCGGCATCGCTGTCAACAGGAAAGCCCGGCAGAAAATCTGAAAATAATTATCATGAGTTTACCTTCATTATCTCTCAAACGCCCCGTATTTGCTATCGTGATGAATATCATTATCGTGATATTCGGCCTGGTGGGCTTTACTTTTCTGGGGGTAAGGGATTTCCCGGCGATCGATCCGCCTGTCGTGAACGTACGCACCTCCTATGCGGGCGCCAACTCCGATATCATCGAAACACAGATCACCGAACCACTGGAAAAACAGATCAATGGTATCGCAGGGATCAAAAATATTTCTTCCAGCAGCAGCCAGGGAAGTAGTAACATCACCGTGGAATTTGAACTGGGAGAAGACCTGGAAGGTGCTACCAACGATGTGCGTGATAAAGTATCACAGGCGCTGCGCCAGCTGCCACCCGATATTGATGCCCCTCCCGTAGTATCCAAGCAGGACGCCAACTCCGATCCCATCATCTCCATGACGGTGCAGAGCAACACCCGCAACCAGCTGGAAGTAACCGAATACGCCTCCAACGTACTCCTGGAAAAACTGCAAACCATTCCCGGTGTAAGCGCCATACAGATATGGGGAGAAAAAAAATACGCCATGCGTATCTGGATGGACCCCGCCAGGTTATCGTCCTACAGTCTTACCCCCGGCGATGTACAGGCTGCCCTGTTACGCGAAAACGTGGAACTGCCCTCCGGAAAAATTGCCGGCAACGCCACCGACTTTACCGTACGTACCTTCGGACGGCTGGTATCTGAAGACGACTTCAACGGCCTGATCATCAAAAATGTAAACGGCAGCGAAATACGCATCCGCGACATCGGCCAGGCAGTGCTGGGACCCGAAAATGAAGAAACGGTACTGAAAGAATCCGGTAGCCCGATGATTGCACTCGCCCTCATCCCGCAGCCCGGCTCCAACTATGTAGCCATTGCAGAAGAATTCTATAAAAGATTCGAACAACTAAAAAAAGATATCCCGGAAGATTATTCCGTAAATATTGCAATGGATAATACCCGCTTCATCAAACAATCGATCGATGAAGTAGAAGAAACCCTCATAGTAGCACTGGTACTCGTAATTATTATTGTATACCTGTTCTTCCGCGACTGGCTCATGGCACTCCGTCCGCTGATAGATATCCCTGTATCTTTAATCGGCGCCTTCTTTATTATGTACGCCTGCGGCTTTACCATTAATATCCTCACCCTGCTGGCCATTGTACTGGCCACCGGTCTGGTAGTGGATGATGGTATTGTGGTAACAGAAAATATTTATAAAAAGATAGAACAGGGAATGCCCCGTATGAGGGCTGCACGCGAAGGATCTGAAGAAATATTCTTTGCCGTAATCGCTACGTCGATCACACTGGCCTTTGTATTCTTACCGATCATCTTCCTCCAGGGCTTCGTGGGACAACTGTTCCGTGAATTTGGTATCGTGGTGGCCGGCGCAGTAATCATCTCTGCCTTTGTATCACTCACGTTAACGCCTGTACTAAACGTAAAGCTCGGCCGTAAAACACATACCCACTCCTGGTTTTATACCAAAACGGAACCTTTCTTCCGCTGGATGGAAGACGGATACAGAAAATCGCTGGAATCGTTTATGCGTATCCGTTGGGTAGCCGGACTAATCATCGTCGGCTGCCTGGCAATGATTTACTTCCTCTTTAAAACGTTACAGTCGGAACTGGCGCCACTGGAAGACCGCAGCACTTTCCGCCTGTCTATTACCACTCCGGAGGGCACCGCATTCGATTACATGGATAACTATGTGGACAAGCTTACTAAGTTCATGATGGACTCTATTCCTGAAAAGAAGATCATCCTGAGCGTAACTTCTCCCGGCTTCAGTGGCTCCGGTGCGGTAAACACCGCCTTTGCCAACGTAATGCTCACAGAGCCGCACGATCGAACCCGCTCCCAGAAAGATATCGTGAATATGGTAAACCGGAGCATGAACAAGTTCCCGGAAGGTAAAGTTTTTGCCATCGAATCCCAGACTATCCAGGTAGGCCGCCGCGCGGGATTGCCGGTATCTTTTGTGCTGGAGCACATTAACTTCGACAGTCTGACCAGGGTGCTACCCAAGTTTATGGAAGAAGTGGGCAACAGCCCTGTTTTCCAGGGAACGGATGTGGACCTGAAATTCAATAAACCAGAACTGCGCATACATATTAACCGCGATAAAGCAACCCAACTCGGCGTATCTGTACAGGATATATCATCCACACTGCAGCTGGCACTGAGTAACCTCCGCTATGGTTATTTTATCAGGAATGGTAAACAATACCAGGTAATGGGACAGGTGTTCCGTGCCGACCGCGATGATCCAATGGATCTGCAAAACCTTTATGTACGTAACTCCCGCGGCGAAGCCATACAGCTCGATAACGTGGTAAGTATAGAAGAAGAAACCAGTCCGCCGATCATTTATCACTTTAACCGTTACAAATCCGC
Organism: Chitinophaga sp. RCC_12; assembly: GCF_041360695.1. Classification (NCBI taxonomy): domain Bacteria; kingdom Pseudomonadati; phylum Bacteroidota; class Chitinophagia; order Chitinophagales; family Chitinophagaceae; genus Chitinophaga; species Chitinophaga sp. RCC_12. The sequence goes on from NZ_JBFUPS010000006.1 coordinate 410,474, forward strand.
TACAGTATCTGCAGGATTGGCGCCCGGCAAAACTATTGGCGATGGTATCACCGAAATGTACCGGATCTATAATAAACTGCAAAATGAAAGTGTGCTGAATGAGTCCTTTAATACCGCCTTGTCCGGTTCCTCCCGCGACTACGCGGAAAGCGGTTCCAATACTATGTTTGCATTAGGACTGGCATTGGTACTCATTTACCTGGTATTGGCCGCACAGTTTGAAAGCTGGGTGGATCCGCTGATCATCATGTTAACGGTGCCGCTGGCATTTGCCGGAGCGCTGCTGTCGCTATGGGTATTTGACCAAACCTGGAATATCTTCTCACAGATCGGTGTAATTATGCTGATAGGGCTGGTAACGAAGAATGGTATCCTGATCGTGGAATTTGCCAACCATCAGCGTGATACCGGGATGGCAAAAGCCGATGCCGTAATCCATGCCTCCTCGATGCGTTTGCGTCCTATCCTGATGACGAGCCTCGCTATGGCACTGGGTGCGTTGCCGATTGCGATGTCGCTCGGCGCTGCCGCCACCAGCCGCATTCCGCTGGGAATCGTTATCGTAGGCGGAATCATCTTTTCACTGGTGTTAACTTTATTTGTAATTCCGGCGATGTATACTTTCCTGTCGCGCAGGGGCAGAAACAATAATGATGACGAGGAAGATGAAATGACAAAGAATGAGGAAGCACAGGTAGCAGCAGCACATGCCTGATAATAACAGATTTGAATGATCACGATTATGCTATTTATGATGAAAAATATAAAGAAGTGTTTCTTCTTATTCCTGCTACTGGTAAGTGCGGGTGTGTTAAAAGCACAGCAACAGGTACTTACCCTTGAACAGGCGATAGATGTAGCGCTGAAAAACAATTTTGATATCCGTCTGGCCAGGAATACAGCTGAACTGTCTGCTAACGACTACGCCTATGCGAACTTTGCATTTGTACCGCGCGTGAATGCCACTGCAGGTACTACCTGGAATCGCACCGCTACCAAACAGGAGTTTGTAAACGGTACCAAACGCGATACCAGCGGCATCAAGGGCAACAATCTCACTGGCAACGTAACCCTCAGCTGGACGTTGTTTGACGGTTTAAAGATGTTCGCTACACGCAATAAAATAGCATCTATCCGCGACCTCGGGGAACTGGCCATAAAAGACCAGGTGCAGAATTCCATCTCCACTATCATCGGCGGATACTATAACATTGTACAACAAAAGCAACAGTTGAAAGCCCTGGCAGAGCAGATGTCCATCTCCGAAGAACGGGTAAAATTGTCTGACGCCAAATTCAGTACAGGTCTCGCGCCCAAAACGGATCTGCTGCAATCAAAAGTAGATCTGAATGCGCAGAAGGCATTATACATCCGCCAGCAAACGCTGATAGAACAAAGTAAAGCCCTGCTGAACCAGTTGATGGCAGTACCTGCCGGCGCTACCGGATATGATGTTGTAGATTCTATTCCGCTTAACAGTGGACTATCCTTTGCGGTGCTGCAACAAAATATTGCTAACAACAATACCGCTATTAAAGTACAGCAACAGAACGTGAATATTTCTGCGCTGACAGTCAGGGAGCGTAAAGCGGATTACTTCCCGGTTATCTCCTTCAATTCAGGCTATAATTATAACAGGAATACCTCCAATGCTGCGTCTAACGCATTCAGTCCCCGTTTCAGCCGGAATGCCGTTTTCAACTACGGCTTCACCGCTGCTATCCCTATCTTCAATGGATTTAATGTAAAAAGACAGGTGCAAAATGCGCGGATCGACTTTGATTTCCAGAATATCACATTGGATAACGTAAGATCTCAGGTAGACCTGTCGCTCAACAACGCGTTCAAAGACTACGAATACTATAAAAAACAGGTGTCGCTGGAAGAAGAAACAAACGATCTTGCCAGAGAGAATGCGATGGTAGCGCTGGAGCGCTTCAAACAAGGCGTATCTACCATTCTTGAAGTAAAAATAGCGCAACAAAGCCTGGAAGATTCCTATTACCGGCTTATACAGGCGCGTTATAATACCAAGCTTGCGGAAACAGAGCTGGGTCGCCTGAACGGCGCATTGCTGCAATAGATCATTTTTTTTATATCAGAAGCGGGTAAGTAAGGGAGATGTCTCCTGCTTATCCGCTTCTTTTTTTAGTCTTATCATCAACTGTGCGGGCATGAACAGGCACTTGTATCATTAACGAACACATTAAATAATAGACAATATAAAAAAGATTACCACTCAAAGCCGATTCGTCCGGCATGATTTTGCAAATATCTCCACCGGATTATAAAACACAATACACATGTTACGCTACATTATGCTTTCTTTAAGCGGCATTATCTGCTTCACCTACATATGTACAGCACAAGAGCTACAGGTGGTAAACCGCGCAATGGTCAGCGACTCCATTATCCATTTGAACGAAGCACCAGGCGCAGGAATAGCCTGGATTAAAAATAAACAATTTGCCAGCGGCACTATTGAGTTTGATGTAAAAGGGAAGAATGTTTTGCAACAGAGTTTTGTAGGTATTGCTTTCCATGGTGTAAACGATTCTACTTATGATGCCATTTATTTCAGACCGTTCAATTTCCAGGTTCCTGAAGCCGGCAGAAGAGGGCACGCTGTGCAATACATTTCACTCCCCGGAAACGACTGGTCGTTTTTAAGAGAACAATACCCCGGAAAATATGAGCATGAAGTAAATCCTTCTACAGATCCCAACAAATGGTTTCATGTAAAGATAGTAGTAACTGATACAGAAGCAAGCACCTATCTGAATGGCGAAAGATGCTTAACAGTTACATTACTGGGCAGGCAAAAAACAGGAATGATAGGTTACTGGGTTGGTAACGGCTCCGGCGGGGACTGGAAGAATCTGAAACTAAACTAAGATTGTTGATTGATAAGTTAGAAGTCGGGCTTTGAGAACATGTGTTCTTAAAGCCTTTTTATTGGTGTTTAGTCACATAGAAAAGTGAGGAGTTTAGTTTCGACATAAATCCCTTCTGAAAAGGTGTCTACAGGGTATACTACTTCCATCTCTGTATAGGCATCTTTGGGGATGCAAAGATGAAAGATATTAAGTCTTATCAGCAGTTCCCGCGCGGCTTCGGCATCCCGGCTAACCAGTTCCCTTTGCTCCTTTAAAATCTGCTTCATTTCCATGTATTCTCTTTCAGTCATATAGTAAGTTTAAATTTCAGACCCAATCCCCAACACCGTTATCTTTTAACAAAACCGGATCGGGCCAATGTACTTCTTCTACTGGATTAAAATATCCCCTGATGCAATTTGGATTACGAATGCATATCTGAATATGATTTTTGTTCTTAAAGCCTGAATTAGGATATAATTCATCTCCTTCCACGAAAACACTTCTGACGGAATCATATGGCAGCAAGCTTTTTATCTCTCTATCAGTATGCAGATTTTCAATTACTGCGCAATCAAGATTTCTTAGCAGCAAGTCCTTTGATCCCATTGCATATTTGTTCACGGGAAGCATTCTGCCATTTTGCTCCGCTGCCTCAGATAATGTTTGATAAGAATCATACACAAGCTTCAAACAAGTTGTATCCAGCAGATCAAGACAGAACTTCAGATCAATAACTGCCCCCAATACCGCCGGTGAGCGAATTACTTTATTCCCCGGAGGATTACAGGCATAATCATATGCCCGTTCATAACTGTTCTCCCAGAAATAGTAGCCACTTCCCAGCCAGTCATATGGCTTACTGCTGGGACTCATTTTAATACTCCCTCTCACTAATGCGTCCCTCACATTTTCTTCACAACCGTGAAAACCAAGCACCAATCCAGGCCGTGTTGCGTGAATCTTTTCCATGATAGATTAACATGAACAATAAATCATAGAACAAGATTATAACTGAATGAATAGATCAGTTTAACCTGCCCTTTGCAACATACATTTACTATGGATGGAACACCTGTTGTTGTGAAAGTATTTCCGGTAAATAAACCAGCGAACAACGACACAATTTATCATTTTTCCGGATAAAAATAAGCATAGAAAAAAAATATTTTCATTTGCTACACTAAAATTAAATCTCATGAAAGGCAATATTGACATGGGTTGTATCAAAATGATATTAAAAATAAATTTGCAAAAACGAAAAGATAAAAATAATTTTTAGATAGGAATCTTAATTATTTTTTCATCAATTAAAATTAATTACATAATTTAGTTTCCACGTTTTGTTATCAACAATAACTTCAAGTTAACTCCTCACCAAAACATATCCTCAACTCTTTCAACTCATTTAGTCATGGCACTGTATACAACAACAACCATATCAGTAGACGAACAACAGTTCAGTCAATTCAACTTCCTGCACCTGAAACAATACATGGACCAGCACCACGAATTTGAGATAGGGATACAATACGATTGGCTATCACAATACGGATCGAATGCGGTTGCAGCGGGCAGGTCGTTACTGGGAAAAGAAATCAGCATCTGTATCCGGCCTGTCGAATCCCCGGGAGTATTCAATCAGTTGCTGTTTAATGGTATCATTACAGGAGTCCATGCCGGAAAAGAAAATAATGGTAATGCCGGCAGCTGCGTACTTCATGGTAACAGTCCTACCATATTGCTTTCGGGCAATCCACATATGCAATCTTATGAGCAACTGGCCTTATCATCCATTGTAAACACCGTCATAAAAAACTGTTACCCCTTTGCTGTGCATCCGCAGGTGAACCCCCATTTCACACAACCGCTGAAGTATATTGTACAATACAAAGAAACAGGATTCGACTTTCTTCAGCGGCTTTCTCAGCGTTTTGGAGAACATTTCTTCTACAATGGGCAGCAAATTATTTTCGGTCAGTACAGTTCCCTGAAAAACGACCTGGTACATCAGAAAGACCTGATTGATTTCCAGCTGGAATACAAAATTTTACCTATCCATCAAACGTTTCAAACGTATGAATACAGGTTACATAATATAGTAGAGGAAGATAGTTGTAATGCAGCCTCCGGCAACATGAACCATCACTCGTATCACGCGGGATCAGTGAGCCGGAAACTGTATCCTTATAAACCCAGCTATAAAGTACCACATGTATTTGGCAGGAATGCCGCCGCAGAACTTTCTGCATTTACCAATCGCTTCTATAAAGGACGAATAGCAGAATTGGTTTTCATAAAAGGCAGCAGCAGGAACACCGGTCTGTGTATTGGAAACATAATTGACGTAAAGGAACAGCTATCCGCCCGTGAAGACTATGGTGAATTTATACTTACAAGGCTGGAACACCATTGTAATGGGAATGGCGACTATTACAATACATTTGAAGGTATTCCGGCCGATATAGCAGTACCTGCTATGAACCTGAAAAACATGCCATATTGCGAAGCCCAGAGCGCCGTAGTAACGGATAACAATGACCCCAAAGGGCTTGGACGCGTCCGGGTAAAATTTAACTGGCAGCAGGGAAGTACGCCCTGGATCAGACTTCATCAACCGTATGGCGGAATCAATAAAGGTTTTTACTTTATTCCCGAAATAAATGAAGAGGTATGGGTAGATTTCGAAGGCGGCAACCCTGAAGCACCATACGTTACCGGCTGCGCTTACAACGGAAAAGCAACGGCTGCCTTCGGGGATCCAATGAATAACATTAAGGCAATTAAAACACGTAGTGGCCACATGATTCGCCTCGACGATACAGATGGCAATGAAAATATTATCATCACCGATAAAGGTGGCAACATGATCATGATGGATACCCAGGGACGGAACATTTCACTTTCGGCGCCCGAAAGAATAAACCTGACCGCCAAAAATATCGACGTTAATGTCACTGAAAATATCAATATAAATGCCGGGAATAATATCAATCACTACGCAGGGATAGATATCCTTCAACAGTCAGGTAACTGTCTTTATCAATATACGGTGAACGATTATCAATTAACTGCAACCAATATCACAAAAATAGCGATGGAAAATATCAACATGCAGGCGAGAGAAATAGATAAACATGCAGAAGAAATAAACATCAACAGCTCCAAAGAAAACATGCAGATAAGCTCGGGAAAGTCTGTCAACATAAAAAGTACAGAAAAGTCAAAACTATTCTAAAACACCAACACATGCGAAATATCCCCACAGGAGGCATGCTGATTGTCTGCAAAAAGTACATAGAAACAGGGAAGAGCATTCGTTGGCATAGTTCAGGAGAACTGTTTCTTCATTCCGGCAAGTCCGTAATCATCAACGGCAAACAGAAGGGTGTAAAATTCCATAAAATATCATCAGACATTCATAACCCTGGAAAATAAATTGCATTAAAAAGATGGCTGATAAACACTTTGTGGTGCAAGGAGCATTATGTAGATGTAATTTCGGTAATACTCCCGCAAAAATACAGGTTTCTGCATATACAGAATATATGAACGACGCCAGCGGAAACTCCAAACCGGTTGCTGGTTCCAATGAAACAGGCAATCCCTTCATGCCAGGTACATTTGGGATGTGCGCGTTAACACACAAGCCTTGCACACCCAACATCATTCAATGGCACAATGCATTGCCCGGCATTACACTTTCAAACGGAGGGAAAATACTAACAGAAAAAAGCACTGCTGTTTGCGCGGCAGCCGGGGCTCCCTGTGTTTGTATTATCCATCATGGTCAAACAGCTTATGTCGCTAAGGATAGCATTGCGGAAAATGAATCCACTATTATACCGGCGCTAAATCCCTTAGTTGCCACCCGTTTGAATCGCAGGGAAGTTCCTGCCATACGCACAATTATTTTATGTATTGAAAACCGTAACCCTGCGGTAATCTTTACCAGTGAAAAGAAGGAGGAGGTTTCCGTCAGGATCATGGAGCCGTTATTATTTGAGGTTGAAAGCTATTATAATCATGTGTTTCCGGACGAATCAGCGGTACAATGGAAAGTACTCAACCTTCACAATGATGGCAACGACGTGGTGTTAACCGAATCATCCGGCCCACGGTTAACATTTTCATTCGACACATCTGGGCACTTCCGGGTACTGGCCTTCGGAAAAGAACAAACAGATAGCGATGCCTTCATTGATCTATGTGCAGATAACAACACGCTTAAAGAGGAATTCATCATTAATGAAACACCTTATAAGTCAGGCCTCCTGCAAAGTGGAACTCCGGTTTGTGCAGAAGCTGTATACAGGATAACTCCCCCAACTGAAGCAGAAAGAGCGCTGGTGTCTATGCAGGTAACCGATAACAGCAAAAACATAATTGCCATATCCGATGATGATAAAATCTGGTTTACGCCCACCAACGCATCTGCCACTTACCTTGTTTCAGCCACCATGCGTACGGGTCTACATCCGCAACAGATCAGCAAAGAAATCCATACCCAAAACAACGGGGCCATATCAGTGAGCAACGGGACGTCAACACATGTGGTAAGGCCCCGCACAAATATGAATTTCCAGGTTTCACAAATGGTGCATATTAAACTGCCACCAGTACCTGCAGCGGCTATTCAATGGTTGCTAAACGGCATGCCTGTAGGCATAGGACCCAACATTACAATCAATGGCGACGTTCATCTTATTCTTCCCGGAAAGTATACAGTAGAAGTACGCGTAAATATTATGGAGGGGGAGCGTAATAATATTCAGCAAGCCTATTGGCACTTTGAAGTAAAAAACAATGAAGTACTAAAGATACTGGTACTGGAAGATAGTACTAACTGGATTGTCGGAAGGTATTATACTGTTTTCGCGCAAACACTAATGGATTATGAGGAAACTCTGGATGGTTCTGTTTTATGGAATCCCTACGGAGCCTCTACCAATAAGATCTCAACTGCATTGGCTTCACAGGAAGGAAGCTTCATGATCAGTGCACGTCTGGGAAATTCCCGGAAAACGCTCAGGATCAGTGCCATAAAAGCCACGCTCACCCGTTGGTGTTTTACAGATGAGCAATTAATTTATAGACCATCGGCTGGTTGGCAGGAGATAGTCCGCATAGCTATCAGTAGTCATGAAGCGGCAAATGAAAAGATACCGCTTCATTTGTTGCAGATAAATCCTGCGAACTGCATGCATCATGTAAAGAACCTGGGAGAGGTGGTTTTCAATGCGGATGGACTGTTGCAACTCGATGTTAGCATAAATAGCCTGAAACCATTATTAACTAATATCAGTTTCGAATGGGATACATTTCGCCTGTTGTTTGCAATACCTTTGTCTGCTAATTGCGTCCGGTTTGCTGATATGAAAACCATTACCTGTGATGGAACAGCATACTGGGTGCCGCAAAAGCAAAGCAACAAACGTATGCAGGAAAAGGGAGGGTACCTGGAGCTCAGTAACAAACGACGTGTGGTATCTGTACACTTTTACGATCAGCATAAATATCCTGGCTATAAAGTTTACAAATACGGACAGAAATTCAGCATGCTCGTACAAACCGCTAACCTTGCCGGAGAGGAATTATTCTTTCAGATATGGGAAAACCGGTATCAGGGAAAAGATAAGCATTGGCTCAGCGGCAGGTTGCATATAAATGAATATGGAACCGCAAATGCAGCAATAGATTCAAACCAGCTGAAAGCGGGGAATACACTGGAAGACAGCTTTCTCCGCTGCTTCTATGCAGTAATAAAGTCTTCTCCGGATAATTATTTCTATCCACATGAGATAGCGGATAAAAATATTCTGAACCCGGATAATATCAGTTACTACCAGCATATAAAATTATCCAACTGGTTTGATAATTTTATAAACAGGCATTCCAGGGCAAATGCACCGGTAGTATTGGGTGAGCAGCTGGAAATAAATGAGCCTAATACCAGGTGCCCGGCATGTGACGAGATGATTACGGTAGAACAGCTGGCTAAAATATTCTCCCATGCAACAACACCCTCATTGCAGATTGCAGCTGCTACCTACAACAGGTTTATGGAACAAACCGGTATGAATACCTGCTGGAATAAGGCACACTTTTTCGCCCAGGTGGCTATAGAAAGCGGTGGATGTTTGAATATTAAAGAAGGCGAAAGCTTCAACTGGTATTGGGAAGACCTGGGAAAGAATTTTCCGCCATTCAGAACAGCGGCGGGTAAAATAAAAGCGAAAGCATGGGGGAGAGCGATAAGAAAACCAGCTCGTCCTGGCGTAACAAAGGAAAACCAACGGCATATCGCTGATTATGTATACGGTCCCGATTCGGTAAAGGGGAAATCATTGGGCAACATACAACCAGGAGATGGATGGAAATTCCGTGGCAGGGGACTGATTCAGCTTACCGGCCGGGAAGCTTATACTTATGCAAACAAGTTTACCCGGAAAGAAAAGGCCGATATTCTTCTTCAACCAGATCTGGTAGCTACAGATATAAAAATTGCCGTACTCTCGTCAATGGCTTTCTGGAAATGGAAGGGATTGCAGCTTGCTGCTAATGGCAATACAGAAGTAACCGCTAAAATAAGTAAGGTAGTAGGCCTGGATGCGATTTCAAATGGCAAGAGCTCACATGCTGAAAAGAAACATTTCTTCGACACAAATTCATCTGTCTTATTCCAGGTAAACAACTGCCGGCATGGAAAAATATCCGATGGTGCCTTGAACAGGTATATTGTCAAAATAGATGCTTTCAGTTACACACTGATGGAACAAAATGTTAACTCCAATCAATACAGATACGATCTGTACAATGCCGGTACACTTATTAAAACATGCTTACTGCAAAAAAACAGATACGGCTTGCTACCATTCCCCGAAACTGGCCCCAACTGGGGAAGATACGGCACCAGGGATGGAGGAGATGATAATTATATAGCTCCTGATATTGCCGCGCCTTTGTTTGGATTCTTCTATTCATTACCACAGAATGGCTACAAGGATACACTTTATTATAACGATATCTCCGCCGGAGATAAACGGAATATAGGTCATAAAGGGCATATTAATGGTAACGACATTGATATCAGGTACCCTGGAAGCTCAAACAGGAAAGGATCTGTATTATGGACGGAAGGAATGGAGGCATATGGCAGCGAAAAGGAATTTTTGAAAGTGTTGGAGAAGATACTCAACATTGCCACTAAATGGGAATTTAGAAACAATTTCGCTTATAACAAACGTATTAATAATACGCTTGGCAGTTCTACAATCGTACATCAAGATCATTTTCATCTCGGTCTCAGGAAAAAAATAAAAAAATGAGAACAGTAAATTTAATACTGATAGTCTTTATACTTGGCAATGTAAGCTGTCAAAACACTCAGCAGCAACCAGTACAAACCATTGGAAAGAATAACGTTATCAAAAAAGAAAAAATGTATACCATGAATATAGACACCATTAAACGACACATAGAATGGCAATCCCACATAGAATCAACTGAAGACGGAATACCTGCAAGCTATACGTATACAGAGCAAGATGTTAATATCGCTTTACCTATTATTGCTCAAGGTTTAAAAGACAAAGGGTTTAAACAACTCAGCGATAGTTCTTTTAATAAAGCGCTGACCAATATATTTGGAAAAATACTTAGTCGTAAAAATGACGGAGTCAGGTTTCATAACAAATTCAATACTATTATTGAAGAAGGATACGAAAAAGAAGATGAGTATGACTATACAATCGAGAATATCTTCGTTTCAATAGAACACAAATTTATCTCGTGGGTTCCTCTATTAGGGGATTTCATTGAATTTGAAGGTAACAACAGTTATAAAATTGATCTTCATCCAAAAATAATCTCACGCAACAAATACCTCTTCAACAACAGCCAATCAGATCTTGCTTATCTTCTCGCCGAAGATACGCTCTTCCTCAAAACACTGGTCAAGTCATTTGGCTATACCAAAGAAGAAAAGATAAATACGCTGGCTATGAACGATTACCTGGATCTCGACAATAATCACATGCCTACAGTAGGCGAAATTATCTTTGTAAAAAACGTAGAAGGTGTGTTAGAAATAAAGCAGGAACTACTACAATGGATTTCGGATCATACCCGTGTCAATGATAATGCCTTGCTTCAGGCCCTTGCCCAATACGCCTATTCATTATATAGCAATACCAGTAACGACATATTCGCTGATAATCCCTTCGAAATATTTTCGCTGGATGAAAAAAGAAAAATCGTGGCCTATATCGCCAATATTTATGAACCACTTCAGCACCAGCTTATGCCTAAAAATCCAGGTATATGGCCGGGTTCATCGGTACTGGAAAATATGCTTAACGAAGACAAAGGGCTGGAGGATTTTCTCAAACAACATCACTATTTTTCATTGCCGGCCTTAAAACAGGAATTGGAACCAGCTGATTAAAATTCGTGGTTTCGCCGCCAGCATACCACATGGTAAAAACATAAATATTAAAAAAATTCATAGCAGATAATAAACAATTACGCCGGAGATAATTCTCCGGCGTAACAATTATTTAAGGTTCTTTCTTTTCTATCTTTTGCTTCTTATATTCTTCAAACGATTGCTTTATATAAAGTAACAGATCATAGTCGGAAGCGGAATTTAAAAACTGGTATCCCGGCCTGTATTTATACATAAACGAATCCAGTTCCGGGCTCTGTAGCTTGGTCATTCTTCCCACCAGTTCAGGAGAATAGCGATAGTCGATGAACTTCTCCTTCTCCCAGTAAACCAGCTGTTCATGAAACTGCTCTTTTCTTTTACGCACTTTACTTGGCACTAGATAACTTAAAGCCGTAATCGGGTTAGCCGGCAAGGTTTTAAGTACATCCATCGCCCCTGGCTTACGGTAATCAAAGTAGCGCCCATATTCATCTCTCAGTGCCATAGAATCGTTGCGGTAGTTCTTACCCCGGATATTTACCCCCTGCAGTTCAAACAACCGCTTCTGCATATATACATCCTGGGAAGCTGACATTCCCGGAACAAGCAACATTTTAGGTGTATAGCTCAACATGGAAAATTCAAGGGTATCTCCCGGCAGTGCCTCAATATAAAAACGGCCATTTTCATTACTTAATGTGCCCGTCATTGTCCTCTTGTTAACAATAGAAACAAAAGGCAATCCCGTTTTGGAATCCTGATCCGCCACCATACCGGACAAACGCACCTGCGCGAAGGTTCCCTGCATGTTAATGAAAAAGAAAAAAAACAGTGCTCCGATATATGCTGTAATACGAATCATGAATATACTAATCCTTCAAATTTAATGTTCCACCCGCAAATGAAAAGTTAAAAAACGGGAGAAATGTGAGTGCTCAGCAGCAAAATTATTAATTATCAACATTATAAATATCCCTCTAATCACTTATTTTTACGGTTATCACCCATTATTGTGTAAAAGTCATGCCACAGAAAATCATCTTTGCTACCCAACATTATCAGTATCTGAAAAACAGGATACTCTCAATTGCAGGCTCCACCTGGGAAAATGGGGAATTAGACATACGCGATTTCCCCGATGGGGAGCATTATCACCGCATTTTGAGTAATGTCAGCAACAAAGAAGTGATTTTGCTTGGTGGCACTATCGACGATAAAGAAACACTGGAACTATATGATCTGGCCAGCGGTTGCATCCAGCTGGGAGCTTATTCCCTGACCATCATCATTCCTTTTTTTGGATATTCTACTATGGAACGCGCCGTAAAATATGGCGAAATTGTAAAAGCCAAAACACGCGCTGTATTGTTTTCGTCTTTACCCAATACCTCCCGTGGCAACAGGATCGTAATGATTGATCTTCATGTGGATGGTATTACCTGGTATTTTGAAAACGATGTTCGCCCGGTGCATTTATATGCAAAGGAATTTGTAATGAATACGGCTATGGAACTCGCAGCCGGAGAGCCTTTTGTGCTGGCCAGCACAGATGCGGGCAGGGCTAAATGGGTAGAATCCCTTGCCAACGATCTGCATGTACCGGCGGCTTTCGCGTTCAAACGTCGCCTTTCCGGCGATGAAACAGCTATTACCGCCATCAGCGCCGATGTAAAAGACAAAACAGTGATCATCTACGATGACATGATCCGCACGGGCGGTTCTCTGATCCATGCCGCACAATCTTATCGTGATGCCGGTGCCGGCAATATCTTCGTTATCACCACCCACGGCATCTTTGCAGGAAATGGCTTCGAAAAAATCAAGCAATCAGGCCTCATTAAAAAGGTAGTCTGCACAGATACCCATCCCAATGCTATCACCATCAACGACGATATGTTGCTTGTAAAATCAGTCGATCAGCTGATCGTCAATTATTTTCAGTCACAGCACTCCTGATTACCTGTTGGCAGGCTATTTGTCATCCAGACACTTGTGAACCATGCAGCGGTAATTCCTGAAATTGAAATGGCATAAATCGGCCATCTGCAAATCTGACAAATCATTATGCTTGATTTTCGTATACTCGAATACGGTAGTTGCGACTACCATAGTATGATTGACCTTCGTAGCGAGGTGCTTCGAAAACCATTGGGGCTTACATTTTCAGCCGAACAATTACAAAAAGAAATCAATGATATTTTCATTGCCGGCTTTACACAAGGGAACGATCATGAAATACTCGCCGGTTGTTGTATTCTCACTCCTGTTAGTGAAAACACAGTACAGTTAAGACAAATGGCAGTGTCGCCGCGCCTGCAGGGCAAAGGAATAGGCAGAGAAATTGTAGTATTTGCAGAACAATATGCACGTAGCAACGGCTTTGATGAATTAACCATGCACGCCCGGAAAGAAGCTACGGGGTTCTATCGGAAACTGGGCTATGAAATCTGTGGAGAAGAATTTACAGAGGTGGGCATTCCGCACTACGAAATGAGGAAAAACCTGAATTAATTATTTTTTATTTTTTTGCTTCTGCAACCCATTGTAGAAGGCGTTTTGATTGTATTGTTATATTGATGGATAACCAATATAACAACAGACAGCATAGGAATCCTGTCAAAAAATTTTGTAACCAAATCTTTCATAATACGATGAGAAGCCATGTACTAGCCTGGTCGGGGCTGTGCTATGCCTTTTTCTGCTATACCTCCAGCAGCGCATACGCAAAACCCGAAGGGTATCTCACAGCAAAACAGCTGCAAGCTGATACCACCGTTCCGGTAGTGATTAAACCCGCTGCTGCTGATACCAGTGTTAAACCTAAACAGGATACCACTGCTCCGGTAGTCATTAAACCTGCTGCTACCGATTCCACTGTTAAACCGAAACAGGATACTTCCAAACCAGTAACCGATACCGCCAAAACGGCTGTAGCAAAGCCTAAAGAGGATACCGCACTCATCCTTCCCCCGGACTCAGCTACCGCTAAAAGCGAAGTAGGAAAATTCCAGTTAACAGGAACAGTGAAAGATGATAAAGGAACTCCTATTCCAGGCGCCGTTATCCGGAATAAAACATCTAAACTAAACGCACAGTCAGACCCAACTGGTCAATACACCATTAAGGCGGCCGTACGCGATACCATACTCATCACAGCTCCTACTTTCGGTGAACAGTCTATCCCGGTAGAAAAAAGAGGTGAACTCGATGTTACCCTGGTTCCCTCCAATGCTACCAAAAAAGTTTTGGGAGAGGTAGTAGTCACGGCCCTCGGCATAAAAAAGAATCCCCGCTCCGTAGGTTATGCCATACAGGAAGTAAGCGGCAATGCCGTACAGGAAGCAAAAGAAGTGAACTTTGTAAACGCCCTCACAGGAAAAGTTCCCGGTGTGCAAATCAGCTCTAACACCGGTTCCATGGGCGGCGCCAGCAAAATCACCATCCGTGGGGTAAAATCCATCCTGGGTGATAACAATGCCTTCTTTGTATTGGATGGTGTACCCATGATCAATAACGTAACAAACGATCCCGGACAGCAAAACGGTGGTGGTGGCTACGACTACGGTAGCCCTATGCAGGATATCAACCCGGAAGACATTGAAAACATCTCTGTCCTCAAAGGCGCAGCCGCAACCGCCCTTTACGGAAGCCGCGGCGCGAACGGCGTTCTCCAGATAACAACCAAGAAACGCCCGGATACCGAAAAAGGAATCGGGGTTACCTATAGCCTCAATGCCCAGGTAGATCAGGTAGCTGTACTCCCCGATTATCAGAATTCTTACGGCGGCGGTAGTGCAGGAAAATTTGATACGCTCTATTACAACCAGCATCCGGAAGGCTTCCTTAATGAACAAAGCGCCACTTACGACGACAACAACGGCAAAGGACGCTACGACCTGATGCCACAATATGCAGTAGATGAATCATGGGGACCCAAACTGAACGGACAGATTATTCGCCCTTACTGGTCATGGGACAAGGATAAAAAAAATCCATACTTCGGTAAAACTGATACCTGGTCACCACATCCAAATAATGTAAAAGACTTCTATAAAACAGGTTTTACTCTAACCAACAATATATCAATGGCAGGCAGCGACGATAAAGGAAGTTTCCGCTTATCGTACGGTAACATGGATCAAACCTTCGTACTCCCCAACGCCACCAACAAAAGAAACAATCTCTCTTTCAATGGTAGCTATGAATTAACAAAGGGAGTAAAAGCCGTAGCCTCCATGAACTACACCTCCTTAAAAGTAAAAGGCCGTCCGGGTACCGGCTTTACCGGTCCCAATCCTACATTGCAGTTCACGATGTATGGTCAACGCCAGCTCGATTTGGAAATGGAGAAAAGATATAAGTATGATGACGGATCACAGATCACCTGGAACCGCCGGTCATGGGACGATCCAACGGTCTCCTCCAGCAATGGACCATACTGGAACCGTTATATGGATTACGAAACAGATAGCCGCAACAGGCTCTTCGGATCCGCCGGACTGGATATAGACGCCACAAAATGGCTCTCCTTCTCCGGTCGCGTATTCATGGACGACTATAGCACACTCGAAGAAGAAAGAACAGCAAAAGATTATGCAATAGGAGGATATATCAAACGCGTGAGAAGTAACCGAGAAATGAACTATCAGTTAACAGCAGATATCAAAAAAGATTTCGGTACCGACTTCCAGCTGAATGCAACAGTTGGTGGAAACGTAATGCATCGTAAATGGACCGTCACCGGCGGAAGCGTTGTAGGTGGATTGATCACGAAAGATGTATACAACCTGCTCAACTCTGCCCAGCCCGCTCAGGCCATTGATCAGTACTACGAAAAACAGATCAACTCCGTTTTCGCTACCGCCAACCTGGGATATAAGAACCTGCTGTTCCTCGACCTCACGGGTCGTAGCGACTGGTCCTCTACCCTGGTAAAAGGTAATAACCAATATTTCTATCCATCGGCCTCCCTTTCCTTTGTTTTCTCAGACCTGTTGAAAGAATGGAAATGGCTGTCATTTGGTAAATTAAGAGGTAGCCTCGCTGCAGTAGGTAATGATGCCGATCCGTACCGGATTTACAACACATACGACTTCATTCCTCCTTTCGGCAGCAATCCGGTTATTCAGTTCTCTCCAACATTATACAACGAAGACCTGAAACCGGAACGTACCACGGAAGTGGAAACAGGCGTGGAATTGAAATTCCTGGACAACCGTATTGGTGTTGACTTCACCTACTACAGACGCGTTACCAAGGATCAGATCATCACACTGGCACTGCCTACAGCTACCGGTTTCACCGGAGCCTACGTAAATGGCGGTAGTGTGGAAAATAAAGGTATTGAAATAGGCCTGAACCTGAACCCCATCCGCCTGAAAAATGGCTTCCGCTGGGATATCAGCGCCAACCTCGCACGCAACCGGAACAAGGTGCTCAACCTGGATATTGCACAGTATAATACATCACTGGACTTTCTGACAATCGGCACCGACCGCCGTACACAGAAGGTATCGGTGGTAGGACAAGTAGGAGAGCCGCTGGGAACTATCCGCGGTACCGATTATACTTACCTTAACGGCCAGAAAGTAGTAGATGCACTCGGACGTTATGTGCCAAGTGAAATCAAACCTATTGGTAACGCTTATCCCGATTATGTAGGTGGTGTTACCAACACTTTCACTTATAAAGGTATTTACCTGTCTGCACTGGTTGATTTCCAACACGGCGGCGATTTCTTCTCCTACACTAACCTGTACGGAAACAAATCCGGTCTGCTGGAAACTACAGTAGAAAATGGCATCCGTGAAAATGGCATTATCGTTCCGGGTGTAACCGCAGATGGACATGCCAATACCACAAAAATTACCGCACAGGATCATTTCAACTACAATGGTGGAAATGTGATCAGCAAGGCCAACCTGTATGATGCCAGCTACGTCTACCTGAGAGAAGCAAAAATTGGTTACAACCTGCCCGAATCATGGTATAAGAAAATAGGAGCCCAGGCCGCCCGCCTTTCTCTCTATGGCCGTAACCTCTGGTTAATTAAATCCAATGCGCCGAATGTAGATCCATCCAATATCCTCAATTCCGCTTCCAACGTACAGGGAATTGAAGGTGGTGCGCTGCCATCACTCCGGTCTTATGGATTAAACCTGAATGTATCATTCTAAATTTTGTGAAGATGACTAAAAAGATTTTTAAATATAGCAGCATCCTGTTCTTGTTGGCTTCACTGGCAGTTACCAGCTGTAAAAAGTTGGATGATATGAACACTGATCCAACCAGGCCAACTACCGCTTCGCCCGCAAACCTGCTCACGGGCGCCCAGAAAAGCACGATGGACATGCTTTACAGCGGATTACAAAACGGCTTCATCGCCATGAACTATGCACAATTCTGGACTGGAAACTCCAGGACAAATGATAGCCAGTTCAATCTCGATGAAGGTAATAATGCCGCTTTCTGGAATACATTATACCGTATCTCGTTGCATAATCTTGATGACCTGGTTAAACAAAACGCGGCTAACCCAGGGCTGCCCGGCGCAACTAACCAGAGTGCCATCGCAAAAATCACAAGCGCCTGGATTTACCAGATCCTGGCAGATACCTACGGAAATATTCCATATACAAAAACCTTCCAGGGTAGCAGTAATATTACCCCTCAATACGATGATGCCCAAACCATTTATAACTCCCTGCTCGACACCTTGCAGGCGCAGATAAATGTGCTGGATACATCACAGATTAGCTTTGAAACCGGGGATATTATTTATAACGGAGATGTGGAAAAATGGAAGAAACTGGCAAATTCGCTGATGCTCAGATTGGCCATCCGCATGGTAGACGCCAATCCGCAAAAAGCCAAACAGATCATTGAAGCGCACTATCAGGATGCCCTTAGCGATAACAGTGACAATGCCGAGTTCGAATACCTGAATGCAGCACCCAACAAATTTCCTTATAATGACTCTGAACGCGATATCATCGACTTTTCTGTAAGCGCCACCCTGGTGGATTATATGAAAAGTGTAAATGATCCCCGCCTCAGCATTTATGCCCGGCCTTCAGCCATTAGCGATACCATCAAAGGTATGCCTTACGGCTCGTCCGCTTCAAATCCGGACAGACTTCCTATAGACAACTACTCCTTTCCCGGCACACAAATATATAGCGCCACAATGCCAGGTATCCTAATGGGATATGCAGAAGTAGAGTTTATCCTGGCGGAAGCTGCTGCCAGAGGCATGAATGTGGGCGATGATGCAGCTACACACTATGCAAAAGGCATCACCGCTTCCATCAGCTACTGGCGTACACTTACCAACAACACAGATATCACGGATGCTGCTATCGAGGCATATATAGCGAAAGTACCTTACGTGGCCGCCGACTGGAGAAATGTGATCGGTACGCAAAAATGGCTCGCGCTTTATCCGCAGGGCTTCCAGGCATGGTTTGAAAGAACCAGGCTGCATTTCAGCAAACCAGGCGGACAACCATTATTCATCGCTCCGGTATCCGGTTCACTGGATCCCAGCGTTACAATGGTGCCCTACAGGTTAACTTACCTGCAAACCGAGCAAACACAGAATAAGGCCAGTTACGAAAAAGCCGCTTCCGACATCGGTGGCGACACAAAAGGCACCAAACTGTGGTATAACAAATTCTGATACAACAATCAACTATAGCTAAACAACAATCTACCGGCGCCTGCATCTGCAGGCGCTTTCTTTTTTTATACCGATTTATTTATCTTTAACCCCACCTATATTCAACGATCATGAGGAAAGTACTGCTAACAATGGCCCTGCTGGCTATTGTCCGTTTGGTATCAGCACAGGAAACAACACATGCTTACCAAAATTGGTATACTTATTTCGGCACCATGAAAATTAACAGTAAATGGGCGGTGCCTTTTGATGTGCAGTTACGTATCAGGGATGGTATCAGTAACAAAGGTCAGCTGCTCATGCGCGGCGGTCTGCAATATTCCCTTACCAAACAGGATCATATTTTACTGGGATATGCATATGTGCCCACTTACAATGCCACCAGCAATACATGGCTGCCTGAACAACGCATCTTTGAACAATATATCCATAAAGCAAAAAAACTGGATATGACTCACCGGGTACGGCTGGAACAACGCTGGGTATCCCAACCGTCAGCTCCCGGAGAGCCGCATGCTATCGGTAATTGGAAATATGGCAACCGCGCCCGCTATTTCAACCGCACACAACTACCCATCCTTCATAAAAAAGCAGCCACCCCGTTTTACGTGGCCCTGCAGGACGAAATCTTTTTAAATCTCTGGGGAAATGATATCAGCAACCTGCTGTTCGATCAGAACCGCTTCCTGGTTGCTTTTGGATATCAGTTCAATCCTAATCTCAAAGCAGATATAGGTTATATGAACCAGCTGGTCCAGGTTACGTCAGGCGCTAAAACCATGAACCATATCCTGCATTTCAGCATATTCCAGAATATTAACCTGTAACGTAGAAAGTCTTACCGGTAATTACTAAACTTCGATTTGAGTATGCCCGCGAAATTGCGGTAGGCTTCCTCTGTCTGGAAAGCACTGGTGGGAATGAGAAAAAAGGTTTTCTTATCACGATAGAGGAAGAAGAATTTTTCAGTTTCCACTACCCTGGAAAAATTGCTCCAGCTGATATTACGCGGATGATCACTCCCCCGGGTGGTAATCAATAATCCCTCGTCAGAATACTTCAGATGTATACTGTCTTTAAAAGTAGCCGCCTTATTGTAAATGGAAACAGGTAACAGGTACCAGAATACCCAGCCAAGCACCAGTATCATGATAACAATACCAGTAAGCGCGCCGGTGGTCACCACGCTAAAAAAATAACCTGTTAAAGTAGCAAGTAATAAGATGATAAGGGTATTGCGGAAGACTTTAATCTCGCCTCTTCGCATAAAATGATAGCGCAATGCATGCAACACATCCCCTTTATCGTAGTTAAACTCTAAATGCATTATCGCCTGGCAAAACTATTTTATCTGTTAACTGAAATCGACATCGGATTATCCATTTCATCACGCACAGTAACAGGTGCTTCCTTCTTCCGGCTGCGTTTTACATTAGACAGATCGTCCTCGCTGAATCCGGGGAAGTTCTTCTTGATGAACAGAAAATATTGCTGCAAGGTTTTTGGATCTACCTTGAAAGGAAAAGCCATTTCCTTACCACTCCCTTTGAGGAAGTCGTTTGTATTTAATTTAGTCTCGTTTTGTAAGTACCACTTGTATAAGTCCACAATAGCTTTCTCCAACTCTGCTTCATCCACTTTCTCAGTTGTCTCTACCCGCGGAAACATTAACACAAACTCTTCTACCCTTACAGGCTTGGCATTATTCGTGTTCTTGGCGTTATTACGGTTATCGTTGTTGTCTCCGTTTTTATCACCATTATTATCCCCGTTTTTGAAACCAGTGCTGGCATTTGCTGATGCGGCTGCGGCCAAAACTACCAACAGCATAAACAACAGCTTTTTCATAAGGCGTCAAATTTTCGAGTTTAAAAATACAATTATATTTTGAGATTTCTAGTAGATTCCAAAATATGCGTAAAAACCCCTGAAAAAAACAAAAGCAATGGGCGAACCATTGCTTTCGAGAGTCATTTACAGTGCATGATGAATCATGCGGTGTAGGAATATTTGGTTTTTCATAGGACAGTAACCATAATAAAAATTAATACAATAACAAATATAATAAAATTATATCGTGAGTTAGAGGAAAGATTAAATATTAGAAATATATTAATATTTCTGCATGTTTTTAAAAAAGATGCAATTAGATTGATCTTTTTAGAAAAATATCTAATGAAAAAATATGTGGTAAAGAATCAGGACCTAAATATTGCCTGGAGAAAGAGAAGAAAAACAGGGTATTTTTTGAAAAAAGTAAGGGCGCCTAGAAAAGCGCCCTCAATTTGTTACTATCCTATGAAAACCCTATTTGAATACAAAGGTAAGGGCATGTTATTTTTCTTTGAAATTTTAGAGCCTAAATAACATATCATTAACAAGAAGTTGTAACATCAATCAGCTGCAACCCATGCTGGTACCGCAATTCAAACATTTATAGCAAGTACCCGAACGCACCGTGATATGTCCACAGGTATTACATGCCGGCGCATCACTTTGCATACTTTTCAGGTAATCCTGCGTACCACTTTCCTGCTGAAATGCTGTAGCCGCCTGCATTCTGGGAATACGTGGCGCAGCCTGCCCGCTACTGTTTACCCTTCCCGGCAATGGAACCGGCACTTCCTCATCCGCATCTCCCTCACCCGTATTTCCAGCTGCATCCAGCACATGTACCAGGTCGGTACGGCCCAGGTACTCGTATCCTAACACCCTGAAAATATAATCGATCAGCGAGGTGGCCGATTTAATATTAGGATGATCTACCATTCCTGCCGGCTCAAACCGCGTGAATACAAACTTATCCACAAACTCTTCCAACGGAACCCCGTATTGCAATCCCACGGAAACGGCAATGGCAAAACAGTTCATCAAACTCCGTAAAGTAGAGCCCTCTTTCGCCAGATCAATAAATATTTCGCCCAACGTACCATCGTTGTACTCCCCGGTACGCACAAAAATTACCTGGCCACCCACATTTGCTTTTTGCGTAAACCCACCCCGTTTGGACGGCAAACTTTGCCGCTCCACAATCCTCGACAACTGGCGCTTTAAGGTGGTGTCCCTGCTGGCCAGCATCCGTTTGTTCACTTCCTCCAGCAACTCATCGATCGTCAGCTGCTGAAGGTCCTGCCCGGCAGCCACTTCGTTCACCGGCTCCGCTTTCTTCTTTTTATCACTCTTATTGCTCAAAGGCTGACTTAACTTACTACCGTCCCGGTACAAAGCACAGGCTTTCAACCCAAGTTCCCAGCTGAGCTTATAAGCATCCGCAATTTCTTCCACCGCCGCCTCATTCGGTAGGTTAATGGTTTTGGAAATAGCTCCGGAAATAAAAGGTTGCACCGCCGCCATCATCCTGATGTGACCATGCGCATGGATATACCGCTCCCCGTGCTTTCCGCATTTATTGGCACAGTCAAATACAGGCAAATGAGCTTCCTTCAGGTAAGGCGCCCCCTCCACCGTCATTGTTCCGCACACATAATCATTCGCCGCTTCTATCTGCTCATCCGTAAATCCCAAAGCATGTAACAGGCTGAACTCAAGACTGTAATAATCCTCCGCCTTAAACCCTAACCGCTGCAAACACTCTTCTCCCAATGTATATACATTAAATACAAATGATATATCAAAAGAAGAAGAAACGGCGGTATCCAACTTTTTCAGCTCTTCCCCCATAAATCCTTTCTCGCTCAGCGACTGATGATTAATATAAGGCGCCCCCGCAAAATTGCCGGTTCCTTTTGCATAATCCACAATCGCCTTTATTTCGTGGGAAGAATAGCCAAGGTTTTGTAACGCCGTAGGAATAGACTGGTTAATAATCTTAAAATAGCCGCCACCAGACAGCTTTTTGAATTTCACCAATGCAAAATCAGGCTCCACGCCGGTAGTGTCACAATCCATCACCAGGCCAATAGTGCCGGTAGGCGCAATCACCGTTGCCTGTGCATTACGGTAACCATATTGCTCACCCAGCTTCACTGCCTCGTCCCAGGCCTTGGTGGCCGATTTCAGCAGGTAATCCGCGCAATACCGTGCATCAATGCCCCTGGGCTTTATCTCCAGTCCATCATACGCATCAGAGGCATCGTATGCGGCCGCCCGGTGATTCCGCATCACCCGCAACATATCTTCCCGGTTCTCTTCATACCGCGGAAAGGCGCCCAGATGTGCAGCCATCTCCGCAGAAGTTTTATAGGCAATCCCCGTCATAATAGCGGATATCGCTCCTGATATACCACGCGCTTCCTCGCTGTCGTAGGCAATGCCGCTCACCATCAGCATAGAACCCAGGTTTGCATAACCCAGCCCCAGCGTACGGTATTCATAACTAAGCTGCGCCACTTCTTTAGAGGGGAATTGGGCCATCAGTACAGAAATTTCCAGCACCACTGTCCATAACCTCACGGTGTATTCAAAGCCGGGAACATCAAACAGGTTCTTTTCATCATCGAAAAAGCGCCGGAGGTTCACGGATGCCAGATTACAGGCCGTATTATCGAGGAACATATATTCTGAACACGGATTAGAGGCGTTAATACGCCCGCCCTGCGGACAGGTATGCCACTCATTGATAGTCGTGTCATATTGCGTACCCGGATCTGCACAACGCCAGGCGGCATAAGTAATCTGGTCCCACAAATCCTTTGCTTTTACCGTTTTTGTGGTTTTACCGGTACTCCTGGCTTTGAGTTCCCATTCGCCATCTTCCTCCAACACCCTGAAAAAAGAATTCGGTACCCGGACAGAATTATTGGAGTTCTGGCCAGATACCGTTTTATACGCATCTCCTTCATAATCAGAAGAATAGCCAGCTGCAATCAATGCTGCCACCTTCTTTTCTTCTTCTACTTTCCAGTTTACAAATTCCATAATCTCCGGGTGATCAAGATCCAGGCACACCATTTTTGCAGCCCTCCTGGTGGTGCCACCCGACTTAATGGCTCCCGCTGCCCGGTCCCCGATCTTCAGAAAACTCATTAATCCACTGGAAGTTCCGCCACCACTAAGCTTCTCCCCATCTCCCCGGATATGCGAAAAATTGGTACCCACACCGGAACCGTATTTGAAGATGCGGGCTTCCCGCATCCATAAATCCATAATTCCGCCCTCATTCACCAGGTCATCGTTTACACTTAAAATAAAACAGGCATGAGGCTGAGGCCGCTCGTATGCAGAAGTAGACTTTTCCAGGGTGCCGGTGTTTTGCTCCACATAATAATGGCCCTGCGGCTTGCCTTTAATACCATAGCTCTCAAATAAGCCGGTATTAAACCACTGGGGGGAGTTAGGCACACACGACTGGTTGAGCATACTGTAGGTCAGCTCTTCATAGAAAATCCGGGCATCTTCGGCAGAAGCGAAATAGCCATATTTTTCACCCCAGGCACGCCAGCAGTTGGCCATACGATGCACCACCTGTTTCACCGAAGTTTCCCTCCCCGAAGTGCCATCAGCCTGCGGCACCCCTGCTTTGCGGAAATATTTCTGCGCCAGGATGTCGGTAGCAATCTGCGACCAGGCAGCCGGTACTTCCACATTATTCATTTCAAATACTACATCGCCACCGGGATTCCGGATCACAGAAGAGCGGAGTTCGTAGGCAAACTGGTCGTATGGACTCACACCTTCTTTGGTAAAATGGCGGGTAAACGCAAGCCCATTCTTACTATTGACTGGATTTTTCATGCCCGTAAATTTTTTCTTAGATGATATAAATGAGTTAGTATAGCGGAGTACTCTAAAATTAATTTTAAAATGCCTGGAGCGGCCCATTTATTTTGCACAGATTGTGGATAATTGCGCAAACAGTTTGCC
This sequence comes from Chitinophaga sp. RCC_12, assembly GCF_041360695.1. NCBI lineage: Bacteria > Pseudomonadati > Bacteroidota > Chitinophagia > Chitinophagales > Chitinophagaceae > Chitinophaga > Chitinophaga sp. RCC_12. The sequence goes on from NZ_JBFUPS010000006.1 coordinate 435,279, forward strand.
AACACGTTTGTTATAAAGCCAAAAAGAAATCCGGCTTAAAATTTGTCATTAACAAAACGTTTACAGTTGCGTTACACATAATCCGCTAGGTATCATGAAGTTCATGAATAGAAAATGAATTGAATGCATATTTATTTAGCAATGTGTGTTATTAATAAAAATATTATACATTTGCGACAACCGGAACAATGCGCTATTGATGTACAATAACATATACACTTCGTTCATCGAAAGAAAGGCTAAAAAGGAAAAGGCATTCGCGGTTTTAATTGACCCGGATAAGGTAACACCTGCCGGCATCATAGAGATTGCTGATAAATGCACTGCTGCCAAAGTTGATTATATCTTCCTTGGAGGTAGTCTGGTGATCTCTGATCACCTTGATGAATGCGTACAACAGCTGAAAGCCAGCTGCAACATTCCCGTTGTATTATTTCCCGGAAGCCCTTCCCAGGTATCAAAATATGCTGATGCCTTACTCTATCTGTCTGTAATTTCCGGCAGAAACCCTGAATTACTGATTGGACAGCATGTGGTATCTGCCGCTGCTGTGAAGAAAAGCGGACTGGAAGTAATTTCCACCGGTTACATGGTAATCGACGGCGGAGCACCTACTACAGTTTCTTATATCAGCAACACTATGCCTATCCCGGCAGACAAGGCAGATATTGCCATGTGTACCGCAATAGCAGGGGAAATGCTGGGAATGAAAGTGATTTATATGGATGCTGGCAGCGGCGCCCGTGTACCTATCACAGAAAGTATGATCAGTAGGGTAGCCAACCAGGTACAGGCTCCTATTATTGTAGGAGGAGGTATAAGAGATGCAGAAAAAGCTTACCTGAATTGTAAAGCAGGCGCGGATATCCTCGTAGTAGGCAACGCCATTGAGAAAGACCTTTCTCTCATTAAAGAACTGGCAGATGCCGTGCATTCTGTTCCTGTAAAAGCATAAAGATATATAGCATAAAATATAAAACGAATGACAGCAGGAAATCTACTGTCATTCGTTTTATTAGCTGACCGCTAAATACTTACAGGCTCATCATCTCTTTAAACTTCACTGCCTGCCTGCGGCTTACTTCAATTTTTTCGCCCCCGCGCATTTCCAGCAACAGGCCGCCATTAAAGTAAGTATCAATTTTCTCAATCATCCGCAGATTCACAATATGTTTACGGTTTGCACGGAAAAAAGTACGCTCGTCCAGTCTTTCTTCCAGCGCATTCAATGATTTGAGGATCAAAGGCTTGTTGGTTTCAAAATAAACCCGCGCATAGTTACCCACACTTTCAAAAAGCCGGATTTCCTGCAGCTTCACAAACCAGCACCTGTCGCCATCTTTCACAAAAACCTGGTCATTTTCAGACAATAAATTACGGATACCACCGGATGCCGCCAAACGGTCCTTCTCATCCTGCTGATGCAGTTTGTGGATCGCATCTGCCAGCCGCTTTGGCTCTACCGGTTTCAACAGGTAGTCCAGCGCATTGTACTCAAATGCTTTCAGCGCATACTCATCATATGCAGTGGTGAAAATCACCTGCGGCGTTTTCTCCAGCTCTGCCAGCAAATCAAAGCCCGTTTTATCAGGCATCTGGATATCCAGGAACAGTAAGTCAGGATGAAGCGTTTCTATCTTCTCTATACCATCCTTCGCGTTCACAGCTTCCCCCACCACCACTATTTCCGGGTGATCTGCCAGTAATTTTTTCAATTCACTCCTGGCCAGGCGTTCATCATCTATTATCAATGCTTTTTTCATTGGCAATATGAAGTTTGGTTGATGATTTAATTGATTTAAAAATAATAGCTATAACCAGTTAATCCGGCTACAGCAGTTTATAACAAGTGATTTAGAGCAACGGCATCACTACAGTAGCTTCCACCGTTTGCTCATCTTTATTCCTGATTTCAAAAGAAGCCCTGCTGCCAAACAAAAGGCTCAACCGCTGCCGGGTGCTCTGTAATCCAAAGCCATGCCCGTTCATATTGTTTTCTACAATCTGACCGGTGTTTTCGATGGTAATTACATGCTGCATCCCCTTCAGGGAAGAGTGAATATAAACCGAGCCTCCCCGGATGATCCGGGAAATCCCATGCTTAATGGCATTTTCCACCAACGTTTGCAACATCATCGGTGGTACCTGTAACTCCAGCGTATCCGGGTCAATCTCATACTTAACACTCAAACGCTCCTCAAACCGGATATGTTCCAATGCAAGGTAATCCTTTACTATATTCAATTCGTTTTCCAGACTCACCGTTTCCGCCTTCTCCGTTTGCATAGAGCTCCGCAGGATATTGGAAAGCTCTGTGATAGCAGTTCTTGCCCGCTGTGGGTTTTCATCTACCAGCGCCCGGATACTGTTCAGCGCATTAAAAATAAAATGTGGATTCAGCTGCGCTTTAATCGTTTTCAGCTCCAGCTCCTTCACAGTAGTCTCCAGCTTTAACTGATCCACCTGTGACCGCCGGTTCCTTTCAATGTAATGCCATATGAAATATAGAAACCACCAGATGGTAGTGATCAGGAAAGATCCTACAATCCCCACCTGGATGGGCGTATCCGATAAGTGTAACAGGTATATTCCAAAAAAGTAATATCCAATATACGACACCAGCCCCGACCCCGTCATTAACCCGATAAACAGCAGAATCTGGTTCTCAAAATTATAATTCACCCAGGCAAACCGGTGGATCAGGTTGCGGAAAAGATGAGTGGCTATAAAACCGAATAACACAAAAATTACCAGATTCAGATAATAAGCCGCGTCCGGAGACGTTTTCCTGTAAACAGAAAAGGCGAAGAAAACATTGATCAGAAAATATGCCGACCACCCCAATATCTGGCACCACCAATATTTGTTTATTTGTTTAAACATTCAATCAAATTAGTAAACTTCACCTATATTCCAAAAATACCCTACAGCGCCCCCAGCAGAAACCTAAATGTTATAAATGGTGAATCAAAAAAGGTAAATGGCAGATGGCTGTATCTGAATGGTGAAATATCACAGAACTGTCCTATTTTCCTGTCATACTTACACTATTTACCACATATTTTTATGTATTTTTGTTACTTCATATAAACCCTGAGCCCAATTATGAATATAAAGGCAGGTCAACTGTTGAGCCAGATAGAATATCCCGCTGATTTGCGAAAGCTGAATAAAGAACAGCTTCACCAGGTATGTGAGGAGCTGCGTCAATACATTATTGACGTGGTAAGTGTGCATGGTGGCCACTTCGCGGCCAGTCTCGGTGTTGTGGAGCTAACAGTCGCTTTGCATTACGTTTTTAATACCCCCTACGATCAACTGGTATGGGACGTAGGCCATCAGGCCTATGGCCATAAAATCCTCACCGGTCGCCGGGAAACATTTCCTACCAACAGGAAATATAAAGGACTCAGCGGATTTCCTAAAAGAGATGAAAGCCGTTACGACACTTTCGGCGTAGGACACTCATCCACTTCTATCTCCGCCGCACTGGGTATGGCAATGGCTTCCCACTACAAAGGCGAATTTGACCGCCAGCATATTGCAGTAATCGGCGATGGCGCCATGACAGCAGGTATGGCCTTCGAAGCGCTCAATCACGCCGGTGTGGCAAACGCCAACGTGCTCATTATACTGAACGATAACTGCATGTCCATAGATCCTAATGTGGGCGCGCTGAAAGAATATCTCACAGATATCACCACTTCCCCCACCTATAACAAGGTAAGGGATGATGTGTGGAACCTGCTGGGCAAATTACCTGTAGGAAAGAAATTTACCCGCGACATGGCCTCCAAACTGGAAGCCAGCCTCAAAGGTGTAGTGTCAAAATCCAGCAACCTCTTCGAAGCACTGAAGATGCGCTACTTTGGTCCCATCGATGGGCACAACATCACCAAACTGGCCGATACCCTGCAGGACCTGAAAGATATTCCCGGTCCGAAATTGCTGCACATCGTTACCACCAAAGGTAAAGGCTACGCACTCGCAGAAAAGGACCAAACCACCTGGCACGCACCAGGTCTCTTCGATAAAATTACCGGCGAAATATTCAAAAAACCGGTCACCAGCCCGCAACCTCCTAAATACCAGGACGTTTTTGGCCATACCATCATTGAACTCGCAGAACAAAACGATAAAATTATCGGTATCACCCCAGCGATGCCTTCCGGCTCTTCCCTCAAATTTATGATGGAGAAAATGCCGCAAAGAGCATTCGACGTGGGCATCTGCGAACAACACGCCGTTACCCTCTCTGCCGGCATGGCAACACAGGGTATGCGCGTTTTCTGTAACATCTATTCTTCCTTCTTCCAACGCGCCTTCGATCAGGCCGTACATGATGTAGCCATCCAGAAACTGCCGGTGATATTTTGCCTCGACAGGGCAGGACTCGTAGGAGAAGACGGACCTACGCATCATGGCGCCTACGATATTGCTTACATGCGCAGTATCCCCAATGTGATCATCAGCGCACCCATGAATGAGGAAGAAATGCGCAACCTGATGTACAGCGCACAACTGCCGGAAAATGATATGCCTTATGTAATCCGCTATCCACGCGGACAAGGTGTAATGCCGGAGTGGCGCACGCCGTTCAAAGCCATTAAAGCAGGTACCGGCCGGAAAATCCGCGACGGAAAAGATATCGCTATCCTCTCTCTCGGACATACCGGTAACTTCGTGGCTGAAGCATGTAAAGAACTGATTGGAGATGGGCTGCAACCCGCTCACTACGATATGCGTTTTGTAAAACCACTGGATGAAGCAATGCTGCATGATATCTTCCAGTCGTTCGACAAAATAATTACGGTAGAAGATGGTACCATTGTAGGTGGCTTCGGTAGCGCAGTCATCGAATTCATGACTAACAACAACTATAAAGCAACCGTTAAAAGGTTAGGCATACCCGACAGAATTGTGGAACATGGCAAGCCGGACGAATTATACCGCGAATGTGGTTATGATGCCGCCGGTATTGCACGCACCACCAGGGATATGCTGAAAGAAAAAATTACCGTCACTATTTAATAAAAGAATTTAGTTATTTAGCTACCTGAATATTTAATTTCCACAGGAATTGAATATTCAGGTAGCTAAACTTTTTTTTACCATGTACTTTCAGCTCAGGATAACGGAGATCATACGCGAAACACCCGGTACTTATACTTATAAGCTGGAAAATACATCGCCGGAGCCACTGGAATATCTGGCCGGACAATTCCTCACCTTTCTCATTACGCTCAACAATAAAGAGTACAGGCGCTCTTATTCTTTCAGCTCCACGCCAGGTGTAGATCCCTTTCTGTCGGTAACGATCCGCGAAAAAGAAAACGGCGAAATATCCCGCCATCTTATCCATACCTGGAAAGTAAATGATATCGTTACCACACTGGAGCCCTCCGGCCGCTTCACTTACGAAAAGTCAGATACTGCAGAAAGAGACATCTTCCTGCTGGCCGCAGGAAGCGGCATAACACCCGTATTTTCGCTGCTGAAACATATATTAACAACGGAGCCGCACGCGCATGTTAAACTGATTTACAGCAACGCTGCGCCTGAAACAACCATCTTCTATGAAGCGTTGCTGGCATGGCAAAAACGTTACCCGCAACAATTGGAATGTATCTGGCTTTTCAGCAATGATCCGGATAGTCATCATATCTACAGAAGGCTCAACAATATTTTACTGGAGCAACTGGTGAACACGCATATCCGTTACAACCGGGAGCATGCACAGTTCTTTCTCTGCGGTCCTCCCGATTATATGCGCACCATCCTGCTTACACTCACCTTTATGGGCTTCCGGGAATCACAACTCCATAAGGAAAACTTTGTGGTGAATACAGATGCACGGATTGCAAAAACGCCGTTGCCGCAGGATCACGACCCGAAACAGGTAATCATCCGCTATCGCAATGCAGAGTACAAGCTCGCTGTTCCTGCGAATCAAACCATCCTTAGCTATGCACTCGCCAACGAAGTATTGCTACCTTATAGTTGCAAGGGCGGTGTATGCGGTTCCTGCACAGCGCAGTGTGTGAGCGGCAAAGTATGGATGCCGGTTAACGAAGTACTAACGGATAAAGAACTGGCCGAAGGACTCGTACTTACCTGCGTCGGATATCCCGCAAGCAACGAAATAATACTAGAATTATAAAATCACATAATATAAAAAATATTATCAATCATAACGATCTGATATTATTTTTGGATTGCTAAAATTTTAGCTAAATTATGTGGAAAATCAGGTGATGCGGAATGCCCCAATCCCAATAAAGCTTACTTGCTTATCGCTTCTGATTGTTGTTATCACTATTAACAGCTACCTCCTGTTTAAAAACAGTTTCCAGCATTCTTCATTATTATTGTCACTCAGCATACTAACGCTTTGCAGTGTATGTGTCCTGCTGATCGTTGCCACATTCTTATCAGACAAACGTCCCCTTCAGTTCGAACATCTCTTTAATGAATATCCCATTCCCATGTGGATCTACGAAAAAGCTACGATGCGCTTTCTGTCTGTTAACAATGCCGCGGTAGAAAAATATGGTTATAGCAGAAAAGAATTTCTGGATCTAACGTTATTGGATATACGGAACGAAGAAGATATACCACTGTTGGTAGAAAATGCCGCGGAGCGGTGTAATGGAGATGAATACAGGGGCATCTGGAAACACCGTAAAAAAGATGGCACCAATTTTTTTGTGGAGATATACTCGCTTCCTGCGGTATATTTTGGTAAAAATGCCCGCTTCATCATGGCCAGGGATGTAGATGCACAGGTAAAGGCCACCAGAGAAGCGCGTGAGCTGGGTATCCGCTATGAATTACTTGCACAGGCAACCAACGACGCGGTATACGACAAAAACCTCCTGACAAACGTTGTTACCTGGAACCACGGCCTGCATCATCTTTTCCTCTATAACAACCATGATGAAACCGACCTGGTGCAATGGTGGCAGAATAATATTCACCCGGCAGATCACGCCAGGATCGTTGCTTCACTAGATGCATGCAAACGGGCACACCTGAACTACTGGTCGGAAGAATACCGCTTTAAATGCGCAGATGGCAGCCATAAATATGTGGTGGACCGTGCATTCATCATGTACGAAAACAATATCCCCCATCGCATGATAGGCATGATACAGGATATCGACAAGCTTGTAAAACAAGCCCGGCAACTGGAAGAACAAAATGAAACACTCAGGGAAATTGCCTGGATCAATTCTCACGAAATACGCAGGCCGGTAGTATCTATACTCAGCATTGCCGGCTTATTCGATAAAAGCAATCAGGACCTGCATCTCAACACCCAGCTCATGGAATGGCTGCATGAATCCACCCTTCAGCTGGATGAAATCATTCATAAAATTGAGCATAAAGTAAAAGCCCTCCAATAGCTACACCTCACAAGGTATAAACTGGTTGAAGTCTTCCTTTAACGATAGATATAATTTCCGGAAAATCTCCATACGGTGCTGTATGGTTTGGAAGTCATCAATAGGACGGTCGTCGTGCACCACGGTTACCGGCGTGTTGGCCACTCTTTTAGCGCATTGCTTGATGTCATGATGCATTTCATCAGCTACTTCGCGCTGGCGCAGTAAACGGTTCTCAAAATGTTCAACCTGTGTCATTACATCCCTGGAAGCTTTGCTGAGGGCGATTTGTTCCAACCGCTCCCGCATCATTTTTACTTCAGTTCTTACTTCGTTTACTTCTTCTTTCCAGGAATTCAACTGCTGGTGCAGTTCTTCAGTGGGAGTTGTGATTTCCATGGTGTATTGATTTATCAATTTAAATGATGATTAAAAAACTATTCATCATACCAAACGCTGTGTCAATATCCATATTAATTTACCAGAAAAGACCTCTTCCAAGGTACAATCTTTTTCTATTCAACCCCTCACTTTTGCACTTCTTTTTACAGATAAATGCCAAACTCAGGAAAAAAATCCATCGCCTCCAGGATGCCGCCGGCGCCCGGCCGCTGTGCCTGTAATACATGCGTCATTCCTGCAGTGCGCGCTATTAATTCGGGCTCCGAATCACCTACTACCACACCTTTGAATCCGGTTTCATACATGGAATAATCATTCATGGAGTCCCCGGCTACCAGCACATTCTGATGCGGCAATGCCAGCACCTGCAACAGCTGTTTCAAGGTAAAACCTTTGTTCACACCGGCAGGTAATATGTCGAGGTATTTTCCGGCAGATAAAATCAGGTCACATTGCAGCGATGCCGCAATTTCACGGGCGCCTTCAATATCTGTACTATCATCATAATAGTAAGAACACCGGTACTGCTGATGTGCCTCCTGGTGCAGTAATCCCTTCACTGTTTTCAATGTTTCCCTCACGTGATCACCGGGCCATTTAGCCGCAATGTGCGACTGCACCGGCTCTACCGCCGTTAACGTAGGCAAATGGGTAACAGTGGCGCCTACATCACAAATAATATATTCGGGCCGCGGTAAAGGATTATTTTCCAGTAACGATAATACACTGCGTATGCCCCGCCCGGTTACAAACACCAGCTGTATATCTTTCTGCCGCTGCAATAAACTATATAGTTGTTCCTTATCTGCCGTTGTACCTCCTAAAAAGGTACCGTCCAGATCTGTAGCTAATAACATGTGTCCTGGTTGCTTTAATGATTTCAATGAATGCGGATGCCGATAAAAATATAAAAAAAAGACCAGCCGTAACGACTGATCTTCTTTTAGATATAATGGGTTAGTATATAACGATGTGATTAGTTCAGCATTGGTACATCTATCAGCAAAAACTCTGCCGGTTTGATTACCTCAATACTTACTTTGTTATATTCAGATAACCCGATCGCATCACGCGTTGTTAATGTTTCTCCATCTACATTCAGTTCACCACTGAGTAAAAACAGGTAGGTTCCCATGTTGGTGGCCTTAGCGGTAATATCCAGTGTTTTGCCCGCTTCATATTTACCCAGCGTAAACCAGGCATCCTGGTTTAACCACAGGCCATTGGCCTCTTTATCCGGTGAAATCACCACCTGCAAAGCGTTTTCACGCGCGGCAGGATCAAATGTTTGCTGATCATAACGGGGTGTTACGTTCCTTTCTTTCGGAATTACCCAGATCTGCAGGAAACTCACTTCCTCCGTTTTAGATGCATTAAATTCAGAGTGCACCACACCTGTTCCGGCACTCATAATCTGTACATCATTTTTACGGATCACTTCTTTATTACCCGTGTTATCGCTGTGAGCCAGTTCACCATCCAACACAATAGATACAATCTCCATATTATCATGCGGGTGGGCGCCAAAACCCATTCCGCCTTTTACGGCATCATCATTTAACACACGCAGTGCGCCAAAATGGATCCTGTTGGGATCGTAGTAGTTAGCAAAGCTGAAAGTATGATGACTTTTCAGCCAACCATGATTGGCGTATCCCCTGGTATCTGCACGATGAATAACTTTCTTCATAACTAAATCTCCTTTGTTTTAACACTACAAATATCGCTATAAACGAAGGGGGGAAGAATGGATCATATGTTGAAAAACGTGGACAAAAAAATACGGATCTTTCTATACAGTAGCCGTTTAAAAAACGGCATGCATATGAAAAATCCGTAAAAGCTGTAACGATGCCTGGTAGCTATTTACACCAGTTTCGCATCTGTAGTAATGGTAGCATTCAGCACCTTGCTTACCGGGCAGTTAGCCTCAGCATCCGCTACAAATTCAGCGAATTTGGCAGCGTCCAGGCCTTCTACGCTGGCAGTTACTTCCAGATGGCTGGTAGTAATAGCACCGTTATCTAAAGTAATAGTGCATTTGGTATCAATGTTACCTGGAGTAAAACCTGCGCCAGTGATCACAAAGCTCAGCTTCATGGTAAAACAACCGGCATGGGCTGCTGCAATCAGTTCTTCAGGGTTAGTACCAATACCATCTTCAAAACGGCTGCTAAAAGAGTACTGGGTCTTGTTTAATACAGTTGACTGGGAAGTTAAAGTGCCTTTACCTTCTTTACCGGTACCTTGCCAATTGGCAGATGCAAATCTTTTCATGTTTAATTTTTTATTTTTTTCCAGTTAGAAAAATCAGTGCGGAGGCCCAAATTACAAATTAATCGGCAATAAAAAACGCCGGAGCTTCCTGGAACGTAAAAGCACATAAAAAAGCCGCACAGTTTCCTGCGCGGCTATACATGGTTCCTGTCAATTGATTCCTATATTCTTTCTATTAATATTGCTATAGCCTGTTACAGATCCTGACCTGCAACGGGCAAGTGCCATATTATTGTTGCTTTACCATTTGTACACTGGCCAACAGCTTTACTTCATCACTCAACAATAACCCGCCGGTTTCAGTAGTAGCATGGAAAGTAAGACCAAAATCCTTACGGTTAATTTTACCGCTCAGTTCAAATCCTGCTTTAGTCTGGCCATAAGGATCCACCACTTCGCCGCCAAATTCAACATTCAGCTCTACGGGGCGGGTATTATCCCGGATGGTTAAATCGCCTACCAGTTTAAATGTATCTGCATCTATTTTCTTTACTTCTTTAGACACGAATGTGAGCTTTGGATACTTTTCTGCTTCAAAGAAATCTCCTGCCTGCAGGTGGGCATCACGCTGCGCATTCTGTGTGGAAATACTGTTGACGTCTGCTTCAAATGTGATATTGGCAGTGCTGAAATCATTATCAACAGTTTGCATGGTACCATCAAATTTGGCAAACTGACCGGTTACAGTCGTAATCATCAGGTGCTTGATTTTAAATTGTACATCACTGTGTGACGGATCAATTTTCCAGGTTGTCATATAGCTTTGTTTTTTTAGTATTATTAAATGTTTAATTAGTTTAAAACTCCCATTTTACCGGCGTTAAAATCATCTATCGCCGTTCTGATTTCATCTTCGGTATTCATCACAAACGGACCATAAGCAAAAATGGGCTCATCAATCGGTTCGCCGCTCAGCACCACCATAGCGGTGTCTCTCAGCGCGGTGATGGTTACTTCCGTACCTTCTTTTTCAAAGAGGGCGGTTTCCACTCCTTTGAGTGACTGGCCATTCACATCAGCTTCTCCCTGGAATACGACTGCTGCCGTGTTAAAATTTTCCGGTATGCTTAAAGTGATTTTATCATCCTTTTTAAGATGAATATCATAAACATTCACCGGGGAAAAGGTACTGGCAGCGCCTTTCACACCATCATATTCACCTGCAATCACTCTCACATATCCTTCTGCACTTACCTTTACCACAGGAATTTCCGCTTTGGTAAGGTTCTGATAGGAGGGAGGATTATTTTTAAATGCTTTAGGAAGATTTACCCACAACTGGGCAAACTCCACCTTCCCGCCTTGTTTGCTGAATGCTTCGCTGTATTTTTCTTCATGTAAGATGCCGCCGGCAGCTGTCATCCACTGCACATCACCTGGGAATAACAAACCACGACTACCGGTAGAATCCCGGTGTTCCAGTTCGCCCTGGTATACGATGGTAACGGTTTCAAAGCCTTTGTGCGGATGTTCGCCAACACCTTTGGGTCTTACACTCGGTGGGATGTAATTGGGAGCTGCATAGTCCATCATGATAAAAGGACTGATCCTGTTACCTTCAGAACGGGTTCCGCCCGGTAAGGTGCTCTGCACCCTGAATCCATCGCCTACCATGTGTGGTGCGGCTGCAATTACGATCTGGCTTACATGTTTTTGTGTTTTCATATTATTTGCCTCCTTAAGACAACACAAAAGTACATGTTACAACATCGGTTAAGAATGGATAAAACACTCCTAGTGATGGACTTTTTTTAAAATTCCGGAAAATTCAGACAGAAGGGCCTACAGATGTGCGGGCAGCCTCTTTAAATTCAGAAGGACTCTGGTTGGTATATTTCTTAAAAAAGCGGCTGAAGTAGTGCGGATCATCAAAACCCAGCTTATAGGCTATTTCTTTGGCGGTAAGGTCTGTATTGTACAAATACCGCTGCGCTTCCAGGATCACCCGGTTGCGGATATGTTCCCCGGCAGTAATACCGGATAATTGCTTGCTGATTTCATTCAGCAGTACAGGTTTGATATGTAAAAGTCCGGCGTAATCAGATACAGTCTTTAATTCCTGGTATTTTTCCTCTATCAGGTTTTTAAATTTCAGGAAGATAGAACTATTATGCGCTGCATGCTGTTCAGGGGTAATGGCTACATTTTCTCCCTTTATGCGGGAAGCCAATACCAGGAAATAACGCAGCAGCCCGTGCAAGGCCATTTCATATTCAGGTTCACGCAGGGTTAACTCCTTCATCATCAGGCGAACAATGGCGTCAATATCTTTCTCCTGTTCATCATCAATATGAATTACGCTGCTGAACTGGTTATTGAAAAACAACCCCGAATTGATGCCGGATACCTGCGTCTGATCCTTTAAACACATGAAAGCATCGCGAAAGGCGATCATGTATCCGTCTATTTTATCGGTTGCCTGCAGGTTATGCACCTGGCCGGGAGCCACAAAAAAGAGCGTGTTCTTTTTTACCTCATGCGTCACCGCATCAATGGTATGCAGCAGTTTACCCTTCTTAATCCAGTAAATGGTGTAGAAGTCGTGCCGGTGCGGCACGCCAATCTGATCAAAAAAAGAGTTACCTAATTCACAAAGACCAGACACCACAAATCCCGGATCTACATGTGAGTACTCTGGTAAGGAAACAATCCCGATATTTTCACGTTTCTCAGCCATCTATTAAGGTCCCTGCAGTTTCTTCCTCCCTTTCGGAAGGATCAATGTATTCAATAATAAAGTTATTCCTGCCTTCGCCCACCATAATCCCCATATGCTTCATTTGCACCAGCTCCAGCATACTGAGGAACAGGAAAATGGCATGCACACGGTCTTTACAGTGATCGAATATTTTTTCAAAAGATAAAGTACGCTCCGCCCGTGCCAGCTCTTCCATATACATCCTGGAACCCTCCATTGTATAATCGTACTTATATACTACGTGCTGTGGCTTATTATCGCGCTCTTTCATGCGCTGAATCACCTTCTCAAAGGTTTTTGTCAGCTTGAAGAGGGTGAGGGTTTGCACTTCAGTACCTTCACTGGTCACTTCCCCGATTTCGGCCAGTTCCTTCGCAATATTTCCACGTTTTACAGACAGCATACGGTCTGCTTCCATTTCTGCCAGTTCCGCGGCCGCCAGCTTGTAACGCTTATATTCCAGGATTTTGTCTATCAGCTCCATCCGCGGATCAATTTCATTTCCCTGCTCATCCAGTTCCTTGCGCGGCAACAGCATCTTTGCTTTGATACGCATCAGGGTAGATACAAAGAGAATAAATTCACTGGCCAGCTCTATATTCAACGTTTCAATATGATGAATATAGTCCAGGAAATCCTGCGTGAGGGTATTGATAGGGATATTGTAGATATCCAGCTCATCACGTTCAATGAAGAACAGCAGCAGGTCGAAAGGACCTTCAAATTGCGGTAATTTGATCTTATAGACAGGTGCTTGTTCGCTCACGTAATGTTTTTAAAGATTTTTTATAAAAAGATATCGCACAATTGCCTGGAGTCATTAAATACCGGTTAGATAACCGGCTTCCTGTCTCCCTGCCGCTGTGCGATATCAAAAATAACAAAATTCCGGCGAATCAGAACTTGGCAGCAAAGCCAACCCCGATCACCTGTTTTATCTGAAGCCGGGGCCCCATCACACCGGTTTCTTTATTCTCAAACACTTTTACATCATCATCATATATCATATCTACGGTCAGCAGAGCAGAAATCCACTTGTTTACCTTCAGTTCCAATGCGTTGGTAAAAAACACGTCTATGTTCCCCGGGTTGTGCCTGTAATCGGAAAATAAATCCAGCCGGCCTTTATAAGTCATGTTTTTTGCAAAGGTCTTTATATAGTTGGCAGACAGGTAGGCGCCTATTTCATATTTAAAATGCGACCCTGTATCCACTCCGTAAGCGCCCTGTTTAGAGAGTACGTCATCCATTACAAACACAAAACGGGAAGTAATTGGCGACAGGAATAAAGAAAATGAATTATCCGGTTTATAATCAAAACCCGGCGACACCAGCACGTAAGCAGGAGAGAAGAATTTTGAGGACAACTGCGGCGTAGTATCTGAAGGATACAAATAACCATTGGTGAACTGGGTACGTAAATTCACCAAACCGCTTAAATACCAGTTTTTGCCAATCTCATAGCCATATTTAGAAGTAAGGTCAATGCGGTCGTCATTTTTCCGTCCTCCCAAACTGGTGGTATTAATATAGCCATATGCCAGGTCGGCTATGTTGTCCCAGGAATGTTTTCCTTTCTTATAGAACGCCCAGCCAAAAAGATTGGACCCGATAGAGAAAGCAAAATTATCACCGCCCGCAGCCCAGTTACTCAAGGATCCCTGGTTGATATTTACATTAATGTTCATCCCCTTTCTCCACAATTTGGGAATGGTGTCATTAGGGTCTTTTTTGATCTTACCGGCAGCTTCTTCTCTCGACTTCTTCATCCAGTCATTTTGCGCGTGTACCGCCGTAAACAGTAGCATACAGCAGGCAATGGATAAAGTAAATTTTTTCATCAATTTGTGTTTAAATGAGTACGTAATAAGTCACCCCACTTTTTCCGGAAGGAAAAATGGAATGGTAAGGGTATTTCTAAAAAATTTTATCTGGATTTTTTCAGTTCATCACGGATTTCCATGAGCAGTTTTTCCTGGGTAGACAGTTCTGCCGGGGCTGGGGCTTCTTCTTTTTTCTTGGTAAGCTTATTCATAAATTTCACCAGCAGGAAAATACAGAAGGCGATAATCAGGAAATCAATCACGCTTTGTATAAAAGCGCCATAGGCAAATACCGCTATGCCTTTAGCTTTCGCATCCGCCAGTGTGGCCACGTCTCCCTTACTTGTGTCCAATACATAAAAGACGTCGTTAAAATTCTTTCCCCGGGTAAATAATCCGATGATAGGCATCAGGATATTATCTACCAGGGATGTAACAATCTTTCCAAACGCACCACCTATAATCACACCCACTGCAAGATCCATTACATTGCCTTTCATGGCAAACTCCTTAAACTCTTTGATGAACGACATAATGCAAGGTTTTTATTGGTTAAAATAAGTGAACAAAATTAAAGCATAATACCCGAACACGTTAATTATTAAGCTATTATTTCTTTAACCGGGGATATTTCATCTTTAATGACTTCAGTGTATCCCTCAACGTTAGCGCAATCAGGTATTCTTTATACCAGTTCTGATCTGCCGGAACAATCAGCCAGGGCACATAGTTACAGTGGTTAATTGCATCTTCATAAACATCCATATATTTATTCCACAGCTTTGATTCTGTCAGGTCATTTTCGTTATACTTCCACATCTTGCGGGGATCTTCTGTCCGTTCCACCAGGCGCTGCTGCTGGGCTTCCTGTGATACGTGCAGGTAACATTTGATGATGTGTGTATTATTATGAACCGTCAGCAATTTTTCAAAGTCGTTGATGGCGTCCATCCGCTTAAAAGCCATCTTATCGTCGATCCACTTGTGTACGCGTTGTATAAGAATATCTTCGTAATGCGAACGGTTAAACACCTGGATCATGCCTTTACCCGGCGCATGCTGATGTATCCTCCATAAAAAATCGTGTTCTGATTCCTCGGGGCTGGGTGCTTTGAAAGAGTGGACCGTGCAGCCCTGCGGATTTAAGGTACCGGTAACGTTTTTGATTACGCCGTCTTTCCCGCTGGCGTCCATTCCCTGTACTACCAGCAATACACAGTGCTTATGCTGTGCATACAGCAGGTTTTGGAGTTCATCCAGCTCCTCCAGAATTTCCCGGGTTACCGCCTTTATTGTTTCTTTATCCAGCTTTTTGGGAGCCGATGTACTGATAGCAGACAATTTGATTTTACCCATGTAGCGTATTCTTATAAATAAATTTAACAAAATCGGGACAGAAGTGTTGCGTTATCATGATTTATATTTTGCTGAATATGAAGGATACCTGCACCTTTGTACTCGAAAAACAACAGCTATGCACCAACGTTTCGCCCATTGGGGAGTGTTTCTCCTGTTATCACTCACATGGGGCAGCTCCTTTATATTGATGAAAATAGGGCTGGAATCATTTACTTCGTACCAGGTGGCCAGCTTAAGACTGGTGGCTGCCGGCGTAGCCCTCTCGCCTTTTTTACCAAAGGCATTCAGGCAAACACCCGTAAATAAACTTCCCCTTATTATACTTTCCGGCATCCTGGGCAACGGTATCCCAGCTTTTCTATTTTGCCTGGCAGAAACAGAAATCGACAGCTCCCTGGCAGGTATCCTTAATGCCTTAACGCCGTTAATGGCCCTGCTTTCCGGCATCATTATCTTTAAAAGTCCATTTAAAAAAGCGCAGCTCACCGGCATTTTCGTAGGGCTGGCCGGGGTCGTATTACTGTTCGCTGCCAAAGGTATCAATACAAATGGCCACTGGTATTATGCGCTGCTGGTAATCCTGGCTACGGTAAGCTATGGGGTAAATATCAGCATGGTACATCATAAGCTGCAGGGCTTCAGTTCACTGCAGCTGGGGTCTCTGGCTATGTTCTTTTGTGCCGTGTTCACATTCCCGATTCTGTGGTACAGTAATTTCTTTCCACAGTTTTCCCAACCGGATGCGCCCTGGCGCTCACTTTCCGCAGGCCTGGTACTGGGTGTGATGGGAACCGGGGTGGCAGCTGTACTCTTTTTCCTGCTCATCAAAAGAGCGGGGTCTATGCTGGCCTCTATGGTGGCATATGCGTTACCGTTAGTAGCCGTGGGATGGGGCTTGCTGGCACATGAAACAATTACCTTGATTCAGGTAGGGAGCATGGGCATTATTTTGTTGGGAGTATATCTCGTAAACAGGGCCAACAGGGTGACTACAGCAAAATAAGGCATCTGCCCACCGCAAAAAAGAGCGGAGATATTAACAGGATCAGTATCCGTTAATATCTCCGCTACAATATTTCCAGGCTATACTTTTTAAATAGCCATAATTTCTTTCTCTTTTACTTCGCAATGCTTATCGATCAGCGTAATGTGCTTGTCGGTTAATTGCTGGATATCGGCTTCCGCATCCTTGGCAGTATCTTCACTTAAACCGTCTTTCTGTAACTTTTTAACTGCTTCAATAGCATCCCTGCGGATATTTCTGATGGCCACCTTTGCCTGTTCACCTTCGTTATTCACCTTTTTCACAAATTCTTTTCTGCGTTCTTCGGTTAATGGCGGAAGGAATAAACGGATGATAACCCCGTCGTTTTGAGGATTGAGACCAATATTAGATGCAATAATGGCTCTTTCAATAGGCTGCAGCATATTTTTTTCCCAGGGCTGAATGGTTAGGGTGCGGGCGTCTGCAATGCTTACATTAGCGACCTGGTTCAGTGCAGTTGGTGCACCATAATAGTCAACAAAAATACCATCCAGTATTTGCGGATTGGCTTTCCCGGCTCTGATTTTTGTAAGTTCCGATTCCAGGTGCCCGATAGCTTTCTTCATCGAGTCCGCTGCCTCATCAATGATAAGCGTTAGATCATCTTGCATAACATAAATAGTTAAGTGCGTGCAAACCTACAGGTTTTCTTTTAATCGTCAAAGTAACGCCCTGATAATGGAAGTAGAAATGCTTACAAATAACCACAACAAAAGGATTATTTATCTTGCAATACACCCTCTGTTGTAACACGCAATATTTTGGTGGCTTCTTTTGCTGTTGCCACTGCTGGCTGTATTACCGGCTCTGGAATAGCCTTCACCGCCAGTTTCTTCCGGCGTGCCAGGTACAATACCCCTGTAAAAAAGGTAGCAGAACCTATTACAACCATTAGCAGCCAGGTAGCGCCCATTCCCTGTAACACAAATGCACCAACGATATAGGTGGCATTGATTGCTACAGAAACCAGCGTAGTTTGCCTGTGATTGAGCTTCAGGTCCAGCAGGTAGTGATGGATATGGTTCCTGTCGGCAGAGAAAGGAGATCTTCCCTGTAACATACGAACAGCAAATACGCGTAAGGTGTCAAATAAAGGTACGATCAGGATAGCAAATGCTACAGCTGGTGTAGCCCCGATAGGCATTTTACCGGCAGGATTGCCAGCCACATCAATAAATTTCAGTACCAGCACCGCATTTACCAGGCCTATCAGTAAGGATCCCGTATCTCCCATAAAAATACGGGCAGGAGAAATGTTATATATAAGAAAACTGGCTAATCCACCTGCTAATGCGAAGCCTATTACAGCATAAGTAATTTCACCCACATGCAGGAAATAAGCACCAAGCACCGCACTCACCAGTAATCCGATGCTACCGGCATGGCCGTCTACCCCATCTATCAGGTTGAAAGCATTGATAACCACAATAAAAGTAAAATAAGTCAGCATCAGGCTGATATTCGGAGGCATGGCATAAATTCCCATGAAGCCATACATGCTGGTTATCTGAAGATTGCCGAGGTAAATAATAGCGAAAGACGCCGCCAGCTGCCCGATTAATTTCTTTAACGGAGACAACCCTACGATATCATCCTTCATGCCCACCATGAAAATGATAAAGAACGCCGCCATCATGTACTGAAATGGCGAATTGGCTAACGCGGGTACGCAGATAGCCGTGGCGATTATAAATCCGGAGAAAAAACCGATTCCTCCCAGCGTTGGTATACGCTGTTTATGCGTCTTTCTTTCGTCCGGTTCGTCGTATAAATGCTTTAATTCCGCCACTCTGATCAGTATTGGAATAGAAAAATAGGTAACAACAAAACTTAGGACGGTAGCAATTAATACATTCTCCATTAGTGGGGCTTAATTGTGCAAAGATATTAATTTCAACGAAATATGAAAAGAAACGTTAAAAAAATCAACTTTTTTAATACTTTGAGATCGCAAAAAAAACATTCAACAGCCACAAAATCTACGAAATTCTATTAGTTTTGCGGCACAAAAATTAACAACTATCATGCCACAGCTCAAAGATATTGCTACTCAGGTAAGGAGAGATATTGTACGGATGGTACATGGCGTTCAAAGCGGTCACCCCGGAGGTTCATTAGGTTGCGCCGACTTCCTGACTGCCTTGTATTTCAAGGTTATGGATCATAAACCGGAACCTTTTGATATGGATGGTAAAAACCAGGACCTGTTTTTCCTGTCCAATGGCCACATTTCCCCGGTGTTCTATAGCGCACTTGCCCGTTCCGGCTATTTCCCCGTACAGGAACTGAGCACTTTCCGTAAGCTGAACTCCCGCCTGCAGGGCCATCCCACCACCCATGAACACTTACCGGGTATACGCATTGCTTCCGGCTCCCTGGGGCAGGGCATGAGTGTGGCAATCGGCGCTGCGCTTGCAAAAAAACTCAATAACGATAAGAACCTCGTATTCTCCCTGCACGGAGATGGCGAACTGGAAGAAGGACAAATCTGGGAATCTGTAATGTTTGCTCCTCATCATAAAGTAGATAATCTTATCATCACCGTTGATCTGAACGGTCAGCAAATTGATGGGACTACTGATGATGTTGCCGGCCTTGGTGATGTAGGCGCCAAATTCGAAGTATTCGGATGGCTCGTACTTCACATGAATGGTAATGATATGGATGATGTTGTTGCCACACTGGAAAAAGCTAAAAGCCTTACCGGTCAGGGTAAACCTATTGCCATCATCATGAAAACCGTTATGGGTCAGGGTGTTGACTTCATGGAAGGTCACCACGAATGGCATGGTATCGCCCCCAGCGACGACCAGCTGGCCAAAGCACTGGCTCAGTTACCGGAAACTTTAGGCGACTACTAATAACAGTAACTCATTAAAATATTAAAAAAAAGAGGCTGTATCATAAATAAATGATGCAGCCTCTTCTATTTTGCTGATATATTTATCAATTTGAGATAAAATCTTA
>NZ_JBFUPS010000007.1:0-392095 GCF_041360695.1 Chitinophaga sp. RCC_12
TTAAGATTTTATCTCAAATTGATAAATATATCAGCAAAATAGAAGAGGCTGCATCATTTATTTATGATACAGCCTCTGGTTGACAGATAATTTAGTAAGAAGAATCAGCGGTGGTTATATTTTCTTTTTTGATAGATGCGTTATCGCGGGTGTTGTTCCTGTTTGCAAAATAATACACGGGTATACCGGACAAAGTTATAAATAGTCCCGGCCAGGTAAATCGTGGTTTATAAACAAACAGCAGTCCGCAGAAAGCAATACCCATTAAAATATACAGCACCGGCAACACCGGGTATCCAAACGCTTTGTAAGGCCGGTCGGCATCCGGGCGCTTCTTCCGCAGTATAAAAATGCCTGCTATGGTAAGCATATAAAAGGCCACCACCACAAAAGAGATCATATCCAGTAAATCGCCATAACGGCCGCTGAGACACCATAAGCATGCCACGAGGCATTGTATCCACAGTGCGAAGGAAGGCACCGCAGAACGGTTTAAATCGCCCGCCTTTTTGAAAAACAAGCCATCTTTCGCCATGGTATGGTACACCCGCGCACCCGCTAGTATAAGCCCGTTGTTACAACCAAAAGTGGATATCATGATCATTACTGCAATAAGTACCGTGCCTGTATTTCCCAGCACTGCCTGTGATACGGAAACGGCTACACGATCTTTTGGTGCATTTGCAATTTCTGACAAAGGCAATACGGCGAGATAGGTAATATTGGTGAGCACATAAATGATGGTGACGATCGCGGTTCCTAAAAAAAGACTTAACCCGATATTCCTCCGGGGATTTTTTATTTCCCCGCCAACAAAAGCTACATTATGCCAGGAGTCACTGCTGAACACCGATCCTACCATGGCGGAAGCAATAGCGCCAAAAGCGGCAATGGTACTGTATGATGATATACTGCCATCTGTTGTCAGGGGATGCAGGTTCCACGCATGCTGCCAGTTGGCCTGCCATATTTCGGGTTTAATCGCCAGCAGTCCGAATATGATCAGCGCGGCGAGGCTTACCAGTTTGGTGAGTGTAAAAGTTGTCTGAATAATTTTACCTCCTTCAATGCCCCGTGTATTCATATAGGTCAGCAATACAATTACCCCGATGGAAAGCAGCTGCGCAGCAGTGATATGCAGCGTTCCTACCGACAATAACACGTTTTCTTCACTGAAAGCCGGCAGGAGATAGGCGGTGAATTTGGCGAAGGCTACGCCCACCGCGGCAATGGTAGCTGTTTGTATCACGGTAAAAAAACTCCAGCCATACAGGAAGGCTGTCATAGGATTATAGGCTTCTTTCAGGTAGATGTACTGGCCGCCTGCCCGTGGAAACATACCACTCAGTTCTCCGTAGCTCAATGCAGCCGTAAGGGTCATAAAACCGGTGATCAGCCATACCAGCAGCAGCCATCCGGCGCTCCCGGTATGACGGGTAATATCTGCACTGACAATAAAAATTCCGGAGCCGATCATGCTGCCGGCTACAATCATAGTAGCATCCAGCAACTTAATGGACGGCTTAAAGGTAGGAGCGTCTGACATAGTAGCGAATCGTAGTTTGGTTGATATTACAGGTTTATCTCCCCTAAAACTACAGTTACTTTGCTGGCAATTCTATTCGCTTTTTGATCAATACTATGCAGATTTTGTTGCAGTGCCCGGTGGCGGGTTTTCCAGCTGCTCATATTCCCGCAGGTAACTGCGGGGCGATTTGCGGGTAATACTCTTAAATACCCGGTTAAAATTCGCTATGCTGTTGAAACCACAGTTGTAGGCAACGGTGGCAATACTGTCGTACGAGCCGCCAGCCAGCTTTTTGCAGGCTTCATTGATGCGTACTTCATTCAGGAACGATACAAACGTTAACCGCGTATGCTTTTTGAAATACCGGCAAAAAGCCTGTGGCGTCATATGCGCCTCCCGGGCAATATCTTCCAGCTTTATTTCCGCATCATAATGCTGCATGATATAATTATAGATATACCCGATCCGGATTCCTTCCTGTTCGTTTACAGCCGATAACCTTGATCCGGTGATCAGCGGCTCCAGGTCCTTAATAGTAAGGAAGAAATTGATCAGCTCCACGAAGGCAAGGAACTGCGTAATGCCCTGCGACTGGTGGATTTTCAGCAACCGGCTGGATATTTCCACCACATGGGCCTCCGGTACCTTAAACCCGTTTTGCGACTGGTCTATAAAAGACTTTATCTTTTTAAACTCCGGCAAGCCAAATAAGGGTCCCAGCTTGCCTTCCGGGTTGAAGAAAAGGGTAAGGGCCTGCACATTCTTTTTATTCTTGCTGCCAAAAGGTAATTCCTCGCTCTTTAATACGTGCGGTTGGTTACTGCCTATCCAGTATATTTCATTCGACCAGAAGGCATGCATATTATTTTCCACTATCAAAGTACCATGCCCATGCTGGATCCACGTAAGCTGGATTTCCTCATGACGATGGAGATGCGGATAAAAAGCCGGCAGCCAGTCCTTTTGTGTGATAATGGTTTTATCATGCGCCACAGGTATCGTAAACTGTAATACTTTCATGCACTTACATTATTCTTTTTTTAACACCTTTGAAGAGATTGCAACCAAATTTAGGTGAAGATATGAGAACAAGTTATTAAAAAACGTTTAAAATCTAATCAATGCCTGATGTACTTTTAAAAAATAATCGGACAGGCAGTAAATATTAACTGTCCAGTATACATTTAATTATAGCGGATCAACACAACTTATGAAATACCAACGATTTCTTTACCTGGTGATTTTATGGAGCCTGCCAACCGGGCTGTTGCTCGCACAGCAAAATAAGCCAACACCTTACCTGCCTTCACATGCAGAGATATTGCAGCGATATAAAAAAGTACAGCTGCTGGACAGTATTACCCGGAAAACCATCTTCCGGTACAACGTGGAGGCCAACTGGCTGCCCGACGGGAAGTCGTTCTGGTATGTTGTTACAGGAAAAGACAGTAGTAAAACAGGTTATCTTGTGACGGCTGCCACCGGTAAAAAAGAGGTGATCACCGACACCGCAAAAATTGCGCAACTGGCTAAAGACTACCCCGCTACCCGTCCGGTGAGGCGACATGAACCCAGCCGCTGGGAGAGTTTTGCAACAGACAGCGTATCCCCGGATAAACAATGGGTCGCCACCACGATAGATGGTAATGTGTATGTACGCTCGGTAGCCACCGGCGCTCTCACCCCATTTACAACAGACGGGAAAGCCTCCGGCGACTACTACGGCGCCCTTGCCTGGTCGCCCGACAGCAAATACCTGGTCGGTTACCGCATTCACCCCGTGGAAGACTCCTCCGTGTACTACATACTCACCGACGTACCCGGCACCACCCGCGGACAACTCCGCTCCCAGCCCTATAAGCAGCCGGGCGATCCTTTTACCACCTTCGATATGTACCTGTTTACCCTGGCCGGAAAAACCACCGCTAAAGTAAAAACAGAACAGATCGATTTCTTTGAAGCACCGGAGCTGCACTGGCGGCATAAAGACCCGCGCTACTTCCTTTATGAAAAAGTAGACCGCGGCCATCAGCGCTTCCGCGTGATAGAAGTAGACGCCACCAACGGCAATACCCGCACCATACTGGATGAAAAAACACCTTCCTTTATCTACGAATCACGCCTTTATACCCATTACCTGCCGGAAACCAATGAACTCCTCTGGACATCCGAAAAAGACGGCTGGCGGCATATTTACCTGGTGAATACCCTCACCGGCGAAATTAAAAACCAGGTAACAAAAGGCGATTGGGTAGTCAGGGACATAGACAGCGTAGATGCAAAGAAAAGAGAGATCTGGTTCAGGGCAGGGGGCAGGAATGCCGGGGAAGATCCTTACTTCCTCCATTACTACCGAACAGACTTCGCCGGTCAGCACCTGCTGGACCTCACTCCGGCCACGGGTAACCACCAGGCAATCTTTTCTCCCGATAAAAAATATTTTATAGATAAATACTCACAGGTAAACGTGCCACCGGTAAATGAACTGCGCCGCACGTCCGACGGGAAACTGATCACCGTGTTGGAAAACACAGACGTGAGCGGCTGGGAAGCTACCGGCGTGCCTTTCCCCGTACCTTTTACGGCGAAGGGCCGTGATGGCAAAACAGATATCTGGGGGGTAATGTGCCGGCCCACGGATTACGACTCCACGAAAATGTACCCGGTAGTGGAAAATATCTATGCAGGTCCGCAGGATGCGTTTGTACCCAAGAGTTTTATGAGTTATTATATCGATATGCAAAGCCTGGCTGATCTTGGATTTATTGTAGTGCAGATCGATGGCATGGGCACCGCCAACCGATCAAAAGCATTCCACGATGTATGCTGGAAGAACCTGGTAGACGCAGGCTTCCCGGACCGCATTCTCTGGATCAAAGCACTGGCCCAAAAGTATCCTTTTGTAGATACCTCACGGGTAGGGCTATACGGAACTTCCGCAGGCGGACAAAACGCACTGGGCGGGCTGCTCTTCCATCCCGAATTTTATAAGGCAGCAGTGGCTTCCTGTGGCTGTCATGATAACCGGGTGGATAAGCAATGGTGGAATGAACAATGGATGGGATACCCTGTAGGCAAAGAATATGAGGAACAATCCAATGTAACCAATGCCGGGAAATTGCAGGGCCGCCTGCTGTTGATAGTGGGAGAGGCCGACACAAACGTGCCGCCGGAATCTACTTACCGCGTGATCAACGCATTGATCAAAAAGGGAAAGACCTTCGAATTCCTGCCGGTACCCGGTATGGGGCATAGCGACGGAGGACCCTACGGACGAATTAAACGCCGCGATTTCTTTGTAAAAAGCCTGTTGAATATCAATCCGCCTGACAGAAACATAAACGAGTAAAATATGCCTCTTTTGAAGAAATTATACATGCTCCTCGCCTGCGTGCTGCTGCAGCAGGCAACAGCTTCCGCTCAATCTGCGGATAATGACCTGTACCTCCAGACCAGCGAAGTGAATAACATCATGGTGCAATATGATGCGGATGCCGGTAACCTGCGCCGGTTTTACTTTGTAGACAGCTCACCGGAAGGGTTCACCCGCATGACCACCCTGGTAAAAAGCTACCAGCAACGGCTGGAGCAACTGAACTATGCGGGGCTTAATGTAGGCGCCCAGGTAGATTACACCCTGTTTAAACGCCGGCTTTCACAAACAATGGAGGAACTGTTACTTGCGCAACAGGAAAGCGCACAGGTGAAAAAATGGTTTCCCTTTGCCGATAAAATTTACCAGGTAGAGCAGCATCGCCGCCGGGGAGAGAAACCCGATGCAGCGGCGCTGGCCGCCCAGCTCAGTGAAACAGCCAGGGAGATCATCAAAAAAAGGCAGCAGCTGGAAGGCGACAGCTCGCTCACGCTGCCGCAGATCCGTCGCGGTATCTCTACCCTGAGAGGCTTGCGGGAAGCACTGGGAAATGCTTTTAATTTTTATAACGGCTATGATCCGCTGTTTTCCTGGTGGGTACCCGCTCCCTATAAACAGGTAGACAGCCTCCTGAAAACATATAGCACTACTTTCTCCAATAAAGAAAAAAGTACCGCCCGTATGCCTGATGATGGCAGTGGTATTGCCGGTCACCCTATCGGAAGAGCCGCGTTGATCAAGGGATTACAGGAAGAAATGATTCCCTACACCCCGGAAGAACTGCTGGCCATTGCCAATAAAGAGTTTGCCTGGTGCGATGCAGAAATGGAAAAAGCCACCCGCGAAATGGGATTGGGAACAGACTGGAAAGCGGCCATGGAGAAAGTAAAGAACAGTTACGTGCCCCCGGCAGATCAACCTGCTGAGATGGTGAAGCTATACAACGAATCCGTGGATTTTATAAAACAACACGACCTGATCACCCTGCCACCCCTCGCGGAAGAAACCTGGCGCATGATCATGATGACGCCCGAGCGGCAGCTGGTGAACCCGTTCTTCACCGGTGGAGAGGAATTTAGTGTATCCTATCCCGTTAGCAGCATGAGCCAGGAAGACAAAATGATGAGTATGCGTGGTAACAACCCGCACTTTTCCCGCGCCACTGTTCACCATGAACTGTTGGCAGGACATGCCCTCCAGGAGTTTATGCAGAACCGTTACAAAACCTACCGTCATTTTGAAACGCCTTTCTGGATTGAAGGATGGGCCCTGTACTGGGAACGGTTGTTATGGGACCAGGGATTTGCAAAGTCGCCGGAAGACCGCGTTGGTATGTTGTTCTGGCGTAAGCACCGTTGCGCGCGCATTATCTTCTCTATTAACTACCATACCGGTAAATGGACGCCGCAGCAATGTATTGATTTCCTGGTAGACCGTGTGGGTCATGAGCGGGCAAATGCAGAAGGAGAAGTACGCCGTTCTTTTGTAGGCGGTTACAGCCCGTTGTACCAGATCGCTTATATGATTGGCGGATTGCAGTTTGAAGCGCTGAAGAAAGAGCTGGTAGACAGTGGTAAGATGTCGTTCAAACAATATCATGACGCGGTGCTCCGGGAGAATATGATGCCTGTTGAAATGCTCCGGGCCATCCTGTTGAATAAGCCTGTGCCAAAGGATTTTACCTCCAGCTGGCGTTTTTACAAATTATAATCCTGCCGGGAACGTCTCCGTTGGGAGATGTTCCCCTTTTCCCGCCTTACCAGTTAAAATCAGCAACCTATCAGTTAATTTCCGGGAAGTAATATCCGGTCCTTTTAGATAGATTTGTAATAACAATTGTCAACAATACAATTAAAATAAATCAACCGGAATAAAATCTTATATCTAGTCTACGCACTGTGTGCGGACCTGTAACATCGTATATCAACCAGAATTTTTCAACACTGCTTAAACCTAATCCCATGCAAAAAATTGTCATGGCCTTTATCGCCTTATTGGCGGTCTTACCATCTGTTGCCCAGAACGTAAAAGTCAGCGGCAAAATTACAGATGAAAGAAGTGGGCCACTGCCCGGCGCCTCGGTCAAAATTAAGGGGAACTCCCAGGGGGTAGTTACGGACGACAAGGGGGAATTTTCCCTGGCAGCGCCACCTGACGCTACTTTAGAGTTCAGTTTTATCGGCTATCTTAAACAGGAACAGAAATTAAAAGGCCGCACACATCTCAGCGTAGTACTTACCGCCCAGAGCGGCGCACTGGGAGATGTAGTGGTGATCGGCTACCAGACGGTGAACCGGCGTAAAGCCACTGCCGCCGTTTCCAGCATCAAAGGAAAAGACATTGAAAACATTCCGGCCGGTAGTTTTGAACAGCTCCTGCAGGGACGCATGGCCGGCGTAAATGTGCAGAACTTCACCGGGGAACCCGGCGCGGCACCCACCATCTCTGTGAGGGGTAACACCGCTATCGGTACGTCTTACCAAAGCAATCAGTATAAAATATTAAACAAGCCGTTGTACGTAATTGATGACGTACCGCAGTTCAACGATGATATGGTGGGACCGGACATTGGTACCGGTACCAACAATATCGCCGGTTTGAACCCCAACGAAATAGAATCGGTTGATGTGCTGAAAGATGCCGCTGCCGCTGCTGTGTATGGCTCACGTGGCGCCAACGGCGTAATCATCATCAAAACAAAACGTGCCCGTACCGGAGCACCGCGCTTCAGCGTGTCGGCCTACGGCGGTTTAACGCAAATCCCTAAACTCCGCCAGGTATTGGTAGGCGCGGCGGAGCGCCGCGAAAAGATCCGCCTGTATGATGATGCGTTTGAAAATAACTACGACAGGCTGACGCATAAAAATCTCATCATGACGGATAGCCTGAACCCCGATCTGAATAAGTCTACCGACTGGCAACGCCTGTTTTACCGCAACGGATTTGTGCGGAACGTGGACTTTAACGTATACGGGGGAACGGAGTACAATACCTATCGCCTGTCGGCCGGTATGTACATGGAAGATGGCATTGTGAAAGCCTCGGGATTTAAACGCTATACGCTTAACTACTCCTCTTCTATACGTACCAAAAACGGTGCGCTGGAAGTAGTACCCAATATCCGGCTGGCCCGCATGGAAAGAGGGCGCGGTTCCGGTAGTGCAGATCTTTTTGGAGCAGTAGGACAAAGCATGCCTTCCTCCCTGTTCGCACCGGATGAGAACAGCTTGCAGCGCGTATTAGGACGCTATTCCAGTAATATGGATATCAACACGGATAACCAGGTAAATGGCGATATCTCTATACAGTTACGGTTATCCAGCCAGTTGTCGTTCCGCTCGCGTAACTCGGTGTCGATGGTGATGAGCCGCCGCGATGTGTCGGTGCCGGGAGAACTGAATTCAGACCTTGGCAACTCGGCTTCATCTACCAGCGGGTTGCAGCAAAGTTATACTACCTCTAATGACCTGAACTGGAACGCGGTATTTGGAAAAGGAAAAGAACACACCATTAATGCCATTGTAGGGCAGGAAGTACAGTACAGCACTTACCAGAACACCTATGCGCGCGGCGACCGCGGCGCCAGTGATCAGATCCAGGTAGTGAATGGTTTCCCGCAGGGGCCTTACCTGTACGGCAGTTCGTCCTACGCAGCCTTTGGTATTCTCTCCCTGTTTTCAAGGGTGAACTATGATTACAAAAGTACCTATCTCTTTTCCGCATCCCTGCGTGGGGATGCCGCTTCCAGCTTCGGTCCGGATAATAAATGGGGATATTTCCCCGCTATCTCCGCAGGCTGGATGATCAGTAATGAGCCTTTTATGCGGCGTTATTCCAGCTGGTTATCCATGCTGAAACTGCGCGGCAGTTATGGTGTGCTGGGTAACCTGCCAGGCGATTATTATTTGCAGTATAGTCTTTATAACGTAGGCGGCGCCGGGTATAACGGCAGCGGATTGAGCCCCAATACTTACAACGGCGCCGTAACCATTACCCCGCAATTCGGCTCTGGTGGTGTAGCGCAGAAAGATATCAGCTGGGAGAAAACCGCCAGCTGGAACGGCGGGATAGAGGCAGAACTGATGAATGGTAAATATTATTTCAGTGCCGACGTATATGTGAAGAACAGCAAAGCAGGACTCATTGACATGAACCTGCAGAGTACTACCGGTATTGCCACCGCCAAAACAAACGGTGCACAATTACGCAATTCCGGTATTGATATCAATTTCCAGTTCAGGAATGTAATGCCGGAGAAGAGCGCGTTGCGTTGGGAAATAATGTGGAATGTAAGTATGAACCAGAACCTAGTGGTAAGCATGCCTAACAATAACCGTGATCTTACCTTTGGTAATTTGTTTAACACCACGCATATCCTCACCCGCGGAAAAGCAGTGAATACTTTCTACCTGCTGAAAACACTGGGCGTATACGCTACCGATGATGATGTGCCCACAGACAAATACACCGGTAAGAAATTCCAGGTGGGAGCAGTGAACGATCCTGCTTCCAATAATCCATTCCGGGCCGGAGAGTTTATTTTTGCGGACCTGGATGGCGATGGTATTATCGATGCCTTTAACGGAGGTATCACAGGAGATAAAATTCCGTATGGCAATCCCAATCCTTTTCTCACTGGTGGTATTACGCAAAATTTTTACTGGAAGAATTTCACCTTCGGGTTCCTTTGCACTTTCACGTTTAAGAGAGATGTGCTGAACCTGTATGAGTCGGATACCTATGGCCGCTACGGCTGGGATGGTTCCGGTAACGAGTTCTCCAAGTATGCAGTGTCAGATCTTTCTTCCATGAATATCTGGCGCAAGCCCGGCGATAAGGCCCAGTATGCAAGAATGGATATCGGTACTTACCGCTATTACTATCGTGCCGATCAAACTTTCTTCCTGGAGAAAGGTGATTATTTCAGGATCAAAAATGTATCATTTGGCTATACCCTCAAAGAAAAAGCGCTGAAGCCGCTGCACCTGAACCGCCTGCGGTTTTACGGGCTGATGGACAATGTGTATATGTTCCAGGCTTCCAAAAGATTACCGGATGCGGAGAATGTGAACCCTTACGGCGAGTATAACGGTGTCGGCTATCCGAGCCCGCATAAATATACACTGGGCATCGATGTAGGATTTTAAAAACAGCTAAACACTTTTTATGAAACGGACTTTAATTATCATCATTATAGTGGCAGCATTTTTATCGGGGTGTAAGAAAATGCTGAACCAGGAGCCCAAGGATACTACTTACGAGGAGAAATTCTGGAAGTCGGAAAATGATATGAAGAAGGCATTGGCAGGCGCGTACGCTTCGCTGCGCGCCAATATGCTTGAACAGGATTACCTTCATAACCTGGGCGACATGACGCTGGGTGATCAGTTTATCGTCATCAGGAGCGGACCCTATTTTTCCAACTCCGACTGGAACATACAGGTGGGTAAGTTTGAAATGAACTACCTCGATGTTTTCCGGAACTGGTCGAGGTTTTACAGCACTATTCTTCAAACAAACCTGATACTGGAAAAACTGCCACTGGTACCAGACGATACTTTCCTGGATGACCCGGAAAAAGGCCGGAAAAACATTGCCGGGCAAACTCTTTTTATCCGCTCCTATGTTTACTTCCAGCTGCTCCGCACCTTTGGCGATGTGCCGCTGGTGTTAACACCGGATCCTGATCCCATTGCCAACAAACCGCTGGCACGCACCGATAAGAACCTGGTGGTGCAACAGATTCTGAATGACCTGGATTCGGCCGCCAACTGCCTGGATATGGCATATGAAGTGGAGTCCAACAGGGGCACAGTGCCTAATAAAGCTGCGGTAATGGCGCTGCAATCCCAGGTATACCTGTGGCGCGCCTGCGTGATCAAAAAGCCGGTGTTTGAGGCTACTCCCGATATGGCCGATGTAGCAAAAGCTTCGGCACTGGTGGAAACTATTATTGGCAGCGGGTTATATGGCTTGCCGGCTCCCACCGGGAGGATAGACAGCATCCAGTATGCGAAGGCATTTACCGGTAACACCCGCGAAAGTATCTTTGAATTGTATACACGGTATGCTTATAACGAAGGTTCCAACAACCTGATGCCTATGAAGTTTTTAAGGATTCCCGTACTGGCAAAAGCAGATTGGAGCGACCTGCTGCTGGGCAACAGCTTTGTTGGTAACCTGTATCCCCGTATTATTCAAACGGGACCTAATCCGGAGGATACACTACCTAATACGGATATACGGAGAAGTTTGTTTCTCTATGATGCAGACGGCGCCCAACCCATCTTTACAAAATACAGTAACATTATCTATAACAATCCTAATCAACAGGCGGAACCTTACCTGGATAACAATGTTTCCCTGATCCGTTATGCAGATGTATTGCTGAACCGCATGGAAATTGCCGTGTATAAAGGACAACTGGGAGAAGCCTATTCACAGCTGCGGAGTTTCCGCCGCTCGCGCAACCTGCCGCAGATGGACTCTGCGATGTATGTGAGTGAGTCGCCGCTGAGTTATAACAGCCTGCTGGATGAAATCATGACGGAGCGCTCACGCGAGCTGTTTATGGAAGGCCAGCTGTATTTTGATGATGTGAGAATGAAGCGGTCCGTGGTTCCCTGGCTTACGCCCTCCAGGTACAACCAGGAAGGCTTCCTGCTGCCGCTGGATCCCGCGTTGTTCAATAACAACAGGCTGCTGGTGCAGAATAAATACTGGGCAGGTAAAATTTAATTTTTATCCAAATTATTCATCATGAAGATCATTCATCTGTTACTCGGATCACTGCTGATCCTGGCAGCATGTAAAAAAGATAACTACCTGGTTAATGAAGGTAATACTGACGTGGAGAGGATCAGGAAGATGTCGACCTACGATTTCCTGAAGGAAAGTAAAGTGCTGGATACCGTGGTGATGCTGATTGACCGCGCCGGTATGAAAGACGAGATCAACGGCGACATCACGTTCTTTTCGCCCACTAATTTGGGTGTGACCAGTTTCCTGGCGCAGCAAACACGCGCCATACAAAGGAAGTATAATAATGAGAACATCAAATTCACATTGGATAGTTTGACGACAGACAGTATTAAGTTCTTCCTGCGGCGGCATATATTCAAAGGCGTACTTGATAAAAAAGCCATGAGCTATACAAAGAAGAGCTTCACCAACATCAACAGTGAGGGTAATTATTTCCTGCTGCTGGAGAAGTATTATATCGATGTAAGCGGTATCCGGTCAACTACCAACAGGATACAGATACGGCGGGTATTCGGACTGGCAGATGAAGACGTGCCGGATGGTACGGAGAACACGGAACCTGATTTTTACGCGTATGTGCAAACTTCTGAAGTGCGTACTGCTACGGGTATGGTGCATGTATTAGAGGCCAACGCCAACATGGGATTTTACATTTACAGGGAAAACTAAAATAAGATGACTATGAAATATATCTTATTCGCCATCATCGCATTTGTATTGATGAATACGGCATGTAGCAAAGTGGAAGAAGGTTTTCTGAGCGATGGTATCCGTTACAAAAGCCCGGAGATATTTATTCCAAAGGGGATTACCGCCCGCTATCCCGGTATTTTATTTGATGGATCTACACCACCGGTAAAATTTGAAATGCTGGATATACGGCCGGTGGGCGGCGGCAAATTGCCAGGGGCATTTACAACGAGGTACCCGGTATGGGTATTTAAAGATAAAATGTCTTTTGACCCGGATACCGATACCACCATCGCCCTTTTACGCGCAAAACAGGACAGTTTGCAGGAGTTGCCTTTTGAGTTTAACCCGGTAAACGGCGGATTCCTGTTTAAATCGCCTTCCGCCTTTATTCCCAATGGTGTGTATGAGTTTGACGTGAAGGCAACGAATGTAAACGGGAGCAGGGTATATCAGAATCTGGCCCGGCTGCATATTGAAGATCCGGAGTATATCCGCATGACGGAAGTACCGGTGATCCCCGGTTTCGACTCTGTTACCAATACTTTCCCGGGTGAAATGAAAGGAACGATGGAGTTAAAACGTATATCCGCTACCGGTACCAAAGTAATGTTGAAAATCATGGATAAGAACGGTAAACTGTTTAATCCGAAGAACGGAGAAGTGATCACCCGTGGTGATCGCCCCTCTTTTGCTTCCTATGCGAGGTTTAACCCGGTGATTGTAACAGATACAGCACTTATCACGGACTATGCCATCGCTCCTTATCCGTCCAAGCTGATCCCGGGTTATGTAAATTACCTGATCTATTACCGTATCCCGGCGTGGTTTATTAAGATGGATGGCGCCGCTGCCAAAGCCTGGGCGGCCAATCCACGGTTTGGTTTCCAGATACTATTTGAAGGCAGCTATGAAGTGACGATAAGAATGCCTAACGTGACGAAGTTATAAGTAACTAAAGAAAGACACAATGACTGGGTGTAAGAAACATGGATGGTTTATAGTATTAATGATCTGTTTTGCTTTGCCTGCCATAGCTCAGCATCCTGATGCCCTGATGTTGAAGGAAGCGGCGTTTGCAACAGGCGACTCGCTGCAGTGGGCTGCACCCGGCTATAACGACCGCCACTGGAAGCGGATAAAGGTTGGTGAAGTGTGGCAGTCGCAGGGATTCCCGGACTATCATGGATATGGCTGGTACCGTATGAAGGTGGTGATTCCCCGCAGCCTGAAGCAGCAGGCTGCCTGGAAAGATTCATTGCGAATTTATCTCGCGCATGTAAATGATGTGGATGAAACCTGGCTGAATGGTGTGCGGATAGGGCAAACCGGTAGCTTCCCGCACGATGCGGGTGGTTATGCTAGCAAGTGGCCATACATCCGGGAGTATCATATTCCGGCTTCAGACAGCGCTATCCGCTGGGACGCGGAAAACGTGATAGCTGTAAGAGTGTTTGATGGCGGTGGTACGGGAGGGATTTTTATGGGCATACCTTACGTAGATCTGCTCCGGAAAATGGATGGTATCCGGCTAACCCTTCCGGAAGACCAGATTATTTTCCGTGATAAGAAAACATCGCTGCCAGTGAAATTGACGAATGTGTTCAATACTACGGTAAAGGGCACACTCCGCAGCGATATATTTGATATAGCGGCCGGAAAGAAGATTGCCAGCCATACGCAAGCCATGACACTTACACCCGGCTCAAAAGGCGCGTTTATCATGGAGGCGCCTCACAGAGCGGGTATCCGTTTACGTTATTGCTTCACAGAAACGGCTACCGGGCATCAGCTAAAGGGAGAACTGGACGTGCCTTACCTCCAGACACCGGCGCCGGCGCCAGTACCGCGGATTAACAGTGCCCCGGTGTATGGTGTTAGTCCGGGTGCAACCGTCATTTTCAAAGTGGCGGCCACCGGAACAGCACCGCTTCATTACAACGCATCGGGGCTGCCGGAAGGGTTAACAATCGACAGCGCTAATGGCGTGATTACCGGCGTGGTAAAACAGGCCGGCAATTATCGTATAGGTGTTACTGTGAGGAATGCATTGGGAGTCGCTACACAATCGCTGCTGCTCAAGGCAGGCGGTGTTATTGCATTAACGCCGCCAATGGGATGGAACAGTTGGAATTGCTGGGGACTCAGCGTGAGTGAGGAAAAAGTAAAAAGCTCTGCCCAGGCGATGCTCGACAAAGGCCTGGCCGATCACGGCTGGAATTATATCAATGTTGATGACGGCTGGCAGCAACCCCGGCGTGCTGCCGACAGCAGTATCCTTCCTAACGGAAAGTTCCCTGATATGAAAGGACTGGGCGATTGGTTGCATAAGAGGGGATTGAAATTTGGACTGTATTCTTCTCCTGGCCCACTTACCTGTGGCGGATTCCTGGGCTCTTACCGGAATGAGGAGAAGGATGCCGCCACCTATGCCGGCTGGGGAATTGACTACCTTAAATACGACTGGTGCAGCTACGACCAGGTGATGCCCGCCGATACCAGCCTGGAAACGTTCATTCACCCGTTCCGTGTGATGCAGCAGGCCATCCGGAAGTATCCGCGTGATATTGTGTATAATCTATGCCAGTATGGACTGAGGGAAGTGTGGAAATGGGGTTCCCGGGTGGATGCGCAAACCTGGCGCACTACAGAAGACATTGATGATACCTGGGAAAGCATGGCTGGCATCGGCTTCGGACAATATCCACTTGAAAAGTATGCCCGCCCCGGCAACTGGAACGATCCGGACATGATGATCGTAGGGCAGGTAGGTTGGGGCGAAAATCTGCATCCTACGCGGCTTACACCGGACGAGCAATATACGCATGTTAGTTTATGGAGCTTGCTGGCCGCCCCGTTACTTATCGGGTGCGATATCAGCAGGATAGATACTTTTACGCTTAACCTGCTTACTAATGATGAAGTGCTGGCTATTGACCAGGACACGCTGGGTATGGCTGCGGGGCGACGTATAGCCACTGCGCACTATGAAGTATGGGTGAAACCGCTGGCCGATGGGAGTAAGGCGATAGGTATTTTTAATAAAGACCTGCAATACCGCCGCGTCACCGTGCCGTGGAAAGATATCGGTATGCCTGCAAGGCCACAGGTAAGGAATGTATGGACCCAGCGGAACCTGGGGGTCATTCCCGTTGCCTACACCGCAGATATACCCCCGCATGGGGTAGTGCTGCTTCGCTGCAGCGACTAATAATCCTGTAGCGGTTCTCATTATATCAGTAAATTGATAGCATAGTTATCCTGGCGGAGGTAGTAATCGATTGCAGGAAACTTTGCGACAGACAGGGTTTCAGGGATTGACAAAATGTTGGGAATACTCGTTAATATCTACGCAGTATTCCTCTTTTTTTATCGATACTTTTAAATGTCATTATGACAATTATATCCGGTGCGCATACTTTGCCGGCCGTGATCCATTCATGTTATGAATATTTCCCTCTTACCAGGGGCAAAATCAGTAAAATCCCGTGCTGGATCAGCATCTGCGGTATGACAAATAATTGTTATTTAGACAGTTATAAAACATTATATTCGAAGACTATAAAGACAAAAGGTATGAGATCATTTTGGGGAAAGGCGGCGCTGGCCGGCGCCGGTATGCTGATGGCCAACACTATCGTGCAGGCGCAGTTGCAGAAAGATTATCCGATTAAACCGGTGGCCTTTACGCAGGTACGGGTGAATGACAATTTCTGGGCGCCGAAAATAAGAACAAACGCCAGTGTAACGATTCCGTATACGCTGGAGCAATGTAAAAAAACAGGTCGCATCGATAATTTTTTACGCGCGGCAGGTAAAATCCCGGGAGATAAGCTCACCGAATACACCTTTGATGATACCGATCTGTATAAAGTAATAGAAGGCGCTTCTTACGGGTTGCAGATGCAGCCTAATCCCGGTTTGGAAAAGTACCTGGATACACTGATCAGTATTATCGGCGCCGCCCAGGAGAAAGATGGATATCTCTATACCTTCCGCACCGTGAAAGCGGCGAAACCACATGAATGGATTGGCAGTAAGAGATGGGAGAAGGAAGAGGATCTGAGCCATGAATTATATAATTCGGGTCATCTGTTTGAGGCGGCGGTAGCACATTACCAGGCTACCGGTAAAAAAACGCTGCTTAATATTGCTATCCGCAATGCCGACCTGCTGGTACGTGACTTCGGCTGGGGGAAGGAGGAAAAATTCCCAGGCCACCAGATCGTGGAAACAGGGCTCACCCGGCTATACCGTGTAACCGGCAATAAGTCGTATCTCGACCTGGCAAAATTTTTCCTGGACGTTCGCGGACCAGGTAGCAAATACAGCCAGGAATACAGTCAGTCGAACAAAAAAGTAACAGATCAGCACGAAGCCGTAGGACATGCCGTACGTGCTACCTATATGTACACCGGTATGGCCGATGTAGCCGCCTTAACAGGTGATCGCAAATACCTGGAAGCCATTGATGATATCTGGGATGATGTGGTGGACCGGAAACTGTATATCACCGGCGGTATTGGCGCCACCGGCGCAGGAGAGGCCTTTGGCGCCGCATATGAATTGCCGAACATGTCGGCTTACGCGGAAACCTGCGCCGCCATTGCCAACGTATACTGGAACAGCCGCATGTTCCTCCTGCACGGCGATGCGAAATATATTGATGTGCTGGAACGTACACTGTACAACGGTTTGCTCTCCGGGGTATCCATCAGCGGCGACCGTTTCTTTTATCCCAACCCGCTGGCCTCCATGGGACAGCATCAGCGAAGCGCCTGGTTTGGATGCGCCTGCTGCATTTCCAATATGACCCGCTTCCTGCCTTCTATGCCGGGGTATGTGTATGCGCAGAAAGACAATGACCTGTACGTAAATCTTTTTGTGGGCGACTCCGCTACTATTCAGTTGAAAGCCGGTAAAGTAAATATCGTGCAGCAAACGGACTATCCCTGGAATGGAAAAGATGACATCACTATCAATACCGCCAAACCTACCACATTCTCGCTCCGGGTGCGTATTCCGGGCTGGGCAGAAAACAGGCCGGTACCAGGCAACCTGTATTTTGAAGACGACAGTTCAGCCGTAAAAATCCCCATCCTGCTCAATGGTAGCCCTATCGACTATAAGACAGAAAAAGGTTATGCGGTGATCAGCCGCTCCTGGAAAAAAGGAGATAAGGTGACACTGGAGTTCCCGATGGAAGTAAGAAAGATCCTGGCTGCCGATGCAGTAAAGGACGACCACTCCCGCTTTGCACTGGAACGCGGCCCTATTATGTATTGCCTGGAAGGACCGGATAATAAAGACGCTACTGTACAGAATATCGTAGTGGATAAACAGGCATTGGTTTCTCCCGTGTATCGCCCGGATCTGCTCAGTGGGGTAATGACCCTGCAAATGCCTGGCAATTCCGCCAGCCGGCAACTGCATTCCGATTTACTGATTAAAAGCAATCAAACGGTAACGGCTATACCCTATTTTTCCTGGGCTAACCGCGGTCCTGCTGAAATGACCGTATGGATTCCGTTTGAAGCTTCAGCTGCCCGTCCAAAACCTGCACCCACCATTGCTTCCAAAAGTAAGGTAACAGCGTCTGTAAAAAATCAGCGCATGTATATGGCCCTGAATGATCAGTACGAGCCAAAGGATTCCAAAGATAACAGCGCCCTTTACCTGCATTGGTGGCCCGCCAAAGGCACCACGGAGTGGGTGCAGTATACATTCGACAGTACTCACACCGTAAGCAGTTCCAAAGTGTATTGGTACGACGACGGTCCTTTTGGTGGATGCAGGGTGCCTGCTGCCTGGAAGCTGTATTACAAGCAGGGAGCCGAATGGAAACCGGTAAATGCCAAAACGCCCTACACGGTGGAAAAGGATAAGTATAACGTGATCACTTTTGAGCCGGTGGCCACCACTGCCTTAAAACTGGAAATACAATTACCGGCAGACAATGCCACCGGAATACACGAATGGATCGTTGAGTAATATATGAATCGCATGAAACAAGGCTTTCTGGCCGTTATCTGCCTGCTTGCAGGAAGTAGCCCCGCCATTGCCCAGAACAGGGCTGTAATCACCATCAATACCACGGAAAAGGGTGCTGCTATCCCGGCTACCTTGCACGGCGTTTTCTTTGAAGAGATCAGTCATGCCGGGGAAGGAGGACTATACGCTGAAATGGTGCAAAACCGTGGCTTTGAAGATCACCGCATTCCTGCCGGCACAAAGCTGGAAAATGGCTGGCTGGTACCTTTCCCGCAAAAGCCGCATTTTATGCTGCATGGCCAGGTATCGGACTGGAAAATGGAATGGCCGTTGCAAAGCCGGTGGCCGGCCTGGCATGCGGAAAAAAATACGCAGCTGTCGCTGGTAACGGATCATCCGCTGAATGCCGCAACGCCGCATGCGATGCAGGTGAAAATAACCGGGAAAGATGCAGCCCTGGTGAATGAAGGCTTCTGGGGTATGAACGTGGAAAAGGGAGCCGCCTACCGGTTGTCCTTCTTTGCAAATACCGTTAACGGCTATACGGGAAAAGTAACCGCTTCGCTGCAAACCGCATCAGGACAAATCCTGGCAGATACGGTGTTGCAGATCAGCAGTTCCACTTCCTGGAAAAAATATAACGCCACCCTTACGGCGAAGGGAAGCGATCCTGCCGGGCGGCTGGTACTCACCTTTCATCAAAACGGCACCCTGCTGCTGGATATGGTATCCCTGTTCCCGGTGCATACCTTCCGCGACCGCCCCAATGGCATGCGGGCAGATATTGCCGCGCTTATCCAAAAAATGAAGCCTGCCTTTGTACGCTGGCCTGGCGGTTGTTATGTGGAAGGGATCACTGTGGAAAGCGCACCCAATTGGAAAACCACGATTGGCCCGGTGGAACAGCGCCCGGCTTCGTATAGTCCATGGGGTTATTGGAGCAGCAACGGTTTCGGATATCATGAATACCTGCAATTCTGTGAAGATATCAACGCCGCCGCATTGTATGTTTTTAATGTGGGCATTTCCTGTGAATACCGCAGCGGCACCTTTGTGCCAGATGATAGTGTAGCGCCCTATATCCAAAGTGCATTGGATGCCATTGAATATGCGGTTGGTCCGGTTACTTCCCGCTGGGGAAAACAACGTGCGGCCAATGGCCACCCAGCACCGTTTCCGCTCAGGTACGTAGAGGTGGGAAATGAGCAGCACGGCCCGGATTATGCAAAGCGGTACAACCTTTTTTATGACGCCATTCACAAGAAATATCCGCAAATAGAAATTATTGCCAGCATGGGCATCGGTGATGTAAACCGCCATACCCTCGATAGTATGCAGCATACAGATATCGTGGATGAACATGCCTATAAAGATGCCGGCTGGAGCCTGCGCAACTTTGATCACTTCGATAAATACAAACGTGGCAATTGGCAGATGTATGTAGGAGAGTATGCCACCAACGCCGGTGTGGGCAATGGTAACATGCAGGCGGCCCTCAGCGATGCCGTGTATGTAATGAGCATGGAGAAAAATGCCGACCTGGTAAAAATGAGCAGCTATGCACCTTTATTGGTAAATGAACATGATGTGGACTGGCCCGTGAATCTTATTCACTTCAACGCAGGCGCCAGCTTCGCAAGGATCTCCTATTACGCGCTCAACATGCTCAATGATCATAAAGCCACTTTCAACTACCCGGTAACAACCACCCTGCTGCCGGAAAAGAATGTAACACCGAAATTTTCAGGAAGTATTGGTCTCGCTACCTGGGATACAGAAGCAGAATATAAAGATATCACCGTCGTACAACAGGGAGATACGGTTTATAACAGTCGCCTTGATCCGCAGCTAACCGGCTGGCTCCCGGTAAGGGGCAGCTGGGAAAAACAATCCGGCCTGCTGGCGCAAACAGCCGCTGGTGCGCAACAACTGGCTGTCCTGAAGGGGCATCACTTTAACGCCTATACGTTGTCGCTTAAAGCCCGTAAAACCGGCGGGGTCAATGCCTTTATTATTCCTTTTGCAGTAAAGGATACCAATACCTGCTTACGTGCACATATAGGCTCCTGGCTGAATTCCAATGCCATGTTCGAAAGCCTTACCAACGGATACGACGTGGCCGGTATCAGTAATCCGGTGCGACTGAAAGCCCCATTGGAATCAGGCCGCTGGTATGATATCCGTCTCGAGGTAAATAATGATGAAGTGAAATGTTTTGTAGATGATGCACTGCTCATGACCTACCGCGAGCCGCAAAAATTATTTTTCATTGCAGGCCGGGATGAAAAGAACGGGGATATTATCCTCAAGATCGTGAATGCCGGTGAAAGTGCTGTAGATGCGGATATCCGGCTGGAGGGTGCTTCCGTGAGTTCTGTTGCGCAAGTGATTACATTGACGGCAGATAAACCGGATGCAGAGAATTCATTTGCATCGCCGGAAGCCTATACACCGCATACTTCTACTATTCAAAATGCAGCGGCACAGTTCAACTGGAGCGTACCCGCATTGTCGGTGAATATTATCCGCCTGAAATCACCGCGCATAGCGTTCAATGTGCGCATGCCTGATCCGGCTGCCGGCGTATACGAAGTGGAAATGAACTATAAAACAGACAGCACCACCCACACCACGGTGAAGCTCCCGGTGTGGACACCCGGTTACTATCAACTGATGGACTATGCCGGACAGGTAAAAGATTTTCATGTATATAACACCGCTAATGATACATTGCGGTGGCACAAAACAAGCGCCAACAGCTGGGAGATCGTTCATACACCCGGCGCTGTAATAAAGATCACTTATAAGATAAGCGCCCACCGCAATTTTGTAGCGACCAGCTACCTGGATAAGGATCACGGCTATATTACACCAGCAGGCGTTTTTATGCACCCGGAAGGGAAAACAGAGAGCCCCATTGTGCTCACCGTGCAGCCATATGGCAACTGGCAGGTGGCAACGGGAATGGATACACTTAGTAAGCATACTTATACAGCCGCCAGCTTTGATGTACTGTACGACAGTCCCTTGCTGATGGGGGAGCTGAAATCTTTTCCCGCCTTTAAAGTAAAAGGGATTCCTCATTATTTTACGGCCTTTCAGCCAGGTAACTTCAACCGCGCCCAGTTCATGGACGACCTGGAAAAGATAGTCAGCACAGCAGCCGGAATCATCGGGGATATTCCCTACAACCAATACACGTTTCTGGGAATCGGACCAGGCCAGGGTGGGATAGAGCATTTGAATTCAACAGCCGTATCTTTTACCGGCGACGAATTAAATGATAAAGCAGCGCGTCAGCGGACCTATAGTTTCCTGGCACATGAATATTTTCATCATTATAATGTGAAGCGGATCCGCCCGGTGGAACTGGGACCTTTTAATTATGATGCTGCTAATCGTACAAAACTGTTGTGGGTGTCGGAAGGGTTCACTGTCTACTATGAGTACCTGGTGCTGCAAAGGGCTGGATTAATGTCAGGCGCCAACCTGCTGCAGGCGTTGCACGGGCATATACAGTCGTGTGAGCAACGTCCGGGCAACAGGGTACAATCTGTTACCGCTGCCAGCTATGAAACCTGGGACGACGGCCCTTTTGGCGGTGATCCGGCCAAAACTATTTCCTGCTATGAAAAAGGACCGGTGCTTGCCTTCCTGCTGGATCTGCGGATCCGCCATGCTACCCACAATCAGCAATCGCTGGATGATGTGATGCGGACTTTATACCGTCAATATTATTTGCAACTGCAACGTGGATTTACACCGGAAGAGTTCCGGAAAACATGTGAAACCATTGCCGGCCAATCCCTGGCCGACTTCTTCGTATACGTGGAAACGCCTGCCCCTGTTAACTATCAGCAATACCTGTCTTACGCTGGTTTAACGATGAATAACACAGGCATACATGCACTTCCTGCTGCCAATGCCCTGCAACTGGATATCCGTAAAGCATACGGTATAACGGATTAATTCTCCCTGCGTCTTCTGATCTAGTGAATCTTTTATTTATACTTTGTAGTACAAAGTGCTTTTTGTTTCATACATTTGAGGTGTATTCAAATCATCTATAATGGAAGTCACTACCTCCAGAACCTTGCCGGCGCCTTATGTGTTCGGCCTGACACTGTTATGTTTTGCCCTTATCGCGAAGTGCTATTCCTGCTTTTTACCGGAAGGCACAGAAGCTTCATTCATCATTACGCACCTGTTAACGTTACTTTATTTCTTCAGCTGCTGGATCGGCGGCTTTCTTAAACCCTGGGAGGGGAGAAGGAAAGTGATGTCTGTATTCGTGGTGCTGTTGCTCACTGATGCCTATACAGTAAATGACAGTATCCGTCTGTTTGAGTCTTCAGCCACCTGGCTAGTGGTCATGCTGATCTTTATTTGTGCCAATATACTGGCATTTGCATTTTTTGAAAGATGGCCGGAATGGATGAAATACTTGCAATGCGCGGTGCTTGGATTTACAATGCTGTTGCCTTTCTACCTCGCCGTTTACCTGGTACCGGTGTATCTTGTCAGCATGATCGCCCTGCTTGCCATCGGGCTTTCCATCGTTACATTTTCTCCGGTTTTCGTACTATGGTTTAACTTCCGGATGGTGAGAAAGCTCATATGGCCGGTGTACCGTTACCGGCTCATTTATTTATGGTCAGGCGCACTGGCATTCATGATGCTGGTGCTGTATTCCGTAATATATATAGCAGACAAAAGTAGAATGGAGCAGGCCTACAACAACAGCCATGTTGCAATAAGGGAAGAGTTGCCGCCCTGGATCAGGGCCGCGCAGGAAGCACGGATTGATTTTGTAACAGCACAGCTGCTGAAAACAGGTATTGTTTATACCAGTCCGGGTATCCGGTCGGGTTTCAATCTTTGGAGTACACCAACCAGGGAGTTCGGTGAAAAGCTGACGCATGATCCCCTGTTTATGACCGCCGGCGCCCTGTTTGGCACTATTGCTATCCCTGAAGAAGACCGGCTGAAGATGCTGAATGTAATGTTTGATAAAAGACATTATGCGGTAGACCGCTACTGGAGCGGGAAAGACCTGGTAACTACCAGTGTGACAACAACGGCCGACATCTGGCCACAGTATCACCTGGCATATACGGAAAATATCTACACGGTTAAAAATATTCCGAAACAGCGATGGAGTAACAGCCAGGAGGCGATCTATACCTTGCATTTGCCGGAAGGCGCAGTGGTTACTTCCCTCTCGTTGTGGATCAATAACCATGAAGAAAAAGCCATCCTCACTACCCAGGCAAAAGCTGCAGAAGCCTATTCGGAAATCGTTGGCAGGCAACGCCGTGACCCGTCGGTGGTACACTGGCAGGAAGGCAACCGCGTAGTAGTGCGTGTATTTCCGGTGCCGCAAAATGAAGAACGGAAATTTAAGATCGGGATCACCTCTCCCCTGAAAGTACAACAGGATAAACTGGTGTATCAACCGGTATGGTTTGAAGGGCCGGCATATGAGGAGGCTAGTTACGAAGTAAAGCTGAATATGGATAAATGGCCCGGAGGACTGAAGTATCCGGCCGGGTTTTATACGGATAAAGGGAAGACGGTTGGCAAAATCGGAAAGTATAATGCGGACTGGGAGTTAACAATGCCGGATGAGGCAATAGACAATGCTGCCTTCAGCTTTAACGGTGAGCGATATACGTTGTTACCTTACAAGCCATCTTATGAATTTTTTGCACCGGAGAACTATTACCTGGATGTAAATCATAGCTGGGATTACGATAATTACCGGGAGATCCTTACCCAACTGAAAGGTAAAAAAGTATGGATGTTCCATCCCCGGAATGGAATGATAGCAGTAAACGAAGAAAACAGGAAGGATCTTTTTAACGAATTGCACGGCCAGCGTTTTTCCCTCTTCCCGTTTTATAAAATAACGAATCCCTCAACAGCACTGGTGA
The DNA here is from genome assembly GCF_041360695.1 of Chitinophaga sp. RCC_12. NCBI lineage: Bacteria > Pseudomonadati > Bacteroidota > Chitinophagia > Chitinophagales > Chitinophagaceae > Chitinophaga > Chitinophaga sp. RCC_12. Next base: position 24,278 of record NZ_JBFUPS010000007.1, read on the forward strand.
TCAGCAGTTCAGACAATATTTCGCCCCAGCTCAGCGACCTGGATAGTTCCGTTTTCAGGAGTAACCTGCGCAGTTTTCTATCTCACGGGAAAATAAGATTATATCATATAGGTAATATCCTGAGCCCTTACCTGGCTACGTTGAAAGAATCACGGTCACTGTTATACGAAAATGGATCCGCGAATCAGTTGCTGTCACAGTTACGCAACAACAGCTTCCTGCGGCAAGAGGAAGATAGCAACCAGCTGATCATGGAAGATGCGCGTATCCGCATTGCCCGCAGCACGGACAGTATGCAAACACAGGGCCCCGACCACCTGGCGCGCCTCTTTGCCTACAATTCCATTCTAAAGGATCTGGGGCCAAAAGTTACGGGAGAGGATCTGTCTTCAGAAACAGCGCTGATCAATACTGCCAAAGCTGCTTACGTGGTAACACCATTGTCGAGTTTGATTGTACTCGAAACGCAGGCCGACTATGATAAATTTGAGATCAGCGATGATATAAACAGCCTGAAGAACGCCTCTCTTAAAGGGCATGGGGCCGTACCCGAACCGCATGAATGGGCACTCTTCCTAATAGCGATAGGTATACTCGCCTATGTGCGGTTCGAAAAATTATTTAATCGAAAAAGAAGCGTATGCTAACGTTACCGCATATACGGTTATTAACGGGAAGAACAAAACTGCCGGCATTGATACTGCCGGTGGTTTATGCGATAACCGGTGTATTGCAGTTGCAACATTATTTCTCCTGGAAGAGTACTTTCTTTATGTTGTGTGTAATAGCGATGGGAGTGGTGTTTCAGCCCGACCGGTCACGCCCCGGAAGTACCCGTTGCGGTTGGATAGCATTATTCTTTTTGTTACTGTCGTGGCAGATCCCTGTATTAACTATCCGGTATGCCACGCTTATCACCGCCTTATTTTTTGTAACAGAATATTTCTTCGGGAGATTACAAACGCTCACTTTCATCACGGCTGCGCTCATTGCGCCGGCAATTGATTTTATGGTCAATGTATTCACCTTCCCGATCAGGCTATGGCTCACGGGTGTGGCTGGTAATATACTGGCGGGCATAAACCCGGCTGTTACCACCGCAGGTAATATGATCCTGCTGGGAAGTAATGAGTTCAGTGTAGACCCCGCCTGTATGGGTTTACAGATGATGCTCACCTCGCTGCTCTGCGGCGTGATGCTGATAGCCCTTTATCAACGCCGTTATCAGAAAGTATTGCCGTTTACCGGAATCCTGGTGGTGTTACTGGCTATTGCCGGGCTAAATATAACTGCTAACCTGTTCCGCATTATACTGCTGGTACAGTTTGCCTTACCGCCGGAAGCAATGGCGCATGATGCTATGGGGATTGCCACACTGCTGATCTATGTAATCCTTCCCTTACTACCGGGTGTTAAATGGATGCTGCAACGCTATGGAAAGGCAAAGCCCGTGCATACCGGCGTGCAACCGCCACCGTTATATGGCTGGTTGTTACACGGCGTGCTGGCTATAGGCATTATCGGTGGGCACTTTTTTATGCCGGAAAAACAGGCCGCTTCCGGTGAAATGGACCAGCAGGTAAAACATTTGCCCGGCTACAGCTACGCTGTATTGGACGATCATGTTATCAAACAAACCAGGGCCAACGCATTATTGTATGTAAAAGGAATTCCGGGCTTTTATTTTACAGATCACCAACCGATGATTTGCTGGAAAGGAAGTGGCTTTGGGTTTTATAAAATAGCGGAAGTAACGATAGCGGACACGAAAGTATATACTGCTGAATTACAAAAAGAGAACACTACGTTATACACTGCCTGGTGGTACGAAAGCCGTACCCGCCACAGCAACAGCCAGCTCGAATGGAGATGGGATGCACTCTGCAGCGGGAATAATTATTACCTGGTAAATATTACGGTGGAAAAGAAATCACTATTGGAACCGGAAATACAAACCTTGTTGCATACACGTCTTATTCAGTGATCACTTCTGCTTCTTCTTTATGCCTGGGTTGATAATACAGGTAGAAATAGGCCAGTATAAGAATTCCGGTTACAAAAGGAATCAGCGCCAGGTGTTTAAAGGTAATATCGCCTGTAATTACCTGTGTGTCGAAATGAAAAAATTCGCTGATCATCCAGTAGGAGTTGGCCGCAATCCACACAGAGATCGCCACATTATGACACAGCTCCGACATGAACTGGCGGGTACGCCAGGCGATCACGATAGAAATGATCAGGGTGGGAAAGATCATCGCTACGCCCAGGGGCTTCCATATCATGCACCAGCTGATATCTTTCAACAGCCAGAAAACAATATGCAGGTTTTCCATCTTACGGTAACTTAAAGGAATGCTGTATACCGGCGAAGTGGTGGCTTGTTTGCTCATGTGTGTTATTCAGTTAATTTTATCTGGTTGAAATAGGGCGTAAAGATATTCTTTATCTTCGTTTCTGCACCAGCATCTCCGGCTATGAATGAATTTCACTGGTTTTACCAGCGTACCAGGTTTCACGGTATCATCTGGGTCCCCGAAAACTCCGGGCGGGTTATGATCATTGTACATGGCATCGGAGAGCATATTGGCCGCTACGACCAGGTAGCCTCTTTTTTCATGAAGGAAGGCTATACAGTGATCGGCATCGACCATTATGGCCACGGTAAAAGTGATGGCGCCAAAGGCGCTTCCAAAGGCTTTGATTTTATGTTCGATTATTTGCAGAGCTTCGTGCGTTATGTGGCGGATACCTATCACAAACCGGTGGTGATGTACGGCCATAGTATGGGCGGCGGCGTGCTCACCGGCTTTTTACTCCGGCGGCAGCCCGATATCCTGGCGGCGGTGATCTCCGCGCCGGCTTTGATCATTGGCATGCGCCCCGGCGGTTTCCTGAAAGGAGTACTGAAAGTGGCCAGTGCCATCGCTCCCAATATCCGGATCAAACAGGGGCTGGACATCAGCAAAATTTCACATGATAAGGAGGAAGTAGAAAAATTCAGGGCAGATCCCCTGCGGCATGATAAACTGAGCCTGCGACTGGCCAATGATATGATCCAAAACGGCGCCTGGTGCCTGCTGCACGCGGCTGAACTATGCGTGCCTTCCCTGCTTATCCACGGTAATGCCGATGAATTTACTGCCGTGGAAGGCTCCCGCTTATTTGCTGAAAGGGCGCCATCGGCCTTGCTTACCTACCGCGAGTGGGAGGGCATGTACCATGAAATGCATAACGAACCTACCAGCCGGGAGGTATTATTGTTTGTAGCAGGTTGGCTGAGTAATGTGAGATAAGTACTAAATTCGGTATATAATCTATTTACTATGAAACGCTATCGCTCTTACAAATGGCTCCTGCCTGCCCTCTTGTTATTTTCCGGTATACAGGCAAATGCGCAGGTCGATCTCGGTGTCCGCGGAGGCATCAGTATTCCGAATCTTACTGCTGGCGGTAGTGAGAGCAACCCGCTCAACACCGGTTACAGCTCCCGCCAGGGACCAGATTTCGGTATCCTCGGCGAATACCACGTCAGCAAACTGTTTTCTATTGAAGCCATGATCAGCTACTCTTCGCAAGGTGGTAAAAAAGAAGGGATACAGGCATTTCCGTTTCCGCCTGAAATGGCAGCGGCATTGCCTCCCGGTATGCCTGCGCCAACCTACCTGTATGCCAATTTCGAAAGCCAGGCAAAACTGAACTACCTGATGGTCCCCATCCTGGCCAAATTTGGCTGGAACCTGGGACCTACCTCACCGTTACGCCTCTACGTGGATGCCGGCCCGTTTTTCGGCTTCCTCCTGAGCGCTAAACAGGTTACCAGCGGCAGCAGCATCCTTTACCTTGATGAAGAAGGAAAACAGCCGATTACGCAGCAGCCTCAGTCTTTCGACAGAACAACAGACATCAAAGACCAGTTACATACTTTCAATCTAGGAGTAAGTGGAAACGTAGGACTGGCCTATATCTTTGGCCGTCACCAGGTATTTGTGGAAGGGGGCGGAAACTATGGATTCCTCAATATTCAGGAAGGCAGTGCCAATGGTAAAAATAATACCGGCGCCGCTACTGCCTCTATCGGATACGCCTATCGTATTTGTAATAAATAAGTGGATGATCTTGTTTCAGCAGGACAGCGCCTGCTGAAACAAGGATTCCCGCGTTTATGGATTGGTAGACCATAACCCCGCTGATTTCACCAGCACTCTTCTGTTCAGCTTCAGCTGCGCCACTACAAACTCCGCCAGGTCTTCCGGCTGCAATACTTTGTCCGGGTTACCATCCGTTAAGTTCAGATCTTTTGCCATATCCGTCGCAATAGTGCTCGGCGTTAAGGCGCTTACCCGGATATTATGTTTCCTTACTTCCAGCATCAGCGATTCTGTTAAGCCCAGCAGGCCGAACTTGGAGGCGCTGTAAGCGCTGGTAAGTGGTGCACCCCGTTGTCCTGCGGTGGAAGATATATTGATAATGTCGCCGGTTTTTCTTTCTATCATACCCGGTAATACCGCCCGGGTTACATAATACACGCCCAGCAGGTTTACCCGGATGATCTGCTCCCATTGAGCAGGTTCCAGTTCCATGAAATTGCCAAAAGCAGCAATGCCGGCATTGTTGATCAGGATATCAGGTTCCCCCAGTTCTTTTGTCAGCTGGGCCACTGCCTCATTTACCGCCAGCAGATCGCTTACATCTGCAGTTGCATAAGCTGCTTTTACGCCTATGCTACTGATTTCTTTTGCCACTGCCTCCAGTGAACCGGCACTACGTCCCAACAGGGCTATATCCACGCCTTCCTGTGCCAGCGCCACTGCCAGCGCCCGGCCTATACCTTTGCCCCCACCGGTGATCAGGGCTTTTTTTCCTTTTAATGATTCCATAATGCCTTCGCTTTGTAAGGTTAAAAAATACCTGGCAAAGGTACAAAGCTTTGTTCCATTTACAGCCTATCTTCGCATGGATCCATTATAACAGCTTCAGATTATGATACAGATTTCCAACGAAAAACTCACCGTACTGGTGAACCCCCAGGGAGCAGAACTGCAGAGCATTGTGAGGAAAGATACCGGCCTCGAATATTTATGGAGTGGCGACCCCGCCTTCTGGGGTAAAAAAAGCCCCGTATTATTCCCCATCGTCGGCGGCCTGAAAGAGAATACCTATCAATACCGCGGAGAGCTCTACACGCTCGGCCGCCATGGTTTCGCCAGGGAACAACTGTTTACGGTATCGGAACAGGGAGCGGAATACGTCACTCTCCGTCTTTCGGATAATGAAACTACCCGTAAAGTATATCCCTTCCGTTTCGATTTTACCATCCAGTACCTCCTGCAGGACGACCAGTTACAGGTAACCTACCAGGTGCTCAACCGCGATGATAAAACCCTGTTTTTCTCGGTAGGCGCCCACCCGGCCTTTAAATTGCCCCTGGTGCCGGATACAACGTATGAAGATTATTACCTGTATTTTAATAAAGAAGAAGAAGCGGGGATCTGGCCATTGTCGGCCGGCGGACAGGTAGAAACCGCACCTGTTCCATATCTTCAGCAAACGCACGAATTGCCACTAAAGAAATCCCTGTTTTATAATGATGCCCTGGTATTTAAAAACCTGGCCTCCACAGCTATCAGCATTAAAAGCAACCGTACACCGCACGGCTTAACACTGGCCTTTGAAGGGTTTCCGTATATGGGCATATGGGCAGCTAAAGATGCGGACTTTGTTTGTATTGAACCCTGGTGCGGCATTGCCGACAGCGTAAATGCGACCGGGGAACTGGAAGAGAAAGAGGGGATCAACCGGCTGGCGCCGGATGGATTGTTTGAAAGAACATGGACGGCAACGATATTCTAAAGAGATAAAAAAAAGCTGGCGGTGGTAACTACCAGCTTTTTTATCTTTAAAAATTATATCCGGCTTTCAGGCCAAAGAAACTTCTCGTGCCATCTTTAAACCACGCTTCATACTTAGCTTCCACATCCAAACCCAGTACGCGGATACCAACACCGGGAGCTACCAGTCCGCCTACGCCGCTGTAGTTTTTACCGGTATACTGAACCGTACCGCCTTCCAACTTCACGTAAAGAATAGAGATCAGGTTGTACCGCAATCCCAAACGGATAGGTACTACGTTGTAGTCCGGATAGTCGCCGGTTACAGTGCCTGTGTTAAAGCTCTTACCGCCAAAATGAAAGTAGCTTACGGAACCCACAGCAGTTAAACCTGCTATCAGCTTTACATCAGCGCCCAAACCAACACCATAACCGGTATTGTGGGTATCACCGAAGTCGCCTACCGGGAAGCCTGCTTCAACAAAAGGACCGATACTGAATCGTTTCAATTGTGCCTGTGACGACTGTGAACTGATACAGATCATCAGGAGCATGGTTGCAAATGCCAGGAAGATTTTTTTCATAAGAACTAATTTTCAGAGGATTGGTGACTGCAAATTAGCCATAAAAGTAAGGAACTAATTGCTAATTACGAATTGTGAATTATAGCATGCGGCGTTAATATCACTTCCTCCTCTTCCAGGTCCTGCCGTTTTTGCAAACTATGTCCGTTGTTGTTGATAGCTTCAATCCTCGGCGGAATCAGTTTATACACCACCGGTGTAACGATACGCGACAACAAAGTAGAGCTGATCAAACCACCGATCAATACAATGGCCAGCGGCGCAATCAGTGGATTGGTGGATATCGCCACGGGAATTAACCCGCCAATAGCCGTGAGGGAAGTGAGCACAATAGGAAGGAACCGTACCTCGCCGGCTTCCCTGATTGCGGCTTCCAGGGGCTTGCCCTGCATCCGCAACTGGTTGGTGAAGTCTACCAGCAAAATGGTGTTCTTCACTTCAATACCCGCCAGTGCTATCAGCCCGATGATCGCTACAAACGACAGTGAGTTGCCAGTGAGCCATAACCCCATGGCAGCGCCTACAATTCCCAAAGGAATCACTGATAAAACAATGAGCATACTCTTAAACGTTTTGAACTGCAGGATCAGTACCGCCACAAAAAGGAAGATCGTCACAATGATCACACTCATAAATCCGCCAAAGGAATTTTTCCGGCTTTCTACTTCTCCACCCATCTCGTAAGTATATCCCGCAGGCAGTTTCAGCGCATCCATCTGTTTTACCACATCTTCTATCACCCGGTCGGTCAGGAAGCCCTTCTTTATAAAAGCGCCTACTGCCACTACCCGGTTCTTCTCCTGGTGTTTAATAGTTAAGGGAGATGTTTCCAGCTGCAGCTGTGCCACCTGTGAAAGCGGAATCGCGGTTCCCTGGCTGTTGTTCACGTACAGATCCCTGAATACGTCCAGTGTGGGCTGGGCCATTTTCTGTTTGGTCAGCAGGATATCGTAGTCATTATCATTCTGGTCATTGTACTGGCCCAGGTTAATACCGGCCACGGCTAAACGTACCACCCTGTCAATATTGGCGGTGGGAATACCCAACTGCTGCGCCTTTTCACGGTCTATCCGCACCCGGATATCCGATTTCAGGTTACTTACCGGGTTGTTGATATAGATGGTGCCCTGGGTTTTCTCCAACATCTTTTCCACATTGCCGGCTAAAGATCGTAAGGTGTCCAGATTATCTCCGAATAACCGCACCTCTACCGGCGCCACTATCGGCGGACCCTGTTCAAAGTTTTTTACTTCTACTTTGGCGCCGGGATAGGGTGTCCACTTTTTACGGAGCGATTCAATCAGCTTGTTTTTGTCAGCCGGACTGGTATGAGGGTCCAGTTGTACAAAGAGCTGTGCATAGTCACTTTTTTCATTTTCCTGTAATTCGTTGTAATAGATGCGGGGATTGCCCTTGCCGATATTACTGGCGTAAGAGCTTACCATCTTTTCCTGCTTCAGCTCTTTTTCTATCTGCTGTACAATACTGTTGGTATAGTGCAGGTTCGACTGTGGCGGTGCAAAAATATTGATCAGAAACTGTGGCTTTTCTGAGGCCGGGAACAGGCTGAAACCAATCACCTTAAACAACCCGATAGAGGCGCCAAAGATTACCAGTGATACTACAATTGTGATCACCGGGCGATGCAGTGCTTTGTCGAGCAGCTTTGCATAACTGCCATGGATCAGCTTTTTGAGCAAACGCATAAACAGGTTGCCTTCAGGATTACCGGTATGCTCCTTCAGCAAACGGCTGGAAAGGAATGGGATAATAGTCAGTGACACGGCCATAGATGCCAGTACACTGAAGATCACCGCCAGCGGCAGGCTGCGGATAAAGTCACCGCTGCCTTCCGGCATAAATACCAGCGGCATAAACGAAATGACCAATGCCGCCGTACAACCTATTACCGCCAGCCCTATCTGTGAAGTGGCTTTCAATGTGGCGTCCATACGGCTATGCCCTTCCAGCATCCATCTTTCTATATTCTCTACTACCACAATACTATCATCTACCAGCAGTCCCAATGCTACTACCAGTCCTACGATACTTAGCTGGTTCAGGCTATAGCCAAACAGCTGCAGCAATACAATACCGATCGACAGTGACAGTGGAATAGAGATCATCACAATGAGCGCCGGCCGCTGACCCAATGGGAGCAGGGTAAAGGCTACCAGGAGGATAGCAATGATAAAGTCTTTTCCCAGGCCGCTTAAACGGCTGTTTACGGCGTCGGCCTGATCGAAGTACTGCACCATATCGATATTGGCAGGCAGTGTTTTCTTGAACTTTTCGATCACCGGTTTGTAGGCGATCTGTGTTTTGGTAATATTTTCACCGGATTTCTGAGCAGCGGATACTACCACGCACCGGTGCCCGTTCAGCCGTACAAAGTATTTCTCATCTTCAAAACCATAATATACACGTGCGATATCTTTCAGGAAAACATTTTTCCCATTACCGGCAGATACAATGGTGTTGCTGATTTCATCGAGGTGCTGATAATTACCGCTGGTTTTGATATTAAAGCTTTTATCACCTGCATCGATACTGCCGCCGGGTATATTGGCCATTTCACTTTGCATAGCTGCTATCACGGTATTCACCGGCAGGTGGAGCTGCGCCATTTTATCTAATTGCAGTTCTACCCTTACCTGTTGTTCCGGCAAGCCATGCAGCTTTACGTTTTTCAGGGAAGGCACTTTTTCCAGTTCATCCTGCAGCTTATCGGCGTAGTAGCGGAGTTTGTCGCGGGAGGTGTTTTCAGAGATTAACGCTATTTGCAGGATATTTACATCAGAGGGTTCCTGTTTCTGCACTTCAATGCTGTAAATATCTGCCGGCAGTTCCTGCCGTTTGTTGTTTACCTCTCTCACCAGCTCCTGGTATTTCTGGTCTACGTTGGAGCTGTATTTATATTCCACGTGCATAACGGCCACACCATCGCTGATGGACGTACGAACACGTTTCATGTCGTCCAGTCCGTAGATTTCTTTTTCCATTGGATCTACCACCAGGTCTTCCATGTCTTTAGGACTTGTACCCGGATACACTACAACGATATTAAACTGCGGGGATCTCAGTTCCGGATCTTCCGAGCGGGGCATATTGAGGATGGTGGTGATGCCCAGCACGATGATCATTATGAATATTACCAGCGTGAACTGGTAATTTTTGACGGCATATCTGGCTATTTTCATGATCGTAATAGTTATTGGATGATACGGATAGGTGATTGATCCTTCAGGTAGGCACTGCCGGAAATGATGAGTGCCTTTGCCTGTTCCATGCCGGTGCTGATGAGTACATTTTCTTTTTCCATGCCTGCAATGGTAACGGGTATTTTCTGTGCGGTTTTATTGTCGTTGGTTACAAATACAAAACCGCTGCTGCCGTTACCATCCAGGAGGGAGGCGTATGGGATGCTCCATGCAGTGCTGCCGGAAGCTGCGCCGGCCTGAATATGACAGCGGCCAAACATGCCGGCCGCGATAGCGGCGGGCTTGCTGCCGGTGAGTTGTACATCAATGAGGAAGGTGCCGCTTTGTGCATCAATGCCTTCCGATTTACGTGTAACCATGCCAGTGAGACTGTCGCCGGGGATACCGGATATTTCGATACTGGCTTTGTCACCGTTTTTCACCTGCGCCCATTCCCTGTCGCTCACGCCTACACGAAGTAACCAGTGGGAGCTGCTGGCGCCGTTGGTTTCTAATACCGGCGTACCTGCATTTACCATTTGGCCGCTGCTCACCAGTTTATGCAGTACATAACCATCCTGGGTGGCGTGGATAGCGGAGAAGCTGCGGTTAAACTGGGTGGTGCTCAGTTGCTGCCGTGCCTGGTCCATCGTGGTTTTGCTGTTTTCCAGCTGTTCCTGTGTAGCCACGCTGTCGTTATGCAACCGCACAAAGCGCTGATAATCGCGCTGGGCTTTCTCAAATGCCAGCTGGTCTTTTTGCACCTGTGCATTTATTTCCGTGAGATTGAGCGTCGCCAGTAGTTGTCCCTTATGTACTTTATCACCTTCCTTTACCAGGATGCTGCTGATGATACCGTTGGTTTTGAAAGAAAGATATACTTCATCGTCGGTGGTAAATTGACCGGAAGCATTGATCGTAACGGCGGTTCCCTGTTTTTCCAGCGGCATGATTTTTACCGGGATGGTATCGGAAACAGTGGTGGTTGCTGCCGGTTTGCTGCCGCAGGAAAACAGCAACAGGGAAAAGGGCAGCAGGAGCAATGTATTTTTCATGAGTGTGAGTTTATTGGTTGTTGTGATTGTTGTTAATATCGTAAGATGCCTGTGCGCGTTCTACCGACGCGTAGGCCGTTTGCACGGAAGCCTGTGCTACGGCCGTTTGCAGCTGCGCCTGGGTAAGCTGATTTTGTGCGTCGAGCAATTCTATATACAGCAGTTGTCCTTCTTTATACACTTTCATCTGGTCGCGGTAGTACCTTTCGGCAAAGGACAGCTGGCTTTGCGCTGTTTTAAAATTTAGAATGGCTGTCTGGTAATTGTTTACTGCTTCGTATAGTTGTAACCGTAACTGGTCACTTGTTTGATCGGCGGCATTGGTGATGGTGGCAACTTCGTTGGCGGCCTGTTTGATTTTGTATTTGTATTTGTGAGAGGCAAACAGGTTCCATTCCAGGTTTACGCCAAACATATAGTAGCGGGTATCTTTATCGAAACGCGCGCCGGTGCCTTGCGAGCCGAGATCGATGAAGGTGCTGAGCTTGGGTACCAGGTAGGAGCGTTGAAGTTGTTCGTTTAAGCGGTATACGTTAGTAGCGCTTTTATATTGGGCCAGTTCTTCACGGCCGTTGATATCTTTGCCAGGCAGCTGTGCCGGCATCTGAAGAAGGGTGCTGTCGAGCGTAATATTTTCATCCAGTTCACGGTTCAGCAGGAAATTAAAATAAGCTTTGGAATTCTGCCGGGCGTTAATGGCTTTGTTGATATCGGCATCTGTTTTTTGTTTTTCCGTTTGTGCGCGGTACAGGGCGGTGTTGTTACGTATGCCGTTACGCACCATGCTTTCGTTGATCCGGATGTTCTCATTGATAAGCGACAAGGCGTTGTTGTAAATAGCTACCGCCTGTGCGGCCTGGTAGTATTGGTAGTAGGCCGTTTTAATATCGCGTACCAGTTCCCGTTTGTATACGTTCAGGGCCGCCTGTTGTTGTGTAATCTGTTCTCTCCGGATTTTCTGGTTGTAATAAATCTCTGCATTGATCAGCGGCAAACTCGCCCTTACTTTGGCATCATAAAAATTATCGGGGTTCAGCTGCACGGATACGTTGTCGATGTTTTTGAAATCGTGGCTGTTGGTCAGCTGGTTCAGGCTATTGTACACCGGGTTCATAATATCCCCGATGGGAAAGTCGATGGTACGGCCGCCTGCTGATTTGGTGTAGCTGCCCAGTACCGATACATTCGGTCCAAAAAGGCTTTTTGCTTCCTGTAGGGCGAGCATTGATTTGGTTAGCTGGAAGTTTTGATCTTTTAATCCTTTATTGTTGCTGAAAGCGGATTGTATGTATTGATCCAGCACAGAAGTTTGTGCAAAGGAGCTGAAGCCTGCTGTGATCAGGCCTATTAACAATGCTCCTTTTGTGATTGATGTGTACATAATGAACGGTGTTTATTGATGCCGAAAAAAATAAAGCCGGCTGGCTTCTGTTAATCGTTGTTGATATAATGAACAGTGTTTAATAATGTTCTTAAAAAAAAGCCGTCAAGGCTTTTTAAGTAAATTTTGGTTCTATTTCATCCTTCACAAAGCAGTGCTTATGCTTTAATCATTCGCAGGTATTCTTTAATCGCTTCGTCCACCACTCCCGGCATATCTTCATCTGAAACCCTGGACACTTTGGAACATCTTCCCCGCAGGTGCAGGCTCACAAGGCCATGCGCAAAGCCCCATACAGAAAGGGTGCCTATTGTAGCATCTTTAAACTTTACCAATTTTTTGTCGATACATTCCTGCATGAGGTTATATAAAGCATCATAGGCAGGATCTCCGTTCATCCACTTTTCTTCTTTCATCACGGCATTCATCGGCGCTTTTATGATAAACATCAGGTCATATAACTCCGGATGATTTCTCGAAAACTCCACATATGCACGTGCCAGTTGCTCCAGCCTTTTGAATGGTTCGTTACTATTTACTTTTTGCAGGAACTCTGTTGCCAGGGTTGCAAATGCTTCTGTTTGCACATCATATAACAGCTGATCTTTATCCTTGTAATAAAGATAAATCGTTGCAGGACTGTATTCTATTTTATCAGCAATATTGCGGATCGATACTTTTTCATATCCGTCTTCCACAAACATTTGAATAGCTACGTCTACAATACGCCTGCGCATTTCCGCCTTTTCACGTTCTTTTCTTTCTATTATGCCCACGTTGAATTGTTTACAGTGCAAATATACTGAACAGTGTTTATTTTCCAAATTTATTTTTGGGGAAGAGATTTCTGGGCCCCGGAAAGGGGGAGACCAGGTGTCAGGTCCTTGATTTGCATACAACTTTCAGGGCTTTGCATACAGCTATTAAAGTGTTCTTAGCGAACTTTGACCTATTAAAATTAATAGTATGGTAATGAAGAAAATAAATTTGGGAAGCGAAGGTTTGGCTGTACCAATTATAGGTTTGGGCTGTATGGGTATGACGGGTTTTGAAGAAGGAAATATATATGGAGAGGCAGATGAGCAGGAAGCTATTGCCACCATTCACCGATCGCTCGAATTAGGTGGCAACTTTTTAGATACTGCCGATTTGTACGGTCCTTTCAAAAATGAGCTGTTGATTGCTAAAGCAATAGCTGGTAATAGGAATAAGTATATTATCGCGACAAAATTCGGTTGGGAAATAGATGATAATAACAAAGTGACCTGGGCTATTAATGGCAAAAAAGAATATGTGAAAAAAGCGGTGGAACGTTCTCTTAAAAATCTTAACACGGAGCACATTGATTTGTACTATATGCACCGACTCGATAAAAACACGCCCATCGAAGAAACCATTGAGGCGATGAGTGAGCTGGTGAAGGAAGGAAAAGTGGGTTATCTCGGACTATCAGAAGTATCTTCAGAAACTATAAGAAGAGCTCACGCGGTTCACCCGATTACGGCGGTACAAAGTGAATATTCTTTATTTGAGCGTACAACAGAAGAACGTGGCATACTGAATACTTTGAATGAACTTGGGATAGGTTTTATTGCTTATTCCCCATTAGGCCGTGGTTTTTTATCCGGGCAGATCCGGACCATAGATGACTTACCGGAAAATGATTTTCGCCGGGCAATTCCCCGTTTTCAGGAAGCTCATTTTTACAAGAATATTGAGTTGGTTAAAGCCATTGAGGCAATGGCCGGAGAGAAAGAAATAACCACATCACAGCTGGCACTGGCATGGATTATAAATAAGGGCATCTTACCTATTCCGGGCACCAAACGAAGAAAATATTTAGAGCAAAACATAGCGGCCACCGGAATTGAATTAAGCGAAGCTGATCTGTTGAAGCTCGAAAGCATTGTGCCGTTGGGTACTGATACCGGTAATCCATACGATGAGTTTAGCATGGGGCTTATTGACTAGCGTTTTTGTACGGTTGCATTTTAAGAATGCAACCGCTACTCTATACATTAAAATGTTTAAATTAGTAGGATGAATGCCATCAGATCAGTCTCGGAATTTCACCGGTTGCTCTCTTTGCCCGAGCCACGTCATCCATTGGTAAGTGTGATTAACCTCGCCGAAAGTATTTTCTTGGAAGATGATGTATGGAAAGGTTTTGTGAATAGATTTTATTGTGTTGCCCTCAAAAGGGAAGTCAAGGGTAAAATACGATATGGTCAACAACATTATGATTACAATAAGGGTGTTCTGAGCTTTACCGCACCTAATCAGGTTCAATACCTGGATCTGAAAAACGTAGAATGCGGATCCGGTTACCTGCTTGTTTTCCATCCTGACTTTTTGCTGGCCCATCCTCTGGCAAGCAACATCAACGGTTATAACTTCTTCTCTTACGCTGTAAATGAGGCGCTGCATCTTTCTGCTGAAGAAGAAGATGATCTTATTACAATATTGAACAAGATCGACAAGGAATGCCTGCATATTGATAAATATACGCAGGGAATTATCCTATCGCAAATTGAGTTGTTGCTTAATTATTCCAATCGATTTTACGAGCGGCAGTTTATCACCCGGAAAAACCACCATCATCAACTGCTTGCCAAATTTGAACGCCTTGTTGATGAGTATTTTGACAGCAGTACGACAACGCAACCGGAACTATTAACGGTACAACGCATGGCCGAATTCATGAACCTGTCACCAAACTACCTGAGCGATCTACTGCGCATGCATACAGGCCAAAATACACAACAACATATACATCAGCGATTGATTGAAAAGGCGAAGGAAAAACTCTCGACTACAAATTTGTCGGTAAGCGAAATTGCTTATGCATTAGGCTTTGAACACGCACAATCGTTTAGTACGCTGTTTAAGAAGAAAACCAGTTTGTCACCTCTTGAATTCCGGCAGGCATTTAACTGATAATTAAGATACACCGTATCAAGTCCGCCTGTACGTATGGGTTACTCCACCGTAATCTCGTCGCAGCAAAGCGAGGGTTTCTTTCCCTCCACCAGGCGCCAATCGGGAAGTGTAGCCGGGCATTTGGCAGTGATCCGGATATACCTGGCCGAAACGCCCGGGACAGAGAAACTATAGTGATGAATACGCACTGCGTAATCTTCCTCCGGAACAGGAATATCCTTTACGCCTGCAGATGTAAAGCGAGTACCATCTGCAGATGTTTCCACCAACACTTGTGCTGGATTGAAAATATAATGCCGTGCATCCTGTAAAAAATTCATTTGGACCTGGCGGATATTTTTACTGCTGCCCATGTCAATAGTAGCTACCATATCCTTACCATAAGTAAAGAGCCAGTTGTAACTGAAGTCGTTGCCACCGGTTAATCCATCGGTAAGCGTACGCTCCTTTTTAGGCGTATACTCCGGCGTGTAGGGATTTACAAGGGTAACCGCCGCACCTAACGCGAGACTCTTTACCCATTTACGGGAAAACAATTCCTGCCACTCCTGCGCATAGGCATCAGGGGATAATCCGCCTTCTGCCAGTTCCTGCACACCAGCTGTTTTACATTGCGCTACAAATTTCTGTACACGTTGCGGCCACCGCGGGTTTACCGTGCCATCAGGCTGGAGATAGCCATATTTGTCGGTGCCATAGAAACGTGATTGCTGCAACACCGCATATTCCAGGAATAACCGGGTATTATATACACGCTGGAGATAAAGCGGGTTGTTACCCACTGCCGCTTCGGCCTTATCGAGAAAACCGGAATACTGGTCTGTTTGCACCGGCGATAAATAATCGCGCAATGAGTAGATGGGGTTACCGTAGATATCCAGCACCGCACGGGTGCTTTTAACAGCATTCGTGAGTGCGTCGAGGTATTGTCCCATCGCAGGCGCGGCAGCACCGTAGTAGCCCTTTAAAAAGTCACTGTTGACTTTTTTCATATCAGCATCCGGTTGCCATAACAGGGCCGCCTGTACGTAGCTGTTGTATTCTGCCATGTCACCATAGGTTTCACCGCTGCCCTGGGAAAATACACCCTTTACATGATGGGCCGCAAAATATTGGAGGTTGGATGACAGGTTACTGTAATCGGGGAACGGATTCAGGTAATTGGTAAACTGCGTGGTATAATCCCAGATGAAAAGGTTGCTGGTAGTGGCTTCCCAGTCTTCCAGGTTTTTGCGGAACCCGGCTGCGGAAGATGCCTGGGCGAGTGGTTCCTGCCGGAATACATCAATAGTGCTCAGCATAATATATACATTGGCGGCCGGTTTTGTTTTTAACGGAGCTTTGGCGGTGTAGCCATAAGCCAGCGTGGTAAAGCGTTGGTCCGGGAATTGTTTGGCTACCCGGTTTACAAAATGGATCAATGAACCCTGTGGACCGCCTTCTTCTGTATCTGCCTTGCGGCATAGATCGCAGGTACAGCCGCCGCCGCCATCCTGTGGGGCAACAGACCAGTACATGGCATCCAGGTTGTTTGCCATCGCTTTTTTAAACCACTCTACCGTTAATGTATACACGTTTTCATTACTTAAACAAAGTTGCAACGGCTGCCTTTTACCATTTACCATCGAATAGTATTCCGGGTGATCCCTGAAATAAGTATCCGGTGGAAGAATCTTGAAAAAGGAATGTCCCCATACGCCCCACAGGTCTTCAAACCGGTGCAACCCATGCCAGGCAAGGTATTCGGCATCCATGGAAGGGGGGTAGTAGCTTTCCCGGTAAATAAATGCAGGCTCCTGCAAATCGGAGATAGCGCCGTTTAGTCGTATGTCCTTCACCGTAGGTATTACTGCCGGACCCGCGGCATCCTTACGGCAACCCATATACGTTTGTAACACATAATATACCCCATACACCACTCCCTGGCCACTGCCACCACGGATAAAGAGCTGCCCGTTTTTGCTGCCGGTGAAAAAACCTTCTCCATGAATTTCAGCCGGGCCTGCACTATGGGTGGTATTGCCAATAAACACCGCCGGCTGGTCCTTGTATTGAGGTTCTGTGATCACGGGTAGTGCAGCCCCGGAAATACGTTGGATATAATCCCGGAGAATACCTGCCGCTTTGCTTTCTGCTTTGGTAGCCTGTTCCGGCAGCACAATCACGTATTCGCTGTGCCCCTGCCGTACCAGTGTAATCTCTTCTGCCGGAGGCCGACAGGCACTGTATAACAACGTAGTGATCATTAACAAAAAGCTGTTCATAATTCTGCACATTGTAATTCCGTTAAAATTTACGCTGAAGCGTTACATAAATATCGTACTGGTTCTGGTACCCGGTATCACTGATCTTCTGGTTAATCCAGGTGCCGAAAAGTCCGAGTGTGGTCCGGTACCGGATCACTTTCTGGTAGCCGGCGCCAATGCTGTGTGTCAGTAAACCGGTAAGATTAGGAAAGTTAATCAGCCGGCTCCTGTCGTCCGGAGAGGTACCTAATCCTGCTACTACCTGCAGATAGTCCTGCCGCCGGTTCATAAAATAACGGGTGGTAAGATTAAAGGACGTATAAAAATCAGAAGATTCGCTGATGGCATATCCCCGCAGGTTTACCCAGAAATCGCCGAAAGGCTTTGCCACAGAAACCACGCCGGAAATGCTATTGGTGCTGTCCAGGTTCAGGTAACGGCCTCCCAGCTCCACTTCAATATCTTTTTTAAAGGTTTTGAATATCGAGTAGGCTGCCCGTAATTGCGGGAACACCGTTTTGTTGGAGTAAGCCAGCATACCATAAGAATACAGTTTAGGCGTGTGCGTGTAATACATTTCTGCCAGTCCCTGTAAGCCATTGCCGGTTTTTCTGCCGGCATAGTTCAGTTGCACCGCATAAGAGCCCCTTTTGATGTAGCGCCGGTATTCAATAGTGGCAATGTTATATTTGTCGGACATGTAATCATAGCTGGAGTTGAGGTAATACAATCCGAACTGGTTCTTCAATGTTTTACTTGCCAGGTAATCGTGGTAGTCGGTATTCACGGCAGTGGGTTGCAGCTTTACGATCGAATCTGCTACCAGTGCGGCGGCCGTGAAATCTTTTTTATTCTCCAGGGTGATGGCCCGTTTCATTAAAAAGGTTTCATTGTCCGGGTAATATTTTATTCCCTGTGCGGTGTAGGCGAGGGCGCTGTCGTAGCGTTGCTGCCCGTTGAGGATATTAATGCTGTACAACAATGCCATGGAATCTTTCGGGCGCAGTGCCAGTACCTGGTTAAACACGGCCAGCGCGCTGTCGGGTTGCTGATTACGCTGGTAATCAGTACCGGCCGACATCAGGCTGGTAAGGTATGCATTTTTGTATTTGAGTGTGTAGGGATAGCGGTTCATCAGGTCGGCGGTAATGGCAGCAGATTCGTTATACGCATGCATGTCCTGTAGCACGGATGCTTTTTTCAGCAAGAAATCACGGTTGCCCGGATACAAGGTCAGCGCTTTATCTGCAAAGTAGAGGGCGCTGTCGGGCTTACCGGTGGCGCTTTGCATGTTGATCATATAATCGAGCGCCTCCTGGTTGGAAGGAGCTATTGCCAGTACCTGTTCAAACTGTTGCTTGGCGAGGTCATATTCTTCTGCCTTCATCAAATTACGGCCTGCTGTTAAACGCATATCGACAAAGTTGTTGCTGAAGCGCTCATCGGAAGGATAGCGGGCTGCCAGTTCACCGGCAATGGCAGCAGCTTCTTCATACCTGCCGGCATCTGCCAGCACACTGGATTTTTTCAAGAGAAAAGATTCATTGGCCGGGTAGTAGGTAAGTGCCTGGTCCAGTACTTTTAATGCAGCGGAAGTATTTTTCTGAGAGATGTAGGTATTGGCGAGCAGGTGCAGCACCGTAGAGTCGCCAGGACTTACCTTCAGGGCCGACTCAAAGGAGGCAAGTGCCAGGTCGTACTGCTGCTGCGCGAGGTATTCTCGCCCGGTGGCGGTTTGCAGCTGTACCAGTCTTTCTTTGAGTACCGGATTGGGTGCGCGCTGATACAGTATCATTGCCAGCGCGGCGGCGCTGCCATACTTACGGTCGCCTTCCAGTACATCCATCTTTAACGCCAGCAGGTGGCTGTCGTTGGGATTGGCCTTCAGTCCCCTGTTGATCCATGCCAGGGCTTCCTGGTAGGCGCCACGGGCCATACTGTAACCAATGAGTTTATCCAGTGCTTCGCGGTTGCCGGGATTTTTTTCCAGCACACTGCCATACAGCGTATAGGGGTCCATGTTAGCATAGTAAGTAGCGGCTTCCATGCGCAGGGAAGTTTCCAGGGCGCGTGCTTTGGCATCTCCCGGGTACCGCCGTTGTATCTCCTGTAAGGTACTCAGCGCTTCTACATAGGCGTGCATATCTTCCAGGATGGTGAGCTTCCGCATAAGGAGGTCGTAACTGCCGGGATGAGCGGCGAGTTCATCATTCACCTGCTCCAGCGCGGATTGGTAATTTCCACCTTTTAAAGCCACGCCCAGGTTGGCTTCGCGGGCATCGCGGTTATGAGGATCAGCCAATAGTACCCGGTCGTAACTCTGACGCGCCATGCCACTGTTACCTAATTGCTGGTAGTACTTACCGCTTTGCAGGTAGTGTTCTATATAGGCGTTGCGCACGATGGTATCTTCAGGATATTTGCTCATGATGGTTTCGGCCAGTTCATTGCCACGATATACTTTGTGCTGCAAATCCAGTATACCCAGCTTCTTCAGCATAAATTCCCGGCTGCCGGGAAAATACGCCAGGGCCTCATCTGCATAACATTCTGCTTCTGCATATTTACCGGTGGTAAGTTCCACATTGATCGCATAATAATAGGCATCGCGGTAACGCGGATTTTTGGCAAGTACTGCTTTGGTATATTTCCTGGACAGGTCATATTGTTTGGTGAGCATATACAGGCGCGCCAGTAACAGCTGCTGATCAATAAAATCAGGTTGTGCCTTCAGCGCTTCGTGCGATAAGCTGATGGCTTTATCATAGTGCTGCAGTTTTGTTTCCTGGACGGCCTGGTTATACAGTGCTTCTGCATTATCCTTCTGTTTTAAAATCTGCGCCTGCGTTTGCATCGTCCAACACACCAGTATTCCGGTTAACAGATGTTTTAATACAGCCATTTGCTTGTCATTTATAAGTTTATTTTTTCTTTCCAAATCCCTGTCTTTGCATATTTCCCCACGATGATTTTTTCCCCGTGAGGAAGAACCAGTATCCCCGCAGTGCAAAAAATACAATCAGCGGATGATAGATCAGCGGTTCAAAAAAGGCCATCAAAGACAGTGAAATCACTTCCCGCCAGGTTTTGTAATAGCCATAGGTAAGCTGGTCCCAACAGATGGCCAGCGTACTGATCATCACGGAGAACAGGTATACAAAGAGTAATAATATAAGTGCATAAGGCCAGTTTACCTGGTGCGTAATAATCAGGTAGATATAATAAAGGATACCGGTAAACTCTATGATGGGCGCCAGAAACTCGAAGAACAGGTTATAAGGTAACACGATCAATCCAAGTTTCTTGTAACGCGGATTGAAAATGAGTTTCCGGTGCAGGGTGATGATCTCCGCCAATCCGCGACCCCAGCGGGTCCGTTGCCGGCTGAATACTTTCATGTTCGGAGGTCCTTCGGTCCAGCATTGCGTGGTGGGAATATAACGTATGGCGTATTTCAGTTTGTTATCGATCATAAATGCGCACATGCGGGTTACAATATCCATATCCTCCGCAAAAGAGCTGTGATCATAGCCACCGGCTTTGATAGCCACTTCTTTATCAAATAAGCCCAGCCCGCCGGAAACATTGGGTACACTGTTCATCACGCTCCATCCCATTTTCCCCAGCACGTATGCCCGTATGTATTCCATTTCCTGGAAGCGGGGCAATACTTTTTCGGGAGGGCGTACCCGTATGATCACGCCTTCATCAATTTCCGTGGAGTTGGCTATGCGTAACGTGGCGCCGGTGGCTATCACCTGCCGGCTGTCTTCCATCACATGTACATATCCGCACTGCGGACAAGGTTCCCCGATCTCTTTGGTTTTCTTATGCTCTTCATCCATGAATGGTTTGATCATACGGAGCAGCGTATCTTTTTCAATGATACAGTCCACATCTGTGTTCAGGAAATAGTCGAAGGCGGCCGCATTGATACCCGCATTGGCGGCATCGGCTTTACTTTTACCATTTACTTTATCGACCACCAGCAATTTATCGTAGGCGGTGTTGGTGGATTTAAACAGTTGCCGCACGGGTTGCGTTACTATTCTTTCGTTGTAGGCGAAATCCACCGGCACCAGTTCAAATTCCATGATCAGCTTTTCCAGCGTATCGTCTGTACTGCCATCGTTTACAATGATCACTTCATAACGTGTATAGTTCAGCGTAAGGAGTGAACGTACATTCATGATAATGGTAACGCTTTCGTTGTAGGCAGGCGCTATCACGGATATGCCCGGTGTAAGCGGGGAATCGAGCAGGTGATTATAGTCGGTGAAACTGCTTTTTTTACGGAAACGGATAATACCACGGTAAGACATAAACGCCAGCAAGGCGTACATGCACAACAGTACACAACCATATATAAATACGCCTCCTTCAAAAATTGTTCTGAGCATAGCACACTGTTTTCTTATTTCTTCTTTTTTCCAAAGCCTTGCCGCTGCATATTTCCCCACGTACTTTTTTTGCCCGTCAGGAAATAATAGTATCCCCGCAGGGAAAAAAATACAATGAGCGGATGATATAGTAAAAACTCCATAAAAGGTGTCAGGCACAAATAGGCTACTTCCCACCACTTCTTATAATAACCAAAAGAAAGCTGATCCCATAGGATAGCTATAGTGGTGATCATAACGGCATAGGTATATACGAAAAGCAGCAGCAACGATGCATAAGGCCAGTTTACCTGGCCGGTTACGGCGAGGTATATATAAATAATGACACCACTGAACTCTACCAAAGGCGCCAGTAATTCAAAGAAGAAGTTAAAAGGAAATACGATCAGTCCCATTTTTCCATAGCGGGGATTCAGGAACATACTGAAATGGGCATACATCAGCTGGGCCAGTCCACGCGCCCAGCGGGTGCGCTGCCGGCTGAATATCTTTACAGAAGCCGGTCCTTCTGTCCAGCAGAGTGTTTTGGGAATATACTTCACTGCATAGTCAATCTGATTGTCGTGTGCATAGCGGCACATCCTGGTAAGCAATTCCATATCTTCCCCAAAAGAGCTGTGGTCATAGCCTCCGCAGCGGGTGGCTACTTCTTTATCAAATAAACCCAATCCGCCGGAAACGTTGGGCACACAATTAATATAGCTCCATCCCATTTTCCCCAATACGAACGAACGGATATATTCCACTTCCTGGAAGCGGGGGAGCAGCTGCCGGGGAGGCCGCATACGGATCAGCACTCCTTCGTCAAAGTCGGATGAGTTGGCGATGCGCAAAGTGGCGCCAACGGCAATCACCTTTCTTTTTTCCTCCTGCATTACCGGCAGTGCCAGTTCCAGCAAGGTATCTTTATGAAGGATACAGTCAACATCGGTGCAAACAAAATACTTAAACGTGGCGATGTTGATCCCTGCATTTACGGCATCAGCTTTACTTTTACCATTCACTTTATCAATCACCATCAGGGAAGAATAAGCGGGATCAGTAGATTTATAGATCTTCCGCACAGGTTGCGTCAGTATCCTCGGGTTATAGGCAAAGTCCACCGCCACCATCCTGAATTCTGAGATCAGCTGTTCCATGGTATTGTCGGTGCTGCCGTCGTTGATGATAATGATTTCATAGCGCGGGTAATTGAGCGTAAGCAGCGACCGCACATTGGAAATAATGGTAAGCCCTTCATTAAAGGCAGGTGCAAGGATAGTAAGACCGGGCGCCATCGGCGAGCTGGCGAGTATGTCCAGCTGATGGTGGGTGCTTTTCCGGGTGTAATGGCGGATAGCCAGCATCGACAGCAGGGCCAGTAAGGCATATACCAGTAGTAAAACCAACCCATATACGAAAAGGGTATTTTCGTAGGCCCTGCCCAGCCATGATAAAATGCCCTCCATCAGTATTTAATTAAAGGGTTCATACAATGCTTCAGTATCAGCAGGTTTTCGCGATTAGCGGTTTCCAGCAGTTCCTGTATTACGTTGCCGGCTAGCTGGTTGTTCCGTACCAGGGATTTGGCGGCAGCTTTGCGCAGATCGAAGTTGGTAGAATGAAGGAATTCCTGTTTCAGGAAATCAATCTGACGTCCGCTGCTGATGCGGCCTATAGCCTTCAGTATTTCTATCTGGCATTGCAGCGGCTGACTGCTGTACATGGATACCAGCCTGTCTTCCACGTCGGGGACCTTTAGTTTACCAAGACAATTAATGGCGTCTGCGCGCAGGTAATGGTCTTTGGTATCCAGCAGCTGGGTTACTGCAGGTACGGCGGGTAGCTGGTTATAATGAACGATCAGTTTCAGGCAAAAGGAAACCACGCTTTTATTGGAAGAGTAGGTGACCCACCTGGCGAAGTTGGGAATGGAGATATCTTCTGTAGTGGTAATGATCCGGAACAATTCCACCTGGTCCCACATCAGCAGGGGATCGGTTACCACATCAAAGAATTTAAAGGGCTCATTTTTACTGAGCTTGATATACGCATGCCGCGCGGCGGCACGTAACTCACGGTTACGGCTATTCGTTAATGGTAAAATAGTTACATCTGCCACGGGGATATCCATGTCGATGAACTCTGTCAGTGCCCGTACTTTCCGGGCCCATTTGGGCGACTTCATCTGCCTCATGGTATCTTTACTCAGTTCCAGCTGGATGTACAGGTTGCGCAGCAGGTGGCCGGCGTTGCCTCTAACATTGCGGCGGAAATGTATAATACGGTCGGTGGTAGCCTGCCTGGCCCATTTCTTATGTAAAGGCAGTTCCTGGAATCCATCCAGGTTCAGCTGGATCTGGCTGGCCGGTGTGCCTGCGGCTACTTCCGGGTTGGCCATGATCTCATCAATGATCAGGTTATCGATCTTTGGGAGCAGGTAATCCAGTCTTTTTCTCCGCTGATGCCCCAGGAACCGGCTTCTTAATATAGAAAGATAAGCCAGCAGGGTAACCAGAACAGCCACTATAATAAATATCATTGCCAGCCTGATGGCCAATGGCGCTTCCCTGAATGTGCTGAGCGCGGGATCCAGGAAAGCAGGAATGGGTATATCGAACATGCAGCTATTTATTCTTCATTAACAATCTTTTGACCCTGATCAGTAATTCTGCAGGTATGATCGGCTTCTTCAGGAAATCATCTGCTCCCAGTTTAAAGCCTTCCATGATCATGTCTTCGTTGCCGGCATTGGAAACAATAATCACCGGGATCGGCCTGGGCTGGCTCTTTACCCGGCTCAGAATTTCAAACCCGTTGGCATACGGCATCATAATATCCGTAATGATCAGGTCATAACCGTAATTGGTGGCTTCCAGTTTTTCAAATGCTTCTTTTCCATTAGATACGTGGTCCAGCTCATACTCTGCAGAAGGGAGAATCCTTGCCACTATTTTGGGCATTATCTCATCATCTTCTACTAACAAAATTTTACTCATCGTGGCTGAATTTAATCCGCTAAACAAAACTGATATTTAATTGTTCGGCAGGGTGATACTTTTATTGTGTTTTCTAAAGATGCGCTTCGTGGTATTTGAAATGGCTGATGTTATATAGATATATACTTTAAAAATAAATGAATAGTTTTCCATTGATAAAAACAAATGGTTACATTACTGTTTAAACAGATTTATTGCTCCCCCCAAAGGTATTGAATGTGAGTGCATTTAGGTATTTTTATGCTATATTAAGGAATTAATATTATATGAAGATTTCATTAGTTAACAGACTGTACCTCGGATTTGCCGTTATTGTGTTGCTTGTTTTACTCGGCGGATTTTTAACGTGGCAAACGTTTACCGAGCAAACAGAAGAGGCGGGATGGGTACAGCACACTTATCGCGTGCTCAATGGTTCCGAAAGGGTACAGCGTTTATTATTTGATATGGAAGCTTCCCGCAGGGGCTTCCGGGGCACCTTTAATAGAAAATTCCTGCAACCCTATGAGCTGGCGCTTCCCAAAGTGCCGCCCGCCGTAAACGATCTGCGTACCATGGTAGCGGATAACCCCAACCAGGTAAAAAATATAGACTCCCTGGAAGATAATATCAATGCCCTGCTCAGCTACTGGAATGTGCTGGATCATACCTTAGTACAACAACGCTTCGAACAGAATGGGGACATTACAGAAAAGGAAACCCTGTTGATGGACAGGGTGCGGACGCAGGTAGGCAAGGTAAATGGAGAGGAACGCCGTTTGCTGGCTCTTCGCGAGAACGTAAAAAGCAGTTCTTTTACCAAAGCTGTCAGAACCCTGCTGATCAACAATGCATTCATCCTGCTGGTAGGTTCTATTCTCATGAGAGTCACCTACGCAGAGTTTAAACGCCGTTTGCGCGTGCAACAGGCGCTGAACCGCAAACTGGATGAAGTGGTGGAAATCAACGCCGCTGCCAATGAAAAGAACTGGATGCTGACTGGCGTCAATAATATGAACGACAGCCTCCAGGGCGTGAATAACCGCGATGAGCTGGTACGGAAATGCCTGCATACCCTTACTGCATTCGCGGATTTTACGGCCGGCGCCTTCTACTGCTACGACGATAAATACCAGGATCTTCGTTTGTACGCTGCCGTTAGCATGCCGGCTGCTATTCCACAGGCGGTGCCACTGAACGAGGGTTTCCTGGGAACAGCCGTATCCGGAAAGGAGATCCTCGTTATCAGCGACGTGCCGGCTAACTACTGGCAACTAAACTCTTCCAGCGGACACCTTCAACCCGGCTCCCTGGTAATGATGCCGCTGTGGATAGAAAATGAATTGCTGGGCGTTATTGAACTCGCCTCTTTCCGGAAAGTAACGCCTTTACAATTGCGGTTGCTGGAAGTATTGTCAAAAGATATAGCCGTTGCCGTTAATGCAGCCAATGCCCGTGAAAAAATCCTGCAACTGCTTCAACAGGTACAGGAACAAAGAGAAATTCTGATCAGCCAGCAGGAAGAACTGCGGCAGTCGAATGAGGAACTGAGCAGGCAGTCGGAAGTATTACAGGCATCTGAAGAAGAACTAAAGGTGCAGGAAGAAGAACTACGGCAGGTAAACGCAGAAATAACAGAAAGAAATAAAGACCTGGAAATGGCCAGGGGAGCGCTTTCCCTCAAAGCTACCGAACTGGAAGCCAGCAGCCGGTATAAATCAGAGTTCCTCGCTAACATGTCCCACGAACTGAGAACCCCACTGAACAGTGTACTCATCCTGGCGAAAATGTTGCAGGAAAATAAAGATAAAAACCTCACGGAAAAACAAATGGAGTACGCCGGTATCATTTATAAATCCGGTTCCGACCTGCTGCACCTGATCAACGATGTGCTGGACCTGTCTAAAATAGAAGCCGGTAAAGTAGAGATGGAATTTGAAAATGTGCCGGTGCAGAGCATTGTGGACGACCTTTCCGACCTGTTCGATGTGGTGTCGCAGGAGAAGCAGATTTCCTTCGCCAAAAATTTAGCGCCGGATGTTCCTGCAGCTATCCATACCGATAAACTCCGGCTGTTACAGGTAATCCGCAACCTGCTGTCAAACGCATTCAAATTTACACCGGCAGGGGGCGTGGTCAGTCTTTCCCTGTATTTAAGCACTCCCGGCACGCTCTGTATCAGCGTTACAGATACCGGTCCGGGTATACCGGCAGATAAGCAGGAACTGATATTCAACGCCTTTCACCAGGGAGATGGCAGTACCAGTCGTAAGTACGGTGGTACCGGCCTTGGCCTGAGCATAAGCCGGGAACTGGCGCAGCTGCTGCATGGCGCGCTCCGTCTCGATCACAGCAGCCCCACTGGCAGCACTTTCACCATTGTATTACCGGTAAATGCTACCATACCAGGCGCAGTGCCGGTAACACCGGTAAAGGACATTGCCCCGCAGATACAATCTCCTGTTGCTGTGAACGACGACCGTGATAACCTCACCAAACAGGATAAACTGATCCTGATTATCGAAGACGATGTTCATTTTGCGGATATCCTGCGCGACTTTGCCCGTAACAAGGGATTTAAAACCATCGTGGCGCATAACGGGCAGGACGGACTGGCCTATGCCCGCAAATTTTTACCGGTAGCCATTATCCTGGATATGAACCTGCCGGTAATCGACGGCAGCAGCATTCTCAAAATCCTTAAAAGCAGTGAGGAATTGAGCAAAATCCTTGTACACGTTGTAACCGGCGCAGATATACAGGCTATTAAGGAAGATAACATACATGGCTATACGAGGAAGCCGCTTGAACTGAGCGACCTCGAAGCTGTATTCACCAGCATCAGCGCACAACTGCAGGCACGGCTGAAAAAAGTACTGCTGGTGTCGGTAGGACCGCTGAGCGCAGGCGCCACGCTGGAAACCATGAGTGCCGAAAGAAATCTTGGCAGCAGGTATGATATCGCCGCAGGCATTCCGGAGGCGCAGGCGTTGCTCGCCGGAACAAAGTATGACGCCGTAATAGTGGAAATAGGCAAAGACCTCCAGGCCGGTTTACAACAACTGGAAACGCTGACGCAAATCCCCGAATCAGGTGATACGCCGCTCCTTGTGTACCTCGACCAGGATATTACCGGCAGCGAAGAACAACAGCTGAAAAAGTATGCCTCCGCTATTGTGCGTAACTCCACGCATGCCACCGACCGGCTGATGGATGAACTCGAGCTTTTTCTTTACAAATTGCAGAAGAAAACAAATATAGAAGATACGGCCACCACCTGGACGGAAGGTAATCTTTCCGGCAAAACCGTGCTGCTGGCAGATGATGACATGCGTAATGTTTTTTCCATCAGCGCACTGATGGAAGAACAGGGTATTTCGGTGCTCACCGCCGCCGATGGCCGGGAAGCACTGGAAGTATTGCAACAGCATCCAACACTCGACCTGGTACTGATGGATATCATGATGCCGGAAATGGATGGTTATGAAGCGATGAGACATATCCGCGCTGACGCCCGGTTTCAGCAACTGCCGGTAATTGCCCTCACTGCCAAGGCAATGGCTGGCGACCGGCAAAAATGCCTGGAGGCAGGTGCATCCGACTATATCGCCAAACCCGTAGATAATATAAAGCTGCTTTCCCTGTTACGGGTATGGTTGTCATAAAAATTATATGGTAGAGGAAATCAGTCATGGAGATTTTACAGAACTGGTGAAGATCATTCAACAGCGCTACGGGTATGACTTTTCAGACTATGCCAGCGCTTCATTGAAGCGCCGCTTCAGCCGCTTTACCGGCATGGCGGGAATCGACAGCGTCTTTGAACTGAAACACCGTCTGGTGAATGAAGAAAACTTCTTCAGGGAAATGGTGCAGTATATCACGGTGAATGTAACCGAAATGTTCCGGGACCCCTCGTTTTATAAGGTATTGAGGGAGCAGGTACTACCACGACTGGCATCTTATCCGATCATTAAAGTATGGCATGCCGGCTGCGCTACAGGCGAAGAAGTGTATTCCATGGCGATATTGCTGGAAGAAGCCGGTTTGCTCGGCCGCTGCAGGATATACGCCACAGATATCAATGAAGCCAACCTGGACAAAGCAGAAAGCGGGATCATTGCCCTGAAGGATATGAAAGAGTATACCGCTAATTATATGCGGTCCGGCGGTATCAACGATTTTTCCAACTACTATACGGCACGTTATGATAATGCGATCATCCACCCGGCCCTGCGACGCAACATTATTTTTTTTCAGCACAACCTCGTGACAGACCAGGTGTTCAATGAATTTCAACTTATCTGTTGCCGGAACGTTTTTATTTATTTTAACAGAACACTGCAGAACCGGGTAGTAAAATTATTTTATGAAAGCTTAACTTCGTTAGGTTACCTGGCATTAGGGATTAAAGAATCACTACTATATAATGAAGAAAGGACAAAATTTGAAACAGTAAACCAGGCTAATAAAATTTTCAGGCGTAAAATGTAAAAAAACTGACAACGCCCCATTCATACAGGATCCTTGTTATTGGCGGTTCTGCCGGCAGTATGACAGCGCTCACCAAATTGATCAAAGAGCTGCCAGCAACATTTCCTATGCCAGTGGTGATCGTTATCCACCGTTTGAAAAATGTACAAAGTGAATTGGGTACCTTACTATCCGGGAAGCAAAAAATTACAGAACCGGATGATAAAGAACTATTATTGCCAGGGCATATTTACCTGGCCCCGCAAAATTATCATTTTCTGATAGAAGCCGATGGAACTATTTCGCTGGACTATTCGGAACTGGTAAATTTCAGCCGGCCTGCTATAGATCTGAGCTTCGAGAGTGCGGCCCTTGCCTTTGGCAACGCCGTCGTGGGAATACTACTGAGTGGCGCCAATAAAGACGGCGCAGCAGGGCTTTGCCATATCGCCGCGTCCGGTGGCACAGCGATTGTACAGGATCCGCTGACCGCCGAGTTTAACACGATGCCCCAGGCCGCCCTGGATCTTTGCTCCGGTATTCAGACCATGTCTGTTAATGATATCATCCGTCACTTAAGAAATATTAGCACGAAAACAAACGTCGAGAAATGAAGCAGCGTAAACCAAAAACATTTACCATACTGCTGGTAGATGATAAAGCAGAAAACCTTGTATCCCTGGAACATATGCTGGAAGGCGATAACAGGGAGATCTTAAAGGCTGATTCGGGTAATGAAGCATTGAAAACTGTCCTCCGGCACGATGATATAGGCCTTATTATGCTGGACGTACAAATGCCCGATATGGATGGTTATGAAGTGGCCCGTCTCTTACAAACAAATCCTAAAACAAAAGACATCTCTATCATTTTTGTAACCGCCATCAATAAGGAGGAGCAATACGTAATGCGGGGCTTTGAAGAAGGAGCGGTAGATTACCTGTCGAAACCCCTCGACGTAAATGTTACCCGCGCAAAAGTGAGTGTATTTGAAAAATTATACCGCTACCAATTTGAGTTGAAAGAAGCCATGGCCGCAAAGGAAAAGATCAATAAACAGCTGGAGCGGTTTATGTATGTGGTGGCGCATGACCTGAAATCCCCGCTCTCTGGCGCTATTGGCCTGCTGGCGCTGATCAATGAAGATGAACGCATCCAGAACGCACCCGACCTGAAAGAGTATATGAAAATAGTACTCGGCGCCACCAATCACCTCACGGAAATGATTACATCTATGCTGGACTATACCCGGCAAAGCGATATGGAGCAAACCATTGAAGAGGTAAACGTCCACGAACTGGTAACACAATTATCAAAGCTGTTATTTCCCCCTGCCAATATCCATATTGAAACGGTGGGCACCCTGCCGGTACTGGAGACCAATAAACTCAAGTTGCAGCAGGTATTTCAGAACCTGGTTTCCAACGCTATCAAGTATAACGACAAGAAGGACGGCATTATTACCATTGGAGGAACCGACAAAGGAGAGTTCTATGAGTTTTATGTAAAAGACAATGGTCCGGGTGTGGCTAAACGTGACACCGACCGTATCTTCAAACTATTTGAGCGGCTGGACAACGAAGGAAAAGGAGAGGGCACCGGTATCGGTCTTAATATCTTTAAATTGCTGGTAGAAGAACAGGGTGGTAAAGTATGGGTAGATTCCCAGCCGGGTGAAGGCAGCACTTTTTATTTTCTCTGGCGCCAGCGTTATTGATCACCATTTTCAAAAATCCACAATCTTCCGCTGATCTGTTGCGTGGTAACCGGTAAACAGGATACCAGCAGTACCTTATTTTCCATTTGCCAGCGCCAGTTGCTGATGGAATTTTCGGGGGAAGAAAACAGGTGCATCGCTTCCCTGTCAATAGCTTCCAGGTTCAATGTTTTGTTCCGCAGTTGCATCATGGCATCTGAAAGTACCGCGGGCAGCTGTTCTCCCGGGCCCGACAGGCCCAGCAGGGCAGCGCCTTCCTGGTTTACCCACCCGGAAAATCCGTCGTTGTTGATGAACACCAGCGCATGCGGAATGGTATGAAGGATAGCGGCAAACCGCACGGCTATACGCTGGAAATAGATCTGTTGCTGGGATTGCACCAGTATTTCTTTCAACCGTAACCGGATTGTTTCTATACACTCCAGGAAACCGGGTTCAAAGGAAGGTGGCTCACTCCATCCAAGAATAAGCAGGCTGTTATTGGGACTGGTATTTACCGGGATGATAATGGCAGATGACAGGGCCAGTAGTATTTCTTTAAATACATTTTCTTTTGGAGGCGGTATCTCGCGCCAGTAAATGGTTTTAAAGCCCTGTGTATACAGTAGTTTTTTGATGGGTTCAGGGTTCAGTACCATATCGTTCAGGTGAAGGGGAGAGGCACATTTCACCTTTGCTGTTTCTTCATCTTCAAATTCCAGTTGCAGCGCAATGTCTGCTTCCGTCAGGTTTTTTACCAGGGAGATGCTGAATGCGAGAAAGGAGGAGATATGTTTATCCTTATCCCATCTGCCGGTTTGATTAATAAAATTTAAAGCTTTGTGCTCCCAGGTGCTCACAATATGAAATTGAAAAGATGAACTAAAGAAACGATTGTATGGCGGCTACTACTTCCATTGGCGCCGATATCTGGGGGAAATGCCCTTCTGTTTCCACTTTGGTCCGGCGGCTGTTGGGAATATTGGCTTCCAGGTACTCACTTACTACGGCCGGCACGGCAATATCGTTGGCGGTTTGCACTACCAGCACAGGCAGTGTTACTTTGGGCAGCTCCTTGCGGTAGTCCAGGTAAAAAATGGCTTTGGCTACCTGGATCGCAATATCCGGACGGATGTCATTCAGCGTTTTGGCAAAGGCGGCCGCTAACTCCGGTCTGTCTTCATTTCGCATAGCTACTTTTGAAAAGCCGGCAGCCCAGGCGTGATAGTTTGCTTCCATTGCCTCAAATAAGCTCGTCAGCGTTGCATGATCAAACCCGCCGGTATAGCCGTCTTTCGGATCATTAAGATAGCGGGGACTGGAACCCAGCAGCACCAGCTTATCAATCATGCCGGGATAGTGGATGCTGGTGAGCATACCTGTCATACCACTTACCGAATGTCCCACAAAAGTCACCTGCCGCAAATCCAGTGCCTGGATAATATCGGCAACATCAGTAGCATAGCCATTCATGGCCTCATAACGTTTGGGACTGTACGCTTTTATATTAGCTTTTCCACCGCCCACATTATCAAACAGCACAATTTTATAATCATGTTCAAATGAGGGAATTACTTTTGAAAAAGAAGTTTGATCAATGCCAAATCCGTGAGCGAAAACCAGCGTCTGAGGGCTTTCCAGGTTACCGGTAACATGGATGTTGTTTCTTAGAATAATGTCCATACTACAATAATATTTGAAAATGATAACTATAGCTGCTGAAAAGACAGGTTATTTTGAGATGCCGGATTTGTCTGTTGGTGTATCAAATATAGGTAATTCCGCGGATTTTGTCTTTCTCACTGATTACGCTGATTATACTGATTTTTTGGATTTTACTTTTTTGATTTTATAAAGGATTAAGGGATATAAGCGGATATATTCGCTTTTATCTTCTTTAATTATTAAATCATAAAAAAATCAAAAAAGTAAAAATCCAAAAAATCAGTATAATCAGCGTAATCAGTGAGAAAGACAAAATTCGCCCGTATCTTTGCGCCTTACAAAAAAAGGCATTATGACACAGCTGCAAAAAGCATTTCTGTTTGACCTTAACGGTACCATGATCAACGACATGGAGTATCACCTGGAAGGCTGGTACAACATGCTGAATAAGCTGGGCGCCAATCTTCCCCGGGAAATTGTAAGAAGCCACATGTACGGGAAGAATGAGGAACTGTTGGTGCGTGTTTTCGGGAAAGATCATTTTACAGCACAACAGATGGAGGAAATTGCCCATGAAAAAGAAGTATTGTACCAGGAAGCTTTCAGGCCTCATCTTGAGCTGATTGCTGGTCTACCAGCTTTCCTGGAAAAGGCTGCCGCTGCCGGTATCCCGATGGCAATAGGTTCTGCTGCCAATACTTTTAACATTAACTATGTGCTCGATAACCTGCATCTCCGGCATTACCTGAAGGCGATTGTCAGTGCAGATGATGTGGCTACCAGCAAGCCCAACCCGGAAGTATTCCTGAAATGTGCGCAGCTACTGGACGTGGCACCGGCCGGTTGTATTGTGTTTGAGGATGCGCCCAAAGGTGTGGAGGCTGCTTTGAATGCCGGTATGGAGGCCATTGTGTTAACGACCATGCATACACGTGAAGAGTTTGCCCCTTACAATAATATCCGGGCTTTTGTGGCAGATTATACCGATCCTGTGTTGCAACAGCTGTTTAGATAAACAAGGAAAATTGTAATATAATTTCCTAATGTCAGCAGGGAACCATAAATTGCCGGGTTATATAAATAATTGCTGGTATGACACGTTATTCAGGGCAATCAAGGATGCTGGTGGCAGTCGATTGCATCATTTTCGGTTTTGACGGGGAGGCGCTGAAGCTGCTGCTGATCAAGCGCGGATTTGAACCGCAAAAGAATAAATGGAGCCTGATGGGCGGATTTGTGCAGGCCGACGAAAGCTTTGAAGCCGCCGCTGCAAGGATTTTGAAGAAGCTCACCGGTCTGGAAGGGGTATACATGGAACAGCTGTTTGCCTTCGGTGACCCGGCCCGTGACCCGGTAGAACGCACGGTTTCTATCACCTACTTTGCCCTCATCGATATCAATCAATACAAACTGCAGATCAACGACGAGTACCATGCAGAATGGATTTCGCTTGATAAGCTGCCCGATCTCATCTTCGACCATACCGGAATGGTGAAGATGGCCCAGGAGAAGCTCCGCTATAAGGCCGCCATACACCCCATCCTTTTTGAACTGCTGCCGCTGAAGTTTACCATTCCCCAGTTACAGCTGCTGTATGAAGCGGTGTATGACGTTACTTTCGATAAACGTAACTTCAGCCGCAAGGTCTTGTCTACCGGCCTGCTGATCAAACAAAAGGACAAAGACCGGCTCAGCTCCAAGCGCGGCGCCTTCTATTTCAAACTGGATAAACGTAAGTATAACGCCAAGTTCAATGCTTTCCTGAATTTTGTAACGGATCCCGGCAACTTACGGTAAGCCGATCCAGATAGTCCCTTTCACCGGCGTATAGTTCAGCATCATATTGTCCTGGCTTTCAGGTCCCATCTGTGCGGCATCCTGGAATTTGGTGCCTATGGGCGCAATGGCGCTCAGGAAACCGATATCCCCGTCGGGGAACGCGGGCGTAGTATTGTTGTTAGCTGCTCCCTTTGGCGCCTGCGGATGAAATACCTGTAAAAACGTACCCTCGTTACCGGTATAAAAGGTGAATGACTGCTCCTTTGTATGAAAGGTGGCCTGGTACACATTGGCATGATAGCCTTTGAATTCGGGATATTCCCAGCTTTCCCCCGTCACCGTGTTGTTATAGGCTTTATACCAACTGCCAAACAGCTGTCCCTGCAGCCTGTTTTTCCATACCCGGTATGGCCCTTCACCTGTCCACGACAGTCCCGTTACTTTTTCCTCCGGATACCGGAACGTAATACCGCTGAAAGGCGTAGCGCCTTTGACGCTGTAGCTGTAATCCAGTTGTACCG
Organism: Chitinophaga sp. RCC_12; assembly: GCF_041360695.1. NCBI lineage: Bacteria > Pseudomonadati > Bacteroidota > Chitinophagia > Chitinophagales > Chitinophagaceae > Chitinophaga > Chitinophaga sp. RCC_12. The sequence goes on from NZ_JBFUPS010000007.1 coordinate 59,003, forward strand.
GGACACCGGGTTTGAAAGTCCACTTCACCTGGAGATAGCCATTGCCTTCATAACGGGCGATGATAAAATAACCGCTGGAATCGGTACCCGGCCTGAACTCCTTCAGTTCCTGTGAAACGCCTGCCAGTACAGGCCCTCCGCTTAATGAAATCCTGCCTTTGGCAGTAACAATCTGCAGCAGCTGACCGGTTGTCCGGCTGAAATAATAAGTACCGGTACCGTTATCTACGGCAAGCGTATCATGATCGGTTACAATATTCAGGCGGCCGTTCACCCCGGGAAACTGCCGTACGATGCGGGAAGGCGGTTGTAATGGCCAGCTGCGGGTGAGGATGCTGCGTCCGTAACTATCTTCTACGCTAACGTACAGTGCGTCTGCATCCTGCCAGCCGTTTGGTAGTGACAGCTCCAGGAAGCCTTTGGTATGGGGCGCCAGATCCGGCGCTGCAATTGCACCCGCGGCAATGGTGTCTGTTTGGTTATTTTTTCCGGGAGATGCAAACCGCAGCAGCTGCCACCTGAACCGGCACCTGGACAAAGGCGTATAGTCGTAACGGTTTTCCACCGGTATACGGCCATCGAAGGCGGATGTAATAACGGGCAGGGATATATGTACCGGCGACCACAACTGCCGGATGGTGTAGAAGCTGCCTTCCTTTTCGCGGTGGGGGCCTACTATGCCGTCGGGGGCGTGGTTACCGTCTGTGTCGATGATGCCGTTTTTATCGGTGCGTACCAGTCCTTCGTCGCTGAATGCCCACAGAAAACCGCCAGCGCCACGGGGATGCTGCAGTATACGATCCCAGAAATCGTTCAGGCCCGCACCCATGCCGCCATCGTAAAGGCCATGCATAAATTCGGTAGGCAGGTAAATGTCCTGGTCGTACAGGCTGGAGTTAACGAGGTAGTTGAAGTTGGGATAATGCTTGGTGTCCACGCCATTGTATCTTTCCCAGGGATGCAGCACGGGGCGCAGTTGTGGGTCGTACAGGTGATAGTCGCCATCCAGCGCACGGTTAAACCCGCCTTCATTGCCATTGTCCCATGCAATAACGGAAGGATGGTTAACATCCCGCTCCACCAGTTCTCTTACCAATTTGCGTCCTACTACGGTGTCGTAGGCGGCCTGCCAGCCGGTAAGTTCATCCAGCACAAATAAACCCAGCGAATCGCATACATCCAGGAAGTGTTCATCCGGCGGGTAGTGCGACATCCGCACAGCGTTCATGTTCATGTCTTTCATGAGGTTCACGTCCAGTATGCTGATCGCTTTACTGAGCGTGCGTCCTGTTTCCGGCCAGGCGCTGTGGCGGTTTACGCCTTTCAGTATTACTTTGGTATTATTTACGTATATGCCATCCCGTGGTCTTATTTCAATGGTCCTGAAACCAAAGGGCTGGGTGATACGGTGTATGGTCCGGTTATCTTTTTTAATTGCTACTACTGCCAGGTAGCGTTGGGGAAACTCTGCGCTCCAGGTAGCGGGATGGTCGAGTTGTTGCTGCAACGTATAGGCGGCGGGGTGGGTGGTTGCGGCGGGTATGGTCACTGCCTGCTGAACAGCCTGGCCGGCCAGGGTGGTCACCTGCGCGCTGAGGGAATATCCTTCCGGCAAAGGGGTAGTGAAAGCCTGCACGGAGAAATGGCCTTTGGCGGTAGCATTTATGGCCACGTGATCAATATGGACCAATGGCTTCACTTCCAGGAAAACAGGCCGGTAAATACCGCCCAGCACCCAGAAATCGCCGTTCCGTTCTGCCCGGTTTACGCCTGCATTCGCCGACATTTTGCTCACCTTTACTTCCAGTAGATTGCTGCCATTACGCAGCAGTTTACTGATATCATACCGGAACCGGTAAAAGCCGCCCTGGTGAATCTCACCGGCCAGGCGCCCATTGATTTTTACTTCGGCATCGGTCATCACGCCATCAAAAACAATATTCACCTGCCGTTCCCGCCAGTTATCCGGTGCGGAGAAACGGTAGCGGTACAGCCCTTGCTCACTGGCTTTTTCTTTATCATGGCCGTAGTTATAACTGCCAAATCCCTGCTGTTCCCAGTTGGATGGAACGGGAATCGTTGTCCATTTGCCACTGCGTTGTCCGCCGGAACAATGAAAGTCCCAGTTAACAGTATGATCTTTATCGGTGCCTGAAAGATAGATGTACCGGGTTTCCTGGGCAAACGCTGCATGCAGGCATAACACACCTGTAAGCAGCAATAGGATTCTTGCTAACATGTCGGGAATTTTAAAATGCCTTTAAATGTACAAAAAAGAAACGCGGAGTTGGAGCGGTTTTTTGGCGGAGGGGCGCCGAAGGCGCCCCTCCGCTGCATTATTTACCGAAGCATCTGAGCATCTTGTGAAAGATCTCGTTGTTTTCGTAAACGCCGCGGAACAGGTTGGAGTTGGGTCCATAGGCGAATACCATTACCGGGATACCGGTGTGGTCGTTGGTGGCAAAATGACCGCGTAAGGAGCCTTTGGCGATATCGCCATCCATCAGGGCGAGGCCGCCGGTTTCATGGTCAGCGGTAACAATTACGGTGGTTTGCTTGTCCTGGTCAGCAAAGCGGAGGGCTTCTCCTACTGCTTCATCGAAGTCGAGCATTTCACGGACCAGGTAGTCCAGGTCGTTAAGGTGGCCGCCTTGATCTATCCGGGAGCCTTCTACCATCAGGAAAAATCCTTTGCCGGAAGCATTCAGTTGCTGTAATGCCTTTTTCAGTGCCGTTTTCAGGTAGTTACCCCGCCCGTTGCGCATAGAGGTAACTGCCTTATTGCTCAGGATCACAAGCGTACGGTTTTTCGTAGTGGCGTCCCAGTTATCCAGGTTGTCGTAGATGCGGATACCGGAGGATGCCAGCTGCCGGCTGAAGTTTTTTTCCAGGTCTTCCCTTCCGCCGCCAACAGCCAGTTGCAGTTTGCTGCTGAGCAGTTGTTTTTCCAGGGCATAGGTGCTATCCCGGTCCGCGGTATGACCATAGAAAGAAGCAGGCGTGGCGCCGGTAATTTCTTCGGTGACAATAACACCGCTCTGAATGCCTTTAGGCGCCAGTATTTCAGGGATCAGGGGGATAGATACGTAGGTATTGTCGAGCCCGATAGCGCGGTTATGTGTTTTAGTGCCGGTACCCATGGCGGAGCCGCCAGCAGCGGAGTCGGTGTGGTAGTTGTCGGTCGATTGGGTTTTGGATAAGCCGAGTTGCCTCATCTGGAATATGTTCAGCGCGCCTTTATTGGCCGTGTAGCCGGAAAACATTTCCGCCAGGCCGGTGCCATCGCCTATCAGCAGGATCACGTTTTTAGATCGCACCTGTGTGGCGTCAGATGCAAAGGAAGGCGTATACACTTCATGTACCGGCATATTGGAAGCGGTGGTACGGGCAGTGTTGTGCATTACATCATACAATTCCTCCGGGTGGTCTGTTCCGATCCAGTCGGCGCCGAGGTCCATCAGTTTGTAATAGGTGGACCGGGTGGAGGGTGCGCCCCAGAAGCGGAAAGCATATCCCTGCTGATGCGCTTTATTGATGACGGCGGTTACTTTCTGCATTTCCGCCGGCACCAGTGTTCCTTTGCCGTTCCAGCTGCTATAGGCGTGAAAATCCACGCTTAGCATGGCAATGCGTTGCTGTAACGCTGCCGGATATACGCTATCCGGCCGGCCATCAAAAAAGAAGATAGGATCATATTTGTCCCATTCTGCCATCGGCGGCAGGTTGCCGGATATCACCAGTTTTACGGCAGCAGGGTTTGTGTTGCGATCAAAATACTTGCGGTAGGGAAGGAGCAGTTCCTGTAATGCCTGTAAGGTAGGCGTGCCGGCTGTTTTCAGGTCTATCAGCAGCTGCATGGGGGCGTTGCCTGCATAGGGTTTGCCGTTGTAAAGGGAAAACTGCCGGAGCACAGGCTGCAGGTACATTTCCTTAAAGGTGCGGAACGGTTCTATGGCGCTGGCATCATGTGCCACGTATAAAATGCCGTCTTTCAGGTGTATATCTGCTTCAATAGAACCAAACTGCAGGGAAGCCGCTGCGTAAAAAGGAGTGGCCCGCTCATAATCATTATGAGAGTGCGCCTGCGCCATTGTATACTGTTTTATTTGTGCGGATGCCCCGGTAACTATCATTACACCGGATAAAATGAACAGTGCTTTTTTCATTGTATTGTAAAAGGTAGTTTTAAAGATTCAACGGGCAAAGGTGATATAATCCTGTTAGCCGGCGGCGCTGCCGTGTTTATCTTTATGTTAATTATCTATTTAAAAAAAATCGATTTAGTTAACACTTCCGGCAACAACATATCTTATTCAGGTCTCAAAGAAAAAGTGGAAAAGTAGAATGAAAAGTGAAATTACAGGTTAAGCGTTGCAGCAGTGAATAGCGTAATACCGGCGGTAACAACATTAAAGAGTTGGCCAGTTCTGTACCAGTTCCTTCAGCTGGTTCTGTCCTTCGGGCCATTCTCCCAGCCCGGATTCGCTGTTAATATGACCTTTGGCGCCTGCGTTTACAAAGCGGCTTCCCCAGTGACGGGCAAAAAATGCAGCTCTTTCCAGGGAACAGAAAGGATCATTGGTGCTGGCCACAATAATAGTTTCAAACGGTAACTTCACCAACGGAACAGGAGAGAAGCCGGTTGCCTCAGGAGGGAATCCCGGTCGTTCTGCATCTGCCGGCGCCACCAGCAATGCGCCCCTGATCTTTTTGTTTGTTTGCCCCGCCCAGTGCGCCAGTGCAATACAAGCCAGGCTGTGCGCAGCGATGACTACCTGCGGTCCGGCCTCAGCTACGGCTTTCTCTATCTGCGCTACCCAATTAGCACAAACCGGCGCATTCCAATCTGTTTGCTCAATCCGCTTTGTTCCGGGTATAGATTGTTCCCATAATGTTTGCCAGTGTAATTTTCCGGAGCTACCCAGCCCCGGCGCGGTCAGAACTTTTATTTCCATGACATAGAGGCGTTGTGTCTTGAAAGATAGTAAAAAGAATCACCAAATACGAATTAAGTGATCCGCAGAAAAGTAGTATATACCAAAAAAAATAGCCGGAGCTGAAAAGCACCGGCAACAGGTAACAACCAAAACAGCATTGATTAATACTGAGTATTTTAATTATTTGTGATATATGTGATACGCTTTTATCATCTCCATAAAATAATTGTTAAAAAAGCCCGGCGGGGAAATTCCCACCGGGGGCCATAATGTGGATTTTTAAAATACAAAACCCTTGCGCTTGAACATCCAGATATTACGCCAGCCATCACCTTGCTGTACCAGCGTCATTTCATTAGCGTTCAGCTTAATAATATTGTAGGCCACGTTGTTTCCCCAACTGATATCAGCGCCATTGATCTTGATCTTCTGCGCCAAAGTATCCAGGGTAAACGAACCTTTAGTAGTAACACCTTTATGTGTGATGGAAAAATTTGCGTTCTTATTGAGATCAAACGTCATCTCATCATCCAGTACGCCCTGGGTTTGCAGCCCTGCTTTTCCTACAGTCCACCATGCCGGCCTTTCGGTATCACCAGGACCATTACCAAAACAATAACCACCCGGAACATCGATGGCCCATACCCAGGTTTTACCGTCGGCGCCATTGGTGAGTAAATTATACAGCTTGCTGGCGAAGAACTTCGGATCGTTTGCACTCACGGTAACTTTTACAGAATCTGTTTTAGGACCACCTGTGCCATAAGCCGAATATTTGACAAAGAAGTCGCCTGCAAAAGGCAGGATCACTACCGCCTTCGCTTCCTTGGTAGTACCAAAACCATAGTCCCAGAATGGGATCACATCTTTCGTTTTGCTTTCCAGCGTTACCTGGTTATCATAATCCGGGTTTTGTGTGACAGAAAAATCCAGTTTAATACCGGCAGGATCTGCCGGGGTGATCCTGTCTTCGTAAGGACTGCACGCATAAAACGATGCAGTAATTAATCCGAGAAAATATATATGCAGACGTTTCATTTTTGTAGTTTTTAAAGTGAACAATATCACCAGCCGGTGTTTTGTTTGAGCGTACCGTTTGATAAATTGATCTGTGTTTCAGGGATAGAGAACAAACCATTTGTTTCCGGACGGAAGCTTACGTTGAAAGCCGCCTGGGAAGAAGCATTGTCTATTGCCTGTTTAGCTGCAGGCATTCCCTGCCTCAGCAGATCCCAGTAGCGGTGCCCTTCCAAAGCCAGTTCCAGCTTGCGTTCCTGCATGATCTGTGCTTTACTGCTGAGTGTAATGCGATGTGTTTGATCGCCAAATGCACGGTCGCGTACCCGGTCGATATAACCCTGTGCCTTGCCTGCATTCGCAGTGAGATTTAACTCTGCACCCATGAGCAACACATCTGCAAAACGGATCACCATATAGTTATCGAAATTGTCCCACTGGAAGCTACCACCCAGGTCATCTGCATTTTTATCTTTCAGCGGCGTATATTTTTTTATAAAGAAGCCGGTGTATTGCGCCTGGTCATCCAGCTTATAACTATCTGCAAATCCTTCTCCGGCAATAGAAATAATGGAAGCGGTTTGCCTGCTGTCGCCCGGAGCATAGGAATGAAAGAGCGCTTCATTTACTGTAGCGCCGCCCCATCCTTTGTAGTAAGGTCCCAGCACCTGTGAGCGGATGCCGATCATTACCTGCATACGGTTTCCGTTCTGCTGGTTCTGGTCGCCCATACCGAGGTAAGTATATTGAATGGTAAACACACCTTCTGCGTTATTCTGCCCGGCATAGTCAGTGGTGCTTTCAGCGGAAGCACGGAACAGGTTCCGGTATTTTGGAACAAGACTGTACCCGCTGTTGTTGATCACATCTTCAATGGCGGCAATAGCATCTGCCTGTGAAAATACACCGGCAATATCAGGTTTGCTGTAGTAGCCGGTATAATACAGGAATACCCTGCCCAGCAAGGCTTCAGCAGCCCATTTGGTAACCCTGCCATATTCGCCCGAAGGAATGCTGGCAAAAGGAGTTGCCGGAATATTTGCCGCGGCTACTTTCAGATCATTGGCAATCAGCATGTATACGCTGTCCGGATTGGCCTGCGGAATGCTGTAGTTGCCGGGTTCCAGTGGCGCTGTGATCAATGGCACATGACCAAACATCCGTACCAGGTCGAAGTAAAAGTAAGCACGCAGAAAATGAGCTTCACCTATGTAACGGTTTTTAGTAGCATCATCTCCTTTAAAGTCTACCGTTTCAATTTTCTGGATCAGTTTATTGGCGCGGTAAATACCAGTGTAGTATTTCTTCCAGGCAGCGCTGTTGAGGTCATTCATTTTAATGCTCTTATCCCACTGGTTCCATCCGTTGTCGGAAGCACCACCGCCGCCAAAGCAATCGTCCGACGCAATTTCTGATGTCAGCGCAATATTGCCGTAACCATCCCAGTTCAATACGCTGTACGCGGAAACCAGTCCCTGGTAAGCATCTCCCGGAGTTTTATAAAAATCTTCCTCTGTAATGGTATTGATGGGCAATGTTTCCAGGAAACTTTTGGAACAGGAACTCATTAACCCCGTTATGATGATAGCTGCTATTATTTTCTTCATGATTGCCGGAGTTTAAAATTTAACATTAAGACCGAATAAAACAGTTCTTGGCTGCGGGAAATAACCGAGGTCAGTACCAGACGACCAGCTATCGATTCCATAACCCACTTCAGGATCTAATCCACGGTAATGGGTAAACGTAAATACATTCAATCCGGATACATACAACCGGAGCTGCTGAACCGGTAAACGTTTCAGTAAAGTTTTCTTAAGATCGTATCCAAAGTTGATGCTTTTTACACGCATGAAAGCGCCATTGTGTACATACAGATCAGAGAAACGGGTGTAGTTCTGGTTGGCCTCATTACCCAGTGTTACACGGGGCGTGCTGTTGGACGTTCCTTCACCATGCCAGCGATCAAAAACAGCCGTGGTATAGTTGTTATAAAAACGGTCGTAAGCCCTGGTACCATCCACAATGTCATTGCCACCCACACCGCTGAGCAATACACTCAGGTCAAATCCTCTCCAGCCTGCAGACAGAGAGATACCATACGTTTGTGTAGGATTGGGATCACCCACCTTTGTTTTATCATCACCATTGATGACGCCGTCGCCGTTCAGATCTACGAAACGGGCATCGCCGGGTTGTGCGCCTGGCTGTATTTTCTGGCCGCTTTTGCTGGTGTAACCATCAATTTCCGCCTGGTTCTGGAAGATACCGGCTGTTTTCAATCCATAGAAATAGCCGATGGGCATTCCGTTCTGTGCGCGGAAGTATTCATCCATGTTGGACGACAGTACGCCGTTGTAAGAAGGATGCAATACACCTTCCTGGTTTGGAATATCTATCACGGTATTTTTATTGAAAGCAATGTTGCCGCCGATACCGATGTTTACTTCTCCAAACGTGTGGTTGTAATTAATGCCAAGTTCAATACCCTTGTTCTGAATATTACCGCCGTTGATGGTAGGAGCGCCGGTACCCACCAGGTCGGGGATAGGAGCGGTTACCAGCCAGTCGCGGGTGTTTTTCTGATACCAGTCGAATGTAACGGTTACGTCTTTGAACAGTGTTGCGTCAAATCCGAGGTCAATTTGTTCGGATGCTTCCCAATGCAGATCAGGATTGGGTATTTTATCAGGAGAAGCGCCGATCGCTTTTTGTCCGTTGAAATAATAATCGCGGTAAGTGGAGTTGATGGTGGCCAGGTACCTGAAGTCATCTATCCTGTCACTACCGTTTTGTCCCCATCCGCCGCGGATCTTCAGGAAGTTAATCCAGCTGCTGTTTTTGAGGAACGATTCGTTGGTAACGATCCATCCAGCAGAGAAGGCAGGGAAATAACCATAACGGTTGTTGGAGCCGAATTTGGTGGAACCATCCCGGCGAAGCGTGGCGGTGAGCAGGTACTTATCGTCGTAGCTGTAAAACACCCTGCCAAAGTAAGATTGCAGTGCATTCATGCTTCTTGTGCCGAATACTTTACGGGTGGAATCATTCCTGCCGTTATCAATAATAGCGTGATCAAAGTCGGCGATGATCAGGTCTGTTTTACTGCCGCTTACATTATAACCTTCGTATTTTTTGGCGGTAGTACCCACCATTACGTTCAGGTTATGTTTGCCGGCAGTGAGTTGGTAGGTGAGGGTGTTATCCCAGTTCCAGGTAAGGTTGCGGTACATACCCTGACTGGCAGAGGAATGTTCGTTGCTGTTATTGGTGCCCAGGTTGTATACGGGAATAAAAGCATTGTTGTAGTTATAAGAGATATCCGCGCCAAAATCCGTACGCAAGGTCAATCCTTTGATCAGGATAGCTTCCGCATAGATGTTACCGATGATCCTGTCGGTAATGGTTTGATTATTTTGTGTATAATCAATGGAACCGATCGGGTTGGGTTCATCTGCATAAGGGGATTTGCCATAGCTGCCATCCGCATTGTACACCGGGTAAATGGGAGTGGCGTTTAATAAACCACGGATAGAGTTGTTGTAGATGTTACCTGTACCGATACCCCGCTGGCGTGTATGCGCAAACGTGAGGTTTTCCCCTGTTTTGATCAGGTCTTTGTACAGTTTGTGTTCTGAATTGATCCTGAAAGAAGTTCTTTCAAAATTAGACCTGCCGGGAAGTCCCATCACGCCTTGCTGTCCCTGGAAGGAAAAGGACGAGGAGAAAACGGACTTTTCATTACCGCCGGAAAGACTCAGGCTATAATTTTGTATGGGTGCATTTTTGTTGGTAGCTGCTTTCTGCCAGTCGGGGCCTGTACCCAGTTTCGCAATGGAGTCTGGTGTATAGATAGGCACAGAACCGGAGTTGATAGACGCTTCGTTCATGATATTGGCGTACTGCTGCGCATTGAGTAAGTCCAGCTTGCGGGCTGGATTCTGCAATCCGTAGGAGGCGTCGAAGCTGACATTCATTTTACCGGCGCGGCCTTTTTTAGTGGTGATCATTACGATACCATTCGCTGCGCGGGTGCCATAAATAGCAGTGGAGGCGGCATCTTTCAGCACATCTACGCTGGCAATGTCATTTGGATTGAGGAAGCTGATATCATCCGCCGGAAAACCGTCAATGATGAAAAGCGGGCGGGAATCGCCATTGGTGCCGATACCACGGATAGTGAATTTCAACGCATCACCGGGTTGACCGGAGTTGGAAGTTACCTGCACACCGGGCGCCTGTCCCTGTAAGGACTGCTCCACGCTGATGGCGTGGTTTTTTATCAGGTCATCGTTGTTTAAATGTACAGTAGCGCCGGTCACTACTTTTTTCTTTTGCACGCCATAACCTACTACTACCAATTCATCCAGCCCTGTAGCCGCTGATTCCAGGCGTATCGTCATCGGGCTGCCCGTTTGAACGGGTACTTCCAGTTTGTTATAGCCTACCAGCGACACTACGAGTATTTCTCCCGCATCTGCCTGCAGGGTGAAAGTTCCGTTTACATTTGTTACGGTACCCCGGTTAGTTCCTTTTACAATGATATTAACGCCGGGCAGGGGAGCACCATCTTTGGTGTCGGTTACCTTGCCCGTGATTGCTTGTTTTACAGGTTGCGTATATGCCTTCCCGTTATTGGCAGCTGCATGCAGTGCCGGAGGCGCTGCTGTAGCCAAACTGCATACAGCAAGCGTCTTTAAGACGGTTTGCCGCGGAAAATAATTGCTGATTGTGTACCAGATTTTCATGTTTAACGTGTTTTATTTAGGCAAAGGAGGTTGAATAATGTTTAAATGTTTTTAGAAGAAGTGGTCCAGGTCAGATGGCCCGGACCGTTTTTGCTATTCCATTATATGTTATCATTTTACCTGTCTTATTGCTGATATCCGGTCCTGCGACGGTTTGTTTACCTACAAACGTTACCAGGAAGTGCCTTTGCTGCAGCATACCCGGAAAACGGCCTTCCCGTTGTCCTATCGTCAGTGTTTGCGCGGCTTCATTCCATTTAAAGGAAATGTTGCTGAAAGCGCCCTTCTCATATTGATAGTTATTGTTTTCATCTTCATACAAAGTAAATTCCCCGTCTTTCCCGGTATACACATACAGGTGTATGGTATCTGCCTTGCGCTCATTGGTGTATTGCAGTGCAGGACCTACCGGCAGGATAGCGCCTTCTTTTACATACAAAGGCATCCGCTGCAAAGGCGCTGCTGCGGTAATATGCTGACCACCTGTTTCATATTTTCCAGTGTAGAAATCATACCAGCCGTTGCCTGCGGGCAGGTACAGCTCCCGGCTGCGGGCATGGTACTCCGTCACAGGGTTTACCAGCAGCGAAGGACCGAACATGTACTGGTCGCGGATATTCAGCACCGCTGTATCCTGGCCATAGTCCATTACCAGGCCACGCATCATCGTATAGTCGTGGTGGTAAGTATTGCCTGCTACGGAGTAGATGTAAGGCAGCAGGCGGTAACGCAGCTGGTCATAGTATAACATCGACTGGTACGCTGTGCTGCTGTCGGGCGCGATGTTGAACATCTCGCGGTAAGGATATTGCCCGTGTGAACGGAACAGCGGGCAGAAAGCGCCATATTGGAACCACCTGGTATTGAGTTCTCTCCATTCTTCCAGTGCAGGACCCTGTGGGTTGGGCTGATCGTATTTATCTTCCACAAAGAAACCACCGATATCTGTAGTCCAGTAAGGCAAACCGGAAAGGCTGAAGTTTAGTCCGCCGGGGATTTGTCTTTTGAATTCTTCAAAGGTGGCGGCGATATCACCGCTCCACGTGGCCGCAGCATAGCGTTGCAACCCAGCATAGGCGGAGCGGGTGAGGATAAACACACGTTGACCCGGCTTGGCCGCACGTTGCCCTTCGTAAATCCCCTGCGCATTTACCAGCGCATAGGTGTTGAAGTATTGGGTGGCTGATCCCAGCGCGGTAGGATCCATCAGCTTTTTGCGTTCTTCGATAGAGGCATTGGACAGGATATCCGGCTCTGTGGCATCAAGCCACCATGCATCCACGCCCTTGCTGAGCAGGTTTTTCTGCAACAGGCTCCAGAACAGTTTACGCGCTTCCGGGTTAAAGGCATCATAAAACGTAGATACATAACCGTTACCTATCCAGTCGCGTTGCTTATTTTTAATATTCTGTTTGTATAACCAGCCTTTGCTGTCGAAAAGTTTATAGTTGTCGATCCCTTCATAAAACTTTGGCCATACGGAGATCATGAAATTAGTATGGTATTGTTTGTGCAGGCGGCTGATCATGCCCACGGGATCGGGAAAACGGGCAGGATCAAACTGCTGGCTGCCCCATTCATCCTGTTTCCAGTAACTCCAGTCCAGTACGATATTGTCCAGCGGGATTTTCCTTTTGCGGAACTCTGCTACAGTATTTTCAATCTCGTCCTGTGTTTTATACCGCTCCCGGCTTTGCCAGAAACCCAGCGCCCAGCGCGGTATCATGGTGGCTTTGCCGGTTACCTGCCGGTAGCCGCTGATCACTTCATCCATATGCTCACCATACATGAAGTAGTAGTCAATTTTTTCACCTGCTTCTGAAGTCAGTTGCATTTTATCCGCTCCTTCAATGGGAGTGGGTGGGAGGAATTTAAGGGAGATAAAGGACTGGGTGGTTTCCGGGATCCACTCCACTTTTATGGTAGTGGGTTGTCCCTTCTGAAGCAGATGCCGGAAAACGGAAGCGCCGGGGTTCCAGCTTTCCCGCCACCGGTCCAGTTTCAGCTGGCCATTGATCCATACTTTGGTGTAACCGGAAGTGGTCATGAAGAATTTATACTCGCCGGTTTCATCTGCATTCACCGTACCTTCCCAGGTTACTTTTCCTTTTACCATTGGAAAAGCTGCAGGCAGCGACGACAGGCGATCCAGGAACTCATAATCAATTTTATCTTCCACTGCTTTTACATACACCGTATTATTATACCGGTCGCCATAGGTAGCACTGAATCCGGGTTTCCCGTCAGCAGACATTAAGTGTAATTCGGACATTTGTTTATAAGGACGGTTGTCGCCAAAACGGGTAATGGAATAATTATCCCATAAAATGCCATAGTTACGGTTGGATACTACAAAAGGAACGGCTGCCACCGAGTTGTACTGTGTGAGATCCACGTCCTGGTTTTTGTAGTTCATTAAACCGGTCTGGTGTTGCCCCAGTCCATAGAACGCTTCATTGGCGGGCGATTCAAACACCTGCTGGATCCGGTATAATGATTTGTTGCCGATGGTAACCGGCGTAAAGCTTTTACCGCCGCCGGGTTGTTCCTGTAATATAATGTTGCCGGCCTTATCGCGGAATACCACTTCTCCTGTATTCAGCGCCACGGTGGCAGTAATGCTGGCCGTTTTTAAAGTCACGGTTTCATTTCGTTCTTCCGAATCCCATTTGATGCTGTTACCCTGTGCATCTACCGCCATGAGGCTGGGAGCGCCGGTGAAATGGTCGTCGGGGGTAGCCGTTACATGGATCACCTTATCGGAGACCACTTGCAGCTTCACCTGCCGGGCGCCATTCGGGGCGGGATTTTTTAAATGAATCAACAGGCCATCAGACAGTTTTTCCACCTGCCCGGCATAACACCAGGAAGTGAGGAACGTCATAAGTACGATCGGTATCGCCCTCTTTATGTGCATATTTGAATGGATTTTTTTCGTCGGTTGAACGTGGTTGTTACAATTACGGATGTGGTATCCGCGATCTATTTTTCAAAACGTGTTACTTCAAAACGTGTAAAACAAATGTAAAGGGAGCTCCGGAATCAGAGGGGATGGGTATGTTTTAGATGTAGGGCGATTATGTTAACCGTTTGTAGCAGTCAGGGAATTAATTGATTCCCGTTAGGGTATTAAATGTTAACGTACGGAGAAGGAACAGGCTGGTTTTAAGGCTGTTATAAGAAGAAGAGGCCAATGAGTGAACCGGTGATCACGCAGTACAGCAGGATTTCAATCAGCAGATACAGGCGGTTGCTTCGTTTAAAGTTTTGCTTGAACATAGTCAGGTTTAATAGTCAGTCCACAAAATTATCCATTGCATCCGGTAGGCATGGGTCGGATTTCGTTATTTAATAGGGCAGATTTGTTGTTTAGGAGAGTTGATGTATAATTGAAGTAGTGGTATTATTTCTTCTTCCCATAAACGGAGGGGAGTACATTGTATTCCATCTTGAAATACTTTGTAAAGTATTTTGGGTTGTTGAATCCCACTTCATAAGCTACTTCGGCCACGGTAAGCTGGCTTTTTTCGAGCAGCTGTGCGGCCCGCTTTAAGCGGATGCCCCGGATAAATTCAATGGGCGACCGGCCGGTAAGGGCCAGGATCTTTTTATACACAGATACCCGGCTCATAAAAAGCGCCCTGCTCAGTTCTTCTACAGAGAAGTCGGGATTGGAGATATTCTTCTCTACAATTTGTAAAGCCTGCTGGATAAATTGTTCATCGGCAGATGAAATAGCTATTTCTCCCGGGTTGGCTTCTATATACTGCTGGAATGTTTTTCTGAGAGATGATTGCTGGGAGATAATGTTTTTGATCCGCGAAAGCAGCACCTCGAAGTTAAAAGGCTTGGTGATGTAATCGGAAGCGCCGGTTTCCAGCGCTTCGAGTTGCTGGGCTTCTTCGGCCCTGGCCGTAAGCAATACAATGGGTAAGTGTGCCGTGCGTTGTTGTGCGCGTACCTTTTTACATAATTCCAATCCATCCATTTCCGGCATGGAAATGTCGCTTACAATCAGGTGCGGGAGTGTTTGCTGCAGCAGTTTCCAGGCTGCAAGCCCGTTTTCGGCTTCTATGATCTGGAAGTACTGGGTAAGGTTATCTTTCAGGTAAAAACGGAAATCCTCGTTATCTTCTACCAGTAAAACCACCGGTTTTTTAGAGTTACTGTTCACGGTAGCGGCCGGTGTAACGGCGGTGGTAGTACGAATTGTTTCCTGTACGGCGCCGGGAACAGCAACAGCAGCCGTTTTAACCGGCAGGTATACCGTGAAGCAGCTGCCCATTTCCGGGGCGCTGTCTACCGTAATGCTGCCACCATGCAATTTCACAAACTCTTTTGTAATGGATAAGCCGATCCCGCTGCCCTGGTTTACCATAGATGCGGGTACTTCATGTTGAAAGAACCTTTCAAAGATATACTCCTGCTTCTCCGGGGGAATACCAATACCATTATCTTTTACGGCAATTTCCAGTTGCGCGGTTGTTTCCTGGTAGCTAACGTGAACGGATATACTGCCATTTTCAGGCGTAAACTTAAAGGCATTGGAAAGCAGGTTAAAGATGATCTTCTCTATTTTATCTGCATCGTACAACATCTTCAGCTCCTGTACATTGCTCTGGAAGTTAAGCTGGATATGCTTTTTATCAGACAAGTCTGAAAACGACGAGGTGAGGTCCTTTACAAAACCGATGATATCGCCTTCGGCGGTATGGAGTTTTATTTCCTGGACTTCCATTTTACGGAAGTCGAGTAACTGGTTCACCAGGTTGAGTAAACGCCGTGCATTCCGTTGCATTAGCTCCAGCTGCACTTTTAGGGTGCTTTCAGATGTTTGCCGGATAATCTTTTCCAGCGGGGTGATGATTAAACTGAGCGGCGTTCTGAACTCGTGGCTTACGTTGGTGAAGAAACGGATCTTCAGGGCATCCAGCTCATGCATGCGCGCGGCTTCCTGTGTTTGCTGCTCCATCCTGAATTTCAGCCTTTCCCGTTCCAGTATGATGCGGCGGGCCAGCAACAAGGCGCCCAGTATCAGCAACACATAACCCAGGAAGGCTGGCCAGGTTTTCCAGAAGGGGGGAAGTACTTTTATTTTCAGCGTAATTCCTTTTTCATTCCATACACCATCATTATTGGAGGCTTTTACCCGGAATGTATAATCGCCTGGATCCAGGTTGGTAAAGGTGGCTTTCCTTTCCATACCGTCGGTATAGAGCCAGTCTTTATTAAATCCTTCCAGCATATATGCATACCTGTTTTTCTCCGGGTGGAAATAATTCAGGGACGCGAATTCAATGGAAAACACGTTTTCACCGGGTTTCAGGGTAATGCTTTGTGTTTCGGGGATAGCCGCTTTCAGTAATACCCGCCCGTTGATCTTTTCACCCGGCAGTACACTTTTGTTAAATATCTGCAGATCGGTGAGCACTACCGGCGGAATATTGTTGTTGAGCGCAATGGCGTTTGGATAAAACAGGTTAAACCCGTTGCCGCCGCCAAAGATCAGTTCCCCGCGACTGGTTTTCAACGCGGCGTTTTCGTTGAAGTCTTTCCCCTGCAGCCCGTCGGATTCATCATAATTTTTAAAGGTAAAGGCGTCCGGCCCGATCTTCATATTAGACAAACCATTGGGAGTACTCATCCACAAGCTGTGATCGTTGGCCTCAAGGATGTTCAGGACAGAGTTGTCCGGCAGACCGTCTTCTTTGCGAAGAGTACGGAAGTTATTGTTTTTTGGACTGAACAGGTTCAGTCCTTCGCGGGTGCCTATCCATACGCGTTGCTGGCTGTCCTGGAAAATGCATACTACGTTATTATGACTCAGGCTGCCGTTTACACCGGGAACGTTGTTATAATGTTTGAAAACGCCGGTGGCCAGGTGCAGCACATCGATACCATCGGAGGTGCCTATCCAGAGATTTCCCTGCCGGTCTTCCAGCAGGGCGGCAATGTACGTGGACTTTACCTGCGGAAAACGCTGGAACCGGCCGGTGGCAGGGTCCAGCCGGTTAAGTCCCGCACCAAGGGTGCCGATCCAAAGCTGGTGGCGACTGTCTTCCAGTATTTCCCAGATGCTGTTATCGCTCACGCTGGTGCTGTCTGCCGGGTCATGTTTATAATGGATAAAGCGGCTGCCGTCGAACCGGTCCAGGCCCCCGAAGTAGGTGCCTACCCATAGTTGTTTGTTATGATCTATGCAGAGGCTTACAATTACATTGCCGGCGATGCTGTTGTTGTTACCGGCTTCATGCCGGTATTGGGTAAACGTGTTGCGGCTGCGGTCATAGTAAATCAGGCCGCCGCCGTTGGTGCCTATCCATAAATTGCCGGCCGCGTCTTCCACAAACCTGTTTACATCGTTATAGGGCAAACTATTACGGCTATACGCCTGGTATTGATACAGCGGGAATTTTACCATGTTCTCATGGTAATAGTTCAATCCTTTTTTGAAGGTCCCGATCCATATAATGCCGGTATTATCTTTATAAAGGGCGTTGATACTGTTCTGGCTCAGGCTGCGTTCATCTTCGTTGATATTCTCAATATAACGGATGCTTTGTGCTTTCTTATTAATGATATTAATGCCGCCATGATCGGTACCTATCCATATTAACCCGTTATTGTCTGTAACCACACCTCTTACAATGTTGTTGTTCAGCGCGAGGCCGGGGGTATTCTGATCAATATGCCGGAACTGTTGGGAGCGGATATCGAAAAAGTAAACGCCGTTGTCTTCATTGGTACTGAATAACCAAAGGTCGCCGTCGGCATCCGCCACCATCGACCAGGTGGCGCCGGCAATGTCTGGCCTCACGAGTGTGTTGTTGCGGTAAACGATGCGGTGACTGCGGGCGTCCATCCTTTCCAGCAGGCCATTGCTGTGCAGCAGCCAGTAATGACCGGCCTGGCCGGGTAGCAGTGCCGATACGCTGTTGGTGCCGATGCTGCCACCATCACTGTTGTGTGTAAACTGTTGCGCCCTGTTGCCGTTATCTACCAGGAAAATGCCTGCTGAAGGATGCAGGAACCAATACCCGCCGGATGGGTCTTTTACAATATCGGTAACCACGTTTCCGGAAAAGCCCCATTGACGCAGGATGTTTTCGGGACGCCGGTTAAAACGGGTCGTTACAGGATCATAGATATTAATCCCCGAACGGGTCCGGATCCAGAGCTGCTGCCCCGGGCCGGCCATGATTTTATTGATGTTATTGTCGGAAACAGAAGTGGTGTCGCGCAGATCATGCTGGTATACAGTGAAGTGATACCCATCGAACCGGTTCAGTCCCGATACAGTACCAATCCACATGAAACCCATACTATCCCTGAAAACGCAGTTAACCTGGTTGTTGGACAGCCCCTGGTTAATATCAATCCGGTTGAATTGATAGGGGAGTGTTTGTCCCCGCATTACCAAAGTATGGAGGAATAACAAGATAGATATTAAGACCCGCTTCCGCATGTACACACCTTACCTGGTTGAAAAATTGTTGGTCTGACAATTAATAGAATTGCCCGGCAATATAACATAAAACGGATATAAAAAAGGAAAGGTCGAAAGAATTCGACCTTTATTGCTAAAATTCCACGTTATGGCACTCAGGTCCATAAAAAGTTAATCAGCTAAAATCCGGCATAGCCGGTATATGATAAATGATATTTTGCGGTTTGTTATGGGGTATTGCGTTCACTTTGATACAAAAGTAGGTTAAGGTAAAACGATTGTCAAGAAATTAGCAAACATTATTTTAAAAAAAGTAAAAAACACCACAGGGCGATATTTTTCCCCTGGCTGGATAATTTCACGCTTTGGGGGCTATAATCTTTGAAGATTATTGAGTACTTTTTTGCCAATATGAAAACCATGAAACGTATTACTTTATGTATGATGCTGCTGGTAGGAACGGGATTGACCGCCTTCGCACAGCAGCCGCCTGCCAGGGAACTCACCGTTACGCTGGATTATTATTATAATAATGAATTCAAAAAGGACAATGCCGGTAATCCCGTGAGGTGGCATTACATCTGGGGCGAGACGGACAACGGCGGCGTATCGCTCTGGGGGCATATTTTCGACTCCCTCGGGGTGAAAAAGGACAGCCTGTTGCAGGCGCCCACGGCCGCTAACCTGAAACACACGGATATTTATATGATCATTGATCCGGACACGGACAAGGAATCGCCCACACCCAACTATATGAATGAAAAGGACGCCCGCAGTATTTATAACTGGGTAAAGGCCGGCGGGGTGCTGGTATTGCTGGAAAACGATTCTGCCAACGCGGAGTTTTCCCACTTTAACAAGCTGAGTGAAAAATTCGGGATCCATTTTAATGGCGACAGCCGCAACCGTGTAAAAGGCAAAAACTGGGAGCAGGGTACTTTCCGGATCCCGGCCGGACATGAAATATTCCAGGCTGGCCGGCAGGTGTATATCAAGGAATTGTCCACTTTAACCTTGAAAGCCCCTGCACGAGCGGTTTATAAGGATGGTGAACACGTTATTATGGCAGTAGCTGAAGTGGGAAAAGGCAAGGTTTTCGCCGTTGGCGACCCCTGGTTTTATAACGAATATGTGGATGGAAAGAAGCTGCCGGCATCTTTCCAAAACTATGAAGCAGCAACAGACCTGACCCAATGGCTGATTAAAGCGGCCAGTCGCTAAGTGTTCAGGAAGTTGATATTTCTCCTGATACCGGCAAACTTACTGCGTTTGAGAGGGGAATGACGGAAGATGTCTTTAAAAGCTTCTTCTGTCAGCTCCTCCCAATCGCGGGTAGAAAAGTTCAGGATCGCCGGCAGGGGTGTAAACGCCGCTTCCTGGTTGGCTTTGGAGAAGCGGTTCCAGGGACAAACATCCTGGCAGGTATCGCAGCCAAACATCCAGTTATCAAATTGTCCCTTCATTTTATCGGGGATCAGTTGTTCTTTCAACTCTATGGTAAAGTAAGAAATACATTTACTGCCATCCACTACACCCGGCGCTACCAGCGCTTCCGTAGGGCAGGCATCCAGGCAGCGGGTACACGAGCCGCAGTAATCGGCCACCGGACCGTCGTATTCCAGTTCGATGTCGGTAATCAGGGTAGCTATAAAAAAGAAGGAACCGGCCTGTTTATGGATCAGGTTCCCGTTTTTGCCAATCCAGCCTAATCCACTGCGGGTGGCCCAGGCGCGTTCCAGCACGGGGGCGGAGTCCACAAATCCCCGGCCCTGAACAGGACCTATCCGCTCCTGCATCCGCAGCAACATCGTTTTGAGCCGCGCCCGGATCACCTCATGATAATCCTGGCCGTAAGCGTATTTGGAGATGCGCGGGGCGTCGGCATGCTGCTGTTCGGAAGGGAAGTAGTTAAACAACAGGGTGATCACCGACTGCGCGCCGTCGACCAGCTTGCGGGGATCTATCCTTTTGTCGAAATGATGCTCCATATACTGCATGTTACCATGCATACCTTTATTCAGCCAGGTTTCCAACCGGCGGGCATCGTCGTCCAGCTGCACCGCCTTCGCAATGCCGCAATGGTCAAATCCTAACTCTTTTGCCAGCTCTTTTATGAATAAAGTGTGGGTCATCCGGGCAAAATTAGCATATTATTTATATCTTCGACCCGCATATATATCCCATATGCCTGTTAACTGATGCGCTATACCTTTGTTATGCTGGCTCCCATTGCCAGCTGTTTGTTCGCCCTGTCCACCTTTGCCCAGGACGGAAGTAAAATGAAATTTGGAAAAGTTTCCAAAGAAGAATTTGCTATTAATAGATCTGAGAAAGATACCGGCGCCCACGCCATTATCCTGTCTGAGATAGGCTCCTCCATTTTTGAGTCGGATGGAAACGACCTTCGCCTGGTGTACAAAGTACACCGGCGCATTAAGATCGTTGATCAAAACGGCTATGATGAGGCCACCGTTCACGTACCGATATATAAATCAGAAACGTCGGAAGAGAAATTACTGAACCTGAAAGCGGCTGCCTACAACCTCGAAAACGGGGAAGTGGTGGAAACCAGGATGGAAAGCAAAAACGTATTCAACGACAAACAGGATAAATCCCTGCTGATAAAGAAATTCACCCTGCCCGCAGTAAAGGAGGGTACTATCATTGAATACACCTTTTCTATCGCCTCTCCTTTTTACAGGCATTTACGCGCCTGGGATTTCCAGGGGCAATATCCTTGTCTGTGGAGCGAATACAGCGTAGCCATCCCGGAATATTTCGACTATATGCTTATCCCACAAGGATATGAGCCATATGTGGTAAAAACGAAAACCTATTCCCGTTCCACCTTTACCTTCCGGAATGAGTCGCAGGGAGCTAGCGGGCCTTCCCACCTGGTAACGGTAACGCCTTCTATCACCACCTATAAATGGGCGCTGAAAGACGTACCGCCGATTTACGACGAGAGCTATATCACTACTACCGATAACTATGTTAACAGGGTAGAGTTCCAGTTATCTGCCTATAACTGGCCGGGAGAGCCGCGTAAGCCGGTGCAAAGCACCTGGGAGGAGCTGATGAAAGACCTGATGAAGGAAGAAGAACTGGGCAAAGTGCTGACCACAAACAATGGTTTTCTTTCCGATAAAGTGGAAGAACTGGTGAAAGATGCTAAAACCGACAAGGAGAAAGTACAGAAAATTTATACCTGGGTTCGCGATAATTTTACCTGCACAGATCACAGCGCGCTGTGGATGGACAAGTCACTCAAAACCGTTTTTAATTCAAAGAACGGCAATGTATCCGACATCAACATGTTGCTGGTGGCGATGCTGAAGAAAGCAAACCTTTTTGCTACCCCACTGCTGCTGAGTACCCGTAGCAATGGGTATGTATACCAGTTCTATCCTTTATATACCCACTTTAACTACGTGATTGCCGGTGTGAACCTGGGAGAAGAATACCTGAAACTGGATGCCTCAAAACCTTTGCTGGGCTTCGGAAAGCTCCCGGCAGAATGCTACAATGGCGCCGCCCGTTCGTTGGATGACTTTGCCACCCCCGTGATCCTGGGAGCGGATTCCCTGAAAGAACAGCGGTTTACCAGTGTAATTCTGGGGAAGATAGAAAACGGCATGGTGTCAGGCACTTTTATGCAACGGCCCACCTACTTTGAGTCTTATAAAATACGGACGGCTGTAAAAGATGAAGACCCCGAAGAATTTTTTAAACGGATAGCAAAATCCTATACCGGTGAAATAGAACTGGAGAATAAGGCGGTAGAGGATCTGAAAGAACTGGAGTCACCTGTGATGGTAAAGTACGATTTTAAAATGCAGGTAGGCGACGGCGATGTACTATACATCAACCCGTTGTTGTCGGAAGCCCATAAAAGCAATCCTTTTAAAGCGATGGAGCGTAAGTTCCCCGTAGAAATGAACAGCGTGTCTGATGAAGTATATTCCTTTAATATGGAAGTGCCCGAAGGATATGTAGTAGATGAAATGCCGAAATCTGCCGCAGCGAATTATAATGGAGATGAAGGTCTGTTTCAATACCTTATCCAGCAAACAGAAAACCACATACAGCTGCGCTGCCGGGTAAAATTAAACAAAGCCAACTTTGGGCCGGAAGAATACCCGACCCTGCGCGATTTTTATGACCTGGTGGTAAAGAAAGAAGCAGAACAAATTGTGTTAAAAAAGAAAAAGTAAATTATGCGCAAGCAATTGTCAATAGCCATCCTGTTTTTCCTGTTTACCGTGTCGCAGGCAGTGCTGGCAGGAGATCCATTTTATCCGGTGAGCGCTATTCCTGATTCATTAAGGGCCAATGCGCACCTGGTAAAAAGGTTAGATGAGGCTACGTTGAAAATAAACGATCTTACAGATGCCCGTTATATTTCTCATTACGTGGTTACTGTGCTGGATGAGGCAGGGGCTGAACATATGAAAATGGGGATGTATTATAATAAGCTGTCAGAGATCCGCTCTATTAGTGGCGCCTTATATGATGCTGAAGGCAAGCAGTTGAAACGTTTGAAACAAAGCGATATCCGCGATATAAGTGCGGTAGGGGATGGCAGCCTGATGTCTGATACCCGTGCGAAGCTTCACCAGTTCTACTATAACGTATACCCCTATACGGTGGAATATACCATTGAGCTGCGCCTCAATACAATATACGGGATACCTGGTTTGCAGGCGCAGCCGAGTATTTACACGGCTGTTGAAAAAAGCAGGCTGACGGTTATTTACCCGGAGAACTATGAATTGCGTTACCGCAGTTATCTCTATGAGGGTAAACCAGTCGTCGCCACGGAGAAAGGCAACAAAACAATCACATGGGAAGTCAACCACTTGCCTGCCAGGAAATATGAAATTTACCCGGTTGAGTTGTACCAGCGGACTCCGTGCGTTTTTCTGGCTCCAACGGATTTTGAGTTGGGGAGCTATAAGGGTAAAATGACCACCTGGAAAGATTTCGGAAACTTTGCATACCAGCTTAATGCAGGCCGGGATGTGTTGCCCGACAATATCAAAGCCAAAGTACATGAACTGGTTGATGGTATCAGCAGCCGCCAGGAAAAGATCAGGGTACTGTATAAATTTCTTCAGAAAAATAACCGTTATATCAGTATTCAGTTAGGCATAGGCGGATGGCAAACCTTTGATGCGGCATCTGTGGCTGCTAATGGCTATGGCGATTGTAAGGCCTTATCTAATTATATGATGGCGTTACTGAAAGAAGCGGGAATTAAATCAAATTGTGTACTGGTAAAAGCAGGAGACGATGAGCATACCCTGCGCGAAGATTTCCCGTCTTCCCAGTTTAATCACGAGATACTCTGTGTACCCGGTGAGAAAGATACTACCTGGCTGGAATGTACCAGTAACACGATCCCCGCCGGCTACCTCGGTTCCTTTACCGACAACCGGCCGGTACTCCTGGTAGATGCAACCGACAGCAAATTAATACGTACCCCCGCTTATGGAATGGATTGCAATGAACAGATCCGCCATGTGGATGCCGTTATTGATGCTACAGGTAACATCGATATTAAAGCAACAACCGTTTACAGTGGTCTTCAGCAGGATGATTTACGTGACATGTTGCATTCACTGAGCCCGGAAAAACAACTGGAGGAACTGCGTAAAGGATTGGATCTTTCCAGTTATGATATCAATAATTATCACTGTACAGAGCTGGAAACACCTATTCCTTCCATTGAAGAGAAATTAGGCATCAAAGGAAATAACTATGCAACGGTAACGGGTAAACGAATGTTCCTGGTTCCCAATATCCTCACACGCGATGGGGTGAAGCTGGAACCTGACACCACCCGCAAATCGGATATCCAGTTTGATTTTGCTTACCGGGATGTGGATAGCGTGACGATCACTTTACCAGCGGGATATAAACCGGAATCGCTCCCAGCGCCGGTATCTGTAACCGCTAAATTCGGCAGTTATAATGCGGCGGTTTCTATCAAAGGGAATACGCTGAACTATATACGAAAAGTAGAAAGAAAGGCGGGGATTTTCCCGGCGGCAGACTACCCCGAGCTGGTGAAGTTCTATGCCACTATGCTAAAATCAGACAGAAGCCGGCTGGTGCTGGTAAAAGAATAAAAAAAGGGAAGGCCGTCCAGCCTTCCCTTTTTTGTTTTGATGAATTTATTTTTCGCGTACACTTACAGAAATGTGCCGGTCTCTTTTCTTTTCTTCTTCAGAAGCATCAGCAGCCGCCTTTGCAAACTGTGAACCATAGCCTTCTGCACCAAGTAACTGTGCCGGATTGGTGTTACTTTTCTTTAATGCCGCAACTACAGACTCCGCGCGTTCTTTAGACAGCCGCAGGTTACTGGTGCTGTCGCCCGTGCGATCAGTATAACCACCAATCTTTATTTTAGCTTTAGGGAACGCTTTCATAATAGCGGCAATATTGCCTACCTGTTTCATACTTTCTTCCGTTAGTTCAGCCTTGCCGGTTTTGAAGTTGAGGTTATCGAAGTCAAACCATACATCTTTGCCAGCTGGACGGCTGTTGTCCTTCAGGAACACCACCAGCTGATCTTCTATACCCCCTTTATAGGCATCCAATACAACGCCATCGGGAAGGGTAACCTTAATGCTTTCACGGGTAACCACCGGGCCGCCTTCTGTAACAGCCATGGTAGCCGAATCTGCAATCTGGCTGGTGGTAACGCTATCCGTAACAGGAACGCCGTCGTGTTTATTGGCGCCGCAACCGCGCATCAGGTACCACAACAGGATGATGGCAATGAGGATGAGCAACAGGGACCATATCCAGCGGCTGCTGCCGGGTTTTGCATCCGGTTTGATATTTACAGCGCCGCCGGTAGTGGTAGCAGTGTCCATATGCAGCAGGCTGCCGAGTTTTTTACCAAGGTCGCCGATATTGGCCAGGCCAAGTACGCCGGCAATGTTCAGTCCTCCGGGTATAGCGCCCAGTATTTTATCTTTTTGTGAGTCCAGCAGGGAAAGAAAGGAATTGGGAGATAGATTGTTTTGGGCGGCGTATTGTCCTACTGTACCAAGCGTAGCAGGGGTAGCGGATTGCAACAGAGTACTGGCAGACGATTCCTTGATACCGGCATAGGAAGATAACATACCGATAATGGAATTCACCTTGTCGCCGAACAGGCTGCGTAACAAATCGGCGCCTTTACTGAGCAAGCCCCCGGCACCACTTTGCAACGCACCTGTAATGGCGGAAGGGTTGGCGTCGCCCGCTGCCCCCTTCACGAGGTCGAGCAAACCGCCGGCGCTTCCGGAGGACCCCGCCTTATTAAGAAGGCCGGTTAATACAACCGGTATGATACCGCTGATGGCTTTCTGAATGCCGCCTTCACTTTCTCCAAGTTGTGAGGAGGCCTGACTAACGACATTGCTGTTGAAAATACTTTTAGCGCTTTCCAGTAAATCGAAAGACATAATTGTAGGGTTTAGTGATGAAGAATGTGGTGACCAGTTTTTTAGGCTGAATCATCCGGCCGTAAGCAGGAATGTACAGTTTGTGTTTCAAGGACTTTTATAACAACGGAGGCCGCCGTGTTGTTTGATTACTTTAATAATAAACAACCGGATATAAGTTCTAACATCTAAATGAGCATTCACAAGATGTTGATTTCTAGTAAGATATGTGCGTTTCCGGTAGTTCGGGCGAGGGTGTAATGAACAAGGTAGCAGCTGGCTAAAGGACGGGAATAAAGGAAAGGATGTTCCTTTGAGCGCTCAAAGGAACATCCCCATATCAATTGACAGTAACCCGCTGTTGATTTCTGAATACTACCAGCGGTACTTTTTTATCTGTATAGAAAGTGCTTGCTTTTAGCAGGTCATCCACGTTATTCACGCTTCGTTCTCCCACCTGTAAAATCACATCGCCTGTTTTTACGGCATATTTAAAACTTCCGGGTACGGCCACCAGGAACACGCCTTTATTATCAGGTAACCCCGCAGCCGAGCGTTCTCCCAGGGTTTCTATGTTCTTCACCTGCGCACCCAGCCAGTTGCTGATCGTGGATGAAGCTTCAGTGGCTGCTTTCAGTACCGGCAGCGGTGCTTTTTTAGCCAACGCTTTTAAGTTAGCCGATACCACGCCAAACTGGTTCATCGGGAAATTTTTGAACCCGGCTTTCAACGCCGGTGATCCTGGTTTTACCCGGTAGTCGCCTGTTGCAGGAGACACAAACAAGGGGTCACCTGTCTGTGAATGTTTATCCGTAGGAGTATTGATGGCCGCTGCATCCGGGAACACGTTAAAGTCGATGATATCTCCCCAATACCTGATGCCAATCGGTTTATAACTGCTACCTACAATATTATAGCGGAAAATATCGTGGCTGTTTTCAAACCACACATGCGGATGAAAAGAATTGTTGAGGATCACATTATTTTCCACGGTACGGAAAAATCCTTCCCTCAGTTTAAGCCCGCCGTTTAAGCAAACATTATTATAGATGTGATAATTGGAAGAGCCATCGTCCAGGTCAATATCCCAGCCGTGATCACAGCGGAAGCGGTTGTTGCGGAGTATATTTGTTTTT
Source organism: Chitinophaga sp. RCC_12 (assembly GCF_041360695.1). Classification (NCBI taxonomy): domain Bacteria; kingdom Pseudomonadati; phylum Bacteroidota; class Chitinophagia; order Chitinophagales; family Chitinophagaceae; genus Chitinophaga; species Chitinophaga sp. RCC_12. Next base: position 85,724 of record NZ_JBFUPS010000007.1, read on the forward strand.
ACGGCATCCTGTTTCACCAGCCAGGGATGCAATGCAGCCATGCTGTCCATCACCTGCCGGTCGGGATACCACCAGCGGTCACGACCCCAGGAATTGAACGCCCCGTGGTCACCGGTTTCCAGCACAGTATTGAATACATCGTTGTATTCGATGAGGTGCCCACCCCAGGTACCTTCACTAACGTTAATGCCTGCACGCGGCACATCGTAAATGGTATTATGTGAAACGGTGATGTCCATCGCCATAGAGATCTGAACGCCGGCGCTTTGTTTTTCTATGCGGCCGGTACGGTAAATAAGATTATCGTATGCCAGGCAGGAATCGGGATAGTTGGGGCTTTGCGGACCTGCAGCTGTATCCATGCCGGCAAATACGGGGGATTGCTGGTATTCAAACAAGGGCGCTCTTACGGCACCGGGGTTGCCCGTAAAACAGATACCGCTGCCACCGGCATCATGAATGTTACAATGACTGATATCAGCATGGCGGTTGTAGTTGCTGACAAATACAGCATTACCCCCGTTATAATCAAATTCACAGCCGGTGATAACGCAGTTTTCCGTGCCGTCTAACAACACCGCTCCACCCCTGTATATGGCCCAGTCGCTTCGTAGCAGCGGTTCCCGTGTATCCATAAACGTGGCATTGGTATGCGCAAAACGTATATTCTTAAACGTGATACCCTTAACAGGATGCGCTGCATCTCCTTTCAGAACGACGATTTCAGAAAACCAGGAAACAACTACGTCAGCTGTTTTTAGGTTAATATCCGCTGCCGGTTTATAGTAAAGTGTTTTAGTGGTTTTATCGTAGAACCATTCTTTTTCTGCGTCCAGTTCTTCAAAAATATTTTCTACAAAGCGATGTTGTTCATGCATACCCATCTGGCGATTGTTCTGGTAGCCGCCTTCCAGGTGGAGCGTACCATCTGTGTTCACACCGGTGATGCGGTAATGATAACCACCCCATTCTGAGCGGTGGAGGGCGTGTACGTAGCCGCCTTCGGGATGTTGCCAGGTCTTTATCCTGGCAGGACTCAACGCATCTGCAGCGGTACCGTTATAATGTTTTGCGCTGCTGTCGTAGTTGGGATAACGTGCCCGGATCTGTTGTTTATTGTTAATGTAAAGGTGGCTGAACTCAAAAGGAATGTCCACGGAGGCTTTGTATATGCCATTCTTCCAGGGTGTCCACTGCAACTGCAACGGCTTTCCCCCGCTGAGGGTTACTGTGCCCGGCTTTCCGGCCGGCCGGAACGTAATGTTACCATTATAATAGCCCGCGGTTATCAGCAGGGTGCTGTCCAGGAAATAGGTACCGGGCTGGAATTGTATTTCAATACTTCTTCCGGGTTGCTGCTGCTGGTAAGTATGCGCCAGCCCCATTGCAGTCTTTAAACTCATAGGCGGTTTGCCATCCTTTGCAGAGGGATGGACAGATACCAGCAGTGGTATAGCCGGCTTCTTTTGCGCCAGCAGCACAGGGGAGAGCAGGAATAACGGTACTGCACATACGATACAGGCAAATATATTTTTCATAACATCTGAGGTAAACCATAAATATACCCGGAATAAACGGGCGGTTGTAATGAAAAATTAGCAGTTACTAGGCTAATTTTCTGCTAAAAATGCAGTAATCCTTTCCCTTATATGTCATAATTTCCGGAGTTGCAACATTGGATCATGGTTTGTTGTTACCAGAAGACGTTTGATAACATCAAAAAAGGAGAAAAAACAACAGATATGAACTTGAATAATTTCACTATAAAATCGCAGGAAATACTGCAACAGGCCCAGCAACTGGCCTTTAATAATCAGAATCAGTCGATTGAAACCGGGCACCTGCTCAAAGCTTTATTAAATGATGAAGATAGCCCGATTGAATACTTATTGAAGAAGAATGATGTAAACACCTCATTTGTAAACAATAAGCTAAATGAGCAGATCAATAAATACCCGCGCATAGTAGGAGGAGAAGGCGGTCAGTCGCTCAGCCGTGACGCCAATAACGTGATCCTCCGTGCAGGAGCGGCCATCAAAGAATTTAAAGATGAATTTGTAAGCGTGGAGCACCTGCTCCTGGGCATCCTTGGCGGTAACGACGATACGGCCAAATTACTGAAAGATGCCGGTCTTACTGAAAAAGGCCTCAAAGCCGCCATCCGGGAACTCCGTAAAGGAGATACCGTTAATTCCCAAAGCGGCGGAACCCAGTATAACACGCTTCAGAAATACGCCAAGAACCTGAATGAAATGGCCCGGGAAGGAAAGCTCGACCCGGTGATCGGCCGTGATGAGGAAATCCGCAGAACCCTGCATATCCTCTCCCGCAGGTCTAAAAACAACCCCATCCTGGTAGGTGAACCCGGTGTAGGTAAAACGGCTATCGTGGAAGGATTGGGCCACCGGATCATTAACGGCGACGTACCCGAAAACCTGAAATCAAAGATCATCTATGCCCTCGACATGGGCGCTTTGATGGCAGGCGCCAAATACCGTGGTGAGTTTGAAGAAAGATTGAAAGGCGTGGTAAAGGAAGTAGCCGAAAGTAACGGGGAAATCATCCTCTTTATAGATGAAATCCACACGCTGATAGGCGCTGGCGCTATGGAAGGCGCAATGGATGCGGCCAATATCCTGAAACCTGCCCTGGCAAGAGGGGAACTCCGGGCCATTGGTGCCACCACCCTGAACGAATACCAGAAATATTTTGAGAAAGATAAAGCCCTGGAACGCCGCTTCCAGAAGGTGTTGGTAGATGAGCCTTCCGTGGAAGATGCCATCTCCATTTTGCGTGGACTGAAAGAGAAATATGAAAGTCACCACCACGTACTCATCAAAGATGAAGCAATTATTGCTGCGGTAGAATTATCGCAGCGCTATATAACAGACCGCTTTTTACCGGACAAGGCTATTGACCTGATCGATGAAAGTGCGGCTAAACTGAGGCTGGAGATGAACTCCATGCCGGAAGAACTGGATGAACTGGAAAGAAGGATCCGTCAGCTGGAAATTGAAAGAGAAGCAATTAAAAGAGAAAACGACGAAGATAAGTTACGTGAGCTGGGTGAAGAGATAGCACGGCTGGGAGAAGAAAGGAATACGTTCAAAGCAAAATGGCAGGCAGAGAAGGAAGTGGTTGACCAGATCCAGAGTGCCAAATCAGCGATTGAAAACCTGCGGCTGGAAGCAGAACAGGCAGAGCGTAACGGCGATTTCGGCCGGGTGGCAGAAATCCGCTATGGTAAAATAAAGGAACAGGAAAAACTGGTAACAGATCTCACAGAAGAACTGAATAAAATATCTGCTAATCATAAACGTCTTCTTAAAGAAGAAGTAGACGCGGAAGATATCGCGGAAAACGTGGCAAAGGCAACGGGTATCCCGGTATCAAAAATGATGCAGAGTGAAAAGGATAAATTACTGCACCTGGAGGAAGAACTGCACCAGCGTGTAGTAGGACAGGACGAAGCTATCATCGCGGTGTCTGATGCTATCCGCCGCAGCCGAGCAGGATTGCAGGATCCGCGCAGACCTATCGGTTCATTCATCTTCCTTGGTACTACCGGTGTTGGTAAAACAGAGCTGGCCAAAGCATTGGCGGAGTACCTGTTTGACGATGAAAACATGATGACCCGGATAGACATGAGTGAATACCAGGAAAAACACTCCGTAAGCCGCCTGGTAGGAGCGCCTCCGGGATATGTGGGATATGATGAAGGTGGCCAGCTGACAGAAGCGGTACGCCGTAAACCATACTCCGTGATACTGCTCGATGAAATTGAGAAAGCACACCCGGATACCTTTAACATTTTGTTACAGGTATTGGACGATGGCCGGTTAACGGATAACAAGGGCCGCGTGGTGAATTTCAAGAATACGATCATCATCATGACCAGTAACATGGGTAGCCATATTATCCAGGAAAATTTTGAAAATATTGATGATACCAACCGCGAAGAAATAGTAGATAAAACGAAAGATGAAGTGATGACATTGCTGAAACAAACCATTCGTCCGGAGTTCCTGAACAGGGTAGATGAGGTGATTATGTTCCAGCCGTTACTGAGAAGTGAAATTAAGGGAATAATTAACATTCAGTTACAGCAACTGAAGGATATGGTAGCAAAGAATGGCATGATATTGGACTTTTCAGACTATGCGCTTGAGTATCTTTCTGTACAGGGTTACGACCCGCAGTTTGGAGCAAGACCGCTGAAACGCCTCATCCAGAAGGAAATCATTAACCTGTTAAGTAAGAAGATACTGGCAGGAGATATTGATAAATCCAAACCAGTGTTGATTGACGTGTTTGATGGCGTAGTAGTAATCAGAAACAAGTAATTCTAAATACGACGATACATAGTTAACGATAAGCCCCGCGATTCTTCGCGGGGCTTTTTTATGTGTGGTCAGCTTTCGTTAAATTTGAGTAAATCAAAAAGTAACTGTATGCCGGGAGAAAGAGAAAGAAGATTTATGCAGCATGCCATTGCCTTGTCGCGTAAAGGAATGGATAATGGTGACGGCGGTCCTTTTGGTGCGATAGTGGTGCGGGGAGATGAGATTGTAGGAGAGGGCTGGAACCAGGTGCTGGCAAACACAGACCCTACTGCCCATGCAGAAGTGGTAGCGATCCGCGAAGCATGTAAGAAGCTGGGTACTTTCCAGTTGCACGACTGCGAAATATATACTTCCTGTGAACCCTGCCCGATGTGCCTGGGCGCTATTTACTGGGCGAGGCCACAACGTGTTTACTACGCCAATACAAAGGAAGATGCGGCTGCCATTGATTTTGATGATTCATTTATTTACCGGGAAATAGAGAAGGATCATGCGGATAAAAAAATTCCGCTGATTGCTTTGCCTGATCAGGAGGCGTTGAATGTTTTCCGGAGATGGAAAGAAAAGGGGGATAAGAAGTTGTATTAGCAGCTAAATGCGGCGGAGGGAAAAATACTTCCCCCCGCTAATGTTTTACAGAGAAATGGTATGCCCAGAACAATGCAAGCAGTAAGAAAAGGATGCAGAGAATAATAACGGCCAGGGATATATAATTTTCTGATTTTCTCCTGGTCCTGTAGCGTTTGTGTATTTTTTTAAGAAGACTCCATCTCATCTGGATAATCCATCCGGGAATCTTCTCCTTATCTTTTATAGCCGCCAGCCCTTCCAATGCATCGCTGCAAAGCTCACAGTCAGACAGGTGCATTTCTACTTCATGTTGTTCTTCCGCAGACAGCTTGCCCTGAACATAGTCAAGCAGCTGCTGTTGCGTAGGACAGCTTGTAGTTACAAAGATATCGTTGAAATGCTCGTTCATATCACTATTGATGCAAATTAACTTTTGTTTGCGCGTTGTTGTTTTTCCAATAAAAGTTTCAGGTTCCTCTTTCCATTCTGAATATAGCTTTTAACCTGAAGGAGGCTATACCCGGTTTGATCAGCAATTTCCTGATAGGATTTCTTTTGCAGGTAAAACAATTCAACACAGATTTTTTGTTCATGGTTTAGCTGGCTCATAGCCTGCCCCATATTTTCCAGCAAGATATCCTTTTCCTGGTACACCTGCTTATCTTCGGGATCAGCGGCAATACCACCCATATGTTTGTCGGAGATTTCTTCCTTGTATTTCATATGCTTCTGCCGCAGTTGCATCAGGCAGTAGTTTTTGGTTACCTGGTAGATCCAGGCCCGGAAATACTGGATTTCATGCCTGTTGATGTCGGATAACATCTTGAGAAAGATTTGCTGCACGGCATCGCGTGCATCTTCTTCGTTCTTCAGGTATTTCATGCACATACCCAGTAAAAGCAGGGCGTAGCGGTCAAACAGCACACCTATCCAATCACTGTTATTATCAGCTTTGAACCGTTGCAGTAGCTCCTGGTCTGTTAGTTGTTGTATATCTGGATTATTCACAGGCTAATAAATGGAATGCTGCATCTAAGATGCAGCATTTGCAAAAATCCATAATTATTTTGATATTTTATTTTTTACATACCATCCAACGCCTGTTGGGCAGCGGCTTTCATGGAACCATCCATCCTGATCACTTCTTTAAACATGCGGCGGGCCTTGCCAGCCTGTCCTTTACTACGATAACAGATAGCAAGTTGGTAGCGGGCCATTTCCACGTATTTGCCTGAGCTCACAGATTCTATCCTTTTGTACCTGTTGATGGCTTCATTAAGGTTTCCCTGTTGCTGGTATACCATGGCTGCTTTGTACAGGTATTCATCGCTGTTAACAGCCGTGGAAGGTGTTTCTCTTTTAGGAGGGTCTGGTGGTGGCGCCTGTTCTTTCTGTTTTTCTTTGGGTGCCGCAGGTTTTTGTTCCGGTCTTTGTTCCGGTTTCTTTTCTTCTGCTTTGGCGGTTACTTTATCGGCGGCTTCCTTTTTAAGGGAGTCTGCCTGTTTTTGCAATAGTGTATGTTTTTTGATGCTGTCTGCCGCGGCTTTCTTTTGCGCCGCTTTTAAAGCGGCTGCTTTTTTCAGCGCGGCGGAGTCGGGGTGAACCGGGGCAGTTGCTGGTTTTGCTGATGTTTGAATGGCAGGCGTAGTAGCAGGGGCCGGCGTTGTTGTTCCGGGATTGTTTTCCGCGGCGGTTACCAATGGAACGCCGGTAGCCACCTCTTCACGCACAGAGTCTTTCTGCGGTAGTGATGACGCCATGATACGCACTGGTGGCTGATTACGCATATGTCCGCGTAATACATACACGCTGCCCACACCAAGGCCGATGAAGGCAATGATCCAGAAATAGGCCAGCATGTGTTCCTTATTCTTTTCCTTACGGGTGTATTGCGCTACTTTTTGTACGTGCGAAACAGGCTGTATGCTGTTTTGTACATAGCGTTGCAGCTTATTGGTGAGGTCCTGGTATCTTTCGGTATTCTCTTCCTGCTCCAGTGCGGTTAATGCATCATAGCAGAGATCGCAGTCGGTGAGGTGTTGTTCTACCAGGTGCCGTTCCACATCGGTCAGCCTGCCTTCCATATAACGGGGCAGCTGGTCCCTGCTGAGGCACCGGATGGCAGAAAAGATCTTCAGTACTTTCTCATTATTCGGTTTGTTAACTAGCATATCCCTGATTCATAAATAACTTGGCAAGTTTCGCTTTGGCGGCTTTGAGTTGCGATCTTAACTTCTCCCTGGGAAGTCCGGTAGCAGCTGTAAGGTCGGCAAAGGATTTATTTTCAAGATAGAATTGCGTGATCAGTGCATTGTCATCTGCACTCAGCCGTTGGAGCGCCTGTTCCAGCCGCACGATGAGGTCCTGTCTGTCTATGATATTGGTAGCGGCTTTGTCTACCGTATTTTCGATATGCAGCAGGTCTCTTCCGTCGCGGGATGGATAGAAGGGGGTGTTCTTTTCAGGCTTCCCGAGGTATCCTTTTTGTATATGCAGGATCCATTCGTTGGCTTTATAGATGGTTTGTGTTTTAAGACTGGCATTTAATCTTTGCAGAAGGGCCGGGAAAACAATGTTGGGGTCGAGATTCGGTTGGCTACTCAAATGAGGAATGGTAACAGCCACCAGTAAATGACTGTACCTGTCTATCAATACGCTTTCCGCCTCCCGGTCAAGCTGTTTCCTGGCGCGGGATATTAACTCCTTGTCCGATAAATTGGTTAACTGTTGTTGCATAAACTTATTACTTTATATTTACGTACAAAAGCGGAAAAAGTTCATTTAGCGCATAAGATTATTGAATAGTAAAAGGGATTTATACAATTAATATGCCATACGCCATTGTCATTGTGCCAGTTGCGCCATTAAGGAGTGCTACCTCACATAAAAGCGAAATGATTTCCCAGCTCTTATGGGGAGCAGCGGTGGAGATCACCGAAACGGCTCCCGATGGCTGGGTGAAAATTAAAAACCAGTACGACGGTTACACCGGTTGGGCCACAGCTGCCCACCTGGAAACGATAGATGAATCGCTGTACCTGGCTCCGGCAAAATACTATTTTCCGGCCTGGGTAAACCGGGTTACCATGAATGACCGGCCCATGCTGGTACCTTTTGGCTGCCTTGTAAAGAGCGATAGCGATATTTCCACGCAGTGGGGAACTATTGCTGTAAAATTTGAGGATAAACCGCTTCCGCTTACCCACCATAACCCCGTCGATATTACTGCCTTAAAAAGCGCCGCAGAGCAGTTTTTGAACACCGGTTATCTCTGGGGAGGTTCCAGTGTTTTTGGCGTGGACTGCTCCGGTTTTACGCAGCAGGTGTTCAAGCTGTCCGGTATTCCACTTTTGCGGGATGCTTACCAGCAGGCTACCCAGGGACACATTGTTGATTTTTTACAGGAAGCGCGCCTGGGGGATCTCGCCTTTTTTGACAACGAAGAGGGGAGGATTACGCATGTTGGTATTTTGCTGAACGATCATGAAATTATCCATTCTTCCGGAAAGGTACGGATTGATCCGATAGATAACGAAGGAATTATAAACGCAGATACGGGTTTGCGTACGCATCACCTGCGGATTATAAAGAGATACTTTTAAGAGCGCGGATTTTGTCTTGGCTCAGGATTACGCTGATTTTACTGATTAGCTGGATTTTTACTTTTGGATTTTTTTTAGATTTTAAGATTTTTTTTATAATAATTAAGGGAGATAAAAGCGAATATATCCGCTTCCATCTCCCTTAATCCTTTATAAAATCCAAAAGAATAAATCCAGCTAATCAGTAAAATCAGCGTAATCCTGAGCCAAGACAAAATCCGCTAGCTCTGTCTGAAGATCTTCTTGTAATCTTCAAAGCTTTGGAGAATGATCTGTTTTGCTTTCTCTTTGTTCTGGAATTCTTCCACCACAACGGTTTTCTTTTCCAGCTTTTTATATTCTTCGAAGAAATGGCGCATTTCGTCGATGAAGTGAGGCGGCAGTTCGGTAATATCGTTGATATAGTTTACGCTCATATCGTTGGCTGCTACCGCGATGATTTTGTCATCTGCTTCGCCGCCGTCTATCATTTGCATGACACCGATTATTTTGGCATCGATGATACACATGGGAACACATTCGATCTGGGAGATAACCAGGATATCCAGCGGATCATGGTCATCGCAGTAAGACTGTGGAATAAAACCGTAGTTGGCAGGATAGTATACAGAAGAATATAAAACCCGGTCCAGTTTCAGCAAACCGCTTTCTTTATCCAGTTCATATTTAGCTCGGCATCCCTTTGGAATCTCTATAATTGCATTTACAACATTAGGCACTTCAGAGCCGGGACTCACACTGTGCCAGGGATTTGTCATCATAATAATCTACTTTACTTTAAGGTTTATTGTTCAATATTGGATTAATGTTGAAAAGTGAATAAAGTATTCACCTCACTTTTCATGGAGATATGGTCAGGTTTCCGGTAAGTAAAAACAGGAATAAGCCACACATCTGATCATTAATGCGTGGCAAAATTAAGGGAACTAGCCGTTAATAGCTAAAAATTATCCTTTCCTTTTAGGTAAAATATAAAAGAGAGGATAATTATTTAGTTTCCCGGCGCGGTCAAACCGTTAACAGGTGCGCTGTCTGCGGGTAACCTGGTAGAGTCGAAGGCTGCATTACCACCGGTTTGCGGCGTGTAATTGGGAATGATGCTGTCGAACGTCAGGGAAATTTTCCATTGGCCGTTTTCTTTCACCATCTGCAGAACTTCTTTCTGATGAGCGGAGGAATTCAGTATTGTAACAGCCGCTTTATCGCCGTTTTCTTCGATATTGACTACCTCGATGCGGGCGTTTTTAATTTTTTCTCTTTCAGCGCCACTGCGGCGGCCGTCAAAGATGGCATAAATCTGTAACACCTGTTGGGATTCTTTTGTGGCATAATCCCTTGCCTGGTCGTAGTTCGAATCCTGAATCGCATGCATAAACGCCAGCGCCACCTCTTCAGGGGAAGCCCTTTTCTTACAACTGCCTAACAGCAAGGTTGTAATCAATGCCAGTGTCATGATTCGAAAAAAATTGGTCATGCGGTCGATAAATTATAATATATCACAACAAAAATAGGGGTAAACTTCAATACTGCAAAGTCATCAGCTATAGCTCAGCACACTCACAGGCTCCCGGACTGAATGTCTCCCTTGGATAAAAACAGGTGAACTTACGGCAATCGCCGTTAATAAAGAGTTAAATATTTAGATAATTGTTATTTTGATAGCTGATTGCTTGTCTGGTGGCGGTTGTACCGTCCAAACAAATAACCAGCTATCAGATAACAGGATATCAACTGTCTTATTTTTCCTTATTGGCTTCGTAAGCCTTGATGATGGCTTTAACAAGCCGGTGTCTTACCACATCTTCCTCATCAAGTTCCACCTGACCAATACCATCGATGTTACGAAGGATGCGGGTAGCCCTTTCCAGACCGGATTGCTGATTTTTGGGTAAATCTATCTGTGTAAGGTCACCGGTGATGATGGCCTGTGCAGATGCACCGATACGGGTTAGAAACATCTTGATCTGCAGGTCGGTGGCATTTTGCGCTTCATCCAGGATAATAAAGGAATTATCCAGGGTACGTCCACGCATATACGCCAACGGTGCAATTTCAATAACGCGGTTGGTCATGTAGTAACTCAGCTTTTCCGCAGGGATCATATCATCCAGCGCATCGTACAATGGCCGCAGATATGGATCGATCTTTTCTTTCAGATCTCCCGGCAGGAAACCGAGGCTTTCCCCTGCTTCTACCGCAGGGCGGGTTAGAATGATCTTTTTAACCGCTTTGTTTTTGAGAGCACGAACCGCCAAAGCAACGGCAGTATAGGTTTTACCGGTACCGGCAGGACCTATCGCGAAAATGATGTCGTTCTTTTCCGCCAGCGCTACCATCTTTTTCTGGTTGGCAGTACGGGCCCTTACGGTTCTGCCGTTGGGCCCAAACACCAGTACTTCGTTGGGATTGCGCTCACTGAAATTGTCGATTTTAGTGCCTTCCTCATCTCCAAGAATCTGTTCAAAATAGTTCTCTGTCAGGTTACCGTTCCGCTCCAGGTATTTAACGATCTGACCGATTTTTTCCTCCGCTGTAGCCACTTCTTCCGGTGCCCCACTCAATTTTAACTGGGTGCCCCTGGACAGGATCTTAAGCAATGGGAATTTCTTTTTCAGCAGATCAAGCTTTCCGTTGTTAACGCCGAAAAACTCAATGGGATTAATACTGTCTAAATTGATAATGGATTCAGTCAATGATTCTAAGGTTTAATTGTCCAGGAAATGATCGGTATTTTTCAATCCGAATATATTTAAATCTAGTATAACCTGGAGAACGCAATTGTTAAGCTATCACTAAATTCTGTACCCGTTCTGTTTGAAGCCTTCCACTTTAGCGGCGATATCTTTATTACCCAAAGCCAGGATACGTGCAGCCAGTATAGCCGCATTACGCGCACCCGCTTTTCCAACCGCCAATGTACCTACCGGTAATCCCGCAGGCATCTGTACAATTGAATACAAGGCATCAATTCCGCCCGGTAAACCACCATCTAAAGGAACTCCAAGAACAGGCAGCGAAGTGTAAGCTGATACAACTCCCGGTAAGGCTGCTGCCATGCCCGCTGCGGCAATAATTACGCCAAAACCCTTTTCCTGAGCGGTTATACACAATTCTCTTACTTTATCAGGATTGCGGTGAGCAGAAGCCACTATCATCTCATTTTCAATTCCAAAATACTGTAAATGCTTCTGTGATTCTTCCATTACAGGCTTGTCACTCTCGGAACCCATGATAATCAAAACTTTCATCTGATAATATTTTAAAAATAATAATGTAATAAGATACCCCAAAGATATTGATCGTTTAACAATTTCGGAAAACTCAAAATCCACAACAGGTGGATAAATGATTGAACCAATCCACTCTTTCCCTTGTTAATTCTGCGTTTATGAGGAATTGACCGATATCTAACAATTTATTACTTTTACCTGTCCAATAGTGTTTTTTATTATATAATGCCTACTTTAGGCGTTTCCTGACACAACGATTTTAGATTCTGCTATCATATGAATGTAGTTATGCTGCAACAGCATTACAGCCACTTACAGCATCTTGAAACCGCTATTAATGCCTTTGCACTCTCTGTCACCATAGATGCGGCAGGTACGGTGACTGCGGTTAATACGCAGGTGATAGCGGCATTGCAGCCATCAGAAGGCCCCCTTACCGGCGGCGCTTTTACCGCCCTCTTCCGGCCTGATAACCCGGAACACTGGCAGGATCTCTGGAATACCCTTACAAAAGGGGAACCGGTGCAGGAACAGCTCTGCTTTCTTATTAACGCTGAAAATAAGCCACTATGGCTGGAAGCCGGCATTACCCCGTTTTTCAGTGAAGCCGGCGCCCTTACGCATTGCATGCTCATCGGCATCGATATCACAGAGCGGAAACTCACCGAAATAAAACGTGCCCGTAATGAAGTGTACTATGGCCAGGTGCTGGAAAATCTTCCGCTCGGATTGCAACAGTTCTCGCCCGATGGTGATAGTATGGACATGAACACCCGCCAGCGGCAGATCTGGGGCAAACACCACGCCTTCTTTACCCAACCGGATTATAAATGGCTGAAAGACCCTTTCTACCGGCTTAATGGCCTCGCCGTTATGTTCGAGGAAGCCCGCAAAACAGGGAAAACGATCAAACGGGAAATCCTCCTCAGCTACCGCGAGAAACACCACGAAAACATCACCAGGCTTTATCCCGTATATTTCGAAGCGACCATATTCCCCCTCACAGACCAGCAACGGAATATGGATAATATCTTCCTGATACTGGACGATATCACAGAGAAAAAATTATCGGAACTCAGCCTCCAGAAAAGCGAACGACTCCTCGACAACATCATCGAAAACCTGCCCATCGGTTATATCCAGTTTGATAATTTTGGCTTTATCCGCCGGATCAATCAAACACAACGCTTCTTCTTTAATTCGCCGCATCCCATGAGCCGCCAGCCTTTCAACGTGATGAACGATGAACTGGCCACCATGTTTGAACTGGACAAACTGTTTGTACAGGCCCTGGAACAGAATAAATCACTCCGCGTGGAAAAGCGGATCGACTTCTCCCAGGACAAGCGATGGACCACCGTAGGCCGGGAAGTATACCTCGACCTGACCGTGTTCCCGGTGATTGAACCGGTGGACAAGGAAATGATTGTGGTAGCGCTGGTAAATGATATCACCGATAAAAAACTGCAGGAGCTGGAGATTAAGAAGAACCAGGAATTCCTCCAGCAAACAGGTACCATCGGTAAGATAGGCGGATGGGAACTGGATGTAGACAGTGGCCAGGTGCGGTGGACGGACCAGTCGTATCACATCCACGACTGCCCCGTAGACACCCCCGTCGATCTTGAAAAAGCACTGGCCTATTACACGCCTGAAGCCCGTGAAAGCCTCGAAGCGCTGATGCAGCAATGTATGGAAACAGGCAGGCCATTCGATGCCCAGCTCACCATCATTTCTTCCAAACAACAGGTAAAAAGGGTCCGGTCTATTGGACAACCCGGTTATGTAAACGGTCGGCTGGTACGCATGTACGGGGTCGTACAGGATATCACCGAACAACTGGAAATCAGGGACGCACTCACCCGGAACACAGAGCTGATGCGCCTTTTCTTTGATACCATCGATATGGGATATGCCGCTATGGAGAAATCAGGTAACCTCAACTTCCTGAACCGGAAGGCCGAGAAAATGATTGGTCACCCGGTGGCCATGGGCAGCAATATCTTCAAGGAATTTCCGCGCTTAAGCGGCACCGTGTTTTATGCACGGCTGCAGGAATGCATCCAGCAGCAGGCGTCACAGTCGTTCGGCATCTACTTCCCGGGGGCAGACAAATGGTATGATTTCCTGCTTACCCCGATGCAGGACGGCGGGATCTCCGTGTTTATGCGCGATATTACGGACAGCCGGAAATTGCAGAAAGAGCTGCGGAAGGCCAACGAGCAGTTATCTAACCTGAACAAAAACCTGCTGAACCAGAACAAGCAGCTGGAAGATTTTGCCCACATCACTTCCCATAACCTCCGGGCGCCTATTGCCAACCTGAAGGCGCTGATGCAGATGCACAATGAAGCTGCCGCCCAGCAGGAAAAGGATCTTTACCTGGGTATGGTACACGAGGTGATAAAGAAGATTGATGAAACACTGAACGACCTGGTGGAGGTAGTGCAGATCCGGAAAGATGTGAATGTGGAAAAAGAAAAACTGTCGTTTGCCGAAAGATTACAGAAGGTAAAAGATATTTTGCTGGTAGATATAGAAACCAGCAATATCCAGATCACCTACGATTTTGAGGAGGAGCCGGTGATTGAATACCCCCGGGTGTACCTCGACAGTATCCTGCTGAATTTTATTACCAACGCTATCCGCTACCGTTCTTCAGAACGTACGCCTGCACTGCATCTGCGGAGCTGGAAAGAAAATGATAACATCATTCTGAGCGTGGAAGACAACGGCGTGGGTATAGATATGGAGCGGTTTGGCAACAAGCTTTTTGGCTTCCGCAAAACCTTTCATAAAAATAAGGATGCGAAAGGAATTGGCCTATTTATCACGAAAACGCAGGTAGAAGCGATGGGTGGTAATATAAGAGCAGAAAGTCATCCCGGAGAGGGAACCAAATTTATTATTACTTTTAGATCAGAATAAACCCCCTTTATGAGTTTAATCAATACGATTTTTATTGTAGATGATGACCCGATTCACCAGCAGATTGCCAAAATCATGATCGAACGTCAGGCTATCAGCAGTAATATCCGTGTATTTTCCGACGCACAGGATGTATTGGACCTTCTCCGGGAAAATGCAGGAGAAGCACAGGCCTTGCCGGATCTTATACTGCTGGATCTCAATATGCCTGTGATGGATGGCTGGGAGTTCCTGGAAGAATATGCTGTTTTCCAGGCGGAGTTGCCTAAGCAAATCAGGATCTTTGTACTGACTTCCTCCATTGATGAAAAGGACAGGGAGCGTGTGAATGCTTACAATTTTGTAACAGGATATCTCACCAAGCCACTATCAAAGGAAATTATTTCACACTTGTCTTGAGCGTGTGAATAGTCTTTTCAGGATCGGCAGAGGAGAAGATGGCACTGCCTGCCACTAATACATTTGCGCCCGCCTGGATGAGTTGTCCGGCGTTATCTGTGCCTATACCGCCATCTACTTCAATGAGCGCATGTGCGTGATTGTCGGTGATCAGTTGTCTCAGTTGTCTTATTTTCTGGTAGGTTTGTTCAATGAATGTTTGTCCGCCGAAACCCGGATTCACACTCATGATCAGCACCACGTCAATATCCCGGATCACATTTTCGAGTAACCCTACCGGTGTATGCGGATTCAGTGCCACGCCGGCTTTCATGCCCAGTCCTTTGATCTGCTGGATATTCCGGTGCAGGTGGATGCAGGCTTCGAAGTGTACAGTAAGTATGTCGGCGCCGGCTTTTTTGAAGTCGGCTGCGTATTTCTCCGGTTCTTCGATCATCAGGTGCACATCACAGGGTTTCTGCGCTTTCTTTTTGATCTGTGCAATCACGGGTAAGCCATAGCTGATATTAGGTACAAACCGTCCATCCATTACATCGAGATGGAACCAGTCGGCTTCGCTGCGGTTCACCATATCCACTTCTTTTCCCAGCTCCAGGAAATTTGCTGCCAGTAAAGATGGCGCCACTAAAACAGGATGTTTTTCCAAGTGCTCTATTTTTGAATGATGTAAATTTAAGTAATTACGGGTTCAATCTTCTCAGGGCTTCCTTTGCTTCGCTGAAATCTTTCTTAAAGGAAGTAGCTTTGGTATAGTCTTCTATAGCCAGTGCTTTGTTGCCCAGTTGTTCCTGTGCCGTAGCCCTGTAGTAATAGGCCCATGCGTCTGTTGGCGCCGATTTGGCCGCCAGGTTGTAGTAGGTGTACGCCGTTTTCCAGTCCTTTTTATTGCTGTAAATTTTCCCCAGTGCCAGGTAGGCTGGTTCAAAGCCGGGATCTGCCACTATGCATTTCCGGTACGCGCCGAGCGCGGCGGGAAGGTCGCCCAGTTCTTCCTGGAATTGAGCGGCTTCAAATAAAGGATATGCGTTGGTAGTATCCAGTTGCCATGCCTGCTGGTAATAGTTAAGGGCGGCAGTGGCTTTGCGGCTGCGGAGCAGGTCGCCCAGTTCCATGACGGCCTCAAATTCAGGCTGTTTCCCGGCGGCATGAATGGCGGAGGTAAGGTGACGGATAGCCGAGGTGGTATCCTGTTTATCTTCCGCCATGCGGGCTTTCAGGTAGAATGCTTTATCGCGAGCATCTGTCGTTTGTGCGAGCACGTTAGCGATGCTGTCTGCCTGGGCATATTGTTTATTTTCTATCAGTGCAGTGGCCAGGCGGTATTCCAGGTACGTATAGCCGGGAGCGGTAGCCAGCGCTTGCTGAAAATTTGCGGCTGCCTTTTTATAATCATTCACGATCAGGGCGGCTTCGCCTGCCCCTGCCCAGTAGTCGGTATTTTCCGGCATCAGCGAGGCGGCTTTTTCAAAATCGGCCTGCGCCAGTGCAGGATTGGTATTAAACAATAGCAGTGCGCGGCGATAGTACAAATCAGGATGGTCAGGAAACTGTGAAATAGAATCCGTTACCGGCCGGATGATATCGCTGTACAGCACGGAGTCCGGGCGGCTGGCAGTATCTTGCTGCCGGGTGCCGGCATTATTACATGCCTGCGCACCCATTAATAACAGGAGGATAGGTAAATACTTCATACTGGCGCCAAAACTACAGAATCATTATTGCATTAACCAGTTTTTGAAAGCAGGATAATCGGCAGCCAGCAGGGTAGCCTGTTTTTCTTTACCATATAAAGACATCACCTTCGCGGGGGTATATATTTCCTCCCGGATAGATTTAGGAGCGGTGTCTTCAAATTTCACCGGGTGGGCTGTTTCCAGGAAAACGCCTGTCAGCTCAGGGGAATGTTCCAGGTAACGCTGCAATCCCATGAAGCCTACTGCCCCATGAGGGTCCAGCATATAATGGTTTTCTTTCCATACCTGTTCCATCGTACGGGCGGTATCTTTATCATTAAAGCTGTAGGCGGTAAGTTTTTCTGCGAGGGAAGGGAGGCTGTTGCCAAACAGTTCCAGGATACGTACAAAATTGCTGGGATCTGCCACATCCATAGCGTTAGACATGGTAGGCGATGCTTTGCCTGGTTCATATTTGCCACTATCCATAAAGCGGGGCACGGTGTCGTTAATATTGGTGGCGGCCACAAAGTGTGATACCGGCAATCCCATGGCAGCAGCCATCATGCCTGCGCAGATGTTGCCGAAATTGCCGCTGGGTACGGAGAACACGAGCCTGGGATGTGCCGCCTTCATTTGTTTGTATGCCAGGAAATAATAGAACATCTGGGGCAGCCAGCGGGCTACGTTGATGGAGTTGGCGCTGGTAAGCGGCCGGCGTGCCTGCAGTTCCTGGTCCAGGAAAGCAGTTTTTACCAGCTGCTGGCAGTCGTCGAAAGTACCTTCTATTTCCAGTGCATGAATATTATTGCCAAGGGTAGTGAGTTGTTTTTCCTGCAATACACTCACCTTTTTGGAAGGGTAGAGGATCACCACTTCCACGCCGGGTACATTATAGAAACCACTGGCCACGGCGCCGCCGGTATCGCCGGAAGTGGCTACCAGTACTGTTACAGGAGTGGTGCTGTTGCGGCGGAAATAGCCGAGGCAGCCGGCCATAAAGCGGGCGCCCACATCTTTAAATGCAAGGGTAGGGCCGTGGAACAGTTCCAGGGCGTAGGTATGACCGGTCACTTTTTGCACCGGGAAAGGAAAATGTAATGTATCGGTTACTATCTTTTTTAAAGCCTCTTCGGGTATTTCATTGCCAACAAACGGGCGGATTACTTGTAGTCCGATCTCGTGGTCCGTATAATTATGCAGGTTATTGATGAAGTCTTTATCCAGTGCCGGTATCTGTTCCGGAAAATAGAGTCCCCTGTCTGGCGCCAATCCCTGTACTACTGCTGTTTCGAAATTTACCTGGTGCTGCTTGTTCTGTAAGCTGAAATACTGCATGAATAAAACGTTGTTAATTAGTTAGTCAATCACTTTTACACCGGCGGTGTTAATCTGGGAAACGTAGATTTTATAATCCACGCCAAGTGGTGCGTAAACGCTATCCATCGTAGCCGCTACTTTGCGGGCATTTTCTTCTCCTTTGCTGAGCATAAATACAGAGGGACCGGAGCCGGAGATACCGCCGCCGAGGGCGCCGGCTTCTTTACATTTCAGTTTCAGTTCGTGGAAGGCCGGGATGAGGATGGAGCGGATAGGCTCCACGATCACATCTTCCAGCGAGCGGCTGATCAGTTCATAATCGTTTTGGTAAAGCCCCGCCACCAGTGCGCCTACGTTGCCCCATTGCCGGATGGCATCTGTCATGAGCACTTTTTGTTTCAGTATTTCGCGCGCATCAGACGTTTTCACCTCTATCTGCGGATGTATAACGGTTACCCACAGATGTTCCGGTGTATGGAGAGTGGTAATATCCAGGGGACGGTAACTTCTTACCAGGGTGAAGCCGCCGAGGATGGCCGGGGCTACGTTGTCCGCATGTGCTGAACCGCAGGCCAGCCGTTCTCCTTCCATGGCAAACCTTACCAGTTGTTTTTTGGTGAAGGGTTCCCCCAGTAAATGATTTACGCCTACTACCGCGCCGGCGCTGCTGGCGGCGCTGGAGCCGATGCCGCTGCCGGGGTGGATCTTTTTAAAGATCTCTATTTCAATGCCGATATCCGGCTGGTCGTATTTCTGTAATAATGCCTGAACGGCTACGCCGGCCACATTACGTGATGTTTCCAGGGGCAGGTCTGCGCCATGGATGGCAGTAATGCGGATGCCTGGTTCACTGCTCCTGCGAAGGATCATTTCATCTCCCGGCGCGTCCAGCGCCAGGCCGATCACGTCAAACCCACAAGCTACATTGGCCACTGTTCCCGGCGCAAATACTTTTATACTGTCCATATCACCTTTAAGTTAGTTTAATTTAATAATTGATTGTCAGGATTGCAACTCATTTCATGGAAAGTTTACAATCTGGCGCTCCGGATGATGTCTGCAAAGATGCCGGAGGCGGTAACATCTGCTCCTGCACCTGCGCCTTTTACGATCAGTGGCTGGTCTTTATACCTGCTGGTAGTGTACAGCACAATATTGTCCTTCCCCTCCAGTTTAAAGAACGGATGATCGGGAGCCACGCTTTGCAGGCCTACGGAGGCTTTGCCATCTTCATAGCGGGCTACGAACTTCAGGCGTTTGCCTTCAGCTTCTGCGGCTTCGCGCAGTCCCTGGAAGTGACCGGCATGTACATCCAGCTCTTCGTAGAAGGCGGCTACAGAAGGGGCGTCGAGGCATTCGGCGGGCAGGAATGAGTAGTTGGTGATTTCATCCATTTCAATGGCGGCGCCGCTTTCACGGGCTAGGATGAGGATCTTTCTCATAACGTCCTTACCACTGAGATCGATGCGCGGATCTGGTTCGGTGTAGCCTTCGTCCTGCGCAGCTTTTACTACTTCACGGAAACTGGTGCCATTTAGAAAATGGTTGAATACGAAGTTGAGGCTGCCGGACAACACGGCTTCGATGCTGTGTACTTTGTCGCCGCTGCGGATCAGGTCATTCAGTGTATTGATGACCGGTAGTCCTGCTCCCACGTTGGTTTCAAACAGGAAGGAGGCGTTGTATTTGCGGGCGAGGTCTTTCAGTTGTTTATAATAAGCGTAGTCTGATGAGCAGGCAATTTTATTGCAGGTAACCACGGAGATACCGTGTTGCAGGAACTCGTGGTATACGGCTGCAATATCGCTGCTGGCGGTATTGTCCACGAATACGCTGTTGCGGAGGTTCAGGCTTTTTATCTGCTGCACGAAATCGGCGGTGCTGATATGTTTGGCCTGCTCCAGTTGTTCGCGCCACTCACGTAAGGTGATGCCGGTTTCGCTGATGAGGGTGTGGCGGCTGTTGGCCAGGCCGGTTACCCGGATCTGCAACCCCAGTTCATGCTGGAGGTAATATTGCTGTTGTTCCAGTTGTTCCAGCAGTTTGCTGCCCACATTTCCTGCGCCGGCGATAAAGAGGTTCACCTGTTTGAGGGGTGTTTCAAAAAAGGTTTCATGCATAACGTTCAGCGCTTTTTTGATATCGGCTTTGTTGATCACCGCGGAGATATTTTTTTCGGTAGATCCCTGCGCGATGGCCCTTACGTTCACCCCGTTCCTGCCCAGGGTGCCAAAGAGCTTACCGCTGGTGCCATGATGGTTTTTCATTTTATCTCCCACTACGGCCACAATGCAGAGGTCTTTTTCCACCAGGAGGGGTTCAATGCGTTTTTCGCTTATTTCCTGTGCAAACTCGCTGTCCACCGCAGTTTTAGCTTTCAGCATATCTGTTTCATGGATACCTACAGTGATAGAGTGTTCAGATGAGCTTTGGGTAATAAGAATTACGTTGATGCGTTCCCGTAAGAGGGATTCAAACAACCGTTTGGAGAAGCCGGGGATGCCCACCATGCCGCTTCCTTCGAGGGTGAGCAGGGCGATGTTGGGAATACCGGAGATGCCTGTTACCGGGAAGCTGCGGTCGGCGCTGTCCTGTATGAGGGTGCCATGATCTTCCGGGGCAAAAGTATTTTTAATCCAGATGGGGATGCGTTTACTCATCACCGGCTGGATGGTGGGGGGATAAATGACTTTGGCGCCAAAATGCGACAGCTCCATTGCTTCCACATAAGAAATGTGTGAGATGGGAATAGCCTGTGATACAATGCGGGGGTCGGCGGTCATCATGCCGCTCACATCTGTCCAGATATCAAGTACGGTGGCGTTGACGGCGGCCGCCACAATGGCGGCGGTGTAGTCGGAGCCGCCGCGTCCGAGGGTGGTGGTTTCGCCATCGGGGGTAGCGGCAACAAAGCCTGGCAGTACTACATAGTCGGCGGGCGACTGTGCAAAGAACTGCGTAATATGGTGATTGGTGGCAACAAAGTTAACGGTAGCGTGGCCGAAGTGATTATCTGTTACAATGAGTTCGCGGCTGTCTTTGCAGGTAGCGGAGAATCCCTGCTGTTTCAGCTTTTCAGCAACGATAACGCAGGACATCAGTTCGCCGTAGCTCATGATTTTATCCAGGGTACGCGGACTGAGTTCTGCGACCTGGAAGATGCCGTCGCAGAGGTTTTCGAGGGTGTTGAGTTTTTTCTTCAGCTGGCTGATTTGCCCGCTTTGTGCAGTGATAGGGAATAATTCACGGATGGTATCGAGGTGCCGGGCTTCAATTTCCTGTAATATACTTTTATAGTCTTCGTTGCCTTGCTCCGCGAGTTGCCCGCAGCGTATAAGCTTATCCGTTACCCCGCCGAGTGCAGATACGACGATGGCATATTTACCGGCCGGTTTATATTGTTTGAGGATGTTGCAAACCTGTTCTATTGCTTTGGCGCTTCCCACTGAAGTGCCGCCAAATTTTAATACTTGCATATGGAAAATTTATACGTAGATAAGTCCGGGTCCTCCCGGTTATGTACCACCCTTGTGGTCGTTGGATAATATGTGAAAACTAACCCCGCAGTGGGGTTGTAATAATGGTGGTCGTTGTCGCCATAGTGTCCGCTATCCGCCTGGAGGCAGAAACCGAAGAGAACTGGTATGTGTAGAACGGTATCACTATTGGAATATGACGATTGTGTAACAAAAGTCTACAATTACACTGGTAAATAAAAGTGCAGTGGCGATTTTTAGAAATGTTTTAAATTTAGGGTCATTTGTTGATTTTTGATACTTATTATGGTTATTTTTTAGAATTATATTTAAAATATAAATAAGATAGTTGCAATTTCATAATTCCTGACATTGAACAAAATGGTTGTTTTGTGACAATTGTGTGACTGAATATTGCCCATGACAAAAATCATTTTGGAATCACAGTTTTTCCTTACCTTAGTCGCCTAAACAATTGCCACTTGTCCATTTCACTGAAATATACAAGCAATAGTCAGCTTAACTACTACTTTCTCATGGCCACGCTTGCCATGGATTCGACTTTGGCATAACCTTTCCCAACGGCCGCTACCGGCCATCCTTCGTGTTTATATACCGTAACTTTGTAATAGTATTCAGTTGCTATTCCTGCGCATGTGTATCTTAATTTTTTGCTGCCATCAGCAGGTTGCACTGTATCATATAAATATGGATCGTACACCAGTACAATGAATCATACACCCATTCAATCTTTTAATTGTACACCAGAACAATTTTCTCAAACCACCCGTCATGCCACATTATTATAAACTAGGACAAATACCGCATAAGCGCCATACCCAGTTCCGCAAACCGGACGGCCAGCTGTATTCGGAGCAGTTGTTTTCTACGGAGGGATTCTCTTCCCACTCCAGCCTGTTGTATCACTGTCACCCCCCTACGGAGATTGTAAAAGTAGATGAACCCTATTCCGTTGCGCCAAAGGTGGCAGAAGAAAAGATGCTGAAGCACCGGAGCTTCATGGGGTTTAATATTAAGCCGGAAGACGACTTTTTAGAAAGCCGCAAAGCAGTACTCGTAAACAGTGATCTTCATATTGTACTGGCATCGCCCCGCAAAAGCATGGAAGGATATTTTTACAAGAACGCGGATGCGGATGAAATGATTTTCGTGCATGAAGGAAGCGGTGTATTGAAAACACAATACGGCCAGCTGGAATTTGGCTATGGCGATTACCTGGTGGTTCCCCGTGGTACTATTTACCAGATCACTTTTAATACGGAAGATAACCGCCTGTTTATAGTGGAATCGTTTAGTCCTATCCGTTATCCAAAAAGATACCTGAGCAAATACGGACAATTACTGGAGCATTCCCCTTACTGCGAACGGGATATCCGGCAGCCGCAGCACCTGGAAACCATTGATGAGGAAGGCGACTTCCTGATCCGTATAAAAAAGAAAGGGGTGATCTATCCCATTCATTATAAACATCATCCCTTCGACGTAATTGGCTGGGATGGATGCGAATACCCGTTTGCCTTTTCCATCCACGACTTTGAACCGATCACCGGGCGGGTACACCAGCCGCCGCCGGTGCATCAGACCTTTGAAGGAAACAACTTTGTCGTGTGTTCCTTCTGCCCGCGGTTATTTGATTATCATCCGCTGGCGATCCCTGCACCGTATAATCACAGTAACATCGACAGTGATGAGGTATTATATTATGTAGACGGCGATTTTATGAGCCGTAAGCATGTGGTGCGGGGAATGATCACTTTACATCCTGCGGGTATCCCGCACGGGCCTCACCCCGGAGCCGTGGAAAAAAGCATCGGCGCAAAAGAAACAAAAGAGCTGGCAGTGATGGTAGACACCTTTCACCCTTTGCAGATCACCGAAGCAGCATTGGGTATTGAAGATGGCAGCTACGTCATGAGCTGGGCAGAATAAATGATTCACAAAAACCAACCAACTTATAAAACCAAAACAATTGAATGTTATGGAAACAGCATTAGCGAATGCGGACAACTTAACCGGTCAGCAGGACTTTTTACCACTCAACGGTACCGACTACGTAGAGTTTTATGTAGGCAACGCCAAGCAGGCGGCACATTATTACAAAACTGCTTTCGGCTTTCAGTCGGTGGCTTATGCCGGTCCTGAAACCGGGGTAAAAGACAGGGTTTCCTATGTGCTGGTGCAGAACAAACTGCGCTTTGTGCTCACCACCTCCCTGTTGCCGGATACCGAAATTGCCCGTCACGTTGCCAAACATGGTGATGGTGTGAAAGTACTGGCACTGTGGGTAGACGACGCCCGGTCGGCTTACGAAGAAACCGTGAAACGGGGCGCCACGCCTTACCTGGAGCCGGTTACAGAGAAAGATGAATTTGGCACAGTAGTGCGGAGCGGTATTCATACCTACGGCGACACCGTGCATCTTTTTATAGAACGTAAAAACTATAAAGGATTGTTTATGCCGGGTTATAAGGAATGGAAAACGAATTACAATCCAACGGATACCGGCCTGTTATATGTAGATCATTGCGTGGGTAATGTGGGCTGGAATGAGATGAATACCTGGGTTGGATTTTACGAGCGCGTGATGGGTTTCAGGAACCTGATCTCTTTCGACGACAGCGATATTTCCACCGAATACTCTGCCTTAATGAGTAAAGTAATGAGTAACGGTAACGGCCGTGTGAAATTCCCCATCAACGAACCTGCGGAAGGAAAGAAGAAATCACAAATTGAAGAATACCTCGATTTCTATGGCGGACCTGGTGTTCAGCACGTAGCCATTGCCACCAACGACATTGTGAACACGGTGACTGAGCTGCAAAACAGGGGCGTGGAATTCCTGACGGTGCCACCGGTTTACTATGAAACCCTGCTGGACAGGGTTGGTAAGATTGATGAGGACATTGCGCCATTACAAAAATTGGGCATCCTGGTAGACCGCGATGATGAAGGCTACCTGTTGCAGATCTTCACCAAGCCTATCCAGGACCGGCCAACCGTATTCTTCGAGATCATCCAGCGCAAGGGTGCGCAATCTTTCGGTAAAGGCAACTTCAAGGCTTTGTTTGAATCCATAGAAAGAGAACAGGCACTGCGCGGCAATTTGTAACCGGCGTAGTTTGTCTTACGCGTAGGTTGTCTTACTCAGGATTAAACTTATTACACTGATTACGCTGATTTGATCACTTTTTGATTTTAAAAGATTTTGGGAGATATAAGCGTAAGTTGATTTTATTTTTTTGAGTTTTTTAGATTTAAAGATCAGGGAAGATAGAAGCGGAAGATGCGCTTTTATTTTCCCTGATCTTTTAAAGCTAAAAAAAAATGCAAACGTTGTTTTTTGCCTGATTATGTTTATCTTTATAATATGCCTAAAGCGTTGATATCCAGGTTCTTTTTCTGATGAACCTGTCTAAAGAATATCTTAAAACCGGCTCTAGCGCATTGATGCACAATACGTTACCGATCAAGTCCACGTCACCTCCACATTAACAGCAAATCAAAAGCATATATAAAGCATGTGCAAAGCATGTGCAAAGCATGTGCAAAGCAGATGTAAGGCATGGGCTATCCGATCTTCAAGTCAGCTTTTTTAAATACCCATCTCCCAAAGAAAAAAGTAAAATCCTAATCAGGCAAAAAGATAAGCTACGCTTATATCTCCCCGAATCCTTTAAAATCAAAAAGTGATCAAATCAGCGTAATCAGTGTAATCAGTGTAATAAGTTTAATCCTGAGTAAGACAACCTACGCTAACATCTCCCCGAATCTTTTAAAATCAAAAAGTGATCAAATCAGCGTAATCAGTGTAATAAGTTTAATCCTGAGTAAGACAACCTACGCTGCGATCAAATCAGCGTAATCAGTGTAATAAGTTTAATCCTGAGTAAGACAACCTACGCATGCAAATGTTAACGATATGTAAATAATTTGTTATTTTAAACCAACTTGTCAAAATGCGCGTATATATTGCGTCTTTTCCCGCATTAGCCACACTTTAGTTATTTTTATACAGTATATTTATATTTAATATTTGTAACCTATGCACACAACTTCCATAGCCCGCGGGGCTATCTATGCCGCTTTGGTGACATCGTTCACCATCCTTACTGCTTTCCGTAGCGAAGGCAACCATATTGGTTTCCCTAATGGCGGCGATCAGCAAACTTACCTGCACAAAATGGTATCGCCCGCAGGACAAACAACGGTGGAGTATAATCCCGACAAATCCATTCGCCGGATTATACAGCTGCGCAAAACGGAAAATGCTACCTACAGCGATGTCCAGCTGCCGGTGTATGAAAATGGCCGCCTGGTGAAATGCCTGTCGGCTGCGGATGAAAAAGCCGTTACCGGCGATCCTTACCTGTCGTTTGAGTACAGCAGCGACAAGGTGTCCAGGATCAGTTATTACCGCGACAACGCCGTGTATTCCTATGACTCCCTGGCGTATGATGCCAGTGGTAAAATAGCCCGGCGTTACCAGTTTGGCCATAATGGCGCCAAAGCAGCCTGGGAAAACAGCGGATACCTGGAGTATACCTGGAACCAGGAAGGAGATGTGGAACGGATGGATACCTACGGTAAACAGCCGGGATACAGTAAGTTTGTGTATACTTCTTCTGTCAGCTACACCTACGACCGCATGCGGAACCCGCAGCAGCTGCAGCCAGAGCTGGCTATCCTGCTGGACGGCGGTGGTGGAAGCCTCTCGGCCCACAACGTGCTCACTGAAAACATTAGCAGTCCCAACACTTCCAGGGTGATCACCAACACCTATACCTACGCCTATAACGGGAAGTACCCCGTGCGCGCCACTTTCAGCTCCGGCATGGACGAAACTACCGTAAAACTGGAATGGATAAAGCTACAGTAAAGCAATAAACGCGTAACTTTACAATATTAAAATAAGAGTTCCGTTTTTTATGAGGATGCAAACGCTGTTCGGTGTATTGTTTTTGTTAGGTGGAATTTTCCAGGCCTTTACGGCCATATTGATCTATCAGGGGCACAAACACTATATTTTAAAGATAGCCAACAGGAAAGTGAGTATGGTAATATATTTTATTCTTGCCCTGTTATTGTTTTATCTTGCTTATATAAACCTGGTGTAAATATTAAAATTTTGTTGAATAATATTATGAAGCGACTTGTTGTAATCGTCCTGATTTTGTTGGGTGCAGGTAAAGTTTTTGCCCAGCAATCTTTCCTCGACAACCAGAAAATGTTTCCCAAAGTAGGGGAGGCATACCGTGAAAAAGAGGAGTTGCTGAAAAAAGAATTCGAAAAGAAGGGCCTTGCCTACCCTGCAAGATATATGTTTGTCCGTTCCTTCAAACTGGATAGTGAAATGGAGATCTGGGTAAAAAATAACCCCCAGGACACTTTCCGTTTGTTCAAATCTTACCGGGTATGTACACTTTCCGGTAAAATGGGACCCAAGCGTAAGGAAGGGGACCGCCAGGTGCCGGAAGGATTCTATTATATCAACGATTTTAACCCGAACAGCAACTATCACCTGTCGCTGGGCATCAACTACCCGAATTTCTCCGACCGCATCCTGAGCGATCCAAAGAACCCCGGTGGTGAAATCTATATCCATGGCAACTGTATCACCGTAGGCTGTATTCCTTTAACCGATGAATTCATTGATGAGGTATACATTTTAGCGGTCAATGCAAAGAACGCAGGACAGGATTTCATACCGGTGCATGTATTCCCCGTGAAGTTCGGTAACCCCGGTTCCATGAACTACCTGGGCACCTTTACCATGACCGACAGCTCTTCCAAACAATTCTGGGCAGAACTCAGGTCGGCTTATGATTATTTCGAAAAACACCACCGCCTGCCGGTTGTACTGGTAGACGACAAAGGAAAATATATCCTGTAACAGTTGCCACACTGTACAGGCCGATGGGTAGATGGAAGTCGCATTACAGACTTACATCTACCCATCTTCTTTTTTACTTCTTCCTATTTTTAGCCGCTCATGCATATTTCACCCCTCTTTATTTGGTTTTTAGAAGAATTTTTTCCAACTTGTTCGAAGGTCAAATCAACTTACTATTTATGCACAGAAGAGACGCAATAAGGAATGTGGCGATTTTGTTGGGTACT
Organism: Chitinophaga sp. RCC_12; assembly: GCF_041360695.1. Taxonomy (NCBI): domain Bacteria; kingdom Pseudomonadati; phylum Bacteroidota; class Chitinophagia; order Chitinophagales; family Chitinophagaceae; genus Chitinophaga; species Chitinophaga sp. RCC_12. The sequence goes on from NZ_JBFUPS010000007.1 coordinate 113,403, forward strand.
GCCATTTCCGCTTCCACGTTATCAGCTTTAGAAAGCTGCACAGGGTCTGGTCCTAAGAACTACGATCTTCACAAGCCGGAAACCAAAGCTTTGCTGGCGGAGATAGCGGAAACCATCATACCCAAAACCAGCACTCCTGGAGCAAAAGATGCCAAAGTAGAAGACTTTATCATTGTAATGATGAACGATTGTTACAAGAAAGAAGATCAGCAGGCATTCCTCGATGGGTTGTCAAAAATCAATGAGGCAAGTGAGAAGCAATTCAAAAAAGGCTTCATGGACATTACACCGGAACAGCGCACCGAACTCCTCACAGGAATTGAAAAAGAGCGCGTAGACTACAACAAGCGCAAAGATAAAAAAGAAGGGGATCCTACCCATTATTTCCAGTACCTGAAAGAATTAACCCTGCTGGGTTACTTCACCTCCGAACCGGGTGCCACCAAAGCGTTGCGCTATGTTCCCGTTCCGGGCAAGTACGAAGGTTGTACTCCTTACACCAAAGGAGAAAAAGCCTGGGCAGTGTAATCTTCTCTTTACTTTTTAAAACTTAATTAAATGAACCTGAATATAAAAGCACAGGCTGAAAATACGTATGATGCCATCGTAATTGGCTCAGGTGTGAGTGGTGGATGGGCAGCCAAAGAACTGACAGAAAAAGGCCTGAAAGTACTCATGCTGGATCGTGGTAAACCACTGGAACATGTGAAAGACTATGAAACGGCCACCAAAGATCCGTGGGAATTTAAACACCGCGGCCGTATCACGGTAGATCAGCGCGAAACACATCCCAAACTGAGCCGCGACTATCCCTACAGTGAACACAACGAAAAATACTGGATCAACGATTCGGAAAGTCCATATAATGAAGTAAAACGTTTCGACTGGTACCGCCCGGATATCGTGGGTGGCAAATCCATTATGTGGGGCCGTCAGTCGTACCGCCTGAGCGATATTGATTTTGAAGCCAACCTGAAAGACGGCATTGCGGTAGACTGGCCTATCCGTTATAAAGACATTGCCCCCTGGTACGATTACGTAGAAAAATTTGCAGGTATCAGCGGTACCCGCGAAGGTCTACCACAACTGCCTGATGGCCAGTTTATGCCTGCCATGGAAATGAACTGCGTGGAAAAAGATCTGAAGGCCAGCGTAGAAGGAAAATTCAAAGGCCGTAATATTACGATGGGGCGCGTAGCCAATATCACACAACCACTTCCCGGTCGTGAGAAATGCCAATACCGCAACCTCTGCAGCCGCGGATGTCCGTTTGGCGCTTACTTCAGCACACAATCCTCCACGCTGCCGGCAGCAAGAGCCACCGGTAACCTCACACTTCGTCCTGATTCCATTGTAAATTCCATCATCTATGATGAGAAGCAAGGCAAGGCAACAGGTGTAAAGGTTATAGACAAGCACACCAAAGAAATGGTGGAATACTACGCGAAGGTCATCTTCATCAATGGTTCTACCCTCGGTTCTACCTTTATAATGATGAACTCCACGTCTTCCCGCTTCCCGAACGGGCTGGGTAACGACAGTGGCGTATTGGGCAAATACCTGATGGATCACCATTTCCGTACAGGCGCTTCCGGTACTGCAGAAGGATATGAAGATAAATACTATTTCGGCCGTCGCGCCAACGGGATCTATGTGCCCCGTTACCGCAACATCGGCAGCGATAAACGTGATTACATCCGTGGATTTGGTTACCAGGGTGGCGCCAGCCGCTCAGGTTGGAGCCGCGGTATTGCTGAAATGGGTGTGGGTAAGGACTTTAAGGAAATGATCACCGAACCTGGTCAATGGAGCATTGGCTTAGGTGGTTTCGGTGAATGTTTGCCTTATGAAGCCAACCAGGTAACCCTGGATACCTCCGTGAAAGATGCATGGGGCCAGCCTGTATTGAAGTTTGATGCAGAGTTCAAGGAGAACGAAAAGAAAATGCGCGTAGACATGATGAATGATGCCGCAGAAATGCTGGAAGCAGCAGGTATTAAAAACGTGAAAACATACGACAACGGATCTTACCCGGGTATGGCTATTCACGAAATGGGTACCGCACGTATGGGCCGTGATCCTAAAACATCCGTGCTCAACGGCTTTAACCAGATGCATGCCGTGAAGAATGTTTTTGTAACAGATGGTGCGGCTATGACCTCCGCCTCCTGTGTAAATCCTTCTCTCACCTATATGGCGTTAACTGCCCGTGCAGTGGATTATGCCGTGAAAGAACTGAAGAAAGGTAATATTTAAAAATACAATAGGTGCGTAGCGGTCAGGGATAGCTTTTCAAAAGCCTATTCCTGGCCGCTTGCGGCTTTAAACACAACGATATGAACCTGAATATAAAGGCAGAGAAGGAAAATACATATGATGCCATCGTAGTGGGCTCCGGTATCAGCGGCGGATGGGCTGCCAAAGAGCTCAGTGAAAAAGGACTGAAAACGCTGGTATTGGAAAGAGGCCGCAATGTAGAGCACATCAAGGACTACACCACCGCTATGAAAGCGCCGTGGGAATTTGCTCATCATCTCCATACCCCCAATGAAATGCGGGAGAAGCATCCCATCCAGAGCCGTTGTTATGCTTTTGATGAAGGCACACAACAGTTTTGGGTAAATGATATTGAGAACCCCTATAACGAAATAAAGCCCTTCAACTGGCTGCGTGGATACCAGGTAGGCGGCCGATCCCTCATGTGGGGCCGGCAGGTGTACCGCTGGAGCGACCTGGACTTTGAAGCCAACGCGAAAGATGGTCATGGTGTTGACTGGCCTATCCGCTATAAAGATATTGCCCCCTGGTACAAATATGTAGAAGAATATATCGGTGTAAGCGGTCAGGCGGAAGGCCTGCCACAGCTGCCCGACGGCGTTTTCCTGCCGCCAATGGAAATGAACTGCCTGGAGAAGCATGTTGCGGCGCGCGTCAAAGAAAAGTATAACGACCGTATCCTGACCATAGGCCGCGTGGCGCATCTCACAAAAGGATTAAAGGACCGTGGTCCATGCCAGTACCGTAACCTGTGCGCCCGCGGATGTCCGTTTACCGGTTACTTCAGCAGCAACGGCGTTACCTTGCCTGCCGCCGCCAAAACAGGTAACATGACCCTGCGCCCGGATTCTATTGTACTGGAAGTATTATATGATAAAGATAAAAGTAAAGCTACCGGTGTAAGAGTAATGGATTCCCATACCCTGAAAACGGTAGAATATTACGCAGATATTATTTTCCTGAACGGATCCACACTGGGTACCAGCTGGATCATGCTCAATTCGGTGTCAGACCGGTTCCCGGATGGATTTGGCAACGACAGCGGACAACTGGGGCATAACCTCATGGATCATCACTATGGCGTTGGCGCCGGCGGCGATTATGAAGGTTTTGAAGACCAGTATTACAGCAGCGGCCGCAGACCCAACGGCATTTATATTCCGCGTTTCCGTAACACCAACGCCAACACCATGCAAAAAGACTATGTGCGTGGCTTTGGCTACCAGGGCGGCGCAGGAAGGGCCCGTGGCACCAGCATGGAGGGCATCGGCGTTCAGCTGAAAGAAGCCCAGGGCGAACCCGGCAAATGGAGCATGGGCATAGGTTCCTGGGGTGAGCACCTGCCTTATTTTGAAAATAAGGTAGTACTGAATAAAAATAAGAAAGACAAATACGGATTGCCTATACTTGATATCGACTGTGAATTTAAAGGCAATGAGATGGCCATGCGCAAGGATATGCAGGCCAGTGCGATAGAAATGCTGGAAGCAGCAGGATTGAAAAATGTGCATGGCTACGACGGTGCACCTCCTCCGGGACATTGCATTCATGAAATGGGAACCGCCCGCATGGGTAAAGATCCCAAAACATCTGTACTGAATGGTTTTAACCAGGTACACGCCGCTAAAAATGTATATGTAACAGATGGCGCCTGCATGACGTCTTCCTCCTGTGTGAATCCTTCTATTACTTATATGGCGCTTACTGCGCGGGCATGTGATCATGCCGTTAAGGAACTGAAAAAAGGAAATATTTAAATACCGCAAAAGGGAAACCAGCTTACCGGTTTCCCTTTTGTTTTTAGCAGGTATACTGCAAAGATTGTTGTTGATCCCTGACCCCCCCGGAGTAACTGTTAGCAACCTGCCACTGAGCGGTATATTTTTAATAAAAGAGATCACCGGAAATTCTTTCTCCACAAGATTATTTTTATTAATATTGATGGACGTAAAATTCCACCAGACGAACAATGAAAATTATAGACTGCACGCTGTTAATCATATCATAACCTTACGTTAACAATGGCTTATTAATTTTGTCTCCTGCATGGACAATACAACTATTCTTATTTCACCTTTCCTGTTGCGCCGTTTCCGTGAAGGCGACGAAGAAGCACTGCGTTCTTTACTGGATCTGTTGGGCCCGCGCGTTTTAGGCTATTGCAGGAAAAAGGTGGGTATTGAGGAAGATGCAGAAGAATTACTGCTGGACATTTTCCTCAAACTCTGGCATTTCCGCGCAAAGCTGGATGAGACTGCTGATATACAGGTATTACTATTCACGATCGCAAGAAATCATATCCTGAATTTTATCCGCAATAAAGTCAGTCGCCGGCTAATGACCACAGATCCGGAGCATGCCTTGTTGCAGCCAGCCGACAGTATCTTACACCGGCTGGATTATAATGAACTGTACAAGCAATACCAGGGCGTGCTGGACTCGCTGGGCGACAAGCAACAGGCAGTATTCCGTATGAGCAGGGAAGAAGGATTATCGCACCGCGAAATCGCTGATAAACTGGGTATCTCCATACGTACTGTAGAAGCGCACATCCACAGCAGTTTGAAAGTAATAAAAGCTGAGTTGAGAGATTCCTATATTTTGCTGCTGATATTATTCTTCCTGAAATAATTTTTTTCTTCCACTAAGTAGCCTCCTTTTTTTTAGTGTATATATAGGTAGAAGTGAACTGTATATGATGAAACCTGATGCCGGCCTGTTACAGGAGCTGATAGAAAAAGTACAACATAATACTGCCAGCCGGGAGGAGCTCCGGTTGCTTTTACAGTTGCTCGAAGAAAACAAACAGGGCGATCTGATGCCGCCTGAAGAATGGTTTCAAAGCGAGCCGCAACCACTGTCTGCCGGATTGAAAAATAAAGTAGTGAACACGGCGCTGCAAAGAAATATCCGGGGCGGTCAATTCCGCCGCTGGTTGCCCTATGCCGCCATGCTGCTGGTGTTGCTGGGCCTGATGTTACTATGGCCCCGTCATCAGCCGTCGTATACCACCATTGCTGCAGGCGACGGAGAAATAAAACGTATAGTGCTTCCCGATAGTTCTACGGTAATATTAAATGCCCGGTCGGTGATCCGTTACAGCGAAGCATATGCCGGCACCTCCAGGGAGGTAATGCTGGACGGCGAGGCTTTTTTTGAGATACATCCCGACCGCCAGGCTCCTTTTATCGTGCACACCGGGCAAGTACAAACACAGGTATTGGGAACCTCCTTTAATGTGAAGCATTACCCCGGCGAAAAGCTGGTGGTGGGCGTTGCCACAGGGAAAGTAAAAGTAATGGCGGCAGAAGGACAACAAGCCATATTGGAACAAGGCAGCAAAATAAGTTACGACAGCGCAAAGAATGGATTTACGAGGTTCAGGGAAGAGCCGCATAAAATGAACTCCTGGCAGGAGGGTATTATCACGATGGACAATCTTACATTGAAGGAAGTTACTACCGTGCTGGAAAGATGGTACAGCGTACGTATTGTGCTGGCCACACCGGAAATGGGACGGCATGTATTGTCCGGGCAACAGGCCAACACTTCGCTGGAATCTGTGCTGGAATCCATCTGTTTTATTTATCATCTGCAATATCATCGCCAGGGAAATATAATCCGTATAGATAAAAAATAAACCGCTTAATCCTGTTTTAATACATACTACGCTAACAAAACCTAACGTATGATCCTAATTTTATTATCCGCTTCACGCGGCCTTAAAAAGGCCGTGAGGGTCGTTCTGTGCTCATTCCTGGCGGCAGCTGTTTATATGGCGCCGCTACACGCACAGGAACAGGACCCCAAAACAAAAACAGTCACCATCCAGCTGAAAGATGCCACGGTGACCACCCTCTTTCGCGCCATTGAAAAACAAACCACTTTCCGTTTCCTGTACGATAAATCACTGGAAGCTTTTGGAAAGAAGTTAACCGTGAACTATAAAAATATGGCGGTTGCCAAACTGTTACAGGACCTGGAAGGCCGTACGGGTTTGCAGTTCAGAACTTCCGGTCAGAATATTTCAGTAGCTACAAAAGAAGTACCTCCTGTCATTAATCTTTCTCCAGTAGGCAAAAGGGAAATCACCGGTGTAGTGGTGGATTCTACGGGGCAGCCGATGGTAGGCGTAACCGTTGCCATTAAAGGCACCCGCCTGGGCACCGGTACCGACGGCAACGGAAAATTTATTTTGTCAGTAGATGATAATGCGGTGCTGGTGTTTAGTTTGATGGGATTCCGTAAACAGGAAATCCCGGTACAACGCAAAAGCAAAATAGACGTAGTGTTGGAGGAAGCGTCTTCCGCGCTGGAAGAAGTAGTGGTAGTGGGTTTTGGTGAGCAGAAAAAAATCAGCCTGGTAGGTGCCCAGGCTACTATCACTCCCAAAGAACTGAAGCAGCCGGTATCCAACCTTACACAGTCGCTCGGTGGCCGCGTAGCCGGAATGGTATCTGTACAACGCAGCGGGGAACTGGGTTACAACGATGCCAATATTTACATCCGCGGCATCTCCACTTTTACACAGGGCTTTAGCGCACCACTCACATTGGTGGACGGTGTGCCCAGGAGTATTTCCAATGTAGACCCTGAAGACATTGAAAGTTTTTCTGTACTCAAAGATGCTTCTGCCACTGCAGTATACGGCGTGCGCGGCGCCAACGGCGTTATCCTGATCACCACCAAAGGAGGTAAGCCGGGTAAGCCTGCCTATAACCTGCGTTATACAGAAGGCATCACCCAGTTTACGAAATTACCTTCGTTTGCCGACGGTCCTACCTATATGAAATTATCAAACGAAGCGCTGACCACCCGTGGCAGCGCGCCGGTGTATTCTGACGAGGCTATCCGGAAAACCGCCGATGGCAGTGATCCTTACCTGTATCCTAATGTGGATTGGTTTAAAGAACTGTTCCGCAACAATGGAAAAGTACGGAATGCGAACGCCAATATCAGCGGCGGTTCAGAAAAAGCGGTATACTATATCGGTCTTGGTTACTACGATGAGCTCGGAATGTATAAAACAGATGAACTCACCAAATACAATTCCTCTATTTTCCTGAAACGGTATAACGTTACTTCCAATATCACCCTGAAGCCTTCCGCCACTACCACTGTTAAACTAGGCATACAAGGTTACCTGAGTAATGTAAACCTGCCAACTACAGGTGTATCCGATATTTTTACGGATGCATATTTTATGACGCCGGTGCAGATTCCAACGCGTTACCCGGACGGTAAAGTGGCGGACGTGCGTTCAGGCGGTTTGTCCAATCCCTGGGCAAGTCTTACCCAGGGCGGTTATGCCAACCAGTGGAGAAGCCAGGTATACTCTAATCTGCGCCTCACGCAGGAGCTGCCTTTCCTCACCAAGGGCTTATCTGTAACGGGTATGTTTTCATTCGACGCCTATAACTATACCAGCAACCGCTATACGAAAATACCGGACACCTGGCTGGCCACCGGCCGCGATGCCGATGGTAACCTGGTGTTTGACCAGGTGGCCATTGGTACAGAGTTTCTCCAGTATACAAAAAGTAACCAGGGCGAACGCACCTTCTATTCTGAATTTGGACTCAACTATAACAGGAGTTTTGGTAAGCACGATGTATCCGGTATGTTGCTCTACAACCGCAGCGACAAAGCCAATACCTATGCGGCCGACCTGGAAACATCATTGCCTTACCGGTTCCAGGGACTGGCAGGGCGTTTCACCTACGGTTTCCGCAACCGGTATTTTGCAGAAGTAAATTTTGGATATAACGGATCGGAAAACTTTTACCCCGATCAGCGTTATGGCCTTTTTCCTTCCGCAGGCCTGGGCTGGGTAGTATCTGAAGAGAATTTCTTCTCCGGTATTAAAAATACAGTATCACTTTTTAAGATCCGCTTTTCGCATGGTATCGTAGGCAATAGTAACATCGACGGCAGAAGATTTGCCTACCTGGCAACCGTAGCTAATACCAGCGATTATTATTTTGGAAAGAACATCAACCAGAAATTTACCGGTAAGGAAATCGGTGAATATGCCGTGGATGTACAATGGGAAACCTCCCGCAAAACTAACCTGGGCTTTGATATCGGGCTACTGCATGATAATCTCACGTTGCAGGTGGATCTTTTCCGGGAATACCGCAGCGGCATTTTCCTGCGCCGGAAATCGTTACCGGGTTATATAGGGATGATCAACGCACCGTTTGGTAATGTGGGTATTATTGATAACAAAGGAATAGATGCATCGGTCACCTATAACCGCCGTTTCGGCGACTTCACCCTGCAGCTGTTAGGCAATTTTACTTATAACAGGAATAAAGTAGTGGAGAATGATGACCCCAGCTGGAAGTATCCCTGGCTGGACCGCAAAGGGCTGCGCGTAGGACAACGATTCGGGTACATCGCGCTCGGACTTTTTGAAAGCGATAAGGAAGTACAGAACTCACCCAGGCAAACAGGCGATGTGCGTGCCGGCGATATTAAATACAAAGACATCAACGGCGACGGCGTGATCGATTCCTATGATCAGGCGCCCATCGGATATGGCGATGTTCCTGAAATGGTATATGGCTTCGGTTTTACACTCGGCTACAAAGCGTTTGGGCTGTCGGCCCTTTTCCAGGGCGCCGCTCATGTGGATGTACTGCTGAACGGTGAAGGCACCATGCCATTCCAGCAGGGACTGAGCCGCGGAAATTTATTCAGCAATATCAACGACCGGTGGACCGAAGAAAATCCACGCCAGGATGTTTTTTATCCCCGCCTGATGGCAGGTTCACTGAATGATAACTATGCCGCCAGTACCTGGTGGATAAAGAACAGCGACTATATCCGGTTAAAGACTTTACAGCTAAGTTATAACCTGCCCGCTGCCTGGATGAAACGCGCGAAATTTAAATCCGCCAACATCTTCCTGCAAGGGGTAAACATCCTCACTTTCTCACCGTTCAAGCTCTGGGATGTGGAAGTAGGCAATGGAAGAGGCGCCTCTTATTCAAGTACCAAATCATATTCTGCCGGCGTTGCCGTCAACTTCTGATAACAACGATCATTCCTAAACATTATAATTCTCTCCGGATGAAAATAAAAAAGATGGTTCACATTTTACTGGTCGGCGTTTCTTTGCTAACGGCTTCCTGTAACAGTAACTTCCTTGACCAGGTTCCCAGCGACCGTATCACCATTGAGCAGGTATTTAACAGAAGAAGATATTCTGAAGAATACCTCGCTAACATCTATGTTACCATCCCCAATGAAGCCTACCGCAATACCTGCGCCTGGGAAGGATGTTCAGACGATGCAGATATTACGTACGACCGGCCCGGCTCCGGTTATAACACCTATCCCATGAACCTGGGTAACTGGAGTGCAGCATCCGACTACATGAACAACTGGACTAAATTCTACCAGGGGATCCGTTCGGCTACTTATTTTATGCAGCATATTGATGGGAATAAAGAGATACTGGCGCTGCCTAACGGACAGGATCTCATTGACCAGTATAAAGCCGAGGCGCGTTTCCTGCGGGCGTTCTTTTATTACGGTATTATCCGTCAGTATGGCCCCGCTATTATCCTGGGCGATATCCCGATCGCCGGTGACCTGGTGCCTACCGATGAAGAGATGCAGAAGCCACGGAATTCGTACGACGAATGCGTTAACTACATTGTATCGGAGCTGGACCTCGCCGCGCAGAAACTCCCCAAACATTTTACCGCACAGGGCGAAAATGATTATGGCCGCGCCACACAGGCCGCATGCAAGGCTTTTAAAAGCAGGGTGCTGTTACTGGCGGCAAGTCCGCAGTTCAACGGTAACCCCGACTACGCCGGCTTCCGCAACCTGGATGGCAAACAGCTGGTAAGCGCGCAATATGATCGGGAGAAATGGAAACGTGCCGCCGATGCAGCCAAAGAGGTAATGACCGGTTTCAGTTTTTCCCTGTACCGTAAGAATGATACCAGCGGAAACTTCGATCCATACCTCTCTACCCGCGATGTATTCCTGGATCCCTGGAATTCGGAAGTGATTTTCACCAGGACTTCTAACGGGCTGAAAGACTGGGAACGTTCCGTAACGCCGCGTTTAGCCAGCGGATACGCTGCGGTGGCTGTTACGCAGCAACTGGTAGATGAATTCGAAATGGAAAATGGAAAAGGGATCTATGAATCCGGATCGGGTTATAAAGAAACCGGTTTTTCTTCCACCGCTACCAAATATACCACTGCCGGTACCTACAACATGTATGTAAACAGGGAACCCCGGTTTTATGTAAATGTTAGTTACAATGGAAGTCTCTGGATCAATAAAAGTGAAGGCAATAAAGTGATTGAAACTTTCTTCACCGGCAATACCGGTAAGAAAGGATCGTGGGACTTTCCGCGTACCGGTTACATCGCCCGGAAAAACGTGCATCCCGACAGTAATCCCAGGATCACCCAGTATGTGGCCAGGCCGTTTATACTGATTCGTTATGCGGAAATATTACTGAACTATATCGAAGCATTGAACGAGTACGAGCCTGGTAACCCCGATATCCTCAAATACCTGAACGAAATCCGTAACAGGGCCGGCGTACCTGATGTTGCGGGTGGGCTGGGCCAGGCCGCCATGCGCGCAAAGATCAGGCATGAAAGGAGAGTGGAACTGGCATTGGAAAGCCTCCGTTACTTCGATACCCGCCGCTGGAAGATTGCCGAACAAACCGATGGCGGAAACTTCTACGGCATGAACGTAGATGCAGGCACCAAACTTACCGACCAGGTTTTTTATCAAAGAACCATATTTGAGCGGAGGGTTTTCCTGAAGAATTATTACCTGTTCCCTATTCCTCAATCGGAAATAGACCGCGACAGAAAGCTGGTACAAAACCCCGGCTGGTAAATTATTTCCTGATGATTAATTGTAGAAAAATGAAGATAAAATTATTGATATTATCGCTTGCTGCGGCCACCGCCTGGAGCAGTTGCCGGAACAACAGTGCTGAACTGGAAAATATATCCGACAGCACCGCTGTTGTGTACATGCCACAGGCAGTTATTGCTCCTGCGGTGTATTCATTTGAAATATCCGGAAAGGGCGACAGTATTGTTTATGGCGCCTGTTATGGCGGGCCGCATTCACCGGCATCTGACATAAATGTAAAATTCAAAGTAGATGCCTCGCTGACAGATCATTTCAACACTAACAACTTTACCAGTTACCCGGTATTACCCGAGGGAAGCTATGAGCTGGAACAGTCTTCCGCTGTAATCCCGGCAGGAAGATTCAGCACGGCGCCGTTAAACCTGGTAGTGCATATGGATAAACTGGATGGCGTAGGCAGCTACCTGTTGCCTGTGACTATTGAAACCAGCATGAAAGTAAATGAAAAGCTACGCACTGCTTACTTCCTGATCAGCGGGCGTTATGCTGCCAATCCGTTTCCTATGCTGGATCGCAGCAACTGGAATATTACGGGCTTCTCATCGGAGGAAACCACCGGCGAAGGGGCCACCAACGGCCACGCTATCCACTCGCTGGATGGCGATACTGCCACCTTCTGGAGCACCCGGTGGAAAGCGTCGAAGCCCGGCCCTCCGCATTATATTACCATTGATACACAGGTGGAACAAAAGATACACGGTATCAGTATTACCGGGCGGACAGATAAAAATACCGGGGAGGTAAAGGCTACCGGCAACCCCAAAAATATTATCGTGGAGTTGAGCCGCGATGGCGCCACCTGGAATTATACTGAATCATTCACACTGGCTAATGATAAAGTAAGCACCGTTTACCTGGCGTATGCGCAGCAGGCCAGGTTTGTGAAACTGACGGTGAACACCAGCCAGGGAGATATCTACCTGACGCATATTGCGGAGATCAACGCCTTCTGATGATGAGAAACATATTTTGGTTGATAGGTTTAGCCAGCTGCCTGTTGTCCTGTGGCAAGCGGGAAACAGCAAATACTTCACCGGAAGAACCGGCGCGTCCGAAAACAATGGTAATAGTGATGACTTATAACATTTACGGCGCCCGGGCTTCTTCCGGTCCGCCGGCCAACCTGGAGGCCCTGGCCAAAGTGATCAACCAGGAAAAGCCGGACCTGGTGGCGTTGCAGGAGGTAGATGTGTATACCCGCCGTACCGGTGTGAACGTTCACCAGGCAGCAGAACTGGCAAAGCTGACGGGAATGGACTGGTACTTCACGAAGGCAATGGATGTAACCGGAGGGGAGTATGGCGATGCCGTGCTTTCGCGCTTACCCATTCTTGAACGAAAACGCTATGCCTTGCCGGTGGCCCCGGATATCGGTGGCGAGTTCCGGACAATGGCCATGATCCGGGTGAAAAAAGATGACCGGGAATTTTATTTTGCGTCCACTCACCTCGACCACCTCGCGCAGGAAGACAGCCGTTTATTACAGGCGGCAGAATTAAAAAAGATAGTAACGGAACTGGGGAAGCCATTGATACTTGGCGGGGATTTTAATGCGATCCCTGCATCGCAGACCATAGGCATTATACGGAGTTTCATGAACCTTGGCTGCCTCCAGCAATGCCCGCTTACTTTTCCTTCAGATAAGCCGGATCGCACCATTGATTACATCATGACCACCCCGGTAAACCGCTTCTCGGTAACCCGGTATAATAATATCGGCGGTTATGACGATACACTGAAAGCCTATGTATCAGACCACCGGCCCATAGTAGCGGATATCAGCGTACAATAAAAATCTTTCCAATCAAAGATTTTTGGCGTATTTTGAACGCTTATCTGCAACTTATTTGAACAATGAAAAAAGTAATCCTTAGCGGCATGCTGGCGCTATCCTGTTGGATGGGGCAGGCAGTGCAGGCGCAAAACAAACATTCTTTTGCATTAAGTAAAACTGATTTTATGCTGGATGGTAAACCCTTCCAGATGATCAGCGGAGAGATGCACCCGGCCCGTATACCACATGAATACTGGCGTCACCGCATTCAGATGGCGAAGGCAATGGGTTGTAATACCATTGCGGCATATGTGTTCTGGAACTATCACGAACCGGTGAAAGGCCAGTTTGATTTCAGTACCGGTAACCACAACATTGCGGAATTTATTAAAATAGCCCAGGAAGAAGGCATGTGGGTATTACTGCGCCCCGGCCCGTATGTGTGTGCGGAATGGGAATTTGGTGGTTTGCCTCCTTACCTACTGCAAACGCCGGATATAAAGGTGCGCTGTATGGATCCGCGCTATATAGCCGCGGTATCCACCTACGTAGACCGTTTGGCGGCAGAAATAAAGCCGTTGCTGGTCACCAACGGCGGACCGGTAGTAATGGTGCAGATTGAAAATGAATACGGCAGTTACGGCAACGATAAAGAATATTTAAATACGCTGAAAGAAATGTGGGTAAAGAATGGCATCAATGTTCCATTCTATACTGCTGATGGCGCTACTGCCTACATGCTGGAAGCAGGAGGCGTGGAAGGCGCAGCCATCGGACTGGACTCCGGCGGATCGGAAGCTGATTTCGCCGCCGCCAAAAAACAGAACCCCAATGTACCCGCCTTCAGCAGCGAATCTTACCCGGGTTGGTTAACCCACTGGGGCGAACAATGGCAACGGCCGGGCATAGACGGCATTTCAAAGGAAGTGAAATTCCTGATGGATACCAAACGTTCATTCAACCTGTATGTGATTCATGGCGGCACCAACTTCGGCTATACTGCCGGCGCAAATTCCGGTGGAAAGGGCTATGAACCCGATGTAACCAGCTACGACTATGACGCGCCTATCAATGAGCAGGGAAACGCGACGCCTAAATACCAGGCATTGCGTCAGCTGATCGGTTCCTATCTCCCGAAGGGCAAAAAATTACCTGCCATACCAAAGCCTGTTCCGGCCATTACAATTCCTGCATTTAATCTTACCCCATTCACTTCGGTATGGGATCATTTACCGCAGCCGGTTAAATCCCCGCAGCCAAAGCCATTTGAAGCATATGGGCAGGACTATGGCTTTATGGTGTATAAAACCACGCTGATAGGGCATAAGAGCGGCAAGCTGAGTGTAAAAGACCTGCATGACTATGCGACCGTGTTTCTCAATGGCAAGTACATCGGGAAAATTGACCGCCGGCTTGGGGAGAAAACAATTGACCTGCCGGTAAGCGATGTGAAGGATCCCGTACTGGAAATCCTGGTAGAGGGCATGGGCCGCATCAACTTTGCAGAAGCGCTGATTGACCGTAAAGGGATCACAGATCGTGTAGTCCTGAACGGTATGACACTGATGAACTGGGAAGTATACAGCCTGCCAATGACGGAAAAATTCGTACAGGAACTGAGCGCTTCTTCCGGTAACGCTGCTAAACCCGGCCAGTTTTTTAAAGCCACTTTTAACCTGGATAAAACCGGTGATACCTACATCGATATGTCGGGATATAAGAAAGGAATTGTTTGGGTAAACGGTCACAATCTTGGCCGCTACTGGGAAATAGGACCACAGAAAAACCTGTACTGTCCTGCTCCGTGGCTGAAGAAAGGCGCCAATGAAATTGTAGTGTTTGATTTGCACCAGGAAACAGCTGCACCGGTAAAGGGAGTAGTGAGTTTGTAATATTTTTTTTGAGAAGGAAACGCAGCGGGATCATCTCCCGCTGCGTTTTTTTGTTTAACGGCTGATGGCTAACTCTTCGTCCCTGATGGGCGTAAATTCAATCGCGGTAGCCACGAAACTCATTTTCTTGTGCTGCATTTCCAGTACCACGCCTTTGTCGGTGAACATACCAATAGGACTGCCTGCATGTAACGGCAGGGCAGTGGTGTACCATATTGTGGTGGAATCTTTTTTATTAACGAGGATAAGCTGCTGGCAGTGATAACCGAGGATTTCCTTTGTTGCGCCGGTGACAATGCTTTCGCCTTTACGTATGTCTAACGGTGCTTCCTTCAGTTTGCCGTTTTTCTTTGCCCATTGTTTTTTACTGTCCAGATCCACATACAATTCATCGCCGTTATCAGATTGAATGTTTACGTTTACTTCCACCTCGTCTCCTTCCTTTTTCTGGCTAGCATTATAGAATGTTTTGAAGCGCTGTTTGTTAAACCACAATGACGCGTCCTGGGTGGCAGTTTCGGGAATCATGTCTTTGTATTGCATTTGTTCCGGCTTCAGGTTAGCGTGCAGGTTCATGGTAAGCGTATAGCTTATTTTTCCGCTGCTTCTGTCCTGCGCAGCTGCAGGTATGTACACGGCGGCCAGTAATACAAATGTTAAGATGGAGGTTGTTTTCATGATAATATATATTTAGTGAGATGAATTACTTTTTTTGAAAGAGCGGAGCTGGTAAACAAGGCTTGCCATGAAATACTGCCCCAGCACGTTGTTCCGCTGATCTTCCGTATATCCGCCCCGCACCATCCGCATCACATTTTTGTTTTGCCGCAGCAAATCGGTGGCGGCTACTTTCAGTGTATACTTTTTGCCTATGTTTTTGCTGAGGGAAGCATTCCATAACAGGGCGGTGGTGTTATAGTTGTTACTGAGGCCGGAGGTGGTGTAACCTGTCCACTCGCTCTCTGCCTGCATGTTCCAGGGAAGCGTGGCAATAGCGGACAAATCGTAGTTAAACAACCAGTAAGGTTTTTGAAGCATAGTAGTGTTGTTCCACGCAGTGTTGAGGTGTGCTGAAATATTCAGGAATGCCGCGGGATAGTAATTAAAGCTGATATCGGGGGCCACGCTGTATTGCCGGTTGTTGCGTTGCATGCTGTTGAATAGCGATGGATAGGCATTGTAAGCCAGCTGCAGGCCATAGGTGATACCCGATCCTTCGTCGTCTGTTTTAAAGAAGTGCTGGAACGATACGTTCGTGTTGGCGTACCCGTTAGCATTAATAGTGGTGATCAGTTGTTTGCCGCTGCTGTCTGTAACGGCATAGTCAGTAAACTGGCGGGCCACTATGCTGCCATTGGCCATAATATTGGTATAACTGTCGTTATCCGCGTTTGTGAAAAGATAAGATGCGCGTATGCTGCGTCTTATAGCCGGTTTCAGTCCAGGGTTGCCCTGCCGCACATACATCGGGTCGCTGATATCGGGAAGGGACTGTAGCTGCGAAATGGCAGGCAGCTGAACACTGGTCTGGTAATCGAAGCTGATTTTGCGTGCCGGCGAAAACTGGTACCGGGCGTTGATACGGGGCAGCAGGTTATGATAGGTGTTACTGACCTGGTAGTGCTGTACCTGCGAATTACTTTGCTGCCAGTTGGTTTGCAGGGCTGCTTCCGCGGTGTAACTGAAACGCTTATACTTTGCAGACATGGCCACAGTGGGTGTGCTGCGGGTGTTGGTCGTGGAGAAGTCGTCGTGGTAGCGCTCATCCGGCAATGTGTATTGTTGTTGCACCGGCTCAAAGCTGAACGCGGTTTGTTGTTGCCGGGTGTTGCTGTAGAAGAAATTTTCACTGATCAGCAACGTGTGTGTGCGTGATAACGGCATGGTATATACGAATTGATTGTTTATCGAAAAGCCGCGGCCCTGTATCCGGAGCTGTTGATTAATAGTATCTGTGCGGGGTATTTTAATGTTATAGATATTATTGCGGGAGATATTTCGCACCTGGTTATTGTTTTCCAGCCAGGCGGGAGTTACGGTGAGTGATAAGGTGTGCCGTTCTTGCCGGAATTTATGCCGGAAAAGAATATCGGTGGCCGACTGCCAGCTGCTGGCATTGCTTTCATGGTATTGGGTACCGTTGTTCAGCAATTGTGTTTGCGCTTCATTCAGGGAGCGATAGGAGAGTTGGTTGACACCGGAAGACCGTATGCTGTTGAATACCGGGGAGATCTTAATACTGTTGTGTGCATTTACAGGTATATCGATGCTGGCATTTATGCGATGGTTGTTATTGATATCTGTTTGATAGCCTTGCTGGTAGTAGTGATAGCTGGTGTCGGGGAGTTGATAAAACCGGTGGTTATCATAATTATTTCGTGATGCGAACCGGTTATAGAAATAGCTGCTGCGCAGGGCGGTGTTATTGCTGAAGTCGTTGTTAAAGTTCACGCCGCCGTATTGGATATTGTTTAATCCCGTGGGATTAGAGAGCTGCGCCAGCTCCTCCGGGTTGTCTGCTGTTGCCTGTACGCCTTTCATTTTGAGGATTTCGGCCATTGCATAGGAGGGAAGCTGGTCAAATATTTCGGGGTTGCTGCCGGCGAGGCGAAGCAGTTCGCCTGCGCTGAATCCCGACTTATTCACGTTGTTGGCTTTGAATAAAACGGAGAGCTGTTTATCGCCGGCGAAGCTGTTAACGTTCACCCCGGCTTCATAGCGCTCATGGGTGCCACCGCCCGCTGATGCATTGCCAAAGTATCCTTTTTTCATTTCCTTTTTGGTAACGATGTTGATGGTTTTGGTGCTGTTACCATCGTCGATACCGGTAAAGGCGGCCTGGTCGCTTTTTTTATCCAGCACCTGGATTTTGGCAACCATGTCGGCCGGGAGATTGCGGGTGGCAATGGCGGGGTCGTTGCCAAAGAATTCTTTTCCGTCTACCAATACTTTTAGTACAGTTTCCCCCTGGGCGATGATGTTGCCGGCGCGGTCTACCCGGACACCGGGCAACTTACGCAGCAGTTCTTCCACTACAGCATTGTCTTTTGTTTTGTAGCGCGCGGCATCATATTCCAGGGTATCTCCTTTCGCGCGGATGTCTGCTTTACCTTTTATAACTACTTCCTTCAGTTGTTTGGTGGCCTGTGCATGGCTGCTGACAGCCGCTGCCAGCAGGGTACAAAAAAGGATCGCTGCTTTTTGTATCATCGTTTGTAATTGAACGATACGAAAGTAGGATCATCGTGTACACGTAACCGTTAACAAACCTGAGTATAGTGTGAATGATTGTTAAAAGACGAGCTTATATCCCTGTCCTCTTACATTGATAAGTTGCACGGTGGCGTCGTGTTGCAGGTATCTCCGGAGTTTGCTGATGTATACATCCATATTGCGGGCGTTGAAAAAATTATCATCGCCCCATAATTCCAGCAGCATGCTTTTCCGGTGGGTGGTGGTGTTAGGACGTTCTGCCAGCATGCGCAGCATATCTGCTTCCCGTAGGGAGAGCCGGATGGTGGCAGTTTCATGTTTCAGTTCCTGGCGGTTATGATCAAAAACATATTGGCCGATGCGGTAAATACCTTTGGGGGCATTGAGGGAAGGGTTGCTATGCGCGCGTTTGATGAGTGTTTTAACGCGGAGAATCAGTTCCTCCATGCTAAAGGGTTTCTTGATATAGTCGTCGGCCCCGCTTTGCAGTCCGCGTAATACGTCGGAGGTTTCGCTTTTGGCAGTAAGAAAGATGATCGGCGTGTGTTCGTCTACGTTACGGATATCTTTTACGAGGGAGATGCCATCTTTTTTGGGCATCATGATATCCACCACGCAGGCGTGGGGCCGGAAGGAAAGATAGGCGTCCCAGCCCTGCTGGCCATTTGCCGCATGCATAATGTGAAATCCGTTTAGCTCCAGCGTTTCCTTCACTACGCCTGCCAGGGTAGGTTCATCTTCTACCAGCAGTAGTTTAATTTTTTGCATAGCGCGGAAATTGAAGGGTGAACGTAGTGCCTGTGCCGGGAGTGCTGTTCACTTCAACGGTGGCCTGGAGTTGCTGTGCCAGTGCTTTAACGTGACTGAGCCCAAGTCCGTGGCCTTTCGTATCCTGTGTATCACCACTGGTAACACGATAAAATTTATCAAAGATAAAGGGCAGATGGCTGTTGGAAATGCCTTCGCCGTTATCGGCTACCGTAATAAGGATACGGTCCCTGTTATCTTTTATTGTCAATGTAATCAGCTTCTGTGGTTTGTTGTTGTATTTAATGGCGTTATCGAGCAGGTTGCTGAAGATGATTTCAAACGCCTGTTTATCGGTTTCTATACTGTTGTGTCCTGATTGGTTATCTATTTGAACATGCACATTGTCCTGGTAGGCGAATCGCTGAATAATGCTGCTGAGGCTCTCTTCCAACGGCATGGCGGTTGTTTGCCGCTGATGCAGTTGTTGTTCCAGCCGGGTGATGGTCATGATCTGATCGATGAGTCCCTGGAGTTTGTCGAGTTCTGTTTTATTGAGATGGAGATACCGTGTTGTCATTTCCGGGCTATTGCTGCCACCGAAGTTGAGCAGCGCTTCGTTTGTGGCCTGTAGTACGGCTACCGGTGTTTTCAGTTCGTGGGTAACGTGACTGATAAAGTCCTGTTTCATTTGCTCCAGTTTCTTTTGTTTTACGATGATGCGCCAGAGTGTCCATATGCAGCCTATGATTAGCAGTCCTATAAAGAAAGAAACGATGATAGCCGGGAATATTTGTTGCAGGAGATAAATGGTTTCGCCGGAAAACAGTACGCCGATGGTATTGGTTTGGGTATTCAACGCGGGATGAATGAGCAGCAGCTGTGGATTACTCTTTACCGCGGTCAGGGTAGAATCGGTGTACACTCGGAACGGCAGATCAATATTTTTTTCATGCAGTAACAACCGGTATTCGTGCTGAAGGCTGTCGATATGCACCAGCTGTAAGCCAAAAGATGAAAACATGCGTGAAAGAATATTGGACATCTGAGCATATTCCACATTGGGTACCGGTATGCTGTGGGATTTACCGGTGTCGAGATGCAGCCGGGCGGCGAGTGTATTGATCATGCTGTCGCGTTTGGCGGCCTGCTCCACAGTTTCATTTTCATCATCTTCCAGTTCTTCAAAGTTAATGGAAGACGATATATTCATTTGTTGAAGGGAGTCGTTGGTACGGCCTATGTGACCCAGGTTGCTCATCATGGCTGCGTCGTAGGCCTTTTGCAGGCACTCCGTCGCAGTAGCACGGAACGACTGCCGGGCAGTAAGCCAGGTTTGTCTCAGCCAGTACAACTGAAAGAGCAATGCTACGGTGGCGGCGGGCACTGCCAGCTGACCAATACTTTTAACCGAAAGTTTCATACCGGGGCAAATATAAATGGCCGCGTATTTATATCCCGTTTTTTTTAACAATCATTAACAAACGCGGCGGTTGTCTTACGCGGAGGTTGTCTTACTCAGGATTAAACTTATTTCACTGATTACGCTGATTTGATCACTTTGGATTTTAAGGGATTCGGGGAGATATAAGCGAAGAACGCGGAGGTTGTCTTTCTCAGGATTAAACTTATTTCGCTGATTACGCTGATTTGATCACTTTGGATTTTAAAGGATTCGGGGAGATATAAGCGAAAACGTGGATTTTGTCTTACTCAGGATTAAACTTATTTCACTGATTACGCTGATTTGATCACTTTGGATTTTAAAGGATTCGGGGAGATATAAGCGAAGAACGCGGATTTTGTCTTACTCAGGATTACGCTGATTTAACTGATTATTTTTTTAAAAGATTTTGGAGATATAAGCGAGTATATCCGCTTTAATCTCCCCAAATCTTTAAAAATCCAAAATGATCAAATCAGCGTATCAGTGAAATAAGTTTAATCCTGAGTAAGACAACCTCCGCATGAAGCTTTGTGTACAATTTACACAAACGATTTATTTTCACTGCCTTGCTTTTAACAATGAAAATTGGTAACTTAGAAATGGTGGTTTTTCATTTATTTACTATTCTAAATATCTTGCCATGGGAAAGGTACGTAATATCCTGCAGGTAAAGGGTCATGCAGTATACTCCATAAATCCCGACAACACTGTTTTTGAAGCGCTTCAACTCCTTGTGGATCACAACGTGGGAGCATTGACAGTAGTTGATGAAGACGAACATTTTATGGGAATTTTCTCCGAACGTGATTACGCCCGCCGGGTTATCCTGAAGGGGCGTGCATCAAAGGAAACCCTGATCCGGGAAATCATGACGGAACGCCCAATTACGGTTACCGAAGATGATTCCATTGAAGATTGTATGGGATTGATGACAGATAAAAGGATCCGTCACCTCCCGGTAGTTGACCAGCAGAACAGGCTGATGGGTTTGATATCTATTGGTGACGTGGTAAAGTTTATTATTGACGACCAACAGCATATCATTACCAGTCTCGAATGCTATATTACGGGTACGCATACCTGAGTAGCGCATTTTAATCTTTTGTTTTATCATTGTATTTTTTGTAACTTCAGTTTCATATAGTCTTTACCGTATAGCAGCACTTGAAACGTTATGAAACCGGATCCATATCCGGTCTTCCCTCTTGATTTGGCGGTTTACAGACTAGCATTACCAATAATAGACATGTTCAGTAGATTGGAAAGCATACTACTGGTTTTAACTGATAGACAGGCATGACGGACTTTTAAGTAAATCGCTCGGGAGGGCGAACACTTTGAAAAGCGCTGTTTCTGACATCACCCCTATCTGGCCGTTTTTAGCATATGGTGCTATCGTTGTGATACTTATCAGTATCATACTGGGGCTCTCTTATGTACTGGGGCAGCGGCATAAAGACCGCGCCACCGGAGAGGCCTATGAGTCCGGCATCATCTCCACCGGCTCTGCACGATTACGGTTCCCTTCCCAGTTCTACCTGGTAGCGATGCTCTTCGTTATTTTCGACATTGAAACAGTATTAATCATATCCTGGGCAATTGCCTATGAAGAAGTTGGCTGGACCGGCTTCCTCGGCGTTGCCGTTTTTATCTTCATATTACTGGCTGTACTTATTTACGAATGGCGTAACGGCGCATTGGACTTCGGGCCCGATGGGAAAAAGATTTTACGCGCATATAAGAAAATGCGGAAGAAAACCTCCGCTCACGTTAATGGTTACACGGACATTAAGACTCCAACACCACAGGCACTGACGTAGCAACAGCATGTTGATTTTATGACTTCAAGGTAAATCAACTTTTATATGAAATGGTGGCTGACCAACGCAAATGATGTAACGGGTAAGATATCCGGCAATACTTCTATGGAAGAAGTGATACAGCAAAGTGTAATGCTCACTTCCGTGGAAAGCCTGCTGGCATGGGGACGGAAAAATTCGCTATGGCCCTTCCATTTCGGCCTTTCCTGTTGTTTTGTAGAAATGGCTACCGCTATGACCCCTAAGTATGATATGGCCCGGTTTGGTGCGGAAGTAATCAGAGGTACTCCCCGCGAAGCAGACGTCATGATCATCGCAGGCACCGTATTTATAAAAATGGCGCCCGTCATTCAACGTTTGTATGAGCAGATGATGGAGCCCCGCTGGGTAATATCCATGGGCTCCTGTGCTAATTCCGGCGGTATGTACGACATCTACAGCGTAGTACAGGGAGTAGATAAATTCCTGCCTGTAGATGTTTACGTACCCGGTTGTCCCCCACGCCCGGACGCATTTATGTCGGGACTCGTTATGCTGCGCGACAGCGTTGGTAAAGAGAAACGGCCACTCAGCTGGGTGATCGGCGAACAGGGCGTCATCAGGCCGGAAAAGATTTCCATGAAAGACACCCTCCGTGAGAAACGGCAACAAATGACAAATTTTAAAACACCCGATGAAATATAAAATACTTACTAACATCAATGGATATATGAAAGATTAAACCGGAAAAAGACCACAATTTTATCTTACCCCCATCTAAACTTAATACGCCATGCCAGAGCGCATTGCAGCGGAATTAAGCTCCCGTTTTGGTGATATCACCTTCGAACCTCAGGTTACACGGGATGGGACGCCCACCTTCTGGACGCCACAGGAGCATATTGTGGCCGTACTACAGTTTCTCAAATCTGAAATACAAATGCCTTATCGCATGCTCTATGACCTCACGGCCATTGATGAGCGTGCGTATAAACGGCAACAGAACGGGCATAAACCCTATGACTTTACCGTTGTTTACACACTTTTTTCCTTCGACAGAAACGAATTCCTGCGAATAAAAGCCGGTCTGCACGGCGAATACCCAACGCTGGAAAGCATCACCCCCATCTGGACGGCCGCCAACTGGTACGAACGCGAGGTATACGATATGTTCGGCATCCGGTTCAATGGTCACCCCTTACTCAAACGCATCCTCATGCCTTCCACCTGGGAGGGGCATCCGCTCCGGAAGGAGCACCCGGCACGCGCTACTGAAATGGGGCCCTTTAAGCTCTATGACGAGAAGCAGGACAGGGAGCAGGAGGCCCTGCGGTTTAAACCCGAAGAATGGGGCTTAAAAAGCCATAGCGAAGACGCTGACTTTATGTTCCTCAACATCGGTCCGCAACACCCGGGTACCCACGGCGTGTTGCGTATCATCCTCCAGCTCAACGGCGAAGATATTGTGGACGCCGTACCCGATATCGGGTTCCATCACCGTGGCGCGGAAAAGATGGGAGAACGGCAGTCCTGGCATACCTACATTCCTTACACAGATCGTATCGACTATCTCGGCGGCGTAAATAATAACCTCGCTTACCTGTTATCGGTGGAGCAGCTGGGCGGCATTGATGTGCCGCTGCGTGCGCAGGTGATCCGTATTATGCTCTGCGAACTGTTCCGCATTGCCAGTCACCTCGTATGGTACGGTACCTTTGCACAGGACCTGGGACAGCTATCGCCCGTGTTCTATATGTTCACCGACCGTGAACGCATCTTCGAAATCATTGAAGCCATTTGCGGCGGCCGTATGCATCCCAATTGGTTCCGTATTGGCGGTGTAGCCCAGGATCTGCCCAACGGCTGGGAGCCGCTGGTGAAAAACTTTATCAGCTATTTCCCCAAACAGCTGAAAGAGTACGACAGCATGGTCATGAAAAATTATCTCTTTAAAGCCCGTACCAAAGGTATCGGCATCTATACACTGGAAGAAGCCATTGAATGGGGCGTAACCGGCCCCGGACTCCGCGCCTGCGGCCTGGAGTGGGATATGCGCAAGAAGCGGCCATATGGTGGTTATGAGAATTTTGCTTTCGAGGTCCCGGTCGCACACAACGGAGATTGTTACGACCGCGCGGTAGTACGGGTGGAAGAAATGCGACAGAGCCTCCGCATTATTGAACAATGCGTGGCTTACATGCCGTCCGGCGATTACAAGTCGCACCACCCGCTGGCTACCCCTCCTGTAAAAGCACGCACCATGCAGGATATTGAAACGCTTATCCATCACTTCCTCAACGTAAGCTGGGGACCGGTAATACCCGCCGGGGAGGCTGCTGTTTGCACGGAAGCCACCAAAGGATGGAACAGTTATTACCTGATCAGCGATGGCAACACCGCCTCTTACCGCACCAGGGTACGAACGCCTTCTTTCCCGCACATGCAGATGATTCCGTTGATCAGCCGCGGATATACCGTGGCCGATCTGTTATCGATACTCGGAGGAATGGATTACGTACTCGCAGATATTGACAGATAATACAACAACATATGCTTTCTGCTATTGAAATAGAACAGATCACACATGAAATGCAGCAGGTGCCGGTAAAAAAAGCCGCCTGTATTGAAGCATTGAAAATTGTACAGGGGCAACGCCGCTGGGTATCTGATGAAAGCGTGGCAGACATTGCCGCTATACTGGAAATGAGCACCGCTGAAGTAGACAGCGTAGCTACTTTCTACAACCTCATCTTCCGGCGGCCGGTAGGCAGGCACGTGATCCTGTTATGCGATAGTATCAGCTGCTACGTGATGGGCTATACGGAGATTAAACAACAACTGATGGAACTGCTGCAGATTAAGTACGGACAAACCACACCGGATGAACGCTTTACACTGCTGCCTAACGCTTGTCTTGGTACCTGCGACCATGCGCCGGCAATGATGATAGACAACGACCTGTACAGGGATCTTACAACAGCTTCCCTTTCACAAATACTGGATCAATATTTATAAAGATGGAAAAACCGCTCACACAACATATACCCGCTTCCGGAGCGCCTCTTCACCTGAAGGAGTATGAAGCAGTGGGCGGCTATGCCGCATTACGCAAAGTGTTGCAGGAGCTCACCCCGGCGGAAGTAACAGGCAGGGTGAAAGACGCCAACCTCAAAGGTCGTGGCGGCGCAGGTTTCAGCACTGGTATGAAGTGGAGTTTTGTTCCCGCGGAAGTAACCGGTCCGCGTTACCTGATCTGTAACGCCGATGAAATGGAACCCGGCACCTTCAAAGACCGCTGGCTGCTGGAAGGGAACCCGCACCAGTTGCTCGAAGGAATGATTATTTCCGCTTATGCTATCCAGGCCACACAAGGTTTTGTATTTATGCGCTGGGCATATAAAGAAGCCGCGCGGATCATGAACCAGGCAATTGCGGATGCCTATGCCGCGGGATATCTCGGTAAAAATATACTCGGTAAAAATTACAGCCTGGAAATGCAATTGCATACCGGCGTAGGTAGATATATGTGCGGAGAGGAAACTGCATTGCTCAATTCGCTGGAAGGGAAACGCGCTATACCCCGCGCCAAACCGCCCTTTCCACAGGTAAGCGGATTGTTTGGTAAACCAACGATTGTAAACAACGTGGAAACGTTGTCTTATATACCGCATATCATCAGCAAGGGGGGCGACTGGTTCAAATCACTGAGTTATACCGCCGACGGGGGTACGAAAATATACGGTGTAAGTGGAAAAGTAAATAAGCCCGGTGCCTGGGAACTACCTATGGGCGTTACTATGCGGGAATTACTGGAGGAACATGCAGGTGGCATGAAAGCGGGATTCCGTTTTCGCGGTGCCTTGCCTGGTGGCGCTTCTACTGATTTCTTAACCGATGCCCACCTCGATGTGAAAATGGATTTCGCAGGAGTAGCTGCCGCGGGAAGCCGCCTGGGTACCGGCACTATGGTGATACTCGACGACCGCACCTGCCCGGTGGGGTTTGTACATAACCTGGAGCACTTCTTCGCACAGGAATCGTGTGGCTTCTGCACGCCCTGCCGCGAAGGACTGCCCTGGACGGAGAAGATACTATACGCACTGGAGCAGGGACAAGGAACTTACGCAGACCTGGAGCAACTGGAAATGCATACGAAGCTGTTAGGCCCCGGTAATACTTTCTGCGCGCTGGCGCCCGGTGCAATGGAACCGTTGCAAAGTGCACTGAAATATTTCCGGGAAGATTTTGAACAACACATCAAAGAAAAAAAATGTCCATATGCCGATCATACACATTGATAATAAACCTTACGAAGTAAAGGAGGGAAAGAACCTGCTTGAAGCTTGCCTGTCGCTGGGTTTGAACCTTCCTTACTTTTGCTGGCACCCCGCCCTGGGTGCGGTAGGCGCCTGCCGTCAATGCGCTGTTAAGGTGTTTAAAGATGAAGATGATAAGAAGGGAAAGATCATTATGTCGTGTATGGAGCCGGTAAAAGACCAGCTTCGTTTATCCATTGACGATACCGACGCCCGCAACTTCCGGGAGCATGTGATCGGCTGGCTGATGACCAATCACCCGCACGACTGCGCGGTATGTGATGAAGGCGGCTCCTGCCATTTGCAGGATATGACGGTGATGACAGGCCACTCTTACCGTGATTACCATTTTACAAAACGAACTTACAACAACCAATATCTCGGACCATTCCTGAATCATGAAATGAACCGTTGCATCCAGTGCTACCGTTGCGTGAGGTTTTATAAAGACTTTGCCGGTGGTAAGGACCTGGATGTTTTCGCCGCGCATAACCATGTATATTTTGGCCGGCAGGAAGAGGGTACACTGGAAAGCGAGTTTAGCGGCAATCTTGCCGAAATATGCCCTACCGGTGTGTTTACGGATAAAACCCTCAAGCAGCATTATACCCGTAAATGGGATCTGACCTCTGCTGCTTCCGTATGCCAGGGCTGCGGACTGGGCTGTAATATCATCGCCGGCGAGCGTTATGGCGCCGTGCGACAAATCACTAACCGGTTTAATGGCGCGGTAAATGGTTATTTCCTTTGCGACCGTGGCCGCTATGGCTACGAATTTGTGAACAGCGGACAACGGATCAAAACGCCGATGGTGCATCACGGCCCTGCAGATAAGGCCAATGGCATCCCGGTGTTGCAGCATGTACATCAACGGATGAAACCAGGGAAGACCATCGGCATAGGATCGCCGAGAGCTTCCCTGGAATCCAATGCCGTGCTGAAAGAACTGGTAGGGGAAGAAAACTTCTACCTGGGTGTGTCAGCAGCAGATCACGACCTGGTATCCCTTTCCCTCAAAATACTGCAACAGGGACCGGTGCGTAGCGCCTCCCTGCAGGAAGCGGCAGCGGCAGATGTGGTGCTTATCCTCGGTGAAGATGTCACCAATACGGCGCCGATGCTGGCCCTGTCGGTGCGGCAGGCGGTACGCCGTATCCCCGTAGAGGAGGTGATCAATCATATTCACATGCCCGCGTGGCAGGATGCCGCCGTACGGGAAGCCGTACAGGACAGCAAAGGCCCCCTCTATATTTTAAATGTCCAGGAAACCAAACTCGATGAACTTGCAAAAGGTGCTTATCACACGGCGCCGGACAATATTGCCCGTATAGGCTTTGGCGTTAGTCACCTGCTGAGCAGTAAAATGCCCGAAGTAAAAGGTATGTCGGAGCAGGGAAAAGCCATTGCTGCAGAAATAGCAGCGGTGCTGAAAACCGCTAAGAACCCGCTTATCATTGCAGGCTATGGCGGCGGCAGTGAAGCCATCATCAAAGCCGCCGCCAATGTGGCCTGGTCCCTGCGGGATCTTGGTATCGACGCCATGCTTACCTACACGGTGCCGGAATGCAATAGCGTAGGCCTTGAAATGCTGGGTGGCCACCGCCTGGATTCGGCGGTAGACCGTGCCTTGAATAGCGAAGTGGATACCGTGATCGTTTTGGAAAATGACCTGTACCGCCGGCTGAACCAGCACCGGGCAGAGCAGTTTTTTGAAAAGGTGAAAGATGTGATCCTGCTGGATCATCTTTATAATCCAACGGCGGAGAAAGCCACCATCATTTTACCGGCTGGCACCTTTGCTGAATCGGACGGTACGCTGGTGAATAATGAAGGCCGCGCCCAGCGCTTCTTCCAGGTGTTTGCACCCGACTCGGCAGTACAGGAAAGCTGGCGCTGGCTGTTGCAGATAGCCAGCATTAACGGGCATGCTACACTCTCCGGTTTGCAGCACTTCGATGAAGTAGTGAGTCACCTTGCACACGCATACGAAAAATTTGAAAGTATAGATCATCTTGCGCCGCATGCTGATTTCCGGATTGCCGGTCAGAAGGTACCGCGGGAACCACATCGCTTCAGCGGCCGTACCGCCATGCAGGCCAATGTAGATGTAAGCGAGCCCCGTCCGCCACAGGATACAGATACCGCGCTGTCCTTTACCATGGAAGGATACCGGGGAGAGCCGCCTTCTTCCATGATTCCTTTCTTCTGGTCGCCCGGATGGAACTCTGTGCAATCAGTAAACAAATTCCAGGTGGAAACAGGCGGACCGCTGCACGACGGCAACTCCGGCAAGAGATTGATTGAACCTCACGGGAACGGGCAAACGCCTTTTTATACGGAAGTACCGGAGCCTTTTCTGCCACTCAAAGAACATCTGTTATTGGTACCGCTCTATCATATTTTCGGATCAGAAGAATTGAGTGTGCATACACCGGGTATTGCGGAACGTATTCCGGCTCCCTACATTATGCTGCATAGTGAAGACGCAAAACGGTTGCAGGTAACCGCTGGATACCTGCTGCATTTCACGGATAACGGTCACCACTATACGTTACCGGTGATCATTAACGATACATTACAGGAAGGCGTTGCCGGAATACCTGTAGGCCTTCCAGGCATGCAGATTTCAGAGGCGCCGCAACTGATAAAAGTATAATGCTATGATAAACATTTGGTGGGTAATAGGAGGGGTGCTTTTTGCACTGTTAAATACGGCGGCCGGTCTCATTTGGGTGGAGCGCCGGATGCTGGCACTGTGGCAGGACCGTTACGGTCCCAACAGGGCAGGGCCCTTCGGACTGTTGGTGGTGCTGGCAGATACTATCAAGTTGTTTTTTAAGGAAGACTGGATTCCGCCATTTGCCGATAAAGTAGTGTTTGTATTTGCACCCGGTGTAGTGATGCTGAGTGTGCTCATGAGCTTTGTAGTGATACCTTTTGCACCAGGAATTGTGGTGGCAGATTTGAACATCGGCCTGTTGTTTTTCCTGGCCATGTCTTCATTGGGCGTATACAGTGTAGTGTTGGGCGGCTGGGCTTCCAATAACAAATACGCGTTGCTGGGTGCTATGCGCGGGGCTTCGCAGATGATCAGTTATGAGGTGTTTATGGGATTGGCGCTGATGGGCGTGGTGGTGCTGAGCGGCTCTTTTAATCTGGGTGAAATAGTGGAAGCCCAGCGGAAGGTGTGGTTTATTATCCCGCAGTTTATCGGCTTCCTCATTTTCCTGGTGGCGGGCGTAGCAGAAACACACCGTTTACCTTTCGATATCCCGGAGGCGGAGAGCGAGCTGGTAGCGGGTTTCCACTCAGAATATTCCGGGATGAAGTTCGGTATGTTCTTCATCGGTGAATACCTGGGCGTAACGCTGATCTCCGGCATGCTGGTAACGCTTTATTTTGGCGGCTGGCTTGGACCGGCTTTTCTACCACCGGTATTATGGTTTGTGATAAAAACGTTTGCCTTTATTATGCTGTTCATTTTGTTCCGGGCATCTATGCCGCGGCCGCGGTATGATCAGCTGATGGAGTATGGATGGAAGGTATTGTTTCCGTTATCGATTTTAAACCTGATGGTAACAGCTGCCATTAAGCTGTGGTTAAATACTTAAAACAAAAAACATGTTTAGTCTGGTAAGAAGTATGTGGCTGATATTCCTGCATATGTTCCACAAGCGGGAAACCTTTCAGTACCCGGAACAGCGGGCGCCGTTGCCGGCCCGATGGCGGGGCCGCATTGCGTTAACCCGCGATCCGGATGGAGGCGAACGATGTGTAGGTTGCTACCTGTGTGCCGCGGCCTGCCCGGTAGACTGCATCTCCCTTCAGGCAACGGAAGATGAATCGGGCAGAAGATACCCGGAATTTTTCCGGATCAATTTCTCCCGCTGTATTTTCTGTGGCTTCTGCGAAGAGGCTTGTCCTACCTACGCGATACAGTTATTGCCCGATTTTGAAATGGCAGAATATAACCGTCAGAACCTGGTATATGAAAAAGAGGATCTGCTCATTAACAGTGAAGGCAAGTATCCTGGTTATAACTATTACAATGTAGCCGGTATGGCCATTCGTGGAAAAGACAAAGGCGATGCGCAACACGAAGAACCACCGGTAGATATTAAAAGCCTGATACCATGATAGGAACTGCATTTTATATTGCTGCCTTGATTGCAGTGTTATCTACCGTGATGGTGATCACCCGGTATAATATTATGCATGCCTTGTTATATCTCGTAGTGTCTTTACTGGCGGTGGCTGTGGTGCTGTATCTCTATGGCGCGCCCTTTATGGCGGCATTGGAAGTGATTGTGTATGCGGGCGCCATTATGGTATTGCTGATCTTTTTTGTGATGATGCTGAACCTGGGAAAAGAGTCGGCCGCGCAGGAGCGGCTATGGCTGAAGCCACGCATCTGGATTTTCCCATCGCTGCTTTGTATCATCCTGCTTGGAGAGCTTGTTTTCCTGGTGCTACAGAACCGCCAGCCGGTATCCGGTATTCAGATTGTGAATCCGAAGGAGGTGGGCATTGCATTATTCGGGCCTTATATCCTGGCGGTAGAGCTTACGGGGATGTTGCTGATGGCGGGTATTGTAGGGGCTTACCACTTAGGGCGTCAGAAAGAGAAAACATTGCACCGGTTCCTTGAAAATAATCAATCATGATAGTACATCCTACCACAGCGGGCATGCTGCTTGCCGGCGTTTTATTTGTGCTGGGGCTGATCAGTATACTGGTTCGCCGCGACATTATTTTTATGTTGCTGTCGGTGGAAATAATGCTGAACGCAGCAGGACTGGCATTTGTAGTGGCTTCTTCCCACTGGGGTACAGCAGACGGACAGGTGATGTTCATCTTCATCCTGGCGATGGCGGCGGCAGAAGTATCGGTAGGACTGGCATTGATCTTACAGTTATATCATCAGCTCAAAACACTGGACAGCGACGAAGCAGCAAAAATGAACGGATAAAATATTCAATTGTATGTTTCCTGCACTCATACCGCTCATTCCTTTTATCAGCGCCTTCCTGCTCATGCTGGGCTGGAAGCGTTTCGACCGTATAGGCGTTACCGTAATCGGATGCGGCAGTATCGGATTGGCTGCAATAGTGGCTATTATCATCGCTATACAATTTGCCGCCAATGGTGAACAGGCTATTGTTCAGCATGCCGGCAACTGGCTGGAAGCCGGTGGATTTAAAACAGGTTTCGATTTCCGGATGGATGCGTTGTCGGTGGTATTTGTGCTGGTGATCACCATTGTGGGCTTCCTGATCCATGTATATGCATCCGGTTATATGCACGACGAGCCGGACTACGCCCGTTTTTTTGCTTGCATGAATTTATTTGTAGGCGCCATGCTTACGCTGGTGATGGCAGATAATTTATTGTTGTTATACTTTGGCTGGGAAGGGGTGGGCCTTTGCAGTTACCTGCTGATCGGGTTCTGGTATAAAGATCCTGCCAACGGGTATGCAGCGAGGAAAGCTTTTATTGTAACGCGCATAGGCGATACCGCGATGGCCATTGCTTTGTTTATGTTATTTCAGTATACCGGTACACTGAGTATTCCCGGCATACTGGAAAACAGTACACATCTCTGGTCTGTGAACGATACGGTGGTTACCACCATCGCTTTGCTGCTGTTGGGCGGCGCAGTGGGCAAGTCGGCCCAGCTGCCGTTGCAAACCTGGCTGCCCGATGCCATGGCGGGCCCTACGCCGGTGAGTGCGTTGATACATGCCGCCACCATGGTTACGGCAGGGGTTTATATCATTGCGCGTACGCATACTTTATTTGAACTGGCGCCCGCGGCGCAAACCACTACTGCCGTGATAGGCGCTATTACTTTGGTGCTGGCGGGTTTCAGCGCGCTGGTGCAAACGGATATTAAAAGGGTGCTGGCCTATTCCACGGTGAGCCAGATCGGGTATATGTTCCTGGCTTTGGGTTGTGGCGCGTGGTCGGCAGCGGTATTTCATTTTGTTACGCATGCTTTCTTCAAGGCGTTGTTGTTCATGGCCGCAGGCGCTATCATTGTAGCGCTGCATCACGAGCAGGACATGTTTAAGATGGGTGGATTGAAAAAGCAGTTGCGCGGCGTTTATTGGGTATTCCTGGTTGGTTGTGCTTCGCTGGCGGCCATTCCTTTTATAACAGCCGGCTTTTACAGTAAGGACCAGATCATTTGGTTGTCGTGGTCCGCTGCCGGCGGCCATGTGGGCTTCTGGCTGGCGGCGTTGCTGGGTGCGTTATTCACGGGTATGTATACTTTCCGCATGTTTTTCCTGGTATTTTATGGAGAAGAGAAAACGAAGGTGCATCACCGGCCGGGGAGCAGTATGATGATCCCGCTGTATATCCTGGCGGTATTATCCACGGTTGCCGGGTTTATAGAATTGCCACATACAATGGGGCATGTAACGTTATTCAGCAACTGGCTGCAACCGGTGTTGCCGGCGGTGACGGTACTGCATGAAAGTCTTTCTATGGAATGGACTTCGCAGGCCTTATCGGCCTTGCTGGCGCTGGGCGGCATCGGGCTGGCGTATGCCTGGGTAGTGAAGCATCCCAAAGGCATGTCTGATTTCCTGGAGATGCCTGCTATCATGTGGCTGCGTGGCTACTGGAGCAGGGGGTGGGACTTTGATGAATTATACAATGTGCTGCTGGTACGCCCTTTTGTGTACCTGTCGCGTATCAACAGAAGGGATCTGATAGACACGTTTTATACCGGGCTGGCGGCGTTTATGGAATGGTGTCATAACGTGCTCGCACGTACGCAGAGTGGTTTGCTGAGATGGTATATACTTGGCGTAGTGCTGGGTGCGGTGGCGATATTGTCGGTGCTGATCTGGCGGATATACATATAACCCGAACGATTAAACGAACAATTATGATATTGCTGGTATTGATATTGATCCTTTTTGGCGCGGCATTGTTGTCGTGGGTGGCAGGCGTGAGAAGCCACGCTGCCAGCCGGTGGATAGCCCTATGCAGCCTGCTGGTGAACCTCGGCATTATCGCAGGGGTATGGATGGAGCATAGAGGTAGCAATACCCGTTGGTGGTACCAGTTCCGGATGGATTGGGTGCCGCATTTCGGTATCAGCCTGCACCTGGCGATGGACGGTTTAAGCATGCTGATGCTGGCGCTGACATTTTTCCTTGGGGCGCTGGCGGTATTAATTTCCTGGAAGGAAATCCAAACGCGGGTAGGGTTCTTTCACTTTAACCTGTTGTTTGTGCTTTGTGGTATCACAGGTGTTTTCCTGACAATGGATCTTTTTCTGTTTTATTTTTTCTGGGAGATGATGCTGATCCCCATGTACTTCCTGATTGGTATCTGGGGACATGAACACCGGGAGTATGCGGCCAACAAGTTTTTCCTGTTCACACAGGCGGGGGGCTTGCTGATGCTGCTGGCAATACTCGGTCTTTACTTTGTGCATAAAGCTAACACTAATGTATATACGTTTAATTATTTTGAGCTGTTGAACACCCCTATGACGCCTTCTATGGAACGCTGGCTGATGCTGGGTTTCCTGGTTGCCTTCCTCGTCAAACTACCGGCAGTGCCTTTTCACACCTGGTTGCCGGATGCGCATACGGAAGCGCCTACTGCGGGCAGCGTAGTGCTGGCGGGGTTGTTACTGAAAACGGGCGCTTATGGTATCCTCCGGTTTGTGTTGCCGCTGTTTCCCACTGCCGCCGCAGACATAGCGCCGGTGGCCATGTTACTGGGCGTAATTGGTATCCTGTATGGGGGCATGCTGGCCTATGCACAAACGGATTTTAAAAGGTTGATTGCCTACACCAGCGTAAGCCATATGGGCTTTGTACTGCTGGGCGCCTTTGCCCTTAATGAAATTGCTTACCAGGGCGTAGTGATGCAAATGATCACACATGGCATTAGTACGGGTGCGTTATTTATTATTGCGGGCGCGTTGTATGAGCGCATACATACCCGCAACCTCCGGCAAATGGGCGGGCTTTGGCTGCGGCTTCCCATGATGGGCAGCGCTGCCATGATTTTTGTGATGGCCTCTCTCGGGTTGCCGGGATTGGGCAATTTCGTAGCGGAATTCCTGGTGCTGCTGGGAAGCTGGCAGGCCAATCATGTGCTCACCATCCTGGCTACTATTGGCCTGGTGGTGGCAACGGCGTATTCGCTGCGCATTATGCAGAAAGTTTTCTTCGGTCCGTGCGACCGGCAATATGCCATGCCCGATCTGAACGGGCGTGAGCTGGTGATCATAATAGCATTGGTAATAGTGATATGCTGGCTGGGCTTCCATCCGCAACCGGTATTGAATACTTCCCAAAACATTGACTATGTCGTTCGCTGATTTTTTAAGTCTGGGGCCGCTGATTACCCTATGTGCTGCGGCAGTGATAGCCATGTTGCTGGTAGCAGCCTGGCGTAATCACCGCATCGTGTACAGCTTTTCCCTGCTTGCTTTTGGTATGGCGATGGCGGCGGTGATTCCTGCCATTAAGTATATTCCTCATCCCGTGCCACCGCTGCTGGTGATCGATGAGTTTTCACTCTTTAATTCCGGGTTGATCCTCGTATCGGGGTTTATTATCCTGTTGTTGTCATTTAATTATTTTGAAGAAAGGGAAGAGCGGAAGGAAGAATATTACATTCTCCTGATCCTCGCTACTATCGGTGCTTTGGTGCTGGTGGTAAGCCGCCATTTTATGTCGCTGTTCCTCGGATTGGAAATACTAAGCATCAGTTTATACGGATTAATTGCGTATCTGCGTGCCCGTGAGCGGTCTGATGAAGCGGGGATTAAATACCTGATGCTGGCGGCGTTGTCGTCTGCTTTCCTGCTGTTCGGAATGGCACTGGTGTATGCGTTTACCGGCCATATGGATTTCCCGGGAATAGGCGCAGCCTTACGCGAGGCGGGTTATTTGCCGGTGAGTGTGATGGCAGGTTTTGGGTTGATGCTGATAGGAGTGGGTTTTAAACTGGGGATTGTCCCTTTTCATATGTGGGCGCCGGATATTTATGAGGGCGCGCCGTTGCCGGTGGCAGCGTTTATTGCCACGGTTTCCAAGGGAGCCATGCTGGTGTTGCTGATCCGCTTTTACCAGGACATTCACGGTAACGACTACCCGATGTTGTGGTGGATAGTAGCTATTATCGCGGTAGCGTCTATGTTTGCGGGCAACTGGCTGGCACTCACACAACAGAATATCAAACGTATCCTCGCCTATTCTTCCATCGCGCATATGGGTTACATCCTGGTTGCTTTTTTATCGGGTGTGCAAACGGGGCTGGAGGCGCTGGCATTTTATCTGGTAGCTTATTTTATTACAAGCATCGGCGCCTTTGGGGTGGTGATTGTAATGTCGAGCAGTTCGCAGGATGCGGAAACGATTGCTGATTACAGGGGGCTGTTCTGGCGTTATCCCTGGGTGGCCACCGTATTTACGGCGATGCTGTTATCGCTGGCGGGCATTCCGCTTACCGCCGGTTTTATCGGTAAGTTTTATGTGGTGCTGGCCGGCGTGGACGGGCACCAGTGGTTCCTGTTGTTTATGCTGGTGATTAACAGCGTGATCGGGTTGTATTATTATATCCGGCTGGTGGCGGCTATGTTTGCAGTGCCTGCAAAAGGGCAACAAACAACGGTGATACCGGCCCTGCCCATGGCCGGTAATATTACCCTGGTGATTTTAACCATACTGTTAATAGGGCTGGGTGTATATCCTACTGCTATGATGGCGCTGATTCAGCAAATGATGCGTATCCTGGTTTAACCCGCACGGTTCTGTTCATCGCTGGTACCCGTTTTTCTTTCACGGGCCGCTTTAATGGTGGCACTGCCAAATTTATAGCTGAAAGAAAGGTTCACCGTCCGGAACTGCCAAGTATTGAAGATGCTCATGTTCAGGTTGGCAAATTCTGCGGCCCCGCGATAGCTTTCATTCCGCAGGATATTGTTATAGCTCAGTTTTACGGTGGCATTTTTATTCAGGAACATTTTCTGAACGCCCAGGTTCAGGTTATACTGTGCATAGCCCCTGAAAATACCAAAAATAAAAGGCGAGTTATAGTAGCCCATTACTTCTACCTTAAAATCTTTCGGAAGAGTAATAGTATTCGTGCTGCTGATATAATAATTGAAGTTATACCGGTAATAAGGGTCATTCGTTACGGGATCTTCAAAACGGTATTTGTTATAGGATAAATCTGCGTTGTTGTCGCTGGTCCACCATTTTGTAAACTGGAAAGGCAGCGTAAACAGGATGCTATAGATGTCTGTTTTATCATAGTTGCGTTCCGTGCTGATGGAGGCTTTGGTACTGTCGTCCTGCGTAATGAATTCTTCCATCATATCTTTAATCCGGCTGTAGCGGAAAGTGGCGATGTATTTGTCTTTGAACGTATAGGCAACTTCTGCGATGTTGCTGTACTGCGGCCGCAGGTAAGGATTTCCGCGGAAGTAGGTATACTTGTCCAGGTAAAACATAAATGGATTCAGCTGACCGTATTGCGGTCTTTCTATCCTGCGCGACATGGCCAGGCTCAGCTTATTTTTATCATTCAGTTTTTGCTCCACGTTGATGTTTGGAAAGAAGTCCACATAAGAGCGTTTCACATTTGTTCCGGTTGTGAAAGAAGTCCCGGTAGATTCGGTGTTCTCTACCCTCAGCCCCAGCTGCAGATTCGTTTTATGTATTTGTTTTTTGTAGGTGGCGTATGCGGCATAAATATTTTCCTGGTAGTTAAAGCGGTCGCTTAACCCGGGGGAAGGTTTATAGCCACCATGAGACAAAGAGTCGAACTGCAACACATTGGTGGTGGTAACGAAGCTGGTTTTAGCGCCGGCTTCCAGTTTGCCTTCCTTGCCGAGCGGCCAGCTCACATCTGCTTTCAGGCTTTTGATAATTACCTGTGTGCCTCCTGTGGTGCGGATGCTGTTGGGGTTGCGGTTCAACTGTGTTTTGGCGTCATACAGGCTGTCGTTCAGCTGCATAAAGCGGTGGTTGTTGAACTGTGCATAGTCTGCATCAAAACTGATTTCCCTTCCGCCGGCAGTATCCAGGATTAGTTTATAGTTGAGGTTAAGCGCAATGTTATCGAACTTGTTATTGTTGGTGGTAAGGGAGTTCACGGTAGAATCTGCCGGCATATGAACCCGGCCAAGGTCGGCATTGCTGTAAATCTGGTTACTGAAGGCGTTTTTATAGCCGTTGGCCAGTACGCCGATGGTTTGTTTATCAGTGATAAAGTAATCCATTCCTATTTTCAGGTAGTTATTTTTAAAGCGGTTACGCTGAAATATATTCTGCTGAAGATAGGTGGAGCTGCCATCGTTTTCCTTTACGTTCCGGCTGTATACGCGGGTAACCTGGCGGGGATAGTCGCCCTGGTCGAAATTACCGAACAGGTTGAATTTTTCCGTTCTCCAGTTAACATTACCGGAAATACCATAGCGGCCGTATCTCGACTGGGTAAGGGTAGCATTCACGTTACCATTGATCCCGGTCATTTTTCCTTTTTTAGTTTTTATGTTGATGATACCGCCGTTACCGGAGGCATCGTATTTGGCAGAAGGACTGGTTAATATTTCAATGGAAGCAATGCTTTCCCCGGGTGTTGTTTTCAGGAGATTGGTTAATTGTTCGCCACTGAGGTAGGTCAGTTTGCCATCGATCATTACCGTAACGCTTTGCCCTTTCAGGGTTACGTTTTCGTTGTTATCCACCTGTACTCCCGGTGCGCGGCGGAGCAGGTCCAGCGCGGTATTGCCGGCGGCGCTCACGCTGTTCTCGATGTTCATGACTGTTTTCCCGGCAGAACTTTCAATAAAAGGTTTCTGAGCGGTTACATTCACGGCCTGGAGATTTTTGCCTAAAGTGTTCAGGCGGATGGTATCCAGGGTAATGTTTTTATGAGCGGCGTTGAGTTGAAATGTTTTGCTGTAGGTGGTGTTGTATCCCATCTGGGAAGCCTGGATGAAATAATGGCCAAAGGTTATTTTTTCAAAGGCGCAACTGCCGTTGGTGGTGGTCAGTTCTCCTTTTACGAGGGAAGAATCTTTGATATTCCTCACCATTACGCTGGTAAAGGGGAGCGGCTTGCCTTCATGGTCTGTAATTGTCAGTGTAATTTTTCCTGTGGAATTGGATTGTTGTGCCAGGGTAGCGTGCACACCGATAAAAAGCATTCCCAGGGCTACGATGATTGTTCTCATACTATCGTTTCCGTTGTAAATTTTCTCAAAAGCTAATACCAAAAAAGGGGGTCATTATTTCCTGCTGCAGTTCTCCTGGTAGTATTGAAGCGCCGATCTTAAAACATCCTGTATTTTGCCGAGGGGCATCTCTGTTGTTTTATTCATCACACACGACGATGGGGTTGTGGGACAGGCAGGTGTTTCCCTGAAATATCCCAGGGTGATCAGGTAAATAGGCAATTCATCCGGGTTGCTGGCGGAAAGGTAGCCACGGTTGACCATTTTCCCTCCGCATGCTATGATCAGCATCACCACGGTACTCAGGCTTAAAACGATAGCAACTTTTTTCATACCACATTTTTACTAAAGACGAACGGGTACGAAAAAAGTTGCACGAAGGGTGATAATATTTTTACTGGATAAATTTATCTTTTCCAGAGACGCTGTATGGTGGCGGTTGAACGTTGTTCTAAAAGTATGGTGTGGCCATCGCTGAGTTCTTCCAGGAGGCCGGTTTGGTAATAACGAACGGTAAGCAGCTCCAGTCCTTCGTTGTAAACGATTTTAAACTGCTCGTGGAGCGTTTTGATCAGGAGTTCTATCTTCTCCGGGTTATTATCTATACAGCAGGAGAAATTGATGGCTCCGTTCTGCATCAGGTTAATTTTCACCTTCAGCCCGTGGAAGATCTCATAGATGTCGCTGATCTTATCTTCTGTGATAAAGGAGTAGTCTTTGGAGGTAATATTCAGCAACACCTGGTTCTTTTTCAGCACAATGATAGGGGGCAGCTGTTTTACATCTGCGGTTTCCTTGATGACGGTGCCGGGCAGGTTTTTATCCAGGAAGCATTTCACCAGCAGGGGGATCTGTTTGTTCTGCAGTGGTTTAATGGTTTTCGGGTGGATCACCTGGGCGCCATAGTAGGCCATTTCTATCACTTCACTGTAGCTGATCTCCGGTATATTCACGGTGTTGGGGAACAGTTTGGGATCGGCATTTTTCAATCCTTCCACATCTTTCCAGATGGTTTGGCTTTCGGCATCGAGCATATTGGCGAAAACGGCGGCGGAGTAATCGCTGCCTTCCCGGCCCAGGGTAACGCTTTCGTTCTGGTCGGTGCTGCCAATAAAGCCTTGTGTAATCACAATATTGGTGTTGTTGAACAGGGGAACCACTTTTTCGGTTACCTGCCGCTGGGTATAGATCCAGTCGATATTGGCGTCGCGGAAGTTGTCGTCTGTACGGAAAATATCTCTTACATCCAGCCAGGTATTGTGGATACCCACGCTGTTAAAGAAGGCGCTTACAATAGAGGTGCTGAGCAGTTCACCCAGGCTCACCAGCTGATCGTAATAGTAATCATAGGTGCGCAGGGGTTTTTCGCCAAGTGTCCATTCGGCTTCGGTGAAAAATTGCTGCAGTTGGATAAATAATGGATGATCCTTTGTTCCCAGCAAGGCTTCGGCTACATTCACATGTTGCTCCTCGATGTTAAAGAGAAGCTGCGCGGCAATTTCCCGTTTGCGCAGGAAAAAGTTTTGCGCTACCTTCTCCAGCTCATTGGTTGTTTTAGCCATGGCAGAAATAACAATGAGGAGTTTTTCGTCCGGAAATGACTGTACAATCTGAGCCACCTGCCGGATACGTTCAACACTTTCTAAACTTGCGCCACCAAACTTGAAAACCTTCATATGATAGTTTATCTTCTTTTAAAAAATTATTCGGCAAAGTAAGACAAGTTTAGAATTGTTTTAAAATCTGTTTGCAGATAAATGACAGTTCCGTTAAAATAGTTTCAATTGACTAAATTCGCCCATACAACCTAACGTTATGAATCTTAAGCAAAAAGTAATGACACTGGATGAATTTACTATCCAGGAGTTACGGAATTACCCGGGAGCCACCGGTCAGTTATCCGGTTTACTGCGTGATATCGGCCTCGCTGCTAAAAGGGTAAATGTGGAAGTAAACAAAGCCGGTATTGCCGACATCCTGGGAGAAGCCGGCCGGACCAACGTGCAGGGCGAATCAGTAAAGAAGCTCGATGAATTTGCCAATGAGCAGTTCATTGATTCACTGGAAACCAGTATTTACTGCTGTGGCGTGGCTTCAGAAGAAAATGAAAACTTTATTCCTTTTCATGATGAGCATTCCAAAAAATCGAAATACGTGGTGTTATTGGATCCCCTGGATGGTTCCAGCAACATAGATGTGAATGTATCTATCGGTACCATTTTCTCGGTGTACCGCCGGCTTACGCCGGAGGGCTCTGAATGTGAACTGGAGGATTTCCTGCAGCCGGGCACCAAGCAGATTGCTGCGGGGTATATTATTTATGGCTCCTCTACCATGATGGTATATGCTACCCGTCGCAGCGTGCAGGGCTTCACCCTGGACCCGTCTATCGGGGAGTTCTGCCTGTCGCACCCCAACCTGAAATGTCCGCCCGACAGCGATATTTTCTCCGTTAATGTGGGTTATTACCACTTATACGAGCAGAGAATCCGTAAATCGATCGATCATTTTATGGCGAGGAATGAAAACGACCGTATTTACCGCCACCGGTTTGTGGGCTGTATGGTGGCTGAAATACACCGTACCCTTATCCAGGGCGGTATTTTCATGTACCCGGCTTTTGGTAAGTACCCGGCTGGCCGTTTAAGGCTTTGTTATGAGTGCAATCCCATGTCGTTTATCATGGAAAAGGCGGGCGGCGTGGCCATGGCCAATGGTAAACAGCGGCTCCTGGAGCTGAAACCGGTACAGTTGCACCAGCGGATGGCCATCTTTATAGGGTCCAAAACAATGATGGATACCTGGCAGCGGATCATGAACGAGTAGGCTTAAAAAAATATTACAAAAAACGGTGTATAGCGGATACAAAATGTCCATTATACACCGTTTTTAATTTCTGGCACCCGGCTTGCTAAACCTGGCCTGGTTTTAATAGTCATATTAGTACTCTTTATTCATTTTTAATAATTAACCACTTTATTTCTATGTCGATTTTGAAGAACCAGCGGATCATTGCATTATTAGTCGCCCTGTTGGCCGTTTTCCAGGTTAGCGCGTGTTCACGTGCCACCCATGCGGCAGACAGCAGTAATGCAGGTGCCAGCATGGATGACCAGATTCTTTACTACACCAACAAGTTCCGCCAGTCCAAAGGCCTGAAGCCTTTACAGCTGGATGCCACCATCAGCCAGCAGGCCCGCCGCCACAGCCGGGATATGGCCAACGGCAGCACCGGTTTTGGTCATGAGGGATTTGAAGAACGCGTAGCCAACGTATCCAAAAAGATGGGCCGCGTAGCCAGCGCCGCTGAAAACGTAGCCTATGGCACCCTCGACGCCGAAGCCGTGGTAAATGGATGGATCAAGAGCCCGGGGCACCGCAAAAATATGTTGGGCGATTATACGCTCATTGGTATCGGCACCGCCGATAAGGGGAGGATTACCTTCTTTACGCAGGTGTTTATCAAGCAGTAATTGAAACGAAGGGGACGGCCGGTGGCTGTCCCCTTCGTTCAGAGGCTCTTTTTTTTCGCATTCTTTCTGTAATTTGGCCCCATGGAAAAGAAAAAGATCATTGAGGTAAGCAACCTGGTAAAAAAATACGGGGAGTTTACCGCGGTAAAAGGAATCAGCTTTGAGGTGTTTGAAGGAGAGATCTTTGGCCTGCTGGGCCCCAACGGCGCCGGTAAATCCACTACCCTGGAAATCATTGAAACCCTCCGGGAAAAAACAGCCGGCAAAGTGATGGTGGGAGGTTATGACCTCGACAAAGACCCCAACGATATTAAGAAGATCATCGGCGTACAGCTCCAGAGTTCCGGCTATTACCCCGGACTGAATCTCACAGAACTCATAGAAATGTTTGGCGGCCTTTATAACCAGCCCGTGGAGCCCATGAAGCTCCTGGGGATGTTTAACCTGGAAGATAAAGCCAAAGCAAAATTCAAGGAACTTTCCGGTGGCCAGAAACAACGGTTTTCCATTGCCACTACGCTCATCAATAAACCACAGATCATTTTCCTGGATGAACCTACTACCGGCCTGGATCCACAGGCCCGCCGCAACTTGTGGGAGCTGATCCAGCAGGTGCGGAGCCAGGGTACCACCGTGGTAATCACCACCCATTACATGGATGAAGCAGAATTCCTCTGCGACCGTTGCGCTATCGTCGACAGCGGTCTTATTATCGCTATCGACTCGCCCGATGCATTGATTGATAAACTGGTATCTTCCGGTTTTGAAAGAAAGAAAGAAGTGAAGAAAGCGAACCTGGAAGATGTATTCATTCATCTCACGGGGAAAGACTTACGCGAAGAATAAACTAACACCTAACGGATGGAATCACTGAAATATCCTATCGGCCGCTTTGAAGCATTACCGGACTATACGCCGGAAATGTTGCGGGGATTTATTAACGACATCCGCTATTTGCCCCAGCTGGTGGAGATTGCCGTGCAGCAACTGGACGAATACCAGCTGCAAACGCCTTACCGCCCGGATGGATGGACGGTAGCACAGGTGGTACACCACCTGGCCGACAGCCATATGAACGGATACACCCGCATGAAGCTGGCCCTCACAGAAGAACAGCCGGTTATAAAACCTTACGAGGAGCAACTATGGGCGGAACTTCCTGATGTAAAGTTTACGCCTATAAACGTATCTGTCACCCTGCTGCATGCCCTGCATAACCGCTGGGTAAGTTTGATGGAGCACTTATCGGATGGCGACTGGGAACGTACTTTTGTACATCCTGCCAATGGCACCAGTCATCATTTGAAAACCCATGCCGCCAATTACGCCTGGCATGGTAAACATCACCTGGAGCATATCCTGCGCCTGAAAGAACGAATGGATTGGTAAAGCATTGTTATTATGAATATGGACTGGAAATTACTGTCATCGGAATACCTTTTTAAAGATGCCTGGCTTACGGCGCGTATCGATACCTGCGAAACGCCCGCAGGTAAAATTGTGGCGCCTTATTACGTACTGGAGTATAACAACTGGGTAAACGGTATGGCGCTCCGTGAAGACGGACAGGTAATCATGATCCGGCAGTTCCGGCAGGGAGTAGGTAAAACGTTGCTGGAAATTCCCGGTGGCACGATGGACCCCACAGATCCGGACCCTTTATTTGCGATGAAACGCGAGATGCTGGAAGAAACCGGGTATGCATTTAAAGAATGGGTGTCGCTTGGTACCATTGCGCCCAATACGGCTTCCAGTAACAACTACACGCATATGTTCCTGGCAACGGGAGGGGTAAAGGTGCAGGAACAGGAATTAGATCATAACGAAGATATTGAAGTGGTGATTATGCCGCTGGAAGAACTACAGCAACTGTTGCTGGATAACAAAATAGTACACAGTTTGCACACCACCTGTATCTT
Source organism: Chitinophaga sp. RCC_12 (assembly GCF_041360695.1). Classification (NCBI taxonomy): domain Bacteria; kingdom Pseudomonadati; phylum Bacteroidota; class Chitinophagia; order Chitinophagales; family Chitinophagaceae; genus Chitinophaga; species Chitinophaga sp. RCC_12. The sequence goes on from NZ_JBFUPS010000007.1 coordinate 157,396, forward strand.
TTACGCGTTGCTGTATCTGGGTAAAATGACGATGAAATAACTTACATCACTTCTGCTACAATAAAAAAGCTTCCACAAACGAGGATCATATCATCCGGCTGGGCATGTTGCCTGGCCGCCTGCAGCGCCGCCTGAACAGTTGGGTAGGCATGGCCCTGTAATCCGCTGGCCGCCGCCATTTCAGCCAGTGCTACTTCGTCCAATGCGCGGGGGATCTGTGCTTTACAGAAATAATAATGCGCAGTAGGCGGGAATAATGGCAGCACTTTTTCTACTTCCTTATCTTTCACAAATCCTACCACAATGTGTAACTGCTGGTAGTTAACATGTCCGAGCTGCTGCATCACTTCGCGGATACCGGCTTCGTTGTGGCCAACATCCAGTACAGTGAGCGGATGCCGTTGAACCACTTCCCAGCGGCCTCTCAGGCCGGTCAGTTTCTTTACGTGGGAAAGTGCATGGCTGATATGATCCCAGGTGATATGCCAGGCTTTTTGCTGTAATATTTTTACGGCCGACAATACGCCCATTACATTTTTTTCCTGGTACTGACCGGTCAGATCCAGTTGTAAACGGCGCATCTGCTGTTGTCGTGTATCCAGTAACGTTATAGTGAAGTGATTGCTTTCAATGGCGCCGGAAGCTTCCATCCATTCCTGGTCAGCGAAGTGAATGGGGGCATTCAGTGCGTTGGCGGTATTGATAAACACGTCCTGTACTTCAGACTGTGTTTCGCTGATCACTACCGGTACCCCGGCTTTGATGATGCCTGCCTTTTCGCTGGCAATCTGCGGGAGTGTATCGCCGAGAATATTTTTATGATCGTAGCTGATATTGGTGATCAGCGACAGTTCGGGCGTAATGACGTTGGTGCTGTCCAGCCGGCCGCCGAGGCCCACTTCAATGATGGCAATGTCTACTGCTTCCTGCTGGAAGTAGCGGAATGCCATGGCAACGGTGAGTTCAAAAAAAGAGGGCTGGATGTCGGCAATATGCCCGCGCATCTGTTCTGTGAAATTAACTACAAAATCTTCCGGAACCATTTGCCCGTTGATGCGGATACGCTCCCTGAAATCCAGCAGGTGAGGGGAAGTATAAAGTCCTGTTTTGTAGCCGGCCTGTTGGAAAATGGCTGCCAGCATATGGCTGGAAGAGCCTTTGCCGTTGGTACCGGCTACGTGTATGGTTTTAAAGCTGTGTTGCGGTTGGTCCAGCTGATCCAGTAATGCAATGGTATTATGCAGGTCTGTTTTAAACGCACTGACGCCCACTCTGGTAAACATGGGCAGCTGTGCATAGAGATAGTCCAGCGTTTCTTTGTAAGAGGCCATATTAGTAATTATTAACCACCGGGCAATCCAACTGGCGGTTACGCTTCTTAAAGAGCCCACCGCCCTCACCCCGTTCGAACATGCTTGAATTTAAGCGCAAAGCTACAAAAGCATTTGCACGATCGACATGTTTTTGAAAGAGGTTGGTGAAAATTGTGCTGGAGCCAATCAGGAGGGGACCTATGCGGATACCCGCTCCCACATCGGTCTGGCCGTTACGGTTAATAGTGAATGGCATATAGGCGCCAAAAAGGTAGGTTTCATACCGTGGCGTAATATTAAACTGTGTTAGTGCATATGTTTTGGATATATCGCGGTTGCCGGCGGTTAATGCTATAACCGCATGTGCACTGATAAAAAAGCGGCTGTCGATATTATAATCACCCATCAGGTTGAGCGCCGTGGGCAGCATCATATTGAAAGTAGAATCGGTGCCCAGTGGCGTAAAATAATTGTTGAGCCGGCGGGCGTATTGCTGCAGACTTTCATTTTTCTTATACTGCACATCCTTTGGCACTACATTGTCTTTTACCAGGCTGAGGTCCGTGTTAATAGGCGCTTTGGTATATTTTATCCTGCCGATGTCGGTAATGGAAGCGCCTATACGAAATTTATAGTCATCTGCGTCGGAGCTTTCGGAAGCGCCAAAGCCGCCGTTGTCGGGGCGGTATTCGTAGATCACGCCGATGTCTGCGCCGATGCCGTTGTTATGAAATAACTGGAGGTTTTTTTGTGCGGGCGACTGCCAGTCGTCCATTTCTTTGTTATAGCCATAATAGAGGGTACCACTGGTAATAGTGGCACTTTTTGATGAGTTTAGCCGGAAGTCAACGCCCTTAACAGCGGCGTAACCCGCGGCCACGCCACTGAGCAGTTTCAGTGTAACGCCGGCTTTCCACCGGCCGCTGTAAGTTTCTTTGATGGTGCGTGCATAACTGAAGCCCAGTTCATGCCATACATGCGAGGAAACGCCTGCACGCGGAATACTTAAGTTGGTGTTGATATACCCTGGATTTGGAAAATCCACCCCAAAGAAATTGGCGATGGGGGTAGTGAAATTACCGCCGCTGCTGCTGCTGCGCATACGCCATACAAAGGAAACAGACTGTTTTTCATCAATAGCATATAATACGGAAGGCAGTGCAATTTCCGCCATTTGCCAGCCCATTTGTTTCCTGTTGGCGCCTTCATCGAGGAAATAATCCTGGTTGCGTTTCAGCGTATCAGGAATATTAAACAGCAATGATTTCGGAACGCTCATATAAGTGTTGCCGGCATTTACATCCGCACCTATAATATTTACATCCCATTTGTAGCGATAGCCGGCAGCGCTGGCCGGGTTGGAGAATACACCATAAATACCCGCGTAGTTACTGTTGTTGTAACCCGGGAAAGTTTGAGCCACAGCGGCCTGCATCAGCACAAGCAATATTGCGGTGCCGGAAAAGATACGGTTAAGTTTTACAATCATCGTTGGCGATAAAAAATAGGTTCCTCGAAATGACACAAAAAAATTGCTCTTGTCAGTTGTTGCAATCATAGGTAAAGATGATGTAGGAACGACAGATTTCAGGATGAAGCTATGCTGTTCCGGATCAGTTCCTGGTCCGGTAATAAAACAGCTTCTTTTAAAATCTGTATATATTACGCTGCTTATTCTGCTTTGAAAAAGAAGCGGATCACTCCGAACTGTTCTTCTGGTGCATCCGGGTTGGCATTATATTTCAGTTGTCCGCTGGAGGCAGCCTTTTTGGCAATCTCAATCAGGCGGGGGTTACTGATAGTAGATCCTTTCATACTAAAAGTGGCAGATGTCACATTTCCCTTTTGATCTACTTTTATATTGATGGCTACGTAGCCTGTTTCGGTACCGTCGTAAGTAACCTGTGGCCTGCCGATGAGGCTTCTCCCATTGAGGTGGAAATCGGAGCGTCCGCCGCCGAGTCCACCGCCCGTATATCCGCCGCCGTTAGGGTTACCCCCCAGTTGACCGCGATCGCCGGGTTTGCCGGTATTACCCTCTCCTGTGGCATTATTAGAGCCATTGGCGCTGTTACCGCTATTGGCACTGTTGCCGGTACCGCCTGAAAACACCGCCTTTGGTTTTGGTGCGGGAGGTGTGGGCGCCGGTGGCGTTTCTGCAGGTTTCTTTGTTGGCTTAACAGGTTTTGGTTCTAATTTCTTTGGAATCTCTTTAGGTTTCTCAACAGGCTTTTCCGGTTTTTTTATTTCCGGGGCCTCTTCCTCGTCCTGGGTGGCAATATCCTGCTGAGGCTCCGTGTTGGCCGGAGCGGTAGCAGCCGGACTTTCAGCTGCTGCTGGTTCCGGTGCCGCAGCACTGGGTGGATTAGGGTTCAATGGTTGTTCGTCCCCCATGCCATCATCGGATGTGCCAAGGTTTACTTCCATGCCAAGATCCTGATCCGGCAAGGGCGGAGGTGCAGAAAAACCGGTAAATACCAGCGCTACTAACAGCAATGCATGCACGCCGATAGTGATTCCTAAAGCCTGTATATTTTTTTTACCGTTTTTTTCCTCCATGATAACCTTATTGAGTGCCTGTTCAGGCCAAAGTTAATGTTTTGATCCAGAAAAAATAATCGCTTATCAAAAGATGAATTCCGGATCTTTGCAAAAACTGTGCTGTTAATCCAATTATCGTAAATTATTTTTCACCGATTTTATGAACCTGGCCAGACAAACGATCCGTCTTTACCAAAATGCCTATACTGGTCTTGCTCCTGCTACCTGGTGGCTCTCGCTTGTATTGCTGATCAACAGGAGCGGAACGATGGTCATTCCCTTTATGACCGTATATCTTACACAACATCTTCATTTCAGTATTGCCCAGGCAGGCCTGGTTATGGCCTGTTTTGGTACCGGTGCCATTGTTGGCGCCCTGCTGGGCGGATGGCTGTCCGATAAGATCGGTTTCTACCAGGTACAGTTCTGGAGTCTTTTCTCTAACGGATTATTATTCATTTTATTGGGTCAGATGCGCACCTTTGAGCAAATATGTATCTGCGTATTTGTAATGAGTTCTGTGGGAGATGCCTTCCGGCCGGCCAACAGCATTGCCATTGCCGCCTACAGCTCGCCGGAAAACCGGACCCGGTCGTACGCCCTGAACCGGCTGGCGGTGAACCTGGGTTGGTCGGTAGGTCCTGCTATCGGGGGTATCCTTGCCAGTTTCAGTTACCAGCTGCTTTTCTGGGTAGACGGGTTCACCTGTATGCTGGCGGCCATCCTGATGCGGATTTTCCTGCCGCCGGTACCTGCGCCGCCAAAGGCTGCCAAAGCAGCCGTAAAAGCGGAAGAGAAGGTATGGAGGGATCATATTTACCTGTGGTTCCTGCTTTTTGCCACCATAAATGCCATCTGCCTGTTCCAGTTTTCCAGCATTGTGCCGTTATATTTTAAAGAAGTGATGCACCTGGAAGAGTGGGCTATTGGTCTGAACATGTCTGTTAACGGGATCCTGATTGCGCTGGTGGAAATGGTAATGGTGTACCGCCTCGACGGAAAAATGCCTAACCTGTCCTTTGTGGCCCGCGGCGCCATGATGGTTTGCTTGTCCTATATGTTACTTTGTTTCCTGCCGCCGGTATGGGCATTGGCAGTAGTATTTATGGTGGTGATCACCTTCGGGGAAATGTTTTGCCTCCCCTTTATGAACAGTTTCTGGATCGGCAGGAGCCTGGACCATAACCGCGGACAATATGCCGCGTTGTATACCATTTCGTATTCGCTGGCCAATATTGTATCGCCCACAACGGGGGCGTTTGTGGTGCAGCATCTTGGGTTTAGGCCGTGGTGGGGGATTACAGCGCTGGGGTGCGTGTTGTCGGGCGGCGGATTTTTGTGGTTGCAGCAAAAAATAGGGACGGGCAGAAAAGAGATCAGTGGATGATATTGTCCAACACTTTACCATTATTGCCACATAATCGCTAATTTTGCAGGTAAATTAGTAATATTGGTTAATGAAAGTAATTCAATTTACTGTCCCCGTTGCCGATGAAGGTGCTGTAGTCATACAGGAAGATATCCTCCCTTACTTTTATAATTACCTTCATCGTCACAAAGAGGCGCAGGTAACACTTATTATAAAGGGAGAAGGCACCCTGATTGCCGGAAACTATACCCAACCTTTCAAGGCCGGAGATATTTATGTGATTGGCGCCAATCAACCCCATATGTTTAAAGGGGATGCGCGGTATTTTGAAAATTTACAGGAGAAGAATATCCACGCCATCCATATCTTTTTCGATCATGAACACGCATTACAGGGCTTATTTTCCCTGAAAGAAATGGAGGCGGTAAGAAAGTTCCTGCAACTCAGCGCCAACAGTTTGCAATTGCCTGCCGAATACGCGGAGAAAACAGCTGCCGATATATTAAAGATCTCCCGGCTCAGCGGCGCCGAAAGGTTGCTGGCATTTGTGGGCATGCTGGTATATTTCTCTAAACAGGTGAAGGACTGGAAGTCGTTATCCACGGGGTTTTCCAGGCAATCTTACAGCGAGTCGGAAGGACTGCGGATGAATGATATTTACCAATACACGCTGGAGCATTATGCGGAGAATATTTCGCTGGGACAAATTGCCGGCGTGGCGCATCTTACTACTTATGCTTTTTGCAAATACTTTAAAAAACACACCCGCAAAACCTATCTTGAATTCCTGAATGAGATCAGGATCAATGTAGCGTGTAAGAATATTATTAACGGTGACTTCGACAGTATTGCAGCAGTGGCCTATGCTACCGGGTATAACAATCCCATCACTTTTAACCGGGTATTCCGGAAGGTAACGGGAATGTCGCCATCGGCGTATGCGAGGCAATACCGCTTTGCAGAAGAGTTGAAGTAACAGCAATCCTGTTAAACCTGCGGTTGTCCGGTATTGTATTTGCGAAAGTCGTTATTTCCCTTTGCTTTTTAACCATGAAGCCATCAGCGCTGATTCTACCGGAGACATCAGTTGAATGCAAAGCATAATATCATCATCTGAGATATTGCCAAAGCATTGCTTGTTCAATTCAGCCATACGCTTATAAACCTGCTCCAATACCTTTTTGCCCTTTGATGAAATCGAAAGCCGTTTGGAACGCTTATCAGCATCATCATCTTTTTCACTTATCCAGCCATTCTTTCTGAGGCGGTCGATGATCAATAGCCCCGAAGACAGTTCTATAAAATTACTATTTATTACGTCTGTCTTTCTTGGATTTTCAAGCTTGAAAATTGAATTAAGGAATGCAAAATCTTCGAAGCTATTAATACCATGTTCTTTTAGTATTGGAAGCGATAATACTACGTGGATTTTGGCGATCCGGCCTATTAGCTTAGCTAACTTACTGTGAGGATCCGGAGGAACGGCTCCGCCCAAAAAATGCTGATTAGGTTTATCCTCCCTTTTTTTTGTGAGCATGTACCGGCAGAAATCTAATATTTCTCCTTGTGGGTGCGCTTTTTCAAACGCAGCCCAATGGTTCACCAGGTCGACTGTTTTATTCATTTGTATCACTTATGATGTAAAAGTAAAAAAAATACATCATTAACGCTATTTTATAATGTAAATGTTGTAATATTGTATTATAAACATCATATATGATATAAAATGAAGCATATAGTAATAACAGGAGGCAATGGTTTTTTAGGAAAGGCAATATGCAGATTAGCATCGTTGCATACAATTCCGGTGATAAGCATTTCCCGGGGCGGCAAACCTGAAAACGTATATGGGAAGGATTACCAAACGACTACCTGGGTTTCTGCCGATATTTTCCAGCCGGGTGAGTGGAAGAAACATTTGCAGGGGGCGTGCGCTGTGATCCATTGTATCGGGATACTGGAAGAAAAACCTGATCAGGGCATTACTTATGAACGGATGATTTTTACCGCGGCAAAAATTGCCGGTATTACTACAAAGTCAATGGGTATTGACAAATTTGTCTACATCTCGGCAGGTGCAGGTGCTCCGGATACGCCTGCCGGTTATATGGCAAGTAAAACTGCTGCCGAAGCTTTTTTAAGCTCAAATGAACTTGGGCTTGATCTGACTATCCTGAAACCAGGAATGCTTTATGGTTTGGAACGTCCTGAAACCATACAGGAAAATGAGTATATCCGGAAGCTTTTACCAGATCCTGTATTGGGGCCGGAAATCAAGCCTAATCGTCCTCTTCCTGTAGAAAGCGTTGCAAAGGTCGCATTATATGCTGCAATTAATACCCTGGATATCAAAAAGCTCTTTGTGGATGACATCGAGCGTTTATCATCAGCACTTAATTTTTAGAGAATGAAATTTGGTAGTTTAGACGGGAAAACTATTTTAAACTAAAAAGCGTGTCTCAATTATTTTTGAGACGCGCTTTTTTAAAATGATTTCTGTTATTTTCAGTGAGCAAAGTCGCTCATATAATCGCCGGTAATACGCTCCATCGGAGGATTAAAATAACCGAACTTCAGATCCGGGAATTCCTCATGGATCAGTTCCTGCAGCTGTTTTACCCCTAGGCATTCGCCCGTTTCCGTTACACCCAGTTTGCCGAGGTACCAGTCGGGATCAATATTGAAATTACGCCACTGGATCATATTCAAGCCGGTTTCCCTGATCAGTTTACGCAGCGCTTCATATTCATCTGCGCTATCGGTCATGCCCGGAAACACGAAGTAGTTGATGGAGGTCCAGCCGCCGAATTCACGCACTACTTTCAGGCTTTCGATGATATCTTCAAAAACGTAGTTGTTAGGGCGGTAATACGGGGTGTAATACTTCTCCTGTGCGGAGTTAAGGCTTACGCGGATACTGTTCAGGCCTGCTTCACACAGGGCTCTTACGGCATCTGGCTTACTACCGTTGGTATTGATATTGATGCTGCCTTTAGGCGTGTGTTTACGTATTTCCAGGATGGATTCGCGGATGGTTTCCCACATCAGCAGGGGTTCGCCTTCACAGCCCTGTCCGAAGCTTACGATTGGGAAGGGGGCTGATTCCAGGTGAGGTACGGTGTACTCCACAATTTCTTCCGCGGTTGGTTTAAAGCGGAGACGGTCCTGCGTGGAAACAATGCTTTCTTCTTCCGGCTGGAATGAAATGCAGCCCACGCAATTGGCATTACATGCCGGAGAGGAAGGAATAGGGCATTCCCATCTTCCCATAAAATAATTACGGGCAGCAGGACACTCATAGGTGAGCGCGCAATTTTCCGCGAGGTGCTGTACCAGCCTGTTATGCGGGTATGCTTCCACCAGGGTTTTTACGCCCTGTTTCACTTTTTTATCGTCAAAGCCCGCGCATTCCTGGCGGATATCTGCTTCAATGCGGGTGGCGGGCACATAAAACTTACCATCCAGCCAGCCTACTGCGGTGTAGCAGAACAGCGGCAGGGTAGGCGCATCCGGCATGGTTTCGTAGGCAGCCAGGTAAAAACCGGTATGCGCCGGCGGTATAAATGCGGCTACAGCCCATCCTTTATCACAAAGCTGCATATCGCCGGTGGCGGCGTTGATGCCAATACCACGGCGGCCGGGCAACTCATACAAATTACCTCCTTCCGGCAATTCAATCCACTCGTCTGCTTCTACCGGCCATGCATCCCAGCCGCTGCGGCCGGTTACATACAGGGTGGTATCTTCAAAAATATTACCGTTACCGTCTGAGTATAATATGTAAGGTGTTTGTTTTAGCATTTTCTGTTTTTATATACTGTTATTGCACCCTGCTCCGGAAGAAGTTATTCAGCGCTTCCCTTTGTTCGTTGCCTGGTTCATCCAGTATTTCGAGTTGCAGGATCTTGTTGTTCTTAAAGTCTATTGTGAGCAGATCGTTCCGCAAAATTACGTTATTCAGTTCGTTCCAGCCAACCAGCCTTTTTGAGAAGGTGGTAGGAAGGGTAATTCCGGTGGTATCCATCTTTACATAAGATGGCTGGAAAATGCGGTGTTCCATCCAGCCTACGTAGGCGAGCCCTGCGCCCACCAGGAACAGCAGTAGTGCGGTAACCGGGTTGAGGTGCGACAGGAAATACAAACTGCCGGTAAAGCAGATGAGCGCTTCTATCATCCGTGCGACGGTATTGGCTTCGGTGAATTTCTTAAACCTTCTCATGGTAAAAGGAAAACCGATGCACAATACACCTACCACCAGGAAAAAAAACACCAGGAACCAGTTCGGCTGCGGACTGCGGTAAATACCGATCGCATTAAACAGGAACAGTATGCCCGTAAGCCCATGCATAACCGGTAATAACCGGATTCTGCTGGAGGTATTCGGATGCAGGATGCGCAAACTATGCATGAACAGGAATGTGAGATTAAGAATTGGAACTGATCAACAGGTTACAAAGTTTGAACAACACACGGGCGCCTACGTTGGCATCCCATTCGTCGTGTGAGGTGCTTACTTCGTTCAGATCAAAACCGATCAGTTTCCGGCCGCTGGCCAGCACCCGTTTGAAGAGATAATATATTTGTTCCGCCTCAAACCCGCCGGGCACCGGGGTACCGGTATGCGGGCATAATTTCGGATCCAGTCCGTCGATATCAAAACTGATGTATACCTGCTGCGGTAAGTTGTCTACAATGCTGTCGCAGATAGCTTTCCAGGATTCTCCCTCAAATTGTCTTTCCTTGATCTGTTTATCAAAGAAGGTTACTACGCGGCCTTCACTATTATTCACGTAATCCACTTCTTCTTCGCAATAGTCGCGGATCCCTACCTGTACCAGTTTAGAGAGCTGCGGCACTTCTGCCAGTGCATTAAACATGATAGAGGCGTGGGAGTATTTGAATCCTTCATATGCATCGCGGAGGTCGCAGTGTGCATCGATCTGGAGGATCCCAAACTCGCCCTTGTGTTCACCAATGGCTTTGAAGAAGCCGAGTGGCGTACTGTGGTCGCCGCCAACCAAACCTACCAGCTTGCCTTTTTCCAGGAGCGATTTGGTTTGGATGTATACCCATTCGTTCATGGCCCTGGTACCGTTACTTACATCTACCAGTGTTTTTTTCAGGAATTCATTTTCAGAAATATCTCCCCCTTCGGTCAGGAATTTCAGGTACAGTTCTGCTTCCTTGCGCAGGTAATCGCTGCGGAGCAGGAGGTGCTTATCGGGCTCCCGCATGTAGAAACCCTGTTTCCAGCCGTCTTTTACATCTGCGTCGTACAGGTCTACCTGGAAGGAAGCCCTGAAGATACGTTCCGGGCCGCGGGCCGTGCCATTGTTGTAGGAAACGGTAACTTCCCAGGGAACAGGTAATAATACCAGTCTGGCCTCTTCTTCGGAAAAAGGTAAGCCAAAAACGTTGTTGGACAGCAGGCCAACCGAGTTAGGGTCAAATTGAGATAAATCTGCCATGATAAAGTCGTACTTTTCTAAATTCCGCGCAAAGATAGGATTCTGTTTACTTACAGCCGTCCTTCTCTTAAAAAGAATTACCTTTTATATAAAATTTGTCGGAAGAAGGTCATTTTCACTTAATTTTGCCGATTAATCGGAAACAAATAAAGTACGGCAAAAGGAGAGGAGTTGTTGAAGTCGCGCTGGTAAAGGGTTTTTGCAGCTTGTGTCTAATCAATAGGGAAGATAATTTTCATATGAAAAAAACAAATATTATTCTGTTGGTGGTAATTGCGGTGGCAATTGGAGTGATAGTGACTATGGTGGGTGATTTCAGCACCTATGAAACTTTCGCAACAGCCCGCGAGAAAGAAGGGAAAGAGTTCCATGTTATTGGTAAACTCGATACCTTAAAAGCGATGAACTACGATCCAACTAAAGATGCCAACCTGTTCAGCTTCTACGTCCACGATAAAACGGGGGAATCCCATAAAGTAGTTTTCTACGGCGCAAAACCTACCGACTTTGAAAAGGCCGAATCCATTGTACTGACCGGTAAAATGGAAGGCACTGAGTTTCACTGCAGCAAAATACTGATGAAATGTCCTTCCAAGTATAAGGACGACCAGGTTGCAGTGAGCAATAAACAGATATAATTAGCTATATGTATATGATTGTCACCGTCGGATGATCAATGCCACAATATTCACATCTCTCAGAGGAATTTTATGAAGTTTGTAGGGGAACATTTACTGCCGGGCCAACTAGGCCACTTCTTTGCCATACTGGCATTTGTAGCATCTATGGTAGCCACCGTGGCTTATTATAATGTAGTTAAAGGAAAAGAACCACTGATCAGGGATTCCTGGAAACGACTGGCACGCTGGTCTTTCATTATCCAGTCGGCCGCCGTCATCGGCGTATTCAGCTGCCTGTACTTCATCCTGTATAATCACTATTTCGAATATAAATACGCATGGCGCAATACTTCCCGCGACCTGCCAATCCAATACCTGTTATCCAGCCTTTGGTCCGACCAGGAAGGCAGCTTCCTGCTGTGGAGCATCTGGAACAGCATCCTGGGGATTTTCCTGATCCGCACTTCCAAAAACTGGGAAGCGCCGGTAATGACGATTTTCTCTCTTGCACAGCTGATCATGGCCAGCATGTTGCTGGGTATTTTCATCCTGGGCTATAAAGTGGGCAGCAATCCTTTCATGCTGTTGAGGGAAGCGCCTGAAAACCAGCTGGCGCCCATCTTCCAGACAGCTGACTATATGCAGCATATCCACGACGGAAACGGGTTGAATGTGACGTTGCAGAACTACTGGATGGTGATTCACCCGCCGGTATTGTTCCTGGGCTTTGCTTCCATGATCATTCCATTTGCTTTTGCATTTGCGGGGTTATGGACAAAAGATTACACCGGCTGGGTAAAACCGGTACAGCCCTGGGGTTTATTTGCCATAATGATGCTGGGAACCGGTATTATGATGGGCGCTGCCTGGGCCTATGAATCGCTCAACTTTGGTGGTTACTGGGCATGGGACCCGGTAGAAAATGCATCGCTGGTACCGTGGCTGACCATGGTGGCAGGCGTGCACACACTCCTGGCGTATAAAGCCACCGGGCACTCGCTGAAATCTACCTTCTTCTTTTTCTTTATTTCCTACGTGCTGATCCTGTACTCCTCTTTCTTAACAAAGAGCGGCGTACTGGGCGATACTTCCGTACACTCCTTTACCGATATGGGCATGAGCGCACAGCTGCTGATTTCCATGCTGGTGTTTACGGTGCCGGCCATCGCCCTGCTGATTGTACGCAGAAAAGAAATTCCTTCCGTGAAGAAAGAAGAGAACAGCTACTCACGTGAGTTCTGGCTGTTTGTAGGTTCCCTGATCCTGCTCATTGCAGCCATCCAGATCACCTTCACCACTTCTATTCCGGTATGGAATAAATTACTGAGCCTCACCGGGCTGAAGTCTGCGTTCAACATGAACGATATTGCGCCGCCGTCTAACAGTATATTCCACTACAACAAAATCCAGATCTGGATTGCGATTGTACTGGGTGTATTAACGGCGATTGTGCAGTTTATGCGGTACAAGGATACTCCCCGCGGCGAAATCACGAAGAAACTGCTGGTACCTACTATCGTAGCGCTCTTATTAACCGGGCTGGTGGCCTGGAAAGGCACTATTACCTACGATACTTACGGCGCCGGTTTCCTTACTGCTATTTACCTGATGTTGTTTGCCAGCATTTATGCGATTGTGGGCAACTTCTTTTATATTTTCTCCGGTCTGAAAGGCAAAATCAAAAATGCAGGCGCTTCTGTTGCGCATATCGGTTTTGGGATGGTGTTGCTGGGCGTGCTGATTTCCTCCGCCAAAATGGAAGTGATTTCACTGGACCGCATGAAGATGCTGGGCGATGGTATTTTTACAAAGGAAAGCAAACAGAATCCGCGGGAGAATATTATGCTGCCAAAGGATGTGCCGGTGGAAATGGGCGACTATCACGTTACCTATACCGGCGATTCCGTAGCGCAGGGAGATCCGAAAACATATTATGTAGTGCATTATGAGAAAAAGGATAAACAAACCGGCAAGGCGCTGGAGCGTTTCACCCTTTACCCGGATGCGTTTGTGAATAAAAAGGAAAATGCGCTGTCGTCCAACCCGGCTTCCAGGCATTACCTCACGAAGGACATTTTTACCTATGTATCTGCCGCACCTAACCGGGAAGAAGCCGCCAAAGAAGATACCACACCTTATGTTACCCATGAAATGAAACAGGGTGATTCGGTGTTCTTCTCCAAAGGATTTATTGTGCTGAAAGGATTAAACACCAAACCGGAAAGCCGCAATTATATCCCGCAGAATGGTGACCTGGCTGTAGGAGCAGAGCTGGAGGTATATACGCAAACAGATGATCATTTTAAACTGCAACCGATCTATTTTATCCGTGACAGCAGCTACCAGTACAGCGTGGAAGACACCCTGGCGCCGCTGGGACTGAATGTACGGTTCTCGAAGATCATGCCGGCGGAGAATAAAATAGAGCTGAAGGTAAAAGAAGCGTCAGGCTTCAGCGATTACATCGTGATGAAAGCGCTGATATTCCCTTATATCAACGTGTTATGGCTGGGAATCATTATTACGGTGATTGGTACCGCCATGAGTATTTATCAGAAAGTAAGAAGAAGATAACCTCCGGATATTTTTTTAGAAAGAATCCTTCAATGGCGTTGCTATTGAAGGATTTTTTCTTGGTTAAATAACCAGCCAGGCAGCGCCATTTCAGAATTCTTATCTACATTTAGCTGGAATAAATATCCTTATGATGCCTAAGTGGTTGCGTATATCCCTGATCGTTATAGCCACAGCAGCTGTGGTGTATCTTCTTGGCCCCAAACCGGCTGAACCGGTTTATGAACACAAACTGCCCGCAGTGCCAGCTGCCGGCCCTGCCCTGGAAGCCTACATACAGCATAAAGAAGCCGGGCACCGGCTCAAACCGGATAATGAAGCCCGTATAGTGTGGCAGGATTCCGGACGTCATAAAACGCCTTATTCAGTGGTATACCTGCATGGCTTTTCCGCCAGCCAGGAAGAAGGGAACCCGGTGCATCGTAACTTTGCGGCACGTTACGGGTGTAATTTGTACCTGTCGCGGCTCGACGGGCACGGGATTGACACCAGCGATCCGTTGCTGCATATGACCGCGGCGGGTTTGTGGAAAGATGCAGAAGAAGCGTTGAGTATAGGCAAGGCGCTGGGCGATAAAGTGATCCTGATGACCACCTCCACGGGCGGTACGCTGGGGCTGAAGCTGGCAGCGGCCTACCCGGATGATGTTTATGCCCTGATCAATATGTCGCCCAATGTTGCGATCAACGACAACCTGGCCTTCCTGGCCAATAACCCCTGGGGATTGCAGCTGGCCAGAACGGTGAGCAAAGGCGATTTCAGGCGGAGCGATGATAAAGATCCGGAAACAGCAAAATACTGGTACAACAATTACCGCCTGGAAGCGGTGGTGCAGTTGCAAAACCTGCTGGAATCCAGTATGGTGGAGGAGACCTTTAGAAAAGTGCATCAGCCGGTGATCAATTTATATTATTATAAAGATGAAACGCACCAGGATAAAACGGTGCGGGTAGCCGCCATCCTGGAGATGGAAAAGCTGCTGGGAACGCCCGATTCCCTGAAGGAGGCAGTGCCCGTTCCGGGCGCCGGCAGCCATGTGATGGGCTGCGCGCTCACCGGGCATGATATCCCCGCCGTAGAAAAAGCCATCAATGATTTCGTAGTAAATAAGTTACATATGAGGCCGGTACAGTAACACTTTTTAGTTAAACCGGATTTTCAAATCTTTTTATAACTTGTGGTAACATTCCGTACATAAGCAACGTTAAGTTAACTATGCGCATCCGTTTTAAACAGATCATCGTTTCATTATTCCTGGTACTGGTCATATCCCTCTGTCACACGGATGCGATGGCCCAGGAGGCGCATGGTGCTGATGTGATACCATTGCATGCCATGATAGTGGGACGTGATACCGTTCCGGTAATCACGCTGGCAATATTTGACGTAGTGGCTAAAATGCCGAAGGCGCTGCGCAAAGAACGTGAGCGCTGGAGTCGTTTGCGCAACGCGGTATATGTAACCTATCCTTTTGCCAGATCGGCGGCAAAAGTGCTGAAAGATGTGAACAGCCGCATGGCTACCATGAATAAAAGGGAACGTAAAGCCTTCCTGGCCTCTAAAGAGAAAGAACTCAAGGCCCAGTTTGGCGATAAACTGGAAAACCTCTCCGTTTACCAGGGAAAAGTATTGATGAAACTGATCGACCGCGAAACGGGTCAGAATTGCTTTGAAATCATCAAGGAACTCAAAGGCGGCTTTAATGCCCGTGTTTGGCAAACCGTTGCTTTCTTTTTTGGAGGCAACCTGAAAAGCGATTACGACAAGCAGGAAGACCGCGACATCGAGGTGATTGTGCAGGAGCTGGAAATGTACCAGCAATTCCGTGCCTACAATTAATTGGGCTATCTTCGTAATATTCGCCTGTCATAAAAAAGGGCTTATTATGAAAGCAAGGATCTTAGTTATCAGCTTATTATTTATTTCTGTTGGAGCGATGGCACAGGTAGCCAGTGACGATCCCGTGTATGTGCTGGACAGCGTGATAGTGACGCCGGCTGCTATGGGGCAGGTAACGCCCGACCGTATTGGCGTGATCACCGTTGCCAAAGGCGCCAAAGCTGTGCTGAAGTTTGGGAGCCAGGCGGAGAACGGCGTGATATACATAGAAACCAAACCCTTTGCCCGTAAAAGGGTGAATGCTTTATTGAGCAGTGAATCCCCCGCATATGATAGTTTGTTGCGGAAATATGGCAACGACAGCAGCTTTTACTTCATCATAAACGGCAAACCGGTTACGCCTACCAATGAAACCGGTTTGATGACCTTAGACCCGAAAACCTTCCGTTCTGTACGGGTTATTTCTGAAAAGGAGGTACAGGATAAGTACCAGGTGATGGACCAGAAAGCCGGGGTCGTTATCACCAGTTCAGATAACTAAATATTTTCCCATCTTTGCACCTCAATTTACAGCATATGAAACTAGATATACTGGCTATAGCCGTGCACCCCGACGATGTGGAGCTGGGGTGTGCCGGCAC
Organism: Chitinophaga sp. RCC_12; assembly: GCF_041360695.1. Lineage (NCBI taxonomy): Bacteria > Pseudomonadati > Bacteroidota > Chitinophagia > Chitinophagales > Chitinophagaceae > Chitinophaga > Chitinophaga sp. RCC_12. The sequence continues at coordinate 173,761 of NZ_JBFUPS010000007.1, forward strand.
ACTGATGGTGCATGCGCGTCAGGGAATGAAGGTCGGCGTGGTGGATCTCACCCGTGGGGAACTGGGCACCCGTGGTACCCCGGAACTGCGGGAACAGGAAGCGCAGGCGGCTGCAAAGATCATGGGACTGGAAATAAGGGAGAACCTGGGGCTTGCCGACGGCTTTTTCAGGAACGATACCATGGAGCAGATGGCGATCATTACGGCGGTCCGTAAGTACCGCCCGGACATCGTGCTGGCCAATGCAATGGACGACCGTCATCCTGACCACGGAAGGGCCGGCAAACTGATTGCCGACAGTTGTTTCCTGGCAGGGTTAAGAAAGATAGAAACCATGGCAGACGGGCAGGCGCAGGAAGCATGGCGTCCGAAGCAGGTGTTTCATTTCCTGCAGGACCGTTATCATGAGCCTGATTTTGTAATAGATATCAGCGCCGTAATGGAGCAGAAGCTGGATGCGATTAAAAGCTTCAGTTCACAGTTCCTGGCGCCGAAAGATCATGAACCGCAAACCTACATTTCGGGTTCGGGCTTTTTCGACAGCGTTATTTACCGCGCAAAAATGCTGGGTAAGATGGTGGGAGTGGAGTATGCCGAGGGGTATACGTCTGCCAAGATGATCGGCATCCGGAATTTTGCGGATATGATTAGCGAAACGACGTGACGCGGATTTTGTCTTGGCTCAGGATTACGCTGATTTTACTGATTACCTGGATTTTTACTTTTAGATTTTTTTGGATTTTAAGATTTAATAATATCTAATAATAAATGAGGGAGATAAGAGCGAATATCCGCTTCTATCTCCCTTAATCCTTTATAAAATCCAAAGAATAAAAATCCAGGTAATCAGTAAAATCAGCGTAATCCTGAGCCAAGACAACATCCGCGGAGGACTACACCAGAGAATGGCTTGCATCCGGCTGGGACATGCTTAGGAGTAGCCTTTGACATGCAGTAAAGGTGGAGGTGACCTGGAGGTGATGTGGACTTGATCTGGAAACCTTTGCCTGGTTTGGGTTAGCGAGTAATTTGATAGGGCTGTTTATGCATTTGGAAGAGATGGGCAGACAACGGCGGGGATATCCGCTATGGTTTGCCCATCTCTTTTTAATGATAAAGTGACAGTATGATTGACGGCAGTTCAGCCGCTGAGTAAGGTTGTGAAAAGTTAAGGGGGCAGAAGTGCAGGCCGGTCGCATCAGTATTTACCGGCGTATAAAGGTCCGACCCCGCTTTGGGGCGTTTTCAGGAACGGTCAATGGGACCCGCTAAACACTAAATGAACAGATCTCGGGTAGCGTCGAATTCATCGTGTTTGATGATGCTGTTTTTAATAAACGGGATCAAAGCAAGTCCAATCGTGATAACCACCAGTAAAAAGTATTTTTTCTTCATTTCCATGCTAAATTGATTAAAAAAAGTCCACTTATATAACTAAATAACGTGCCAAAATGTTACAGAAATAGCATAAAAATGTTAAGTCCGGAACATTTTTTTTCCTTATAGTTGCCATGTTGGTTGTTACCCGCCCTGCCGCAGTAAAAAGTCATATATATAGAGAAACTCAATACCACATTTTTAAAATCTATTTGATTAATAATGAATGTAATGTGATCTTTGCGCCGTCAAAGAATAAAATCATTAGTCTGTAAATCAAAAAGAGAATTAGTAATTATGAAAAATGTTATCTTATCCGTAGGGTCAGAGTTTCCCGAATTCAAAAAAACGGCTGTAGTATCAATTGAAAAAGGTAAAGAATTTTATGAATTGTCTTCTGAAGAACTGAAGAACTCCGGCAAATGGATGGTGATGTTCTGGTGGCCTAAAGACTTTACTTTTGTATGTCCTACTGAAATAGCTGAATTTAACAAACATGCGCAGGATTTTGCTGATCGTGATGCGGTGTTAATCGGAGCATCTACTGACAGTGAGTTTGTGCATGCTGCATGGAGAAGAGATCATGAAGATCTGCGTGGCCTGCAATTCCCTATGCTGGCGGATACTTCCAAATCCCTTGCTACTGAGCTGGGTATCCTGGAAGCCAATGAAAAAGTGGCTTACCGTGCTACCTACATTGTAGATCCTCAGGGTATTGTACGCTGGGTTTCTTTGTACGACCTGTCCGTAGGCCGTAGCGTGAAAGAAGTGCTGCGTGTACTGGATGCGCTGCAAACAGATGAGCTGTGCCCTTGCAACTGGACTAAGGGTGAAGCTACACTGACAGCTTAATTAATCAAGTCATTTACGGTTTTATTAAGAAAGAGGGTTGTCCTGCCGGGATAAGCGTGGCGGGACAACTTCTTCCGGCGATAAAATTATTAAATAAAAAAATTAGATATTATGTTTGCAACTACAAATCAGGATACGGCTGTTCAATTGTTGGAAGCAGTGGGTTTAACGGCGGATTCGGTTTCAGGAAAGCTGCAGTCGCTTGTAAATGTGGATGCGCGTTACCTGAAGGATCTGAAGATCAATGTATCCAATTCCCTGGCGGCGGCTACTTTGTCGAAGAAAGAGGCGTATATGATCGGGCTGGCCGTGGCGGTGAATGAGAAGCATACGGATCTGCAGGCGTCGTTTGAGAAGCTGGCGGTGCAGGAAGGCGCAACCGATAAGGAGATTGCAGAGGTGATCAGTTGTACTTCCCTCATGAGTGCCAATAACGTATTTTACCGTTTCAGGCATTTTGTGAACAAGGAATTTTACACGACTACTCCTGCGGGTATCCGGATGAGCATTATGGCGAACCCGGTTTTGGGGAAAGAGTTTTTTGAGTTGCTGAGCCTGGTGGTGTCTGCATTGAATGGTTGTGAAATGTGTGTAACTTCGCACGAAGAAGCGTTGTTGAAACATGGAACCGATCAGCAAAGAGTGCTGGAATCGGTAAGATTAGGGGCAGTTTTACGTAGCCTGATCGTGCTGTTGTAAAAAATATTTCCGGCAAAAGACAGATGTAAATTTGCCTGATAACCGAGTGGTTATCAATATTTTGCATTGTGTTCACATTTTAAGAAGCCGCTTTTCACGCGTGTCTTTTAAGCATATGTGAATAAATTCATTTAATAATATTTGCAAAATCCATAAATAAATTGGACTTTTGCATTCCTAAATTTTTAGATCATGGCAAGAGTATGTCAGGTGACAGGAAAGAAGCCGATTACAGGTCACCATGTTTCCTTCTCCAACATTAAGACGAACAGAAGGTTTCTTCCTAACCTTCAAAAGAAACGTTTTTTCCTGGCAGAAGAGGACAAATGGATATCATTGAAAGTTTCTGCTGACGGTTTAAGAACCATCAACAAGAGAGGTTTGTATGCAGTTGTGAAGGAATTGCGTGCAGCTGGTCAGGCAATCTAATTCTAAGACTCACTTAATTTGTAATACACAATGGCAAAAAAAGGTAATAGAGTACAGGTAATTCTGGAGTGCACAGAGCACAAAGCTTCTGGCAAACCCGGAACTTCCCGTTACATCTCTAACAAGAATAAGAAAAATACTCCTGAGCGTCTGGAGTTGAAAAAGTACAATCCTATTTTAAGGAAAGTGACTGTACACAAAGAAATTAAATAAGTAATTGTTGATGGTGAATGGCTGTATTAGCATACTGCCAATTAGCCATTGGACCATAAAAACAATAGAATACCATGGCAAAAGTAGCTTCAAAGAACGCGAAAGTAAAAGATACTAAAGCAGCAGCTGAATCAAAGGTATGGACTAAGGTTATCAGAGCCATCCGCTCTCCTAAAACCGGTGCTTATACTTTTAAGGAAGCAATCGTGCACAAGGATAAGATCCAGGAGTACATGACCCAAAAGTAATTCGGCTTTACTAATAATACTGAAAGGCTGTCCTGTTAAGGGACAGCTTTTTGCGTTATGCGGGTGCGGAGTTTGTCTTTCTCAGGATTACGCTGATTATACAGATTACCTTGATTTTTACTTTTGGATTTTTTTGGATTTAAAGAGATTTTGGAAGATATAAGCGGGTATACGGATATACCCGCTTATATCTTCCAAAATCTTTTAAAATCCAAAGTGATCAAATCCCCTAAATCAGTATAATCAGTGTAATCCTGAGAAAGACAAAATCCGCGTAATCAGCGAGAAAGACAAAATCCGCGAATTTTCGCGTATTTTAGCACCCAAAAAACCGGGATGTACCGGACCCAATTAATCTAAACTATGAGCTTTTTCAATAAACTATTTTCCAGGGAGAAGAAGGAAAATCTGGATCAGGGTTTACAAAAAACCAAAGAGAGCTTCCTGAGTAAAATAGGACGCGCCATTGCAGGGAAGTCCAGTGTAGACACCGAAGTATTGGATAACCTGGAAGACGCCCTTATTTCTGCGGACGTTGGCGTAGACACGACTGTAAAGATCATTGACCGGATCGAGCAGCGGGTGGCTAAAGATAAATATCTGGGAACCAGTGAGTTGAACAGAATGTTGCAGGAAGAGATTGCAGCATTGCTGGTAGATGCCCCTGATAGTGGTTTCCGCGATTTCGATATACCGGCCGGTAAGAAGCCTTATGTGATCATGGTAGTAGGCGTAAATGGAGTGGGCAAAACCACCACCATTGGTAAGCTGGCCTATAATTTCAAGAAGGCGGGTAAGTCGGTGATGCTGGGCGCAGCGGATACTTTCCGTGCAGCGGCAGTGGATCAGCTGACTATCTGGAGTGAGAGAGTTGGAGTGCCTATTGTAAAGCAGCAAATGGGATCTGACCCGGGTGCGGTGGCTTTTGATACAGTACAGAGCGGCGCCGCCAAAGATGTGGATGTAATTATTATAGATACCGCCGGCCGTTTGCACAACAAACTCCACCTGATGGACGAACTGGGCAAAATTAAACGGGTGATGAAAAAAGTGATCCCAGACGCGCCGCATGAAGTGTTGCTGGTATTGGATGGTTCTACCGGGCAGAATGCACTGGAGCAGGCTAAACAGTTTACAGCTACCACAGAGGTAACAGCCCTGGCTATTACCAAACTGGATGGTACTGCGAAGGGTGGTGTGGTACTGGCCATTGCCAACCAGTTCAAAATACCGGTAAAATACATCGGTATCGGTGAGAAAATGGAAGATTTACAGGTGTTTAATAAAGAGTCTTTCGTAGATTCACTGTTTAGTGTAAATGACTGATTTTCTGTTTATTGTGAGTGTTAATTAACAACTGACACAAATCTTATTTAATATTTTACTTTAGGTGAAACAATCGGGCTCCCAACAGGAGCCCGGCTCGTTATTTGATTAACATTAAAGCGCTTCGTTTGTAATTATAAATAGCACTGCATTTATTAAATTTGAATACTTGTTCCCTTTTTGTACCCTTTTTAACAATTCGTAAGTATGATAGTACAGCACATAGATCGAGTTGAAGATATTACACCAGCGGAATTCAAGAAGAACTATTACCAGCCACGTAAACCTGTAATTATACCGGCGGCGGCGCTTAGCCAGCACTGGCCGGCCTACAACAAGTGGACATGGGATTATTTCAAATCGATAGTCGGAGACAAGACGGTTGGGGTATATAATAATGAGCGCGCCAACGAAAATACGCTTGTCAACGGAGCAGATGATTACATTACTTTCGGGGCCTACCTCGATATGATACAACAGGGACCGGTAGCGCTCCGGATTTTCCTGTTTAACATTTTTCAGCATGCTCCCCAGCTGGTGGAAGATTTTACTTTCCCGGATGAATTTGCCTCCGGGTTTCTGAAGAAATACCCGATGTTATTTGTGGGCGGCGCCGGTTCGGTGGCGCATATGCATTACGACATCGACCTTTCACACATTTTCCATACCCAGTTTATTGGCCGTAAGCGGGTATTGTTGCTGGAGAATAATCAGTCGCCGCTTATTTACCGGATGCCTTTTACCGTAGAGAGCGCGGCGAACTTCGTCAACTGGCATGAACAGCTGGACCAGGACCAGTTTCCGGCGCTGAAACATGCGCGGGGATATACGACTATCCTGAACCACGGGGACACGATGTTTATGCCGGCGGGCTACTGGCATCATATGGAGTACCTGGATGGCGGTTTCGCCATGAGTCTACGGGCGCTGGATCCTTCTTTCGTCAATAAGCTAAACGGGCTTTATCACCTGGTGGGCCTGCGGGGAATGAATAACCTGATGATCAAGATGGCCCCCAAGTGGTGGTACCATTATAAGCGGCAGAAGGCCCGCGAGCGTGCCGACAAGGCCATGGAGACGCTGAGCTGACCTGGGTTCCGATGGTATGCTAAGTAGCTAATCAACAGTTACTTAGCATTAATTTCCAATTATCAATTCTTTTTACTACCTTTGCACCTTCCTTAACCCCCACTAAGACTCAAGTCACATACAGTAAGTCTGCTGTTACATTCAATCAGTGTCTGTGTGTCTTCGTGGCGGTAGCGGCTCAACAAATGATTGACCGCTTGTTTAAAACATTCGCGCTTGAAGACAAAAACTTTAAAGAAAGACAAGGTTAATATTATTACGCTTGGTTGTTCCAAGAACATGGTGGATTCAGAAGTACTGAGCGGTCAGCTCGTGGCTAATGAAATCGATGTGGTGCATGAAAGTGCAAAACGCGATCATAACATTGTGGTGGTGAACACCTGCGGATTTATTGACAAGGCCAAAGAAGAATCGATTAACACCATCCTGGAGCAGGTAGAGCTGAAACAACGTGGTAAACTGGATAAAGTATACGTAACGGGTTGTTTGAGTGAACGCTACAGGGGTGACCTGGAATCAGAGATCGGCGGGGTGGATGCCTGGTTCGGAACCATGGAATTGCCATTGCTGCTGAAAAAATTTGATGCAGATTATAAAGCAGAACTGATTGGAGAAAGATTACTGAGTACCCCGTCTCATTATGCTTACCTGAAAATAGCAGAAGGTTGTAACCGTACCTGTTCTTTTTGTGCTATTCCGCTGATGCGGGGTGGCCATGTTTCCAAACCTATTGAGGAGTTGGTAACCGAAGCACAGAAACTGGTGAAATCCGGTGTAAAGGAAATCATGCTCATTGCGCAGGAGCTTACCTATTATGGTTTGGACCTGTATAAGCAACGCCGTTTGGGAGACCTGATGCGTGCGTTGGCCGGAGTGGAAGGACTGCAATGGATTCGTCTCCATTATGCTTATCCCACCAAATTCCCGATGGAGATCCTGGATGTGATGAACGAGTTCCCGAATATCTGCAAGTATATTGACATGCCGCTGCAACATGCTTCTAATGCCATGTTGAAGGCCATGAAGCGTCAGATTACCAGGGAGGAAATTGAGCAGCTGGTGCAAGACATCAGGGCCAAAGTACCGGGTATCTGTTTACGTACTACCCTGATTGCCGGTTTCCCCGGTGAAACGGAAGCGGACGTGGAAGAACTGAAAGGTTTCCTGGAGAGAATGCGTTTTGACCGTGTAGGGGTGTTTACCTACAGTCATGAAGAAGGGACCAGCGCCTATGAACTGGAAGATAATATTCCGGCAGAAGAAAAGGAGAGCAGGGCGCAGGAAATAATGGAAGTACAGCAGGAAATCTCCCTGGAAAAAAACCAGGAAAAAGTAGGGAAGATCTTTAAAGTAATAGTAGATAAAAAAGAGGCAGGCAGATACCTTGCCCGTACCGAGTTTGATTCGGTGGAAGTAGACAACGAAGTGATCATTGACACTACCAAACGCCTGAAACCGGGCGACTTTGTAGAAGTACGTATCACCAAGGCGTTTGATTACGACCTCGAAGGAGAACTGGTAACCAACAGCTAATCACTGCAGGTGACCAACAGCCGATAGCTAACCGCTGGAAGCTGAAATAATTATTTTTAACAGCTGACAGCGCACTGCTGGAGGCTATATACACAGCTCCCGACGGAGCTTGATTAATGCAAATATGACTACATTTGAATCACTGGGCTTACAAGAGCCTATCTTAAAGGGAATTACGGACCTGGGCTTCGTTTCCCCAACTCCCATCCAGGAACAGGCAATACCAGTATTGTTAGGAGGTGACCGCGATTTCGTAGGTCTTGCCCAGACGGGCACCGGTAAAACTGCTGCATTTGGCCTGCCATTGCTGCAGCAACTGGATCTGAAAATAAATAAACCACAGGGACTGATCTTATGCCCTACGCGTGAACTCTGTTTACAGATCACCAATGATCTGAAAAACTTCAGCAAATACCTTGGCGATGTGAGCATCGTAGCGGTATATGGTGGTTCCAGCATTGTTCAGCAGCTGCGTGAACTGAAAAGAGGAGTACACATTGTAGTGGCTACTCCCGGCCGTTTACTGGATATCATTGACCGTGGTGCGGTTAATTTCGACAATGTGCGTTATGCGATCCTGGATGAAGCAGATGAAATGCTGAACATGGGATTCCAGGAAGACATCAACAGCATCCTGTCTAACACCCCTGAAGGTAAAACTACCTGGTTGTTTTCGGCTACTATGCCAACGGAAGTTCGCCGTATCGCCAAGAAATACATGGAGGATCCGTTTGAACTGACTGTAGGTAACAAAAACAGCGGTAACGTTAATATAGAACACGAATACTACGTAGTGCGCCCGCGTGAAAAATATGCGGCCCTCAAACGTATCGTGGATTTCAACCCTGAAATTTTTGGTATCGTTTTTACCCGTACCAAAATTGAATCCCAGGAAATTGCAGAATCGCTGATCAAGGACGGTTACAATGCAGATGCCCTGCATGGCGACTTAACCCAGCAGCAGCGTGATAAGGTGATGAAACGCTTCCGCGAAAGAGCACTGCAGGTATTAGTAGCTACAGATGTGGCTGCCCGTGGTATCGACGTGGATAACGTAACACACGTAATCAACTACGATTTACCGGATGACGTGGAAAACTACACACACAGAAGTGGCCGTACCGGCCGTGCTGGTAAATCAGGTATCTCTATTGCTATCATCAGCAGCCGTGATACCGGAAAGATCCGCCAGATTGAACGTGTGATCCAGAAGAAATTTGTAAAGTCTGAAGTACCGGATGGTTTCGCAGTATGTGAAAAACAGCTGTTTGGCCTGGTGCATAAAGTACATAACGTAGTAGTAAACGAAGAGCAGATTGAACCATACATGGAACGCATCAACGAAGAGTTTGCCTCCATGAGCAAGGAAGACCTGATCAAACGTTTTGCTTCCCTCGAATTCAACCAGTTCCTTGAATATTACCAGGATGCGCCTGATCTGAATGCAAAAGACGACAGACGTGCCGGTACACTGGGAGATGACAGAGGTCCGCGCAGAAGCGATGGCAAATTCACCCGTTTATTCATCAACCTGGGTTCAGTAGATGATTTCAACCGCGGCGATATGCTCCGTTACCTGTGCGACAATACCGGTCTGCGTGGCAATAAAATCGGCCGTATCGATCTGAAGGGTGTTTACTCCTTCTTTGAAGTAGAGAACGAAGAACTGCCTAAAGTAACCGAAGCTTTCAAGAAAGTGGAATATAACGGCCGCAGCGTGAGGATAGAAATGTCCCAGGATGGCGACAGACGTCCCCGCACCGGTGCTGGCGCAGGCGATCGTGGTCCGCGTCGTGAAGATGGTCCGCGTAAAAGAAGCTGGAGTGCAGAAGGTGGAAGCCGCACGGGCGGTAGCCGCAGCGGTGGCGACAGACGTGAGTCTTTCGGCAGCGGTGGCAAACCTCCGTACAAGAAAAAATACTAATCCGCAAAACGGAATAGCAATATAAAAAGAGAAAAGGTGTCCATCGGGCACCTTTTTCTTTTTATGTAAATATCTGTTTCATTGTATAGGTCATTTTCCCAAATTTAAACTATCTTGTTAATCAAGACACCCAATTCACACGTTATTATGACCGGAGATACAAATCGCGCTTTACAGTACGTAGAACCATTTACTCTTTTTTCTTCCAGTGATATAACGCTTTTCCAGGCAGGCTCACATTACCGGCTATACGAAAAGTTTGGCGCCCATGCGATGGAGGTGGAAGGCGCCCATGGAACGTACTTTGCCGTTTGGGCACCGGACGCGGCATTTGTAGCGGTAATGGGGGATTTTAACGGATGGGATCATTACACCCATACGCTTTACCCCCGGTGGGACAGCTCCGGCATCTGGGAAGGTTTTGCACCCGGTGTAAAGCCTGGCTCCCTTTATAAATACTTTATCCGTTCCAACAGCGGGGAAGAGCTGATCAAGGGAGATCCATACGCCAATCACTGGGAGGTACGTCCTAAAACGGCGTCGGTGGTATACCCGCTTGATTATGAATGGGATGATAAGAAGTGGATGGATCATCGCCGGAAAAACAATGCACTCGACAGTCCTTTTGCCGTATACGAGGTACACCTCGGTTCCTGGCGCCGCCCCGATCCTTCTGATCCGGAGCGCGTATATTCCTACCAGGAAATAGCCGATATGCTGGTGCCCTATGTAAAGGAAATGGGGTTTACCCATGTGGAATTAATGCCCATTATGGAGCATCCTTTTGATGGTTCCTGGGGTTACCAGATCACCGGGTACTTTGCACCTACTTCCAGGTATGGCACGCCACAGGATTTTATGGAGATGGTGGAAGCCTTCCACCTGGCTGGTATTGGTGTGATACTCGACTGGGTGCCCTCACATTTCCCATATGATGCGCATGGACTGTTCCGCTTCGACGGATCGCACGTGTATGAATATGCGGATATGCGTAAGGGTTATCACCCGGACTGGAACAGTTATATATTCAACTATGCACGGAACGAGGTGCGATCGTTTTTACTGAGTAATGCCGTTTTCTGGTTCGACCGGTTCCATGTAGATGCCATCCGTGTAGATGCAGTAGCATCGATGATTCACCTGGATTATTCCAGGGAGAGAGGCGCATGGGAACCGAATGAAGTGGGTGGTCATGAGAACCTGGAAGCCATCAGTTTTCTGAAGAAACTGAACGAAACGATATATGCCCTGTTCCCCGATGTGCAAACCATTGCGGAAGATTCTACCTCCCACTATGGCGTATCCAGACCTACTTTTATGGGTGGGCTGGGCTTTGGTATGAAATGGATGATGGGGTGGATGAATGATACGATCGATTATTTTAAAAAGGATCCTATCCACCGGAAGTGGTACCAGAACGATCTGACCTTCAGCCTGGTGTATGCGTTCGGAGAGAACTTTATGCTGCCGCTGAGTCATGATGAAGTGGTACACGGGAAGTCGCCCATGCTGTATAAAATGCCTGGTGACGACTGGCAGCAATTTGCCAATCTCCGGTTGCTATATAGTTATATGTATACCCATCCCGGCACCAAGTTGCTGTTTATGGGTGATGAATTCGGGCAAACATCCGAGTGGAACTACCGCGGAGAACTCGACTGGCACCTGATGAAACATCCTACTCATCAGGGTTTAAAGGCTTTTGTAAAAGATATCAACGAATTTTACGCCGCTTCCACCGCTTTATATGAGCAGCAGTTTGATGCCGCAGGATTTGAATGGATCACGGTAAACGATTATGATAACTGTGTGCTGGCCTATGTGCGGAAAGGAAAAGCAGCCGGCGATATTTTGCTGGTGGTATTGAACATGACGCCGGTAGTCCGGGAAAACTACCTTGTAGGCCTTCCAGTAGCGGGAGAGTGGGAAGAAGTAATGAACAGCGATGCCCCGAAGTATTACGGCAGTGGTGTGGTGAACACTGGTGTTATCCGCACCGTTAAGCAGACGTATAACGGCAGGGACTATACGATTTCTTTGCGGTTGCCTCCCTTGGGTGCGACTATATTGAAGCTGCGATAGCGCGGAGGTTGTCTTACTCAGGATTACGCTGATTATACTGATTAAGGGGATTTGATCACGTTGGATTTTTAAGGATTTGGGGAGATGTGAGCGGATTTTGTCTTTCTCACTGATTACGCTGATTATATTGATTACTTTGATTTTATTTTTTGGATTTATAAAGGATTTGGGGAGATGTAAGCGGATATACCTGCTTTATCTTCCCAAAATCTTTTTAATCCAACGTGATCAAATCCGCTAAATCAATATAATCCCTTTAATCCTGAGTAAGACAACCTACGCTTACATCTCCCCAAATCCTTAAAAATCCAACGTGATCAAATCCCCTTAATCAGTATAATCCGTTTAATCCTGAGTAAGACAACATCCGCTTACATCTCCGCAAATCCTTAAAAATCCAACGTGATCAAATCCCACTAAATCAGTATAATCAGCGTAATCCTGAGTAAGACAAAATCCGCCCCAAATTAAACCTTCTCTTATTTCCATCGTCTATTAGCAATCTGATCCCTGTTGCAATAAGCGGTGATGGTGGTACGTTTTATGTGGTATCAGTGTTTCAACCAGATCAATTCGTCCATATTTTTATTTAGTTACATAAAACCGTTCTTTTTATGAAAAACTTTCTCCGCAAACCGGGGCATGGTTTGGTGATGGCAGTGTTGGCTGCTGTTACATTAGCGGGAGCCTGTAAAAAGGATAACTCCGCTTCCACCACGCCTATTCCGGACAATAAACAAAAGGTAAGTCTTTATTTATCAGATGATCCGGGTTACTTCGACAAAGTATTACTGGATATCCGCAGCGTAGAAGTACTGGTGGATACCTGCGGTAAAACGGATGACGACAACTGGTCCGACCGGGACCGTTGCTGGTGGGATGAGGACCGTGACCACGACCGGAACAGTGGGCGGGATACCTGCCAGTTGTGGGATTCATTGGATATTAACCCTGGTGTTTATGACCTGCTAACTTTAAGAAACGGAGCTGATACCCTGCTGGCCGGCGGCGTGGTGGCGAAAGGAACAATGGAACGTATCCGTATTACTATTGGTGACCAGAACTCGCTGGTAAAGGACGGTGTTACTTACCCGGTGAAATCGATCTCCGGTCAATCGAAGATCATTGTGAGAGTGCGTCACAACGAGTGGGATGAGCTGAGCGCGGATAACCTGCAGTTGTGGCTGGACTTTGATGTACAACGCTCTATTATCAGAACATGGAACGGAAAATTCATCCTCAAACCCTACATCAATGTATTCACCATTCTTAAAATGGGCAGTATTTCCGGTAAGGTAACCCCGTGGGATGCCTACCCGGTGATTTCTATTTACAACAGCAGCAGCGATACTTTATATGCACTGCCATGGAGAAACGGTGAGTATAAGGTACGTGGTTTGAAAGTGGGCGACGACTGGAACGTTTTTGTAAATGCCTCCAACGGTTACAAGGACACCACCGTTACCGGCGTAAAGGTAGCGCGCGGGAAAGACACGCGGATCGGGAATATCGAGCTGCATAAATAGCAGCAGCGTAGGTTGTCTTACTCAGGATTAAACTGATTACACTGATTACGCTGATTTGATCACTTTTTGATTTTAAAAGATTCGGGGAGATGTAAGCGAAGATAACCGCTTGTGTCTCTCCGAATTTTTATTAGAATCATTTATAAAATCTAAAAAAATAAAATCCTTAAAATCAGTATAATCAGCGTAATCAGCAAGAAAGACAACATCCGCTTACATCTTCCGCAAATCCTTTATAAAATCCAAAAAGTAAAATCAAAGTAATCAGTATAATCAGCATAATCAGCGAGAAAGACAAAATTCGCGCGCGTAAAATATTTAACTTGTGACAAAGTAATATCTATGAAGAAACTGTTGTTTTTATACCTGTTATTATTGAGTGTTTGCAGTATGGCGATTGCCCAGGCGAAGGTGAACCAGCTTGATGCGCAAAACCGTAAGCAGGGGCGTTGGGTGGAGGAAGTGGGAGAAGTGAGGGGAGAGCCGGGGTATACCTGGGAAGGCGTTTACAAAAATGGCCGGAAGGAAGGCGTTTGGAAAAAGACTTCTGCCATTGGTAATTTACTGGCGGAGGAAACTTACAAGAATAATGTGCTGGATGGTTACTGCAAGTATTATTTTCCTAACGGGAAGCTTAGTGAGGAAGGGGCTTTCCTGGCTACTGAAATTGAAGGACAGCGGGATACGATCATGATCATAGACCCGGTGACGAATGCCGAAACACCGACAGAGATTGTAAGGTTGGGTAATTCCGTTCGTAACGGGGTATGGAAGCTATATGATGAAGAAACCGGGAAGATGGTGAAAGAGTATTACAAGCGGGGCGAAACCGTTAGTGCTGATGAGTTGGGCGACAGTACCGAGGTAGCCGCGCCTGCAGTAAAGAAAGCTCCGTTGCAGTTGCCGCATGAAAATACCGGCAAGCACAAAAAGAAGGGCTGACAAAAATGAACAGCATGGAAGCTAAAATGAACAAAAAGATTTGTCCGTTTTAGCTTTTTTTTATGTAATTTCATCAATAGGATGTGATCTTATAGAACCCGTAAGTCACCAATAATTTTTTTATTGAGAATCCTTTTAATTTGTTTGTATGAAAAGCCTTACTATCAACCACGCGGAGAATCCTCAGGAATTACACGGAATAGAATATACTACTGACAGGATGGAAATCCTTTTCAGAGCTGTTTTTATCTTTTTAGTGTTTTGTGCATTGACTTCTATTTTCTTTTTGTCTATTTTTTATTAAGCATAAACAATGATCATCAACGTAAGAAAGGCTCAAAGGTGATTTATCATCTTTGAGCCTTTACGATTTTTGTAAGCATTGCTAAATTGATTTTTTAAGCTGTAATCCTTATTCAGATTAGATCTATAAGCTATTACTTTCATTTCTGATTCCGGAACCCTTAATTCAACGTTAACAACTTATTCATTTTGTTCATTGTGCGTTTATCGCCGCTGAACATTTTGTACAATGATATTTAGCATCTACTTTTATAGTTCTAAAGTTGGCATAGGTTATGAAACCGGCGCGAGATCTCTATCTGAAGTGCCTTTCTTTTTTTCTTACCACTTTAGATATCTTACTACTTCATTGATATTTCTTCAAAGCTTCTTGGTACAACAAATGACACGGTATTATCTGCCAGTATGTTTTCCGGGCGTATGGCGGTGGCTTGTCCATCTACCAGCAGTGTAGTGGGTTTGAAGGGAAGGCCATGCACAATGATCCGGTGGTTTTTATAGGTTGTTTCGTAATTGATATAAAATTGTTTTTTAAGATAGAATTGTTGTGCGGTAGAACGTTGCTTGAAGCGGATCACGTTATATTGTCCGTTTTTATAGCCATAGTGATCGCCGGCATCTTCGTACAACACGCTTTTTACTTCTGTATCTCCGAAATAAACGTGCAGCAACATTTCCGTAACCGGTGTTTGCTGGGTGTACTGCATTTCCGGGAATTCCGGTAATACAGCGCCTGCTTTTACAAACAGGGGTATTTCGTCGAGGGGCGTTTTTACCTTAATTTCTTTTGCGCCAGCATATTTCTGATCGTTCCAGAAATAATACCAGTTTCCGGCGGGGAGGTATACTGCTTTTTCCTGCATACCTTTTTCGCTTACATGGCTGATCAGCAGGGAGTCGCCGAACATAAACTCGTGCGAACAGTTGTGTGTGGCGAGATCTGTTTGCGCCACAAAAGCCAGTGGGCGCAGCATGGGCGTACCGTGGGTGGCGTATTGCCAGAAGGTAGTGTACAGGTAGGGGAGCAGTTTATATCTTAATGTAATAAACTTAGTCACCACTTTTTCGTATTCCGGTCCGAAGCTCCAGGGTTCCTGGTTAAAGCCTGTTTCATTGCTGGCGGAGTGGGTTCGCATGAGCGGGTGGAAAACAGCCAGCTGAATCCAGCGGGTGTACAGTTCGCCATCGGGTTCACCGATGAAGCCGCCGATATCGCTGCCGGTAAATGAAATACCGGAAACGGCTAAACGCTGGCATTGCACGCTGGCCAGCCACAGGTGTTCCCAGCTGGATACGTTATCGCCGGTCCATACGGAAGACCAGCGTTGTGCGCCTGCGTAACAGGAGCGGGTAATGAGGAAGGATCGGTTGGGCATCAGGTATTTTTTCATACCGGCTGCGGTGGCTTTGCTCATCAGGTGGCCATATACGTTATGCGCCTTGCGGTGACTCACCTCTTCGCCGTCGTAGTCGTGGCGGACATCTTCCGGGAAGGAGCCCATTTCAAATACGGCGGGTTCGTTCATATCGTTCCATACGCCGCGGACGCCGGTTTCGGCCAGGCTTTTGAACAGGCTGCTCCACCACTCCCGTACTTCTGGGTTGGTGTAGTCCGGGAACACACATTTGCCCGGCCAAACATCTCCTTCCATCAGGGCGCCGTCGGCGCGTTTGCAGAAGTAGTTGTTTTTAATACCTTCCTGGTATACGGCGTAGTCAGCATCTACCTTAATGCCGGGATCGATGATCACTACTACTTTAAAACCTTCGGCGGCCAGTTCTTTGATCAACCCTGCGGGATCCGGGAACCATTCCTTATTCCAGGTAAAGCAGCGGAAACCGTCCATATAATCGATATCGAGGTAAATAACATCGCAGGGGATCTTCCGTTTCCGGAATTCCTTCGCGATTTCTTTTACGCGGGTATCGGGGTAGTAGCTCCAGCGGCACTGGTGGTATCCTAACGCCCATAGTGGCGGCAGTTCGGGGGTACCGGTGATTTTTGTATAAGATTCGGCCACTTCCAGCAGGTCGGGACCGTAAATAAAATAGTAATTCATTTCGCCGCCGCGGGCCCAGAAACTGCAGGCATCTTCCCTTTCTTTACCAAAATCAAAGATGGTGCGGAAGGTATTATCGAAGAAAATGCCGTAGCCGATGCCATGGTGCAGGCCATAATAGAAAGGAATGTTCCGGTACAGCGGGTCGGTATCTTTCTGATAGCCATAGGCATCTGTTCCGTAGTTTTCCAGGCGTTTGCCCCGGAGATTCAGTTCAGTAGGCTTGTCGCCCAGTCCGTAGAAGCATTCCCCTTCCTGCACTAACTTGCTGCAATACTGGATTTTACCTCCTTTGAGCAGGTAGTGTTGCCAGTGATAACCCATTTCATCCTGGTTGATCACTCTCCCTTCCTTATCTGAAATGGTGATACGGAGGTTATCCCGTGCAATAAATACCTTTAATTCATCTGTATAGATCTCAAAAGTTTCTTCCCATTCTTTTATACCAAAAGCGATCGGTGATTCTTCCAGCGTATCGCTGGTGGCGTAGGAGAAGTCCCGTTGAAAAGAGCCTTCCGCAGCATATCTGAAGCGGAGGATCTTGTCGGCAATTACCCTTACTTCGAGAATTGTTTCTGTAGTATAAAAACAAAAATAGTTTCCTTCTTTTTTCCAATCCCTGATACCATCGGGATAGTGTTTGGCGCCGTATTTACTTGACGAGGTTTCAACTTGCATAATCTCTTTTTCTGGATGCGCGGTAATGCGTTACCGAGGTCTTAAATTACATAAAAAAATCAGAGTAGTGATAGTCCTTTTGCGTTAGATGCTTCTTTTTGGGCGTTTACCCTCTAAATTGACAGCTTCGCAAAAAATCCTAACAAGTAAATAAATTACTTATTAACTTCATATCAATAAATTTACTTTTTGCTTTAACCTATTTTAGTGGGTGCACCTTTCCAGGAGCACCTTTTTATTGGCGGTGGCCCTGATCAATGGTTTGCCAGTACCCCGATATCTTTTCCGGCCACATACACGGTTGTTCCTTTTCTTGCTTTGGCTGCCACATTAAAGCCTTTCCCGATTTTTTTCCAGTGCTGACCGCCATCTTCTGAAATATCCGTGCCGGAAGTACCGGTAGCGATGAGCAGCCGGGGACTGATCCAGGCTACGCAGGAACGGTATCCGCCGGGAGATACTGTGGGCGCTTCCCAGCTTTGCCCGCCGTTGGTGGTGAGCATGCAGTTCCCTTTCCGTGCGGTGTCCTGCTTATAGTCGCCACCCACAGCAATCCCATTGGCCGCATCGCGGAAGGCGATGGAAAACACGCCGGTGGTACTGCTGCCCTGTATCAGCGGAATCGTGTAGGCTTTTCCGTTATCCGCGCTTTTAAAAAGCCGGGCTACCTGGCCGCCGGTGGCAAAGTAAACGTTCTTTCCCGGCAACAGCACCATGCTGGTGCCACTGGCAGCAAAGATGGCTTCCCCTTCTGCAGCGGCCGGCAAAGCTGGCGTGGGATCAGCTTTCCAGCTGCGGCCGCCGTTATGTGTCCGTATGACAGTAAATTTTCCGTCGATCGGATCGCCGATAGCGATGCCTTCCTGTTCATTAAAAAACTGCATGGCATCAAAGAAAATGCCCGGCCTGTTATCGTAGAATACCTGCTTCCAGGAATTGCCGCTATCTTCCGTTAAAAAAATCAACGCCGGTGCACCGGCATTCAATACAATGGCTTTACGGGCATCAAAGGCATACAGTGAACGCCAGTCGCAGCTATCGCAGCCGGTAACCGTGGTCCATTTCCAATGTTTACCACCATCGGTGCTGTTACCAACCTTGCCGCCGGTGCCGGAGGCCCAAACCACTTCATCTGTTACCACGCTCAGTCCGCGGATACTTTGAACCGGAGTAGCCGTTAGTATGTTTATATGGTAACCGGCTGCCGTGTCCTGGGCGGTAGCCGGGGCAAAAGCAAATATTAAAGTATAACATCCCAGCAGCAACAGGCGGCGGAGCACCCTTTGTTTACGGGTGATAAATGGCCACTGTCCTGTATTTAAGCCTGGCAGGCCGGCTGCTGTGTTGAGTGTATTCATAAGAGTATTTCGTTTATTCCCAATCTGTTAACGGGAAGAAAATTACAAAATTGCTACAAAGTGTGACACAGATTTATATATTTGCAGATTACCTAACCTGCTTACACATTAACAATATTCCAGTGCATCAACCGCATCGCTTAAAAATGTTCATCCTATGCTGTATATGGGGACTCTTCTCCGGGATGCTGCATGCGCAGGACAAACCATACATTTTTGACAGCTATAGCGTTAATGAAGGCCTTTCTCAGAGCACGGTATTCGATATCACCCGGGATGACCAGGGATTTATGTGGATTGCCACCCGCGACGGCATCAACCGTTTTGACGGGTATACCTTTAATGAATACCGGTATAAACCCAGTTCCCTTTACAAGGCAGGCGAAGGGAGGGGAGAGCTGGTAGCCCGCGGATCTACCGGCAACCGCGCGGTGATTAACCGTTTTGATCTGAAAGGGTATAAAGGATTTTCTTTTTATAAAGACAGCCGTTCCCAGTTATTGCTGGCCCATAACAACGGGATCAGCGTGTATGATAAATATAAGAACAACTTCAGTAAGCTGCTGGAAGACACTACTATCGTAAATGCCGCAGAGCGTGATAATAATGTAAAGTTTGTGATCCTGGGAGAAGATACGGCCACCAATACCCTGTGGGTATGGCGTCCGATGAAAGGTATCTATGTGCTGGATAATACTACTTACGCCACGCGCCGCATCATTTTGTATCCGCCGCAGTTTGTACAAAGAGGGATATTGCCTTCTGTAGTGATGAAAGACGGGAATACCATCTGGATGAACGGCGACCAGGGAGAGCTTTTCTCCCTGAACATCAAAAATCTCCGCATCTCCACCTATTGCCTGCCCGGTGTGGGCGATAAACCGTTGCTGCGCAATCTGAATAAAGACTCTATGATCATCATCAGCGCAGGTCATATTACGCTCTTTAACAAGCAGCGTAACAAATTCAGCGACCTGGTTTTTGATGTGAAGAATGAAAAAGGAGAACCGTTCATTCCCGCGGTATCTGAGCTGGATCAGTACGGCAATGTATGGATAGGCGGAAGCGATGGTGTACTGATATACAGTATTGCGCGTAATGAAATTGTGCGGCATATTGTGAGCTTTAATACTTTTGAAACACGGTCGTTCAACGATGTGTCGTGGCTTTACCGGGATGTTGCCGATAACATGTGGGTAGGCACCGATGGCGATGGATTGAAGAAGTATTCCCCGCATAAAAAAGTATTTAACCTTTACCGTTCGCCTTATATCACGCATAACATGGTGCAGGCCGTGTATAAGCACGATGATGGTAAATTGTACGTGGGGCTGATGAGGGATGGGTTGAATATTTATGAAGATGGTGGAAAATTCCTGGAGCGCATTTCCAATGAATTATATCCCGGAAAATTTCCCGGCAACGACCTGGGCGCTATTTGCCGGGAGAATGCAGAGCAGCTCTGGCTGCACTTTGCTGGTATGCACATCGGCCTGTTCAATGTAGAAACCAAGTCTTTCCTGGATCTTACCGGAAAAGTAACTGCATTGGGTTTACCGACGCAGCTGGCGCCATTTCCTTTCCTGTTTAAGCGTACCAACGGACAATTGTATTTCAATTATGGCGGCTATCTGCTGATGTTTGATAATACCGAGAAAGGATACGAAGTAGCGGTAGTGCATAATTTTTCGGATGAAGTATTAACCGCTTTTTATGAAGATTACCTGGGTAACCAGTACGTGGGTACGAAATCGGCGTTGTATATAAAGCGGGTGGCTGATTCCCGCTGGAAAAACGTGTTCCTTGCTCCTGGCACTACTGTGAAATCCATCAATAAAAATGCGCATAAAGAGTTGCTGGTGGCAACTAACAAAGGATTATTCATCCTGGATGATACAGGGCGTATTAAGCAGCATTACAACAGTTATGATAATCCCAAGCTGATCAATGATTACATGTATGGTGTGTTGCTGGATGATAAAGACAGGATCTGGGTGAGCCATAATAAAGGGTTATCACAGATTAACCCGCTGACAGGTGAAATCACTACTTATAATTATGAAGATGGGTTGCAGTCGAATGAGTTCAACACCGGTGCGTTTTATAAGTCCATCGACGGCCAATTATTTTTTGGCGGCATCCGTGGGGTGAATGGATTTTACCCGAAGAATTTCCGGGACAATTTATCCAATGCCAAAGTGATCATCCGCCGGATGGAAGTGCTGGACAAGCCTTATGAATCTGACACGGCCATTTCATTGCTGAAGAAAATAGAATTACCGTATAATCAGAATACTATTGCTATAGAATTTGTGCCGCTGGAGTATACCAATCCATTAAAGAACAAAGTACAGTATAAGCTGGAAGGAGCAGATGAGGATTGGGTGCAGGCCGGTACTTTCAGGATGGCGCGTTACACCAACCTGCATCCCGGCAGTTATGTTTTTAAGTTGAGGGCCTCCAATAATGATGATATCTGGAGCACGGTTCCTACCACGCTGGAAATTGTAATCAAAATTCCTTTCTGGCAGTCGCTGTGGTTCCGGTTTTTACTGTTGCTATTACTGCTGGGAATTGCTTATTATTTCTCTACGCTATATCTTGATTATAAGATACGGCATGAGAAACTGAAGCTGGAGAAAGAGCAGGCGGTAGACCAGGAGCGGGCGCGTATTTCCAGTGATATGCATGATGATCTTGGTTCAGGGTTATCTACTATCCGCTTGCTGAGCGAGGTAGCGAAGCGGAAAATCCAGGACCCTTCGCAGACGCGGGAAGTAGAGCGGATTTCCGAAACGGCGGGAGAGATGGTGGACAAGATGAGTGAGATCATCTGGGCGATGAGTTCCTCCAATGATTCGCTGGCCAATCTGATTGCTTATATGAGAAGTTTTGCGGCCGAGTTTTTGGAGCATGCGCATATTACGCACCAGTTTTATATTCCGGAAACCATTCCAAATATTAAGCTGAGTGGTGGCACGCGGAGGAATATTTACCTGGCAGTGAAAGAGTCGTTGCATAATGTGGTGAAACATGCGAAGGCAACAGAGGTAATTGTGGAAGTGAAGATGCATAAAAACATGACGATCATGATTAAGGACAATGGAAAAGGGTTTGACCAGGAGAAGGTGAGATTGTTTGGAAACGGGTTAAAAAATATCCAGAAAAGGATGATATCGGTTGGCGGAAATGCGGATATCAGTTCGAATAATGGAACAATAGTTTTTCTCGATATCCCACTAAATTAACATACATTTGTTTTTAATAACATTTAAGTGTTATAATTCCTTTTAAACATGACGGTATACTCAAAAAAGAAGTCCCAGGATAACATGGACACTATCACTATTGCGATAGTAGAAGATAATCATGATATCCGCACGGCTATGGAATTGCTGATTAATGGTTCTGACGGTTATGCCTGTGTAGGGACATTCAATAATGCGGAAACTGCCGTGGAGCAAATCCCTCAGCTGATGCCTAATGTGGTGTTGATGGATTTTAACCTGCCGGGTGGCATGAATGGTATTGAATGTATTGCGCAGTTAAAGCGCGAGCATCCTGATATGCAGTTTATGATGCTGACGGTGTATGAAGATGATGATAAAATCTTTATGGCGCTGGAGGCAGGTGCGAGTGGTTATATTCTTAAGAAAACATCTCCGGGTGAATTACTGGAAGCCATTCGCGATTTGTATGATGGTGGTTCCCCGATGAGTTCGCAGATAGCGAGGAGAGTGGTAGCATTTTTCCAGAAGCAGGCTAAGCCTAATCCGGCACTTGAAGCATTGACTACGCGTGAAAAAGAAATCCTGGATCAGTTGTCGAAAGGCTATTTGTACAAGGAAATTGCCAGCAACTTATTTATCAGTATTGAAACGGTAAGACGGCATGTACATAATATTTATGAGAAGTTGCACGTGCGCAGCCGTACGGATGCCGTAAATAAATATTATAACAGATAATCAGTAATTCAGGGATTTTATTGTTTCCTGTGGAAGCAATAAAATCCCTGAATGTTTTTCACCGGTGTCCGGCTTTAGGTTTGAACACCAGGTGCACAGATAATACTACAGCAGCAATCAACAGACAGGCGAGTTTAAATAACAGACCGGTTTTCATGGGATAGGGATTTACGGTTAATAGGTAATATAGTTAAGACATAATACTCCCTGATGGCTATTGCCAGGCTGATGTGACCAGTTGTGAATATTGTATGAAAGCCATTTGTTGGTAAAGCAGGTAAAATTGATCATCGCATCATTTGCCATGAATCAAATTTCCGGATAAGGCGAAGGAATTTATTTCCGATGCTGTTATCCTCTTCTTTTTTAATGAAGTAAGTAGCTACAAGCGCTACCAGAAAAACTGCAGTAAGCAGGATTAGAAATAGTATTTTCATAGGGACATAGGTTAGGATATCTCAAAATTGTTGACTTATGTAAATATAAAGAAATATCTGATATAAGGATCCATTCACATTAGTTTTTTTTATACCATTTTCATGTGATACTTCCCGAAAACCCCCAAAACTGTTCATTATCTCCCGGAAATATAAAATTTAACAGTCTTAATACATTGGTAATAAATAATGTAAGCATAGTGTATAACTTATACTTGGGATGATTCCCTGAATCCTTTATTTTTGCCAGCAATCAGATTTTGCTAAAAGATTTAGTATCCTTGCAAAATAGGGTGCGACCTACGAAACAATAGTATTTAGGAAATTATAATATATTATGGCAAACACGGACAAAACGGATAACAAAGATCTATTTGCTTCCTATACGGAAGACTCCATACGGTCGCTGGACTGGCGGGAGCATATCCGCCTCCGGCCTGGTATGTATATCGGTAAACTGGGAGATGGGTCGAGTATGGATGATGGTATTTACATCCTGCTTAAAGAGGTAACGGATAACTGTATTGACGAGCATACCATGGGTTTTGGTAAACAGGTCGATATCAAGGTAACGGAGCATCATGTCACCATCCGCGATTTTGGCCGGGGTATTCCTTTGGGAAAGGTGGTGGATGTAGTGAGTAAGATTAATACCGGCGCGAAGTACGACAGTAAAGCTTTTCAGAAATCGGTAGGTTTGAACGGGGTGGGTACAAAGGCAGTGAATGCTTTGTCCAGCTATTTCAAAGTGCAGTCGATCCGTGACGGCCGGATGAAAACCGCTGAGTTTGAGAGAGGGGTTTTAACTAAAGAGCATAAAGAAACGGCGACAACGGAACCCAATGGTACCCTGGTTACGTTTACACCGGACGATACTGTATTTAAAAACTACCGTTTTATACCGGAATTCCTGGAGAACCAGATCTGGAACTATTGCTTTTTGAATGCGGGTCTTACCATCAGCTTCAACGGCAAGAAATACATTTCAAAGAATGGTTTGCTGGATTTGCTGCAGCGTAAAACGAATGAAGAAGATCTGCGGTACCCGATCATTCACCTGAAGGGAGAAGATATTGAAGTAGCGATTACCCATGAAAGCCAATACGGGGAAGAGTATTATTCTTTCGTGAATGGTCAGCATACCACCCAGGGTGGTACGCACCTGGCGGCTTTCCGGGAGGCGTTTGTAAAAACGGTACGCGACTTCTATAAGAAAGATTATGAGGCTACTGATATCAGGGCTTCTATTTGTGCGGCGGTATCCATCCGCGTACAGGAGCCGGTATTTGAATCGCAAACGAAAACCAAGCTGGGGTCACAGGTTGTTTTTGAAAACGGGCCGTCTGTAAAGGCGTTTGTACTGGAGTTCCTTGCCAAGCACCTGGATGATTACCTGCACCGTAACCCGGCAATTGCAGATGCGTTGAAGAAACGTATTGAGCAAAGTGAACGTGAGCGTAAGGAGCTGGCCGGTATCAAGAAATTGGCGAATGAAAGAGCAAAGAAAGCGAACCTTCACAACAAGAAGTTGCGCGATTGCCGTTTGCACCTGAATGATGAGCTTACCGGGAAAGATAAGGCAGAACAGGAAGCCCGCCGGCTGGATTCCACCATCTTTATTACAGAGGGAGATTCTGCCAGTGGTTCCATCACCAAATCGCGCAACGTGGAAACGCAGGCGGTATTTAGTTTGCGTGGTAAACCGCTGAACAGTTTTGGTCTTACCAAAAAGGTAGTATATGAGAACGAGGAGTTCAACCTGTTGCAGCATGCGTTGAATATTGAAGACGGGCTGGAAGGATTGCGCTATAATAACATTGTGGTGGCTACCGATGCCGATGTGGACGGAATGCATATCCGTTTACTGCTGTTAACTTTCTTCCTGCAATTTTTTCCTGACCTGGTAAAGAATGGTCACGTATATATCCTGGAAACGCCGTTGTTCCGGGTGCGCAACAAGCAGCAAACTATTTACTGTTATAATGAAGAGGAGAAACAGAAGGCAGTAAAGAAACTGGGCAACAAGCCGGAGATCACCCGCTTTAAAGGATTGGGAGAAATTTCTCCGGATGAATTTGGCCGTTTTATCGGGGAAGATATCCGTATTGAGCCGATCATTTTATCGAAAGATATTCATGTCCAGAAGTTACTGGAATACTATATGGGTAAAAATACCCAGACCCGCCAGGAGTTTATCATCAACAACCTGCGGTATGAAAAGGATTTAGTAGAAGAAACAGTATAGAAAGGCATATGGGCTTAATACACATTGTTTTTGGTCAGTCTTCGGTTCCGGTGTTGGGAGAGGCGATTGCGATGGATGAGAAAATGAGCGGAGAGATCCGCTGTTTTGAAGATGACTTGTCCGTTGGACCATTATTTATCCTGGACACCAAAGAGGGCCGTGCCGGCCGTCGCCAGTTCTGGCAGCAGCTGGCGGGTATTGAACCGGTAGCTCCGGCAGCCGGCGAAGAACCGGCGGCGGAAGAAGTGACCGGCGATCCCGATGATGCCGATCTTTTTAAATCCCTGAAAGCGCAATTAAAGGAAGACCCCGAACAGGAAGTATGGATATGGGCCGGGCAAAACGCCCGCGATGTATGCGGGTACTACTGGCTGGTAAGCCAGCTGTATGATTTTGCAGGACGCATCCATATTATTTACCTCAACAACCTGCCTTTCCTTAATGAAAAGGGAGCGGTGTTTTATCCTACCCATCTGCACCAGATACTGCCAAAGGAATTCCTGAAGGCAAAGAAGCTGGCGCGTCCTATTTCACTGGCAGAATACGAGCTGGATGGCGATGAGTGGCATCGCCTGATGAATGAGAATGCGGGTATCCGTTTACTGGAAGGCGGAAAGAAGATCAAAGGAGAGCCTACCTTGTTTTACGACAAGGAGTTACTGTCGCAGAGTGGAAAAGAGTTTGTGAAAGCATGGCGGGTGGTGCAGCAGGTAACCGGTAAACTGAAGTACCCTGTGATGGACCAGTTCCTGGGCTGGCGGCTGAAAGAGCTGATCCGCGAAGGCAAACTGGAAAGCAGGGGCGATCTGAAAACAATCCGTGATTTTGAAGTGAAACAGCCGGGAGAAACTACTGAAAATCCAACAACTACTGTATGATAACCGTAACGCCACTGGAATTGATGGGAGCTGATGACCGCGGCAGCGGTTATTTCTGGAACTGCAACCGTACGGGTGATTTCCTGGTTTGCTACCGGAATGCGGGCAGCAGCAGCGGGCAGCATTATCACGAAGGTAAAAGCGACCATAAGAATCCCGAGGTACTGTACCTGTTCACCGGCAAGGCAGCCATTCACTGGTGTGCGCTGGGAGGCCATGAAATAGTAACTACGGAGGTAATGGCGCCGGCAAGGGTAGAAGTACCTGTGAATGTATGGCATCAGCTGGTGGCCATTACAGATTGTTGCTTTATAGAACTGAACTCCCTGGAGGATGTACAAAAAGACAGTGTACGTATCTGGCGGGAGGATTTTGAAAAAATGATTAACGTAAAACCGTAAGTGTATTATACATGGACATGGAAAATAAAACATCAGACGAATCTCTGCACAATGTCATCCACGTTGGAGGCATGTATGAGAGCTGGTTCCTGGATTACGCCTCTTATGTAATCCTGGAGCGGGCGGTGCCCAGCATGGAAGATG
The DNA here is from genome assembly GCF_041360695.1 of Chitinophaga sp. RCC_12. Classification (NCBI taxonomy): domain Bacteria; kingdom Pseudomonadati; phylum Bacteroidota; class Chitinophagia; order Chitinophagales; family Chitinophagaceae; genus Chitinophaga; species Chitinophaga sp. RCC_12. Next base: position 200,470 of record NZ_JBFUPS010000007.1, read on the forward strand.
GGCTGAAGCCCGTACAGCGTCGTATCCTGCACGCCATGAGAGAAATGGACGATGGCCGTTATAATAAAGTGGCCAACGTGATCGGGCAAACGATGCAGTATCACCCGCACGGGGATGCTTCTATCAGTGATGCCATTGTTAACCTCGGACAGAAAGACCTGCTGATTGATACCCAGGGTAACTGGGGCGATGTAAGAACCGGTGATGATGCGGCAGCAGCCAGGTATATTGAGGCGCGCCTGTCGAAGTTTGCGCTGGACGTAGCATTTAATCCTAAAACTACTTCCTGGCAGCTCAGCTACGACGGCCGTAAAAATGAGCCACTGGCATTACCGATGAAGTTCCCGCTGTTGTTGGCACAGGGAGCGGAAGGTATCGCGGTTGGTTTATCTACCAAAATATTACCACACAATTTCATTGAGCTTATAGACGCTTCGATCAAATACCTCCGTGGTAAAAAGTTTGAACTGTTCCCCGATTTCATTACCGGTGGCATGGTGGATATTGCCAGTTACAATGATGGCAAACGCGGTGGTAAAGTAAGAGTACGCGCACATATTGAGGAGAAAGACAAAAAGACGCTGCTGATCAAGGATGTACCTTATGGTATTACTACCACGCAGCTGATGGAGTCTATTGTAAAGGCGAACGATAACGGTAAAATCAAGATCAAAAAAGTAGTAGATAACACGGCTGCAGAAGTGGAAATTGAAGTGCAGCTGGCGCCGGGTATTTCACCGGATATCACGATCGATGCGTTGTACGCATTCACCGATTGTGAAATTTCTATTTCGCCGAATGCCTGCGTGATCGTAAATGATAAGCCACAGTTCCTCACTGCTTCCGATCTGCTGAAATCTTCCGCGGATTATACCAAAGACCTGCTGAAGCAGGAGCTGGAAATCAAACTGGCGGAACTGCAGGAGAAATGGCACTATACCTCCCTGGAAAAACTCTTCTTTGAAAAAGGAATTTACAAGGAGCTGGAACAAAAGCATAAGGACTGGGAAACTGTGCTGAATGCTATTGATAAAGGATTTACGCCGTATAAGAAGCAACTGAAACGCGAAATCACCCGCGAGGATATTGTGAAACTAACGGAAAAGCCCGTACGCCGTATTTACCGTTTGGATATCAATGAACTGAATGAACAGATCAAGGGTATTGAAGCGGAAATCAAAGAGGTGAAGAACAACCTGGCGAACCTCACCGATTATACCGTTGCTTACTACGACAACCTGCTGAAGAAGTATGGTAAAGGCCGGGAACGTAAAACGGTGATCAAAACGTTCGACAACATCCAGGTAGCGCAGGTGGCTATTGCCAACACTAAAATATATGTGAACCGGGCGGATGGTTTCATTGGTACTTCCCTGAAGAAAGATGAGTTTGTGGCAGATTGTTCTGACCTGGACAGCATCATCGTATTCCGCCGGGATGGTAAAATGCTGGTGACCAAAGTAGCGGATAAAACCTTTGTGGGAAAGGATATCATTCATGTGGACATTTTCCGTAAGAATGACGAGCGCACTACTTACAACATGATCTATGTAGAAGGTAAGACGGGTGTAAGCTATGCCAAACGTTTCAATGTAACGGGTGTTACCCGCGATAAGGAATACGACCTGGCGCATAAAGGGGAGAAGAATTCCAAAGTGCATTATTTCTCTTCGAATCCCAACGGGGAAGCAGAAGTGGTGACGATTAAGCTGAGCCCGAACTGCAGCGCGCGTAACAAGGAGTTCGACTTATTCTTTGAAACTATTGCGATTAAAGGGCGTAACTCCATGGGGAACGTGGTAACCAAATACCCGATCCGCGGCGTGAAGTTCAAGGAGAAAGGAGTGTCTACACTGGCCGGACAAAAGATCTGGTATGACACAGAAACCGGTCGTTTGAATACGGAAGAGCGTGGCGTGTACATTGGTGCTTTTGAAGGGGAAGACAAGATCTTTGTCGCCTTTAAAAACGGTACCTATGAGCTCACGAACTACGATCTCACCAACCGTTACGAGTCGAATGATGTAGTGTACATTGAGAAGTTCAACCCCGAAAAAACGGTAACCGCTATTTACTTTGATGCGGATAAGAAGCAGTTTAATGTGAAACGTTTCCGGATTGAAACGCAGACGCTGAATAATAAATTCAATTTCATTAAGGAGGGGGCGAATAATTACCTGGAAATGGTAACAACGCATACCCAGCCAATTGTGTTGCTGAAAACAGGCAAGAAACGCAGTCCGGAAGAAGAGGAAATTGATCTGTCCGAATTTGTGGAGGTTACCGGCTGGAAAGCAGTGGGAACAAGGATTGCAGGGGATGACCTGATCAGTGCAGAGTTGTTGTCTGAGGATGAAGATCCTGATCCGAATGAAGAAGGACCGGCAGGCGGGCAGGGAGAATTATTCTAACCACCTGTTGCAGAAAATATAAAAGCGGGTAGCAATAAAATGCTATCCGCTTTTTTGTTTTTGTAAGATGATTATATTTTGCCGCCCAGGTTTTTGATCATCTTTTCCAGGAAGTTGATCGCCGTAAGATGTTCTTCCGGCGTGATGCCTTCCATTACTTTTTCGCGGTTTTTCATTTGGAGCGCGTCGATGGCAGCGTACTCCTGTTTGCCGGTATCTGTAAAGGAATAAAGATCATCAGCATGTTGGATCCAGTTGCGCGAGAGCAATGTATCCAGTATTTCGTCCAGCTCTGCAACGGTGAGGAAGCGGCTTACCTGGTGGTAATACAGGTCTTTGGAGATCTTTCCGTGCGTATTTATATTTTTCAATACCTGCCAGTGAAACCTGGTGATGCCAAAGGATTCAAAGGCGGCGTTGGTGAAATTAGTGATGAGACAATCGGCTTCTTTCAGGTACCAGCCGATGGGCAGCTTTTGGTCTATTTCGGATTGCATAAAGTTGTTTTTAATCTTTGATGGGGGTGGTTACTTCGATCATGAAGGTGTCGAAAGTAAAGTAAAAGCCAAAGTTCTTACGCATGATCTGCGGAACCTGGTCCAGTACGATACCTCCGCTTTGCAGTCGCTCCCAGGTAGCAGTTACTGCGGCTTTATCTTCCAGGTAAAATCCTATGTGAAAAGTATCCGGGTAGGTATGATTTCCTTTCTCATTCATGCGTTGGTTCATCAATACCAGGATAAATCCGTCGGGGCCATTTAAAACAGACAGGGTATCGTTTAGTTTTGGGTCGGCGCAGATAAAATCAAAGTAGGTTTCAAATAATGCCCGGGTTGCCGGTACATCTTTTACGCTGAGGTTTAAGTGATTAAGTTGCATTGCAGTGTAGATGATAAATGAATGTTCGCTCTTTTAAATGCAAATATAAGAGAATGATTGTTCTTTTAAAGAAAAAAAGCGCAATTTTTTTTAGACCGGTATTAGCTGGGATCGGCAAGGAAGCTAGTATCGCTGTTGCTGTCTATAGGAATGTAGATCCGTTCCCATTCGTTGCCGTCGGTTACCTCCCAGGTATGGCCGGGACCGTTCACATCTTCAGCGATGAGGATAATGCCGGGTTCGAGGATAAAGGTATCGCCATTGGTGACGGTAAATTGGAGCCTGCCTTTCAGCGTTATCACAAATTGCCGCCGCGGGGCAGGATGGGGAATATGCTCCAGCTCACCGGTTCCTGTTTGGCAAAAGAAATAGTTCGCGTCGATTTTGTTCCGGGTTGGGATCTTACCGGTTTCAAAGGAACAATCTGTTTCATTGGTATTGAATAGCCTGATAGCCCTGATGTATGTTGATTCGTTGTCCGTTGCTGCCATGTGAATGTTTTATTGTTTCTTCTTTGATGCGGGTTTCCTGGGTGATTCCTGCTGGAAATCTTCTGCCGACTTAGGCTGGGTCATACTTTTCTTTTTCTGATCCAGTGGTTGCGGGGTAGGAGCGCCTTTTCCAAGCGGGATGGCGTCATGAAAGATCTTGTTAACGTGCATCCATTTGCCGGCCTGCCATTTGAAGCCTTCGTAGTCCATATCGGTTACGTAAGTGAATTTCTTCATGGGCTCATTGGTTTCGGATATGAGGTGGTCGAATACGATCATGTCCAGTTCCTTGTTATAGTTGAGCGTGGCGGTGCTTTCTTTTTTATATTCAATGATAAAGCGGTTGCGTGTAGGTTTGGGCGTGCTATCTTCCGCAAAACTAAAAAATGGGCCGCCTAATACCGGTGTACCATTCCGGAAGGTGAGCATTTCCACTATTTTCTTCTGGCTGCGGGGATTGTTGGCATCCCAGCCAAAGAGGGTATAATATTCTTTGTTGAAATAATGGCGGTGCACAATATTGTAATAGAGGCAGCCATACCAGGATTTATTATCGCTGATGGTATCGGTGTTGGTCATATAGTCGGAGGCATCAAACAGGGGGAAGAGCTTCAGCTGTCCGTCGGGGGTATTCATCTGGATGGCCCCGAAATGGCGGTAGAAGCCATTTTCGCGTTCCAGTGCCCAGGTGAAGATACGGAAGGCGCTATCCTGCGGATATTGAATGGAGATGGTTTTCAGGGAATCGAACGGAAAACGGAAGGAGTATTTTGTTTTCAGTGTTCTTACCAGCAACGGAATGAACGCTTCCGTAGCCCGTTGCCGGCCTTCGTCGCCTTTTCCGTTGAAGATATCCTGACTGAGCACCTGCAGGGTATCCTGGTTATGCATTAACTGTTTCAGCCCTGCGGCATCCGGTCGCTGCGCCAGGGCGAGCAGGGAGGTAAAGACGAGGAGCAGTGACAGTAGTGTTTTTTTTGCCATATCTATTATACGGTTACGGCTTAGAATTATTGTACAGCCTGCGCAAACTGCAGCAGGTTTTGATATCGCTGATCGATCAGCGGATGAGGAAAGGGTGTTTCCGGACGGGTAGACGGGATAAAGATGGTTTGCATGCCCAGGCTTTTCCCGAACTGCATATCACTGAGGGTGTTGCCTACCATGACGGAGGTGCTGAAATCAATATCCGGGAAGTCCTGTTTTGCCTGCATACCCATGCCGGTGGCGGGTTTACGGCATGGACTGCTGCTGTCTACATCCGGGCAAAAATAGATACCATCGATTTTGCCGCCGTGCAGCTCAATCTGTTGCTGCATTTGCGTATGAATTTCCTGTAAGCCTGCTGTAGTGAGCAGTCCGCGGCCGATACAGCGTTGGTTGGTGATTACAATGATGCGTTTGAAACGGCTGGCGAGGATGGGCATTGCAGCCAGTACGCCTTCACTGAAGTGAAACATATCCGGCCGGAGTACGTATCCGTCGCGGATTTCATCGTTGATTACACCGTCTCTGTCGAGGAATAGGGTCATGATACCAATACTTTTTTTGCTGCTTCGTAATCTTCCGGAATACCGATATCAATGAAATAGGTGTCGCTGATGAAACCATATAATTTTCCTGCCTGTGCGCCGGGCTCCAGCACTTCTTTCTCAAAAGAAAACTTCTCCGGCAGGGCCAGGCTTTGCAGGAAACCGGCAGAGGTGCGGTAGATGCCGCCGTTGATCAGTCCTTCTTCACAATATTTTTTTTCATGAAACCTGGTGATCTGCTGCTGTTCATCCAGCTGGATACTGCCATAGCGGTCGAACTGTTTCATCGGTTTCAGCGCCAGTGACAGCGGGCTTTGATGGGCCTGGTGAAAATTATTAAATGCTGCGAGGTCCACATCAAAATAGGTATCGCCGTTAACGATGAAGATCTCGTTGCCTTTCACGGCAGACAGGGCATTGATAATGCCGCCGCCGGTTCCCAGCGGCTCCGTTTCTACGGTAAAGGATACACGTAGGGGGAGTGTTATGCTGTTGCACCAGTTTATGACCTGTTCAGACAGGTAGCCGAGCGACAGTACCGCGTGGTTAATGCCCTGTTTATGCAGGTATTGCAGCAGGTAATATAAAAAAGGGTGTTCACCGAGTGGGGCCATGCATTTAGGCTTATCGGCCACTACGCTTCTTAGGCGGGTGCCGAGTCCCCCCGCGAGTACGATACATTCTCCCGTCATGCGCCAAACAGGTTGTTTTCCACTATTTCACAAATAATATGTCCCACGGTGATATGTGCTTCCTGGATGCGGGGCGTATCGCCGGAGGGGATGTTGATGAGGTAGTCGCTGCCTTCTTTCATTTTGCCGCCGGTGGCCCCGGTCATGCTCACCACGATCATACCCTGTTCCCTTGCCACTTTTATAGCTTCAAGGATATTAGCGGAGTTACCGGAGGTAGAAATGCCTACCAGTATATCTCCGGGGCGGCCTATGCCTTTCAGGATGCGGGCATATACCTGGTCGTAGCCGTAGTCGTTGCCTACCGCGGTGATGTAAGAAGTATTGCAATGCAGTGCCTCCGCGTACAGGGGCATGCGATCTTTATAAAACCGGCCGGAGAATTCTGCGGCGAGGTGTTGCGCATCTGCGGCGCTGCCGCCGTTTCCGCAAAAAAGGATTTTATGATCGGTTTGCAGGCTGTGGGTAATGGCTTCTGCTACCAGTTTGATGGTATTTAGCAACGGTTCATCCTGGCAGATGGCTTCTTTTACAGCGATGCTTTCCCGGATCTTATTGGCAATGAATTGTTTCATCAGCAGATATTTTTGATTTGTTGTGCCCTTAAATGCTCCACGTTTGAATACCGTGATTGGTAAAGGTATAGCGTTTTACATCTCCGCCAAAACCGCTTAGTGCGTCTACTACGGCGAAGCGGGTATTTTTCGGACAATAGAAGATCATGAATCCGCCGCCACCGGCGCCGGAAATTTTACCACCGCTGGCGCCGGCTTTGCGGGCAGCCTCGTAAATTTCATCGAGCTGGGGATTGGTGATGCCATGGGCCATCTTCTTTTTATTTTCAAAACCGTAGTTCAGGATTTCACCGATTTTATCGATGGTTCCCCGCAGTAATGCTTCCTTCATCATCACCGCCTGTTCTTTCAGTTGGTGCATGGCTTCAATGGAAGCATCTTTTTTATCGGTTACATTTTTTTGTTGTTCGGAGATGATAGTGGAAGATAAGCGGCTGGTAGATGTATAGAACAATACCAGGTTATTTTCCAGTTCGTGAAGATTTACTTCTTTAATACGCAGCGGGTTTACAATTACTTTGTCGCCCTGGTAAAACTCCATGAAGTTTACGCCGCCAAAGGTAGCCGCGTATTGGTCTTGTTTACCGCCGGCCTGGTTTAGGTCTTCGCGTTCAATAGAATAAGCGAGGTGCGCCATGTCATATTCCCCCAGCGGTAATTTCATCCATTCCGCGAATGCGCCCAGTACGGCCACCACGAGAGTGGAGGAGGTACCGAGGCCGGAGCCGGCAGGTGCATCTACAAAAGTGGTGAGTTTAAAACCGGCAGATGGTAAGGAGCCATAATCTTTTTGTACGCGGTTAATGACGCCTTTAAGGATATCCAGTTTTCCGTCTAACGGTAAAGGGTATACGGCATCATAGGTTGCAGTTTCCCTTCTGTCGGCGCAATCAAAAACCACTTGTCCGTTCTGGAGGGGTTCTATGGATGCGCGTGCATATAAGGAGATGGTAGCGTTGAGAATGGCGCCACCGTATAAGTCCGAATACGGACTTACATCTGTGCCACCACCGGCAAGGCCTATACGTAAAGGTGCTTTACTTCTGTAAATCATGCTAGTTGTCAGGTTTAGTTTGCTGGCCATGTAGTCAACAATTATGATGCCGCTGTGTCTACAACCGGCATATTCATCAGCGATCTGCTACCAGCGTATGAATTTCTTTTGCCAGCCGTGCCCACGAATATTGCAGTTTCTCTTTGCGGAGGGCTTCCACCATATCAGCTTCGCGGTTTTCCACGAAATATTTTTCGATGGCGGCTGCAATAGAGGCTGGTTCCGGTTCGGCCTGGAATCCTACCACGCCATCCGGCACCATTTCCACGAGTCCGCCTACATTGGTTACCACCATTGGTTTTTCAAAGTGATAGGCGATCTGTGAAATGCCACTCTGGGTAGCGCTTTTATAGGGTTGTACCACCAGGTCGGCGGCGCAGAAATAGTTTTTAACGGCTTCGTTGGGAATGAAATCGGTGTGCATTAGCACGCGGTCGCCCAGTTGCAATTTATTCAGCAGTTCCAGGTAAGGGGCTGCGTCTTCATAATATTCGCCCGCTACGATGGCGTGAACATCCAGTTTTTTCAGTCTTTCATCCGCCATTGCCTGTAGCAGGAGATCGAGTCCCTTATATTGACGGATAAAGCCAAAGAAGAGAATATATTTTTTGCCCGGGTTCAGTTTCAGATTGGCGCGGGCTTCTTCTTTCGATATCAGGGCGCCGTAGTTATCGTAGATGGGATGCGGAATGAGCGAGGCTTTTTTCACGGGCTCAAATACCCGCAGGTCGTTGAGTACCGATTGGCTCATGGCGACAAAGGCATCTACCGGTTTCAGGAAATATTTTGTAAAGGCTACGTCACCGGGTCTTTTTTCGTGCGGCACTACGTTATCCAGTACGGCAATAACTTTGGTATGTTTTCTTTTGCCTAACCGCAGGAGGGAGCCTAATGCCGGGCCCATGATGGGTAGCCAGTATTTGGTGATGATGATGTCCGGGTTCATTTTCCGGATCTTGCGGCCTGTTATTAACCAGTTCAGCGGATTAACGGAGTTGATCAATCTTTTGATGCGGAGATGCGCCGGAGCGGGGTCGGTAGAGAACTGGCTTTTTCCGGGGAAAAAGAATTTGGGGTATTGTATGGTAAAGGTCCATATTTCCACCTCATCCGTTTGCTGGAGTTCTTCTGCGAGCCGTTCGTTATAAGCAGCCAGCCCACCCCGGAAGGGGTAGGCTGTACCTAAAATAAGTATTTTCTTTTTGTCAGCCATAGATTCAGATAACGATAATGAATGAGCGGATCAGCGTCTGCGGTTGTGTTGGTGTGCTAACTGCAACTCTTCATCCGTAACATTACTGGTATGGTCCATCCGCTCTTCCACGAGGTATGAATTACGTTCCGTGGCGTTGCGTGTTACCAGTTCCCCGATAAAACCGGTGAGGAATAGCTGGGAACCGATGATCATACAAAGCAGCCCGAAATAGAACAGGGGCCTGTCTGTCATGTTTACTTTATCAAAGAATATTTTTGCCAGTGCGAGGTAGGCGGCTATCACAAATCCCACGAAGAAGGAGAGGGAGCCCAGTGCGCCGAAGAGGTGCATGGGGCGTTTGCCGAATTTGCCGATAAACATGATAGTGGCCAGATCCAGGAAGCCGTTGATAAAGCGTTCCAGTCCGAATTTGGTAACTCCATATTTGCGGGCGCGGTGTTCCACTACTTTTTCACCTATTTTGCGGAAGCCGTTCCATTTGGCGATAACGGGAATATAGCGGTGCATTTCCCCGTATACTTCTATGGACTTCACTACTTTTTTGCGATAGGCTTTCAGACCGCAGTTCATGTCGTGCAGTTTCACGCCGCTCATGCGGGTAGTGGTGTAGTTGTATAATTTTGAAGGAAGGTTTTTGGTAAAAGCATTATCGTAACGTTTCTTTTTCCAGCCGCTCACGAGGTCAAAGCCTTCTTCCACGATCATGCAGTAGAGTTCTGGTATTTCATCGGGACTATCCTGGAGATCGGCATCCATGGTAATCACCACATCGCCCTGTGCCGCGCTGAAGCCTTCATTGAGGGCTGCGGACTTGCCGTAGTTGCGCTGGAACTTGATCCCTTTTATGAGGGGGTTCTGCGCAGCCAGTTGTTGTATAACGGCCCAGGAGTCGTCTGTGCTGCCATCGTCTACCATCCATACCTCGTAGGTGAAATGGTGTGTGTCCATCACTCTTTCAATCCATGCCGCGAGTTCCGGCAAGGATTCTTCTTCGTTTTTTAAAGGAACGATTACGGATATGTTCATCTTAATAGAATAGTATTATTACTTCACCAATAAAGGCGCTTAGTTACGGATTCTTACGCCTGATTTCGTTGACCTTCAAAAGGCTGTTTCTTACGGATTATCACTGCAAGTATCGCAGATACCACGAAAAATTTTATCAGGTTTCTCAGGTAATCGATAAATGCAGAAGAAATAGTTACACGGTAATCTGCATCTTTCAGATCTTTCAACTGCTTATCGATTTCTTCCTGTGGCGCCCTGAATTTACGCAATAACCATGCAGTATCTTCCATCAGGTGTTTTTTGGACAGCTCCATCAGGTTGTTATCGTACATATAGGTAAATACGACATAATTATAAACGGCTATCATCAGCGAGCTGATAACAAAGGTGGTAAAGATGGGTTTAATCGCATCTTTGAAACCAATATATCCGCCAAGTTGTTTTTTTCTTTCCAATCCCGCAAATATGCCAAGTACGGCCCATACTACAAACTGGATGAATTTTAATTTAAGGGAAAAAAGATAATCAGGGCCGGCTACCCAGATTAAAACATTCCAGACAATCATGGCCAATCCCACTAACAGACCCCATTTTATACCGGGATTCGAATTTTGTTGCATACGCACAGGCTCTAATTATTTATATGAAATACGGGTCCATTCACTGTGGCATGTACTTTCCCCTTCAGTTGTTCGCCAATATACGCTGAATTTTTGGACCGGGAAGCGATATGGGCTTTGGTAAACTGCCAGCTGGCTTCCGGATCAAAGATCGTGAGGTTGGCGGCGGCGCCTTCCTGCAGGGCCGGCTGTGGCAAACCGAATATTTTCCGCGGTTGGATGGTGAGCATGTTAATCAGCTGTTCCAGCGGCAGCTGAGGGAGGTATTGCCTTATTACGCCGAAGGCGCTTTCCAGGCCGATCATGCCGTTTTTGGCATATTCAAACTCTACCTGTTTGGCATCCCAGTCCTGCGGCGTGTGATGAGTAGCGAAGCAATCTATGGTGCCATGTAAAACGGCTTCCTGCAGGGCTTTCACGTCGTCTGCGCTGCGCAGCGGCGGATTTACCTTCAGGTGGGTATCGTAGTTGATGAGCTGAGCATCGGTTAAAGACAGGTGGTAAGGTGTTACCGAGCAGGTAACTTTGATTCCTGCCGCTTTGGCGGCGGCGATCAGCTCCACTGATTTACGGGTGCTGATACCGGTAAAGTGGATGCGGGAGTCGGCATATTTCGCCAGCTCCAGGTCGCGCTGAATGATGAGTTCTTCTGCCAGTGCGGGTTTCCCGGGCATTCCCAGCTGGGTGGAGTAAATGCCTTCGTGCATGAGTCCATGCGAAGAAATGCTCTGGTCATCCGGCAGCTGTATAAGGGTGCCGTCGAATGCTTTGATGTATTGCAGGGCTTTGAGCATGAGGCCGGGCGACTGTAATGGCTTGAGGCCATCGGAGAAGGCTACGGCGCCTGCCTGCTGCATTTCGTACATTTCCGCGAGGCCGGTACCTTCGAGGTTTTTCGTAGCAGCGCCAATTGGCAACACCGTGGCGGCCGAATGACGGGTTCTGCTCAGTACGTATTCGATTTGCGGTTTGGTATGCAGAGCGGGCTGGGTGTTGGGTACCACCATAACTGTTGTGTACCCGCCGGTGGCGGCAGCTTTAATACCGCTTTGCAGGTCCTCTTTGTGCTCCTGTCCGGGGTCGCAGAAATGTGCGAAAACATCCATCCAGCCGGCGGAAACATGCAGGTTATTACCTGAAATGACCGTTGCCCGGGCATCTTCGAGGTTGTTGCCAACCTGTTGAATGATGCCGTTCTGAATAGAAATGTCTTTTTGCTGCCCGTGTAAGGGTGAGGAAGGCGCTATGATCTTTACGTTCTTGAGTAGTATGTGCATGCTTTACGTTCTATAACCGGTCCGAAAATACAGGGGCAAATGTAACATAAAACTGTTAATTGTTGAAGGGGAGCGGCCCCTACTTTTCGGACGGCTGTTCAGGTTGGTATGATAATTGAAAATGCAGGGGTAGCAGATCAAAATAACTACTGATGATTGACTATCTTTCTAACCTCGTAGCACGGATATGCGACCGCTCAGAACAATTGCATAATGGCCAGACGACCAGCTGGCAGGCCCTCCGCGAAGCAGAACAACTCGCTAATCACGCTTATATACCCCTACTTTATCAATACATTGAGCAGGAGCCCGACAAAGATAAGCGCCGCGCCGCCTGTTTTATTATCACCCAGCTTTCCAGGAATACCAACGACCCCGAAGTGATCCGTTTTCTTTTGGACCGGCTCAGAATGGAGCAGGATGCCGATATGATTACAGCGATGCAACAGGACCTGGAACGCGGACTCGCCATACCGGGCTATATTAACCTGGAACCCTTATTTAATAACACGCTTTCACTCAATAATAATATCCGCCGTTCTGCGCTGCTGGCGCTCAGAGGCACCCGCCACCCTTCGGTGGAAGATTGGGCCCTGAACCTGCTGAAGCGCACCGTAAACGAATACGATATCTACTATATCACGCTGCTGCTGCATAAAGTAGGTACGCAGAAAAGTGTGCCCGCACTGCGCAGACTCCTGGAATATCACCGCCAGGACGTGAAAAGCCTGGCTTTCGCCGCTATCGCTGACATTGAAAAAGAGAAGGAAGCCATGTTCTATACACGCTGCCTTATGCGTGGACAACTCAAATTTGAAGCGATGGAAGCCATTTATAAGTACGCCGATGAGAATGCGATCCAGGCGGTGACTGCCCGCATTACCGAATTGTTATCAAAAAGACGCAGCAGCGCCCGGATGACGATAGAAACGGTGAAGAACGGCTTTACAGACCTGATGCTGGGCATGGAATTCCTGTTCCGCTTCAGAACTGCAAAGACAGATGTGAAGAAAACATTTTCCTGGATTACAGAGAAACGGGCCGACTACCTGTTGCCCGAAGAAAGGGAATGGGTAAAAAAACATCTTGTGAGCGCGTAACGGGTAAAACCTTAATTTAGCTCCCTAAAAAGAAGGATGAAGAAAGCTTTCCTATTGCTTTTGACAGGATGGATGACGGGTGGGCTGCAATATACCTATGGTCAGCAACGTCAGTATACCATGGCGGAAGCCACCAACGGGCTTCGGCAGCAACTGGCGCCGGAGCGCTTAAAACAGTTTGAATGGGTGCCCGGTGAAAACGCCTACACCAGGGTGCTATCCGAAAAAGATAGTTACGCCTGGATCAAGGTAGTACTACCCGCCGGTAAAACAGATACCCTGCTGACACTTTCACGGCTCAATGAACAGTTATTTTCTTCCAAACCTTTACGCGGTGTACCGCCGCTGCACTGGATGTCTGCTACCAGTGCCTGGTTTTCTATCGGCAACACGCTGTATAAAGGTCAACTGCAAAATGGCATCATGCAATTCAGCCAATGGTGCGAATTATCCAAAGAAGCAGAGAATGTAACGGTGAACAATCAAAGCGGCCAGGTTGCCTGGACCGAAAACAATAACCTGTTTATCCGTACCGCCGATGGCCATGTACAGGCAGTTACCAACGACGCCGATATCAATATTGTGAATGGAAAAAGCGTTCACCGTGAGGAATTTGGCATCGACAAAGGTATTTTCTTTTCTCCCAAAGGCGATCAGCTGGCATTTTACCGCATGGATCAGCGCATGGTAAATGATTACCCGGTTATTGACTGGTCGGTAACGCCCGCGCATAATAGCAATATCAAATACCCGATGGCAGGCAGTAAATCACATGAAGTAACGCTGGGCATTTATCAGCCATCTACCCAAAAAACTATTTTCCTGAAAACCGGCGGGCCTGCAGATCATTATCTCACGTGTGTTACCTGGGCGCCTGACCAGCAATCTGTTTATGTAGCACTGCTGAACCGCGAACAGAATCATTTATGGCTGAACCAATACAGTGCGGCTACCGGGGAACTGGTAAAAACACTGTTTGAAGAAACAGATGCTAAATACGTACATCCTACCCATCCGTTAACTTTTGTTCCCGGCACAACCGATCAGTTTATCTGGTGGAGCGAAAAAAGTGGCTATAACCATTTATATCTCTATAATACCAAAGGAGAACAGCTGCGGGAGCTTACCGCCGGTGATTGGGTGGTGAATGAACTAACGGGCTTTATTCCGAAGAAAAATGAAATCATCTTCACGGCTTCCAAAGAAAGCCCGATGGAGAAACATTTGTATAAGATTAATTACAAGCAAAAGACAGCAACGCTTTCCCCACTGGATAAAACTGCCGGCTGGCACGATGCACAGGCCAGCACCGATGGCAGCTACGTGCTGGATGCTTACAGTTCCGGTACCACTCCTTATGTAGCGGGGGTAACTGCCACCGCCGGTAAATTTGAACAAAATATTATCACTGCCACCGATCCGCTGAAAGACTTTCAGCGTCCGCAAATCAGGCAGGTGACGCTGAAAGCGGATGACGGCACGCCTTTATACGGTAAACTGATCCTGCCGGTGAACTTTGATTCTACCAAAACCTACCCGGTAATTGTATACCTCTATAATGGGCCTAATGTGCAGTTGATCCGTAACACTTATCCCTACAGCGGTAACCTTTGGTATGAATACATGGCGCAACATGGCTATGTAATTTTTACGATGGACGGCCGCGGCAGTGATAACCGTGGAAAGGCTTTTGAACAGGCCACTTTCCGGCAGCTTGGTACGGTGGAAATGAATGATCAGTTACAGGGCGTGGCTTACCTGAAGTCGCTGCCGTATATTAATCAGCAGAAGATGGGTGTACATGGCTGGAGCTTTGGTGGTTTTATGACTACATCGCTGATGTTGCGTCATCCGGGGGTGTTCCAGGCAGGAGTAGCCGGTGGGCCGGTGATCGACTGGAGCATGTATGAAATTATGTATACAGAGCGCTATATGGATACGCCGCAGGAAAACCCGGAGGGTTATGCCAATTCCAACCTGCTTACTAAAATAAAAAACCTGCAGGGTAAGCTAATGCTGATCCACGGCACCAACGATGATGTGGTGGTTTGGCAGCATTCGCTGGATTTCCTGAAAGCCTGTGTAGATAATGAAGTACAGGTAGATTATTTCGTATATCCGGGGCATTTACATAATGTATTGGGAAAAGACAGGGTTCACCTGATGCAAAAGATCACCGACTATTTTGATGCCCATCTGAAATAGTTTTTCAGATTTCTCTTTAAAGCGAAGATCATAGCGAAAAATTAATATTCGCTGTTATCTTCGCTTTATTATTTTATGCTACTTGCGATCAGCTAATCTTAAACAGTCAACGATGAAGTATTTATTCCTCGCTATGAGCCTCTTAACAGTTACCACGTTAGCGGCACAGCAGAAGAAACACAAAGTGTTATTTATTATTGCGGATGGTATTCCGGCAGATGTGATTGAGTCGCAGCCCACTCCAAACCTGAAGCGTATAGCAAAGGAAGGCGGGTATTGCCGTGCCTATGTGGGAGGGGAGAAGAATGGTTATTCCCAGACGCCTACTATTTCAGCGGTGGGTTACAACAGTTTGCTTACCAGCACCTGGGTGAATAAACATAATGTATGGGACAATGATATTGCCGCGCAGAATTATGCTTATCCCAGCATTTTCCGGTTTTTAAAATCGGCTTATCCTGAAAAGAAGACGGCTATTTTTTCCACCTGGCTGGACAACCGTACCAAACTGGTGGGAGATGGATTAGCGCAAACAGGCAACCTGCATATTGACCACGCGGTGGATGGACTGGAGCTTGATACCGTGCGGTTTCCGCATGATAAAGACAGCTGGTATATTCATCTTATTGATGAAACGGTGGTGAATAAGGCGGCAGATTTTGTAAGAAGCGATGCACCTGATATGACCTGGGTATACCTGGAATACAGCGATGACATGGGGCACCGTTATGGTACCGGTGAGCGGCTGGATACTGCCGTGCGGATGACAGATGACATGGTGGGTAAGATTTGGGATGCGATGGAATACAGGCGTGCGAATTTTAACGAAGACTGGCAGATCTATATTACCACGGATCACGGTCGTGATGCCCATGGCGGGCATGGCCACGGCGGGCAATCGGATCGAGAGCGGACCACCTGGATTGTTACCAATGCAAAAGGTTTGAATTCTTACTTTAAAACGGCGCAACCGGGCATTGTAGATATTCTGCCTTCCATTGCGCGGTTTATGAATATCTCTATTCCTAAGGAGAATGCGCGTGAACTGGATGGAGTGCCGCTGACAGGCGCTATTTCAATGGCGCAGCCTACTGCCAGCTTAGTGAAGGATCAGCTGCAACTGGGATGGAAAGCTTATGATAAAAAGGGAACCGTAAAAATTTGGGTTACGACAACTAATCATTATAAAACCGGCGGGCACGATGAATATAAGTTGCTGGGAGAGGTACCTGTATCAAAAGAGGGCGCCAGCATCAGCGTAAAATCGCTTCCATCCTCATTTTACAAGATTGTACTGGAAGGGCCGTTAAACACGGTGAACAGGTGGGTGGTGCAACAATAGCTAAAACAAGCGAAAACAGGCTTTACGCAAACGCTTGCGCGGATAACGCAAGCGTTTGCGTACATGGAATGCCAAAAAAATCATGTAGAATCGTTGTAGCAATTAATCAGAAAGTGAACTAAGCTGGAAAAGCAGCAATTATAGACAGCGAACAATGAAGTCGAATAACCTGCCACGGTCAACTACTGTGGCAAGGTTATCGATAAGATAATGCCTCAGCGGTGATGTATCACCAGTTGCGACTCCATGACAGTGCGTTGAAAATCATTCAAGGCATGTTCCCCGTTCAGGAGTGATAATAACATATTAGTAGCCGCCTGGCCCTGTTCATAAGGGAACTGCTCCACAGATGCAGCAGGGGGAAAGGCTGTATACCCGCTTACCGGTGTATTGGCGTAAGATACAAAAGTTATATCCTTATTTATTTCCAATTTTTGTTTCAGGGCATATTGTACGGCATCCATGGCTACATAGTCGTTGAAAGTAACAACGGCCGTTACTTTTCTTTTGAGCGACAGTAGGTATTGCATGGCTTGTTCTGTGCCTGCGGCGGTGAGGTCGGCGTTGACGATCATTTTGGGATCGTATTTAAGGCGGTGTTTCTGCAGTGCCCTGATGTAGCCGGTAGCGCGTTCCTTGCTGGCCACCATCGTTTCCGGGCCGTTGATCATACCAATTACGCGGTGGCCCTGTTTCAGCAGGAAATCCACTGCCTGTACGGTGCCGGATTCCAGGTTGCAGGAAACCGCGTGTATATCAGGAAGGTTGGGAATGCGGTCGAAGAAAACCACCGGTATCCTTGCCTGTTGCAGCATTTCAAAGTGTTCGTAATTGCTGGTATTTTTTCCGATAGAAACAATGCAGCCGTCCACCCGGTGCTGTTTCATGCTCTGGATGATCTGTTTTTCACGGGCTTCATCATCGTGCGATTGTCCCAGCAGTACCGTGTAGTTATTGCTGTATGCCGTGTCTTCGATACCGCTGATAGCGCTGGCAAAGAATGCCTCCGACAGCTCGGGTAAAAGGATACCGATTGTAAATGTTTTACCCTGCTGGAAATAGATAGCTGTCTGGTTGCGTTCATAATTCAGTTCGGCCGCCAGTTCTTTTACCCTGGTTTTAGTTCTTAAACCTATACTGTGATGATCATGTAACGCTCTTGATACCGTGGATACAGAGATGTTCAGCCTTTTTGCAATTTCCTTTATTGTTGGTTGACCCGAAGAAACCACCTTTCTCATACATTTCAGCAATTAATAGAAAATAGATACAGCGTGTACTCTGCCGGACAAGTTACTTAGATATTGGAAAACATTAGCTTTTTTTTATGAATAAAGCTTCTTTAGGATGACGGCTTTATTTTTTTTATGTGTGTCAACATCTAATACCACGCTGGATTCTAACCGGGTTCTAACGGGCTGAAGGGGGCTTCGGCCTGCTATTTGCTATACAGGGGTTGCTTTCCATTGTATACCCCACTATTTATATATACTTATTCTTTAGATTATTAAAAAGTGTAATTTTATGAAAATAGCACAACTAGCCTTGCCGGTAGCTTTAGTAACCATTTTTGCATCCTGTTCTGCCCCTCGTAAATTAAGAGAATCACAGGCCAGGAATGCGCAACTTGATAGTCTTTACCGCGCTACCTACGGTAAGCTGAGAACCTGCGAAGAAGATGCCGCCCGTGCCGCAGCATCGTACAAAGAAAAAGTGACAAATTTAACGGAGCAACAACAGCAACTGAAAACCAACAATACCCAGATGCTGGATCACCTGAAGGAGTTGTCCGTAATTTCCGGCGCCCAGGCAGAAAGCATCAAGAAATCCCTGGATAATATTGGCGCCAAGGATGCTTATATCAAAGATCTCCAATCGGCTATTGCCCGTAAAGACTCGCTGAACATGCAGCTGGTAATGAACCTGAAAGGCGCCATTGGCAATATGGATGATAAGGACATCAATATTAAAGTGGACAAAGGGGTAGTATATATAGATATCTCCGATAAGCTGCTGTTTAAAAGCGGTAGTTACGAAATCAATGAAAGAGCGAAGGAAGTACTGGGTAAAGTGGCCAAAGTGCTGATTGCCCAGCCGGATATTGAATTCATGGTAGAAGGTCATACTGATAACGTGCCTTACCGTCCGAATGTATTGCTGGACAACTGGGACCTGAGTGTGAAGAGAGCTACTTCCGTAGTACGTGTTCTGCAGAACCAGTATAACATTCCGCCAGCGCGCATGACCGCTGCGGGTAGAAGCGAATACCTGCCTATTGCTTCCAACGACACTGCTGAAGGCAAAGCAGCCAACCGCAGAACGAGGATCGTAATACTGCCACAGCTGGATCAGTTCTTCAAATTACTGGAAAAACCAGCGAATTAAGCGAAGGTTGTCTTTCTCAGGATTACGCTGATTTTACTGATTAGCTGGATTTTAACTTTTGGATTTTATAAAGGATTAAGGGAGATAGAAGCGGATATTCGCTTTTATCTCCCTTAATTATTATATTAATCTAAAATCTAAAAAAATCCAAAAGTTAAAATCCAACTAATCAGTAAAATCAGCGTAATCCTGCTCCAAGACAATTTCCGCATCGCCGAAGGCGATGCCTACACCGCCGGCTTCGCCGCTGGTTTTTTGCCGAAGAACCAGGAGAGGCTTAGCATGAAGTATTGGGTGAGAACGGTGTTCCGCTGCTGTTCTATGTAGGTGGGGGATTGCATGGTGAGCAGCGATTGATTTTGTTTTGTGAGATCGTAGGCGTAGAGTTTTGCCTGGAAGCTTTTGTCTTTTCCAAAGGCTTTGGCGATCCAGCTGTTGAGGACTACAAATTGCTGATGCTGACTGGTATTATTGAAATACAGGGCTGCGCTGCCGATGCTGAGGTTGGCAGGGAGAAAAACGTTGGCGGTGAGTGATACATTGTACATGAGGTAGTCGGAATGTTTGTTGTTCTGGATGGAGTAAACGCTGCTGATATACAGCATGCTTACAAACCCTTCCAGCTCCAGCGTTTTTTTGTACATCCAGGAGCCGTTCAGCATTTGTGTGATACTCAGATCAGTAGTGCGGCTTTTGACCTGGTTGATAAACGAATTATTCCGGCTGAAATAATAGGACAATGAATAGTTAAGTGTTAAGGCTGGTTTATTAAACCTTTTACCTATTGAAAAGTCCTGGTTAAAACTAAAGTTTCCATCCACATTTACTGGTTTATTGATTTGCCGGCCGGCGGAGTCGGAGTAGATGGATTGTGTCATGGCATTATTGGGCAGATCAGCGCCCAGGTTGGTACTGAACGTAAGGCCTTTCACGCTGAAGGAACGGTAGCCGATGGCGGCAGAGTTATAAATAGACGGTTTCAGATCCGGGTTGCCGAGTTGCACATACAGCGGGTTCCGGGTAGATACTACCGGCAGGTATACGTTGGGCGGAGGAATGCGGGTTTCCCTGTTTACTCTCAGGTCCAGGCTTTTGTAGTTATCTATTTTATAGAAAAGGGACAGGTTGGGAGACAGGTAATGAATCCTTTGCAGGAACTCATTGCCGGCGGTGAAGTTATTGCTTTTTGAATCTGTGAAGTTATAGGCAATATTTAACTGGCCCTGTATTTTTGTTTTATTAAGAAAGAGTCCTGCACCGACCGACTGCTCATTGATATTGTTTTTAAATCGGTAGGTCAGGTCCTGGTTAACAAGATCATATCCTTTCTTTTCATTGTCGAAATCGAAAGCGTCCTGGTTATTTTTTGTAAGGTTGTTGGTTATTTTATAGGATACGTTCAGGTACATGGAAGTGAGCAGCGGATATTGGTAGTTAAACCTGGCCATCAGTTTACGGACATTTATTTTTGCATTTACCTGCTGGTTGATGGTATCTGCCAGGTTTGCAGCGGAGAAGGTATTCAGGGTGGTATTCTGCTGTTCATCTTTTGTATTGTTCTGATCAATATTGAAGGATATGCTTACACTGCCGGCTTTGGGACTGAACTGGTGGTTATATTGGGTGGTCAGGTTGATATTGTTATTCCTTCTTGTTTCCAGGTTATTGGTGTTGCCAAAGTTGATGGTGTCGTTGGTTTTCCCGCCTGTTGAAACGTATTGATTGAAGGAGCGGAAAGTGTTATGTTGTGTGTTGGCCGACATATCTATGGAGACAAGATTTTTTTCATCGACCTGGATGCTCAGGTTGGTAAAGAGGATATTCATGTTGGCAGTGCTTCCCGAGGTATTGTTGTTGTTGTAGCGGAAGTTACTGTCCGGAAGTACGTTGTCGCGCTGTTGCTGCTGGCTGTTATCGACGTTTTGGCTTTGATGGAGGAAGTTGGCGTTGAGTTTTATTTTTTTGGAGATATCGGTACCGAGATTGGCGCTGACATTATTTTTCCTGGAGAGGCCCCCCATCATACTTTCTCCCCTGCTCAGGTTTTCATCGGTGGAAGCGGGGCCGCGGGAGGAATTGACATTATTGATATATCCCATCACCACCGCTTGCCTGGTATCCCTGAACATATTAACGTTGGCGGCGGCGTTATACCGTTTGTCAGTTCCATAGCCTGCGCCGGCGGCGCCATTGAATCCTTTCTTATATTCTTTTTTAACGGTGATGTTGATGACCTTTTCATTTTTACCTCCTTCCACCATACCGTCTACTCTTTTTCTGTCGATGACCTGTATTTTATCGACAATATCTGCCAGCAGGTTCTGCGTTATTTTTTTGGTGTCGCCTGTAGCACTATTGCCATCCTGGAAGAGCGGTCTGCCATTTACCAGGATGGTTTTGATAGCCGTGCCCTGGAAAGACAGGTTCCCATCTGCATCGATGGTGATGCCGGGGAGTTTATTGAGCAGGCTTCTTACAGAGGCATTTTCGGTTGTCTGGAAATCGCCTGCAGAAAATTCAACAGTATCTTTCCGTATGGTGAATGCCGATTTATTTACTTTTACGTTAACGCTGTTTAACTTGATCGGGTTACGCTGAAGACCGGAAAAGCGAAGATCTACCTGGAATACCTTGGCTGACTTTTCTGATATCATGATGAGTGAGGTAGCGGCATCGTATCCCATGAAACTGATCGTGATCACATAATTTCCCTGTGGTATTTTTTTGAGGATAAAGTCGCCGGATTCATTCGTGATGCCCTGTGCTTTAAGAATGGATCTTTCTGCGGTGAAGAGTAGTACATTTGCTCCAATCAGCGGTTTGCGGGTATCTTTGTCATACGCATGGCCTTTTATTTCTCTTTGTGCGGAAAGCGTGAAATGCATTCCTATCAGCAGTACGGTTAACGATAATGCGTAGTATTTTGCCATGCGAGGATTTTGGTTATTTCAATACAATGATAGTATGGAAGCATCCTCATCCCGTTAATCAATACCAAATGTTGTCAGAATGGTTAAAGAATTATTAATAAGATAACGAGATTAACAATTGATTCACAAATGCCGGGGCCATGATTATTGGAGTATTTTTTGATGAGATGTCTTTCTTTTTTGATCTTTGAACCCCGACAAATAAAATTACTATTTATGAATACTGCTACGTTAGTTAAATCGCTGAAGGACATGTTGCTTAAACCCAATGCACACGTCACTTTCAGCGATTCGGTAAAAAAGCTGCCAGCTGATCTGAGGGGTGTGGTACCCGCCGGTATGCCTTACAGCATCTGGCAATTGGTGGAGCATATCAGGATTACGCAATACGATATCCTCGATTTTTCAAGGAACCCGGACTATAAAGAAATTGAGTGGCCAAAGGCCTACTGGCCGGAGGAAACTGCTCCGAAGGACGACGCTGTATGGAAGCACAGTGTGGAGCAGGTGGATAAGGACCTGCATGCTTTTATTGATCTGCTGGAACAGAGCGATGATCTGTTTGCGCCTTTCCCATACGGCACCGGGCAGCACTTATTCCGGGAAGCCGTATTGTTGCTGGACCACACCAGTTATCACACCGGTGAGATTGTAGCGGTCAGAAGAATGCTGAATGCCTGGCATTAAATACATTTCCATAAACAATCGGTGAACCAGTGTTTGTGGTCGAAGAACCGGGCCACCGGCTTGAAGCCTGCATAGGCTGCCAGCTGGTCTGTTTCTTCCAGGCTGTATTTCTGTGAGATCTCCATATAAATGGATTCATTTTCTGCGAAGGTTACGGTTGTATCCTCCCCGATGTGCACCTGTTGGTTTTCAAGGCTGATGAGATAACTTTTGCAGGCGCCGGTAACCGGATCGTAGGTAGGGAAGTGTTCAAATTTTGAGGTGTCAAAATCTGCGTACAGTTCCCTGTTGATACGGTGTAAGAGGTTGAAGTTAAATGCGCGTGTGATGCCGGCGGAGTCGTTATATGCATTCAGGATTACCTGCGGATGTTTTTTGAGATCGAAGCCGGTCAGCAGCAGATCGCCGGGCTGCATATACTGGCGCAACTGCTGGCAGAAGCTACGGGCGGCGCTCACGCTGAAATTGCCGATGTTGGCGCCCATGAAAAGCAATACTTTCTTTTTGGCGGTCACCTTATTGGCCTGCTGCAGCATATGGAAATATTCCCCGTTTAAGCCATGCAATTGCAGGCCGGGTACCTGCGCAGGCAGGTTCTTTTCCAGTTGCGTGATCACGTTGGCGGAAATGTCGATGGGGAAATACGTATAATCGACGCCGTTATTGATCAGCTGTTGCAGCAAGTGAACGGATTTGGTAGCGTCGCCTGCACCCAGTTCCACCACATCAAAATCGCCGGCGTATAACTGCAACGCCTGTACTATTTGCGCAGATTGTTCGCGGAGGATTTCCATTTCGCATCCGGTCAGGTAATATTCATGACATTGCATGATCTGCTGAAAGAGGGCATCTCCTGCCGTATCATAAAAATATTTCGGGTCCAGGTATTTCTGGGGTGCAGTGAGGCCCTGCACCACGTCGTGATAAAATATATCGGTGGCCGGTTTGCGCTTGCAGGGCGCAAGTACATTAGGAATTACAGTCATAATTATTTTTTGATGTTCTGAACTTGGATCCCGGAAAGCGGCGAAGCTATTTTCCGGAGATCCGGATCATTTCACAACGTTGTCTCAATCATCCTGCCAATCTTATCCCGGTAAATTGCCATCTCAGTGAAGGGTGGAAAAAGTTACGGTAAGTGATACGGCTATGGTTGGGCGAAGTTACTTCAGAGCCACCACGCAGTACCATCTGATTGATCATGAATTTTCCATTATATTCTCCGATGGCGCCGGGCGCCTTTGCAAAGCCGGGGTAGGGGAGATAAGCGCTTTCGCACCATTCCCACCGTTGGCCCCATGCCAGTTGCGGTGCGGCCACCTCCCATTCAAACTCTGTTGGCAGCCGTTGTCCTTTCCAGGCGGCATATGCAGCCGCTTCGTAGTAGCTGATATGCGTAACAGGTGCATCCGGCATGATTGGCTGAAGCCCCTGCCAGGTATAATGCATCCATTTCCCGTCGATGTTGTACCAATACATCGGGGTGGTTACCTGGTTATTTTTTACCCAGTCCCATCCTTCCGCGTGCCAGTAGCGGAAATCCTGGTAACCACCGGCCTGGATAAAGTCCAGGTATTCCGTGTTGGTAACCAGTGCGGTACTGATTTTATAATCCTGCAAATATACGGTATGCCTGCCCAGTTCATTATCAAAACAGAATCCGTCCCCCGCAAAGCCGATATCATATACGCCGGCACGTATATTTAACCAGGTATCGCCGGGATTGTTCACTATGGGTATATCTTTATGATGAATATCGTAGGCAGGGAACAGGGGATTATGCCCGAGGATATATTTAATATCCGTGTACAGTAATTCCTGGTGCTGCTCCTCATGGTTCAGGCCGAGAATAAACAGCTCCTGCAGCTCCGGGGACAGTTCTTCTTTCAAAAAATCTGTCATGGCTTCATCCACATATTTCCGGTAGCGCATAATATCTTCCACTGCCGGGCGGCTCAGGTTACCGCGATTGGTGCGGATCACCCGGGCGCCAACGGATTCATAGTAGCTGTTGAAAACATAATTATATTGAGGATCAAAAACCGTGTAACCTTTGGCGTTAGGAAGCAGGATAAATGTTTCAAAAAACCAGGTGGTGTGTCCAAGGTGCCATTTAGGCGGACTTACATCCACAATAGGTTGCACTACATAGTCTTCCGTTTTTAACGGGGCGCAAATTTTTTCGCTTCTCCGCCGTACTGTTTCATATTGTTCTTTCAGTAACATAATTACAGGTGCTTACTGTTGATTCACATATTTTGTAAAATCAGAAATGCTGCGGATATGCCGTTCTTTTGCCGCAGCTCTCCGCATCATTAATGCGTAGGTATTATTAAATCCGATGGGTTGCAGCCATTTGATATGATATTGTTTTTCAAATGCTGCGCTTACATAGTCGTATACTTTCTGGCTGTCGCCGATAATGCTGTCTGTTACCTGTTGTGGCGCCTGGAGCAATACGAGTAAACCGGTGCCGGTGTATTCGGGGTACATATCTATCTGGTCGTTTACCAATGCGTCGAACACAATCTTTGTACCGCCGAGTCCTGTTTTGGTGACTGCAGCAAGACCGGTATGACCTTCGATCAGCATCTTGTACATGGCGGCGAGGATATAGCCGTCGCCGAAAATTTTCGAGCCGATGCGGATAGTGCCTTTAGTGCCGTTGCCGGCTGGTTTCCAGAGTTGCCTGGCAACGAGAAAATCCTTTGCCACCTTTTCCGGATTTTGTTTAAGATAATCCACCCGGTAGTTCAATTCCGTCATGATACTATCATTAATTGTACCAACCAGGAGGTTGAGTGCCGGTTCCAGTTCCGGGTATTGTTGCAGGGTTTCTTCCCGTATAATGGGGGCCGCATAATAGGGTGGAAAAATATGTTTATCATCTTCCAGTACAACCAGGTCAAAAGCCTTTACCCTGCCGTCTGTACTGCTTCCGCTTATAACGTCCAGTTTTTTTTCGTAAGCGGCTTTATACATGATCATGTCGCTGATGACGAGGGTGCGGATATGCAGGCCGTATACGGATTTTAGCCCGAGGTTACCGTCTTTTCTGCCCATAAATTCGGGGGTGAATCCGGCCAGCATTTTACCGCTGTAAGTATCGGGCAAAAGATAGAAGGATGAGAGAAGCAGGAAGATAAAAGGCAGTGCGTATAATGTTTTACGGGCTTTCCGGATATTGATGTGCTGGAGCAGCGACAGGAGCCAGTCGAACAGCAATGCCAGCAAAGCTGCGGGTATGGCTCCCGCCAGCATCATATTGGTGTTGTTGAGTGCGATGCCGCCGAAGATAAATTCCCCGAGTCCGCCTGCGGCGATGTATGCAGCCAGTGTAGCTACGCCTACATTGATCACTGTTGCAGTGCGGATGCCGGCCAGTATAACGGGCATGGCCAGTGGCAGTTGTACTTTCATCAGCATTTGCCTACGGCTCATTCCCATACCGGTAGCCGCTTCTGTTACATTGGGATCTACGCCGCTGATACCGGTATAGGTATTACGGATAATGGGCAGCAGTGCATAAAGAAATAGCGCCACTATAGCGGGTTTGGGGCCAATGCCCAACAGCGGGATCATGAACCCCAGCAGGGCGATGCTTGGAATGGTTTGCATTACGCCGGCGAAGCCGAGCACAGGTGCTGCCAGTCTTTTTTTACGGGTGATGAAAATACCGGCAGGTACGCCTATGGCTACGGCCAGCAGCACGGATATAAAGGTAAGCCCGGTGTGCGTGAGGGTTTGCTCCAGCAGTTTACCGGATTGTTGTTGTACAAATTCAAATAAGGTTTCGGTTGCTTCCATGCCGTTGCGTTAATTTTTGTAGGCAGCTATTGCCGCCATGAGTCCATTCCCGTCAATTATTTTTTGTTCCTGTTCATATGTTACGGCTACCGGCTGTTGCGTAATGGCTTCCAGGGCGTCCCAGCAGGTGCTGGAGGCGGTTAATGGTCCGTTTGCGGCTACTGCGGAAGACGGCAACCATTGCCACAGGTCTTTTATCTGCAGGGACTTCAGCTCCAGCTGCAGTCGTTGCGGATCGAGGAATGACCTTACAAAATCGTTGGCCGGGTGGAAGATCAGTTCCGCAGGTGTGCCGAGTTGCTGGATACGTCCTTCGTTCATAAGACAGATCCGGTGGCCCAGTTCAAAGGCTTCTTCCACATCATGTGTTACCAGGATGATGGTTCTGTGACTGATCTCATCGAGCGATTTAAATTCTTTCCGGACGCTGATGCGTGTAAGCGGATCCAGTGCGCCAAAGGGTTCATCCATGAGGAGTACCGGCGGATCTGCGGCCAGTGCGCGGGCCAGGCCAACACGTTGTTGTTGTCCGCCGCTGAGCTGCTGCGGATATACTTCCGCGTAGGTGGCGGCAGGTAAACGGAGTTTATCCATCAGCGTGGTGGTACGATCGTGAATACGTTTTTTATCCCACTTCAGCAGGGAGGGTACGAGGCCGATATTGTCGCTCACGGTATAATGTGGAAACAACCCGGTGTTCTGTAATACGTAGCCGATATTGCGCCGGAGTATTTCAGGAGACAGCTCCTGTATTTCTTTCCCGTTAATAAATATCTGGCCGCTGTCGGCTTCCAGTAAGCGGTTGATCATGCGGAGGGTAGTGGTTTTGCCGCAGCCGCTGGTGCCCAGCAGTACCAGTGTTTCTCCTTCCTTTACTTCAAAGGAAATATCATCGACTGCTTTTTTTCCAGGACCAAAATATTTGGAAACATTCGACAGTTTGATCATTCGGTATATATCAGATTGTGGAAAAAATTGCTCATTATGGAGCAGGCTTCTCCAGGGTCATAAAGAGATTGTTTAGTGATTCTGCATAGAGCGGATGGGCAAACACCATTTCACGTATCTGCGTGGCAGTGACACCACCCAGCATGGCCATTTGCAGGATAGACATGATTTCGCCGCCTTCGGTGCCTATTACAGCGGCTCCCAGGATTTTATTGGTGTGTTCATTTACCAGTGCTTTCATAAAACCTCTTGTTTGTCCTGTTTCTATGGCCCTGGCAACTTTGTCCATACTCAGGCATGCAGTTTTAAACGGGATACCTTCTTTCCGCGCTTCATTTTCAGTGATGCCGATACGTCCGAGTTGCGGGTCGGTGAACATACAGTAAGGTATCTGCCGGTCTTTTATACTGATGTTTGCATTTTCAAAAATGTTCTTATAAATAATGAGATGATCGTTGTAGGAGATATGTGTAAATGCAGGGCCTCCCTTTACATCGCCGAGGGCATAGATGCCCGGTTCGGAAGTTTCCAGGCGGTCGTTTACCTGTATAAAACCTTTTTCATCTGTGAGCACATTTGTTTGTTGCAGTTGCAGCGCCGCGGTTTGTGGCGTGCGGCCGGTTGCAATCAGTATATGCGTGCCCGTTATAGTGTCTTTATCATTACCGGTAGTAATATCCACGCTGATCTTTTTCCCGTTGCGGGATACGTGCGTTACCTGTGTGCCGGTATGGATCTGCATATTTTCTGATTCCAGCATTTTTTTTATGACTGCCGCCACGTCGGCATCTTCTTTTGATACCAGTTGAGAAGCGGATTCTATTATAGTAACGTGACTGCCTAAACGCTGATAGAGTTGTCCCATTTCCAGGGCGATATAGCTGCCGCCGAGAATGATCAGTTCTTTCGGAACCGTTACTTCATCGAGCAGGGTCGTGGAGGTAAGATAGGGTACTTCTGCCAGGCCTGGTATGGGCGGAATAAACGGCTTGGTGCCGGTATTGATGAAAATGTGATCGGCAGTTAGTATATCTTCTTCTCCTTTGTGGCCGGTCACCGTAATTGTTTTATGCCCGGTGAAGGCGGCAGTTCCCATGAAGATGTTTACATTATCTGATTGTAATCCCTTGGCTGTTCCTCCGCGGAATTCCGTTACGATATTGTTTTTCCGGGCTACAATAAACGGCAGGTCCACCATGAATCCGTGGCTGTGAATGCCCCAGTCTTTACTATGAAAAACGGTATGTGCTACTTTTGCGCAGGCGATCATTGCTTTGGTAGGCGTGCAGCCATCGTTGATGCAAGTGCCACCGAGATAGCGTTGTTCAATGAGCGCGGTTTTCCAGCCTTTTTCTTCCATTTTTTTTGCCAGCGGATTTCCCCCCTGACCTGATCCGATTACTATGGCGTCAAATTTCTGCATACGGAAAGATTTAGGATGCGGGGCCAAAGATTATACCAACGAAAAGTAAGTAAATTTAGCGAATAAAAGCGGATGTTGTCTTTCTCACTGATTACGCTGATTATACTGATTACTTTGATTTGATCACTTTGGATTTTTAAGGATTTTGGGAGATAGAAGCGGAAAAGCGGAGTTTGTCTTTCTCGCTGATTACGCTGATTATACTGATTACCTGGATTTTATTTGGGGGATTTTTAAGGATTTCGGGAGATAGAAGCGGAATATGTCGCTTATATCTCCCAAAATCCTTTAAAAATCCAAAGTGATCAAATCAAAGTAATCAGTATAATCAGCGTAATCAGCGAGAAAGACAAAATCCGCGTAATAATTCTTTATCTTTGCGGCTTCTGCAAAAAGATAAAGATTTTGGTAAAGATTGATAACATAACGCTTCCTGATTTCCCTTTGCTGCTGGCGCCTATGGAGGATGTGAGTGATCCTCCGTTCCGGGCGGTGTGCAAGGATGCGGGCGCCGACCTGATGTACACGGAATTTATTTCCAGTGAAGGGTTGATCCGTGATGCCATGAAGTGCAGGAAGAAGCTCGATATTTTTGAATATGAGCGCCCGGTGGGGATACAGATCTTTGGCGGGGATGAGGATAGCCTGGCGATGGCCGCCAGGATCGTGGATGTTACCAACCCGGATCTGCTGGATATCAATTTTGGGTGTCCCGTGAAGAAGGTAGCCGGAAGAGGCGCCGGCGCCGGTGTACTGAAAGACCTGGACCTGATGGTACGGCTCACTGAAGCGTGCGTAAAGGCCACTAAGCTGCCGGTTACCGTGAAAACCCGGCTGGGATGGGACGATGACTCAAAGAATATTGAAGAGGTGGCAGAGCGGCTGCAGGACGTAGGCATCAAAGCCCTGGCTATCCACGGCCGTACCCGTTGCCAGATGTACAAGGGCGAAGCCGACTGGACCCTCATCGGTAAAGTAAAAAATAACCCCCGTATACATATTCCCATTTTTGGTAATGGAGATATTAACAGCCCGCAGAAAGCGCTGGAATATAAAAACCGTTACGGCGTGGATGGTATTATGATTGGCCGTGCGGTGATTGGCTATCCATGGTTGTTCCGGGAGATCAAACATTATGTGAATACCGGCGAGATTATGGCCGGACCCACCCTGGAAGAGCGTATCGCCGTAAGTAAGAAACACCTCCGCCTGTCGGTGGAGTGGAAAGGCCCCGTGCAGGGAATCAACGAAATGCGCGGCTGCTACGCCAATTACCTGAAAGGGTTACCTGATATCAAACAATTCCGCACCCGGCTGGTGACCATGAAAACCGTGGAAGAAGTGGAAGCCGTATTAGATGAGATTGAAGCCTATTATAAAGGCATTGAACTGGCCAACACGCCGATTGAATTAATTGATTATCACCAGAAGTGTCCGTTATAGACCGAAAATTTTATGATATAATAAAACTAATTATGCGTTTGTTTTGTTATATCATAAAATTTATCAGATGTCCAGATTTTTCCCGTTTGCCACTGCGCTTGTTCTTAGCACCATAGGCCTCTTTTCCTGTCACACATCTCCCGAAGAAAAAATTACCGCCGACAGCACTGCTGCCGTTACCCCGGACGTCGGCCATATCCGCGACCTGGGATACCGCGAACAGCAACAGATTGAAAAAGTGATTTATGGCTTCTGTGAGCATTTCGACAACGGTCACCTGGATAAATGTGTGGAGTTTATGGATGACAACATCCGCGGGGAAATTGATGGGGTAAAGCTAAAAGGAAAACAAAACTGGACCGCTAAAATAGATTCCCTGGTGCTGAGTATCCGGAACACGCATTACCAGTCGAGGCACCTTATTTCCAATATGCAGTTTTACCCCGGCACAAATGATACCGTGCGGGTAACGATGTATGCCAGTAACCTCTGGACAGACCTTACCACCGGGCAAATTCAGCTGATGTCGGTTGGTTATTACAAGGGCAAGGTGGTGAAGAAAGATGGTAAATGGTTTATCGCCGTATTGAACTCCCTGCCGGATAGCCGGCTGGTAAAGAAATTTTACCAGGATGTTCACAGCGACCGTGAGGTGTTGCAATAGGAAGTGGTTTTATCGTATAAAAAAATGGTGAAGGATTGTCCTTCACCATTTTCATTTTATTTCACCAGCAGATGGTTGGTAATATTACAGGGAACGGTCTGGTAGCTGTCGAATGTCAGCGATGCAGCAGCCCTTCCCGAAGAGAGTGTACGCAGTACCGTTATATAACCGAATAATTCGGACAACGGCACCATAGCGGTGATGGTTTGCACGACTCCATTCATCTCCATTTGTTTGATCACACCGCGGCGTCTGTTCAGATCGCCGGTGAGGGTGCCGGTAAATTCTTCCGGCATGGTTACTTCTACTTTCATCCATGGTTCCAGTAAGCGGGGAGCTGCTTTGGCAGCTACGCTTTTGAAACCGGTGATGGCCGCATGTTCAAAATCCAGGGCGTGGGAGTCGTTGTTATGGATGGAACCATCGAGCAATCGCACGCGCATGGACTTCACCGGGTAACCCGCCAGGGCGCCGTTGTTCATGGCCGACTCGAACCCTTTACTGATCGCAGGAATGAATTCTTTCGGAATAGCACCACCTTTGATTTCGTTGATAAATTCCAGTCCGGTTGCCTGTTCATCGCCGGGTGATAGTTCAAACTGGATGTCCGCAAAGTTGCCGGAGCCACCATTTTGTTTCTTATACACTTCACGATGGGTAACGGCCTGCGTAAATATTTCTTTATACGCAATCTGCGGTTGTCCTTTGTTGATGTCGAGATGATATTGTGTTGCCAGCTTTTCCAGCACTACTTCCAGGTGCAGTTCGCCCATGCCTTTCAAAATCGTTTGGCCGGTAGCGTTATCCACTGTTACGATGAGCGTAGGATCCTCTTCCAGCAACCTGTTTAAGGCATCGCCGAGTTTGTCGTTGTCTTTCGCAGATTTCGCCTCAATCGCATAGCCGATCATGGGTTCCGGGAAGCTGATTTTTTCCAGCAGTACCGGGTGATCCGGATGCGAAAGGGAGTCGCCTGTTTTTACATCTTTCAGTCCTACTACCGCACCGATATCGCCGGCGCCTATTTCCTCCACTGTTTCATATTTATCGGACATGATACGCATGAGGCGGCTGATCCTGACCTTACGGCCGGTGCGGCTGTTCCAGAGTGTATCGCCACTGCGTAATACGCCTGCATATACCCGTACTAACGTTAACTTCCCTACGTAATCGTCTGTTATGATCTTAAACGCAAGGGCAGCGAGTGGCGCATTTTCACTAACCGGGATCATCACCGTTGCTTCCGTTTCCGGATCGGCGGCTTTTACATCGCCAATGTCTGACGGAGCAGGGAGGTAGGTAGCCACTGCATCGAGCAGGGGTTGTATACCTTTGTTTTTATAAGCGGCGCCGGCCAGTACGGGTACCGCTTCCAGGCGGATGGTAGCGCCGCGCAAAGCGGCGTAAATATCTTCCGGAAGGATACTGTTGGGAGCGGTGGTATATTTATTCAGTAAAGATTCATCCAGCAGGGACAATTCTTCCAGTAAATAATTACGTGCTTCCAGCGCTTCGTTCAGCAGGGCCGACGGGATATCCAGCGTTTCATATGTTTTACCGTCTGCAGTGTTCCATAGGAGCGCTTTCATGATGATAAGGTCTATTACCCCGGAGAAGTCATCTTCCGCACCAATGGGTAGCTGTACGGGCAGTGCATTGGCGTTTAGCCGTTGGCGTATGTCACTTACTACGCGCCGGAAATCGGCGCCCTGCCTGTCCATTTTATTGATGAACGCAATGCGGGGAATATTATAATGATTCGCCTGATGCCATACTGTTTCCGATTGCGGCTGCACACCGGAGCGGGCGCAGAACACGGCTACGGCGCCATCCAGCACCCGTAAGGACCGTTCCACTTCAGCGGTGAAGTCGACGTGGCCGGGCGTATCAATAATATTGATCTGCCAGGTATGATCCTGGTATTGCCAATAGGTGGTGATCGCTGCGGAAGAAATGGTAATACCTCTCTTTTCTTCCTGTGGATCACTATCCATCACAGTGTTGCCTTCGTCTACGTTGCCAAGTTTATGTGTGAAGCCGGTGAAGTAAAGCATGCGTTCAGTAAGCGTTGTTTTACCTGCATCGACATGTGCCATGATACCTATATTTCTAAAATCCGCTAAGCGTTTCATATATTCTTATTTAAAAAGGAATTAAAAAAGGCCGTTCATCTGGTAATGAGCGGCCTTTGCTTTATGCAACAGGAAGTCTGCATTACCGGACCAGCCGCGTAAATGACATTGATGCTTTAATAATAAATTTCCTGTTGGTGTTCATGTTGAATTATTGTTTGCTAAAGAAACTGTTGAGGATATTGGGGGAAGCAAATAAAAAGGCCTCTTCGGATGAAGAGGCCCTTGAAATAGATTTCAGGAGTTATATATTAACCTCTCATATCCGGGATGGATTTGCCTCCCCGTCTTGAATTAAGACAATGCGGGTACTTGCAATTACCGCTCTGATAACGGTAGTTGCGTAACTGCATGCCTGATATGTGAGATAGTTGTTCATATACTTTTAAAATTGCACCGCAAAGATAGGTGGTTTTTATTGAAAAAACTAATCTGAACGGAAGGGCGCCGGCGGGTCCTTTTTCTCTTAATTGTACAAAAATATCTCTCATATATACTGGTGGTACGATGTTGTTTCGTCGTAATTTTGCCTCTCCGGCTTCCCCGGCATTTAACCAGTAAAATAAAATCTTCATTATATGAATATTACAGACATTAACGGTACGGTACAATTATCGAATGGCGTACAGATGCCTTATTTCGGATTGGGTGTTTTTAAAACAAAGGAAGGACAGGAAGTGATCGATTCGGTGACTTATGCACTGGATGCCGGCTACCGGCATATAGATACCGCTGCTATTTATGGTAATGAAGAAGGAGTGGGTATTGCCATTGAAAAAAATGCCACCGACAGAAAGGATATCTTCCTGACCACAAAAGTATGGAATGCGGATCAGGGCTACGACAGTACCCTGAAAGCATTTGATACTTCCCTGGGAAAACTGAAAACAGACTATCTTGATCTGTATCTGATACACTGGCCGGTGAAAGGTAAGTATAAGGAAACCTGGCGTGCACTGGAAAAGCTATATGCAGATGGCCGTGTAAAAGCCATTGGCGTGAGTAATTTCCTGCAACACCAGCTGGAAGATCTTTTTCAAACCGCAAAGGTAATACCTATGGTAGACCAGCTGGAATTTCATCCTTACCTGGTACAGCCGTCCCTGTTGGATTTCTGTCAGAAAAACAAGATACAGTTTGAGGCCTGGAGCCCATTAATGCAGGGTAAAGCATTCGACGTGCCATTGCTGAAAGAACTCGCGGAGAAATATAAAGTGTCGGTAGCACAATTAGTATTAAGATGGGACCTGCAAAAGGACGTGGTAACCATTCCTAAAAGCATCCGCCAGGACAGGGTTATTTCCAACGCGCAGCTGTTCAATTTCGAGATCAGTAAAGAAGATGTGCTGAAGATTGATGCACTGGACCGTGGCGAAAGGATAGGACCGGACCCGGATAATTTCAATTTCTAACGCGGAAATTGTCTTGGCTCAGGATTACGCTGATTATACTGATTAGCTGGATTTTTACTTTTGGATTTTTAAAGGATTAAGGGAGATAGCAGCGGATATATTCGCTCTTATCTCCCTTAATTATTATTTTAAGAAAATCTAAAAATCTAAAAAAAATCCAAAAGTAAAAATCCAGCTAATCAGTATAATCAGCGTAATCCTGAGCCAAGACAAAATCCGCTCTAAGCACCCGCGAGCGCGGCAAATAATTTGTCGATATCGGCTTTGTTGTTGTAGAAGTTAAGGGCTACCGTCAGCATGCTATTTTTATATCTCGCCTGGATATTATTCTTTTCAACTTTTTCATTTTGCGCCGGCGTAATTTCCAGCAGTTGTATGGCAGAAAGGTGTTCCAGCGGATAGTCGGAAAGGAGGCGGATACCGTGTGCCGCGGCCTGTTGCGCCAGGTAGGTAATTAACTCTGCGACATACGCCTCTATATCGGGTATGCCTATACGATGAAGGTATTTTAGCGCTTCTCCCAATAGTAATATATTTACAAACGGCGGCGTGCCGGGTTCAAATGCGGTGGCGGTTTTTTTAGGGGTGAAGTTCGTGTAGTCCTTTACGGACTGGAAATCTGCTGTTTCATACTCCACATTATACCAGCTCATCACCTGCGGCGGGTATTGATCGAGTACTTTCTGTGATACATACATAGCCCCGCTGCCATAGCCGGCAGTTACCCATTTGTAGGCGTGAAAGATAAGGATATCGATATTACATTCCTGTACATCAATATCGTTTACACCGAAGGATTGCGTGGCATCCACGATGTGGATCAGCTGATGCTGTTTGCATAATTCGCCGATGGCTTTCAGGTGTTGACGGAAGCCGGTTCTGAACATCACGTGACTGGTGATGAGGATACGGGTGGCCGGTGTGATTTTAGCCGCAATATCTGCTATGGAGATCTGGTTACGGTCATCGCTGTCTACTAAATGAACGGTATGACCGTTGTGCATCCAGCCTACAAAGCTGCTGGGAAATTCATCCCGCATGGTGATGATTTCATAGTGTTTCGGAAACATCCCGTACAGGAGGATCATGGCCTGCGAGGTACTGGTGATGAAAGCAATTTCACTGGCCTTTGCGCGGATCATTTCACCGATGAGCGCTTTGGCTTCGTCGGCCTGGTGATCCCAGCCGGGCATTACCCCGCGGCCTTTTTCACTGAGTTCCGTGAAAAGCGCCGTTGCCTTTTGTACAAAGGGAGTGCTTACCGGGCCTCCGCCGTTGGTAAAAAAATAAGTACAGTTATCGCATACCGGGTAATCGGCCCTGATCTTTTCCCATTTAGTCATACTATTTTATTAATTTCTTCACGATAATAAACAAAATAAACCATTGGCGACGTGCCTGTATGCGATTATGTTTTTTATATGATAACTTGCGCAGAGGTGGATCATCTTATAGAAAAAAATCAGGTTTAGCATGTGGAGAAAACAGTTTTTCATTTTTGGTTCTTTCATACTTTTATTTACATCAAACGCCGCTGCGCAGCAGCCGGCATTGTTCAAACGGGCGGATGCGCCGTTGAATGACCGGGTGAACGACCTGCTGCATACCCTTACCCTGTCTGAAAAGATATTGTTGCTGGGATATAACAGCCCGGCAATAGACCGGTTGCAAATCCCTGCGTATAATTGGTGGAATGAAGCGTTGCACGGTATTGCCAGGGGGGGAGAAGCTACCGTATTTCCGCAGGCGATAGGGTTGTCGGCTACTTTTAATGCGCCACTGGCAAAGGAAGTAGCCAGTACCATTTCTACTGAAGCCCGTGCTAAATATAACCTGGCGGTGCAGCAACACCGGCATGTGCAGTATATGGGGCTTAATTTCTGGACGCCTAACATCAATATCTTCCGTGATCCCCGCTGGGGCCGCGGTCAGGAAACCTATGGAGAAGATCCTTATCTCACTGCTACCATGGCGGGCGCCTTTGTGCAGGGATTACAGGGAGATGTGCCCGGCATGCTGAAAACGGCGGCCTGTGCCAAACACTTCGCGGTGCATAGCGGACCGGAAGCCGACCGGCATAGCTTTAATGCCATCATCGACGAAAAAGACCTGCGGGAAACCTATCTCTATGCGTTTAAAAAACTGGTGGACGGCAAAGTAGAATCGATCATGTGCGCTTATAACCGCGTAAACAACGAGCCTTGCTGCACCGGTAATACGCTGTTGCAGGATATCCTGCGGCATGAATGGAAATTTGGCGGACAGGTTGTTACCGATTGCTGGGCACTGGACGATATCTGGCTGCGTCATAAAGCCATTCCCACCCGTGAGGAAGTGGCGGCAGCCGCTGTGAAAGCAGGCGTAAATCTCGATTGCGCCAATATTTTACAGGATGATGTGATGAAAGCTATTGATAAGGGCTGGTTAACCAGCGCGAATGTAGACAGTGCCCTGAGCGCCACACTGCGTACGCGCATAAAGCTGGGATTACTGGATGCGCCGGCGGAAAGTCCTTATAACGGATATGGCGCTGACAGCGTAAATAACGGCTATCACGCCCAACTGGCCCGTGAAGCGGCCAGGGAAAGCATGGTATTGCTTAAAAATGATGGCGTATTACCCTTAAGTCCGGATAAATATGCTTCCATGCTGGTGACCGGCTCCAATTCCGCATCATTGGAAGCGCTGATGGGCAACTATCACGGTGTATCGGGTAACATGGTCACTTTTGCCGCTGGCCTGGCCAGGGCTGCAGGTCCGGGTATGGCCATGCAATACGACCAGGGCTGCGACTTTACAGATACCCTGCATTTTGGTGGTATCTGGGCTTCGCAGAACTGTGATGTAACGGTAGCGGTGATCGGCTTAACGCCTCTGCTGGAAGGAGAAGAAGGTGACGCTTTCCTGTCCTCGTCCGGCGGCGATAAAAATACGCTGAGCCTGCCCCGCTCCCAGATCCTGTTCATGAAAAAATTAAGGGAAGCGCATAAGAAGCCCATCATTGCGGTAATTACTGCCGGCAGCGCAGTAGACGTATCTGCCATTGCTCCCTATGCAAATGCAGTGATCCTGGCGTGGTACCCGGGAGAACAGGGTGGTAATGCCCTCGCAGATATCATCTTCGGAAAATATTCGCCCGCAGGGCGGTTGCCTGTTACATTTTATAACTCCCTGCAGGACTTACCCGACTATAAGGACTACAGCATGAAGAACCGTACTTACCGTTACTTCAAAGGTAAAACAACCTATCCTTTTGGCTACGGCCTCAGCTATACGAAATTTGATTATGCCTGGCGCGCAACGCCTGCAAAAGAATACCGCAGCAAAGACACTATCCGTGTATCCGTAGCCGTTAAAAATACCGGCGCCTTTGATGGCGACGAAGTAGTACAGGCCTACATCACCTATCCGGATATGGAACGCATGCCGGTGAAGGAATTGAAAGCATTTAAACGCGTGCATGTAAACAAAGGTGGAGAAGAAATCGTAGAACTGGCACTGCCAGCTGCGGAGTTGCAGAAATGGGATCTGCAACAACACACGTGGAAGCTATACAAAGGCACGTATACGATCAATATAGGAAAGAGCTCAGACAACTTCGTGTTGTCGCAGCAGTTCCGCGTAAGATAACGCGGATGTTGTCTTGGCTCAGGATTACGCTGATTTTACTGATTACCCGGATTTTTACTTTTAGGTTTTTTTAGATTTTTAGATTTTTCTAAAATAATAATTAAGGGAGATAAAGCGAGTATCTCCGCTGCTATCTCCCTTAATCCTTTATAAAATCAAAAGTAAAAATCCGGGTAGTCAGTAAAATCAGCGTAATCCTGAGCCAAGACAACATCCGCTCTACGCCATGCGGTCGACTACCTTCTTTAGCGTGAGTCCCTGCACTATGATGGAGAATAGTACCACAAAGTAGCTGGCGGAGAGGATAATTTCCTTATAGGGCGACTCCGGCAACGACAATGCCAGTGCAACGGAGATGCCCCCACGCAGTCCGGCCCACACCAATATGGTGATGCTTTTATAATTTGTTTTCAGGGAGCGCTTTAATACAATGGCGGGGATGGTAATACTCAGCGCCCGCGCAATCAGTACAAATATGGTGGCCATTAAACCGGTGAACCAATAGTTTTGCAGGAAGGGCATAATCACAATCTGCAACCCGATCATCACGAAGAGGATGGTGTTCAGCAGTTCATCGATGAGACTCCAGATGTTATGAAAATAGTGCTGTATCTCTTCCGCATTTTTTGTTCCCAGGGAAGTATTACCCAATATCAATCCGGCGGAAACGGCTGCCAGTGGAATAGATACGTGCAGTATAGCGCCTACCACAGAAATTACCATTACCATGGATAAGGATACCATTACAATGATATTGAAGTCGTCTACACGCTTCATGGTCCTGTAAGCTACAATAGCGGAAACAACGCCCAGCAGGATGCCGCCGAATACTTCCTGGGAAAACAGGGTAGCAGCATGTGATAGGGAAACATGACTATCTGTTTGCCCGGCTACTTCTTTCAGGATCACAAATAACAGGATGCCAGTACCATCATTCAGTAAAGACTCGCCCCCAATAATGGTTTCAAGGGCAGGTGGGACTTTTGATTTTTTTAAGATCGATAATACCGCTACCGGATCGGTAGGTGAAATGAGTGCGCCAAACAACAGGCAGTATACCAGCGGGATGTCGATGTGCAGCAGCTCAGTGGCCCAGTACAACAGGAATCCGAATATAAAAGTGGAGCCAATAACCCCTACGGTACTCAATATCAGCACGGGATACCGCTGCGCTTTTAGTTTATTGAAATCGAAATGCAATGCGCTGGCGAAAAGCAGGAAACCTAACATTACGTCCAGCAGCGTACCGGTGAAATCAATGCCGTTGGTGACATCTTTAATAAAAGTGAATGCGCCGGGGAAAATTTTACCTGTCAGGGAAATCAGTAAAGACAATAACAGCGAAACCACGATCACACCTATGGTTCCGGGAAGTTTAATGAATCGGTTGTTGATGTAGGAAATTAATGCACTAATGGTAACTAAAGCCGTTATCAGCGTAAATGTGTTCATAAGTAATCGAATAATGCCGGTTAAAAAATCAGGTTCCTATTGTTGCTACAGTAGTTTTAAAGGTAGAAAAAAATGTAGCAAGTCAAAGCTCCGCCGGCATTACAGGACTACTTTTTCCTGGAAGACTTAGCATTTACGTTAAATTCTAATGCCATTTTAATCCAGTATTGTAGTTGTTTTTTTGTGTGCAGCTCATCTTCATCTACAAAAATAAATCCTTTTATTTCTTTGCCCCCATGAATCATTGCTTCGGCGCCGGAAGAGGATTCCACTACCTCGTCTGATTTAGCAGGATCAATTCTTACCATCATTTTATCGGGTCGTACGCCCACGCACATTTTGTCGTTTACCATGAAGCACAGGCCACCAAACATTTTCTTTTCCGTGATGTTGTTGGTGGAAGCGAAAAGGATTTCGCGTACGCGATCAGCGAGTTTTTCATTGAATGCCATTGAGCTGTTTTTTGGGAGATACTAAGGTACGACTTCCTTTAATTACCATAATATTGTAAAGAAATTTATAACTATGACAGGCTTGGATACTTTTTACCGCTTCCTGAAGCAGCTGCATCCCGTGTCTGATGACGACTGGCAGCTGTTATCCGAAGGGTTAGTTGTGCAACAGGTGAAGGAAGGAACGGTGTTGCTGCCGGAGGGCAAAGTGCCGCGGGAGCTGTTCTTCATTTGTGAAGGTATATTGCGCCTGGTAAAGTATACGGATGATGGAGAGGATATTACCATATTTTTTCTGAAAGAAAATAAGTGTGCCACCATACTGGGCAGTTACCTCGAAGAAACGCCCTCGCCTTATGTACTGGAGGCGGTATGTGATGCGGCTGTAATTGTATTGCATAAGGAATACCTCATGAGGCTATACGAAAAAATCCCTTACCTCAGATCCCTGATAGATCAGATTACCCGGCAAGGCTTGCTGGAAAAGGTACTGGCCCGGAACGAATACCTCGGACTGGATGCCTCGGAGCGTTACCGGTATTTCCTGCAAAAGGAACCGGATATCGTTGCCCGTGTACCATTGAGTACCATTGCCTCTTTCCTGGGTATTACCCAGCAGTCGCTCAGCCGGATCAGGAAAAATGGCCGCCTTTAATGCTTTTTACCATTTGTTAAATGATGCCTGCTGCCGGCTGCCGAATTTTGTGTTCATAAAAAATTATAATTATGAATACGGATCTGACAGGAAAAAAAGTATTGGTATTGGGCGGTTCGGCCGGCATTGGTTTGGCAACGGCACAGGCGGCAGCAGCGGCAGGGGCAACGGTGATCATTGTTTCCAGTAATCTTGAAAGAGTAAATAAAGCATTGGCGACGTTACCCGAAACCGCGCAGGGCTTCGCGCTGGATCTGGGGAGTGAAGCAGCGGTAAGTGACTTCTTTCACACATCAGGCGCCTTTGATCATCTGGTATTTACAGCAGGGGGGGGCTTCCCGTTCGGACAGGTGGAAAGCCTTACAGCCGCTGAGTTACAGGAAGCATTTCAGTTACGTTTTTTCGGTGCATTCAATGCCGTAAAGTATGGCAGTAAAAATATATTGCCGGGCGGATCGGTGGTGTTGACTACCGGCATTGCCAACCTACGGCCGCAGCAGGGATGGGCGGCCGGCGCCTGCATTTGTGGCGCTATGGAGGGCTTCACCCGTATGCTGGCCATAGAACTGGCGCCTGTACGTGTAAACGCGGTATCGCCTGGTATTGTGAAAACAGCACTCTGGGCAGGAATGCCGGAGGCCGATCGCGAAGTCATGTATCAACAGGCTGCCGGCATGCTTCCGGCAGGCCGTGTGGGCCAGCCGGAAGATATTGCGCAAACTTATTTATACCTGATGCAGAATGGATTCAGCACGGGACAGATAGTAGTGGCAGATGGCGGCGCCGTACTGGTTTAATGCGCAACCGTAGCGGTGCCAGGCGCCGCTGCCACAGCCGTTTTAATATTCCGGCGGCATACCAGTAATATAAACAGTGCGAGCAGGGAAGTACCGCACATGGTGATCGCCATCGGCGTAGCCGTGTGTGTGTTATACAGGCTTACCACCGTAGAGGCAAGCGCACCTATTCCCATTTGTGTTGCGCCCATCAGGGAAGACGCGCTGCCCGCATTTTTACTGAACGGGGCGAGTGACAATGCTGTCGTGTTGGGATTGATAAAGCCCAGGCAGCAAAGGTAGATGAACAACAATACGATGATACCGGGTAATGATAAGAAGTTATTCCAGGCGCAGACAATGAAAACAAGCCCTGTGATGGTTTGACAAAGCAGCGCCACCGGCACTATCTGCTGACTGCTGAACCGTTTCAACAGCAGGCTGTTCACCTGGCTGGAACCGATCAGTCCTACCGAAAGGCCCGCAAAGATCCAACCATATGCTTTGTCACTGAGCTTATAAATATCCATAAACACCTGCGGCGAAGCCGATACATAGGCGAACAGTCCTGAGAAAGAAACTGCGCCTGCAAAAGTGTAGGTATAAAACTGTGGTTCACTCACCACCGACAGGAAGTTGCTGATAATGGGACCGGGTTTCAGTGACATCGACTTGTCCGGCTTATAACTTTCAGGCAGCCAGAGGATGGTGGCTATCAGGATCAGTGCGCCCATAACGCCCAGCACCAGGAATACCGCGTGCCAGCTAAAGGCGCTAGTTACATAACTGCCTACGGTAGGCGCAATCATGGGAGAGGTTCCCACTACGAGCATCAGCAGTGCAAATACTTTGGCATTGTCTTTCACCGGGAACAGGTCACGCACCATCGCCACAGAAGCTACTGCCGCGGCGCAACTGCCTATGGCCTGGATAAAGCGGAGGATAATGAGCCCGTTGAGGGAAGACACATACATACAGCCGATAGAAGAAATCACATACAGCACGAGTCCTATGAATAGCGGCTTCTTCCTGCCAAACCGGTCGAGCAACGGACCATATAGTAATTGTCCTGCTGAAATCCCAATAAAAAAGCTGGAAAGCGATAAGGCCACCCTGGTAGGATCTACTCCCAGATCCTTTCCTATAGCCGGAAAGCCGGGAAGATACATGTCGATCGAGAAAGGGCCTAGTGCTGTGAGCGTACCGAGAATCAGGATAAGAAAGAAATATTTCGATTTTGAAAGTTCGTTGGTCAAAATAGTATGGCTTTAAAAATTTCCCTGCAAAAGTAAGAAGAAATACGCCCCTTCGGGTGATGTGACTGTTATCTTCTTTTGATTTTACCGTGGGAAGACAAGCATTCGCATATTTATTCCTGTGTAATATTGATCAGGAAATCATACAGTCCTGTTTCGCCGGGGATGTTCAGTTTCTTGCGAAGCCGGTACCGGCTGGTTTCCACGCCGCGTACGGAAATACCCATCGATTGGGCTATTTCTTTGGTGGTAAGATTAATGCGCAGGTAAGCACAAAGTTTAAGATCGGTGGTGGTTAGATCCGGGTATTGTTTTTTAAGGGTGCGCAGGAAGTTGTTATGCACTTCATCAAAGTGTTGGGAGAACTGTGCCCAGTCTTCTTCGTTATTCTCTGCTTCTTCAAATAACCGCATCACTTTTTTGAAAGAAGGAAGCGCTTCGGGATCATTGGTTTTCTTTACGCTTTGTATCAGCTCTTCACGGATATTGGATATCAGTTTGCCTTTTTGTACCAGGTGCATCGTGGCGGTGGCCAGCTCTTTATTTTTATGTTGTACGTCTGATTCCAGTTTTTCATTGCGCAGCCGGATCAGCTGTTTCTCGTTTCTTTCCAGCTCCAGCTGGTGTTGAAAAATGAGATGTTGTTGTTCCCGCAGATGTTTGTCTTTCTGCGCAGCAAATTTTTTCTTCTGACGCCGGTACAGGTACCAGATCAACCCTGCGAGCAGCAGTATATACACCGCCTTCGCTATATAGGTTTGATACCAGGCGGGTAAAATGGTAAAAGAATAACTGGCCGGAGCGGAGATATTGCCGAGATTATCTTTTGCTTTTACCCAAAAAGTATATTTCCCGTAAGGGAGATTGGTATATTCTTTTTCTGTTTTGGCGGTCCATTCGCCGGGTTGTTTATCGAAGCCGGCCAGCTGATAGCTGTAGGTAATGTGATTGCCTTGCTCCGCCGGAGGAGCCGTATATTCAAAATGAAAACTGTTGAACGCATTGGGGAGTACCACTGGCGGCTGTGCACCGGCCGTTTGGTAGCCGCCATACAGCAGGGTGTCTTTCCGGCTGGTGGCTTTTATTTGTCCGAGTAATACCGACAGCCCGGCATCATGACGGGAATATTTTTTATAGTTGAGATGATAAATGCCTTTGTCGCCGCCAAAAAAGATATTCTCCTCATTAAAGGGATAAATGAACTC
This sequence comes from Chitinophaga sp. RCC_12, assembly GCF_041360695.1. Lineage (NCBI taxonomy): Bacteria > Pseudomonadati > Bacteroidota > Chitinophagia > Chitinophagales > Chitinophagaceae > Chitinophaga > Chitinophaga sp. RCC_12. The sequence goes on from NZ_JBFUPS010000007.1 coordinate 244,129, forward strand.
AAAGCCGCCAACGATTTTCCCGGTGAGTTCGGGGAACCAGGTAATTGTTCGCTGCCGGGGATTTAATACTCCCGGCTTTTTATCCGCCACCAGCCAGATGTTGCCGCTGCTGTCTTCCGAAAGGTATTGCACCGCTGCATTTTTCAGCGGGGCAAACAATCCCTGCGACGGAACAAATTGCTGCCGGGCTTCATCAAATTCATAGATGCCTTTCATAGTGGCGGCTACCATCCGTTGTTGAATACGGAAAACGTAATTATTGTAGGTGGACGGCAGCCCGTCTTTTTGCGTGAACAGGCGGTAGCTCAGGGCGGTGTCATTTTTTAGGGTGAGCAGGTATACACCGCGGTAGGGGTGGGAGGACCAGATACGTTGCTGTGGGTCCATCGCCAGGAAGCGGAGGGATTCGTATAAACCGGAGATGTGGCGGTTGACACGCACCTGTGGGCCGTTATAGCGGATAATAGCCAGGCCATTATAACAGCCGGTAAGTATGTTGTTGGAAAGCGGCAGGTAGGCCCAGCAGCCCAGGTCTTTCAGCACGGCGGCAGCCTTGTTGCCGGTGATTTCAAATGTTCCTTCCTGGTGGGCCATCAGCAGGTGGGAGCCGATAGCAGAAAGGTTCCATACCTGGCCACGGGTGTTGGCCACCGGCTGAAAGTTGCCTTTGGAATAGCTGAGGTCTGCAACGGTGTCCAGTGGGGTGCTGTATAGTCCATCGGAAGTGCCGATGTAAAGGCGCTGATTAAACACCTTTGCCGCGTAAGTGGTAAGCGAGTTATGTTTGGCGGGTAGTATCTGTTTAATGGCGGTATTGTAACGCAGCTGATCGATACCGTTGTCCAGCGCCAGCCAGATATTGTGGCGGGGATCAGCAAACAGGCGGAGCACATTATTATTCTGAAGACCTTCGTCCATGCTGAATTGCTGGATCACGCTGCCATTATTGGCATTGATGACAAAGCATCCTTTGGAGAAGGTGCCCACCGCCAGCTGGCCGTTACTCAGCGGAATGGCGCAATAAATGCGGCTGCTCCGGAAAACACTATCTGCTGCTGTTTGCAGCGGGAGTAACTGTTGACCGGCGATGCGGAAAAGCCCGTCTTTGAGGGTGGCAACCAGCAGGGTATCATTTTTTTCTTCCAGGAAAGCGGTGACCAGGAGAGATTTGCCCTGGAAGCCGGTGCTAACGGGTTGCCATTTACCGTTTAATAATTTCAGCAGTCCCTGTTGCAGGTCCTGCGCATAGAGACCGTGGGCCGTGCTGCCCATTATTTTCCATTCTACGGGGGCATTGTACACGTCTATCTGCCTGTTACGCCAACCAAATATTTTATTGTTGCTTTTGAAGTAAACGCCGTTGTCGAATAATGCAATATTCCAGATGTCTGCAAATTCTGTTTGCCCGGCGGGGATATATTTTTTGAGAGAAGTATATTCCAGGATACCATTCTTATTGGGCAGATAATACCCGAAGTCGTCCTGTGCGCCAACATAAATTTTCCCGTCCGGCGCCACTTTTACTGCGCGCAGGCGGGTGTTGTTGGGTACGGGGTAAAGCTTCCAGTAATTGCCGTTGAAGGTAAGAAGTCCTTCATTATTGGCGAAATACAGGATGCCGTTATGGTCAATATCAATGTCCCAGGTTTGGCCATTTCCCTGGTATTGGGCTTTGCTGAAATTCACCACAGCGGGTAATCCGATTGTATTCTGGGCTAATAATATTTTTCCGTGGAATAAAAGGGCCAGCAACAACAAATGCTTCATCTAAAAAGCGTTTTACTAAATGTAAATTTTTTTTGCTGATGTAGGTAAGATGTAATGAAGATAGATTAGCAATCAATGTTTTAATGTCCTTTGAAGTAGAAATGACGTAGTGCCGGAAATGATTTTATGCTTTTAAATAGGGATCTTGGATATTCTTATTTTTCTTTTTAAAGACACACTGTACATGCTGAAATTCCACGTTATAGCACTTATGTTATTGCTGGCTTCCGTGCTGCCTGGTAACGGGCAGGGATATCTGAAAACCCGCGGTCATATTATTGTTAATGAAAAAAACGAGCAGGTGATCCTCCGGGGAATGGGCCTCGGAGGATGGATGTTGCAGGAGGGCTATATGTTCCGCCTGGGTAATATCGGCCAGCAATACAGGATCCGCGAAAAGATCCGGGAACTGATAGGACCTGAAAAAACACAGGCATTTTATGACGCGTGGCTTAGCAACCATACCACCAGGAGGGATATTGACTCGATGGCGGCATGGGGGTTCAATTCCGTTCGCCTGCCCATGCACTTCAACCTGTACACGCTGCCGGTAGATGAGGAGCCGGTTGCCGGTCAAAATACCTGGCTGGAAAAAGGGTTTGCACTGACCGACTCCTTACTGAACTGGTGTAAGGCCAATCATATGTACCTGATCCTTGATCTGCATGCCGCGCCCGGTGGGCAGGGGAACGATCTGCCTATTTCCGACAGGCACCCCGAAAAGCCATCTCTCTGGGAAAGCCAGGCTAACCGGGATAAAACTATTGCCTTATGGCGCAAGCTGGCAGCGCGTTACGCCAACGAACCCTGGATAGGCGGTTATGATATTATCAATGAACCTAACTGGGGATTTGAAGACGCCGGGGATAAAAGGGGCACCAAAGAAACCAAGAACATTCCCCTGAAACAGCTGATGATAGCTATCACCAAAGCCATCCGGGAAGTAGATCAACAGCATATCATCATTATAGAAGGAAATGGTTTCGGGAATAATTACAAGGGCATACTGCGTGCGTGGGACCCTAACATGGTGATCAGCTTTCACAAATACGGCAACTTCACCAATACTGCTTCTATCCAGAATTTCCTGGATTTACGGGCGCAATATAACCTCCCCTTGTGGCTGGGGGAATCGGGGGAAAACTCCAATAACTGGTTCACCCATACTATCAGTATGGCAGAAAGCAATGATATTGGCTGGGCATGGTGGCAGCTGAAAAAGATGGGGATCAACAATCCCCTGGAAATAAAGCTCGCGCCCGGTTACCAGGCGCTCCTGGATTACTGGAACGGCAAAGGGCCCGCACCTGCGGCGGATGAAGCCTACCGCGCACTCATGGAATTTGCAGGTAATACCAGGATCGAAAATAATATTTATCATAAAGATGTGACAGATGCCATGTTCCGTCAGGTGGCTTCCGGTAAGGCCATTCCTTTCCGGGAACATATCATCAAAGACAAGGCCGTGATCCGCGCGGTGGACTATGACCTGGGACGAAACCTTTCAGCGTATAACGACCTCGATACCGCGAGCTACCATTATACGCCGGGCGTTAATACCCAGGGGAACCGCGGCCACGCTTACCGCAACGATGGTGTGGATATAAAAAAGGAGGAGGATGAGTTGGTGGTATTTCATATTGAAAGCGGGGAATGGCTGCAGTACACCACCCGGGTTACCGCTGCCGGGAACTACACCCTTACCGTAAAAATAAAAGCAGATACCGACAGTGTTGCCCCCAGGTTTAACATCAGCAACGATGGCAGCGTACTGGCGGCTGATATTGCCGTGCCATCTGCCGGGCAGCAGGTGGTGGTGAAAAATATCCGCCTCACAAAAGGGGAACACCGGATCCGGGTAGCCTTTGTGCAGGATGGCGGTGTGTTTACCGGGATGACCTTTGAAAGAAAGTAAGAACGCATAAAATTAACTCCACGTTTGATCCATTAGCCTTATTTGTTCACCTTTTCTTTAATTGTAAATTCCATGAAAGAAAAACTGATCTCCATTAGCGTAGGTTCCTTCCTGTTAGTGGTAATGATGAGCGCCTGCAAAAAAGAGGCGAAAACAACCAATAATCTGCAACCTTTGGATGCCCAGCCTGCTGCAGTAGCAGTGCAGGCGGCAGCAGCAGCTTACACGCTGATCTGGTCTGACGAATTTGACGGCACCAGTGTCAACACTTCCAAATGGTCTTTTGAAACCGGTCCGGGTGTTAATAATGAAAAGCAGTATTACCAGTCGTCCAATGCCAGTGTGAGCAACGGCAACCTGGTGATCACCGCGAAGAAGCAGTCCGTGAACGGCTGGCCCTATACCTCTGCGCGAATGAACACTGCCGGGCATTTTACTACGCAGTACGGCCGTATTGAAGCGCGGATTAAACTGGCCTCCGGTCAGGGGCTGTGGCCTGCCTTCTGGATGCTGGGCAATAACATTGGCTCCGTCGGCTGGCCGAAATGCGGTGAAATAGATATCATGGAGCAGGTAAATACCAGCAACACTGTTTATGGCACTATTCACTGGGATGCCAACGGTCATGTTTCCTATGGCGGCACTTCCAGCACCACTATTACAGATTACCACGTGTATGCGGTGGAGTGGGATGCCGGTTCTATCCGCTGGTACCTGGATGGTAACCAGTTTGCAACGGCCAATATCCAGAACAATATCAACAGCACAGAAGAATTCCACAACCAGTTTTTTATTATCCTGAACATGGCTGTGGGAGGCGATTTCCCCGGACAAACGATCGATGAAAGTAAACTGCCTGCCAATATGTACGTGGATTATGTGCGGGTATACTCCATTTCCAACAGCGGTGGCAATGCGCCCATTGGCAGTACCATTACACTTAAAGGATTTAATAATGCTTTTGTGAGCAGTGAAAACGGCACGCAGGCCATGACCTGTAACCGCACTACTGCACAGGGATGGGAACAGTTTACCGTGGAAGATGCCGGCGGTGGTAAAGTGGCTTTGAAAAGCCAGGGCAAGTATGTTTCTTCAGAAAACGGCGTTAATCCCATTACGTGTAACCGTACCAGTGTGGGCGACTGGGAAAAATTTGACTGGATAGTAAATACAGACGGCAGCATCGCCCTCCGCGGAAATAATGGGCGATATGTGTCGTGCGAAAACGGCGCGCAGGCCATGACCTGCAACCGTACCACTATTTCCGGCTGGGAGTCGTTCCGGTATTAATTGATATAGGTTGATGGATCGGGGCCGGCCGTGTTAACGGCCGGCTTTCCTATGCTGCGGATCAGTTGTTCCACGAGACTTCTTTTACGCCGGTATCTGCCTGTATATCTGCGATCAGCTTGCCTACAATGGCTTTATCCATGCTTCTGAAACGTACCGTGACAAAGAAGAAACTATCTGTTTGCTCGATGTTGCAGGAAGTAATATTGAGCGCGGTGTTTTGAAATAATTTATCTGTTACCTCAATGGATTTGCTTCGTTCAAAAGTGATGATGCGGATAGTTTTTTGTTCAAAGCGGCTGAGGAATCTTTTTTCTACCGGCTGCAGCAGCCACAGGATGATGATGGCAATAGCGGTGGCAATAAATGCGGCGAAATACATGCCGCCGCCGGTGGCGAGCCCGATAGCTGCTACCGTCCATAATCCCGCGGCGGTAGTGAGCCCGCGAACCACGCCTTCTTTCAGAAAAAGAATGGTGCCGGCGCCGATAAATCCAATACCGCTGATCACCTGTGCGGCCACCCTGGAGGGGTCCAGTACAATGTTAGGTTGCCCCAGGATATCGGAAAATCCGTAAGCAGAAACCATCATGGTTAACGCCGCACCTACAGACACCATCATGTGCGTTCTAAGACCGGCAGCCCAGTCCTTCCGTTCTCTTTCCAAACCTATTATACCGCCAAAAACCGCTGCCAGCGATAATCTTATCAATATTTCCGTCCATGGTATCATACTACTAATTTACGCAATAAATTTTTTCCATCCTGCCAAGGTTGTCTTTTTGCTTGATTACACTGATTATAGTCAGGCTTTTAAAGAAAATCAAAATTTGTATCTTGACATCAATTCATTTATATTTTTCGCATGCTTCCAATCAAACTACGTTTACTCATTGCCACTGCGCTGCTTTTTTCCGTTACAAGCCGGGCGCAGGTAAAATTCCGGACAATAGTACCCAGCGCCACCCAGCAGGGATTAAAAACAGTGCATTCGCCGCATCTTGCTGTAGAACCCGCTGCGGGGAACAACCGCCATCAGCTGATAGTGATGATTCCCGGTACCGGCGGCACGGCCACTGATTTCCGTACATTCGACAGTTCTTTTGCAGCCATGGGCTATTATGTGATCACTCCGGATTATATGAACACGGTGATCACCACGGCGTGTTCCAAAAGTGAAGACAGTACCTGTTTTGATCATTTCCGCCAGGAAATTATGTTTGGTACGCCAGTGAGTGATAAGGTAGATGTAGATTCTGCGAATAGCCTGGTGAACCGTTTTACAAAACTGGTGGTGTACCTGGCTGCGCAGGATCGTGGCTGGAGTGAGTTTGTACGTAATGGACAAGTGCGCTGGGATAAAGTTATTGCTGCAGGTCATTCGCAGGGAGCGGGGCATGCAGCATATTTCGGGAAGCAGTTCCGTTTGCGTGGAGTGCTGATGTTTTCAGGGCCGCAGGATTACCTGCAATATTTTAATGCGCCGGCACATTGGCAGCAGGAGCGTGGCCGCACGCCGGTGAACAGGTATTATGCGTTTCTGCATGTTGCAGACCCGTTTAATTACCAGTACCAGGTGCAGGATGTAAGTGCGGTGAGCCACCAGGCGGTAACCGATACCACGATGGTGCAGCCGGGAATGCCCGTTCACTCCAGGAACAGCATCCTTGTTACGGATGTGGATCGTAAAGATAAACACGGATCCACGTTGGGAACAGACTTCATAGCCGTGTGGAAATATATGATCAGCGGAGCTACCCGGAATTAAAAAGGAACCGGCTAACGGTCTCGTGTAAACGATGAACTTTGTCCCCCTGTTTTTTATTCTTTATCTTCGCGGGCGTTCGTTACCATTCTATGTCAAAGAAGAAGAGAAGAAAAAAGAAGAAGCACCAGGGGGGCAGCAGTTTAGCCGTTATCGTTATATTGATCATCGCTGCATTTGCGGTGACTACCTGTTCCCGGAAAATTACCGGCGACCATGAAAAATCTCCTCCAAAGAAATCATCTCACAAAAAAAATACTACTTCCGGCACCAGTACATTTTTACTGGCAGAAGATTTTGAGCCGGGATCCAAAACAAATTATAACAGCGGAGACGTAGCATTATCCAGTGGTACCTGGAAGTTTAAGGATGCCGTGACCGGCAACCTGGAGGAAGATCATAAAACAGGTACGCAGGCGTTGCGTATCCGGGACAATGGGAGGACCGGGATGAAATTCGATATCCTTGTAAAAGGAACGGTAACGGTTACACTAAAATATGCCGGGTACGGGGACGATAAAATGGGCACATGGGAGTTGTGGGCATCCGTGAACCGCGGGCAAAGCTATTTTCGTGTGGGGGATCCCGTTAGTGTTACGTCCGGTGTGCTGAAAACGGCCACTTTTACCGCGAAAAGTACGGGCACAATCCGTTTTGATATCCGGAAAACAGATCCCGGCAGCAGCAGGATCAATTTTGATCGGTTCCGGGTCACTGCCGGCGGGAAGGACACACCGGTTAAGCCGGTGGAGAAACCGGCAGGTAGCGACGACGACAACCTGTTACTGGGCAATCCCAGCGATGCCAGTGGATCGTTGGTGATGGCGAATAATTACCTGATGGATAAGGAATATTACAAGCTGTCGTATAACCGTGACCGGGGAACGCCCAACTGGGTGGCCTGGCATATATCGCGGAAGGATCTGGGTAAAATGTCGCGGGGCAATGATTTCCGGCCGGACGCCGATATTCCAGGGAACTGGTACCAGGTATCCCAGACCAGTTATATGGGCAGCGGATTCGACAGGGGGCATAATTGTCCGTCGGGCGACCGGACCGCCACCCGTGCCGCCAACGAATCCACTTTCCTGATGACCAATATGATCCCTCAGGCGCCCAACCATAACCAGCATTTATGGAAGAACCTGGAAGAATATACACGGGAGCTGGTGATGAAAGGGAATGAAGTATATGTGATCATGGGCAGCTATGGCAGTGGTGGAACCGGCAGCAAGGGATTGGCCAAAACAATAGACGGCCGTAAGGTTACCGTGCCGGACCATATCTGGAAGGTCCTGGTAATTTTACCGGAAGGAAACAATGATTTGCAGCGAATTAATAAGAACACCCGTATTATTGCAGTGAACACACCGAATAAAAACGATGTAAATGCGAGGTGGAGCGCTTACCTGACATCTGTTGAAGAGATAGAAAAGGCTACCAGGTATAAGTTGCTTGACAGGGTACCGCAGGTGGTAAGACAGGAATTAGTAAAGAAAATAGATGCAGGACAGGAGAGAATGTATCGTTAAAAAAAATATTATGTTGTTCTGGTAATTAAATTATAAATTGCATAAAATTATTATGTTTTTGTAGTTTGTAAACTAATATCCAAAAAATAAATCATGATAAGTTCCTATAAAAACCAGATTGGCATAATTTTATTGAAAGTACTGTAGCAACATGTAACTTATTGAAGCCTTAGATCGTTATTATAATTAGAAGCTAACTTAAAGTATAACTGGCCGATTATTAATGGAAATAAACCTACACTTTTCTTGATTATATGTATATATAACAAGACAAATGCTGTGTACACAACGAAAGAAATGGCGTAAAATAATTAGGGGTAAAATGGCGTTATACCAGAGAAGCTTAACAATATGAGCTTTTTAAACATTAATTTTATATCTAACTAATATGGGTGAAAGAGTGTCGGTGGCCTTACTTGTTACTACATACAACTGGCCGGAAGCATTAAAGCTTGTGCTGGATAGTGTACTGGTGCAAACCGTTCTCCCCGACGAAGTCATTATAGCTGATGATGGCTCCGGAGAGGCTACCAGGGATGTTGTAGAAGCATTCAGACGAAAAACTAATATTCCGGTGAAGCATTTTTGGCATCCGGACGAGGGCTTCCGTAAAACTATCATCATTAACCAGGCGATTACCGGTACTTCTTCCGACTATATCATCCAGATTGATGGCGATATTGTGATGCATGAGCTTTTCATCAGGGACCATATCAGTGAAGCGGAAAAAGGATATTTTATCCGTGGCAGCAGGGTGTTGTTACAGGAAGAGATTACCAGGAAATACCTGAACAATGGTCAGTTTGAGCGGGTATCTTCTTTCAGCAAAGACGTGAGAAACCGGATTAATTCGCTTCGCATTCCTATCCTGGCTCCATTGCTGATCAAAAAGAGTCAGCGTTCCCGTAACTGGATTGGTTGTAACTGTGCTTTCTGGAGAGAGGATTTTCTGAAAGTGAATGGTTATAATAATGAATTGAAAGGGTGGGGGCATGAAGATATTGAACTGGCAGCACGTTTCATCAACTCAGGTTTATACCAGAAAAAGGTAAAATTAAAAGCGGTATGTTATCACCTGCATCATCCTTTTAATTCCCGTGTACACGAAAACATCAACTACAGGGTTTACCTGGATACCTTAAACCACGGGATTGCCTATTGTTCCAACGGCTACAGGCACCATTTATCAACGGAGTAATAATATTAAAAGATATCATAAAAAAAGGCCACCGATCGGTGGCCTTTTTTTATTTAGTTACTAAACGTCTGCATTTCAATGAGCCGTTTATAAATACCGTTGTTGCTGAGCAGTTCCTGGTGGGTGCCTTGCTCGGCCACCTGGCCGTTATCCAGTACAATGATCAGGTCTGCATTCTGAATTGTGCTCAGGCGGTGGGCAATCACCAGGGATGTGCGGTTCTTCATCAGGTTATTCAGCGCATCCTGCACCATTTTCTCAGATTCTGTATCCAGGGCGGAAGTGGCCTCGTCCAGCAGCATCAGTGGCGGATTGGAGAGTACGGCGCGTGCAATGCAGATACGCTGCCGTTGTCCGCCGGAGAGCTTGGACCCTTTATCCCCGATATTGGTGTTGTAACCGTCTTCCGTTTTGCTGATGAAATCGTGTGCGTTGGCAATCCTGGCTGCGGCCTCTACCTCTTCCATGGTGGCGTCAGGTTTGGCGAAAGCAATATTATTGAAGATGGTATCATTGAAGAGGATGGACTCCTGGTTTACAACGCCCATGAGAGCTCGTAAAGATTCCATTGTAACGGACTTCAGGTTTTTGCCATCTATCAGGACGCTGCCTGACTGTGGGTCCATGAAACGGGGGATCAGGTCCATCAAGGTGGATTTTCCGCCGCCGGAAGGGCCTACCAGCGCCACCGTGGAGCCTTTGGGTATGCTGAGGTGAATGTTATTCAGTACTTTCTTCTCGCCGTAGGCGAAAGAAACACCATCAAAACGGATCTCATTGGTAAAGCCGTTTAAGGTAACAGCATCGGGTGCGTTGGTGATAGCCGACTGCTGATCGATCAGCTCCAGCACCCTGTCGCCCGCCGCAACGCCTGAATGGATATTGCTGAACGCAGTGGAAATAGCTTTTGCCGGGCGCATAATCTGGGAGAAGAGGGCAATATATACCACAAAGGTAGATCCGTCCATATCGCCCTGGTTATTGATAATAAGCGAACCGCCATAAAATACGATACCGGCCACCATTAAAACCCCTAAAGTTTCAGAAACGGGCGAGGCCAGTTGCTGTCTTTTAGCCATTGAGCGGGATATCTTGGAATACTTGCGGTTTTGTTCATCAAAGCGGTTGGTAATAAATCCAACGGCATTAAATGCCTTTACGATCCTGATGCCGTTCAGCGCCTCGTCGAGGTAGCTGATCATCATGCCGTAAGTTTGATGGGAAGCGGTAGCCTGTTCTTTCAGTCGTTTTACGATCCGGGATATAATGAGGCCGGCCACGGGAATAACCAGCATCGATACCAGCGTTAATTTATACGAGATAAGGAACAGGATGACCAGGAAAGAGATCAATTGGGCCGGTTCTTTAAATAACACCTGCAGGGTACCGGTTACTGTATACTGTACTACCTGGACATCGGACGCAATCTTGGAAATGATATCTCCCTTTCTTTCATTGCTAAAATAACCCAGGTGAAGGTTCATTACATTGTTGAATACTGACTTACGCAGGTTCAGCAAGGTTTGTATGCGCAGGCTTTCCATGGTACGGTCCGCGAAATAGCGGAACAGGTTGCCTACTAATACTGAGCAGGCAATGCAGACGCAAACAAATTCCAGGCTTTTGATTTTACCATATTCACTGGCAATAGTGGTGGTGTAATGTTTAAATACTTTGAAAATATCAAAGTAGTTGTCCGGCATGGGAACAATTTTCTGATTGAGGTCCTTGTTGAACAGCGTTTCCAGGAGAGGTGCCAGCAATGCAAGGTTCAGCGTGCTGAATATTACAGACAACAGTACACAAATAATATAGGGGATCGCAAATTTATTAATAGGTTTAGCAAATGATAATAATCGGAAGTATGTCTTCATGTTTTAATAATAATCGTAATAATGATTAAGACGGTGCATAAAAAAAACCGCATCGTTGCTGATGCGGTTCCTTAAGTTTTTAATTTCCTTTTTATCAATAACTTAAAGAATATTTTTCGGTCGCACATTCAAGCCAGCAGATCACCAGTAAAAACTGCAATCAGGGCTCAAAAATAGCCCTTTTGGCTTAATTGTCAAAAGATTTGATCGCCATCGGCTGGCAGCAGTTATGGCTGTGTGAGGATTTTTAGCGCCCCGGTGTCTTTATATTGAACCATCAGTTGTTTCAGGTGCTCTTTTAAGGTTGCGGTGAGTTTCTCCGTGCCTTTCCGGCCGTAAAGATTGTTTACCTCGTGCGGGTCCTGTTTCAGATCATACAGTTCCCAGCTGTTGGACTCCCCGTAGAAGCGTACCAGCGTGTATTGTTCTGTACGGATACCGAAGTGCGGGTATACATGGTGGGGCTCCGGAAATTCGTAATAGTGGTAATAGGCTTCTTTTCTCCAGGGAACATTTCCGGCATTTGCTTTCAGCAGCGGTAAAAAGGAGGTGCCTTGAATATCAGCGGGTACTTTTACGCCGGCGATGTTCAGGAAAGTGGGGGCCCAGTCGATGTTCAGCATCAGCTGATTGATGGAGGTGCCTGGCTTTATTACGCCGGGGTATCTGATCACAAAAGGTGTACGTAATGATTCTTCATAAATAAAGCGTTTATCAAACCAGCCGTGTTCTCCCATATAGAAGCCCTGATCAGAGGCATATACAACGACTGTATTTTTTGAAAGCCCTGATTTATCGAGGTAGTCCAATAGTTGGCCGATGTTCCTGTCGAGCGATTTTGCCGTGGCCAGGTAATCTTTCAGGTAGCGCTGGTATTTCCATTCTACGAGGGCATCACCTGTTAGTTTTTGTTCATCAAATTCTTTGCTGATCTTATTTTCATAGTAATCAATAAACGCCTTTTTTTGTTCCGGCGTAAAGCGGCCATAGATACCTTTTTCGTAGTTGGCATGCACTTTCAGGTCTTCTTTCAGGCGCATGGTTTTATCGATGGTCATGTCCTGGTTTTGTGCTGCCAGGCGGTTTTTGTAATCATCTTTGAAAGTGGCCGGGAGGGGAAATGTTTTATCGTCGTATGCACCGAGGTCCTGGACATCCGGCAGCCATTCGCGGTGTGTCGCTTTTTCGCCTACCACCAGGAAGAAGGGTTTGGAAGTATCGCGTTTGTTGAGCCAGTTAACAGAAAGGTTGGTAATAATATTGGTTACATAGCCTTCCATGCGGGTGGTATCGTTTGGACCGATGATATCAGGGTTGTAGTATTGGCCCTGGCTGTTGAGGATACGCCAGTAGTCGAACCCCTTTGGCAAACTGCCTAAATGCCATTTGCCGATCCAGGCAGTCTGGTAGCCGTTTTGCTGCAGCAGGGCCGGGAATAGTTGCTGTTCTACATTAAACCTTTTCTCATTGAGCGTGTAGCCGTTGATGTGGCTATACTTGCCGGTAAGCAGGGTAGCCCTGCTGGGGCCGCAAATGGAATTGGTGACGAGGGCATTTTTGAAAATGGCGCCCTGGCTGGCAATCCGGTCGATGTTAGGCGTTTGCACCAGTTTACTGCCATAGGCGCTGATAGCCTGGTAAGCATGGTCGTCGGAGAAAATGAAAATAATGTTAGGGCGTTGTTGCTGCGCATAACTGCTCGCAGTGAAGAGGAGTAATAACCCCCAGGTTTTTTTAAGATAGTTTGCGGAGAAGAATTTCATGTTCAATGTATTTATCTTTTGACGGGTTATGTTCCGTGGTTTTAGCGGCCACCCTCCGGCGACCGCATCTCAAAAAAAATCTCAAAAATCACTTCTCTGCCACCACTTTAAACTCCTCAAACACCACATCAAACGGCAACTTCCCCGGCGCTGCGGCCACAGGGCCTATCTGCACTTTACCACCGGGAGGAAAATAGGCCAGTCGCAGCATATCAAATTTCTTATTATCAAAGGAATATTCAATCTGTACATAGTCGCCTTTACGCAGTAACTTCAGCCACATGCTTTTGGGGCTGTCGTGGCGCGGAACCACCGACCAGTCGGATACTTCACGGGTTACCACGGCGCTTACGTTCTGTACGCCGTCTACATATTCGATACCGGTTTTAATCCAGTTTTTGGCGTCCTTGCGGATCATCAGGCCGGCCTGGTGGAACAACTCTTTATAATGCCCGGTAATTTTTACCGTGGCGGTAAAATCGCCTTCCTGTTCCTGGAAATAAAAAGGGCCGTTATCGCGGATGAAGCCGTAGTGGGTTACCTGCCAGTAGTCGGTACCGGGGTCAACGGTCACGTTTATCTTGTTGTGGTCTGGGGACCATTTCTGCGGAGTGTTATACCATTGCATTGTTTGTGCTTTAAGTCCCATACTCATCGCTATGAAAGCGGATAATGCTACCAGTTTTTTCATGATGTTTCCGTAAAAATTTTCTGTAAGATGATAAATATTCTCCGGAATGGGTAATTTTTAGTGATGGGTAGCTGCTCCGGATTTGTTAACTTTAAGAACCCTCTTTAACCCGCCTGTTAAATGTTATGAATATGCGCGAAGAAAACCCTCAAGTAACAAAAAGAAAGTCTGTTGCCGTTATTGTAGCCCATCCCGATGATGAAACGCTGTGGGCCGGAGGTACCATCCTGTTTCATCCGCAGTGGAACTGGACTATCATCAGCCTGTGCCGCGCCAGTGATACAGACAGAGCCCCTAAATTTTTTAAGGCATTACAATTGTACGGAGCACAAGGTGTTATGGGAGATATGGATGATGGTCCGGAACAAACGCCATTGCCGGAAGAGGTGGTGGAAAACCAGGTGCTGGCGTTATTGCCGGTGCAGCATTACGACCTGGTCATCACCCATCATCCGCGCGGGGAATATACGCGGCACCTCCGCCATGAAGAAGTAAGCAGCGCCGTGATCCGGCTGTGGCAACAAGGCAGGATCACAGCAGATGAGCTCTGGGCGTTTGCTTATGAAGATGGATTAAAGTCCTATTTCCCGGAAGCTATTCCTGAAGCAACTATTTATCATGTGCTGGATAAAGATCTCTGGCAAAGGAAATACGAGGTGATCACTCAAACGTACGGATTTAAGGTCGATAGCTGGGAAGCAGCCACCACGCCGCAGGCGGAATCATTCTGGTGTTTTAATAACAGCATGGAAGCCCATCAGTGGCTCAACAGTTTACCGTTTGAATTATGAAAGTACTTTTGTTATTTGATTATCCGCCGGCTCCCGGGGGACTGGCAACACAAGGAAATTTATTGTACCATGGCCTGTTGGAAATAGGTGTAACTGCGCTGGCGGTGCACTACGACTCACCACTGGAAAAGGAATGGTATTACAACTCGTTTAAGCCGGATGTAGTGGTGGGCGTAGGTTACTGGGGATATTGCCCGCAGTTGATCCTGCATCCGCAGCAATTTGGTGTGCAGCCGGTTCCATGGCTGGTGGCCGATGGATATATCGCCAACTACCAGGAGGTGCTGAATAAACTGCCGCTGATCCTGGTTACCTCGCAGTGGGTAAAGGAAATGTATATACGCGACGGCATCAACGGCGATAAAATAGCCGTACTGCCGGTTGGTTGCAATACCAACAGGTTCGCGCCGCTCCCTAAAGATCATCCGCGGGTGAAAGCAGTGCGGGAATCAATGGGCGTGGCGCCGGATGAACTGATGCTGCTCACGGTAGGCGGCGACGCCTGTTCCAAAGGAGCCAGGGAAGTCATGCAGGCGCTGTCGCAACTCAGCAGTGAAATACCGGGCAACTGGAAGTATATCTGTAAGGTATGGCCCCAGCCGCGCACCAGTATACAAAATAAAGCCGACCTGGCACTGGCGGAAGAACTGGGACTGGGCGGTAAGGTGCAATATATTACCAGCATTGTTTCAAGGGAGGAGATGCCTTATCTCATCAACGCCTGCGATATTTATGTGGCGCCTTCGCGGCTGGAAGGTTTCGGGATGCCACAGGTAGAAGCGGGCGCCTGCGAAAAGCCGGTGATCGGCATCCGCGCAATGGGCATGCTGGATACGCTGGTAGATGGCGAAACCGCATTGCTGGCCGGTGTGGCGGAAGAAATTGTGCTGAATGAAGTGATGGTTGGTAAAGAGTCGGGTTTCGAGACGGAAAAGAAGGTCGTATTTTCTACGCCCCGTACAGTGGACTACCGGGCAGATATCAACGATATCAGGCAGCATCTGCAACGGTTAATGACAGATGCCGCCTACAGGGAACAGTTAGGAAAAGCTGCAAGGAAAAGAGTAGTTGCAAATTTTGATTACAGGACTATAGCAAGGCAGTTTGTGCAGCTGATGCATGAAAAACTTAATATCCGCTGAACATGGAAGCTTCTTCCTGGTTAACCATCAACGCAGCCAGGGACGCCGCCCTGAAGGTATTGCTGCATAATGTAAACGGACCGTTTCACGGCCTCCCCCGCACCGCGGGATGGGGATACCCTGAGCCATATACGAGAGATCTGCTGTTGTCTTTTTTAGGCGTAGGCGTTACCGGCAACCCCGTGCTGATCAACAGCATCCGGAAGGTGCTTGAAACACTGGCGAAAAATCAAACACCACACGGACATATCCCTTCTCTCGTACACGACAAACAGGACCTGGGCGCGAGCGACACCACACCGCTCTTCCTGCTGGCAGCAGGCATGTATCGCAAGCTGTCGGGTAATGAGCAGTTCCTCGAGGAAGCAGTGAACAGATCATTGCAGTGGATGGAATACCAAAGTCCTTCGGATCGTTACCTGGTGGCACAACAGCCTACCAGCGACTGGCGCGATGAACAATGGGTGCTTGGTTACGGCCTGTTTGTAAACACGCTCGTGTATAGTTATCTCCGCATCCTCGGGCATCATGAACGCGCAGAGAAAGTACGGCAGGCAATGGGCAGATTTACCATCACCGGTGGGGTGCAGCACCGGCATGTACACGAAGGACTGGTCGTGAAACACAAACCCTATTACGCCATGTGGTCTTATAAGGTATTGAGCAGCGAACGGTTCGACCTGCTGGGCAACAGCCTGGCCATACTCTCCGGCATTGCAGCCCCCACCAGGGCAGCGGAAATGGTATCGTGGATCGAAGACGAGTGCGCGGAACTGATAAAGAACAACCAGCTGGCTGTAAAACTGCCGCCTAACTTCTTCCCCTATACGAAACCGGGCGACAACGACTGGCACGAACGGTATGCTTCTTTTAATCTTCCCGGGGAATATCATAACGGCGGCATCTGGCCTTTCATCTGTGGTTTTTATGTAGCGGCATTGGTAGCAGCAAAAAAATACCGGCTGGCAGAAGAAAAATTACTGGAGCTCACCCGGATAATAACTATTTCCAACAGCGGTACAGTGGATTATGGTTTCAACGAATGGCTGAAAGCCCAGGATGGTACCGCAAAAGGGCAGGAGTGGCAAACCTGGAGCGCAGCATTGTACCTGTATGCCGCGAAATGTGTGGAAGAAAGACGTACCCCGTTTTTTGAAGAAATGAGAATGCGGCAACCGGTTTCATGATAACTTGATGAAAGATTAGTGAAACTCGTTCGCCAATTGATGGTAACTTTACGGCCATTATCCCTTGTTCAAACTTATTAAGATGAATACTTACAGATCCCTGCTGCTGGTGGCAGTTTTGAGCACTACACTCGCTGCCTGCGGAAGCCTTGAAATGGCCGGACCGGATAACGTTACCCCGGTAATACCACCGCCTACCACACCACCTGTAACAGGCAATAATAAAATTGAAGGTACCTGGAACTTTGCGGGCGTCCGTGTAAACAGCATCGCCACCATATCGGAATCCGGCGCCAAAGCCACGCTTTACAACGACTATACCACCTTTAATAATAAAGGGGTAATGGTGATTGATGGAAGTACTTTCAAAATTACAGGCCTGAGCTATTCCATTGATGCAGTGATCCGGAATGTCCTTTACATGGATGGCGTACTGGTAAGCGATATGCAAATGCCTTTCCAGATGGATATGGATCCCTATAATGCATCCAACCCTTATAAACTGGTGGGAGCAGATTCCATTTATTTCAGCGCAGGTGTAATGGAAACCCCTTCCTATGGAGGCGGCACTACAGAAGTACAGGCGGCAGGCGGAAAAATTTCCTGGAGCGGAGATACGCTGTTGCTGACAATCAACCTTAACCAGGTACAATCTGCCGCTGTTATGTCAGGTTTTGAAGTGATGAAGCTGGTAAAACAAAAATAAAACAGTCACCGGTTATTTTCCGGAAGAAAGATAACCGGTGATGATCCTTTATTTTTTGCGGGCATCCGCCGCCTGCCAGATAGATTTGATCGTTGCTTCATCATTCATCCCGTCCGGGCACTGCGCGGAGCGTGTATTGGCGCGGTATTTCAATCTTGGCTTCCTGCGTCCCAACGTAACTACACGGGTAACCGGCATCTGCAAATGACCATTGGCGTCATGCGCTGCTACCCATTGATGTGCATACTGCAGCCAGTTGTGCCGGTATTGTTCCGGTTGCTGATAAAACCAGCTGATTTCATCAAAGCCCCACGGGTAAATGGTAGTGGTATCCGGCACACCCGGGTGATCGCTGATACCAAAATTATCCAACTCCACCAGGTAAGGCATTGACGCGGCTTTCCAGCCACTGGGTGTAATACCGCCTTTGCTTCTCCCGAAAAGGGCATCCGTAAAACCCATTTCCAGGATACCTTCCTGCGGATGCGCGGGCACCGATTTAATACGCAACGGAAACGAGTTAAAATCCAGTAAGCTTTTACCATTCACCACCATACCGCCCGATGGCGTGTGTGCATCGAGCAATACCCAGTGATGGCGGGTATGATCTTTTGCATAGGCCCGCAATTTTTCCAGGAAGGCGGCCCATTCCGTCAGCTGCGGATCTTCCATGCCTATCAGGGCAATTTGCCCGAGGTGCAGCGCTTCGCAGCCCACTTCCATATACGTGCCGGCCAGGAACATAAACCAGAGCTGCGTTTCCACGCGTGTAATATCGGGTACACTGTTGCCTTTACTCCAGTGATTGACCAGTTTCCCTTTTGTATTCAGCATGCTGTCGTAACGGAAATGCCGGTCTTCCGCCGGTAGTCCCAGCGCTTTGAATGCCCATGCCGGAACAGGAATGGTGTTTACCTGTTCACTGATCTGCTCAAACAGGGCAGCCTGGAAAATTACTTCCGGGTCATTTTTTTGCACTTCCTGCACCAGCTTTTTGGCCTGGTGCAGAAAATCTTTATTGTTGAGCACCGATTCCCCGCCCCAGCGGTAGATGGCCCTGCCGATAAACTTTGCGCCAATATTCCTGATCAGGCGGATATCATCCTCCTTGTTTGGATAGGGCGCATCGGAGGCGTAAGGATCTACCGAAAGAAATTCAGTCATGGTAACCGCATGATCCAGGTAATATTCCAGAGCGGGACGGGTAAGGCCTTTTCCGGTGAAGGAGGGTGGTTGCGAGCGGGCGGTCGTGGCCCACAAACTAATGCCTGCAGCCAGCAATGCTGCTGCCGGACGCTGAGTGAATGCTAACATGTCGTGGAATAAATTTTGAAAACAAGATACTTTTTTTCGTTTTCCGGGAATAACATTTTTGGTTGTGTGGTACAATTGTTTTTATATTGGGGTCATTAAAACGAGCCAGCCAGCATATGAGTTTACTGCCGGATACTTTCCCCGTCCTGTCTACGCCCCGCCTTCACCTGATTGAAATTGAACATTCGCATCAGCCGGATCTGTTTTACCTGCTCACGGATAAACGGGTGACCCGGTATTATCATGTAATTCCGTTGAGTGAAGTAGCCAGTGTTCGCCCGGTTATTGATCTTTTTAAAAAGCGCTTTTCTGATAAACAGGGCATCCGCTGGGGTATTGCCCTTGAAGAAAAAACATCGTTGATCGGTTTCATCGGTTTCAATAATTATGAAACTGAAGATACGGTTCCGCTGGTGTTTGCGCTGGTACAGGAATACTGGGGCAAAGGCTACATGACCGAAGCCATTGAGGCCGTGGTGCAGTATTGCTTCTCCACGCTGGGGCTGAAAAAAATTGTTGCAGATGTATTACCCGGCAACGAAGCCTCGGAAAGGGTGCTGACTAAAGCAGGATTCCATCATGAGGCCCTGGTGGTGAAGGGGATGATCTGGGATGACAAAGGATATGATGTTAACCGCTATGTAAGGGATTACAAAGCGCCCGACCTGTAAGCATCTTTATTGTCCGCGGTTCAGGACGCAACAATACCGGTTCCTGTAACAGGAACAATAAAGACACTCACAGGAATTACAGATGTAGGATTAAGCTTTTTTAGCGGCAGTTTTCTTGGGAGCAGCTTTCTTAGGCGTCACCTTTTTATCGGCGGCTTTGGGAGTGTTGGCTTGGGCTTTGGGTGCAGCAGCTTTTTCGGCAGCAGCTTTCTTCTTCGGCTTGGCAGGTCCTTTTGGCTTATCTGTCAGTCCTGCTAACATCGCCTTAGTGGCCTTTTTTACGTTCCGGAGAAATTTTTTCTCTCCCAGCTTCTCTTTTAGTTCGCTTAATGCGGTTAATACTTCGGCTACTTTTACACCAGCTTCTTTTTTAAGATGCTTGCCGGTCGGTTTACTCGAATCAGTCATGGAGCATTATTTATTTACAAAAACAATTATATTCGAAATTAACAATTAAATAATATTGGCAATGTTAAGTTTTATAATGCCGTGATTTATAAAGAATATTCTGATCTTAGCGAAACGGAAATCAGCTATAAATTCATTATATTGGGGTAGGCTACCTTCCTTGTGTCGGAGCTTGTTATTGTTTTAACCATAGGGGTATGGGTTCAAGAGATGTTATAATTATAGGTGGGGGCTTGTCGGGTCTCACCAGTGCTATTCATTTATCGAAAGCAGGATTACAGGTAACCGTAATCGAAAAAAGTAAATATCCTTCGCACAAAGTATGCGGGGAATATGTTTCCAATGAAGTATTACCATATCTGCAGTCACTCGGGGCAGATCCTTCGGTATTACATCCTTCCCGGATCAACCGGTTAATCATTTCAGATCATTATGGCAAAACGCTGGAAACGACGCTTCCATTGGGAGGTTTCGGGGTAAGCCGGTATACGTTCGACCAGTTCCTGATGCAGAAGATGACCGAAAACGGGGTGGAGTTAATTGAAGATACCGTCACCAACGTGGTGTTTGAAAACGACCGTTTCTTCATTGATACCAACAGCTATGGCGTTTTTTCCGCGCCGGTGGTGTTGGGCGCTTATGGCAAAAGAGCCGCACTTGATGGTAAGCTTGCCCGTCCGTTCTTTAACGAAAAATCGCCCTGGCTGGCCGTGAAATCGCATTACCGTGGCAGCTTCCCGGCCGATACCGTAGGACTCCATAATTTCGACGGCGGCTATTGCGGCGTATCAAAAGTGGAGGATGATATCCTGAATATCTGTTACCTGGTGAGTTACGAGAGTTTTAAGAATTTTAAGCAGATAGAATCGCACCGGGAGCAGGTGCTGTACCGTAATCAGCACCTGAAGGATATTTTTGAAAACAGCACCGCATTGTTCGACAAACCTTTAACCATCAGCCAGGTGTCTTTCACAGATAAAGAAAAGGTACTGAATCATATATTGATGATCGGCGATACCGCCGGTCTTATTCACCCGCTTTGCGGCAACGGCATGGCTATGGCCATACAGAGCGCGCAGATAGCATCCGACAGGGTACTGGAATACTTTTCAGCTCCTACCCGGAACCGTTTATTGATGGAACAAAACTATACGAAAGCCTGGAACAAAATGTTCAGCGGCCGTATGCGCACCGGTCGTGTACTATCCCGGTTGTTCCGCAATGAAAAGCTTTCCGCTACCATGATGAAAGGACTGATCCTCTTCCCCGGCCTGCTGCCGGGAATCATCCGTCGCACCCATGGGAAACCGTTAAATGCCGTACCGGAATGCGTGTAAACACCCGGCACCGGAGCCAGGCTACCGAAATCATGGACGATTTCAGTATGGAAGGCGATCTGCTGAAGGCTACGCTGGATAAAATCGCACAAATCAATGCTTTACTGGGCGGCAACCGCGTCACCCTTGAAGGTGTTGCGGCTCTCCTGAAAGATATTCCTGCCAACCAGAAAGTTACCATCGTGGATATAGGCTGTGGTAATGGTGACATGCTGCGGCAACTGTCGGATACCTTTTCTTCCCATAGAAAAATAAAACTAACCGGCATTGATGCCAACCAGGCTACGGTAACGCATGCACGGAATTTATCAAAAGATTATCCGCACATTGAGTATTATTGCCAGGATATTACACAGCCATCCTTCCGGGAGCAACACTATGATATTGTTTTATGTACGCTTACGCTGCATCACTTTAAAGAGGCTGCAATCCGGGAGCTGATGAAAATCTTTTACCGGCAGGCCCGGAAAGGAGTAGTGATCAATGATCTGCACCGGAGCGCATTGGCATACCGCCTGTTTCAACTGGTATGCTTTGTGTTCAATTTAAACAGGATGGTCAGGGAAGATGGACTGGTATCCATTCTCCGGGGATTTAAAAAAAGAGAATTACAACATTTATCGGCAGAACTTAATATTGATCAGTATTCCCTTAAATGGAAATGGGCGTTCCGGTATCAATGGATAATCAATAAATTATGAGCGTTAAAATTCAGACTGTCACAAAAGCACTACCGCCTTACTCAAGAACCACCGCCGAAATTATCCCCTTCCTATCATTATGGCTCCAGGGCCAGGAAGAAAGATTTATCCGCAAGGTGATCAAGATCTTTGAGAGCGCCGGCGTGGATAAACGCTATTCTATTATGGGACCTGAAGAAGTATTTACCAATACTTCTTTTGAAGATAAAAATAATATCTACCAGCGGGAAATGATTACCCTGGGCCGGACCTGCCTGCAAAGTGCACTGGATAAAGCCGGTTTGAAAGGAACTGACCTCGACTATATCATCACCGTGAGTTGCACGGGTATCATGATCCCCTCTTTAGATGCATACCTGATCAACGAACTGCAGCTGCGCCAGGATATTATACGCCTGCCTGTTACTGAAATGGGCTGCGCAGCCGGAGTGTCAGGGATCATCTATGCAAAGAAAATGCTGGAAGCAAATCCCGGTAAAAGAGCCGCTGTAATAGCGGTGGAATCGCCTACCGCCACGTTCCAGCTGGACGATTATTCGATGGCCAATATCGTCAGCGCAGCCATCTTCGGCGATGGCGCCGCCTGTGCGATCCTCTCTTCCCATGAACAGGATACCGGTCCGGAAATTATCGCAGAAGAAATGTATCATTTCTATGACGCGGAATACCTGATGGGATTCCATCTCTCCAATACCGGTTTAAAAATGGTGCTGGATATAGAAGTACCCGAAAAAATTGAAGCGCACTTTGGCGATATCGTTCATCCTTTCCTGGCAAAAAATAATCTTACCATCCAAGATATCGACCACCTCATTTTTCATCCCGGCGGGAAAAAGATCATTACCCTCGTAGAAGAGCTGTTCCGCAGTATGGGAAAGAAACTGGACGATACCAAGGAAATTCTTCGGTTGTATGGCAACATGTCCAGCGCTACGGTGTTATATGTATTGGAAAGATTTATGGAGCAGTCGTTGCCCACGGGCGACAAAGGACTGATGCTGAGTTTTGGTCCGGGCTTTTCGGCACAAAGAATATTATTACAATGGTAACAGAGTTTGCATCTTACTGGGCATTAATACTGGGGGGCAGCAGCGGGCTTGGACTGGCATCCGCGCGTAAGCTGGCAGCACATGGCATGAACATCTGCATTGTACACCGCAATACCCGTGTGGAATTAACGGATATTCGGCAGCAGTTTGAGGAGATCAGGTCGTTAGGCGTGCAGCTGCTGACGTTTAATATCGATGTGCTCAACGCCGGACAACGTGCAGATATTTTGCAGCAGTTGCAGGAAGCTATGGGTACGGGGCGTATCCGTTGCCTGCTGCACAGCATCGCACGGGGCAACCTCAAAGTGTTGCCAGACCTGCAGGCGGATGATTTCAATACCACCATCGGGCATATGGCGGTGAGCTTGTATGAATGGTCGGCAGATATATTGAACAGGCAACTGTTTGCTGCAGATGCACGTATCCTTTCTTTTACAAGCGATGGTAGTTACAAAGCAATGGCGCACTATGCGGCGGTATCTGCGGCGAAGGCCGCGCTGGAATCCATCACCCGGAGCATAGCATTGGAGTTTGCGCCGCACGGGATCAGGGCCAACTGTATCCGCGCGGGGGTGACTGACACCGCATCATTGCGGAAAATTCCGGGCAGTGAAGCGTTACTGGATTACAGCAGGACGAGAAATCCCTTCGGGCAGCTTACCACGCCGGAGGATGTGGCGAATGTAGTATACCTGATGTGCCGGGACGAAGCCGCCTGGATCAATGGGGCCATTATACCGGTCGACGGAGGAACACATATTCATTAGCGTATGACAAAAGAAGAGATCCTGCAGCACTTACCATATGCACCGCCTTTCCTGTTTGTGGATGAACTGGCATACATCGATGAAGAAAAGGTAACGGGTATATATACTTTTCACGCAGATATGCCTTGCTATAAGGGCCACTTTAAAGGGTTGCCTGTTACGCCGGGTGTATTGCTAACGGAAGTAATGGCACAAACAGGGCTGGCTTGTTTAGGTATTTATCTTTTGAGAGAAGAGATACATAAACAGTTGCCCACGGTAGCTATGACCTCCAGCCACATCGACTTTTATTTGCCTGTGCCACCCGGTGAAACGGTGAAGGCGGAGGCAACGAAAATATACTTCAGGTTTAACAAATTGAAATGCCGCGTAGCGTTGTATAATGCAGCCGGCGCATTAGTCTGCGACGGAACGATGGCAGGCATGATCATCAATAATAAAAATGAATAACAGGGTTGTCATAACAGGCTTAGGAGTGGTAGCGCCCAACGGCACTGGCATCGCCGCTTTCCGCGAAGCGATCAAAAAAGGTATATCCGGTATCCGTTATGATGAACAACTGGCTGCCCTGAAATTTTCCTGCCAGATTGCAGGTAAGCCGGAGGTTTCCGAAAGCTTGCGGCAACAATATTTTGAAGAGCTGGAATTAAGGCAGCTGGGTAGTTCCGGTATTATTTACGGCGTAATAGCCGGTATGCAGGCCTGGGCAGATGCGGGTTTGCCAATAGCCCGGGAAACACCCGACTGGGACAGCGGTACTATTTTTGGCGCGGGCAGTTCCGGTGTGGAGAAATTCCGCGAAGCTGTTTATAAGGTAGATGATTTACAGGTGCGCCGTTTAGGCAGCACCGCAGTTACGCAAGCCATGGCCAGTGGCATCAGTGCTTTCCTCGGCGGAAAACTGGGACTTGGCAACCAGGTAACCACCAACTCTTCTGCCTGTACCACCGGTGCGGAAAGTGTGTTGCTCGCCTGCGAACGGATTAAGTACGGTCATGCCAAACGCGTGCTGGCCGGTAGTACCAGCGACAGTGGTCCCTATATCTGGGGCGGCTTTGACGCCATGAAAGTAAGCACCTTTAAATATAACGAACGCCCGGAAGCCGGTTCCCGGCCCATGAGCGCCACCGCGAGCGGTATTGTTCCCGGCAGTGGGGCAGGAGCGTTGGTACTGGAGTCGCTGGACAGCGCGCTGGAACGCGGCGCTACTATTTATGCGGAAGTACTGGGCGGTCATATTAACTCCGGCGGTCAACGGAACGGCGGCAGTATGACGGCCCCCAATCCCGCTGCGGTGCAGCGTTGCATTACCGCGGCGCTTCAACAGGCCGGTGTGCAGGGCGCTGATATTGACCTGATAAACGGCCACCTTACTGCCACCGGAAAAGACGCAGAGGAAATAGCCAACTGGTGTAGTGCCCTTCAGCGCAGCGGGAAAAACTTTCCTTACATCAATGCACTGAAATCGATGGTAGGGCATTGCCTGAGCGCTTCCGGGAGCATTGAACTGGTAGCGGCGGCACTACAGCTGAAGGAAGGTTTTATATTTCCCAATATCAACTGCGAAGACCTGCACCCCGATATTCAGGCGCTGGTAGACCGGGAAAGAATTCCGGAACAGCTATTGTATAAAGACATAAATTTAGTGGCGAAAGCGAGTTTTGGTTTTGGAGATGTAAACGCTTGTATTATTCTGCAAAAATACCCGCAACCTTAAACGAAATAACATGGACAAAGAAACATTCATTGAGCAGTTAAGAGAAATAGTAAGGCCCTATGCTAAAAATCAGGAAGCACTGGCCACCATCAGTACTTCCACCGATTTTATCAACGATCTCAAAATTAATTCTGCCAACCTGGTAGATGTGGTACTGGATGTAGAAGAGAAATACGATATCGTGATCCAGAACGAAGAAATGGAACGCATGCTGAACGTGCAGGCGGCCCTCGATATCGTGGAAGCCAAGCTCAAAGAAAAATGATCGGCAACGACATCATAGATCTCCGGGCAGCCGCCATAGAAAGCCGTATTCACCGGAAAGGTTTCCTGGAAAAATTGTTTCTGCCGGCGGAAATCAGCATGATCCGTAATGCTGCTGCACCGGCAGTGCTCACCTGGTTGTTGTGGAGCTGCAAGGAAGCCGTGTATAAAATAGTACACCGCAATACCCGCGAAAGACGGTATGCCCCACTGCGGTTTATGTGCCGGGTGTCAATACCGGAAATTGGTCTACCATCCTCTTATTCCGGCACTGTTTTGTATCAGCAACAGGCTTACTATTTCCGGAGTAATATTACAACTGATTTTATTCATACGCATGCAGCGATAACGCCACAACTGCTGTCAGACGCTGTTGTTTTTACCGGTCAGCAATTAAACTCCGGGTATACTGCGCTTCTGCATGAAATACTATCAACGGACGAGGTATTTTATAAAGACGAAGACGGAATCCCTTATATCCTTCACCATGGGGATGGGAGAAAGCAGCCGGTTTCTGTGAGCCATCATGGGGAGCATTGTGGTATAATGAGAATAAGAAACAAAAGAATAGACATATTTACCTGATATATTTATTCAATTCTTCTACTAACAGGTAAACAGTTGTACAGGGACATTGTTTGGAAAAATCCTGGTCACCATTATATTTTTGATGAAGCGCACGAGCCCTGCGTATAGCAAGTTGCTGCGAGGCATTACCATTACAACTATGCCTTGTATAATGATCCTTGCAGAATTCCCGGGACTTTGCCACCTTACTGAAACTTTCTAAATTCCACTTTTCTTTCAATACAGGATATAACTGATGCCTTGAAAGAGGTGCTTCCAATAAGTCATAGTGAAGCACAAACCACAATTCAAAGGCATCATTGGACCAGGCGACTTTCATACCATTTTGCTCTGCAAGAAGAATAGCGTTATTGAAATCTTTGGGTTGGGTGGCCGCCTCATCAGGCTTGACATCATAATCAAACACGCACCAAACTTCTCTGCCCGCGTATTTCTCTAATTTCCGTGCCTCTAATGCGTATTCCACCAGAGAGGTTTTGGAGTTTCGCCCTCCTTCTATCAGTACCATTTTAGTTGGAACGGGAAATCCCTGAAAGTAATAGGGTTCTGTATTCTCTCCTTCGCAGATGATCAGGAAAGTTTTTACAGGGTCCTTTTTTTCCTCCTGATATGGATTGCCTGCTTTATATCCCATTTTGCGTAAATACGCTTCATTTGCCTTTTCCTTACTTGGTTTGTTGTAGTCCATCCTGATTTGAATTTTGCGTAAAAACCCAATCCATTTCATCTAAAAAAGGCACTGCGCTATAACTGCCATTTAAGTATTCCTTTTCATAAGAGGCATCTTTTCTGACACCTCTATATTCAATCAGGTTGGTAATGGTGCTGACTCCATAAGAATCTTTGTCTATCAGGCAGATCTGATCCCTGCGCAGGTCTGCACGGCGCAAAAGTCCGGAGTCGTGGGTTACAAAAATGATCTGGGCGTTTTTGGGATTGGTTATTTTGTTATGAAACAACTGAACGATCTTTAACGTAAGGTTTGGATGAAAACGTGCATCAAATTCATCAATTACAATTGTGCGACCTTGATTAAAGGCGTCTAAAATGAGACCGCTGATACCAAGTAGCTTGCCTGTTCCTTCTGATTCCCATTCCCCAAAAGGCACCGTGATTTTATCTTTAAAAGTACCGTGCTCATCATAGCGGGAGTGGGATACAAAAACACTAAACTGTGTACCACTCTCTTTTACATGTTGCCAATCCGATAACTCGTCCGGTAATTCCCGTATTTCCAAATCATCGACACCCGTATCCGCAGCTTTCAGTAATTGTATTATGGCCTGTTTTTGTATATCGGTACCATGAACTAAATGCTTCATAGTATATCCAATGGCGTCCTCGTCGTAAATTCCATCCACGATAATAATGCTCCTTATCTCATTCCGGAGTACAGTCAGTAACTTGTTTCCTGTCAGGGCGCCGGCGGTAAGAAACAGAGAATCATCACGGAATAATTCATTATCACCTTTTATCATTTGCTGAATAAACAAATCAGATCCTGGGAAAGCATCTTTATTTATCTGTAGATCGAGTCCCTTTCGCATAAAATACTCTATCTCCTTATCTCCACTTACCGAATACAACCATTCATAGGATATGCTGGAATCAAGTACCTGAAATCCGTATCTATAAATGATCTCATTGTGAAGAAAGATATATTGGAAGAAGACAGGGCTGTCGTCCCAGTCTGTAATTAACTTAAATCTATTGTCCCATGTGCGCTTGGGAAGTCCCTCGTGGATAACTGAGCCTGAAACCATATAGCAGAAATTCTCCAATGCTTTGGCCAGATTGCTTTTACCGCTGGCGTTACTGCCATATATCGCTTTAGATTTCAGCAACCTTAGAGACGCCGTCTCAAAAACATTCCCCTCTAGAAGTCCATTATCATTGCTGCGCAGAGGAGACGCCTCCATACTGAACTTTTGCTGGTCCCGGAACGACCTGAAGTTGCCAAAATCAAACGCTATAAACATGTCTTAAAGATAGTCAATATTTGTGATTTTTTCACAAATGCATTTAATGTGTCTGTCTGTTTACCTCAAATCTGGCTAATAATGTTGCGAACGAACCTGGCTAATTTTATCATCAGGCTCTTAAGAAATCTGATTTATCCTTCTTACTTAATAATTTGTAGGTATGTATATACATAATGCTAAGAAAGCACCATTATGGAGCAAAATAGCATCAAAATGGCATGTTTTAATAGCCGATATTTACCATTATTAAACAACCAGACAGCTATAGTAAAATTCACGGGCCTACCCGTTGTATAGGTACAGTGTACAATTAATTGCAGAAAATTATGTTCCAACGTTGTGTCAGACTCACCATCTGCTCTCTTGCATTTTTATACGCGTGTAACAATGGCGATACACCCGGTAAACAGCAGGAAAAATTGCCTGAAATTGTAGATTACAATTTTGATATACGGCCTATCTTATCGGATAAGTGCTATGCCTGCCATGGTCCGGATGCCAATAAGCGGGAAGCCGGTTTGCGCCTGGATATTGCCGATAGTGCCTATAAAGCGCTTCGTGAAACACCGGGCGCACATGCGCTCGTACCCGGTAATCCCATGGCTTCTGTATTGTACCAGCGCATCAGCACCACGGATACTTCTATGCGTATGCCGCCGCCATCCTCCAATATGTCGCTCAGCAACTATGAAGTAAAGCTGATTGAAAAATGGATTAAGCAAGGCGCAAAGTATAAACCACACTGGGCCTTTGTGGCGCCGGTAACACCGCCGCTGCCCAAAGTAAACAAAGAGAAATGGGCCCGTAATGAAATAGACCATTTTGTATTGGCCCGCATGGAAGAGAAAGGGTTGGAACCCAATCCCGCTGCGGATCATGAAAGACTGCTCAAACGCCTTTGCCTCGATCTTACCGGCCTGCCGCCATCACCTGAAAGAATGGAGCGCTTTGCCAAAGATACCAGCGACGCCGGATACGAACGTATGGTGGATGAACTGCTGCAGGACAGCGCCTATGGCGAAAAGATGGCAGTTCACTGGATGGATGTGGCCCGCTATGCTGATTCGCACGGCTACCAGGACGATAACTACCGCAGCATGTGGCCCTGGCGGGATTGGGTGATCCACGCATTCAATGAAAACCTGTCTTACAAAGATTTTATTACCTGGCAGATCGCAGGAGACATGATCCCAGGCGCTACCCGGGAACAACTGCTGGCCTCCGGCTTTAACCGCAACCATAAAATCACGGAGGAAGGAGGAGTAATAGATGAAGAATACCGCATAGAATATGTTTCTGACCGCACCAACACGTTTGGTAAAAGCATGCTCGGCATCACCATCGAATGTGCTCACTGCCACGATCACAAATATGATCCGTTCTCACAAAAAGAATATTATGAACTCTTTGCCTTCTTTAATAATGTGAAGGAAGTAGGACTGGAATCCGCCGTGGGCGGCCCGGAAACCTACGCCAAAACGCCCTATATGGAGATCACAAAAGACGATCTCAAAGGAGTGCTGAAATTTATTAATAAGCAGGACAGCAACCGGTTGATCGTTTCTGTAATGGGAGAGAAAGATACCACCCGGAAAACGTATATCCTTGGCCGTGGTAACTACGACAACCCTACGCTGGAAGTGCAGCCTGAAACGCCACATGCGGTGTTGCCGTTTGATGTGAAACAATATCCGGCCAATCGCCTCGGACTGGCCAACTGGCTGTTCGATAAGCGAAACCCACTCACCGCAAGGGTGTTCGTGAACCAGCAATGGCAGGAAATATTCGGCAGGGGCATCGTGAAAAGTACCGGCGATTTCGGTATGCAGGGCGACCTGCCTACCAACCCGCAACTGCTCGACTGGCTCGCAGTGGACTTTATGCAGCACGGCTGGAATATTAAACGTCTCATGAAACAAATGGTCATGACTGCCACCTACCGGCAATCGACCGCCATTTCCAAAGACAAACTAAAAGCAGATCCTGAAAATATTTATCTCTCCCGCGGACCGCGGTTCCGCCTGCCCGCAGAAGGAGTGCGCGACCTGGTGCTGAAAAGCAGCGGACTATTGGTACCGGTGATTGGTGGTCCCAGCGTAAAACCTTATCAGCCTAAAGGCTTATGGGAAATGGCTACTTCCGGCAGGGGAATCCTGGCCAGCTATAAACAGGACCATGGTGAAAGCCTGTACCGCAGAGGGTTGTATACCTTTATCAAACGTACGGTGCCACCGCCCTCCATGATGATCTTTGACGCCAGCAACCGCGACCAGTGCGAAGTAAAACGCGCAAGCACCAATACGCCATTGCAGGCGCTTATCATGCTCAATGATCCTACGGTGCTGGAAGCCTCCAGGGTGCTGGCTTCCAGGCTGCTGCAAAAAGATAATAACAGCTCCAGGAATATTCAGCAGGCTTTCCGTTTAATTGTTTGCCGTACACCGCAACCACAGGAACTAACCTTGCTGGAGAAGTATTATGAGCAGCAACAGCAGCTGTACAAACAACAGCCGGCCAGCGCAGTAAAGTTGCTGCAGCATGGAGAATACCCGATGGCGCAACACCTCGACAATGCCTCATGGGCTGCCATGATGCAGGTGATCACCACCATCTATAACCTGGAGGAAACACTTTCAAAAACATAACGATCGTATAGTCACGCATAATAAAGGACGATGAAAAACGAATTCATAGAACACCACCTGAATATGAACCGCCGCAAGTTCTTGTCGCGCCTGAGCCTTGGCGTAGGCAGCCTTGCCCTGGGTTCATTGCTGGTACCTGACCTCTTTGGTAAAAACAGCGGGGAAGAAGCGCCTTTCATTCCCGGTATGCCGCACTTTGCGCCCAAAGCCAAAAGGGTCATTTACCTGTTTCAGAATGGCGCGCCCTCACAACTGGAGAGCTTCGATTACAAACCCAAGCTGCGGGAAATGATGGGACAGGAACTACCGGCTTCCATCCGTATGGGGCAGCGTTTAACAGGCATGACTTCAGGGCAGTCGTCTTTTCCGCTGGTAGGTTCACACTACGATTTTCACCAGTATGGCGAAGCGCGAGCCTGGATCAGCGACCTGTTTCCGCATACCGCCAAAATAGTGGACGACATCTGTATTGTCCGTTCCATGTTTACGGAAGCGATCAACCATGATCCGGCCCTTACCTTTTTCCAGACGGGGGCACAACAGGGCAACCGCGCCAGCTTCGGCTCCTGGATGAGCTACGGCCTCGGCAGCGAAAATAAAAACCTGCCCGCATTTTGCGTGCTGCTGTCGAGAGGTAAAGGAAACGGGCAAGGCGTATATTCCAAGTTATGGTCCAATGGATTTTTGGACAGTATCCACCAGGGCGTTCAGTTCAGCAGTGGCGAGAGTCCCGTGCTATACCTGAATAATCCTGAAGGCATTGATATGGCTAACCGCCGCCAGATGCTGGACCAGCTCGCCGCATTGAATGACCAGTCGTATAAAGAATTTGGCGACCCGGAAATCAATACGAAGATCCAGCAGTATGAAATGGCTTACCGCATGCAAACGGCTGTGCCAGAGCTCACCGACCTCTCCAAAGAATCGGACGATATCATTAAACTGTATGGACCGGATTGCCTGGTGCCCGGCACTTTCGCTGCCAACTGCCTGTTGTCCAGGAAGCTCTCTGAAAGCGGTGTGCGGTTTATCCAGCTGTATCACCAGGGCTGGGACCAGCATGGCAACCTTCCCAATGAAATGGCCGGACAGGCAAAAGATGTAGACCGTGCTTCTGCAGCATTGATCACTGATCTGAAACAACGTGGCCTGCTCGATGAAACGCTGGTAATATGGGGCGGTGAATTTGGCAGAACCAACTACTGCCAGGGTAAAATGACTGCCGATAATTATGGCCGCGATCACCATCCCCGTTGCTTCTCCATCTGGATGGCCGGTGGTGGCGTAAAGCCCGGCATCGTATACGGTGAAACCGATGAATTCGGATATAATATTATAAAGGATCCGGTGCACGTGCATGATTTCCATGCCACCATCTTACACCTGATGGGACTGGATCACGAAAAATTAACTTTTAAACACCAGGGACGCCGTTACCGCCTCACAGATGTGGCCGGCAAGGTAATCCCCGGATTGATGGCCTGATAAATACTGTTATAATGGAAAGAAGAAAATTCATACAGACGTCGGCGTTAGTAACCGCCTCCTTTTATATTTCCCGCGATCTTTTTGCCAAACCAAAAGGACCGGTATACGGCCACAATAATATGCGCTATGCACTGGACACTAAATGGGGAACGCTCGACAGCAGCCGGTACCCGGTGAAAGATTGCCATGAAATGGTGCAGGACAAAAAAGGCCGCATCATCCTGCTGACGAACGAAACAAAAAATAATATTCTTATCTATAATAAATCCGGCAAACTGCTGGAGAACTGGGGCCATGAATTCCCCGGCGCACACGGACTAACACTCAGCAATGAAAATGGTACCGAGTACCTGTTCATTACGGATACCGAAAAACACCAGGTGTACAAAACAACGATGGAAGGTAAAATTCTGCTGACTATCGACTATCCCGCTGAAACAGGCGTGTATAAGAAGAAGGAAGAGTTTGTACCTACAGAAACAACCGTGGCAGACAATGGCGATTTTTATATTGCCGACGGCTATGGCGCGCAATATGTAATGCGCTATGACCGCAACGGTAAACTGCTGGGTTATTTTGGCGGAAGGGGTCAGGGAGATGAACACCTGGATAATGCCCACGGTATCGTGGTAGATCACCGCAAAGGCACGCCTACGCTTATTGTTACCGACAGAACACGGAATTGCTTTAAACGCTTCAGCCTCGACGGACAATTACAGGAAGTAATTGCTCTGCCCGGCGCCTGTGTATGCCGCGCGGTTATAAAAGGCGATCACCTGTATGCAGCCGTATTACGGTCACCTAATATGGATAAGGAAGGCAGTGGTTTTGTAACGATATTAGATAAAGACAACAAGGTAGTTTCCAATATCGGAGGCACCGCACCGGTATATACCGACGGAAAGCTGCAGCCCATGCAGCAGGCAGAGAAAATATTTGTACATCCGCATGACGTATGTGTGGATAACGACGGGAACCTTTATGTGGCACAATGGGCCTCCGGGAAAGTGTATCCTTATAAACTCAGGAGGGTATAATGACCGCGAAACAGCCATCCAGATGGCAAAGCGCAGGCAGCAGCCTGTTATTTGCCGGAAATATTTTTATCCTTTTCCTCGTGATCTTTGGCAACAGGGTGGTGTTACCTCCCTGGTTGCAGGTGCTGGGGCGCATGCATCCTTTGCTGCTGCATTTTCCAATTGTACTGATTCTTGTTGCAGGCATTTTAACGTTTATCCGTTTGCGTGAGCCGGCTGCCGAAGCGTGGAAACAACAGCTGGCATCTGTGCTACTGCTCACCGGCGCACTCAGTGCAGTCGTTACCGTTATCATGGGCCTGTTTTTATCCGGTGAAGAAGGATACAACGGCAGCGGCACTTTACAGTGGCACAAATGGAGCGGCGTGACGATGTGCTGGCTGGCCTCCTTCATATACTGGTTTGGACAATCGGAGAAACGCCGCCCGCTGTTACAGAAGGGCGGTGTGCTCATCACTGCGGCATTGCTGGTAATCACCGGTCACCTGGGAGCTGATATCACGCATGGCGAAAACTTTGTGCTGGCGCCGGTAAACCCCGCGGGTAAAAGGCCACAGGTACCCTTCGACCAGGCGCTGGTATATGAACACCTGGTGAAACCGGTGTTGCAGGAGAAATGTATGAACTGTCATAATGCAGGCAAGGCAAAAGGGGAGCTGGCAATGGAGCTGCCGCAACAGCTGCTGAAAGGTGGAAAGAGCGGTAAACTGTTTGTTGCCGGTAAACCGGACATGAGCCTGTTGATGGAAAGACTGCACCTGCCACTGGATGCCAAAAAACATATGCCGCCGGCAGGAAAGCCGCAGCTTACACCGGAAGAAGCGGACCTGTTATATTACTGGATCAAAGGCGGCGCTGATTTTAAAACAAAAGTAGCCGCATTACCTGCGAAGGATAGCCTGCGGTTGCTGGCCGCAGCCATGTTAGAGCCAGCCGCATCGACAGCTCCTGTATACAACTTTGCCGCAGCAGATGAAAAGCTGGTACAAAAGCTGAATAACAATTACCGTGTTATTTACCCGGTAGCGTTAAACGCAGCGCCACTTGTAGTTAACTGCTATAATAAAGATCAGTTCAACAGTAAATCCATCGAAGAACTGCTGCCGCTGAAAAAGCAGATCATAGAAATGCACCTGCAGAAGATGCCGGTACAGGATGCCGATCTGAATATCATTGCACAGTTTCCGGAGCTGCGCGTGCTGAACCTGAGCTTTACTAACGTAAAGGGACAAACGCTGTCGGCCCTGGCAAAGCTGCCGCACCTGGAAAGCCTTTCGCTGTCCGGCACCCCCGTTACCTTACAGCAGCTACAGGCGCTGAAAACAGCACCTGCGTTGAAGGAATTGTACCTGTGGAACACCGGCCTCACTGCTGCTGAACTGGACAAGCTCCCTGCTGCATTTAAACAGGTAGCCATCATCAAAGGATTTACAGACGATGGTAAACAACTATTAAAACTGAATCAGCCTTTATTACTGAATACCGCCTCCGTTTTCCGCAGTACCGCACAATTGCTGCTGAAGCATCCCATAAAAGGGGTGGAGATCCGCTACACTACGGATGGATCGGTACCAGACAGCATCAACTCGCCCCTGTTTAAAGACAGCCTGTTGCTGCAAAGTAATACCACCATCCGTGCCATTGCCTGCAAAAAAGGCTGGTACGCCAGCGACCCGGTGCAGTTCAGTTTTTATAAATCTACGTATATCCCTGACAGTGTGATATTGCTCACGCAGCCGGATGGAACCTATGCCGGCAGTGGCGCCAAAACCTTATGCGATGGGCAGAAAGGCGGTATGGATCAGGGCAACGGAAAATGGCTGGGCTATGTGAAAGAGCCAATGACAGCCATGCTGCTTTTCAAGCAGGCCATACCCTTGCAGTCAGTATCGGTAGGTATCTTACGAAATATTAACGGGTATATTTTTCCTCCTGCCAAAGTGGAAATATGGGGTGGGGCAGATGCACAACACCTGAAGCTATTGAAACGGATTATTCCGGCAGCAGGAAAAAAGGACGACCCTGCCGCCGCCATGGAAATAGCCGCCGCTTTCCCCGTCACCAACGTTTCCTGTGTGAAAGTGGTGATGGAACCCCTGCTGAAAATACCGGGCTGGCATCCTGGTAAAGGAAACCGCGGATGGGCATTTGCAGACGAGCTGTTGTTGAATTAGCTGTTGAAATTCGCCTACCTTTACCGGGTCATCGTAGCCGGTAAACAAATGAAACAATATAAATACGAAGAAATAGCAGCGAACATTGAAAGTAAGATCACCGGTGGCCAGTATTTACCTGGTCACCGGTTACCTTCAGTAAGAACATTGAAGGCACACTACAGCACCAGTTTGAGTACCATCCAGAGCGCTTATGACGATCTCCTGTTAAGAGGCCTGGTGGAAAGCGTTCCCCGCTCCGGCTACTATGTAAGCGCCCGGCCGGCTGCTACCGGTAAAGTAACTGAAACCATGATAGTAAGGGATCCTGTTTTCAGGAATAACCTGGCGGCGATTTCTTCCGAAAACCGGCAACGCAGTGCACTATCTGAATTCAACGTGGCGGCTCCCGGCGATTTGTTGTTGCCGCAGCAGTTGTTACTGAAAACCATGCAGCAGGTGATCCGCGAAAAAGGAGCAGCGCTCTTAAAATATTATCCTGCCAATGGTTTGGCCGCATTGCGTGAAAGTATTACCAAACGCGCAGCGCATCACAATACCCGTTTACAATCTGATGAATTGCTTATTACAGACGGCGCTTTACAGGCAGTATACATTGCGCTGGCAGCGGTGTGTGAGCCGGGCGATGTAATTGCTATTGAAAGTCCCTGTATTTTTTCCGTATTGGAAGTGATCCGCGTACTGCGGCTGAAAGTGGTGGAAATTCCTGTGCGTCCGCAAACAGGCTTTGATCTGGATGTATTGAAGGAAGCCTGTGCCATACATGCTTTTAAAGCCATTGTCGTTACGCCGAACTTTCATAATCCTACCGGCACACTGCTGACGGATGATCAAAAGCAGCAACTGCTGAAAGTCGCGC
Organism: Chitinophaga sp. RCC_12; assembly: GCF_041360695.1. Taxonomy (NCBI): domain Bacteria; kingdom Pseudomonadati; phylum Bacteroidota; class Chitinophagia; order Chitinophagales; family Chitinophagaceae; genus Chitinophaga; species Chitinophaga sp. RCC_12. The sequence goes on from NZ_JBFUPS010000007.1 coordinate 280,751, forward strand.
AAGCCCACAACATTGCGCTGATAGAAAACGATATTTACGGTGAGCTGCCATTCAACGGCCAGCGTCCTTCCACCATCCGCTCTTTCGATAGCAGCGGGTTGGTGATGACCTGTTCCTCTTTTGCAAAATCGCTGGCGCCGGGTATCCGGCTGGGGTGGTTGTCGGCAGGACGCTTTTTCCGGCAGGCAGAACAGATCCGGTTTGCCGTGGGCAGCAGCGTATCGCCTGTGTACCAGGAAACGATGAATAAAATACTGGAAGGCAGTGCTTATGAAAAACACCTGCGCGTTTTCCGGAAGCAGCTGGCCGCACAGTGCGAACAGAGTTTGAAACTGATCAGGGAATGTTTCCCCGCGGGGACGAAAGTGAGTCGTCCGGTCGGCGGTTATCACCTGTGGGTGCAGTTGCCGGAAACGCTGGATATGACCGCCTTTTACCGCTTTTGTGAAGATACCGGGGTGAGATTTACACCGGGATCGGCCTTCTCTTTTACAGGTGCTTACGACCATTATCTCCGGCTGGTATTTGCCGATAAATATACACCGGCAAAGGTGACGGCTATACGAAAAGTGGGAAGCTACGCGGTAGCCCACAGCTGAGGGTTCCTGTACCGGTTATATTTCGGCTCCCTGTATCCCGCTGCACAGCGGCAGACTGCTACTTTCGTGGCTCATTCTTTCAAACAACCGGATATGAGTACCATCATTACAAAGTTTGCAGTGGCATCAGACAAGATGATTGATGAGCTGTTATACCTTACCCGCACCTGGCTGGCAGAGCATCCCGAAATAAAGATGGAAGGGCAATACACCAAAAAAATCCTGGTGAACAGTATGAATAGTTTTTCAAGTCAGTGGTTCATCGTATATGCGGGGGACGAACCGGCGGGTTTCGCCTTTCTTACCGATGGTGGCGTGCGGCCTTCATTCCTGGAAGGGAAGCGGATCGTACACCTGTCGGCTTTCGCGGTATTGCAGGCGCATGCCGGCGGAACAGCAGCAGCCTCGTTGCTGGAAAAATGCCTGGCGGTATATAAGGGCCGGGATGCCATGTGGGCAGAGCTTTCCGTGGCGCCGGACTACCTGGAGGCAAATGGCTTTGTGAAAACAGCAGGCTATCTTGTAAAAGAGATGCAGTAAGGGATACGTGGAATAATAAAAGTAAATATTATCTTAACAACCCATTATTCCACGTATAAATTTCACGCATGAGGTCCAGGTGTTTTATTTTACTATTGATCCTGCTGTATCAGGTCCCGGTATTTGCACAGCGGGTAAAGGTTGCCTGTTTGGGCGCAAGCATCTGTGCCGGCGCCCGGTTGCAGCATCCTGAAACCGAATCCTATCCCGCGCAGCTGGGAAAGCTCCTGGGGCCGGACTTTGAGGTGACCAACTACGGCGTAAGCAGCACCACTTTATTGAAAAAAGGCGATCATCCCTATTGGGATACCCCTGAGTATAAAGCTGCATTGGCAAGTGAACCGAACATTGTGCTGATCGACCTCGGTGGCAACGACAGTAAGCTGATTAACCGCGTATACCTTGATGAATATGAAGCAGACTATCACGATATGATCCGCGCGTTCCGGGCATTGCCTTCACATCCGCGTATCCTGTTGCTGCAGCCCATTGTTTCTTTTGTGAAAGACACTACCCAGATCTGGGACCCGGTGATTACAAAGCAGATTTTGCCAAAGGTAAGACAGGTGGCTTATGAGGAAAACCTGGAGCTGGTAAACCTGAATGCTCTGCTGATTGGTAAACCGGGACTCATGCCGGATGGGATTCATCCCGAGCTGGAGGGCACCACAATGATAGCGAAAACACTTTTTGAAGTACTGCACCCCGTGCGGGATACGGCCTTTAGCGCCATTAGCCGGCTACCAGGCGATAAAAAGATCACCTCATTTTATGGCTACCGCTGTGCGGACTTTGATTTCAGGGGACGCGCCTGTAAAGTGGTGGCGCCTAAGTTTGCCGCTGCCGGTCATCCGTGGATCTGGCGCGCCCGTTTCTGGGGACATGAACCGCAAACGGATATTGCCCTGCTGGAACGGGGTTATCATGTGGTGTATTGTGATGTGGCAGAATTGTTTGGCAATAAGGAGGCTATACAATTATGGAACGGGTATTATTCGTTGTTGCGCAAAGCCGGATTGGCACGTAAAGCAGTGATGGAAGGCATGAGCAGGGGAGCGGTATACGTGTACAACTGGGCGGCTGAAAATCCGGATAAAGTAGCGGCTGTATATGTAGATAATCCCGTGATAGACCTGTGCAGCTGGCCGGGATGCCAGTTTAAAAAACAGCTTGCCCAACGTAATGAGTGGGAAGCTTTCAAAAAGGATTACGGTTTTACTTCCGATAGCGCTGCTATGCTGTTTAAGGGAAGCCCGCTCTATAAAATAAAGGAAATAGTAAAAGGAAAGTACCCGATGCTGCATGTGTTGGCTGATGCGGATACGGATGTACCGCCTGAAGAAAATACGCTGCCGTTTGAAGAAAAAATAAAAGCGTTGGGAGGAGATATAACGGTGATGCATAAACCGGGATTTGCCCATCATCCTCACAGCTTCCCGGATCCTACACCTATTGTAGATTTTATTTTAAAAGCGGCAAAGTAGTTAAACAGTTAGCTTTCCGCCTTACGCAGAAAGCTAACTGTCAATCGTTTATTTTACCAGCCATTCCAGTTTATACATGCCACGGAACCTGTCGTAAGTCAGCAGTTCTGCATCCCGTTTAAACAGGGCATCCATCTGATCGGCCAGTGTTTCATGCGCAGGGAAGGCCTGTTTTACATTCCAGGCGGTCAGCGTTTGTATTTTACCGTTAGGAGCGGAGAAGTACATTTTGTACTGATCTTCCGGACCGGCTTTGGGAGAAGTAGGTATTTTTCTCTTATACAGTAATAATTGCGGGTTTTTATTCAGGATCTGGTAACTGTGATTACCTTCTACCCGGTAAACATCACCATTGGTGAGCTGATAAGCAAATATTTCATTTTTGTTGATATGAATATTTCTGCCATTATGCTCCAGGGTGACATAACTTTTAGGCGCAAGCGTATGCAGATGAATCCTCGGTGTTTTGTTGCTGTTATCTTTGGTATAACTTAACCCGCCGGACAGGTAATCATCCATGCTACGATAAATGCCGGTAATCTTCTTTTGCGCGTCTGCTGCTACATTGATACATATCAACAAGCAGACCAGGTAAAAAATTCTGCTACAGTATTGCATATGTCTATCGGTTTGTTTTGGTGCTACTATTAATTTAGCAAAATTAGCCGATAATTTTCTGTTAAGACATGATAAAAGTCATTAAAAATTTCCTAAAACTTGTTTTGGGTGTGGCGGGTTATAATATAATATTTTACTTGGCGATGAACGCGCTTCTTTTCATGTACAGGATATAAGTTCCGTCTGTTGGGGGAACAGACAAAAAATAGGGAGGATTTGTGAATTGTGTTGTATCTTTTAATCTTCGCTTAATCGACCTAAAATTCCTGTATGTCCCCTGAAATATTAGAACAACAATTGCTGGACCGGTGGTTAACAGCATACGATGAAATGGGTACTTTGCCGAAATATAAAGAGCAGGTAGTGGAAACGTTTTATGGTGAAATGCATCTGTTCCGGGTATCGGACTATAATAATGGAAATTTTCCTGCCGAAGAGGGTTTGTCTTCAGAATTTTCAGAACGCAAGCGGGCTGCATATGGATTGAACGCTGCAGGTAGGCCATGTTATGTAACCTCCTACGGAGAATGGGAGGGGTTTTATCACTACAGTGAAAGCTACGTCGAGTATGTAGAATTTCATATCCCTACCAGGGTCCCTTCCTGTATTCAACGGTTGGAGCTCCGGGATGGACTAAAAACTGCTTACCAATCGCTTCTTCTCAATGGAAGATCCGGCATTCCTGATCTCGTTGGGCAGCCGAAGGAAAAGATGTTAAAACGACTGCTAAAAGATAAGCATTCGATTATTTCTGATGTGGAATTATTTCATTATGAAAATGGGTGTATTAAGTGGGCCGACTGTTTGTATAATATGCCGGGAATAGGAAAGATGCCCGGCAGGGAAGAATATAAATATAATGAGGACGGCACGCTGGACGAAATTGTAAGTATTTTGAAAGATAATGAACCTCAATATGCTTATGTAAAGCCACCAGCAGGAGTTTCCCTGAGTGAGCTGTCGGACAGGGTATCGCAGTTGATGGCGGCTGATATTATTACTGCCATTGAGGCTATCAAGCCAAAACAGCCATTAGTCCTACTGGAAGTAGGTTATAGGGAAGTAGCCAATTACGTTCCGTGGCTAAAGCTGATTTCTGAAAGGGATTGGACACGTACGCTTACTGAAATGGGAGAAGAAGAATTGTTTAACGAATTGATGCTGTATAATGATCACGATTATAAGGAGGTGCAGTTGCATACCGCTGAACGGTTGCTGAAAGCCTTTCTCGGGGAGGTGGAAAAAGGAGGAGACTATGCGATTGCTGAAACAATGATGCATCGGACAGCCTGGTATTTGACGACAGGTAAACTTGATCGCAAAATAGCCGCATCTGATCAATTCATTGCCTATTCAGTTGACTGGTCTTTGTGCCCGGATGATATTGGTGAAATGCTGCTTTCCTGCGGCATGCCGGAAACCCAGCTCCATGACTGGAAAGAAAGAGGAATCATTTAAGATCACATCTTCTGAAAAGAAAATAAAATATTCCACGACAAACAAAACATACCCACTGTGAATACCAACATCCTGTTGCTGCTCGCGGCAATCCTAACCCTCGCCCAGCATCCGCTGAAAGCCCAAACCAACCGTTTACCCGATTGGGCAATGGGCGGCTTTGTAAGGCCCGCCGGCGTGAATCCTGTGATCCGTACAGACTCCACAGCGCACTTTTATGATTCGCTCCTGCAAAGGGAGGTCGACTGGGAGTCGAACGACACCTTTAACCCTGCTGCTGTGGTGAAGGCCGGGAAAATAGTAGTGCTCTACCGCGCAGAAGATAAATCCGGTATCAAGATAGGTACGCGTACCTCCAGGATCGGCTATGCAGAAAGTAAAAACGGCACTTCTTTCAAAAGGAAAAAAATACCGGTATTATATCCGCGTAACGATGATCAGCAAACCTATGAATGGCCGGGTGGCTGTGAAGACCCCCGTGTAGCCGTTACCGTTGATGGTACCTACGTGATTTTCTATACACAGTGGAACCGGCAGGTACCCCGCCTGGGAGTGGCCACCAGTAAAGACCTGGTCAACTGGACCAAGCACGGGCCCATTTTCCGGAAAGCCGGCAGGCGTTTCGTGGATCAGCCGCATAAATCGGCGTCCATCGTCACCGAGCTGAAAGGAAAGAAGCAGGTGATTGCAAAAGTAAATGGAAAGTACTGGATGTATTGGGGAGAAGCAGGCGTATTTGCCGCCACCTCTGATAACCTGGTCGACTGGCACCCCGTTACCGATAGCAGCGGGGCATTAAAAGCGCTTATAAGGCCCAGGAAGGGCTATTTCGACAGCGGGCTGACGGAGTGTGGTCCGCCGGCTATTATGACGGATAAAGGCATCCTGTTGCTGTATAACGGGAAGAATCAGCCGGGTGAAAAAGGCGACCGGCGCTTTACCGCTAACAGCTACAGCGCCGGGCAGGTACTTTTTGATAAACAGGACCCTGAAAAAGCTATTGCCCGCCTGGATGTGCCGTTCCTGCGTCCCATGGAAGCATTTGAGAAAAGCGGGCAGTATGCCGCTGGTACCGTGTTTATAGAAGGGCTGGTATATTTTAAGAAGAAATGGTTTTTATATTATGGCTGCGCCGACAGCAGGGTAGGGATGGCTGTATTTGATCCAAAGCACCCGGCGCCCGGAGATCCCCTGCCATAAGCGTTCACAATTAAATTTCCGCTATCATGCTTAACCGCTTTTTTTCCCTGCTTGTAATGGCTGCTTTTTTTACTGCATCATCCGCAAACGCGCAGTATATCGAAAAAGTAGTTTTTGATACGAAAGACAGCACCGGCAATTTTTATCTCGCCGTACCGCCGCTGTCCCATCAGATAAAAGGCGTAGTGGTGGTGCTGTCTAACTTCTACCAGCTGGATAACCTGGTACCGGAAACAAAGCTGCACAACGTGGCCTGTGCCAACGACCTGCTCACTGTTTTTGTTTCCATGCAGGAACAACTGTTTGCGGATACCGCCGTGGTAAACCGCATCAGCACGGTGATAAAGCATGTAGCCAATAAATACAAAGCCGATACGTCGAAATTTGTATTGGCCGGATACGAGTATGCCAGCAATATCGCGCTGCGCTATACGGAATTAACCCGGCAGTTCCCCGCCGCCTATGCTGTACACCCCAAAGCCGTTTTTACCGTCAGCGGCCCGGTGGATCTGAATGGATTGTGGCAGTGGTGCCAACAGGTGATCCGGAAAAAAACAACCGACGGACAAATGGGCGACGCAGGTTATATTCTTGATAAAATGACCCGCGAAATCGGCACACCAGCGACACGCCCGGAAGGTTACCGCGCCCTGTCACCGTTCAACCGGGAAGACACGGCCGCAGGCAATGAGCAATACCTGCAACGTGTACCCGTGCGCGTATATTATGATACGGACATCGCGTGGCTGCTGAAGGAACGCCGCAACAGTTTGTATGATACCTATATTCCCGATGCCACCGAACTGATAAGCAGGCTGCTGCTGGCCGGCAACGGAGACGCGGAGTTCATCGCTTCTCCACAACCCGGCAAACGCATCAACGGCGCCCGCTATGCAGAGGCATTTTCTATTGTAGATGAAACGGAATGTATCCAATGGATCAAACGTACACTGGATATTTTTGACCCGGTAAACTGGAAACCTCCTTATAAGCTGAACAAGCCGAAGGGCTGGGGTACGGAACATTTCCAGGTGCCGGTGGACTTTGCCCCGGAGATCCGCTATAAAGGTGTGGAAGATATCCGTTTTGCGCCGGGATGGGGCGACAGCACCAGTGCGGAACATTGGTCATATGCTTTCCTCTGGTGGCTGAAAGATAAGCCCGTAGTAAACGCGGCTACGCTGAATACCTATCTCACCGCTTATTACAACGGCCTGGTAAACCGCAATATTACCGGCCGCCGGATACCCGCGGAAAAACAGGTTCCTACGGTCGTCGATATCAAAAATGTAAAAACATTGGAAGGAGATGTGGAAACCTACGGCGGTACCATCCGGATGTTAAACTATATGGTACAGCGCCCCATTGTGCTGCACTGTACCATACATGTAAGAAATTGTGAATCGCAACAGCGTACCGCCCTCTTCTTTGAAATTTCCCCGCAGCAGGTGTCCCATGTGATCTGGAAGCAGATGGACGGGCTATGGAGTAATTTCCGCTGCGAGTAACCGCTTATTGTCCACCACGGGTTGGGTAAATATCAAATACGCCGCCCTTCATCAGGTCGGTGTGCAACAGGCGCCTGGTACTGTATGGCTTTCCATCCTTTTTTATAGTGCCAATAGACACGGGCGAACCTTTAAAATCCGTGCGGATGGTGGTAGTGGTATGCGCACCGGTATGAATGACAATACGCTCAAAAGCAGGAATGGTGATGGCATATTCCGGCGCCACGGGGTTCACCGGGTAAAATCCCATCGCGGCAAATACATACCAGGCGCTGATCTGGCCGGCATCGTCATTGCCGCATAACCCTCCCGGACCTACGCCGTATTCCATGGCCCTGATGTCACGGGTATGCGCAATGGTTTTCGTTTGCGCGTTTACGTAGTTATACAGGAAAGGGATCTGGTGACCGGGTTCATTGCCATGCCAGTACTGCTGGTTTAAAAAAAGACTATCCAGCGCCTGTTCAAATTTTTTATTTCCGCCGGTTAATTTAATAAGACCGGGAATATCATGCGGTACATAAAACCCATACTGCCGTGGTGTTCCCTCGGTAATAAAAAACATTTTCTTATCCCGGTCGGGATGCTCATACCATTTGCCGGAGGCGTACCGGCCGTTTACATCTCCCAGCTGCGGGTCAAATACATTGGCATAATTGCTGGCCCTTTTTGTTAAGGCTGCATAATCTTTTTGCTTATGCAGTGCCTTCGCAATGGTAGATAAGGCGTAATCATCAAACGCATATTCAAGTGTGCGCGATACCTGCTCCCGGCTATGAAAGGCATACGGCACGTTATCTTCCAAAGGTACATATCCGTATTTCAGGTAAGAAGATAAAGCCCTGCGGCCCTTGCCTTCTTTATAATCAGCTATAGCAGCGGTGTCAAACGCATTTTGCCGCATGAGGCGATACGCTTCTTCCACATCATAATTCCGGATGCCTTTGTTATAGGCAGATGCAATAAACGGAATGGCATGATCACCAACCATCGCGGCAGTGTAATTATTCCAGCAGGGGAAGATCGGCAGCCAGCCACCCTGTTGCCCTTTCAGGATCAGCGAACGTACCAGGTCGTTGATCAACGTGGTATCCAGTATCTCATACAGCGGGAGTTGCGCGCGGTAAATATCCCACATGGAAAAGTCGTCGTAGTAATTGCCGGAAGCCAGTTGTTTCACCTGGTAAGATTGCGCAAAAGCAGGGTAGGTGCCTTTTACATCATTAAAGAGGCGCGGGTGCTGCATGGTATGATACAACGCGGTATAAAAAATTGTTTTATCTTTTTCAGAAGAACCGGTTACTTCAATTTTCCCCAGCGCTTTATTCCATATATCGCTGGCTGTTTTTGTTTGTGCGGTAAAATCCCAGTGATTGATTTCTGCCGCAAGATTCTCTCTTGCCGCGTCAATACTGGTAAAAGAAGTGCCCACACGTATCCTTATTACACTGCCTTTATGCACGTTGAATTTTACGGCGGCGCCAATACCTGTATTGTCTTTAATACTGTCTTCCGCCAGAATGGTGTTGTCCCGGAATACTTTTGCATCACTAAACACTTCTTCAAACTGCACCACGAAGTAGCCGCTGAAACCTGCTGGCTGTCCCTGACCCTGGTAAATGCGGAACGCCGGGTTGTAGCCGGAGATCTCCTGCCGCTGGCGGTCGATATACACGGCGCCTTTGCCCCGGTCACTGTTGGGCCTGATTACTATATGGCAGTCATCCTCTTTGGTGAAGCGAAATTGCATCATGCTGCAACGCGCGGTGGCAGTGATGGCCGCGTGTATCTTGTCTTTACCCAGTAATGTGCTGTAGCAGGCGGGCGACGCTGTTTCACCGGTGTTTGAAAACGTTGAGGCGTAACCGTCAGGTGTGGTTTTGAGTTCACCGCAAACGGGCATAACGGTCATACTGCCATAGTCCTGTGTGCAGGAACCGCTGAGCCAGTGTGTGCCCCGGAAGCCGGTGAAAAGAGAGTCCGTGTAATAATACGGCGCCACACATTTCTGTTCGGTGAGCCTGGTTTGCGGGGTCCACTGCGTCATGCCAAAAGGTGTGCCCACCGCGGGAATGGTATTAGCCAGCTGCTCGGTGCCGGCGCCATGTGCCAGGGCGGTGAGAGTGGTGCTTTTGGAAGTGCCGGTGAACGGGTCTACATAAGCCAACAGCTGGCTGGTTTGTGCCAAAGCACTTGCCATACCAGCTGTTAACCATAAAAAAGTACAAACGGTTTTACGTACCATCAATATCCTTTATTTTGTTTGATCTTATCCTTGTTAATGTCTATCTGGCTTTGTGGTACTGGTATTACGAGGTTGTCGCTGGTAAGGTCCGCTACTAACCTGATCTGTGCTTTTTTGCTGTTGAGTACCGGAATCGCCCTGCCGGTGCGAACGAGGTCGTACCAGCGGTGACCTTCAAACGCGAATTCCACCCGTCTTTCATTCTCTATTGCCAGCCGGAACGATGCCTGGTCGGGTACGTTGGCGGCTGTTTTTTCTGCGAGTCCTGCTCTTTTGCGGATCATGTTCAGGTAAGTGAATGCTTCACCGCCGCCCTGGTAGCCTATTTCATTAAGGGCTTCCGCATACATCAATAATACATCTGCATAACGGATCACCGGGAAGTTATTACCATTATCGTTCTTGGTGGCAGGTACATCAAAGTACTTCTTCACAAAATAATAATTTACGGTAGCCCCGCTGGCATTTACATAAGAAGTAGCCATAGAAAAGCCTTTCCTGGTGTCGCCGGTTTCATAGGCGCTTTCCATATCAGGGGTCACCTGGTTATTGCCATCGCCGCCAAACTTCACTACGGCGTCGCCGGAGTTTTCGGGCGCGAACGAGTTAGGCAGCGGATTGCCTTCTTTTACGCCACCTGATTTATATTGTACATCAAAAACAGATTCCTTATTATTTTTCTTGCTTACATCAAAAACGTCGGCATATTTATCCAATATGGCGTAAGTGCCGGAGCTGATCACTTCTTTCAGCTTTGCAGCAGCATCGGGGTATTTATGTTGCGTGAGCAATACTTTTCCCAGCAAGGCTTTGGCTGCACCACGGGTAGCCCTGCCTATATCGGCTCCGGTATAACTCACCGGCAATGCGGCTTCCGCAGCTTTCAGGTCGGCTTCAATTTGTGCGTATATGCTGGCTGCAGGATCACGGGTATATTCATATGCCTGGTCGGCATTGGTGATTTCTGTCACCACCAAAGGCACATCACCAAAGGAACGCACCAGGTTGAAGTATACCAGCGCACGGAGAAACTGCGCTTCTGCGGAGAAGCGCTTCTTCAATGAATCACTCATGGCTATCGGCGTAATCCTCGACAGGATGGTGTTGCTGCGGGAAATGGCTTTGTAGCTGTCGTTCCAGCGGGCGGCCACAAAAGGATTGGTAGTTTTGATATAGAAGCGGTCAAATTCATCCTGGTCTGTTACAGAGCCGGAAGGCACCGGGAAGTTGTTATCGGATGGAATATCACCATAGATATAAGCGTTGCCAAATACGCCGCCCGACTGCAACGAGCCATAGTTGGCATTGAGTGCATTTTTAAAATCGTCTGCTGTTTTGTAGAAGTTTTCCGTAGTGGCCGTGGAAGGCGGGACCTGCTCCAGGAAGCTCTTTTTGCAGGCCGTAAATGAAACAGCTGCTGCGAGGAATATGTATATATAATTTGTGCGCATGTTCTTTAATTTTTTAGCAAGATCAGAATCCAATATTTACCCCAACTACAAATGTTCTGGCCAGCGGATACCGGCCATAGTCTACGCCGCTGGTTAAAGCGCCTTCGTAATTGCTTACTTCCGGGTTATAGTTCAGGTAGTCGGTAAACGTGTAGAGGTTTTGAGCCGAGAGATAGATCCTGGCCTGTTGCAGGCGGATATGCTGTAATATTTTTTCCGGCAGCTGGTAACCGATACTCACGTTTTGAATACGCAGGTAGGTAGCATCTTCTACCCAGCGGCTGGAGATGGCGTTGTTGTTGCCGGTGGTGCGCTGGTTGGCGCGGGGAATGATGCCATTGCCTGGTTTGTCGGCCGACTGCCAGCGGTTCAACACTGTGGTGAGCTGGTTGGCGCTGCCTTCTACGTTTTCAAAGAACCGGCGGCTGAGGTTCAGTATCTCTCCGCCTTGCTGGCCTTGTATGGCCACCATCAGGTCGAAGTTCTTATACCGGAAGGTGTTGGTGAGGCCGTAAATAAAATCAGGCTGACTGTTACCAATGATGGTGCGGTCATCTGCTGTGATCTTTCCATCTTTATTTACATCCTCATACTTAACATCACCGGGTCTTGAAGTGATGTCGTGTGGAAATTTGTCTAGGTCGGCCTGGTTCTGGAAGATGCCTATCTGTTTGTATCCATAAATGTTACCGATCGGTTTGCCGATTATCGTGATATTGGTTTCATTTACGCCGGAATTACTGCGGATGGGATCTCCCGTAGGACCCAGTGCCACCACGGTATTGCGGTTAAAGGAAAGCGTTGCGTTGGTATTCCAGGTAAAGGCGCCGGTAAGATTACGGGTGGCGAGGGAAAACTCCCAGCCTTTATTTTCAATAGCGCCAATATTTTTAACAGCGGTGCTGAAACCCGTGATGGTAGGCACATTTACTGCCAGCAGGAGGTCGTTGGTATTTCTTTTATAGTAGTCGATGCCAATACCGATCCTTTCATGGAAGAAGCCGAGGTCAATGCCGGCGTCGAACTGTTTGCTTTTTTCCCAGCCCAGTTCAGGATTGCCAAGCGAGGCTGCGCCCAAACCATTTACCAGCGAGTTGTTGAAGCTGTAGTTATCAGCTTCCAGTGTAGCGAGGTAGGGATAGTCGCCGGAGAACTGGTTATTACCTGCCAGCCCGTAACTCACACGCAGTTTGGCGTTGGAAATCACCGGGATGTTTTTCATAAATGGTTCTTCTGTCAACACCCATCCCACGGAACCTGCAGGGAATACGCCCCACCTGTTTTGGCTGCCGAAGATGGAAGATCCATCTGCACGCAGGGATACATTGGCGATGTACTTTTCTTTGTAGTTATAAGTAGCACGGCCAAAGTAGGAGGTCGAAGTATTGGCAGTTCTGAAAGAAGTGACGGTACTCGGCAACCCGGCAGCATTCAGTGTAGGCACTACGTCGTTGGCGTAAGAAGTACCAATCGCCTGGCTTTTCTGGTACTGGTATTTATAGGCCTCCATACCCAGCAACACATCGATGTTATGCGGGCCGGTGGCTTTGGTATAGTTTACGGTTTGGTTAAACAGCCAGCTGGTGGTTTGATCAGAAGACGCTTCACCCACGGCCTGTGTAGGCGGCAAGATCTGGTTCAGCGGCATGCGGGATGTTTTATAGGCATTCCTTCTGGTAGAGCCTACGTTGAAGTTACCGGTAGCGCGGTAACTGAAATCTTTCAGGAACTGGTACGATGCGTACACGTTGGTAAGCAGGTTGGTGGTGATCAGCTCATTCGGATTTTCCGTGATATTGGCTACGGCGTTAGTGATGCCAGGCCAGCCATAAGGTACGGCCAGTGCGGTTTGCGAGGTGTAAGCGCTATGATCGGCGTTCCAGACAGGTGTCATCGGTACCGCAGATAAAGCCGCATTGATAATACCATTGTTAGCCCAGTGACCATCACTGTTTACATCGTTCTGGATTTTATATACCGGGTTGATATTGGCGCCCAGCTTGAAACGGTCGGTTACGTTGATGTCTACATTCGCACGGATGGAGTACCGGTCGAGTGTGGATTTTTCAATGATGCCATCTTGTTTCAGGTAGGCACCGGTTACCAGGTATTGCGCGTTATCATTGCCGCCGCTGGCGGTTACCTGGTAGTTGTTGATCATTCCCTTGCGGAAAATCATATCCTGGTAGTCATATGTAGGCATGGCGGCTACCTTCTGCAGATCGTCGAAGTTGAACCATTCAAACAGATCGCCGCGTGGATAACGGTAACGCAAATACGAAGAAGGGCGTGCACTGTTCGGGTCTGATATATTGGCGCCGGGAACGTTATCGAGGTAAGCATTATTGGAGGCTTCTTTGGAGAATTCAGCAAACTGCTGTGAGTTGAGCACATCTATTTTTTTAGAAAGCTCCTGGAATCCCGTATATACGTCGGCGTTAAACCTTGTTTTACCGGATTTGCCGCGTTTGGTGGTTACGATCAGCACGCCGTTGGAACCTTTGGAGCCATAGATCGCAGTGGAGGAAGCATCTTTCAGCACATCAATGCTTTGTACATCGTTGCTGTTGAAATTGCTGAACACACTGGCGTCCACGATATTGCCATCCACTACAATCAGCGGGTTGGTACCTGCACTGATAGAGCCAAAGCCGCGTACTTTTATGGCGGGGGTAGCACCGGGGGCGCCGCCTGTTTGCTGTACAATCACGCCGGGGATTTTCCCCTGCATACCGGTGGCCACATTGGAAATAGGCATGTCGCGCATTTCGGCCATGGGCACAGAGGCGATGGCGGCGGTAACATTCCGTTTCTTCTGGGTGCCGTATCCTACTACCACCACATTATTGAGCGAGCGGGTTTCTTCCTTCAGGATGATGTTCAGCGGGGTAGCGCTGCCGGCGGCAATTTCCACGGAAGTATACCCGATCATACTAAAAACAAGCAGGGTTTTTTCATCCGGCACCCGGACGGTAAAATGCCCGTTAACATCGGTAATAGCCCCGCCACCGCCGTTTTTGATGGTGATGGTGACATTGGGAAGCCCGCTGCCTTTTTCATCGGTCACTTTTCCGCTAACGGTGATCACGCGCGCAGAAGATAGTGTGGGATCTGCTGCCCGCTTCTCGGTGATGACAATGGTATTGGCATTCAGCGACCAGGTAAGGGCGGTGTTTTCCAGCAGCAGGTTGAGTGTTTGCAGCACGGATCTTCGTTCCGCAGGCAAAGTAATATCATCATAGGGAGAGAGCTGTGCGGCAACATAAGCAAACTTAAAGGCGCTTTGCTGCTGGATTTGCTTAATACCTTCCTTCAGGGATTGCCGTTTCAGGTTTACGGTGACGTCTACTTCTTCCAATCGCTGCGCTTTGCCGGGAGCAGCAATCAGCATGTTGATGCCGAAAAGAAAAGCAGAGGCGAGTAAGCAACTTAGTTTCATATAATACGCAAACGTTCGCTTTGGGAAAAGGCGTAGCCTTCCCCTGATAAGAAATTTCATACCTTTGGGTAGTTTTTAAATGTTTACCGAAATGTTTAAGACAACCGGCTATACTAACTAGTCCTTAGTATAGCCTTTTTTTAAAATCGTTTATCCAGCCAGATTATACTGTCCTGTCCTTTTTCCCATTGAGCGTGCGTTAGCTCGCAAATTACATCCAGCGCCTGTTTCATGGGATCGTTGATAAAATTACCGGTGAATTTTTTAACGCGCAGGGATTCATCCCTGAACCGGATATCAATACCATAATATTTGTTGATAAGTGGAATCGCTGCTTCAAAGGAAATATCTTCAAATACCGGCTCGTCTTTTTTCCAGACCAGCACTTCTTTCATATTGGCTTTGGTCACCAAAGGGGCAATGGCGGCCTTGTCCAGTATTAACTGATCACCGGGCAGCAGTTCTGCCACCACGGCGTTATTAGCTTTTTGCACCTGTACTTTGCCGGTAGTAACGGTAACGGCTATAGGCGAGGCATCCCCGGCAGCCCTGATGTTAAAGGAGGTTCCCAGCACCCGCGTCACTATGGCGCCGGTATGCACCAGGAACGGTTTATTTTTATCGTGCGCCACTTCAAAAAAAGCTTCTCCTCTCAGGTATACTTCCCTGCTACCTCCATCAAAGGCGGCAGGATAATCCAGCTGGCTGTTTTCATTGAGCGTCACCACGCTGCCATCAGGAAGGGTAATAATTTTATTGGATGACTGCTGCGTTTTGGGAAGCGCCGCGGTAAGGGTAGGAGCGGGTTTTGTAACCGGCAGCAGCCACCAGGCGCTGAGTACCGCCAATATTACGGCGGCGGCAACGGCCATCCTTTTGTACCAGGGGTTGCGCTTTACCGTCATAACCTTGAGCATATCAACCTCCCCCTCCCGGATCTTTCCCTCCAACTTTGTATACAATTGTTCCCACGCAGGCTCCTGCGCCGGCCGGGGCGTACGCTCCCAGAGCGCCGCCAGCTCCTGCGAAACAAGGTCGTTTTCCGACAGCTCCGCCATCAATGCCCAGAACTCTTCCAGCTCCTGCGGACTACAGTCGCCGGACAGGTATTTTTGCAGTAATAGTTTTAATCTTAACGGATTAGACGACATATGCCAGTTATATAACTGCTATGACGACAAAAAGGAGGGGGTAGTACTAATCAGTCAGAAAATAAATCTGACAGCAGCAGGAGGTACACAAAAGGGGTAATGTGGTTATTCAGCAGGTATTGCTTAATGATCTTCAGGCTGTCGGTGATGGTATTTTTAACGGTGTTACGGGATAAATTCAGTTCTGTGGCTATTTCTTCATGCGTCATGCCCTTTTCGCGGCTTAGGGTGATCATGAGGCGGCGCTGGGGCGACAATTGTTTATACGCATTGTTCAATATTTCCCGGCATTCGTTGTTCAGCAGGCTGTAGTCGGCGCTTTGCTCCTGGTGGGCTTCCATTTGTTCACTTACCAGTTTCTGCAGCCTCGCATTTTTAGCGGCCAGCTTGAAGAAGTCCATCGCTTTATTGTAAGCCACCTTGAACAGGAACGCGTCCATATGCTGGATATGGGTAATAAGTTCCCTGCCCGTCCACAACTTCAGGAATACATCAATCACAATTTCCTCGGCTACCTCCCTTGACTTGGTAACGGCCAGTACATAGTGATAGAGCTTCTTTCTATGGTGTTCGAAAAGTTGTTTGAAGGCAGCTTCATCTCCTGCCGCGATATTGGTCAGTAATTCAGTTTCATTATACATGGAATTCTTCTCTTAGTTGATATCCGGAACGTGGTTCGACAAATATATTTTTTTTCCGGAGAATAATTTTTAAAATCTCGGGGAGATGGCCGTGTCGCCTTCGGCGACTTTAAATTGTCTTGGAGCAGGATTACACTGATTATGCTGATTTTTCGGATTTGATCTTTTGGATTTTATAAATGATTTTGGGAGGTATAAGCGGATATTTTCGCTGATATCTCCCAAAATCATTTATAAAATCCAAAAAGTAAAATCAACGTAATCAGCATAATCAGTGTAATCCTGCTCCAAGACAATTTAACATCGCCGAAGGCGATATCAAGAGAATCCGCTTAATTTGCAAGCCAATGAACAATACTTATATGACACAACCGATAAAACTACTGGCTATCTGTGGAAGCACCCGGCAATCTTCTTCCAATCATCATCTTATAAAAGCGATCACGGAACTGGGCAAGGACACCTTTACAATACAACTGGTGGAAAGCCTTACCACCATCCCGCATTTTAATCCCGACCAGGACATGGACGCCAACAGCGCGCCGGAGGCCGTGCAACATTTCCGGGCACAACTGGCCGCCGCCGATGCCGTGCTGATATGCACCCCGGAATATGCTATTGGTGTGCCGGGAACACTTAAAAATGCGATCGACTGGACCGTCTCCTCCATGCACTTTTCCAAAAAGCCCGTCGCCCTGATCACCGCCGGCACTTCCGGCCATAAAGCCCACCAGTCGCTGCTCGGCACCTTACTGATCATCGAGTCAAAGATCGCTGAGGCAGCGCAACTCGTTATCTCCTCGGTACGAACAAAAATCAACGATCAGGGCGTGATCACCGACCTGCCCACGGAAATGCAGGTACGAAAATTGCTCCAGTCCCTCGCCGATGTGGCAACCGGCAAAGCAACAGACCTCCTGCCGGCGCCGTCCCTGTTCTGAATCACGTTCGGCGCGTAGGTTGTCTTACTCAGGATTAAACTTATTTCACTGATTACCCTGATTTGATCACTTTTTGATTTTAAAAGATTTTGGGAGATAGAAGCGGAAACGCGGATTTTGTCTTTCTCACTGATTACGCTGATTTTACTGATTATATCTTTTAAAAGATTTTGGGAGATAGAAGCGGAAATGCGGATTTTGTCTTTCTCACTGATTACGCTGATTTTACTGATTATATCTTTTAAATGATTTTGGGAGATAAAAGCGAAAATATCCGCTTATATCTCCCAAAATCCATTAAAATCAAAAAGTGATCAAATCAGGGTAATCAGTGAAATAAGTTTAATCCTGAGTAAGACAAAATCCGCATTTCCGCTTCTATCTCCCAAAATCCATTAAAATCCCAAAGTGATCAAATCAGGGTAATCAGTGAAATAAGTTTAATCCTGAGTAAGACAACCTTCGCTGCATTATTTCACGCTGTACCTCACTTCTTCGGTCACGCCTTTCCAGGTGTCAGTGCGGAAAGGCGCTGCCGGGAAGCCTTCTTTGTTAAAGAGGTTGTCTTCCAGGTTATCGTCTGCCCAACCATAGCGCACGGCTACCGGTGTGCTTACTTCGTCTGCATACACTACTACTTTGTCGCCTTCAACGAATGCTTTGGCGTAATGGAATTGCTTGTCGGCGCCAGCTACTTCAAATCCGCGGATATAGCCATATTTATCTTTCACCATAAGACCGCTGCCGGTGCTGGTAAAGCTGAGGGTTGCCTTGCTGCCGTTTACCTGCATGGATTGGTATATGGGGCCGCTGAAAACGTTGTTTTGTCCGTAGGTGCTATGTAAGGCTACGGCTGCCAGCCTCTTGCCTACATCCTGTTTGTTTTTTGGATGGATATCTTTGGATTCGCCTATGTCGGTGGTAACGGCCATGCCGGTATTAGGTACCTGCAGGGTGAGGGTTTGCGCTTCTCTCAGCTCTGCCCACTTGCTGCCTTTCTGGCTGGTGCCGTTGCTGGAGTTGAAGCTGGCCAGCTGTACAAAGTAAAAGGGAAAGTCGCCCTGGTGCCACAGCCGGCGCCAGTCGCTGATCATCAGCGGGAAGGCTTTGCGGTATTGGTAGGCGCGGTCGGCATTGCTTTCGCCCTGGTACCAGATGGCGCCTTTAATGGCAAAAGGCAGTACCGGGTTAATCATGGCGTTAAACAGCAACGATGGGTAGCTGTTGGGACCAACGGCGGTGCCGGGGTTCAGCGCCTTCTGGATACGGAAGGACCAGTCGCCCGTAAGGGATTGCTTCTGGCTGGCTGTTTGCAGAAAAATATTCTCTGCATCTCCATAAAAACCACCGCCGCCGGTGTTGTCTTCTATGCTTACTGCAATTACATTATTACCGGCTTTTAAAACACCGGCAGGGATGTGATAGGTACGGGCGGCATCGTAGCCTTTGGTACTGCCTACCTGTGTACCGTTGATGTACGTAATGTCGTTGTCGTCGATGGTGCCCAGGCTGAGTTCCGCCGGTTTGCCGGCATCTGCTGCGGATACCTGGAAGCTTTTACGGAACCATACGATACCGTCGAAGTCGGGGAGCAGCTGTTCTTCCCAGAGGCCGGGGACTTTCATTTTTTTCCAGGACTGGTCATCCGTATTGGCGGCAGACCAGGTGGCCAGGGTGGCGGCATTGGGCAGGCCGCCCTGTAAATTCTGGATAAGCTGTTGCTGCCTGTTTTTGGCGGCGATGGCGGAGGAGTCCATGTTCAGCGTGGGAATGCGTTGCATCATGTCGCCGAACTCGTCGCTGCCGGTCAGCCCCTCTTTGCTGATCCAGGTTTCCACGATGGTGCCGCCCCAGGAAGTATGTATTAACCCGATGGGTACATGTGTTTGCTCATTCAATGCTTTGGCAAAGAAGTAGCCTACTGCCGTGAAATCGGCCGTGTTTTCCGGTGAGGCCGGCAGCCAGGCGCTTTTATTCACATCATCCAGCGGCGTCACCGACATCGCTTTGGGCAGGTAAAAATGCCGGATGGCGGGGTTGGCGGATTGGGCAATTTCTTTGTTGGCGTTGGTTACCCCGTTTACATGGAATTCCATGTTCGATTGCCCGCTGCAAATCCATACGTCGCCCATCAGGATGTCGTGAAAACTGATATCATTTTTGCCTTTTACGGACAGGGTATAGGGGCCGCCTGCTTTTTCCGGCTGCAGGAATACCTTCCATTTACCGTTCTTATCGGCCTTTACCGTTTTTTCCTGTTGATTGAACCGGATAGTGACCTTTTCATTTTTATCAGCCCAACCCCATACCGGGATCGGCTTGTCGCGCTGCAGCACCATGTTGTCGCCGAAAACGTTGGGTAAACGAACATCGGCAAAACTGAAGGAACTTATCATGGTTGCCGCCAGCAATAAAACTGTTTTTTTCATAATTGTGGTATTGTCTGTATTGTGGGGTACGCCCCTGTTGAATCATGTGCGTATAAATGTAAGGAAGACAGGCATTATTTTATAATTTTTCAGGAGAAGCCGGCAAAAATGACGCATGTACCCCTGAAAGAGGCCCCAACACGGTCATAAGAATTAAGAATTATGTAAAAGATAGCATGAATTGTATAACAGTCCCGCTCCTGGTGCATCGTAATTTTACATCATCAAATTAATTATTCATCACCAGATAAAATGAATCAACATGAACGCAACACAATTCAAAACCAATATCAAATGCTCCGGATGTATTGCAACGGTAACGCCTGTATTAAATAAACTGGTAGGCGCAGATAACTGGGAAGTAGACCTGGCCAGCCCCGACAAAATACTCACCGTGACAAAAGAAAACCTGGATAAAAGCGAAATCAGGGTGGCGATAGAGAAAGCCGGTTACAAGGCAGACGCATTATCGTAATAACAGGCAGCATGGAGTATATTATCAACAAGTAAAAACAAACAGACATGAAAAAAATATTAATGGCAGGCATCGTATTGGTAGCTGCATTTATGCAACAGGGTATGGCACAGGATAAAACTGTTTCCATACAGTTATCTCCCTTACTTTCTTTATACTACAATATTAAAGATGCACTCGTGAGCAGCAATGCGGAAGTGGCAGCTGCCAAAGCAGATGAGTTTGTAAAAGCCGCTGCCCACGTCGATATGTCATCCATGCCGCCTGCCGTTCACAACGCTTACATGCCGCTGGCAGCAAAGCTCACGGCGGATGCCAAAGCAATAGCTGAAGCAAAAGATATCAGTAAACAACGCGAACATTTCAAAACATTCTCTGATAATTTCTACCAGCTCGCAAAAGCCACACCGCTTTCCGCACAGCCGGTATACCAGGAATACTGCCCTATGAAAAAGGCTTACTGGTTAAGCAGCAGCAACGCTGTTAAAAATCCTTACTACGGCAACCAGATGCTCACCTGCGGTAAAGTAAGCGATACCATTAAATAGTCTTTAATCATTCGTATGAAAGCAGTATTCCTCTATATAACATTGATGAGCCTGTGTAGTATGGTTGCTGCACAGGCTTCTTTAAACACTACGCGAAAGGTAGTCCGCTACGATTTGTACGTAGGCGACAGCATGGTACACTACTCCGGTAAAATGAGCCACGCACTTACTATCAACGGTACCATTCCCGGACCCGTCCTGCACTTTACAGAAGGAGACACTGCAGAGATCTATGTACACAATACATTGAAAGAAGAAACGTCTATTCACTGGCACGGGCTCATCTTACCTAATCAGTACGACGGCGTTTCCTATCTGACCACACGGCCTGTTAAAGCCGGTGAAACGCATCTCTATCGCTTTCCCGTGGTACAACACGGCACCTATTGGTACCATAGCCATACCATGTTCCAGGAACAAAGCGGTATGTATGGCGCCATTGTTTTCCATGAACGGAAAGATACTACCGCTAAAGAATATACGTTGTTGCTGAGCGACTGGACCGATATGCACCCGCATACCGTAAACCGGTATCTGCACAATGCCAACGACTGGTTCGCCATCAAAAAAGGATCGGTGCAGAGTTATGCCGAAGCCATACAGCACAAGCATTTCAAAACAAAGGTGACCAATGAATGGAAACGCATGAATGCAATGGATGTGAGCGATGTATATTACGAACGCTTCCTGTCGAACGGAAAAGAAACAGATGAACAACCACAGTTTAAAGCCGGCGATAAAGTAAGGTTACGCATCATAAACGGCAGCTCTTCCACTTATTTCTGGCTGAACTATGCCGGCGGGAAACTCACCGTAGTTGCCAATGATGGGGCCGATGTGGAACCCGTGGAAGTAGACCGGCTCCTCGTGGGCGTATCTGAAACCTACGATGTAATAGTGACCATCCCCGATAATATGCAGTATCAGTTCCTTGCTACTGCGGAAGACCGTACCCGCTCCACTTCACTGTGGCTGGGCCAGGGCATGAAAATGCCGGCAAAGCCATTACCCCGCCTGAAATATTTTGAGGGCATGAAGATGATGAACGACATGATGAAAATGGATGGCAACCTCGATACCAGCACCGGCATGCAAATGAGCAACCAGGTAATGGATATGAACACAGTCATGTATCCTGAAATCACTGGCGATGATAAGCCAGCGAAACATGCAGGTCATGATATGCAAAACATGCAAATGGACAGCACCGCCGGAGATATCGTAACCCTGAACTACGGCATGCTGCGGGCGCCGGAAAAAACAACGCTGCCGCCCGGTCCCGTTAAACTCCTGCATTTTGAACTAACGGGGAACATGAACCGTTATGTATGGAGTATCAACAACAAGGTAGTCTCTGAAACAGACAAGATCTTAATAAAGAAAGGCGAAATTGTACGGATCGTGTTGTACAACAACACCATGATGCGGCATCCCATGCACCTGCACGGGCATTTTTTCCGGGTGCTGAACGGACAGGGCGAATACTCACCGCTGAAAACCGTACTGGACATTATGCCGATGGAAGTGGATACGATTGAGTTTGCCGCTACTGAAAGCGGCGACTGGTTCTTCCACTGTCACATTTTGTATCACATGATGAGTGGCATGGGACGGGTGTTCAGTTACGAAAATTCACCGCCGAATCCGGAAGTGCCGGACCCTGTTAAAGCCTACCGCATGTTGAAGAAAGACGACCGTATGTTGTACCCGATGGCGCGCGTAGGACTGGAAAGCACCGGCAGTGATGGTGAAATCGTAGTTGCGAATAGCCGTTACCGTTTGTCCACCGAATGGCGTGTAGGATTAAACGACCGGGATGGTTACGAAAGTGAAAGTCATTTCGGAAGATATCTCGGTAAAAACCAGTGGCTGTTCCCTTACATCGGTTGGGACGTGCGCTACCGCAAAATGGATGAACCGGAGAAAAATCTCTTCGGGCAAAAGAATACAAAGGACTTCAGGCAGGTATTTCATGTGGGCGTGGAATACACTTTACCCATGCTGATCGTGGCAGATGCTTCTGTAGACACAGATGGTAAAGTAAGGGTGCAGTTAACAAGAGAGGATGTACCGCTTACAAGAAGGTTACGTTTTGGTTTTATGGTGAACACCGACAAAGAATATATGGCGGGGTTCCGGTACATTGTTACAAAGAACTTTGCATTTTCCACGCACTACGACAGTGACATGGGACTTGGAGCAGGTATTACATTAAGCTATTAAAATATACAGCAATGGAACATCAGCATCAGCACAACACCATGAAAATGGAGCATGCGCGTGCATCCATGAATCACGGCGCACATCAGGATCATCATGCCATGATGATCGCCGATTTCAGGAAACGTTTTTATGTAGTGCTGGTGCTGACGGTACCGGTGATGTTACTATCGGAAATGATTCAGCACTGGCTGGGCATTTCTTTTACATTTCCGGGAGATGAATATGTTTTGCTGGTATTATCTTCTATGGTGTTTATTTATGGTGGATGGCCTTTCCTGAAAGGGTGGTGGGAAGAAATGAAAAGCCGGGAACCGGGCATGATGACGCTCATCGGCTTTGCTATTACAGTAGCCTATGTGTACAGCGTGGCTACCGTATTCGGTTTGCCCGGTATGGATTTTTTCTGGGAGCTTACCACCCTGATCCTCATTATGCTGCTGGGACACTGGATTGAAATGAAATCGGTGATGGGCGCCTCGCGGGAGCTGGAGCTGCTGGTGCAGCTCATGCCGGATGAAGCCCACGTCGTACATGGCGATCATGTGATGGATGTAAAAACCGCGGAACTGAAAGCGGGAGATGTTATCCTGGTAAAGCCCGGGGAGAAAGTGGCGGCAGATGGTACCATCCTGGAAGGCAACACGTCGTTGAATGAAAGTATGCTTACCGGCGAATCCAAACCGGTAGAAAAGCAGGCGAACGATAAAGTAATTGCCGGGTCTATCAATGGCAATGGCGCTATCAGGGTCACTGTTACGCATGGTGTGGCCGACTCCTATCTTTCGCAGGTAGTGAAGCTGGTGCAGGATGCGCAGCAATCCCGTTCGAAAACACAGCTGCTGGCCGACAAAGCCGCGCGCTGGCTTACGGTGATTGCCATTTTATCCGGTATTGCTACTTTTTTATACTGGTGGTTGAGCGGCCGGGAGTTGTCGTTTGCTATAGAGCGCATGGTAACGGTGATCGTGATCTGTTGCCCGCATGCGCTGGGCCTGGCGGTGCCACTGGTAATTGCAAAATCCACCGCTTTATCTGCGCGGCATGGGTTGCTCATAAAAAACCGCACCGACTTTGAGAATTCGAGGAAGATCACCACTATTGTTTTTGATAAGACAGGTACCCTCACGGTCGGCCGTTTCGAAGTGGTGAGGTTTGATTCATTGCAGCAGGGTATTTCCAAAGAAGAGGTCCTGGAAATGGCGGCTGCGCTGGAAGGCAGTTCCGAACATCCCATTGCTACGGGGATTACAGGTAAAGCAAAGGAAATGCAGCTTACCCCGCCGGCGGCGGAAAACGTAACGGCCATCACCGGGAAAGGAATCACCGGCAATATTGCCGGGAAAGAAGTGCAGGTGGTGAGTCCGGGTTATGTGGCCGAACAGTTCAGGGACGCCGCTACCGCCGCTATTGAGCCGGGAGAAACCCTGGTATATGTGATAAAGGACAACAACGTAACGGGCTTTATTGCGCTGGCGGACCAGATCCGGCCGGAATCGGCAGGCGCCATTGCCACGCTGAAGGAAAACCGGATCAAAACGGTGCTGCTCACCGGCGATAATAAAGTGGTAGCAGAAAGCGTAAGTAAGACGCTTGGTATGGACAGCTATATCGCTGAAGTGTTGCCGCACCAGAAACTGGATAAGATTAAAGCATTGCAGCAACAGGGCGAATTTGTAGCCATGACCGGCGACGGTATCAACGACGCCCCCGCGCTGGCGCAGGCCAACGTGGGTATTGCCATCGGCAGCGGCAGCGATGTGGCGGCAGAAACGGCCGGCATCGTACTGGTGAACAGCAACCCGCAGGACGTGGTAAACCTGATTTTATTTGGTAAGGCCACTTTCCGGAAAATGATCCAGAACCTCGCCTGGGCAACGGGTTATAATATTGTGGCGCTGCCATTGGCCGCCGGCGTGCTTTATAAAGAGGGGATTATGTTGAGCCCCGCTGCAGGAGCGGTGTTGATGACAGTAAGCACCGTGGTGGTAGCCATTAATGCCAGCCTGTTGAAAGTGAAAGGTTCCGGGAAATAAATAATCACTAAATTGCAATAGGATTATGAATGTGATATAACTGATTTTACAACTGTATTGCTTTGTCAGCTATCCCGCGAATGCCTCTCAAAATATAGCCATATGAACATCGGTCAACTTTTTCACCGTGTTGTAAATACCGGAACCTTCCGCCAGGAGGAATCACTGGCAAAGGTGACCAGGATGGTTAATACTTTTTCCGTTGTTACCACCACGCTTTGCCTTTTATTTGGCGCCCTTGTTTATATGGGCACCGGGAAATTTGATTTGCTGATCCCTGCTTATATAGAAGCCGGACTATTCCTCGGCGTATTTTTACTCAATGCCGTAAATAAACCGGTTTTAGCCAGCATCGCGTTCGTCGCCATTAATAATATCGCCATCGTTTATTTCAGCGCCGTAATGGGCATGGTGGCGGAAGTACACCTGTTATTCCTGTTCCTGCTCGGAGCGTCGCTCATGATTTTCAGAACACGCGCACTGGTGGTCGCCAGTATTGCGGTGGCGGTAGTGTCGGTAACGGCCTGCGAAATCAATTATTATTATACACTGATCACTCCCATGGAAATGGGGCATAGCCAGCAATTTATGATCCGCTGGATAACGCTACCGGCGATCCTCCTGCTGGATGTAGCTACTATCTTCCTGTATGTAAGAAAATTAAAAACGCTCAATATAAAACTGGCAAAAGCAACGGATGAGAAAACGATCTTTGTCAGGGAAACCAGCCATGAAATCCGGAATCCGCTGAATGCCATTTATGGTATCAGCCAGGACCTGATGATGAAAGCGCAGAAAGAGGAACGTTATAGTGATATCCGCCCGGAAATAGAGCACCTGTATTCCGCTACGCATAATGTTTTACAGATCATCAATAATGTGCTGGCCATTTCTAAAATAGAAGACGGCGCAGCCCATGCCATTCATCCCGAATCATTTAATATCCGCGAACTGATTTCCGACAAGATCATCGTATACCAATACATTGCTGATCTGCGGGGAATAAAGATCAGGGCAGATATTGCAGAAGATATGCCCGGTTATATACTGGCAGATAAAAACAAACTCGCGCAGGTGCTGAATAACCTGCTGTTTAACGCCATCAAATTTACCCGCACCAACAGCCTGATTTCAGTAGGTGTGTTGTGCGAAGAAACACAGTGGCAGTTCATGGTAAAGGACCAGGGCCAGGGCATCCCCGCAGCAGACCTGCTAACCCTGTTCACGCCGTTTAAATCGGGCAAAAGCGATTTTGAAGGAACGGGTCTCGGGTTGCCTATCACCAAGAAATACGTGGAAATGATGGGTGGAAAAATCACCGTTACCAGTATACCGGAAGAGGGAGCCACCTTTATTGTGCGGTTGCCGTTAACGGTGAGCGCGGCCCCATTGCCTGCCCAGGGTGGCTGGATGGAATTAACGCTCCATAAAGGGCTGAAAAGCCTGGTAATTGATGATAATGAGATGAGCCAGCTGGTATTGTCCAGCTTTCTGCGCAGGCTAGGCTTCACTACAATAGTAGCCGGCAGCGGGGCAGAAGGTATTAACAAAGCAATGGATGAAAAACCGGATCTTATTTTCATAGATAGTTATATGCCGGGACTTAGCGGGAAAGATACCCTTCAACTGCTCGGTGATATACCTGCTTTAAAAAATATTCCGGTGATCGCCGTATCGGGCGATGCATTCCAGGAGTCGATCGATGATATGCTTGGCGCGGGCGCCAGGGAATATATCTCTAAACCTATTGATCTTAAACTCTTGAACAGCACCGTAAATAAAGTGTTGTTCCAATAGTTACGCATATACGTACTGATAGCGGGTAGTATCTTTACCACTCCAGTCGATGTTGCCTTTCATCATTTGTCCCAACGTTAAAATATATTTTTCCAGTATCGGCCGTACGCCAGCTGCACACACAGCAGTGAGCACATCGGCGGTGTTGTTGAACAATGCAACTTCAGAGTTGTGAATCTTCACGGCCTGTTCTACCGCCTGGTCCAGCGTAAGCTGCTGATGATGTTTTAGCAGCATAACCAGGTTCAGTTCATCGCCGAGTTCAGATTCTTTCGAAAACGAGTAAAGGTCGTTGGCCCAGCAAATGGTACGGCTGCAATATAATCCCATGTTTTTTACCTGCGGGTTGGCGCGCAGGTCGGCGGGCAGATGGATGGCGCCCATCAGGGTAGCCAGTTCCAGGAAAAAGTTGGCGCCGCCGATCTGGGGGCGGAAGCGCATATAATCTTTCAGGGAAATATTGCGGGCATGATCTACGTGTTGCATACGCCACAAATTGGCCGTAAAGGCATCCTTCAGGCTGCGGGAGAAACGCGCCTGCCAGGCCCGGTTGCTGATCCGGCACATCCGCTGCCAGATATCGCTCATGGCAGCCAGCAGTGGACCGCCGCTTTCCAGTGTGAACGTCCGGCCGGTTTGCAGGATCTGCATCATGTGATGCGCCATACGCTCAAAACCGGTGTTGAATTCATTAGGCGCCAGCGCATCGAGATGATCATCCCACAAAAAAAGAAGCGTGTTAAAATCGCTCGCAATACATAGTGAAAAAAACGGTGCATCCGGGAACATCCTGGCTACCATCCAGGTGAACTTCTGATCATGATAAGCATTCCAGGAGCTTTCGTCTGTAGCAAGATGAAAGGTATGCACCCAACCAGTGGTATGCGCATCCGCTTCATGTACCTGCGGGTGCAGGCGCTGAGGATAGGGACAATAAAGGTCCGGACGGGAAATAGTTGTAAACATGACACATTGTATTTAAAAGTGAATAGATAAAAGTTGACGTTGATAGCTGGCTTTCGATTACTTTTACAAAATCTCAATGTACCTGGCGACGTGTGAAAAAATAGCAGGAACGCTTCTGCAACAATGAACAATTGACCAATTCAGCCGTTATAGTTATAAGCAAATTATCAACCGTTACTGTAATCAACCATCATAAGCAAGTGAACAAATCGCGCAATTCAAATCAGTCAATAGCATAAGTATTATCAACCTTAAAACTCACATGTATGTGGACTTGTTTACGTTCCTGCAAACGCGGAACATTTTCTTTATACCTCATGCTCTGCTGTACTGCTGCAGCCTTTGCCCAAAACATTAAAGTCACCGGAACAATTACTTCCACCAAAAAGGAAGTAATACCTGGCGTTTCTGTATTACTGAAAGGTACTAAAACAGGCAGCGTTTCCGATGCAGCCGGTAACTATTCCATCAACGCACCGGCCAACGGCGTACTGGTCTTTAATGCCATCGGCTACCTGCGCCAGGAAATTCCCATTAACAACCAAACCACTATCAACGTTACCGTAGTGGAAGACAACAAACAGCTGGGAGAAGTAGTAGTCACCGCTTTGGGTATCACCAAAGCTAAAAAAAGCCTGGGCTTTTCGGCCACCGAAATCAAAGGCGCCGACCTGGCCATCACTAATGAAGTAAACCCGGTAAATGCCCTGCAGGGAAAAGTAGCCGGTGTGCAGATCGATCAGGGCGCAGGCGGACTTTTTGGAAGCACCAAAATAGTGATCCGCGGTAACTCCACCCTCCGTAGTAACAACCAGCCCATTTTTGTGATCGATGGCGTGATCGTGGATAATGGCACGTTCAGCGGTACGGGCCGCGACTTTGGTAATGACCTGAAGAACCTGAACATGGAAGACTTTGAGTCGGTTACCGTGCTCAAAGGATCATCCGCTGCCGCATTATACGGTTCCCGCGCTATCAACGGGGTCATCCTCATCACTACTAAAAAGGGACATGAAAGAAAAGGTTTAGGCATTAACGTTAGTCAGACGTTTAATGTATTCAAACCTTACTCCGGCCCCGACTTCCAGAATGAATTCGGCGGTGGTACCGTAGGCAATTTTTTTACCGATAACCGCGATCCCAATTACAAACCGAACGAACAATGGAGAACAAAGGTGTTCCCCACCGATCCGGGCACCGGTAAGCCGTATATCGACCGGCAGATAGGACGGGAACTGGAAAACTGGGGACCCCGCTTCGCCGGCCAGGACGTTATCAACTACGACGGCACTCCCACAAAATATGTAGCGCAACCCAATAATTTCCTCGACGCATTTCAAACCGGTCATGGTTCCGCTACCAATGTGTCGCTCGATGGCGGTAACGATCGCTCCACCTTCCGCGTGTCCTACACCCGCGACCAGAGCGAAGGGATTGTAGCTAAAAACAGCCTGCTCAAAAACAGCGTGGAAGCGCGTGTTACCCATGTGATCAATAAATTCCTGAGCGCAGATGTAAGCACCAACTACACCTATTTTACCGGAAGGAACCCGCCACGGTTGGGTGGCCTGGATGCCTTTGCCTCTTATAACTTCGGTAAACTGTTTACCTGGATCCTGCCACGTAACTATGATACGCGCTACTGGATGCAAAAACAACATTACACCAGCGCACTCGGCGGCGCTCCCAACCCGGCAGATCCCAATGAAACGAACAAGTCGCCGGAATCCCGCTTCTGGTTTAATTTATATGAAAACGATTATTTCCAGAATGAACAAACCATCCGCGGGCGTGTAGCCATTACCGCTAAGCTCACCCCCTGGGCCAACCTCGTATTGGAAGGCAACGTGAATAACCTGTACACCAAAAATGAAAACAAGGAACTGGGACAGGGACAGAATTTCACCGGTGGCTTATACGGTCTCGGACATACGAGCAAAGAAAGTTACTTCTTTAAATGGATGGGAACCATCAATAAAACCCTCACCAAAGATCTAGACCTCAGCGGTTACATAGGCGGTGAAACACAACGTTTTCAAACGACCTACAACTACAGCGAAACAGTAGGCGGACTCAGTTATCCCGGCAACTACTTCCTGGCAAACTCCGTTGAGAAGCCAAGAGCAGAAGGCGGGCTGAAAAGTAAAAAAGCCTTTAACTCTATTTATGCAAGTGTGGACCTGGCCTGGAAGAACCAGCTGTTTGTACAGGGTACCTTCCGCGGCGACTGGTCATCCGCACTCACCTATACCGATGGCAGCGGTAATTTCTTTTACCAGTACCCGGCTGTCAGCGTTTCCTGGCTGTTCTCCGAAACCTTTAAACTGCCTGCATGGATTTCCTATGGTAAGTTAAGAGGTAATATCGCCGGACTGGGTAACGATACCGATCCTTTTAATATCAACCCCGGATTTGCGTTTAACGGTTACACTTCTTCCGGCGGCCTGGATCTGCCCATCTCTACTTACAGCCGGTACCCCGATCCGCTTACCGGTAAATTTATTGCACTGGTTCCCGATCTGAAACCCGAAAGAAAAGTAGCGAAGGAACTGGGTGCGGAAATGCGTTTCCTCAAAAACAGGGTAGGCTTTGATGTATCTGTTTACCAGGATAACACCAAAAACCAGATCCTCGATATTGGCACCCCGCCGGAATCCGGACTGGAAGGCATTATCATCAACGCCGGAAATATCCAGAACAGGGGCCTGGAAGTGATGATCGATGGAACACCGGTGAAATCCAACAGCTTTGAATGGAACACCAGCGTGAACTACTCTCTAAACAGGAACCTCATTAAATCGCTGTACCCCGGCAGAACAGAGTACGACCTGAAAGCCAATGTAGGAGAAATCAGTACCTGGGCCATTGTAGGTAAATCCTACGGTACCCTCCGTACTACCATCCATTCAAAAGCCTACCAGGCCACCGACGCCAATGGCAACCCGGTAGCCGATCCCAATAACGGCAAACCTGAACTGGCCTGGCGCTCCGATGCACGCGCCGGATTTCCTGCCCGCAGCAACACCCTGCAGGATGTAGGTGATATCAATGCAAAGTTCCGTGCAGGATGGAGCAATACTTTCCGGTTTAAAAATCTTTCGCTGAATGTATTACTGGATGGCAAATTTGGCGGCGACTTCGTATTGCTTACCTACCGTTATGGCACACATACCGGCGTATTGCCCAACACGCTCCAGGGAAGGGATGCCGAACATGGCGGCATCACCTGGACCAGCAAGTATGATCAGCAAACCTACGATGACGGACTTATTCCAGACGGCGTATTTGCCAAAGGCCAGATGGTGACCATGCCCGATGGCTCACAGGTAAATGTAGGCGGTATGACTTATCAGCAGGCTTATGAAAAAGGTTTTGTGGAACCTACGCATGCCCCGCAGTTTTATTATCGCTATGGTTCTTCTTCTACCGGTGTTTCCGATTACTGGATCAAAAAGAATTCCTGGATTTCTTTGAGACAGGTGTCTTTGGCGTACCAGTTTTCACCGGCACTCTGCAAGAAGCTGATGCTGAATAATCTCAGCGTGGCGATTATTGGCCGCGACTTACTATACCTGTACAATTCATTGCCCTTTAATTACAATCCCGCTTCCAACAACTCCAATAACACGGCCTTCTCCGGTGAAGAAGGATTTCTGCCGATGGTACGCTCCATTGCAGGCACTATCAGGGTTGGGTTCTAAAGGAAAATAAATTGTACAAACAAAAAATCAAGATCATGAAAAATACATTTCAATATATAAGAACCGGTTTGTTGCTGGCACTGCTGGGCGTTAGTTCGTGCTCTAAAAATTTCGGGGACATCAATACCAACCCCAGTCTCGTTTCCAAGCCGGATGTGAAGTTCCTTTTAAGTTATTCGCAGGATAAGATCATTACCTACCAGGGTACAGAATGGGTGTGGGAAAGCATGGAACAGCTGATGCGTTTTACGCAGCATGTTACTTCCAGTCCGTACGAAATCACCAACAATGTAAATACCCGCTATAATAACTACTACCTGCAAATCTTACCTAATCTTTTTGAGATAAGAAAGCAGGTAGAGGCGATGCCGAATAAAGATGCGTACCAGAAGATTGCTATGGCCACCTACGTATTACAGGTGCTTCACGGGATTAAAGTAACGGATATGAATGGCTCCATTCCTTATTCACAAGCCATTGAAGGCCGTTACCAGGCGCAATACGGACCGGTATACGATGAGCAGCCCGCCCTGTTCAACAACTGGCTTTCACAACTGGATGCGGCCATTGCGGTGCTGTCCAATAATTCACTCCCTGCACAGGTAGGCTACGGTCAATCGGATATTTTTTACCAGAGCGACTGGACTAAATGGGTGAAGCTGGCCAACACGCTCAAACTTCGTATAGCCGCCAGGTTAGAGAACGCCGATAAAGCAAAATGCCAGGCCATTTTCCAGGAGGTATTAAAAGACGCTACCGGGCCTATTGATGGCGACGATTCACAGGTGAAGTATCTCAACAGCACCTATACGCCCTTTGGCAACGGGGGAGACATCGATTACCGCAGCCGCCGTTATGCCACCACTTCCATCATGGCGTTCCTGAAAAAGAGCCAGGACCCACGTTTGCCGGTGTATTTTGAAAAGAACGACCTGGTAGGCGGTTATAAAGATTCGCTGGCAAAATACAACGTTACATTACCTGCTTTCATTAATCCCAACGATCCGCTGATCATGTACCAGGGCGGTCCGGCCGACTGGACCACCAATCCCACTGTGGCAGCGTATATCGGGAATGGATTTATTGTGAGCCAGTATACCAAATACAACCTGATATCGCCTATTAACCGCAGGTTCTTTTCTCCCAAACTGAACTCGGCTACGGGCAATTTCCTCGATGTGCCGGTTACCTACGCCGAAACCTGTTTTTATATAGCAGAGTTTATACAGAAAGGATATGCCGGTGGCGTAGATACCAAAGGAACAGCGGAAGACTGGTATAAGAAAGGCATTACCTCTTCCATTCAAACTATGAATGCGATTGCGGTGGCAGCCGGTTCTACTACCGCCTACACGGGTACCGGGTTAACTGAAATCAATGCTTATCTGAATAATGCGCAGGTGAAATTCAACGGCGTTAATAACCTCGAACGGATCTACATACAGGCTTACCTGAGCATGTACCGGCAGGCTAATGAAGCGTATGTATTTTGCAGGCGCACGGGGTATCCTAAAACGGGTTCTGCTTACTACGGCCGGGAAACTTTTAATGAGCTGATACCGCGCCGGTTCTGGTTAACAGATCCAGGCGAAGTAAACAGGGCCAACTGGAATACGGCGATGCAGCAGCAGGGCTTTACGCCCAATGCGCAGGATTTGCCTACACTGAGTTCGCAAAGGATCTGGTATGATAAACAGGCGCCGGATTTTGGAAAGGGATTGTAGAGAAGTGGTGTTTGCCAAAAGGAGCTGCCTCATTTATAAATGAGGCAGTTTTTTTTGAGATATCACCGCACGGCGCCTGCGAGCTGTTTAAGGCTAACAAGGTCGTACACCAGCGTATCTTTTGTATCCTTACGATCAAGTTTTTCATTGGCATTATTATCGAAAAAACCCAGGCAGGCAATGGTAGCCTTATTACTATCGACTACATAAGAGGCTACAAAAAATGCGTTAGGCGTCAGCTGCTGGTTTGTTTTTCCATCTGATGAAAGGAGATACAATTTCAGCGGGGCCTCCCAGATATCAATATGCTTATGGATACGCGGGTTATTTTTCCGGTTAATCAGTGCTGCCACCTTGTAGAGGTGATATTGGTCTAGTTTCACCGGTTGGATATCCCAAATCATAGAAACACCAGGATATTCCACCCTGGTGGTATCCCGTCCGTTGACAAAAAGCATATGTCGTGTACCGACGCCTTTTTTTGTTGTATCATACTTATAGGCTATCGTATAGGGCGTTCCCTGCAAGTGGATAAACCTGTTATAGGGAATGTATGAGGGGGCGTTATCCGTTTGCTGTTGCGCACGTGCAGCTATTCCTGTTCCGAGGGACAGTAGTAGAAAAAAAAGTTTCATTTCCAAATAGATTAATAAACCACCTGCCCGTTGCAATAGTATTTAAAGGTCAGTACGGTATCTTTTTTAATAAGGCGGATGAATGTTTCTCCTGCTTTTTTCGTAACTGTATCTCCAACTTCGGCAGCTTCGAATAGGTCAGGGAAACCTATGGTTCTAAATGCCTCATTTTTCCCGTCTTTATTTCTCCCGGTTATAACCTTTACTTTCACTTGCTCCATTTGTTTTTCTTTCATACCAAAGTGAAATGATTGTGGTCTGAGTTCTGTATTCGCATATTTCATGCAGGTATCGCCGCAGCTTACCAGGCCTAAAATGATGTACGCTGCTAGTAGTATCCTGATCATTTTAATTATTTATTCCCGTTAAAATAAAGCATTTTAGCGTAATTGTTAGATGATCCGTTTAAATTAGTGGAAGGGAATATCGGAGTTAAGCAGGTAAAAGCAGGGTTATAAAAAAAGTAATATGGAGTATATAGATAAAAATGAAGGCTTGATCAATTATTTGTCAGGAGAGTTTAGTTTATTGAGCGCTAAATTATATAAAGTGGATATCTACAATGATATTAAATCAGCGTTGGTAATAGATCTATATTTGGAGTTATTGTATACAAAAGTAAATAATCTGGTCAGACTAACTTTTACTGAGATTGACGAATTCTCATTTTACCATCACCGGAGTAATTATTTTTATAATGTTGAGAGGTATAAGTTCTTCAAAAATGACAACAGTATCTACCTTTGCTTAGATCCATATGAAGAGAACCAAATTATATCAAGGGAAGATCAGAATTTTATCTTAAGTGGTAATGTAAGTGGAAATTTTGTGTAACAAGGAACTCCATCGGCTTCCCTTGTTACTTCCTGCATACTTCTCCCATACTTCTCCCATACATCTCCAATACATCTCGGATACTTAGGACTCGTCTATGTGTCGTATTCCCTATACAGTTCCCATATAGTCCCCATACACTTCCCATACTCTCACAATACTCTCCTGATACTCTCCCAATACACTCCCCATACACTATGACCGTTTCTGGCCGCAACAGATTCCGGCATAATCCGGCAAAAAGCGGCAAAACCGGCAGGTTTATTTTTACGCATTTCCGCCGTTGAGTAACTTCGAATCTCAAACTTTCAGCAGGGGGCTATAAGGTGGCGGCTATCCTGTTAACGGTTTCTTTCAACGCTGTTAAAGAAGTGGTACTCGTCACTTTATTAACTTTCATCCGGATAATTTTATCTTTCTTTCTTACCATGATCAGCTGAAAGTTATCGCTGTCGGTTTGAAAGAAGCCTTCATCGCCGGTATTATCGAGTAACTGGATGTTGCCATTGCGGCGGTTGTCATCCAATATACCGGTGTAGGTTTTTTGTGCAGCAGCTACTGAACGGTACTTTTCATAGTTGTAGTACACATTACCGGTTTTCCCGGAAACGGGGTCCGATTCCACGGCCGTAAAAGCGCAGCGGTACTTCAGTGCATCACGTTCCTGTTTTTCCGATTTCAGGGTGAGTAGTGCAGGCTGGCCCAGTATTTTGGCAGCGTCTGAGGGAGTGAGGTAGAAGTAAGGAACAGTATCTGTGGCAAAGCCTGATGAAATCAGGGGAAGCAGCAGGAATAGAAAGAGCAGTGTTTTCATAACAGTATCAGTTAAGAGGAATTTTACACGGTTGCTACTTTTCTTGTATCACAATGTCTTTATTGCTAAAGCGTCTTGTTGTATTGTTAATGAAGTTACGATTTCCTGTTTGATAAGACTAATAAGTTTCCCGGTAAGACACACGCTTCTGTCTTAAAAAGCCCTGGTAACAGATCTTTTTAAGCCAGAAGCCGAATGCATCAATATGGGACTGTATAAAAATTCTTAATGCGCTCTTTTTTACATTACTCCAATCCTTCAAATATTTTCCCTGCGGCCACACTCAACGCATCTTGTGCAGTGCGGTCCGCTTCATTCGTTAATATCACAATACCGGTATTCCGTTCAGGGTAAACGACGCAGTAACTGGAAAATCCAAACGTACCGCCGCTTTGCCAGATCCTTCTTATACCGTTGCTGGTTTTATTCATCTGCCAGCTTAAACCCATCGCATAGCTATTGATATCGCCCCAGGCAGGTTGGTGTGTTAATTTTACTACCGGGTTGTTTTCGTCTGTTTGTAAGCGGACATATTGCAGCATGTCGGCTACCGAAGAATAGATACCACCGGCTGCCAGCAATAGCGGGGGATTATATGGCATGATCCGGCCCTGTTGATTATAGCCTTTTGCCGCGTTATCGGGAAGTGCCGCAGTGGTGTATTTCATCTGCTGCGGACGGGTAATATATTTTCTCACCAGTTGGGCGTACGGTTTATCGTATATGCGTTCCAGTATGAATCCAAGTAGTTGTGCGCCTGCATTGGAATATTTGAAATGATAACCGGGAATGGTATCCAGTTGTACCTGGTGAAGATCATTGAGGAAAGCAGCCATGGAATAGTCGTGCTGCAAACTATCGATCACACCCGGAATGGAATCATCGGGGCGCTGGAAAAGATCACGACGGTCGGGCAACATGAAGGGTAAGCCGGAAACGTGTGCAATCAGGTGTTTCAGCTGGATAGCATGTCCTTTGTATTGCAGGTTGGGATAGTCGCCGTTCAGGTAAAAACGGATGTCATCATCCAGTTTCACTTTTTTATCTGTTACCGCTTTTGCCAGTAAATAGCCGGTAAATGTTTTGGAAACGGAACCTATTTCGTAGGGTGTGTTAGGAGTGGGGAGGTTTGTTTTACTATAACGGTAGATATAGGTTTGTCCGCCGGTATATACCCCTACTTCTGCACTAACGCGGGCGTTGTCCTGCATGAAAACAGTGAGTGCAGATTGAACAAGACTGTCCACTTTTGTTTTATGAAGATTATCTGTTGTTACCTGTGCTTGCGAAAGAAGCGTTGATAAACATAAAAAGAATGCCGGGATAAAATGTTTCATGTTGGTTTTTTTGAAAACACTTATCCTAAGAGAATGCCATTTGGCACAACATTCACTGTTATCTTCTTATATATTTTAAAATAAAAGTACCTGTATCGAAAATGAACACCGGGTGTACGCAGGCGTACTACACTAGGGGTGCAGTGGTCCTTTACTTACTTCTTCGCCTGCTTTGTATACCGCTGCTATTTTCCGGGTGTTCTTAATATCCTGTGCGGGGTTGGCGTACAGGATGATCAGGTCGGCCGTTTTGCCTTTTTCTATAGTACCATAGTGCTGATCTATTTTCAGGGCGGCGGCTGCATTTTTAGTGGCAATAGTGATGGCCTGTAGGGGCGTAATCCCAGCCTGTACGAGCAGTTCCATTTCAAGATGTTCAGAGAATCCTTGTGTGCGTACCGGTTGTGCGCCGGAGTCGGTACCTAGTGCTACGATGATGCCGGCATCTGCTATTCTCTTTACATTTTTCATCGCTGTTTCGAACGCATGGACATTCCGTTGGTAGGAGGGGGAGTTCTTTAACTTATCCTGGTAGGCAGGCGATGTAATCATTTCATATACGCCTGGTTCCAGAGATGCTTTGAAGAAAGGATCATTGATCCACTCCGGCTTACGGGCATAGATATACGCATATTCATCCAATGAAAGGGTAGGGATGTAAATGACTCCCTTGGCTTTCATCTGTTGTAGTAATGCTGCGTCAATTTCCTGGTCACGGATGCTGTGGGCAATGATGTCCAGCCCGCTGGCAACAAGACCTTTTGCATCTTCAAGATAGTAAAGATGTGAGGCTACCGGGATATGATGCGCATGGGCACGGGTGATGAGCGCCTTGTAAATAGCAGGGTCCATTTTAGGAGCAGAACCGCCAAAATCATCTACCCACATTTTTATTACCGTTGGCTTTACCAGCGCCACGCTATCCAGTTGTGTAGTAGCCTGTGCCACTGTAGCGGGGTGATATACATACTTCATCGGCGGACCACCCCGCACACCGGCAAAGCCATAACCGGCGGAAAACAGGCGGGCGCCCGGCAGCAAACCGTTTACAGAGGAGTCGCGTAATCCGGAGGTAAACAACATCGGTTGATCAGATCCCATCACGAGGATGTTGGTAATGCCATAGTCCGCGTACTTTTTCAGTTGTGATAATATATTTTCGCGTGTGTAAGGATCGGTACTGTTATCGTTGCCTTTCATCATGCCAATATGCACGTGGCTGCTGGTGATAGCGGGCATAACGGTTTTGCCGGTGCCATCAATTATTGCAGCGCTGCCGGCTGATATGTTCCGGCCTGTTGCAGCAATTTTGCCATCTTTGATTAATATATCAGTATGCTCCGTTGGTACGCCACCGTTACCATCGATCAATGTCACGTTCTTCAACAGGATGGCTTTAACAGGAGGTGTTGGCTGAAAGGCAGCCAGCGGAAACAAAGCGAGGAGGAGTAACAGATAGTTTTTCATATCGTTATGCTTTATGGAGAAATAAAGATAGGAAAATCTCTCTACCCCACGATCCCCATTATAAAACCAATCGCATCTTCCGAATGCAACGCTGCCGTCGACTCCATCGTCATCCTCGCCGTTTCACCTGCTCTTGCACGCATCTGTTTTTCATACGCAGCAATGGCGGCCTGCACATCCGGGAAGTTTTCTCCGGTAAGCAATTGTCCTAATTCAAGGGCATCCAGCATCGCCATGTTTACGCCTTCGCCGGCGTAGGGAGGCATCAGGTGTGCAGCGTCGCCAAGCATAGTGAGGTTTGGTAATGCTTCCCAGGTTTGGTCAAACGGCATGCAGTATTGCGGGCGTACTATAAAATTAGCATTGGCATTTTCAAAGAGTTCCAGCCAGATGGGATCCCAGCCGGTAAAGGTGGCTTTAAACCAGGCCAGTACCTGTGTTTTATCTGAAAAGTTGATGCCACTGGTTTTATGCCAGTTTTCAGCGGTGTTTATCCCGGTATAAAATACAAGGCTGCCGTCGCCTTTGGAACTCACGATTAATGATTGCGCGTCACCCAGTGCAAATACTTTTCCTCCTTTTACCAGTGCATGCATGTTAGGGCAGGTGGTTGCTGCATCATATACAGCGCCTTCCACGATGGTAACGCCGGCATAAAAAGGTTGAATGGGCGTGATATACGGACGGATCTTTGAGTTGGCGCCGTCTGCTGCAATCACGATGTCGGCCGTGGCGGTGCTGCCGTTTTTAAACATCAGCTGCCAGCCGTGGAGGTGTGGCGACATAGACACAAACTGGCTGTCCCATACAACGGTATCAGGTTCCAGTGAATCCAGCAGTATTTCTTTGAGCGGGCCGCGGTCAATTTCCGGGCGCGACCTGTCCTCTCCGCCATTTTCATGGTCATCCAGGATAATGGCGGCGTGTTTGTCCACAATGCGCAGCCGGTCGGCGCCGGGGCGGTAGTTGGCCCTGAATGCTTCTGTCAGACCGGCTTCTTCCAGTGCCTTTAATCCTGATTCTTCGTGGAGATCCAGTGTAGCGCCCTGTACCCGTGCTTCCCTGTTAATATCCCGTTCATATACTTTTACGTCTGCATGGTTCATCTGCAGTATCCTGGCCAGTGTTAATCCACCGGGCCCTCCGCCTACAATGGCTATTTTTTTGTGTTGAATGATGCTCATGTTGTTGTTTATTATTTCAGTATTCCTTTGATCACTGCGTTGCAGCATTCCAGTATCACTTTTTCTGTGATGAGCTGTTTAGGTTTCTCTGTATAATCAAAATATTCATTTACCAGGTCCAGCAGCGGGGCAAATAATAGGGCGCGGAGAATATCGGGATGGAAATTCGGGATCACGCCCTGTTTTACCTGTTGCTTAAAAAACTGGTGGATGGGTTTAAAATATTGTCCCTGTTGTATGTTAGCCTGCTGGTATGCTTTGTTCAGCAGGGGGGAGGTTTTCCCGTTTTGAAGCAATGCAAAATGCGTCCTGTTACGGGTCAGGTACCGGAAACTGTTTTGCCAGAGCTTTTTTACGCCGGTCGCAAAGTCCATACCCCCATGAAAGTTTTCCAGCACGGCTTTTTCATAGCTCTCCAGTACTTCTTCTATATAAAGTTTTACCAGGAGATCTTCTTTATCCTTATACTTTATATAAATCGTTCTGGGCGATATGTTGGCCGCTTTTGCCAGCTTCTGCATGGTGAGGTTTTCCAGTCCCTCTTCAGCAATGATCTGCAACGCAATGGTGCGGATGGCTTCCTCTTTCTCCAGGTTTTTAGGTCTCATGCAATCATATGTTACTGCAAAGTAAGTAAATGTTTGTTTACTTACGAAATCTTTCTTCCGGGAGATAATAAAAAAAGCTGCCCCGGAACATGCTTGTTCCCGAACAGCCTTGTCTTTCAGGTGCCACTATTAATTTTTTATCTCGCCGGGAATTACTTCCACTACCTGCTTCCTGCCACCCCGCAGTATGTCTACCGGGATCTTCCTGCCGATCTGTTTGTCGGATAACAAAAGATGCAGGTCGTCTACTGAGGTAACTGGTTTATTGTCGAATGCAATAATGATATCGCCGATATGCAGTTCGCTGTTGTAGAAATTGCCATCGGGAACGGTTTCAAACACATATACACCCGTGTGAATATTGAGTTTGTTGGCGGCAATCATCCTGCTGCTCAGGTTGACCGGCTGTGCGGCAATACCCAGCTGCGCCCTGCGGATCTTCCCGTGCAGGATCAGCTGACCGGCAATCTGTGCTGCCAGGTTAGAAGAAATAGCAAAGCAAAGCCCCTGCGCGGAAGCAATAACTGCGGTATTCACGCCAATTACCTGTCCCAAAGAGTTAACCAGTGGTCCGCCGCTGTTGCCGGGGTTAAGGGCGGCATCAGTCTGGATCACATTGTCGATCAGCCGGCCATTGCTGGCCCGCAGCGTACGCCCCAGCGCGCTCACTACCCCGGCGGTAACGGTATATTGCAATCCCATCGGGTTACCGATGGCAATCGCAATCTGCCCTACCTGCAGCGTGGAGGAGTCTGCCAGCGGCATCGCTTTCAGCCCCGTTTCGTCGATCTTTAATACGGCAATATCCGTGGAAGGGTCGGCCCCCTTGATTTCTGCGTTTACGCGCCTGCCATCTACAAACGACACTTTAATACTGTCGGCGTTTTCCACGACGTGGTTATTGGTAATAATAAAACCATCGGAAGAAATAATGAAGCCGGAACCAGTGCCTCCCTGCGTTCGCCTTTCCCGCGTTCGCTGGTCGCTTACTTTTTTCTGTACTTCTATATGTACCACCGATTCGGCTACAGTACCCACTACGCCGGTAACGGTTTGAGAATAGGCATCCAATAAACTCTTATCGTCCGACACCTGTTGTGTGAGAAATGAAATTGAGTTATCCATAATGTACAGTCGGCTCAAATATATCTCCAGTTTATTCCGGATGCCGTTTTGACATTTGATGAACCGGCTTTATGCCATCTTTACTTTTTCTGCACTTGAAAATTATAATTATTTAGCTATTTTGACGGGGAATGTTTTTCGTCTAATAAGGAACTATGCCAGCAATTGATTTACAGGCGCTGTGGGATGCGGTTTATAGGGCGGACGATCAGCAGTCGTTCCGGGAGTTGTTTAACCATTTTTACACCCGCTTAGTGCGTTTTGCAACAGACCTGGCTACCAGCAGGGAGGCAGCAGAAGAAATTGTGTCCGATGTATTTGTGCAGCTCTGGAAAAACCGCCGGGAAGGGGAACCGGTACTATACCTGAAAACATACTTATATACCGCTGTCCGTAACCGCTGCTATAACCATCACCGCGATGAAGAGAAGCACCAGTGGCTGGAGCTGGAAGCAGAAAACGCCCCCCTTTCCGGCGATGTGCATCCGCAGCTGGAATGGAAAGAAATGCAGCAGTGGCTCGATAAAGCCGTGGCCAACCTCTCCCCGCAGGGCCGCACCATTTTCCGGCTGATCCGGGAAGAAGGATTTAAGTATAAAGAAGTAGCTGCCCTCCTGGAAATTTCCCCGCGCACAGTAGAAACCCAGCTGGTACGCGCTACCAGCCGCCTGCGGGAAGCATTGCAGCAATACAGCCGGGACTTTGATCCCAAAATCCCCACCCGGTAATTTTTTTTCATCAGCTGTAAGTAATCGTGTTCCTTTTGGTGTCTCTCCACATAGGGAACATTTAAACAGCACCTATGCACCATCATCGCCTCGATGAATTAATTACGGCAAAACTGAGCGGCACGCTGGATGAAAGCGGCCGGCAGGAACTGGCAAACTTACTGCTGCAACACCCGGAGCGGGCGCAGGAACTTTCTTTGCTGGAACAATACTGGCATGCGGTACCGGAACCGGAAGCTCCTCCTGCTGCTGTTTTCAGGGAGATGATGGCTAAAGCGGAACCCTCGGGTGAAACAATCGTAAAAGCCGTGCACTGGTGGAAATGGATAGCCGCCGCCGCGCTGATCGGGGTGCTGTGTACAGTGAGCTATCAACTGTGGTGGAGTCCCCGTCATCTGCAAATAGATAGGCAACTGGTGGAAACCCGCAACGGGGAACGCCGGCAGTTCCGCCTCAGCGATGGCAGCACGGTACATCTCAACGCCTCCAGCCGCCTCACCTGCCGGCTGAATGCCCGCACCCGTGAAATGTGGCTGGAAGGCGAAGCCTACTTCGAAGTGGCTAAAGACGCGGCCCGACCGTTTATTGTACACGCAGCCTCCATGAATATCCACGCACTCGGTACCGCATTTAACGTAAAAGCCTACCCGGAAGATGCATTGTATGAAACCACCTTGCTGGAAGGCGCAGTGGAAGTATACCTGGATAAAACGCCGGAACAGAAAGTACGGCTACGCCCGTACGAAAAACTGGCCATCGGCAGCCACACGGCGTTAACATCTCCGGAAAAAAAATTGATTATAAAACCCGTATTGTCGAAGGCCACCATGGCAAAGGCAGCGGCCTTACCCGCCATCGACAGCTCCCTGTCGGAAACGGCCTGGGTGAGCAACCGCCTGCAGTTTGAATCACTCAACTTTGAGCAACTCGCCAAACTGCTGGAACGCTGGTACGGCATAAAAATAACATTCAGAAACGAGGCAGTGAAAAGTTATGTATTCAGCGGTTCCTTTGCTTCAGAAACCATTACCCAGGCATTGCGGGCATTACAACTAACAGAAGAATTCCATTTTGACCAACAAAGCACGCAGATCATCATTTATTAAGCACGTTCACTTAAAAACCAGTTATGAGAAACTAGAAAACCGGTAAACAGTTCAATGAAAAAAGCACAGGAAATGCTACGAACATTCCCTGTGTGAAGGCTAATCAGCAAAGCGCCGGCCCCTTTCGACGGGATGGCAGGGCCTTGCTATTGTATCACCTGTCATCACAAATTTATGGAAAAAGTCAACCAATCGGATGCATGCCGGCGAAGAACGGTCATGCTCAAGTATTTCATCATTATGAAGCTATCATTCTTTATTGTCTTACTTTCCTGCATGCAGGTGGCGGCCACCGGGTACTCCCAGAAGCGCATCAGCATCAACGTAAAGGATA
Organism: Chitinophaga sp. RCC_12; assembly: GCF_041360695.1. Taxonomy (NCBI): domain Bacteria; kingdom Pseudomonadati; phylum Bacteroidota; class Chitinophagia; order Chitinophagales; family Chitinophagaceae; genus Chitinophaga; species Chitinophaga sp. RCC_12. Next base: position 324,094 of record NZ_JBFUPS010000007.1, read on the forward strand.
CGGAAATAAAAAAGGTGCTGGACCGCATCGCCGGCCAGTCCGATGTACGTTTCCTGTACAGCAACCGCAAAGTAGACCTCCAGCAGCGCGTGACTATCAGCGCGGCGGAAGAACCACTGGAAAAGGTGCTCGACAAAGTACTGGCCGGCAGCGGCTTCGCCTGGAAAGAACTGGAAGGACACCTGGTGGTGATCATCCCCGAAAATACCGCCTGGGAAAACATCCGCATAAAAGGACACATCTCCGGCGCCGATGACCATGCCTCCCTGCCCGGTGTTACAGTACAGGTAAAAGGCACTGCTATCGGCACGCTCACCGACGAAAACGGCAACTTCACCCTCGACGCTCCCGCCGGCGGCACCCTGCTGTTCCGCTATGTAGGCTATGAACCCCTGGAGCTGCCGGTGAAAGCCACCCTGGAAGTGCAACTGAAAAAATCTTCCAGCGCCCTCACAGAAGTAGTGGTGATCGGGTACGGCGTAACCCAGAAAAAAGATCTCACAGGATCTATCGTCAGCATCACCCCAAAAGAATTTAATAAAGGTATCATCAGCAATCCCGTTCAGGTATTACAGGGAAAAGTAGCCGGCCTCGTAATCAGTAAACCCGGCGGTAACCCCAACGGTAAAATCAGTATCAGCCTCAGAGGCGCATCCTCCCTGTCGGCCAGCAGCCAGCCACTGTTTGTGGTAGATGGCATCCCCGGCATCGATATCAATGCAGTGCCACCGGACGATATCGTGTCTATTGATGTGTTGAAAGATGCATCGGCAGCAGCTATCTACGGTTCCAGGGGCGCTAACGGCGTTATTATCGTAACTACCCGCCGCGGCAAAGAAGGCGCTACACAGGTATCCTACAGCGGTTATATTGGTATGGAGAAGATGTCCAACACCTACGATGTGCTCAGCGCCAGCGACTACCGCAAATACCTCAAGGATAATAATATCGACGCATCAGCATTCGACCTCGGCGCCTCTACCGACTGGCAAAAGGCCATCACCCGCACCGGTATCAGCCATAGCCACAACTTATCCATGAGCGGCGGAAAAGACAATACCCGCTACAGCGCTTCGGTAAACTATCTCAACAACGAAGGCGTAGTGATGAACTCCGGCCTGGAACGCATCATTGGCCGCATTACACTCGACCAGGGCGTGTTCGACAACCGCCTGCGACTGGGCCTCTCCATGAACTATGTAGGGGAGAAGAATAAATACATAGGCACGGACCCTGATGGCAACGGCGATAACCGCATCTGGGAACAAACCATCGCCTATAATCCTACAGCGCCCATTTATAACACGGATGGCTCCTGGTTTGAAAAACTGGATATCAACGACAACTACAACCCCGTTGCCCTGGCCAACCAGATCAAACACCAGCGGGCACTGAATAAATTTATCGGTTCCGCAAAAGCTACGTATGATATTACCAGTCACCTTACCTACGACCTGTTACTCGGACTGGAACGCGCTTCCAGCGACCGCGGTTTGTATTATTCAAAAGAATCGCCGGTGATAGAAGGAGCAGGCAGCAACGGCACCGCTACCCGCGCCTCCCAAACCTGGGATAATAAAACACTGGAAACCTATTTCACCTACAACCAGCAATGGAAGAAAAATGTAGTGAAAGTAACGGCTGGTTATTCTTACCAGAACTTTTTCAGGAACAGCATGTCGGCCGGCAACACCCAGTTTGTTTCCGATATCTTCAGCTATAATAATCTTGGCGCAGGCCAGGGCGACCAACCCGCGGTTGCTTCCGGCGCAGAAGAGAACTCGCTGGTGTCTTTCATCGGCCGTGTATTTTACAGCTACAACGATAAATACCTGCTCACCGGTACGGTGCGCCGCGATGGTTCTACCCGTTTTGGTAAAGATAAAAAGTGGGGTACCTTCCCCTCTGCCTCACTGGCATGGCGTATTACACAGGAACCCTTCTTACAAAACAGCAACTGGCTGCAGGACCTTAAATTTCGTGTAGGCTACGGCGTTACCGGTAACCAGGAAATACAAAACTATAAATCCCCGCTTACTTACAGTCCCGGTGGTAAAGTACTGGACAATGGCCGCTGGGTGACTTCCTACCAGATCGGGCAAAATGAAAACCCTAACCTCCGTTGGGAATCCGCGGCACAGTTCAACGCGGGCTTCGACTTCACCATGTTCAAAGGCCGCCTGAGCGGAACACTGGAATACTACGATAAACGCACCAAAGACCTGCTGTTTAACTACAACGTGCCTTCACCACCATACCTGTTCCCGTCGATGCTGGCCAACGTAGGTAAGATCAGCAACAAAGGCGTGGAGCTGTCGCTCAGCGGCGCCATTATTGACCATAAAGATTTCACCTGGAACGCTTCCTTCAACATCTCGCGCAATTATAACGAGATCCTGTCCATCGCTAACGACCAGTTCAAAAGCGATGCTATCTATGATGGAACCGTGGGCGCCCGTGGCCTCACCGCCGTGCAGATCGTAAAAGTAGTACCCGGCTATTCCATCGGTACCTTCTATATCCCGCACTATACCGGTATTGATGCCAATGGCAACCAGCAGTTTGAAGATGTCGACGGCAGCGGCAGTTTTGATTTCCGCAGCGACAGCCGCGTGGCAGGGAACGGTTTACCCAAATACCAGGCAGGACTGGCCAATACCTTCCGCTATAAAAACTTTGACCTGAACTTTTTATTACGCAGCCTTTTTGGCTACCAGATCTTCAACGCCACCGATCTCGTATTGAGCGATCGCTTCAGCCGCTTACCCGGCCGCAATGCAATGGCAAAATACGCAGGCAGCGATATCCGCGGCACCTATGTATCGGATCGCTTTATTGAAAACGGTGCGTTCCTGCGGCTGGATAACTTCTCGCTCGGTTACAGTATCCCCGCCACCAACAGCAAGCTGTTTGCCAACCCGCGGGTATATATCTCCGGGCAAAACCTGTTCGTGATCACCCAATATTCTGGTCTGGATCCGGAACTGCCTATCGACGGCCTCGCTCCGGGCATTGATAACCGTAACGTATATCCGAAAACACGCTCTTTTGCAGTAGGCTTTACGGTGAACTTTAAATAAAAACCATTGATATGAAATCAACATTTTTTAAATATACCCTGCTGGCCGGCATAATGTGCTCGGTTTTCAGCTGCACTAAACTCGACGAAACATTTTACGACAGAGGCACCGACGACAACTTCCTCAAAACAGAAGATGAACTCAATGCCTTTGCCAACGGTGCGTATGCTAAGATGCGCGGGTACCGCGACAGCTACTGGAAAATGAACGAGGTTACCACCGACGAAACCACGGTGCCTTCCCGCGGGGCCGACTGGAACGAAGGGGGCCTGTGGCGCTTGCTCATCAGTCACGAGTTTCCCATCACGCACCAGTACATCAACGACATGTGGAACTTTATTTACCGCGATGGCGTGAACCCGGTAAATGCCATCCTGCAAAAGCTGGAAGCTTCTTCCGTGGTACTTCCCACAAAAGACCAGATCATCGGGCAAATGAAAGTGCTCCGCGCATTTCATTACTACCTGGCCATGGACGCATTTGGCAATGTGCCGGTAGTTACCTCCTTTGAACAAACGGAACCTCCAAAGAACACCCCGCGCGCAGAGGTGTTCACGTTTATAGAAAAGGAAATTAAAGACAACCTGGCGGTACTGCCATCTGCCCTGGATACAAAAAACTATGGTAAAGTAACCAAAGGCATGGCGTTTATGCTGCTGGCAAAACTATACGCCAATGCTGCGGTATATACCGGTACCCAGCGCTGGGCCGACTGTATTCGTATGTGCGACTCCGTTACTGCCATCGGTTACCAGCTGGAGCCCGATTACTTTGCCAACTTCTCTACTAAAAACGAAAATTCAAAAGAGAATATCTTCGTAGTGCCTTATGATGCCATCAACGCCAAAGGCATGATGCTGCATTATCTTACCCTGCATTACAACAGCCGTTATACCTATGGCCTGCCAAGCTCGCCATGGAATGGATGGTGTACGCTGAAAGCATTTTATGAGGCTTATGAAGACGATGATAAACGTAAAACCATGTTCCTCGAAGGACAGCAATACGCACAGGATGGTACGCCGCTGAAAACAGAACAGGGCGCGCCACTCATCTTCTCCCGCACCATTGGCGACCTCGCCAACGCCACGCAAACAGAAGGTGTGCGGATTGTTAAATATGAAATTCAGAAAAATACGGCGTATTCAGACCAGGATAATGACCTCGTTATTTTTCGCTACGCCGATGCACTGATGCTCAAGGCAGAAGGATTGCTGCGTACCGGTCAGGCCGGACCAGCACTCACCCTGGTGAACCAGGTGCGCGCCCGCAGCTTTGCCACCGCTAAGCCGTTGCTTACGCTCACCCTCGATAACCTGCTGGCAGAGCGTGGCCGCGAGTTTATCTGGGAAGGGTGCCGTCGCCAGGACCTGGTGCGCTTTGGTAAATGGAACAGCGCCTGGCAGTTCCACCCGGCTGATCAGCCCTTCCGGCAATTGTTCCCTATTCCGCAGGCACAACTGGACGCCAATCCCAACCTGGTACAGAACCCGGGTTACAAATTATAAATCATACTGCGGAGGGAAAGCAATTTCCCTCCGCTACTCAAACCATAATGTAATACAGTTGCCGATAGCATCAATCAGCTTCTTGTCTTTTACAAGATCCATTTTCCACCCGCTTTTCGCACAACGTATAATGCCAATGGCTTCATCATTGAGCATCACTTCTGCTTCATAGCATACCCCTTTAGCGCAGGTTTCCGAGATAGGTACCGCTTCTCCTTTATAGCTTTTACCATTCAATTCAAATTCAATCGGGATCACCGTGCTCTCCAGCTGTGCCACAAATTTTTTCAGGAATGCAATCAGGTGCTTTCGTTGCGTAGGGCCTGAAGTGCTCCATTTGCCTTTATCCGCACGCTTGTGTGCAATCTTGAATTTGAGGCCGGTCATGGTGGTAGCATAGTCATTGGCATCAAGCTTCACCGCGCTCTGATGGGCCAGGATGTACCAGTGATACGCCGTACCCACCGGCACACCGGATCCTTCCGGCGCCTTTCCTGTTCTGCGCTTGGTAACAGCATAAGATATTTCCCAGAGATCAGGTGTGATCTTCGTTTCTTTCCAGTCGCCCTGGTCATAGTGCCAGTGATGTCCCCGGCCTATCTGAACGCCGGTATATTGTTTATCGCCAAAGGTTTTGAATTTATCGAAAGAAGTGACCTTACTCTTTTTAGCGATGCTGCCTGTTTTTTTGGCTGCCGCTTTTTTTGGCGCCGCTTTCTTTGCGGCAGCAGTACGTGTACTTTTTCGTGTACTTGTTTTCGTGGTTTGCATAGTAGCCATTGTACTGAATTTATAAGTAACAAAAGTTGGGTATACATAAGAGGGCGTCCAAAAAACAAACCATGTTGTGCGCATGGCATAGCGTTTGGTTTTTACTTCATCTACCAAATACCAGCAGCTATGGCAAATCTTAACGGACACATGGTTTTTGAGGCCGCGGTGCACAGCAGTGAAGCACACGCCTTTTATAAAGAGGCCTTGCTGCATTTAGAGAAGAGTGGGGCGGAATTTATGCTGGGTGGCGCTTTTGCCATGTTTCATTATACCGGCATTTACCGCGATACCAAAGATCTCGATATCTTTTGTAAGTGGACAGAATACCCCAAAATATTGAAATACTTCGGCAAACTGGAAGGATATACAGTAGAGTTAACCGATGTGCGTTGGTTAGCGAAAGTATTCAAGGGAGAATATTTTATAGATATCATTTTTGATACGGTCAATAACATTTGCCGGGTGGATGATACCTGGTATGAACACGCCGTGCCGGCCATTTTTGAAGGAGTGCCGGTAAAGCTGATATCTCCTGAAGAACTGATCTGGTGTAAGATATACGTGCAGAACAGGGAGCGGTACGACGGCGCGGATGTTAACCATGTGATCCTGCGGCATAATCCACTCAACTGGAAGCGGATCTTATTCCGGCTGGATCAGCACTGGCATTTGTTACTGCAGCAGCTGATCAATTTTCAGTTTGTATACCCGGCAGATTTTCACCGCATCATTCCCCGCTGGCTTTTTGCCGAGTTAATGCAACGGGCGCTGGAACAGTATGAGCTGCCACCGCCAACAGAAAGGGTTTGCCGGGGACCGGTAATTGATCAGACACAATATGCCACTGATATAAAAGAATGGAATTATAAATCATCTACCATAAAAACGGTTTGATTATGGCAGCAGCAACACAACCAACGAGGATAGCAGCGGTAGGCGATCTGCATATAGGCGCCAACGACAAAGGAAAATGGACGGATTATTTCAAAGCCATCTCCGCTAAGGCAGACGTATTGCTCATTGCGGGCGATCTGACCGATACCGGCGATGAATCAGAAGCACAGGTGCTGGCCGGAGAGCTGGCTGCCTGCACCATCCCTGTTGTAGCCGTATTAGGCAATCATGATTACGAAAAAGGGCGGCATAAACTGATCCGGCAAATTATCCAGGAAACACGCGATGTACATATCCTGGATGGCGAATGCACGATCATCAACGGGATAGGATTTGCCGGCGTAAAGGGTTTCGGCGGTGGATTCGACGGGCATATGCTCTCTATGTTCGGAGAGGATGAAATGAAGGCTTTTGTGCAAACAGGTGTGGATGAGGCTTTGCGGCTCGACAGGGCGCTGGCGCGGCTGGACCAGGAACATCCCGATATCCGGAAAATTGCACTGATGCATTATTCTCCTGTATTGGAAACGGTAGTGGGAGAATCACAGGAGATCTACCCATTCCTGGGCTGCTCCCGCCTGGCAGAACCCTTAACAAGACGTAAGGTGGTAGCGGCCTTCCATGGGCATGCCCATGTAGGGAAGCTGGAAGGCCAGATCAACGGCCTCAAAGTGTTTAACGTGGCAAAACCCATTCTGTCTGAGGCCGGTTATTCACCCGCCTTTTTTTTATATGAAGCATAGGTTTGTAGAGATATTTACAGGTATTGTGCATTTTATTCTATAGTGTATGAACGAACAATTTACCAGCTACAGTCAGCTGATCTTTGATAAACTGCATAACTGGTTTATTACCGCGGTTAAAATGACACCCAATTTTATACTGGCGGTGATCATCTTTACGCTGTTTTTATTGCTGGCGCGTTTTACCCGTAAGATCACCTACCGGTTTTCGCAACGGTTGTCTGAAACGCCTGCCATCTCCAACCTGGTATCCAGTTTATTCTATATCCTGTTTTTATTGCTGGGCTTATTTATTTCGCTGAATGTATTGCGGTTGGATAAAGCCGTTACCTCGTTGCTGGCAGGCGCCGGTATTATCGGACTGGCACTTGGCTTTGCTTTCCAGGACCTGACCGCCAATTTTATTTCCGGTATTTTTATCACTTTCAAAAAGCCGTTTGAGGTAGGTCATATTATTGAAACCAACGGTTTTACGGGAAGGGTGGATTCCATCCAGTTAAGATCCACTACCATGATCACCGCAGATGGCCTGCATGTCATTATTCCGAATAAAGAAATTTTCCAGAAACCTATTATCAATCATTCACTCACACCACTGCGGCGCATTGCACTCACCTTCTCTATTCCATTGTCGGATAAACTGAAGGAGGCAGAAAAGATCATGACAGATATTGTAGTGCAGATGAAAGAGGTAGTGCCGGATAAACCCAAAACAGTTTGGTACAGCGGCATCGATGGAGGCGCGGTGAAAGTGATCCTGAGTTGCTGGGTGAGCAACGAATCGGATGATGCGTATGAACGCACTACCCACGAACTGATCACAAAAGTAACCACGTCGTTAAAAGCGGCAGGTTTGATGTAAAAACAGGACCGGCTGCTATAGCCGGTCCTGCTGGTTTTAAGGATGTACAATGGTTGTTTTTTCCTCATGCCCGCGGTGGCACCCGGGATCATTATTCCAATGACGTATTGCCATCCGGGTGAGCAGCGCATTAGCCGCAATAAATAATACAATCACCAGTATGGAAGCTACTTTAGTGATAGTGCGAAGGGCCGGTTTTTTTGAAAATCCGCCAAAAACATAACCGATAATAAATACCATGCTGGCCGCAAACAGCACACGCAGCACGATAACAATTCCAAATCCCATCATCATTCTTTTTAAAGGTTATTTAATTTTACCCAGCAATTGCTGATCGTCTGTCCGGCCCCAGTGCGGGTACACATCTGTGCCGGGGTTGCCCAGCTTTTGCAGGCTTTCTGTAGCCAGTTTCTTTGCCTGTTCCTTATCGCCGCCCCACATTTTCGGCGTGTAGTATTTTACCCACGCCGCCACATATAGTGCGCGTGGATTGCCGGGGTCCAATGCCAGCGCTTTCTGAAGCATCTGTCCGGACAGTACGCCGTATTTGCGGCCGTAGGTCATTGGATTGATGAATACCCTGGTGCGGTATACCATACTTAGTACGGTGTATACTTCTGCCAGTTCTTTTTTCTGCGTGGTGCTGTCCAGCAACGAGAGCGCCTTTTGCGCCATTGCTTCACCGCGGTCGGCGAAGGGTTCTATCTTTTCGCCGTCGTCCTGCAGGAGGAAGCCGGTCTTTGCATTGCACAGCGCCGTATAATAGGGCGGCAGCCAGGCCGGTTGTTCGTTGATACCGGAAAATGTTTTCTCCAGCGCCGTATAATCTTTCACCGTTTGCGCCTGGTCCAGTTGGTTAACGGCCTGCTGTAATGCATTGGATTGCGCCATACTGCTGTAGCCTGATACTAACATAAGGGCGCAGATAAATAGTTTTTTCATGTTGATGTGTGTTTAGTGTTTTATAAATTATTATTAAGAAAGTCGTCGGTACGGTCTATACCGAAACTCATAAATACGCCGATGAAATAACCACGTGTAGCCGGCAGCGTTACCGGCTCCCTGAATTGCCCGTTTGCACTGTATTGATAGCCGAATACCTGTTTGGTTCCAAAGAGGTTGTTAACACCCATCGCAAAGCCGGAGAAATCTTTCCACTTCCGGTTTTTAAAGAAGGAGCAGAGGTAAGCCACGTGCAGGTTGGCGATGTTATATGCCTTCGTGGTGCCCTGGTCCGTAATGCCGTTGGTACCGATATTGTAGTAGGGCCGTCCTGCTGCCAGTGCCCAGGAAACATTCACGTTGGTGCTGATCTCCCGGAAAAACTTTTTAATCGCCACCGTAGTGGTATGCGGCGCCGTGAAGGAAGGCCGGAGGGCATAAGGATAGTCAAGATAGTTACGTTTGGTATCCAGGTAGGTATACGTTACCCAATAGTCCAGGTCTTTGATACTTTTTTTATCCCGCCAGAAAAGCTCCAGTCCCTGCGCATAGCCGTTTCCGTTATTGCTCAATGCGGGTACTGTCTTAACCAGGTTGCGGTATTTCTTATAATACAACTCTGCCCGGAAGAAACGGTTGTTGGCTTTTTTGGTGTAGTTCAGCACATAATGGGCGGCGCTGGAAAAATTGAGATCCCGGAACTGGTAAAGAAATTCGTTGGCCGGCTCCTGGTAAAAGATGCCATAGGCGAGGTTAAACTGGCTGGCGTCCGGGAGACGGTAAGCAAGGCTTATCCTGGGCGCTGCTACCAGCTTGCGGAGCACGGTAGCATATTCCATGCGTACACCGGCTTTGGCGGCGAGGTTGGGGGCCAGGTAAATATCGCCTTCGGCAAAAGCGGCCGACAGGTGATCTGTTAAGGCAATAGCGCTGTCGTTGGATAGGCCTTTATCGCGGGTATAAAAATGTTCAGCGCCAAAGCGCAGTGCTTGTCCTTTGGAAAAGAAGCGGGTGAATACAACCCTGGCCTGCGCAAAATCAGTGCGGATGTTGCGGTCGCCTGTTTTATAAGGGAGAGATGAAACAGCGGTATTACCTTTCGCGTCCGTGAGGCTGTTGGCCGTAGCTTCGCGGTTATAGCTGTACACAGCGCCGAGGTCCATCTTCCAGTTGTTGTCCAGGTAGCTGCGGAAGCTGAGGTTATTATAGCTGTTCCAGCCGCGCACCTGGTACCCTGCATTGAGCGCGGCACTGTCGATGTCTGGTTTGCGCATACCCACATTACTGTAGCTCCAGTTGCTGTAAAGTTTGAGCATACCTGTTTTGCCGGTACGTATCCTGAAGTTGAAGTTACCATCTGCATATGCCGGTCCTGCGAAATAGTCAGGTACCTGCGGCACTACGCTGTTGTACAGCGATTGATTGCTGTAATTGAGGTTCACGCCATAACTGCTTTTATTATCCTGTGCCAGGTGCTGGAAGCCCGCGCCCAGGTTAGCGGGGAACACGCTGAAGCTGGCGGAGGTTTTTTCCGGCAGGTCGGTGCTTTCCATGATAAGCGCGCTGCTCATGGCGGAGCCGTATAAAGCGGAGTATCCTCCTGAGCTGAACAGGATGCCTTTGAACAGGAAGGGGTTGATGCGGGCATATTGCGGCACGCCGGGAACGGCAGGGTAGTTGGGTGTTTTGAGCAGGGTACCGTCGATGAACTGCCGCGTTTCATCACCGGTGCCACCGCGTACAAAAAGCCCTGATTGTTCACCGATCTGCTGGGCGCCGGGCAGGGAGCGCAGCGCCTGTGCAATATCAGCATTACTGCCGGCCACCGTTACCGCGTCGATAGGGGTGAGCGAGGCGCCTTTGGCGCGGTCGCTGGCTTCAAAGCTGCCGGCGCTTACTACAACTTCCTGCAGGGGACGTTTACTTTTTATAGTGGTGTCCTGTTTGCTTTGCGCGTTGGCGGCAAAGGGAAGGAGTGCGATGAAAAATAACCCTGTTTTCATGACGGTTAGTATTATAACCGCAAAGCTACCGGGATGAGTGAATGTTATTTTGGAGAGTAGACGGGAAGGGAAAGTGTAGCGACAAAACAGGAACGGTTCAGGATTGCAGCATCCGGGTGACGTTCTCTTTGTAGAATTCACTCACGGGTATTTCAATGTTGCCGATGCATACGAGGTCGCGTTTCACCGTGGTGATTTTCTTCACGGCCACAAGGTAGGATTTATGCGTGCGGATAAAAGCGCCGGGAGGAAGTTTCTCTTCCATCGCTTTCATGGTCATGCGGGTGAGCACGGGTTTGGCGGTACCGGACAGGTGAATCTTGATATAGTCTTTTAATCCTTCTATATAGGTAATGTCGGCTGTGAGGATCTTTACCTGGGTATATTCCACGTTTACAAAAAAGGAATGGTCTTCTGCAATCGCCGGCCTTTTCAGGCGGAACAACTCACTGGCACGGTTACACGCTTTCAGAAAACGTTCAAAGGAGAATGGTTTAAGCAGGTAGTCTACTACCTGCAGGTTAAATCCTTCCAGTGCGTATTCTTCATAGGCGGTAACAAGAATCACCATGGGCGGTTGCTGCAGCGATTGTAATAGCTGCAGGCCATTCAGCCGGGGCATCTGTATGTCCAGGAAAATAAGATCAATGGGCTCCTGCTGTAATACCTCCAGCGCTTCCATGGCATTGCGGCAGGTTTTTACCAGTTGCAGGAAGGGCACCTGCCGGATATTATCTTCCAGCAACTCCCTTACCAGTTGTTCATCATCTACGGCTATACAACGTATCATGTGAGCTTCAGTGTTAGGGTAATATGAAATAGCGGTGGTTCGTCCCTGATCTGCAGCTGATGCCGTCCGGGGTACAGCAGTTGCAGTCTTGTTTTTACATTTGCCAAACCAATACCAGAGTTTTCATCCTTGCTGGCATTGGGATCGTTATCGTATTCATTCAGTACTTCAAAGATAAGCACATCCTCTTTCATGGCCAGCTGTATATCAATAGCAGGATGCGGCGTATAGCCGGTACCGTGCTTGAAAGCATTTTCCACAAATGGGATCAGCAGCATGGGTTCTATGGTGTAGTTGCCGGCAGCCTGACTGGCGGCCGTTTTCACGTTAATGGCCACTTCGTTGCCGAAGCGCAGCTTTTGCAGGGCAATATAACTGTTGAGGTACAGGATCTCCTGGGAAAGCAGCACCTTTTTCCCGGTATCGTACAGCATATAACGCATCAGGTCGGATAGCATGAGAAGCGCCGGTTCCAGTTGGTCGGATTTTTTCCTGGCGAGCGATACCAGGTTGGTTAACACATTAAACAGGAAATGCGGACTCACCTGCGAACGCAGGAATTTCAGCTCCGAACTGAGTTGCTCCGCCTGTTGTTCCTTCTGCCGTCTTTCTGCGCGCAGCATGTCTGTTACCCGGCAGTATACCAGGCTGATAAAATATACCGCCACCGACGGGCCGAACACAAATTTATACGCTGCCAGGTCCCGCGCAACATCCGGGAACCAATGTGCCATGATCGTATATTTTAACGGGAACGACAGTCCTATCAGCAGTATAACCGCAGGAAAATAAAGCCACCAATACCGCCTGTTCCACAACCTGGGATACAGCACGAGGGCATGGATATAAAAGATGGCCATATGGATAATACCGGAAAGGGTAAAGAACAAGCCAGGCAAGCTGCCTATCCGGTAGCCACTGGCTGCACTGGAAACGATATAGGGCAACAACAGTATTACGCTCCATATCACTATATGCAGCGCGATCGTAATTTTTTTCAGAGAGATATTTTTTTTCATCTGCTGTCCGGATAAAGCTACTGATTTTTATAAAGCTAGCCGCATTAACGGCGTTCATTAAGGAAGAATAGACGTCCGGGGTAAATGTGCAGACAACACCGGCAGGCAGCGCGACAGGGAAGTATTTATCATATTCAGAGAAAATACCATTATTATAGCTGAATGCATTGATTAATTTTGATGGCCATTAAGATCTAAATTTCCTGTTATGATAAAACGCAGTATCGGGATGCTCATTTTGCTGATGAGCGCCTCCCTGGTTTTTGCCCAGCAATATGAAGCCAACTGGAATTCCCTCAATAAGCGGGGCATTCCTGCCTGGTTCAGCAATGCCAAGTTCGGCATCTTTATTCACTGGGGTGTGTATGCAGTGCCGTCTTATGCGGTGGTAGGCCCCGGTGGTTATTCCGAATGGTACTGGTACAACCTGAGAGGCACTAAAGAAGGTTCCCATCAGCAGGTACAGGCTTTTCATGATAAGAATTACGGAAAGGATACGCCGTATGAAAATTTTGAAAGCCAGTTCACCGCTTCGTTGTATAACCCCCGGCAGTGGGCATCAATATTCCGCCGCTCCGGCGCTAAATACGTAGTGCTTACTTCCAAACACCATGAAGGCTATTGCCTGTGGGACAATAAACAGGCAAACGAATCCTGGGGTCATTCCTGGAACGCTGTTACGGGAACGCCTAAACGCGATTTACTGGGAGATCTCACAGACGCTGTGCGCAAGGAAGGACTGAAGATGGGCTACTATTATTCCCTGTACGAATGGTTTAACCCGCTCTGGTTAAAAGATAAACAACGGTATGTAAAGGAAGTAATGACGCCGCAGTTTAAAGACCTGGTAACCCGTTACAAACCTTCTGTTATATTTTCGGATGGAGAATGGGAACTGACCGATACGGCCTGGCAAAGTCCGTCGCTGCTGGCCTGGCTGTTTAATGAGTCGCCGGTAAAAAATGAAGTAGTGGTAGATGACCGCTGGGGCAGTAATACCCGTGGTAAAAACAACGGCGCTACCTATCTTACTTCTGAGTATGGCAGCGGCATGCAGCCCGGCGTTATCTGGGAAGAGAGCCAGGGCATCGGGCAATCGTACGGCTATAACCGTATGGAAACCGCGGACGACTACAAGAAAAGCGCGGACCTGGTACTGATGCTGGTAGATATTGTATCCCGGGGTGGTAACCTCCTCCTGGACATAGGACCCACGGCAGATGGCCGTATTCCCGTGATCATGCAGCAAAAGCTGCTGGACATCGGCAAATGGCTGGAGGTAAACGGGGAAGCCATCTACGACTCCAAACCCTGGAAGTTAAGCCAGCAGTGGAGCACCGGTAAACGCCCCGAAACGAAGGAAGCCAGCTATATGTCTGGTTACAACATTTCCCAGCTGGTGAAAAAATCAGATCAGCATGCCAACGTGGAATTGTTCTTCACCCAAAAGCCGGGCGCTTTGTATTGCTTTGTTCCGGCTTACCGTCAGCAGGTGGTGATCCGCGATTATACGCCGGCAAAAGGCGCTGTGGCCACTGTGCTGGGCAGCACTAAAGCTATCAGGTGGCAGCAGAAAGGAAAGGACTGCCTGGTAGACCTCTCGGGCCTCCGCCCCGGCGATGTGCCGGATGGCCTGCTGGTAGTAAAAATGAAAGGATAATATTAATGACATACAGAATAACAAAGAGAAGGCGGCCTGCCTTCTCTTTGTTATTTTTACCATTGCCGTAGTTTTATTAAAAAATAATTTTAAAAAGTATATTTTTAAAGGAACAGAAAATCACTTTCTTTCCGATGCTCCTGAAATTCAGTTACGGGTTGATAGTTTCCACGTTATTACTATCCTGCACCTCAAAAAACACTGCGCACCGCACCTGGCAGGTATACGGCGGCAGTAAGGAAAACATTCACTACAGCGCCTTAACGGAACTGGATACCAGCAATGTGTCACAATTAAAAATCGCCTGGGCATACCGTACCGGCGACACCGCAGAACGGACACAGATCCAGGTGAACCCCATCGTGGTGGGAGAACGGCTGTACGGCGTTTCCCCACAGCTGAAACTATTTGCCGTGCAGGCGGATACTGGAAAGTCGTACTGGACATTTGACCCTGTAAAAACCGGCGAAAAGAACGCTTTCCAGTTTAATCCCTGCAGGGGCATTACCTATTATGAAAACGGCGGCAAAGAACAACGCATTTTTTATACGGCCGGCAGCCGGCTGTATTGTATAGATGCCCAGAGCGGCGTGCCTGTTAAAGCCTTTGGCGACAGCGGGTATGTGGATCTTCACCGCGATATGGGCCGTAACATGGATCAACTGGATATTACTTCCACCACACCGGGCATCATCTATAAAAACCTGCTGATTGTAGGCACCCGCGTGGGAGAAGCCGCCGGCGCAGCTCCGGGCTACATCCGGGCTTACGATGTGCACAACGGCCGGTTGAAATGGATTTTTCATACCATTCCGCAACCGGGAGAAGAAGGCTATGATTCGTGGAACGACAAAGACGCCTGGCAACACACCGGCGGGGCCAACTCCTGGGCAGGATTTAGCCTGGATGAAGAGAAAGGCATCGTGTATGCCCCGGTGGGATCAGCTACAGATGACTTCTACGGCGGCAAAAGACCCGGCAACAATCTCTTCGCCAATTGCGTGCTGGCACTGGACGCGGCCACAGGCAAAAGGATCTGGCATTTCCAAACAGTGCATCACGACCTGTGGGACCGGGACCTTCCCACCGCGCCCATGCTGATAACCGTGAAAAAAGACGGCCGGCAAGTGGAAGCAGTGGTACAGGTGACGAAAACGGGATTCATTTTCCTGCTGGACCGTCGCACCGGCCAACCACTATACCCGGTAACGGAAACGCCTATACCGGCAGATACCACATTACCCGGGGAATGGGCATCACCCACGCAACCCATACCCAGCTTTTTTAAACCATTTGTGCGGCAATCGCTGTCGGAAAAAGACCTGAACACCCTGGTACCGGATTCGTCCTATGCCGGTATCAAAGCGCGGCTGGCATCCTATAAAACCGGCCACATTTTCCTGTCGCCCTCCAGGCAAGGCACCGTGATCTTTCCTGGCTTTGATGGCGGCGCGGAGTGGGGCGGCCCCGCAGCAGATCCTGAAACCGGCATCCTGTATGTAAACGCCAGCGAAATGCCCTGGGTGCTCACCATGGTGGAAGCAAAGGACCAGCATCCTTCCGCTACGGAAACACAACTCCAGGCAGGGAAACGGTTGTATACCGCCAATTGTATGTCGTGCCACGGACCGGAGCGCAAAGGCGGCGGTAATTTTCCATCTCTCTTAAATATCCAGGCAAAATATACGGAAACTGCATTGGAACAACTGGTGAACACCGGCCGCAGAATGATGCCGGCTTTCAAACAGCTGGACAGCAGCGAGAAAAAAGCGCTGGCCGTCTTTTTACTGGATGTAAAGTCGAAACAACAACAACCGTTTACGGCGCCGCGGAAAAACGTAGATGCATATACGAATTTACCTTACCGCACCACCGGCTATAATAAATTTTTAACGAAAGAAGGATACCCGGCCGTAATGCCGCCCTGGGGCACACTGAGCGCCATTGACCTCAACACGGGAAAAGTGCTGTGGAAAGATACCCTGGGCGATTACCCCGAACTGAAAGCAAAAGGCATTCACAGTGGTACGGAAAATTACGGCGGACCGGTAGTAACCGCCGGCGGACTGCTGTTCATTGCCGCTACGGCCGACAGCAAGTTCAGGGCTTTTAATAAAAGAACAGGACAGCTCCTGTGGGAAACCGACCTGCCCGCCTGCGGCTTTGCCACACCTGCGGTGTACGAAGTGGAAGGGAAACAATTTGTGGTGATCGCCTGCGGCGGCGGTAAACTGGGAAAGAAATCAGGAGATACTTACCTGGCATTTGCACTTTAACAGTCATCATTCAACATTCAAAATATCTTTTACTATGAGTATTTCAAGAAGAAATTTCCTGTTGAAAGGGAGCCTGGCGATCGCCGGTACCGCGCTGCTGTCAAACGATCTGCTGGCAGCCACAGTACGTAAGCCCGTGCTGGGCATACAACTGTATTCCATCCGCGATGATATGAAGAAAGACCCGTTGGGTACGCTCAAACAGCTGGCCGCCATGGGATACAAAAATGTGGAACATGCCGGGTACAGCCAGCGGAAATTTTATGGCTATTCCGCCAAAGAATTTAAAAAACTCCTGGACGATCTCGGCCTGCTGATGCCAAGCGGACATACCGTAATGGGCAAACAGCATTGGGATGCAGCAAAAAATGATTTCACCGACGAATGGAAATATACCGTGGAAGATGCCGCCATCGTAGGACAGCACTATGTGATCAGCCCCTGGCTGGATGAAAGTCTTCGTAAAAATTACGACGACTTCAAAGCTTATATGGACGTATTCAATAAAAGCGGCGCCTTGTGTAAAAAATCAGGTATGAAGTTCGGCTATCATAACCATGATTTTGAATTCAGCCAGCAGCTGAACGGGCAAAAGATCTTCGACCTCATCCTGCAAAACACAGATCCTTCCCTGGTGGCACAACAGCTGGATATCGGCAATATGTACCATGTCGGCGGTATCGCACTGGACATTATTAAACAATACCCTGGCCGCTTTGAGCTCATGCACGTAAAGGATGAAATTAAAACAGACAAGGGGGAAATGGGTGGTAAATACGAAAGCACCGTATTAGGCAAAGGCATCATACCAGTGAAGGAAGTGATTGACCTGGGTAAAAAATCCGGTGGCACCAAACACTTTATTATTGAGCAGGAGTCCTACCAGGGACAGGCGCCGCTGGATGCCGTGCGCGACGACCTCGCCGTAATGAAAAAGTGGGGCTACTAGCTGCTACCCATCTCCGCTAAAATATAATCACTATAATCAGCGTAATCAGAGAGAAAGACAAAATTCGCGTATGTTATGAAGATGAAAATGATGCCTATCGCCGCCGCACTGCTGCTGTTCGCCGGTATGTGCTTTGGGCAAACACCCCGTGTTTTTAAAACATGGACGCCGGCCACGACCGACAGCGTTTATGCGCTGGAAGGACAAGGATGGAAAACAGGATTGAAAAGCTATTACGACCGCCTGCCCGCGAAATCTGAAAAAGAAGTGCGGCCACCGGTATGGAACTTGTCGAACAACAGCGCAGGGCTTAGTCTCCGCTTCAGAACAGACGCAGACGAAATAGTCATCAAGTACACCGTTTCCGGCCCTGCAGCCATGCCGCACATGCCCGCTACCGGCGTAAGCGGGGTAGACCTCTACGCCAAAAGCATAGACGGACAATGGATGTGGTGCGCCGGGAAATACGACTTCCGCGATACCATTGTATACCGGTTCACCCGCCTGAAGAAATACGATCACCATGTAAAGAATATCGATTATACACTTTATCTCCCGTTGTATAATTCCGTAAAATGGTTATCTGTAGACATACCGGAAGAAAGTATGTTCAAGCCCCTGCCGGTCCGGAAAGAGGCGCCCATAGTGGTATACGGCACCTCCATTGCGCAGGGCGCCTGCGCATCGCGGCCGGGTATGGCCTGGACAAACATCCTTTCCCGGCAGCTGGAAACGCCGGTAATCAATCTCGCCTTCTCCGGCAACGGCCGCCTCGAGCAGGAAGTGCTCGACCGGGTAGCCGAACTGGATGCCCGTCTCTTTGTGCTGGATTGCCTGCCTAACCTCACCGGCACACAATATGCCGGCGCGGAACTCAAAAAACGTATAACCGCCGCCGTAACATTCCTGCAACAGCAGCGGCCCGGTACGCCTATCCTGTTAACGGAACACGATGGCTACACCGATGGTGAAATGGACTCCACCCGCAAAGCCGCCTATACACAGGTGAACATCACCTTGCGGGAAGTAAGGGACTCCCTGCTGAAAGCCGGCGTGAAAAATATCAGCCTGCTCACAAAAGAAGAAATAGGCCAGGACATTGAAAGCATGGTAGATGGCACGCATCCCAATGATATTGGTATGATGCACTACGCCAACGCCTATGCGAAAAAGATCCGGGAAATCTTTCACGAGGAAGATGGCAACACAGCTACCACCACACCCATCACGCAACGTCGCGATGCCGCTAACTACGACTGGGAAACCAGGCATGAGGAAGTAATGGCCTGGAATAAAGCACACCAGCCGAAAGTAGTGTTCATGGGTAATTCCATCACGCATTTTTGGGGCGGCAACCCCGTCGCCAAAGTACGCAGGGGAACCAGTTCATGGGATAAATACTTTGAGCCTAAACAGGCTGTGAATATGGGCTTCGGCTGGGACCGGGTAGAAAATGTACTGTGGCGCATACAACACGGCGAACTGGATGGTATTACTCCCCGCTATATTGTACTGATGATTGGCACCAACAACCTGCAGGTAAATACCGATGAAGAAATTGCAGACGGTATCAAGTTCCTGCTGCAACAAATACAAGCCAAACAAGGCAGCACTAAAATTATACTGATGGGCATACTTCCCCGCCGCAATATGGAAAGCAGGGTAGTGCGCATTAACCAGCTGATCGCAAAACGCACCGCCGGAAAAAATATCCAATACGTAGATGCCGGAAAACGCTTCCTTCAACCATCCGGCAAAATTAACGAGCAACTATTCAGCGATGGCCTGCATCCCAACGAAACAGGCTACGAAAAGCTAGGTGAATTGATTAGCAGATATTTAAAAGTGCAGAACAATTAACATTTAACAGCAAGTAATAAAAATTGGCAGCCGGTTATTATTTCCTACATTAGATGAAATATAACCGGCATTTAACAGTGGTCTCATCAGAATAGGAAGAGAAGTCGACTTAAATATTTTGCATGAGTACTCATTATAACCAGGAGCCACATTTTATTATTGCCATAGGCGCTTCCGCAGGTGGTTTGGAAGAGCTACAGTCTTTTTTTGACCATACTCCACTGGCGCAAGCTTCTTATGTGATTATACAGCACCTTTCTGCTGATTATAAAAGCCGGATGGCGGAAATATTGTCCCGGCACAGTCAGCTGAAGGTCACGGAAGCGGCCAATAATATGCTGGTAGAACCTAACCAGGTGTACCTGATCCCCAGCCAGCAGTGCATGACCATACAGGATGGCCGCCTGTTGCTAAAAGACAAGAACAGCAGTCCGGCTCCCCATAAAACTATCAATACCTTTTTCAACTCACTCGCATTAGACAGCGAATATCAGATCGTAGCCGTCATACTTTCCGGCTCCGGTGATGATGGCAGTGAAGGAATTGTGAATATCAGCAGGGCGGGAGGATTGATTATAGTACAGGATCCGGATACTGCCCAGTATAGCAGTATGCCTCTGGAGGCAATTGCCACCGGTGCGGCAGATCATATACTGGCCCCCGCAGATATGCCAATGGTGATCACCCAATATGTAAACAAGGCGAAGAGAAGTATTTTGCCCCCTGTTGCGCAGGTAATGGAAGATAAAAGTGTGATCGCTATTATTGACCTCATCCGGGAGCGTTTGCCTTTTGACTTTTCAGAATATAAGCCCACTACCATTCTGCGGCGTATCAGGCGGCGTATGGTATATCTCGCTTTAGATAAGGTGGAAGCTTATTATCAATACCTGCTGGCGCATCCCCGCGAAGTGGAAACATTGGCCCAGAGCTTTATGATCAGTGTATCTGCTTTCTTCAGGAATCCGGAGGCATTTGAAGTAATGGCTGAAACAGTACTGCCGGAAATTGTACAACGAAAAAAGAACGGGGAAGAAATAAAGATCTGGATAGCAGGATGTGCCACAGGGGAGGAAGCCTATACCATGGCGATCCTGTTACATGAAGAGGTAGAAAAAGCCGGTAAAGATATTCCCGTAAAAGTATTTGCCACCGATATAGATAAGCCTGCACTGGAGTTCGCCGGTAAAGGTTTGTATGGAGAGCATATCCGGAATGAGCTGTCGGCAGAAAGACTGGAGAAGTATTTTAGCCGCGAAGGTAATGGCTACCGTATCAGGCAACAGATCCGCAGAATGCTGATCTTCGCACAGCATAATATTGTAAAGAATCCGCCCTACTGTAACATGGATCTGATCAGTTGCCGCAATCTGCTCATTTACATGAACATATCCCTGCAGAAGAAGGCGCTTTCAATGCTGCATTTCGGGCTTGGCCAGAAAGGATACCTGTTTCTCGGTTCCAGTGAAAATCCTGGGATGTTACTGTCCTATCTCACAGAAATTAGTAAGAAATGGAAAATATACCGTAACCAGGAATCGGCCAGGTCTGTAAGGTTCGATATATTTACACCTGTGATGATAGCGGATAATAGTATGGCGCCTTTGATTCCATCAAGAAAAACCGGTGTTACCGGCAAAAGGAGTATTATGTTGGAAGAGGTAAATGAAATGTTGCTGGAAGAAGCGAATGTTGCAGGAATATGCGTAGACCAGGATAACCAGGTCGTTAAATATTTGGGCAAGGTGGAGCACTTCCTGTTGCAGCAGATCTTCAGTTTCGACCTGGTAGAACTGCTGCCAAAATCGCTTGGGGTGGTATATATAACAGCCGCACGGCAAGCCAGGAAGGACAATGAGCGGGTAATTGTAAGCGGTATCCCGGTAGCAGATTACAACCCCGCAAAGATAGTTAACCTGACGGTCCGTCCGCTTCACGCAAGGGAAGGAGAGCGTTCCCTCTTACTGGTACTTTTTAACGAAGACAAAGAAGAACAAAAGAAAGATGTACAACCCTTTGAGGTACAAACCTATCTCAATGCAGGCCTGCAAAGCCTGGAAGAAGAATTGAGAGATACCCGCGAACGGTTGCAGGACGCCACAGAGAAGCTGGAAGCCTCCAATGAAAATATGCAGTCGTTTAACGAAGAGCTGGTTTCCGCGAACGAAGAAATGCAAAGCGCCAATGAAGAAATGCAGTCGGTAAATGAGGAGTTGCAAACAATTAACACCGACTACCAGCTGAAAATAAAAGAACTCATTGTGCTGAACGATGATATGGATAATTATTTCAGGAGTAATCTCAATGGGCAATTGTTTGTAGACAATGACCTGAAGCTGAAAAAGTTTTCTCCTGCCGCCGTAAAACATATCAATCTTCAGGAAGGCGATATCGGTAGACCCATTCAGAATATTACCGTCAATTTTAAGAATAATTCCCTGGAAGATGATCTTCGTATGGTAATAAAAAATGGTACAGTGCTGTCGAAGATAGTGGAATCACTAAATGGTAACTGGTACCAGATGATGATAATGCCCTATATACGGCAACTGGACCAGACACAGGATGGAGCCATTGTTTCCTTTAACGATATTACCTTGCTAAATAAAGCCCAGCTGGAATTACATCGTTCCAACCTGAGCCTGCAACGTATCAACGATGACCTGGATAATTTTGTATACGCTGCTTCCCATGATTTGTTAGGACCACTTACGAATATAGAAGGATTGATGAGATTGTTGAGTGAAAAACTGGATATGCAGGACAAGGAAACTGTCAGATATACAGATATGATCCAGTCTTCTATTGTCAGGTTTAAAGAAAACCTGCGGGAGCTGGCAGAGGTAGGGAAGATTGAAAGCGAATCACTCAAGGAAGTACAGGAAGTTGATGTTAACGCCATATTGGATGAAGTGCTTTTTAGTATACAGGACAAAGTACAGGATGCCAGGGCCTTAATTACAAAGAACCTGGAAGAAAGCCATCTGGTGTTTTCCAGGAAAAACCTTCGTAGCATTATCTACAATCTTCTCACTAACGCCCTTAAATTCCGGTCGCCGGACCGGCTGCTGCAAATTCAAATCAATACCCGTAACGAAAACGGATTCCTGTTGCTGGAAGTAAAAGACAATGGTATCGGGATAGAACAGGATAAACTCAAGACCGTCTTCAATATGTATAAGCGCCTCCATCCGGAAATGGACGGATTAGGCATCGGCTTGTTCCTTGTCCGGAAAATTGTGGATGCTTCCGGCGGCATGACGGAGGTGAACAGTAAGTTACACGAAGGAAGCATCTTTAAAATCTTCTTCAATTCTAAATAAGAAGGTGATCGGAGCGAATTTTGTCTTACTCAGGATTACGCTGATTATACTGATTAGCTGGATTTTTACTTTTGGATTTTTTTGATTTTTTAATAATTAAGGGAGATAAGAGCGAATATATCCGCTTATATCTCCCTTACTTCTTTATAAAATCAAAAAAATCCAAAAGTAAAAATCCAGCTAATCAGTATAATCAGCGTAATCCTGAGTAAGACAAAATCCGCTCTAATCACGCGCTCTCACTCTTTCCTTCGAGCCAGTTTTTGAATTCAGAAACCCTTTCACGGCTAATAATAACATCAGTATCAACATCGGGCGCTAATTGAAGAATTAACCTGCTATTGTAATAAGTGGTGATCTTTTTAATGGCATCTATCTGGATTATAAACTGCCGGTTGATGCGGAAAAACTGGTGTTTGTCCAGCAACTGTTCAATCTGGTCAAGGGAGTAATCCAGTGGCACCCGCTGATTGGTAACGGTGGTGGCCCAGGTGGCGCCCCGTGCAAACTGCAGCCAGGCAATGTCTTTCGCTTTTACATAGATCAGCTGGTTGTTGATCCTGCCGATAAAACGGGCGCTGTCGCGGCGCAGAAATTCTTCTGCAATCCTGCTGATGTCTACCGTGTAGTTATTGGCTGGCCTGAACTGTTCGTATTTTTTCAGCGCATTCTTTAAATCGTCAAGGTCGATAGGTTTTAACAGGTAATCGATACTGTTTACCTTAAAGGCCTGCAGGGCAAAGCCATCGTACGCGGTGGTGAAGATGATAGGCGTGCGTACTTTTGTTTTGCTGAATATTTCAAAGCAGTTGCCGTCGGACAGCTGGATATCCATCAGCATCAGGTCTACCGGCTGCTGTTGTTCCAGCCAGCGGATACCTTCTTCCACGGAAGTTATAACGGCGGCGATCTCTATCGCGGCATTACACTTGTGCAGCAACTGGGTAAGCCGCTCGGCATTATGCATTTCATCTTCAAAAATAACGATTCTCATGAGCCACTGATAATGGGTAATTTTACAATAAACATCTCTGCTGTTTCGCTGATTTCAATGTTGCTGTTGCTGATCAGCGCATATCTTTTCTGAATATTTTCGAGTCCTATGCCGGAAGATATTTCCGGGTGAACTTTTGGTCGCTTGTGATTGGACACGACCAGGAAATGGCCGTCACTTTTAATCGTGATCAGCAGTGGATCCTGCGCGGAAAACCGGTTATGCTTGATGGCGTTTTCAACCAGCATTTGCAGGGTTACCGGGGGAATCATGCCTTTGGTCTTTACCTTGTCAGGAATGTCAGCGCTAAACTGTATGCTTTGCTGGTGGCGGATCTGGATCAGGAAAAGATAGGCGTCGAGAAAATCAAGTTCTGTTTGCACCGGTACCAGGTTTTCAAATTTTTTATCAAGAATATACCGGTATGTTTTTGCCAGCTGTGTAATATAATCAGCGGAAAGGTCCGCGCTTTTATATACGAGGTTGGTCAGCACGCTGAGCGAATTAAAAAAGAAGTGCGGGTCTATCTGGTTGCGCAACGCATCATATCTCGCCTGGATGTTTTCCCGCATCAGTCTTTCTGTTTGCAGCTGGTATTCCTTCCAGCCGGAATAGTAAAAGATGATGCCGTTAAATGCCAGTATCAGCAGGTAAAACATAAACGTGCCGAAGTTGAGGTCGTAGCTGAAATGCCGGAAGCTATCCCATGCTTCATAGCGGTTAAATAGCAGGATGTCGGTCACTGAATAGAAAAAGCCAAACAGGAACGCTACCAGCATACCGTACACCACGAGGACCGCCGACAGGAACACCAGCTTGCCGGAAGTATGTTTGTTCGCTGTTTTTCTTTCTGTGGTGCGGGCCAGCCAGGTGGCGCCTTCCCAGGCAACAAGACCAAAAATTACATAGAACAGACTGAACATCTGCCCCCTGTAATCCAGTATCCGTAAACCTTTCACGAAGGTATGGTCAAAGGATTTGAAGATGATGCTGAAGGTATACAGTATCAGTATCCTGGAAAGATACAGGAATAGTTTACTGGAGAACAATTTTTCATTTTCCTGGAAGTTCATCTGATGGGTTGTATAGTACTAAATGTAGTTATTTTCCTTAAACCACGTAAATGCGCCGGTAACAGCCGCTTCTACGGGGGTGTAACTGAGTTGCAGCTCCCGCTCTGATTTCTTGCCGGAATAGTAATTGTCCAGGCACAGCATGTAAGCCGTGGTATAATTTAATTTTCCGGAGATGCCCGGCAGGGAACCTATGATACCCGCTGCTTTCAGGATAAAGGCGGGGATGGGGATGAGCAGCTGCCGCTTGCCGGAAATCTTTTTCAACAGCCGGAAAAACTCTGCATAGCTAAGATTCTGACCAGCCAGCAGGTAGCAGTCGCCCGTTTTACCTTTTTCAATAGCATTGATAATACCGCGGCATACATCTTTGATATGCACAAAATTTTTGCCTCCCGGCGGATAGAACAGCAGCCGGTGTTTTAGTCCGTAGAGGATCAATTTACCGGAGCTGGGCTTCACATCATGCGGCCCTATCATAAAGGTGGGGTTTACCACAATACCCGGGAGTTGCCTGCTGGCCACCTGTTCCAGTACATATTGCTGCGCGAGGTACTTGGTGTTGATATAGCCGGAGTTGGCGTTGAACAGGGTAAAGCCATTCAGTTCGTTACCCGGACTGTTTTTATCACCCGGCCCGATGGTGTTGGCGGTGCTGACATAAATAAATTTCTGTACCCGGTGCTCGAGGCAGGCCGCGGTAATATACCTGGTGGCGGTGAAGTTAGTATGTTCATATTCGGCAAATGAAACGCCCCATTGTGCGGTAATACAGGCGGCGTGGATCACAATATCACAGCCCCTCACGGCTTCATGTACATCGTCGTTGTTGCTGATACTCCCGTAAAAGATCTCACAGGGAATGTCCTCGATGCCTTTCATATCGGCCGAAGGCCGGATTAAAATTTTTATATCAAACCCCATGCGATATAGTTCCCGTGTTAAATTGGAACCCAGGAAGCCGTTGGCGCCGGTGATCAGTACTTTTTTCATGAACTTTTTTTAGACAGATAAAGTATAGGGGATCTCTTTTTTTACTTCCCTGGATACGATCCTCATCCTGAAGGAGAGTGGCAGCAATTGCATCAGTATGTGATTGAGCTTATTCATCCACCCGGGTATGATTACCGGGTGCCCGGCCAGCGTTCCTCTCAGCGCAATGCCTGCAATGTCGGGTGTAGACAACAAGCCCATCTTGCCTTTCAGCCCCTGGCTGATGATCCGCCGCGAGGTGTGCGAATTGGTCATGATAGGGCCGGGGTATACTACGCTCACGGATACACTGGTATCTGCCAGTTCTTCTTTTAGTCCAAGAAAGAAAGACGAGATAAACGCTTTGGACGCCGGGTATACCGTTTTGTAGGCAATGGGCGTGAAAGCGGCCATACTCGCAATGTTCATGATATAGCTCTGCGGATGCTTCAGCAGGTGCGGGATCAGCAGGTGGGTGAGTAAAACGGTGCTTCTTACATTGAGCATCATAATTTCGTCTATCCGTTCCAGTGAGGTATGGGTGATGGAAGAGGTACCGCCGATGCCCGCATTATTGATCAGGAAATTAATGGGGTAGTCGCGGGTAATGAGCTGCAGTTGCTGCTTCAGTACATCGCTGTCGGACAGGTCAAATTCAAACACTTTTACGTGGATGCGGTATTCCAGTTCCAGGTTCTCCGCCACGGATTGAAGGCGGCTGCCCGGCAGGGCAATGAGGATGATGTTCATGCCTTTCCTGGCGCATTGAATGGCGAATTCTTTGCCCAAACCGGAGCTGGCGCCGGTGATAAGCGTGTATTTATTGTCTGGCATATGTTTTATTTTCAAGCAGGCTTTTAAATTTTGTCATTGTTTTGAACAGGTTATCATGAATGATAGGATCGGATACCCAGCGGGGAATTTTCCTGCTACGGTCGGTGGTGACCATATAAGTGATCCGCAGCTGCCCGTTCCCCGAAGGCGCCATGATCCATTTTCCCCGCGTGCCGGTAATCCGTGTTGTTTTATTATATAGAGGGAAGCGATGATCCGTGATACTTTCAAACACCACTTCTGCAGCGTCGTCGGAAATTTCCTGGTAGCGGTATAACAGGCAGCAGTCCTGGTCGTCGACCGGCCAGGGAATATCATATTTAATATAAGTGATCCAGTGGTGGGGATCTGGCGCCGCCGCGATCCTGTATTCGCTGGCATTGGTATTCCAGTCGCGGCCATGCGCCTGGTCCTTGAACAGCCCGATCACCGCCGGTACGGCGCATTTCACCAGGAATACGGCTTTGATCTCCCTTACATTTTCGCCATCTGCGCCGGGTATCCACCTTTCATACAGCGAAATGGCGTTATCCTGTTTTACCAGCTTAAATTCACTGGTATCACCAAATAATGACCGGACGAACATCATACTGCTGATCACTAAAACGGAGAGGTGTTGCATACATCATCATTTACAGCAAATATGCCACTGGTAAATGGACTGGCCATTGATTACCTGTTGAACTGTAGGATTAAGCCGTTGACCTGTAACTAAACCGGGGATCTGAATAATGGAGAAATATTTATATATTATTTTATGAAGAAGTACTGGTGATATTTTATTATTTTGTCCGCCGGTATCCTGGTTAAGACAGGGCTACGTCTAAAAATCAGCTTTGAACATGAAAAAATACCTGCTGGCCATCGCCATTGTATTAACTGCTATTCCCGTTGCCGCACAGCAAATCTGTCCCGTGATTCCATTGCCGGTAAAAGCAGACAAAGGTCGCGGCACATTTGAAATCAGCGCACAATCCGTTATTAGCTGGGAAGACACTTCCCTGGTTCAGCTGGGCACCTGGCTGCAGCAGGAACTGCTTCGCCGTTATCATATCCAGGTACCGTTGCAACGGAAATCAGGCAGCACCGTTATCCTGCTGAAAAAAATAACCGGTACTAACATGGATGCATATACGCTTGCCATGAATAAGCAAACGGCTACTATTTCGGCAGGCGCACGGGAAGGGGTGTTTAATGGCATCATCAGCCTGTTGCAGCTCACTGCACAGGCGCCGGCTCGGGGGAAAGTGTTGCAGGTGCCTTGCTGGAACATCACGGATGCTCCCCAATACGCGTGGCGCGGCGTAATGCTGGATGAATCGCGGTATTTTTTTGGTAAAGAGAAAGTGAAGTCCATGCTCGACTGGATGGCGTTTTATAAACTGAACCGCTTTCACTGGCATTTGACTGACATGCCCGGATGGCGGCTGGAAATAAAAAAATATCCTTTGCTCACCACCGTTGGCGGTATCGGCAATATCGCCGATCCCAAAGCGCCGGCAGCCTATTACACGCAGGATGATATCCGGGAAATAGTTGCTTATGCCAAAGCGCGTTGTATCGATATTATTCCGGAAATAGATATGCCGGGGCATGCCGGCGCCGCTAACAGGGCTTACCCTGCATTCGACGGCGGCGGTACTGCAAAGTACCCGCAGTTCACCTTCAATCCCGGCAGGGAAGGCACTTACTCGTACCTGGCGGATATACTAACGGAAACGGCTCAACTGTTTCCCGCGCAGCTCATTCACCTCGGCGGCGATGAAGTTACCTTTGGCAATGCGGGCTGGGACCAGGATACCGGCATCATCCGGTTAAAGCAGGCCCACGGCCTGAAAGACCGCAAACAGGTAGAAGACTATTTTATTCAACGCATGGCCGACACCGTTTTGCAGCTGCATAATAAGGTAATGGCCTGGGATGAAATAGCCACGGCGTCCCTGCCGGCCGACAGCACCATCGTATGCTGGTGGCGCCATGATAAACCGGAAAATCTGGCCATGGCGTTTCAGAAAGGATACTCCGTAGTGTTATGCCCGCGGCTGCCGTTTTATTTCGACTTTGTACAGGACAGCACCCACAAAATCGGGCGCCGGTGGAAAGATGGTGAATTCAACCCCTTGGAAGCAGTATATAATTTCTCTGCCGCCGCCATTCCCGCCACACAGGGGCATGAGTCTCTCATACTCGGCGTGCAGGCCTGCCTGTGGTCAGAAACCATTCATAGCAACAACCGGCTCGATTTCCTGCTTTTCCCCCGCATTGCGGCACTGGCGGAAACAGCCTGGACCTCAGCCCCGGCAAAAGACTTTAATGGCTTTAAAACCCGTTTAAAAGCGCAGTTGCCGCTATATGCCAAGGAGCATCTCTATTACTTTGATATCTTCCAGCCGGGCAGGCACCAGGAGTCGGGTAAAGCGGCCACTAACTATATCGACTGATGTGTCGGTTTTGTTCTATTTCCGGAAAGGGGAGGGAGGTAATATTGCAATGGGATTAAAAATACCCGGAACATCATGAAGAATTTTGTACTGGCGCTTGCCACTATCACTACAGCCCTGGTAGCGGGTTTGTTCTATGCGTTTGCTGTTTCCGTTAATGTAGCGTTTGCGCAATTACCGGATGCCGCTTATATCACGGCTACCCAGGCCATCAACGTTGCCATTGTGAACCCTGCCTTCCTGGTATGTTTTTTAGGCGCACCGGTGTTATTGCCGCTGGCCACCTGGCTCAGCGCCCGGCCGGTTTTTACCCGCCGCAGCTGGTACCTGCTGGCAGCGACCGTGGTATTTGTGGTTGGCTCATTTGGGGTTACGATAATCGCCAATATTCCGCTCAATGACAAGCTGGCGGCCTTCCAGGTAAACGGGGCTTCGGCGGAGCAACTGCACAGCATGCGGGTGGCATTTGCCACGCCGTGGAATAACTGGCACACTGTGCGCACCCTGGCAGGCATTATAGCCCTGGTATTGCTGGTAATGGCCTGTTTGCAACGCGACGCCAAAAGCGAATCACGTAAAGCTTAAATGCTTTTTGTAAATTTAGGATCATGCGTTACCAGACAATTCCACCACCACCTCATCTTGCGCACGTCATCCGGTTCTTCTGGGTGCTGGAAGGAGAGGTGGGTTACACGCATTACAATATGGCGGATGCATGCGTAGAGCTGGTGTTTCATTATCATGGGCTGTTCGGCGAAATAGCAGATAACGGCCATACAGATACATCGTTTACCGCCGGTGTGCAGGGCGTTACACACATCCTCAGGAAGTATACTGTTGATACAGGCTTCGGTATTTTTGGCGTATATTTTTACCCACAGGCCGTTCCATTGTTGTTTAATATTTCCGCGGCCGATCTGACCAATACTGCCGCCGAATTAAGGTACCTGCTGAAAGGCGAAGGCACCATCCTCGAAGAAAAAATCATGCTGGCGAGAAATAACCGGGAACGTTGTGAGATTCTCTGCCGGTTTACAGAGCAGCGGCTGGCAGCCAGCCGTGTGGCGGATTTACCGGTGTTTGCGGCGATCAGGGACATCATTCATCACAAACCCTCCATGAATATACGGTCCCTTTCACAGGCATACTATTTGTCGGAACGGCAGTTTGAGCGGCAGTTCAAACAGTATGCAGGACTATCCCCCAAATTGTTTTCACGGATTGTCCGTTTCCAGTCGGCCACCGCCTTTTATAACCGGCAGGTAATGAGCCTGGGACGCCTGGCACTGGAATGCGGGTATTATGATCAGTCGCATTTTATCAGCGACTTCCGCGCATTTTCAGGTATGCATCCCAAACAGTATTTCTCTGGCCGCTCCGGGGCCACCGACTGGCGCGACTAACAAGAATGTCGGTTTCTTCCAATTTTATCAGGGCATACTGTTGCAATTTTGTGCAAGAGACGTTTAACCTAAAAATAAAAATGTTATGAAATTACCAGAAAAACATCAGCAGGTAATGCCCTATCTGATCCTGAAAAATGCAGAAGGCTTTTTCGATTTTACCAGCAAAGTATTTGGGGCAAAAGAAAACCACCGGACCTACCGGGAAGGCAGCAAAGAGCTGATGCATGGCGAAATCAGCATCGGCGGCAGCGTCATTATGTTTGGCCAGTCAAATGACAATTGGGGCGCCGACAACGCAGGACTGTTCATTTACGTGGAAGATGCCGACGCCACTTTTAAAAAGGCCCTGGCCGAAGGCGCTACAGAAGTAATGCCCGTAACACAACAATCCTATGGCAAGTCCGGCGGCGTAAGAGATCCGTTTGGAAATACGTGGTGGATTACAACACCTTAACGCGGAGGTTGTCTTACTCGCTGATTACACTGATTATACTGATTACTTTGATTTTTACTTTTTGATTTTATAAAGGATTAAGGGAGATAGAAGCGGATATATTCGCTCTTATCTCCCTTAATTATTAATCTAAAAATCTAAAAAAAATCAAAAAGTAAAAATCAAAGTAATCAGTATAATCAGTGTAATCAGTGAGAAAGACAAAATTCGCTCTATTCCCAATACTTCTCGCCTTTCTTCATTTTCTCCAGTGTGGTCTCGTAGTTCTTCTTTTCGTCGCCACTGGCTTTGTTCAGGGCTTTTTCTTCCCATGCGAGGGCGTCTTCTTTTTTGCCGGATTTATACAACAGGTTGGCGTAAGTGTCCATGAATGCAGGTACTTCGTTGTCTTTGAAAGAGCGTTTGCTCCATTCCAGCGCCTGTTCTATGCATTGCATGTCGTTGCATTTTTCGAAGATGGTCCAGGCATATTCGTTCAATGCCTGCGGATCTGCTTTGTGGCCATATTTTTTCATATAGGCAACAATGTTAGCCACGGCGTTATCGGCATCTTTTACGTAGCTGAAGTATTGTACTTTTGTTTTCAGGAGCAGTTCTTCGGCGAAAGCAGGATATTTTTTGGTCAGGCTGCTTTCAAGGGTAGCCCAGTCGGGTTTGCTGCCGTCTTTCTTCATCAGCTCCGGATATACTTCTTCCTGTGCTACAATGCCCATTACTTTTTCTTCGGCCTTACCGGCGCCCAGTACTTTATTTACTTTATCGGCATGGTGCAGGAACATATCAAATCCCACATCCTTGCTGCTGTTGGTAAATTTGGCGATGAATTGGAGGTTTACAGGTGTGTAAAGATCTTTTTGCTTGGCAAGATATTCTTTGGAAATAAGAGACGCATTTTCCTGGTCATATTTATTCAGTGCCAGCAGTGCCATTTCGCGGAGGAAAGCGGTATCCTTTTTTCCTTTTTTATAAAGGTCCAGCTGTGTGTAGTACTGTGTGGCCGGGTTCAGGGAAGCAGCGCATCTTTCAATGAACTGGTCTGCTTCGGCGCCACCTATCTGGCGGTCAACGATATGGCCGTCGGGTGCAAACACCAGGAAGGTAGGATAGGCACGGATGGCATAGTCCTTTTCTATTTGTTTGGCGGCAGCGTACCAGCTTTTCACTTCTTCATTGTCTTTGTCCGTTTGGTCCATCTGTACCTTTACGCTGATATATTTATCATTCATAAAGCTGCCTACTTTTTCCTGCGGGAAAATATTGGCCGACATAAACTTGCAGGGACCACACCAGGTAGTGAAGCAGTCCATAAAGATGTATTTGTTTTCAGCTTTGGCTTTGGCCTGCACATCGGCCCAGCTGCTGCCATGCTCGAAATGAATGCCTTTGTCCTGCGCTGTCGCCAGCAATGGCAACAGGAAGGCGAGGAGGAGTAATTTTTTCATAATGCTGTTTGTTGGTTTTGATTAGTAGGCTCTAATTTAATGCAGTTCAGGAACAAAACCGGGAGGGATGCCAATTAATTTAACAGGATAAGTTGGTGTAACGGCGCGTTTGCACAAAAAAAGCCACCCGGTGGGACGGCTTTTTTTGTGCAATTAATACTTAACCTGGTGGATGTTATTTGAGGGAAAAAAGATGGTTTCCGTCCACGAAAACCCAATATGGTGAACATTCGGCATCCAATTGCAAAATTTCGTATTTATCTTTAGCACATTCGTACCTGTTTTTCTGAGTTCGGTTAAATTATACTAACTTGTTGTAGCTAAAAACATTAGCCATGCCGGTAAAACATTTTGTACAGCCGATAGACCTTACGCATCCGAAGCAACTACAACGCCTGGTGGAGAACAGGCGGGTCTATAACCTGAATAGCTGTGAACTGAATATATTTGAAAGTTATCAGCAGGATTACCGGGTGCCCCTTACTTTCGGAGATTTCGTTATTACCAGCATGGTGCAGGGAAAAAAGATCATGCATCTTTTCGATCAGCCCTCCTTTGAATACCAGCCCGGGGAAACCGTGATTGTACCGGCCAACGAAACAATGGTGATTGACTTCCCCGAAGCCTCTGCAGAAAACCCGACACAGTGTATTGCGCTGTCGGTGGATGAAACCTATATCCGCAGCACCCTGCAATATCTCAACGAATATTATAACAGCCAGTATGCCGATAAAAACGACTGGCGGCTGCAATTCAACCAGTACCACTTTAATAATGATGCAGATCTCACAGACCTGATCAATAAGTTAGTCCGCATCTGCCGCAGCACCGATCTTTCCAGGGATATTTACGCCGATCTCAGTATAAAGGAACTGCTGGTACGCATCCTGCAAAGCCAGCACCTGCAGCTGGTGGCAGAGGAAAAAGATACCAACAGTAACAGCAGCAGGCTTCATTTTGTGCTGCATTATATCAATGAGCACCTTACTGAAAATATTTCAGTAGATACGCTTTGCCGGAAGGCTTACCTGAGCCGGAATGTCTTCTTCAAATGGTTTAAAGACCAGTTTGGAATTACCCCCCTCCAGTATATTAACCGGGAAAGGTTAAAGCTGGCAAAACAGCTGCTGGCGGACCGCAACAACAGCGTGGGCCAGGTGAGTATGCTTTGCGGTTTTAATGATACCAACTATTTCATCCGCCTTTTCAGGAGCGCGGAAGGAATTACCCCCGGTACCTACCAGCTGATCTGCTCCCGCTGATATTTTCTTTTTAGAAAGATACCTTTCCCTTCCTGACCAGGACGAAACCTTATGCGTCTACCAGCGGATAAATAAATGCGGGGGGAAACAATTCCCCCGCTAAAAACTAATAAAAAACAGGCGGTGGATTCAGCGTGAGGTTTTGCTGCTGATGCCAGTAAGGATAGATGGTAGGTATATCACTCGCGGCATCCAGCTTTTTAAGCTGATCGGTAGTAAGGTTCCAACCTGTAGCGCCGAGGTTTTGTATCAGCTGCTCTTCATTGCGGGCGCCAATAATAATGCTGGACACCGTGGGGCGTTGCAGCAGCCAGTTCAGGGAGATCTGCGCCACCGTTTTGCCCGTTTCAGCAGCTATTTCATCCAATGCATCGATGATGTTGTAAAAGACTTCTTCCTTTACCACGGCCTCCGGTACAGGACTGCCTCCCTGCGCTACACGGCCATTTTGTGGCGGCGGACTGTTACGACGGTATTTACCCCCCAGCCTGCCTGCCGCCAGCGGCGACCATACAATGGCGCCCACTTGCTGGTCCAGGCCCAATGGCATCAGCTCCCATTCATATTCGCGGTTGGCCAGTGAATAATATACCTGGTGGGCCACATAACGGTTCCACCCATGTTTTTCCGCGATGGCCTGCGATTTCATCAGGTGCCAGCCGGAAAAGTTGGAGGCGGCAATATAACGCACCTTGCCGCTTTGCACGAGATCATCCAGTGTGCGCATGGTTTCTTCCACGGGCGTGTTGCCGTCGAACCCATGCATGTGATAAATATCGATATAGTCGGTTTGCAGCCGCTTCAAACTTCCTTCTATCTGCCGTAGCAGGTGAAACCGCGAAGAACCCTGGTTATTGGGACCCTTTCCGAAAGGGAAGGTGGCTTTGGTGGAAATCAGCAACTGATCCCGCTTGCCGGCAATGGCTTTCCCGAGAATTTCTTCCGAAAGACCGTCAGAATAAATGTCGGCAGTGTCGAAGAGGTTTACGCCTGCATCAAGACAAAGATTCACCATGCGCGTTGCTTCATCCGCCAGTGTGCTGCCCCAGGCTTTAAAGAAATCATTACCGCCGCCAAAAGTGGCCGTACCGAAACTCAGCACCGGTACCTGTAAACCGGATGCGCCTAATTGTCTGTATTCCATCAGCTAAATTTTATGACCGTTTGTTATAAAAATATAAAGATCGGGGAAAAGCCGCAGGCTTTATTTGTATTTTCAGCAATACTTTCTATATTTGCGTAACTGATTACGTAATTTATTACAATATGGAATTCTTCAATAAAACAGGCAAGGTAGCGCTCGGAAGCAGGCTGCGCATGCTCACAGAAAAGATTACAGAAGATGCCGCAAAGATCTACCAGTTGTATAACATCGACATGCAACCGAAGTGGTTCCCGGTATTTTATGTATTATCTGTAGGAGAGGAGAAAACAATTACGGCCATCGCAAAAGAAATTGGTCATTCCCACCCTTCGGTAAGTAAAATTATCGGCGAAATGGCGAAGAAGGGACTGGTAGTAGAGAAAAAAGACAAAACAGATGGCCGGCGTAATATCGTCAGTCTCACTAAAAAAGGACTGGACATCACCTTCAAAATACAAGACCAGCTCACAGATGTGAACACCGCTATAGAAGCCATTTCTGCCCAAACCACACACGACCTGTGGAAAGCAATGGAAGAATGGGAATACCTGCTGGAACAGCAATCGCTGCTCAGCCGTGTAGTGGAAGCACATAAAAAAAGAGAAGCAGGTAAAGTAACCATCGTGGATTACCAGCCCAAGTATAAAGCAGCCTTTAAAGCGCTGAATGAAGAATGGATCTCCAGGTGGTTTAAATTGGAAGCAGCAGACCATAAATCACTCGATCACCCGGAAGAAAATATTCTTAAAAAGAAGGGGCATATTTTCGTTGCGCTTTACAACGATGAACCGGTAGGGGTTTGTGCATTAATAAAAATGGATGACCCGGACTATGATTACGAATTGGCTAAAATGGCGGTATCTCCCAAAGCCCAGGGAAAAAGCATTGGGTTTTTGTTGGGACAGGCTATCATCGCAAAAGCAATATCACTCGGGGCCCGGAATATTTACCTCGAAAGCAATACCATCCTGAAACCGGCTATCAGCCTGTATAATAAGCTGGGATTTAAAAAGATGGCCGGCAGGGCAACGCCATACGAACGTTGCAATATCCAGATGGAGCTGATATTACCCGCCTGATTTAACCGGCAGAGGATTGGAGTTTATAAAAATGGAAATGTATATTAGAGCTTCGGATGCATGCTCAAACCATCATTCCACGTTATAAATAAAATTTAAAAACTCTGATCATGATATCACCTGACTCCCTGGAACAGGAAGCCTTAGAAACCGCTAAAAATACCGCGTCCGCACCCGCCAAATTTACAGAGAATAAATATGTCATCACCCTCATATTCGTGACTTCCCTGTTCATGTGCTGGGGGATTGCATTAACAATGGGCGATGTACTGAATAAACATTTCCAGAATGTACTTGGATTATCTAAATCCCAATCCGGCCTGGTACAGTTTTCTATCTTCGGCGCCTACGCGCTGATGGGCATCCCGGCAGGGTTGTTTATTAAAAAGATGGGATATAAAAACGGCGTGTTACTGGGGCTCACCCTGTATGCCCTGGGCGCCTTCCTGTTTGTGCCTGCAGCTAATGCAGCCTCGTTTGGTATTTTCCGCATCGCCCTTTTTGTACTGGCCTGCGGGATGGCTACCCTGGAAACAGTGGCGCATCCTTTCATGGCTGCTTTGGGTGATCAGCGTACCAGTGATCAGCGTATCAATTTTGCACAGTCGTTTAATGCAGTGGGCGCCATAGTAGGACCAACGCTCGGTTCCTACTTCCTCCTCAGCGCAGGCCACGATGCCGGCAGTGAACTGCTGTCTGTAAAACAATTATACATTTATATCGGGGCAGTGATCGCAGCCATCGCTATTGCATTTGCCATGGTGAAAGTACCGGCGCTCACCGATCCGCATGATGGCCCTTCAAATGCAGCAGGCGTGGCCGGTGTCCGTAAGAAATTATTCCAGCAGAAACATTTTGTGTTCGCTGTGGTGGCACAGTTCTTTAACGTAGCCGCACAGGCAGGTACCTGGGCCTTCTTCATCAACTATGGACATGAAGTGATGGGTTTCTCTGACCAGAAAGCGGGTTACTTTATGACGGTGTTTATGGGGATGATGCTGGCCGGAAGATTTGTCGGCACGGCACTGATGCGTTACATCGCGCCCAATAAACTGCTCGCTGCTTTTGCACTCGGCAACATCCTCATGTGTATCCTGGTGGCGCAGGGCTGGGGCTGGACTTCCTTCATCGCCTTACTGATGATCAACTTCTTTTTCAGCATCATGTATCCTACTATTTTCAGTCTTGGTTTAAAAGACCTGGGCCCGCAAACACAACAGGCTTCTTCTTTCATCGTAATGGGAATGTTTGGCGGCGCCATATTCCCTTTCATCATGGGACGTATTGCAGATACGAATATCGCTACTGCCTACTACCTGCCCATCGTATGCTACGTGGTTATTTTCCTGTTTGGATATAAATTATATAAGCTCAGGTAACGGATATCCGTTACCGTTATACATTACCCGGGCTGCTGTTTATTCAGCAGCCCTTCTTTTTGCCCGCAAGTGCGATTATTGTTCTGCTTTCATATAATCAAACGCTCCTTTTCTCAGGTTAATATTATACTCGAGGTAAGCCTTTAAACAGGCAAGAAAATTAGCCCAGCCCTCCGTATTGCCCTTCAGCCATTTAATTCCTTCTTCATTATTTTCCATATTGCCTTCAGTAACCTTTACCAGGGTGGTATGCCCAAATCTTTCGGAAAACAGGATGTCTACCTGTAGCTGATGATCTTTGACCCCTTCCCACTGGAAGGAGATGAGCGCATCCTTTTTTACCTGCAATACACTTACGGGAACAACCGTATCAAACTCCGGGAATTTCCAGATCACCTGCTTTCCTTCTTCCATGGGGCCTGAGCCGGTGGCGATAAAATAGTTGGACATTTTCAGCGGGTCAATAACAGCATCAAAAACTTCGGAGATGGGTTTAGAGATCTGTATCGTTGCAGTGGTTTGTAATGGTGCCATAAGCTGCGGTTTTGAGTGAAGAAATGGATAATAAAGTTACAAAAAAGAGGCCATCCGGCCCGGGTTGCGGCCCGCTACGGTAGCCGGTTGCTGAGATAGCCTGTAAATGCACCTCCCTCCCTTGTACTGCGTCGCCCCCTTTGCCGCGGCCTCATTCCAAAATCCAATCCACGCAAATGGGTGCTTTTTTCGTAATATTAGTTTGTCCAATTTAGCTTTTTGGACCAATCTTCAACGTCAGGTAACATCATAATATAATTCGGGGCTTTGTCTGTAGAACATGGTAATATTTGCAAACTGGTTGTTGTATCCGCACTGAATAACCATTACTACGCTTAAATATTAGATCATCAATCTTTTATTCACTTTAAAAATTAACATTTATGTCAAATGCTTTAACTTCCTGCGTCACTATCCCGGGAAAGTCTAAGATTAATTCCTGTTTTCAGGATGTTCAGAATGATACCTTGAAGTGGGTACAGCAATTTGATATTGCCCCAAAATTTAAACCCCTTAGTTGGTACTCCAAAGCCCGTTTCGGGTTCCAGGCAGCCAGGGAATACCCTGATGCCACCTATGCCCAGGTAAGTCTCGCCGGAGATTTGCTGTCCTGGCTCTTCACAGTAGACGACAGCTGCGACCGCGGCTCTGCCGACGCAGCAACTGCATTGGAAATGAGACGTCAGCTGGAAATATTCATCGCTATCCTTAATGATGAATATATTGAGGACGATAATAGTCTTAGTATGGCCCTGAAAGATATCCTGCATCGTTTCAGCGCCATCAGCAGCCCCTTCTTATACCGCAGATACTGCATGCACATGACCGACTATCTCCATGAATGCTTCTTTGAGATTGATATGCAGATAGATGGACTCATGCCGTCCATCGACCGGTATTATAAAGAACGGCCCTACACAGGATTCTATATCATGTTTCCATTGGTAGCCATTTTTGAAAAACTGAACCTGCCGGATGAAGTATATGATCACAGCATTATCCGCGAAATAGAACTCATCTTAAATCTGCTCGGCTGCCTTTCCAATGATTTACATTCGATTGTCCGTGAAGCCAAACTGGAGAAGCCGGGGTTTAACCTGATCTTTATTGCCCAAAAAGAACTGGACCTGGGCAGGGACGAAGCGGTGCAATATGTAATCAATGAACACAAAGCGCACCTGCTCCGGTTTGAACAACTCCGTGCGCAACTTCCCTATTGGGGCAGGGGAGTTAATGAGCAGGTAGACCGTTACATACAGGGCCTATATACCATCGTAAGAGGTTACGACGACTGGGCTGTGATTGATACCGGCCGCTATGAAAATATATGATGAGGCAAATACTTTGCTAATTCGAGGTGTAGGTCGCTGATGAAAACCGGTTTCGTTATGAAACCGCAGGCGCCTGTTGCTAACATCTCATCTTTCAAAAAGGCATCTCCTGAAATGATCAGTACGGGGATGCCTTTTAATTCAGGATCATTTTTTATGTACTGCAACAAGTCCCTGCCATCAAAGCCCGGCATATTCAGATCAGAAATAACCAGGTTGGGCTTTTCTGTATGGATAACAGCCGTCACAGACGCATGGTCCTTACATAACACCGGGTCTATCCCCATTTCTTTCAGGAATTTGATCAGCAATTCAGCGCTCAGCAGGTCGTCTTCAATGATCACCACTTTCCCGCCTGTAAAGCAGCCCTTCATAAATTTCGGAGGCAGCTGCTGCCTGGTTTTTCCCACACCTGCTTCATAAGGAATATTAAAGGTAATGGTGGTGGTAAAAGGAGAGGAGGGGTCAACCGGGTCCAGCGCAATTTGTCCGCCGAAAAGACTGATCAGGTGCCTGGTAATAGAGAGGCCCAATCCGGTGCCTTCAAACTGTTCGCGCTTTGATACAAACCTGTCAAACATTTTGCCGGCAATGTCCGGATCTACCACTCCCTGATTCGTTACCTTAAAAATGATCTGGTCAGCATCTTTTGTGCAACTCAGATGGATCAGGGAGTTACCGCTGGCAAACTTCACCGCATTCGAGAGGATATTATTCAGGATCTTGGTTAATAAAAGAGGGTCGCTGTTGATGGGCTCACCCAGCTGCCTGTCGAACGTCATCTCAATTTTTATTCCCCTGGATGCTGCCAGGTAGCTGTTCACCGCTATACAATGGGATATACAGTCTTTTAAACTGATGGCCTCCTTCATAACGGAATAAAAATTTCCCGATTCAATTCTCGACATTTCCAGCACATGATTAATAACATTGCGGGCCAGGTAACAGGAGGCAAACAATTGGTTAATTTCCTTTCTTTCGGCCATGGAATATTTGGACTTCCGCAATTCAAACAACTGGCCGATAGAGAAAATGGCATTCATTGGTGTACGGATCTCGTGAAATACCTCCCGTAAAAAAATGCTTTTCCTTTCAGATGCTTCCCGGAGCTGCTGCGCAGAAGCAATCAAACTCCTGATCTGCGCCACATAAGACATCATAACGCACAATATAAATACCAGCAGCGCCACCGTGGTCGACCACTTCATGGTTAATGATACGTCAGGCGAAAGCTGTATCGGCTGGATGAAGTTATAGTGGGCATTGGCCACCATCCACGCGGCAAATACCACCGTTGCGGCTATGCAGCCCAGCAGTGCCCCGCTTCTTTTATACAGGAAAAAGGCAGAACTCAAATGGAATATGATGATGGTATTGAATGCCAGCAGTAGCTCCAGGGAAATACTTGACCCCAGTACGGTAGACCAGTAAGCAATAAAGATAGCATTGGTACTCAGCATGAGTAAGTTGGCGTTAAAATATTGCCGGACCTGGTTTAACCGGATAACGGCCAGAAAACTAAGCGTCTCCAGCGGAATCCCGATTAAAAAGAACACCGAATTCTTAAGAAGATAAAAATAACTGCCAACCCCCACAACCAGTGCGCTTAACACAATGGCCATCGCATTGATAATAATAACAGGACGTTTTTCTTCCGCTTTATCAAAATGCTGGGTTCCGGCAAAAACAGGTTTAATGAGTGTGGCTGTAATGGTAGCAGCTGTAGGATAGATACCAGTTCTCATGTATAGTTATTTAGAGGATTAGGCATGTAGATTTCTTTGGGTTAAGGTAAATCTAGCCAGATATGCATCGGAATGAGTTAATCGAATGTTAATATAAGCATATTTTTTTTTGAAAAAAAGAATATCATGTTATATAAAGTGGGAATATGTTTGGTCCGGACATGGTAAGATATATAAAGCGTAAAACCCTAAAACCTTCCGCTAAAACATTTTTACAGACTTTTGTCATAGTGTATTTCGCTCATCCTTGCCGGCTGACCCGCGTACTATACTCAATATCTGAATGTCAACCATTTATCCATTTTGATGCCCTTATCCCGGTAAAACCCGGCGGGTTCCGTATGCAGATTCTTTTCACTTAATAAACATTAATAAACATTAATAAACATGGAAACACACACCCTCTACATTCCTGCCCTGGAATTTCCAACCCCTTCTGCCATAAGCCCGCTAGCAGAAGATGTACAGGTACACACTTTTAAATGGGCCCATGAATTCCGCCTGGAGTCGCCCGAAAAGCTCAAACGGTTTAACAAAGGTAAATTCGGCTGGTATGCCGCCCGGGAGTATCCCGCCGCAAACTATGAAGAACTATGCCTGGTAGGCGATCTGATCACCTGGCTGTTTACCATCGACGACAAATGCGACCGCTTTTCCTCCGGCCCCCTGGAAGGCGCTTGGCTGCGCAGCATGCTGAACGGCTTTATCGCTATTATGGAACACCGGGAAAGCACGGTAGAAACACCCCTGAATGATGCGCTCATCAACATCCGCACCCGCTTCCAACATCTCAGCCCGCCATTTCTTTATTCCTTGTTCTGCAAAGAGATGGTGTCCTATTTTGAAGAATGCCTGTGGGAAACAGAAATGCAGGAAGGAGAATATAGCCCCAGCATCCGGGAATATCTCCAGTGGAGACCCAAAACCGGCTTCTATATTATGTTCCCGCTGGTAAGCATGTTCGGTAAAATTGACCTGCCGGAAGAAGTATATGAACACTGGCTGGTAAAAAAAATAGAGCTGCTGCTGAACCTCACCGCCAACTTGGCCAACGACCTTCACTCCCTGGAACGGGAAAGGGAACTGAAAACGAAGGGACTGAACCTGGTACTGATCTATGAACAGGAGCTGAATATTTCCCTGGAAGAAGCCATTCAGCAAATCGCGGATGAATACCACCGCAATTTGCTTACACTGGAGGAGCACCGCGCCAGCCTGCCTTTCTGGAGCGGGGAGATCAATGCGCAGCTGGATGTGTACATCGATGGATTGTACATCGCTATCAAGGCTTATTTCGACTGGGCGCTCATTGATACCGAACGATACAAAAGTAAAGTTTAGGCTTTTACAGATTTAACCGGGAGATGCTTCATCATCTCAGCATACAGGTCCTCAAAAGAAAAGGGCTTATTAAAGAAAGCGTTCGCGCCTGCCTTTAAAAGCTCCTCGGATTCATTACTGTACTTGTTGAAAGCATCTCCCGATATAACGATAAACGGTGTATCAGCAAACGAAGGAATGGCCCGCAACCGCAGCAGGAATTCCCGGCCATTCATCACCGGCATCTGCGAGTCAGTGATAATGATGTCCGGCTTTTCCGCCAGTGTAGCTTCCAGCGCCTCTTGCCCGTTGCTGCATAACAACGCCCTTGCACCTCCTTTGGTCACAAATTTTTCGATTACATACCGGTTCATCTCGTTGTCATCCACAATCAACACCTTCATCCCCTCAAATTCGTCTTTACGGATGTCAAATTTCTTTTCGATGGCCGCCTCCGGATGCGCAGCGCGGAAGGGAATAAAAAACTCGAAGATGGTATGATGATCTTCACTGAACACCCGGATACTGCCCTCCAGTAAAGTGATCAGCTGCTGCGTCAGGTGCAGGCCAATGCCGGTTCCCGATGTAATGTGGTTCCGCTCCGACTCATAAGGAAGAAACAATTTTTCCTGCCGCTCAGGCGATATCTCCCCTTCATTTTTAACGCGGAAACAAATCTGGTGATCGTCCCGGAAAACACTGATCACCACCTGCCCGCCAGGGGAAGAAAATTTTACGGCATTGGAAGTCAGGTTATTGATGATTTTAATCAGCACGATTTCATCACTCTCTATAAATTGCTGCGGCAACTGGTAATTTAATACAATGCAGACATTCTGCAGGGCGCCGGTATACTGGCTCATTGCCATACACTGCTCAATACAATCCCGCAGATGAACAGCCCCCAGCTTGATTTCAAAAAATTTGCCGGCCTCGATCCGTTTCAGATCCAGTACATTGTTTACAATGTCCCGCGATAGCTGTCCCGCACCCAGTAAATTCTTCAGGTCCGGCCCTATTTCCTCCATGATGGGCGCCTGCTTATTTTCCTTCCGCACTATATCCAGCAACTGCGCAATACCGTAAATGCTGTTCAGCGGCGTTTTCAGCTCATGAAATGTTTCCCGCAGGAAAGCAGCATTTGTTGCCAGCACTTTGTTCGATTTGCTGAGATCCTCCATCAGCCGGATGATCTCCTTCATAAACTCGAAGATTACAAACAAAATGAAAGTAATCATACCCCCGGTGGTACAAAGCCGCATAATATAGGCAGATGTGGGATGGAGGTCTATCGGTTTAATGAATCCAAAAAAGGTATTCACCTGGGTTACCACCAGCAGCACTACAATTGCCAGCAATAAACCTATTCTTGCCTTGTGACGCTTATATACCAGGAAAGAACCGCAAATAAGGAAGATCAGTAAAAAAACAATCACCACTTCAATCGGGATGGCATTGCCTAATAAAATGGTCCAGTAACCCGCCGCTATGTAATGGATGGAAAACATACTGAAGTTGGCGCTGTCCCTTTTACCCATACCGTTTAATACAATCACCGCAAGCATCCCGATACCTTCCAGCAATAACGGCAGCAGGATCAGTAAACTGTGGACCAGCAGGTAAAAGACTCCTCCAAGTATAAAAACAAGCATACTGGTTAGAAATGCCAGGGAATTGATAATGAGGATGGTACGCTTTTCTCGCTCCGTGGAATATTGGGTGCCAGCGTTTTTAATAATATTCAAAATATGCATGCGTCATTTTTGAGGGTAGTAGTAGGCGTAGAAAAGGTGTTCATTCTGGTGTGTCTTCCGTGGTAAATTCAAACCAATATACGAATTACTGGTAACATACGTGAAAGACGCGGTATAGCAGGGGATATCCTGTGGCGCTGCTGGGTCAGATTGTGGCGGAAAACCCGTTTTATCCCTCTAAAAAGCGCTGGTGCAAAAGTTGTATGGGAAAAGAAGAGAAACCAAACAGCCCGATGTTATGAAAGCGCTTACCGACAAAAAACCTAAAACCAATTTCTTTGAAACAATGGCCTCAAAGGTCATCGCCGCCACCGGTAGCCCCTGGGCCTTTTTTGTAGCCCTTGGAGTGATCATTATATGGGCGGTCAGCGGCCCCGTATTCGGCTACTCCGATACCTGGCAGCTCGTCATCAATACCGGTACCACCATCATTACTTTCCTGATGGTATTCATTATCCAGAAGTCGCAGAATAAAGACGCCAAATCAGTTCAATTGAAACTCAATGAACTCATTGCAGCCAACAAGGCAGCCAGCAACCGGCTGATTGATGTGGAAAATTTATCGGAAGAAGAACTGGACGTGCTGCACAAATACTATTGCGTGATGGTGGACGAAACGAGGAAAAGAATGAGCATGACAGAATCCCACTCGGTGGAAGAAGCGATCGGAGATGCATTGAGCAAACATGAGGAAGACCTGCTGTCCCGCAAAACCACCAAAAAGAAAGCGCCGCGGAAATAAAACGGTCATTGTTTTGGTGTTATTCTTGATGGCTTCCATAAAAAAATAACTTATGCACCATGTCGCTGAAAAACTGAGAATATTTACCTGGCATGTACACGGCAGCTACCTGTACTACCTGTCCCA
Organism: Chitinophaga sp. RCC_12; assembly: GCF_041360695.1. Taxonomy (NCBI): domain Bacteria; kingdom Pseudomonadati; phylum Bacteroidota; class Chitinophagia; order Chitinophagales; family Chitinophagaceae; genus Chitinophaga; species Chitinophaga sp. RCC_12. The sequence continues at coordinate 368,809 of NZ_JBFUPS010000007.1, forward strand.
GGGCAACTACGAACTGTATATTCCTGTAAAGGAAAACAAAGAGGAAGGGTACTATGGCCGGGGAGCAACCTTTCCTTTCGGTAATAATGTACACGAAATTCCTTTCGATGAAGTAAAACATTACACGTTCGATTGTATCCTGTTCCAGTCGGAAAAGAATTACCTCACCGATCAGTTTGATGTGTTATCCGCTACGCAGCAGCGGCTGCCGCGTATTTACCTGGAACACAACACGCCCTCGCTCCACCCCGTGAACCAGTCGCACGTAGTGGATGACCCGATGGTACTGCTGGTACACGTCACGCATTTCAATAAACTGATGTGGAATAATAATCGTACGCCCGTTACCGTTATCCCGCACGGGGTTACGGATTCTCCTTATCCTTATTGCGGCGATCTACCCTGCGGACTGGTAACCATTAACCACCTCCGGCAACGCGGCCGCACCCTCGGATGGGATATCTACGACCAGGTGAGCAGGCAGGTGCCGCTGGACCTCGCCGGCATGGGTAACCAGGAAGGGGTGGGAGAAGTGTTGCACCCCGATCTGCCTGCTTTCCGGAGCAGGTACCGGTTCTATTTTCACCCGGTAAGACACACCAGTTTAGCGCTGGCAGTTTGTGAAGCCATGATGCAGGGAATGCCGGTGGTAGCATTGGCCACCACGGAACTGGTAACGGTTATTAAAGATGGTGAAAATGGTTATATCCATACAGATGTGAACTACCTCACTGAAAAAATGCAACTCCTGTTAAATGATCCCGAACATGCGATGCGGCTGGGAGCGCGCGCAAAGGAAACGGCCAATGCACTGTTTAACATCACCCGCTTTACAACAGAATGGGAACAGGTGTTCCGGCAGGTTACCGGCGTGGCATGGCAACCTGAAAGTCTTTTTTCCGTCACGCCTGCACTCGACGGACACTAAGCCCGGTGATACACCCGGTCATCTGTACGCGCCAGCAGCTGATCTGCTTTTATCAGCATCCGGTCAAAATCATTGTGCCGTGTCCAGTCGGTGGTACAATGAAGATGCGTATTCAATGGCGCCCAGCGATGCGGTTCGCCATCCATGCTGATGATCACGCTGGGTGTCGCCGTGGCCGCCGCAATATGTGACACGCCCGTGCAGTTGGATACCAGCGCCCTCGATTTTTTTATCAGCACGGCCATGCCTCCTAAACTCAGTTCTCCAGCGGTATCCACTGCAGGGAACCGCATATAGCTTTTTACGGCCAGCGTCAATTCCCGCTCCTCATTACTACCAGTGAGCACTATTTTCCAACCCTGTTCGGCCAGGTGATCGGCAATGGCGGCAAAGTAAGGCGGAGGCCACTGCCGCCACGCTGCCCGTGAGCCGGGATGCACACAAATATACTGGTAGTCCTCGCACGGCAATTGCAGGCTCCGGAACGAATCCCGGTCGGCGGTAGTCAGCGGAAATTCAAGATGCGTGCCTGCCGCCGGTATACCCAGCTGCTTCAACAGGTACAGGTGCCGCTCAATTTCATGAAGGTCTTCCGGGTACGGAACAAACATCCCGCTTTCAGGAACAGTACCTTTCGGTGAAAAGCCACCGGTGTATTTCGCTTCCATAGCCAACACCAGCGGGTTCACCAGCGTGCCGTTACCCTGCATCTGTAATACCAGGTCGTACGATCGCTTCCTCATAAGATTCATAAATTCGCTGAAAGCGACCGGGTCATGCGGTTGCTCCGGCAAACCGGGATAGCCCGGGAACACCACCATCTCATCTATATAGTGAGAGAACCGCTGCCGGAAAGTGTTGGCCCACGGTAGCCCTATCAAAGTGATATGCGCGTTCGGGAACGTCGTCCTGAGCGCACGGAACGCCGGTACTGCACATAAAAGATCGCCCAGTTGTAAGGCCCTTAAAATCGCGATGCGTTGAATATGGCTGGTTATCATGGCTTAAAAATTAGCTGTAACAATTGTTGGATGCTGCTGTGTTCAAGATCTTGTATCAATGCCGTAATCCGCTCACCGGCGCTTTCGGATATCCGCCCCTGCGTGAGCCTTTTGAACTTTTCCTTTGCATCTTCCCAGGTGAAAGATGTTGTATAAAATCCTTTGTATGCTTCTTTTTCCGCTTTAAATATTGTACCATCTTTCATACGGATGGCTACACTACTTTTCAGCTTATCAGGATAGGCGGCTGTGTAAGGATCCAGCAAACCCGCTACCTTTACCGGTTTATGCAAAGGAAATGCAGTATGGGTAGTTACATTTTGCAACAGTTGCTGTACATCTGTCCGGGTGATCCGTTCCGGCGAAAATTGTTCCGGCGTTACTTCACCATCCAGCAGGGCCACGGCAATTACATAAGCCATACTGTGATCTGCCTGTTCTTTGGTATGTACCAGCGTACGGTTGCCATACTCGCCGCCACCAACAATATGATACGCGGTAAGAAAAGTGGTTACTTCCACGTGCCGGATGTCCGCCGGGTTGATCCCGTGCTGTTCCCTTAATTCCACAGCTGCGGCAATAGCAGATTGGGTATGTACTTCCGCATTGTAGGTTTTCAGGCAGCAGCGCGGAATCAGTTCAAACTGATCTTTGGTCCAGTCGTACTCCAGCTTCATCCCGTAAATAGCATTGAATCCTTTTTCGGGGATCTCAAACAATTGCACCGGCCCGGTAATATCTTCCTGTGCCAGCACACATATGTTCATACAACCTTCATTAACAAGAGAAGAAGCCAGCCCTTTCCATTGGGTGGTATAAGAAGCACGCGAGGTCACTAAGGGATGATAGCTGCAGCCGGCAATGCCTAAAGCATTCATCATTTGCGGCACCGGCATTTCCAGCAGCTTCGCAATTCCCGCGGTGGCGGAAAACGCCAGCAGCGTGGTATGGTCATGCCCGCTGATCATTACCGGCAGCTGCTCAGTAAGCCGGCATTCCATTTCATAGGCTACAGCCATGGCAGCGAGGAAGTCGGCGCCGCTGATCTCTTTTACATGTGAAGCGGCTAACAAGGCGCCAATATTATCACTCGGGTGACAGGTAGATTCCTTGGCCAGGAAGTTATCCATAAAATCAGGATACCTGATCAGTGTGGTGTAATACTGCGCCGCGAGGTTTGGAGGCAGTTGTAACGGGAAGTCAGCCGTTTTTACACCGGATAACCTGCCGAGTCCCCGCGCTACTTTTTGTGGAAGATCTTCCCTGGTGGAGAATATAAAAGAAGCCATGCTGTCGAGTAAATGTATCTTCAGCTGTTTTGTGATCGCTGCGGGCAAGGAGTTGAACCGGATGCTGTCCGCGTATTCCGCCATCATTTTAATCTGGTTGCTCATACAACTTTTTAACAGATGCTAACGACCAGAAACATGCCAGTTGTACTGGTGCAATACTTGTGGTTACTTCACAAATCTTTTGTTATGATACAGCATCTAAATGCCACTGTAAATGGTCATTCGTATTCGCTGGACATCCAGCCGGATACCTACAACGGTCATTCCGTGTACTACTTACTGAACGATAACCTGGGTGAACTGTTTCATCATGCTGTGCCTGATAACCTCATGCTGATGGAAAACGGCGATGGATTTACCTGTTCTCCCCGGCTTACCGAAATGGAAGGCGGGTACATTGTTCAGCAGATATGGGAGGCCATAAAACAGAACAACAAATCGTAGCAAAAAAAATGGATGCGTGAATATGCATCCATTTTTTTTGCCAACCATATGGAAACGTTGTAGAGATTAATGCTTGTTGTGTGAATTTTATTCTATCCCGGAAACGCCCCAATGCCCGCTCTTGCTATATTCTACGCCAGCAGGCTATTTTTCTTTGAAGCGCTTTACAACACAGGCGTTTGAATCAGGCTCAGGAAATCCGCTCATCATGCCGCTGAAAACGCTAACCTCTTCACTTTAACCGGTTGGTGCTATTATTGATTTTTTTGAAAGTAGCATTCAACTAATTCCTTGATAAAATCTAATAGTATGAAAAGGATAGCATTTATCAGCGAGCATGCTTCTCCACTGGCCATATTGGGCGGAGTAGACGCAGGCGGACAAAACGTGTACGTAGCGGAACTGGCAAGACAGCTTACACAGAAAGGCTATGCGGTAGATATTTTCACCCGCAGGGAAAACCGCGATTATCCCCGCTGTTTACAATGGCGGCAGGGGATCAGGATCATTCATGTAGATGCAGGTCCGCCGGAAGTGATCGAAAAGGAAAAGCTGCTGCCATATATGGCTGCTTTCAGAGAGGACATGCTGAGATTTATGAAGGAAGAAGAAATCGACTATCAGCTTATTCACGCCAATTTCTTTATGTCTGCCCTCGTAGCAATGGAAATAAAAGGTTTATTACGTATTCCTTATGTAGTTACTTTCCATGCCTTAGGTCATATCCGGCAACTATTCCAGGGAGAAAACGACCGGTTCCCGCCGGAACGGCTGGCGATAGAAGAACAAGCCATGCTGATGGCAGATGGTATTGTGGCGGAATGTCCGCAGGACCGGGAAGATCTGCTCAAATACTACGATGCACCGGCAGATAAGATTGCTGTCATCCCATGCGGGGTAAACCTCGAAGAACTGTTTCCTATAGATAAGCAACTGGCCCGCATTATGCTGCGGTTGCCCAAAGAAGAAAAAATACTGCTGCAGCTTGGCCGTATTGTTCCCCGTAAGGGAATCGACAACGTCATCCAGGCGTTATCAAAACTGAGCTGCCGCCAGCATAACATCCGGCTCATCGTAGTGGGCGGCGACGCCAATCCCACACAACATAATCATGAAGCCCAACGGCTGAAAATGCTGGCGAAAGAACTAGGCGTAACGGCGGGTATCCAGTTTGCAGGGCACAAGAACAGGGACGAACTGAAGTATTATTATTCAGCGGCAGATCTCTTTATCACCACGCCCTGGTACGAACCCTTTGGTATCACTCCGCTGGAATCCATGGCCTGCGGAACGCCTGTGGTAGGCGCTAACGTAGGTGGTATCAAATATAGTGTAGCCGACGGCGTTACCGGTAAACTGGTACCCCCGAAAGACCCGGACGCATTGGCTGCCGCCGTTAGCCAGCTGTTACAGACGCCTGAGAAATTAAATGAAATGGGAGAGCAGGCAGTAAGAAGAGTACGCAAATTGTTTACCTGGCAACAGGTAGCTTCCAGGATGCACAAGCTTTATGGTGAGGTGTTGGCGCGAAGCAGCAGGAGAAGTGAGGCAGATACCATAAAAAGAGCAGTATGAAGAAAGCCATATTCATTGATAAAGACGGCACATTGATCCATGATGAACCGTACAACGTAAACCCTGAAAAGATAGCGCTGGAACCTTTTGCGGGAGAGTCTCTCCGGAGATTACGGGAAGCGGGATTTGCACTGATCCTGGTTTCCAACCAGGCCGGTGTGGCACACGGTTACTTCCGCGAAATTATGCTGGTAGGTGTTTTCAACTACATCAACAGCCTGCTCCGCGATGAAGGCGCCTGGCTCGACGGATGTTATTATTGCCCGCATCACCCCGAAGCCGCACTGAAACAATACCGGGTCAACTGCGAGTGCAGGAAACCCAACGCCGGTATGATCCTGGGCGCAGCCAAAGATCATAACATCCACCTGCCCTCGTCCTGGATGATAGGCGATATCCTCAACGATATAGAAGCGGGCAACCGGGCGGGATGTAAAACCGTGTTACTGGATAATGGCAATGAAACCGAATGGCGGCTGGATGCCAACAGGACCCCGTTATACCGGGCAGACTCCTGGCCGGTGGCGACGGATATTATTATTGAACACTCAAAGAACCCTGTTTATGGACTTACTTATTAAGCAGATATGTGCAGCGGAGAAAAAACTATCCGTACTGGTGATAGGCGACCTGCTGCTCGATGTATATATGAAAGGAGAAAGCCACCGCCTCTGCCCGGAAGCCACCGCACCGGTGGTGGAAGTCAACAGCCGGCAATATGCTCCCGGTGGGGCTGGCAATACTGCTATCAACCTGGCCGGATTTGGCGTAAACGTTACCTGCCTCGGCATCACCGGAAACGATGCAGCAGGCCGGCAGATACAACAACTACTCAGCAGGCATCACATCAATCCTTTACTGTTTTCACCGCCTGAACGGCGCACGATCTGCAAAACCCGCCTGCTGGCGGGCACACAGCTGATCGCCCGGTATGATACCGGCACGGAAACCAATATCAGCCGGGAAACAGAAGACCAGGTAATTGACCAACTGGAACGGATATACGCTGATTTCGACGCCGTACTGCTGGCAGATTACCAGAAAGGATTGTTAACGCCCCGCATCATCAGCGCCCTGGAACGCCTGCAGCAACGCTACCAGCCATTCCTTGCAGTAGATGCAAAAAACCTCAGCGCTTACCGCGACCTGCATCCATCACTGGTAAAACCTAACAGCGATGAAATTGCGCGGTTGCTGCAACTCCGCCTCAACGGAACAAACCGGCTGGAAATCCTGCAACAGGCAGGCGAGGAAATATTCAGCGCCACCGGCGCGCACATTACTGCTGTAACGCTGGACGAAGCCGGTGCCCTGATCTTTGAAAGGGATCAACTCTTGCTGCATACGCCTGCTCAAAAAATATTGCATCCGCAGGTATCCGGCGCCGGCGATAGTTATATCAGCGCATTTACAGTAGCATCCCTGCATGGGGCAGATGCTGCAAAAGCTGCCTCAGTAGCCGGCATGGCCGCCGCCATTGCCGTCAGCAAAGCTACTACCGCCTTCTGTACTTCCAAAGAATTGCTGGCCGCTGCAGCGCTCAACGGAAAGGTACTCACGGATACGGATACACTGGAAGCGCTGGGGAATTTCTACCGCAACAACGGCAGCAAAATAGTATTTACAAATGGCTGTTTCGATATCCTCCACAGCGGTCATGTTAATTACCTCTGCCGCGCAAGGGAACTGGGCGATGTACTCATCGTGGGGATTAATACCGATGAAAGCATCCGCCGCCTGAAAGGAAGCGACAGACCCGTTAACACCCTCGCTGAACGGATGCAGGTGTTGTCAGGCCTCGGAGCAGTAACGCACATTATACCTTTCGGGGATATAACAGACGACACACCCGCCGCACTGATTGCAGCTTTGCGGCCACAGGTGTTTGTAAAAGGAGGAGATTATTCACTGGAAGATTTGCCGGAAGCCAGGCTCGTGGAAGAGCAACACGGGGAGATAGTATTGCTGCCATTGGTGAAAGACCGCTCTACTACTGCTATTATCAGGAAAATATCTACCCGGCAATTATCACATCCCGCTTAATAATATGAATATAAACTGGAACGACTGCAAAAAAATCCTGTGCATCCGCCTCGACAATATGGGCGACCTCCTCATGAGCACACCGGCTTTCAGGGCATTGAAAGAATCCTTTCAATGCCACCTGACCCTGCTCACGTCCGCGGCTGCCGCACCGGTAACAGCCGACATACCGGAAATAGACCAGGTGATTGTATTCAATGCACCCTGGGTAAAACACGATCATGTGGCTACGCCGGAAACCTACCAGCAACTGGTGGAAACCCTGCGCAAAGAACATTTTGATGCGGCGATTATATTCACAGTATACAGCCAGAATCCATTGCCTACGGCCATGCTGGCTTTTGAGGCAGGCATTCCTTTAAGACTCGCCTATTGCCGCGAAAATCCCTACCAACTGCTTACGCACTGGATTCCGGATGAAGAACCGCTGCATACCATCCGTCACCAGGTGGAACGCGATATCAACCTGGTGGCGTTTACCGGCGCTAAAGTAGTGAGCACAAAACTTTCCCTGCAAACACATGAAACACACTGGCCGGCCATCATCAAAAAAATGAGACTATACGGCGCTGACCACCTCAAACCCTGGATCGTGATGCATCCGATGGTGCAGGACGCAAAACGCCAGTACAACTTTTATAAGTGGGTGGAAATAGGTAAGCAGATCATTGCACACCACCAGTGCCAGTTACTGATTACCGGCAACACCGGCGAAGAAGCAGATGGGGAAGCGCTGAAAGAAGCCATTGGTGAAGGCGCTATCAACCTGGCCGGCGCATTGTCGGTCGCTGAATTTGCACTGCTGATCCGCAAAAGCCCGCTAGTAATTTCTGTAAATACCGGTACTATCCACATCGCGGCGGCTACGGCTACGCCGGTGATCGTACTGTATGCGTTAACAAATTTGCAGCACACGCCCTGGCGGGTAAAAAGTGAAGTGTTATATTTTGATGTTCCCCCGTCGCTGCAAAGTAAAAATGTATTGTTGCAATATGCTTATCAACAGATCCCTAAGCATCAGCTGAAAAAAGCAACCGTGGAAAATGTATTGAAAGCGGTGAACAAACTGCTGCAGCCGGTTTAATTACTCACAGGAAGAATGCCCGGTATTTAATGCTGCCATAAAAATGCCAGTAAATAGATAGTAAAGGAATAAAGGCAGAAGTATACAGCATCTCCAGCATATGCGACGGCTGACGGCTGGTATTTAATAACCGCTGACCCGTAAAATACAACCAGGTTACTATCCAGCACCCTAGCAACAAGGCCGCAGCAGGTAAATTTCCCAACAACAAACAAATCATAAATGCCACCAGGCTACCGGCCATAATATAATATTTCAGCGGGGGCGCTTGTTTGATCCGGGTTTTATAAAGGGAGGGGTATTTCCTGAAAAGTAGCGCATTGAAAATTCCTTTGCGCTGGTCCCATAAGCTGCTTCCCCACGAACTTTTACGAACGGGATGAACCACCCGCGCCACCGGCAGGTAACGGATAGGAATGCCATGCCGGAGAAAGTTGAACTCCAGGTCGCTGTCTTCCCGCCATGCCATGGTGAACCGTTCATCAAATCCTCCTGTCAGTTCCAGCGCTCTTTTAGTGCAGGCGCAATTGGCCGTAATAAATTCAGCTTCGGACAAATGAGCGGTATTGTACGCATGGTCCGTGATCTCGCCGGGTTCGGGCATGGGCACCACCACCTTGCCGGTGTAGGCCACCAGGTCTTCGTCCTGCCGGTGATGCTGCCAGATGCGGTTCAGCCATTCGGGGTCGGGCCGGCAGTCGTCGTCAGTAAAGGCAATGATTTTTCCGGCCGCATTTTTCCATCCCTTGTTCCTGGCAGCTGCGGGGCCTCCCTTATGCTGCAAACACAGGTACTTCAGCTGCAGCAGGCCGGTGGCCTTCCAGGAAGACACCACTTTTTTGGTGGCGGCATCCGGGCCATCACTTACCACGAGTACTTCAAAATCCCCCCGGTCGAAATGCTGCCGGGCCAGCGCATGAATGCATTCCATCAGCAGCTCCGGTCTGCGATAGGTGGGAATCACCACGGAGATCTTCATTTCTTTCTTCATCGTATTATTTATTTTTCAACCAGGAAGGAGCCTATCACCAGCGCATCAAAAGGTGATGACCAGAAACATTCCAGTGCATCCCGGGGCGTACATACAATAGGCTTACCCAATGTGTTAAAAGAAGTATTGATTAATACCGGCACACCTGTTTTCTTTTTGAATGCCTGTAAAAGCTGGTAATAAGCCGGATGCTGGGCTTCATTTACGGTTTGAATACGTGCGGTGCCGTCCACATGCGTAACGGCCGGAATAAGGGCCTGCTTGTCTTTTCTCACCGGGTATACAAACAACATGTAAGGCGATTGCCTGGCTCCCTCAAACCACTCAGCGGCATCTTCTTCCGTCACCACCGGCGCCACCGGCCGGAAATCCTCCCGGTCTTTTACTTCGTTCAGGCGGGCCTGCATATCCTCATGCAGGGGAGAAGCCAGGATGGAGCGGCTGCCCAGCGCCCTGGGACCAAATTCCATCCGTCCCTGGAACCAGCCGATGATCTTATCATCTGCCAGCAATTGCGCGGTTTCTTCTGCAATATTATCCAGCTTACGGTAGGATGTTTTCGTCCATTTTAGAAACTGTTCTATTTCCGCATCTGTATAAGCCGGGCCCCAGTACGCATGATCCATTACAAAATCCTTTCCTTCCGGATGCCGCATCCGTGCATCGAGCCACAGGGCAGCGCCCAGTGCAGTGCCGGCGTCTCCGGCGGCCGGTTGTACCCACATGTTTTTAAAGATGCCCGCATCGCGGATGGTGGCATTCAGCACACAGTTTAAGGCTACTCCGCCGGCAAAGCACAACGTATCGCTTTGTGTTTCCCGCTTCAGCCAGGAAGCCAGTGAAAGCACGCTTTCCTGTAACACCTGCTGCATGGAATGCGCAATGTCGAAATGATGTGCCGTGAACGGATCATTTTTCCGCCGCTTCGGACCCAGGATCTCTGCCAGGTCCACATCATCAATCTGGTACTGCCCATTATCAGACAACGAAATAATATCACGTAACACATTTACATAAACCGGCTTGCCGTATGATGCCAGCGCCATCACCTTGTATTCATCAGAAGAATGAAGAAAACCAAGATGAGTAGTAATTTTTTCGTACAGGAGTCCCAGTGAGTGCGGCATATTTACCTGGCTGATCCTCTCCAGCACATTGCCGGACCCGGTACTGAAAGTAGTGGTAGCCCTTTCCCCGCGGCCGTCTATCGTCATTACAGCAGCCTCATGATAAGGAGAGGGAAGGAAGGCGCTGGCAGCATGGCAGAGGTGGTGGTCGATATGGTGCCACTGCCCGGGGTTACTGTTACCCTGATAAAAACTTGGCTGCAGGTGATGCGGATAACCATCATTCAATTGTCCCCTGGCATTAACAATGGCCTGCAGAAATAAAGGGTCCCAGGGCGATTGCCACTTTTCTTTAGTAAGCGTTCCCGCCGGAAATAAGGGTAGCTTTATCTCTTCCTTGCTGGCAACTTCCGGCTCCATCAACTGGTACGGATCAAAAGAATAGGCAAAGTGATCTACATCGTTGATATGAATGCCGGCGGTACGCAAACAATAATCAATGGCATGAAAAGGCAGCTCATACGCTGCAAAAGGAATGGGTCTTTTTCCGTGTTTGATATGGGTAAACCGCTCGTCTTCCGCCGCTGCGATCAGCTGCCCGTCTTTTACCAGGCAGGCGGCTGAATCATGAAAAGCGGCATTAATACCTAATGTATACATCTCGGGAAATTAAAATGAAAATAAAAAATGGGTTAGTAAGGGAAGCAATAATATCAGCTGCCGGACTCTTTGTCCTCGTCCCACTCAATATTATCTGCTTCTTCATCTGAAAGATCATTTTCTTCCAGGTCATTCTCATCTAATGGCGGATCGGTGTCTTCTATTTCCTCGTCCGCTTTTTCATCTGCGGTTAACCCGCTGTCAAGATCCTCTTCTTCACGGGAATTTTGTGCGGCAGTACTTTGCGTATTGGCATGACTGCTGAATCCTCCGCTAACCTGTTTGTCAGGAGTGCTTTGTTTTGATGCTTGCTTTTCCATAGTCTGAGTTTTTTTTAAAATCGTTCAAAGACTACGCCATGTGCCGGAGCAGCGCTTCCCACATCGCTGCCGTTATGCAGTTGCGGAACACTTTACCCATTCAATGGGAAATCCGGTTACAGAGTGGGAGTAATTTTTCAGCATGTAACCGCTTGTATTATTTTTTTACGGGAGAATAAGGAAGATGTAAAGCATCTTTAAAAAGTAATAATAATTCGTGGGTATAGTATTGCCGTATCGCTGCCGGATCTCCGTTATCTTCCGCTTTTAATCTGCCCTGCGACATGGGCTGTCCCTTGAAGCTGAAAGCATAATAGGCAAACAGTTCGGTGATGCCCAGCTCAGGCACCGGCGAAGCATACCCGGTGATAGCGATGCCCCAGTCGGCTGAAAATAAAGGTCCTACCGCTATCGCCATCTCCAGCGCTACCTTCTCCGATACACAATCACACTTTTGTCCATGTATGGGGTCAATGTTCAGGTGCTTCGTTTTCTGACCAATATTATAAGTGGTAATACCACCCTGGAAAAAATCCATGGCTTTTTCGGCCAGCGAAAGTGCTACCTGCAAATGCCCGGCAGTTACACTTTCTGCTACCGCCAGGGTTTGCTGGTTGCTGGTAAGTGATTGCCGGATATCACGCAGTAATTCAGTATCAGATACAAATGGGTCCATGGTTCATTGCTTTTTGTTATAAATCACTAAAGCTGTGCCATTCAGCAACACCCGGCCCCGTCTTTGCTGCCATTTTTTAAAATCATTCTATACACACTTAATTCATTTGCTATGACAACCGTTAATGTTAACAACAGGAATGAATACGCATTAATTACCGGCGCTACCAGCGGTATTGGTTATGAACTGGCTAAACTACTGGCGGCAGACAGTTACAATCTCATCCTCGTGGCGCGGAACCCCGACCGGCTGCAGGAAGTAACGGATGAACTGAAAGCGGCCTATGGAGTGGAAGTAACACCCATTACAAAAGACCTGTTCATGCCATCTGCAGCGGCTGAAATTTATGCGGAAACAAAAGACATGGGTATCAGCATTGATGTGCTGGTGAATGACGCAGGACAGGGAGAATGGGGCCCTTTCCTGGAAACTGACCTGAACAGGGATATTGATATCATCCAGTTAAACATCATTGCGTTAATGTCGCTCACTAAATTCTACCTGAGAGACATGCATAAACGGAACATGGGCCGCATCCTGCTGCTGGGATCAGAAGCAGGTACCACCCCAATGCCGCTGCTGTCGGTATACGCCGCCACCAAAGCCTTTGTTATTTCCTTTGGCGCCGCCCTGGCAGAAGAACTGCGTGACACCGATGTTACCGTTACGGTATTGCTGCCCGGCGCTACGGACACCGACTTCTTCCACAAGGCACACCAGGAAGACACCGTTACCTATCGTGAAAAATCCCTGGCCCCTCCGGAAGAAGTGGCGAAGGATGGCTACGATGCATTAATGAAAGGAGAACGTAAAATTATTTCCGGCTCAAAAACAAAAATGCATGTATGGATGAGCGACCTGCTCGGAACTTCCAAAGCAGCCGCCAACGCCCGCAAACTGAACGAACCCAGTACAGAAGCCCTCGGCGAAAAGAAACCGGAGCATGCCGCTTCCCGCAAGGAACGGGAATATATAAACGAAGATAGCCGTCGCAGTGATGGTGATCTGAACCAGGACGTAAACTGATTCCATTAACTTTTAAAAGACACAATTTATGAAGGCTGCAGTATTTCACCGCCCGGGCAGTATCAGCGTAGATACGGTTGACGACCCCAAACTGGAAAAAGACACAGACCTTATTCTGAAGGTAACGTCAACGGCTATATGTGGTTCTGACCTGCATATCTACGACGGCTTTTTTCCACAACCTAAGCCACAGGTACTGGGACACGAATTTATGGGTATTGTGGAGGAAACAGGAAAGGCCATCACCCATTTGAAAAAAGGAGACCGGGTAGTGGTGCCATTTCCCATTTCCTGCGGCAGCTGCTATTTTTGCCAGCATAGCATGCCCGTGCATTGCGAGCACTCCAACCCCGAACACTACGGCCCGGAAGGAGATATGATGAAAGGAAAAGGCGGCGGCCTTTACGGGTATACAGACCTTTACGGCGGCTACAGCGGCGGCCAGGCAGAGTATGTGCGTGTAATGTACGGCAACATAAATCCACGCAAGGTACCGGATCATTTATCTGACGAACAGGTATTATTCCTCACCGATATTTTTCCTACAGGCTGGTCGGCGATCGACTGGGGCCGGCTACAGGGCGGGGAAACAGTAACCATATTCGGCTCTGGTCCTGTAGGCCTCATGGCACAAAAGGCCGCCTGGCTGCAGGGCGCCGGCAGGGTGATTGCGATTGACCCGCTGAACTACCGCCTCGATAAAGCCCGGTTGGTAAACAAAGTGGAAACCATCAACCCGCATGAAACAGATGCAGTGGAAGCCATCCGCGCCATGACGGGTGGCCGCGGCGCCGATGTATGCGTGGACGCTGTAGGCACAGAAGCGGAACGTTCTTTCTTTGACAAAGTGAAAGCAGTGATCAATGTAGAGAAAGGCACCGCCAAAGTAATGGAACAATGCTTTGAAGCGGTACGCAGAGGCGGCGTTGTATCGGTAGTAGGTGTATACGGCAGTCCATATGATAATTTCCCCATTCACCGGATCTTCGACAAAGGCCTGATCCTGCAATTCGGTCAGGCGCCCGTACAAAAGTATATCGATAAATTGCTCGGCCTCATCGAGCAGGAACAGGTGGTCCTGGATGATATTATAAGCCATCAGCTGCCTTTATCGGAAGCGGCACATGCTTATGATATCTTTAAACACAAAGAAGACGATTGTGTGAAAGTAATCCTGAAACCCTGATAAATAAGGTGGCCCGTATAACATGCGGGCCACCTTATAATAAACGCTGTAATTTGTTCAGCACCGTTTTCATATTAATGCCTTTTCCCAGCAAACCTTTCAGCAGATCGCCTTCCGCCGCTATCCGCTCCGGCATATTGTAAATATTAAAGTCAGCCGTTTTCAAACCCTTCTTCACCTCTTCCCACCGCAAAGGCGCCGACACGGTGGCTCCCGGCTTGGGCCGCAGCGAATAAGCTACCGCCATCGTTTGTATTTGCCGGTTCTGCATAAAGTCGAGATAGATCTGTCCCTTCCTTTTGGCCGGTGTTCTCAGCACACTGGTGTTATCCGGCAATTGTTTGTTGGCAATATTTACAATCAGCTCGGCCAGCATCCTTGATTGCTCAAAGCTGTATTTCGCGCCCAGCGGAATAAGTATATGCATGCCCGTAGACCCGGAAGTTTTTACAAAAGAAGGCGCACCAATCTCATCTAAAATATCTTTGATCACCAACGCGGTGTCAACTACCTCGTTAAAAGAATTGGTATCAGGATCCAGGTCTATCAGGCAATAGTCCGGTTCATCAGGATGCTGTATCCTGCTGTGCCAGGGATTTAATTCAATACATCCCAGGTTAGCCATGTACAACAGTGTGGCCCTGTCTTTACAAACAAGAAATGATTTTGTTTCCCCATCCGATTCGCTGGTATAAGGAAAAGTTGGAATCCAGTCGGCAACCTTATCTTCCACATTCTTCTGGTAAAAATTAAATCCTTTGATGCCTTCTGGAAATCTGTTGAGCGATTGTGGCCGGTCTTTCAGATAGGGCAGTATATAGTCGGCAATGGCTGCATAGTAATTGATCATATCCCGCTTGGTAATGCCTTCATCCGGCCAGTATAATTTATCAAGATTGGTAAATTTCAGCAACTGCCCGTCTAGCTTCATTTCTACCTGTTTCTCATCACCGGGTAAAAATATCCCCGTATCTTTTTTACGGGAGGATGTTTTTTTTCCGGCAGGAGGGGAAACAACTTTTACCTCCTTTTCATCTGCTGCTTTTTTATCTTCCCGTAATCCCATAAATACCGGCTGGCGAAGAATGCCTTCCCGCGTTACCTCGGCAAACTTTACTTCACATACCAGCACCGGTTTCAGCCAGGTAGCCGGCATGTTTGTCTGTGGCTTGGTTTTAAACGGGTGCTTTGGCGCAACGAGCGGCTGGAACTTTGCAAAAAGTTCTTTCAGTAGTTTATCATTAAAGCCGCCACCGGTATGACCAATATATTTCAGTTCCTTTCCTTCATACTTTCCGAGGATAATGGCCCCGAAATGCTTGCGGCTGTTCCTGCCGGCAGTATACCCGCAGATGATGGCCTCCATCCGGTGACTGTTTTTAATTTTCAGCCAGCTCTCCGTTCTGCGGCCCATAATGTAGGTGCTGCCGGCAGCTTTGGCCATCACGCCTTCCAGCCCTTTGTCAATGGCCGCCTCATAAAATGCGGTGCCCTGCCCGCTGATATGATTGCTGTAACGGATGATGTCTTGATCCGCCGGTATGATCTCCGCCAGGATCGCTTTCCGTTCTTCCAGCGGTAAGTGTGTAAGATCTTTGCCGTTATACCAGGGTAAATCAAAAACGTAGTAAACAAGCTGCGCACTTTTGCCATGCTTAAAATAATTTTGCAGTGCCTGGAAGTCGGGGTTGCCTTTTTCATCTACCGCCACAATTTCGCCATCTGTTACTGCCTTTACTTTCCATTGCTGCAGCGCTTCTGTGATCACCCTGAATTTTTCGTTGAAAGAAAGCTGGTTGCGGGAAAGCAGGTCCACCTTGCCATTGTTGAGATACCCGAGGGCACGGTAGCCATCCCATTTTATTTCATAGAGCCAGTCTTCTTTATCAAACGGTTTGGAGGTGACCGTTGCCAGCATGGGCTTCATCTCTTTGGGCATAGGAGCGGTTTTCCCTTTTTTCAATAGCGCGGTAAAATCGTCTGCTGCCGGTACTGCGGCGGCCTTCTTCTTGGCGGCAGTTTTAGTAACGGTGGGTTCCCGGTTGCTTTTCCATACTTTATTTGGATTTTTTGCAATCTGCTCAATGGTTTTTCCGGAAATCACCGATTTGTTTTTAGCGGTAATATCCGTTTTTGAAGCGTAACGATCTTTCACTTTCATCAGCAGCCAGGCGTTTTCTCCTCTGCCTGCGGCCTTTACTAGCGCAAAACTGCCTTTGAGCTTTTTTCCCTTCAGCACAAATTTTAATTTGCCGCTGTGCAATTGATGCAGGAGGTCTTTTGTTTGCTGTTTTTTATCTGTGTCATTATCGTCCGCCGGTTCATAAACGCCTTCATCCCAAACGATCACGGTACCGGCGCCGTAGTTGCCTTCGGGAATAATACCTTCAAAGTCCTTGTAGTTATACGGATGATCTTCTACCATCATGGCCAGCCGTTTTATTTCCGGGTCCATAGACGGCCCCTTGGGTACTGCCCAGCTTTTCAGCACACCCCGCATTTCCAGGCGGAAATCGTAGTGCAGGTGAGAAGCATCGTGCTTTTGTACAACAAAGTGTAGCAGCTGGTCCTCACCTTTCCCGCCGGTAGGCTCAGGGGTTTTACTAAAAGTTCTTTTCTGACGGTATTTTTCCAGACTCATTGCCAACCTGTTTTGGATATTATATATAACGCTTTCAGGAGATATCCAGTTGTTCCAGTCCCTGATCTGCCGGGGTATTCAGCACCTGGCCATCGATACCGTAACGGGCGCCGTGGCAGGGGCAGTCCCAGGAATGCTCTGCCTTATTCCAGCTTACATCACATTTCATATGTGTACACGCAGGTTTCAACGCATGCAACTTACCTTCTTCATCTTTATATAAAGCTATTTTCTGATCTTCATACTCCACTACTTTACCCTCACCGGGAGCAATACCTGCCAGCACTTCCAGTTGTTCACCGGAAAACAATTTACCCATAAATTGTTTCACTACATCCGCATTGTGGGAAATAAACTGGCTGAATCCTGCCACAGGTTTAATCCGATTGGGATCAAAAAGCGCTTCGTTTTTAGGTTTCTGTTCCAGCAGTATCCGCTTCAGTAACAAAGCAGCCACACTGCTGTACACCATCCCGTTTCCGCCATAGCCGGCTGCTACAAAAATATGATCCTCCACGCCCGGAAGCCGTCCGATATAAGGCAATCCATCTACCGGCTCATAATATTGCGATGACCATTGATATTTAATTTCCTTCACTTTAAAGTGGCGTCGCACATAGCTTTCCAGCCGGAGAAAACATTGCGTGGTATTTTCTTCCTGGCCGGTTTTATGATCTTCCCCACCTGCAATGAGGTACTTTTGTCCGTCTATTTCCTGCGTCCGGTAGTAGTGATAAGGATCGTACATATCATAGATCAGTTCATCCGGGTAACTGTCGTCTTCCAGCGTGAAGGCCATTGCATAGCTGCGGTAAGGTGTGCACCGCAGGTGCAGCAGGTTGATGCCTGGCGGAATATGTGTGGCGTAAATCACCGCCCTGGCTTTAAAGGTGCCGGCATTGGTGGTAACGGTAACAGTTTCGTTATTGTCCACACCGGTTACACGGCATTGCTGCCGGATGGTACCGCCTGCTGTTTCAAAGGCGCGCGCCAGGCCCTGTATATATTGCAAAGGATGGAACTTTGCCTGTTCGCCCGCTTTCATGGCTTTGGTAAAAGGAATGGATACGGGAATAGTGCCTACGGGCATCATTTCAAGCCCTGCTTCGGCAGAGGCTTCTGCGATCTGCTCCAGCTCTTTGTCCTGTTCCTCATTTTGTGCAAACAGGATAGCATCTGCGTCACTGAATCCACACTCAATTCCCCATCGGCTGATATTATGTTTTATCAGCGCAATGGCTTCTGAAACACTGGCATACACCTGTTGGGCGGCTTCCTTGCCAAAGTTTTTCCGGATCACGGAATAAGGAACATCCAGCAAAGTATTTAAATGTGCAGTAGTGCCGCCGGAAGTGCCATAGCCAATGTTTTCCGCTTCCAGCAGCAAACAGTTTTTGCCTTCATCCTGCAAAAGAAAGGCGGTACTTACACCGGTAATTCCCCCGCCAATAATGATCACATCATATAGTGTGTCCGGGTCAGCCGTTTTCCTCCCTTCAAAGGGCATTGCGTGATCCTGCCAGAGGCTGATGGAATATGCATCTCTTGATATCATAGCTATTGGTTTAGTATTTAAATCACATCTAAATACTATGCCACGGTAGAGAAGGACTCCTTGCATACGGCTCATGCCGCTGTTTATACTGGCATGATTTTGCCGAAATTTTTAACAGGAACATTTGATTTTTTAATGTTTTAAAAAGACGGGTTATGGAACAGCACGATCAGAAAAAGCAACCGGCACAAAAACCTTTTTCAAAAAATGACCTGTTGGGAAAACAGGAACAGTCCGAGCCGGCGGAGATCCAATCTGCGGATAATACAGAAGAAGAGGACACGGAAAAGATAGATGGAGAGAAAAAGGATACCAGCGGAGAACAGTAAAATTATTTTATGCAGATAAAAGCCCTAAAAAAATCCCGTGGCATTAAAAGTACATGGATGTTATTCATGGCTATGGTTTTATTTGCCTGCAATAATCAACAAAAGAAAGCGCCCGCGTCGGATAGCCTCGCGGCCCAGCAAAATGTGCCGGGCGACACCTTTCCGGAGCCGGATATGACTAAGTCCGTGAAAAACTTCAGTCGCGTTATCGGGTGGCCAGGCAACAAAACTCCCATAGCGCCGAAAGGATTTATCGTCACCAAGTTTGCCGGCGGATTCAAAAATCCGCGTTGGATCTATGTAGCACCGGATGGCGACATCTTCGTGGCGGAGTCAAATGCCACCCGCGCTTTTGTACAGAAAGTAGGCGACGTAGTAACCGGAAAAGCTGCATCAGAAAATGAACAGAAAAGCGCCGACCGTATCACCCTGTTGAGAGATACCAATAAAGATGGGAAACCCGACCAGCGGTTTACGTTCCTGCAAAAGCTCGACCAGCCCTTCGGGATGCTGATCCTTGGCAACAGCTTTTATGTAGCCAATACCAACGGCCTCGTACAATTCCCTTATAAAAAAGGCGACAACAAAATTACCGCAGCCGGTAAAACCATACTGGCATTGCCGGCCGGCGGCTATAACAATCACTGGACCCGCAATGTGATCGCTTCGCCGGATGGCGCAAAGCTCTATGTATCCGTGGGCTCCGGCAGCAATGTGGCGGAGCATGGCATGGAAAACGAAAACCGCAGGGCTAATATCCTGCAGGTCAATCCTGATGGCAGCGATGAAAAGATTTACGCGGGTGGTCTCCGCAACCCCGTAGGCATGGATTGGGCGACCGGCTCCAATACACTGTGGACGGTGGTCAACGAACGGGATGAACTGGGCGATGAACTGGTGCCGGACTACCTGACCGGCGTAAAAGAAGGCGGCTTTTATGGCTGGCCCTATTCTTATTTCGGTCAGCATGAAGACCCACGCCTGAAAGGAAAGCAGCCTGACTCCGTAAAAAAGGCGATCATACCTGATTTTCCGCTGGGTGCGCATACGGCCTCATTAGGACTCGTTTTTTACCGCGGCAGCACTTTCCCGGGCAAATACCAGCAAGGGGCTTTTATAGGGCAGCATGGCTCCTGGAATCGCTCACAACTGGCAGGGTATAAAGTGGTGTTTGTGCCCTTTCAGAAAGGACAACCGTCAGGGCCTGCGGAAGACTTTCTCACCGGCTTCATTGCAGATGCAGCAACAAGCGACGTATACGGCCGGCCGGTAGGAGTGGCCGTAGCGGCAGATGGCGCCCTGCTGGTAGCAGATGATGCTGCCAACACCATCTGGCGCGTAGCCGCTGAATAATTAATTTTTAACCTTTAAAACGGAATGTTATGCC
Organism: Chitinophaga sp. RCC_12; assembly: GCF_041360695.1. Classification (NCBI taxonomy): domain Bacteria; kingdom Pseudomonadati; phylum Bacteroidota; class Chitinophagia; order Chitinophagales; family Chitinophagaceae; genus Chitinophaga; species Chitinophaga sp. RCC_12. Next base: position 389,014 of record NZ_JBFUPS010000007.1, read on the forward strand.
ACTAAAAGACAAAACGATCGGCGGACATGGCGAAACCAGTCCGGATCTGGGAAATGACTACAGCCGCGATATTACCCGCGAAGTAACATCGGATGATACATTGAAGAATGTAGTACCCGATAAGGAAAAGAAAAAAGAAGAAAAAAAACAGGAAGAAGAAAAGCATACAAAAGACACGGATAACGTATCAGAGTAGTTACAGGTAAAGAAAAGCCCTGATTTGCCATTGGCGCATCAGGGCTTTTTCTTGGTCGTTGTACTATTTTTCTTTGATGAAATTTCCTGCGTTATCAAAGAATAATCTTTTTTTATCACTGCCTTTATGAACGCCCACTTCTATTTGCTGCTCTGTTTTATCAGGCCGGATAGTCCTTTTAATTTTGTCCGAATCAATCAGGTATCCCTTATAGTTTTGAACAATATAAGTGGATACATTTTGCGGTAACCGGGAATTGATGATCAGCTCTTTGGCTTCAATCAGGTGACCGCTTTCATCGTAAGAGGCTTCCAGGTTGCCGCCTCTTTTACCGGTGATATTGAGTACATACACGTTAAAATCGCCCCTGCTTACCTCGCTGATGTTGTTTTCCGTTACTTCCCAGTTCGATTTATACGTTTTCAACGGCATTTTTAATACCTGTCTCAGGGTCATGTTGGGGAAGTTCTTTTTCAGGGAGTCCTGTACAGATTTGGGAACGGCGTTGTTGTTGATTTTTTTGGCATCAACAATTACTTCCTCGTCCTGTGCGCGGAGGGTACCTGTAGTACAAAATAAAAATAGCAGCATAAATGAGAGGTGAAGTGCTTTCATGATATTTGATTTATGTGAGAAATGTGGATGGTGTCCTGGTTATTTTTTTTCAAACGATTTCAGGTTGTACGCGAGGGTGAGCATAAAAGTGTTGCCCTGTATCCTGTTCTGTGCGCCCATTTCAGCTACCCAACGCAGGTTGAATAACATCCGGATGTGCGGTGCATAATAACTGCCTTCCAGGCCGGCGCCAAAGATCTGATCTTTGTCTGGGTCCAACGCATAGCCGCCCGCCAGCGGAATTTTATCGGTGGTGGTTTTGAATTGCATGTAGTACACTACGCCCGCATTGATAATACGCGGAACCGGACCGGCAGCGGCTTTTTTATACCATGTTTTTCCCAGGCCGCCTTCAATGCTAAGGTTATCGCCTGTTTTAACATCGGAATCTTTCTTTTCGGAGTTGAATGCGTAGGACAATAACGCAGAGAAATGAATAAGCTTTGTTTTATCAAAGAAAACGGTACTGCCGGCAGAAAGCTCATTTGCCAGTTGCCCCAGCCCACTGTTATCGTCACCTCCCATTTCATACTTCCCACTGGGAAAATACAACGCATAACCAAAAAGGAAATCGGCATGCTTCGTATGCCATCCCAGTTGCACCGGCTGAAAATAAATATCGCTGAAAGCAAAAGGCGATTTGGTAGTCGTTACAGTAGACTCCAGCCGGTTACTGGCAAAGGGGAACAATACCGATCCGCCGTAGTTGGCGCCTAGTATTTTAAAATTGGTCACCCAGCTGCCGCCGATGCCGGTAACAAACATATTAAGATCAAGATTGTCTGACACCACATCTCCTTTGCTGTTCTTCAATTTGGAAGCAGAATAAAAATAGGCGGGTACCAGCAATGCAAAGCCCGGAGGCGCTTGTGTGCCTGATTGCAAGCCGGCATCGCCAAGCAGATGGTCGCCTTTTAACTGGGCGGAAAGTGGTTGTGCAGTAATTACACATAACAGAACCGGTAAAGCAATAAGGAGAGGAATGCGCATAATCTCTTTGTTCATCATCTTGCAGAAGTTTAAGAAATGCAATAAAAGAGATGAGAGAGATTTGTATATGCCTGGAGAGGAAAAATTTCTACCTGTAAATTAAGCAGATATTTTTAAAGCGCCATAAATTTTTTTATAAAAAAAAGAATAGAATTGTATAACTTTTTCTGACATCGTGATGTTAATAGAAATACAAGCTTACAACAATTCCTTCCTCGGCATACTCCATACTTGGCAAATCATCTTCACTGTGGCGAATCCTTTGCTCCGCTGATGCAAATGAAAAAAAACACTTATGAAGAAAACTGTATTCATCCTGATGTTCTGCTGGTACGGTCACACCACTTTCGGACAAGCTGCTAATGAAGACCTGTCGGTAATCCAAACGGTATTTGGCAAAGAAAAGAAAGTCGTAGTAGAACAATACATGCAACTGGATAATAGCCAGTCAAATGCATTCTGGCAACTGTATGGCGCGTATGAGTCCAACAGGCGGGAACTTTCCCGTGAGCGGCTGGTCATCCTGAACGATTATGCAAAAGCATATAACCAGCTGGATGACAAAACAGCCCTGTCACTCGCCAACAGAACTATTACAAATGATATGGCCTACGATAAATTCCACAAACGATACCTGAAAAAATTTACGAAGATCATTGGCGGAAAGAATGCAGTTAAATTCTTTCAGCTGGAACTTTATTTCCAGAACGCTGTCAGGTCCTTTATCCTCGATGAAGTACCTTTTATAGATGAACTGGAAAAGAGTAAAAAGTCTACACGTAGTTAATATACAGCCATCACGAAGTAACCTAAGCATGTCAAAGCAACGGATGGCCGGTCCGCAACTTAGGAACAGTTGCCATCGCCTGAGATAATTAATCAACAATACAGGCAGAGCCGGTCCGGAAGATCACGGATGGTAGTGGGGTTGTATAAATCGTGCAGGCTCCGGGCCGACACTCTGCCCATTTTTAACACAGATCAGATATTAAACGGTATATAAAATGATTATTTCATCACGATATAAGCTCTTTACAACCCGCCATCGTGATTCATTCCTGTACGGTTTCTCAATAGTACACTAGCGTGGAATCTACAGGCGATGAAGATTGCGGGGTGTTCTCACCCTGCATGTATTTTTTAATACCGGTTAATGTATCCATATCACTTTTACACCTAAGTAATTATAACGGTTGAGTGAATGAAAAGAGGCTGTATCATAAATAAATGATGCGGTCTTTTTTTTTATTTTAATACCCGTCCCCCATTTATCCACGTTCC
>NZ_JBFUPS010000008.1:0-382053 GCF_041360695.1 Chitinophaga sp. RCC_12
TATCCGCTTATATCTCCCCAAATCATTTAAAATCCAAAGTGTTCAAATCCCTAAATCAGTATAATCAGCGTAATCAGCGGGAAAGACAAACTCCGCGCTAGAACTCCTGTTCAAGACGGCCCACGCTGCCATCTTCGCCGATACCTTCCACGACTAAACGAAAACGTTTGGTGTAGTCATTGTTGTAGAATTCTACTCTGGCGGTGTGCGTTAGGGTGTCTATTGCTACGTTCGGGTTCCAGTAAAGGGTGAGGCGTTTATCCGGTAAGGCGTGTACTTCTTTTTTCACGGAGTAATCCGGTGAATAGAATTGTTTCACGATCTGGTAACCGGCTTTTTTATAGAGTTTAAAGCCCCGGATGCTGGGGTCATTTTTCGGTGAATTATCGCCGCCTTTTTTGGTGTATACCGCGATAGCGCCATTGGCGCCGCCGAAGCCACCCATAAATGGCGGACGGAATACTTTAATGAGCGCGATATCCTGGATAGAGAGGGTGCTCAGCATGCTCACATCCGACTGCATTTCATTAAGGTATAATCCCGGTGCACCACCGCGCCAGGAAAGGGTGGGATTATTATAATCGCCTGTAATCTGCAAGCCTGCTACTTTAGATTGCAGGTACTGAAATACGTTGAGGGCAATTGGTGTTTCTTTGGTTAAGTCGAAGGAGTAGCCGTCGCCACCGGAGAACATACCGGAAGCATAACGTTTTTCAGTAGTTTCTTCCGGCTTCACTTTTTTCGCATTTACGTTTACTTCCTGCAGGTATACCGTTTTATTATTGATAGAGCGGTTTACTTTGTTGCCTTCTGCTGCATTGGCGAGGAATTGTTTCAATGCGTTATTATCCACCGCCGGCGGTATGCGCAGCGGGTAAGGAATTTTAATTTGTGTAGGACGTTCAAAGAAGTGGTTATCGAATTTCACATTTACATCCACGCCTTTTTTTACGAGGTCGTTGCCCTGGTAATAAATGTAAGCTGTATCCGGGAATACCATGTTGGCCATTTCAAACTGTCCTTTATCGTTGATGGGAGTAGAAGCAAACATGGAGGAGCTGTCTATCGGCAGGCGGATGATCATATCCAGCTTACCGGTAGGCATGGGGCGGCCATTGAGCATGGTGGCCACGCCTTTCATGAGCAAGCCCTGTTCGTAAGGGAACCTGACTTCAGGGAATTCGTTATTGACGATCTTTTCCCAGCTGAAACGTCTCCATCCGTTGGTCATCATTACCAGGTCCAGGCCTTTCAGGGTGGAGTCTGCGTCATTGCGGAAATACCACGATGGGTTGTAGATATAACCTTTGATGTCGGAGGTGAGCAGGAAAGTAGAGATGATGTTATTGGAATTTTTATCTACCGGTACCGCGTCTGCATCTGTGATGGCTACAGAGATATTTGTTTGCATGGTATCGGGTAGTCTTAGCTCAATAGCATTTTTTGTTCTTGGTTCCTTGTGAGTATCTGCATCCAGTACATCTATCTGCATGAGGTCATTTTTGCGGACGAAGGCAAGCCGTTCCGCGAGTGGCATACCTGATTTGGCAAAAAGGGTAATTTGAATAATGCCTGACGGCAGATGATCGGCGGGGATAAATCCGCTGATGCGACCTTCTCCTATGTCCAGGTTGGCTTTGTATACCAGTTGGCTGCCCATCTGGGCAATGATCACGAGGTCATTTAAGGAGGTATCGGCTACGTTGCCGGGTACGGCCTGGTAAAAGATGCGGCTGCCTTTATTGAATACTTTCAGGGAGGCGCCGGCCGCTACTGCTGCGGGCAGGGCCACTGTTTTGGTTTGGCCTTTATTGTTTTTTACGGTTGCCTGGAAGATGTCCTGTGCATTGGCGGGGGTGATCTCGAATGATCCCATGCCATCGTGCAGGGTTTTGATCACTGCGCTGCTGGCGCCTTTGGCGTCTTTTACAGCGCCGGATACTTCTACCGGGTAGCCATTGTTATCGATGGCCTTAAAGGCTACTACGTTCGGCTGGCCTGCGATCAGGTTTCCGCCTTCGGGGAAGAACTGTACGGCAAAGTCGGGTGTGGTAGCGCTATCTGCTTCCGGTGATGTTTTCTTTGAAGGATCAAAGATTTCTATGGTCCGGGTATAACTGAATGCAGGATCGAAGTTGAGCATCCAGGCGGTATAAGCCCTTAGCTGGTATACACCTGCTTTTTGTGTTTCGGGCAGGTCGAAGTTACCGGGTGCGCCGGCGTTGCCCACGGCGAACAGTTTCTTCTGCACGATGTTATTGTTTTTATCCAGCAGCTCCACATACAGGTTGGTGGCGGTGGTGGCGGGCATGCCCTGCAGGGTGAGATAGGCTTTGAACCAGATGGTTTCACCGGCTGCGTAGTAGTCCTTATCAAGATGCAGATATACTTTTTCGGCCGGGTAACGGCTGCCGAAGGTTTGTAATGCCTTTATAATGCGGTCGGACCAGTCAGTTGGGCGTGTTTGTATAGCCAGTGCACTCATTACGCCGCTTAACATTACGGCTGGTATTATCCATTTCAGATGTTGTCGCTTTTTCTTCAGGTTCGATTGCATGCAATATAGTTTGAGCGGGTATAATATATGTCAAAAATATAAACTTTGGAAGATTAATCAGTAAGATTACGGCAGGTTTGTTATTATTGCGTGTTCAACCTACGGTTTTAACAAGATTTTAATGAGTTCAGGAAAGAAACGTTTAGTGATAGCTGGTGGCGGTGCTGCCGGTTTTTTTTGTGCGGTGAATGCGGCCCGCTTATGCCCGCAGCTGGAAGTGGTGTTGCTGGAAAAAACAGGCAAGCTGTTGTCGAAGGTAAAAGTGAGTGGCGGCGGGCGGTGTAATGTTACCCACAATGCCCCTGATATTACGTATATGGCTAAACGCTATCCCCGTGGCCAGAACTTTGTAAAGAAGTCGTTTTCCCGGTTCTTTGTTCCCGATACCATCTCCTGGTTTGGGGAAAGAGGCGTACAGCTGAAGGCGGAAGACGATGGCCGGATGTTCCCGGTAACAGATAGTTCCCAAACGATCATCGACTGCCTCCTGCGCGAGGCCGACAAATACCATCTTAACATCCGCACGAATACAGAAGTTACCTCTTTTAAAAAAGGCAGCGACGGGCGCTGGCAGCTGCAACTGCAGCAAGGTCCTGCGCTCACCGCCGATTATTTATGTATCGCTGCGGGGGGCTATGCGCAGGCAGGTAAGTTTGCCTGGCTGGAACAAACAGGTCACAGCATTGTGCCGCCGGCGCCGTCCCTGTTTACCTTTAACATGCCCGGTAACCCTATCACCGGCCTGATGGGAGTAGCTACCCATGCACAGGTGAAGGTGGCCGGTACCAAACTGCTGGAGCAGGGTCCCTTGCTGATCACCCACTGGGGAATGAGCGGCCCGGCCATATTGCGGGTGTCGGCCTGGGGCGCCCGGGAACTGCAGCAGCTGCAATATACTTTTACTGCCATCGTTAACTGGATTCCGGCTTACAACGAAAATACCCTGCGGGAACACTGGCAGGACCTGCGTTTTGAATCAGGGAAGCAAAAAATATATAATAAAAATCCTTTTGGTTTACCACAGCGTTTATGGCAGTTCCTGCTGCAACAGACCGGCATTACGGAAGAGATGAGATGGGCGGACATCCCTGCGAAAGACCAGAACCGTTTAATGAAATTGCTGGTAGGCATGGAGTTCCCGGTGAAAGGTAAAACCACTTTTAAAGAAGAATTTGTTACCTGCGGCGGTATTACGCTCAGTGAAATAGACCCGGCTACCATGGAAAGCCGGCTGGTACCCAACCTGTTCTTCGCCGGCGAAGTAATGGACGTGGATGGCATCACAGGCGGCTTCAACTTCCAACACGCCTGGACGAGCGGCTTTGTGGCCGCTAGTGCGATAGCCCAGCGCGAAGGTTGTCTTTCTCACTGATTACGCTGATTATACTGATTACCTTGATTTTATTTTTTGGATTTTATAAAGGATTTAAAAGATTTTATTTTTTGGGGAGATATAAGCGAATATATCCGCTTATATCTCCCCAAATCATTTAAAATCCAAAGTGATCAAATCCCTAAATCAGTATAATCAGCGTAATCAGTGAGAAAGACAACCTTCGCGCGCGATTACAATTTGAGGTAATGTACCCCCGGTTCGTACTCTTTTTCCAGCGCCAGCAGCAGGTGGTCGAAGTCTTCCGGCTGCCGCAGGAAATCTACTTTGGTGGTGTCTACCACCAGTGTGCGTACGGGATGTTGTTTGATGTATTGCATGTACATGTCGTGTACATTCAGCAGGTATTCGTCGGGTATTTGCTGCTCATAGGAGCGGTTGCGGTGACGGATATTTTCCTGCAGCTTTGTAACCGGTGCGTTCAGGAAAATAAGCAGTTCGGGTTGTACCAGCTGGGGATTGATGATGTCGAAAAGTTTCTGGTAAAGGGAGTATTCTTCTTCTGGTAAATTGATCTTGGCAAACAGCAGGCTTTTGATGAAGAGGTAATCAGAAATGATCACATCGCTGAAAAGGTCCTGCGACTGCAACATTTCCTTGAGTTGTTTATACCGTTCTGCCATAAAGAATAGCTCCAGCGGAAAGGCGTATTGTTGCGGACGTTCATAAAAAAGAGGGAGAAAAGGATTGTCTGCAAACTCTTCCAATATCAGTTTTGCAGAGAAATGGGTAGCGAGCATGTTGGCCAGCGTGGTTTTGCCGGCGCCAATATTTCCTTCTACCGTAATAAATCTATAATGCATGAAAACGGGTTTAAAATTAATCCTGGTAACGGTTTGCAGCTAATGTATCCGGACAGCTGGCGGACAGCTCCCGCACGGTTTTATGCAACACAGGATGCATATAATCCGGGATGATTTCCATCAAAGGCGCCAACACAAACCGCCGGAGATGCATCCGCGGATGCGGTACCTTCAGATCCGGCAGCGAATGAATGCTGTCGTTGTAAAAGATCAGGTCGATATCAATAACCCTCGACCCCCATTTCTCCTGGCGGATACGGCCGATCTTTCTTTCTATTTCTAACAGTGTATGCAATAACGTTAGTGCATCCAATGATGTGCGGATCTCCACTCCCTGGTTCAGGTAGTCGGGTTGATCCACGGCTCCCCAGGGAGCGGTTTGGTATAAGGCCGAGGTTTGTACCACCTCTCCGGCTGTTTCAGCAATCAATTGTACCGCCTTTTGCAGGTTCCCGGTACGATCACCTAAATTGCCACCTATAAGTAATATTGCTGTATTCATGTATATTTCAGGACTCAAAAGTAGCCATATTCCTTATTTTTGAAAAAATGTATCTTTCCATCTCAGTTTCATCTTAACAAAAAAGTATGCGTTTCTTTAAAGTTTTCCTGGCCGCATTCCTTGCATTCGTAGCATTCACGGCAATATGCTTCTTTATATTGCTGATCATGATAGGAAGGGCCGTTACCCCTGAAAAGGTAACAATTTCCCCCAATGGCGTACTGGTACTCGAAACAGGGCAGTCGTACAACGAACAGAATATAATTAACCCACTCGGCAGACTGATGAACGACGACGCCGCAGTTACCCCCGGATTGTATCAGACCGTAAGACTGATAGAACACGCCGCTGACGATGACAACATCAAAGGTATTTACCTGAAAGTAAATGGTAACCCCAATGGCTTTGCCAGCACAGAGGAATTCCGCAATGCACTCCTCCGTTTCCGGAAGTCAAAGAAATTTGTGTATGCCTACGGAGAGGTAATGGACCAGAACGCCTACTACCTGGCCAGTGCTGCCGATAAAGTATACCTGAACCCTAAAGGCGGGGTTGATTTTACCGGCTTTGCCAGCCAGGTGATGTTCCTGAAAGGAACCCTGGATAGATTGGAAATCAAACCGGAGATTTTTTACTGCGGCAAATTTAAAAGCGCTACCGAGCCGCTGCGCGAAACCCAGATGACAGATGCTAACCGCATACAAACCACCCAGTTCCTGGGAGAACTGTATGGCACCTTCCTGAAAGGAATAGGTACGGCACGCAACATCGACACGGCCACTTTACATGGCTATGCCAATGAAAACCTCATCCAGCAACCCGCAGATGCGCTGAAGTATAAGCTGGTAGATGGTTTGAAGTATGACGATGAAGTAATAGCGGAACTGAAAAACAAAACAGGCGTTAAACAGGGCGACGAGGTAAACCTGGTGACGCTTAAAAAATATAACAGTGGCACCGACCTTTCTTCCGGTGGCGGAGATGGACAGTTAGCGCTGATCTACGCAGAGGGCGATATTATAGGTGGGGAATCAGACCGCGATAAAACCATTGCGAGCGACGACTATATCCGTGAAATCCGCAAAGCCCGCGAAGACAAAGATGTAAAGGCAATCGTGTTCCGGGTGAACTCCGGTGGCGGCAGTGCGCTGGCATCTGAAGTAATCTGGCGGGAACTGTCGCTGGCAAAGAAAGTGAAACCGGTGGTGGTATCCATGGGCGACTATGCAGCATCCGGTGGTTACTATATTTCCTGCATGGCCGACAGCATTTTTGCAGAACCCAATACTTTAACCGGTTCTATCGGCGTATTCGGCGTGATGTTTAATATGCAGGACTTCTTCAAAAATAAAGTGGGCGTTACCTTCGATGGCGTTAAAACCGCACCTTATGCGGATCTTGGTTCCGTTGGCCGTCCACTCACTGACGCAGAGAGGCGCTTTATACAGAACGGCGTTGACAGCACCTATGCCTCTTTCAAATCACGCGTGGTGGCCGGCAGGAAGCTGAACCCCGCCATCGTGGACAGCATCGCCCAGGGGCATGTATGGAGTGGGTTACAGGCAAAGGAACTCGGACTGGTAGACCGCATCGGTGGTATCAACGAAGCGCTGGCCTGTGCCGCGCGGCTGGCCAAGCTGCCGGACTACCGCCTGCGAGAGTTCCCGGAAGAGAAAAACCCGTTGAACAAATTCTTCAAAACCTTCGCCGGCAACGTACGCATGCAGCTGGTGAAGCAGGAACTCGGCGCCAATTACGACATTTACCAGCAGGTAAAGGACGTACAACAGCTGCATGGCGATGTTCAGGCGAGAATGCCGTTTAAGTATAATTTCTAGCGAATTTTGTCTTGGCTCAGGATTACGCTGATTATACTGATTAGCTGGATTTTTACTTTTTGATTTTATAAAGGATTAAGGGAGATAGCAGCGGATATTCGCTCTTATCTCCCTTAATTATTATTTAAGAAAATCTAAAAAATCAAAAAAAATCCAAAAGTAAAAATCCAGCTAATCAGTATAATCAGCGTAATCCTGAGCCAAGACAAAATCCCCGCCCCCGCATTTTTTGCTAAAAGCTGGAAAAACGTCGTAGTTTTACCGCCGGTTTTTAAATAGCAGAATCAGATGAATGGAGCGAAGTACAGTCAGTTGAGGGCCATGCTGGCCATTACAAAAGGAAGTTTAAGAGGTATTTTCCGTAGTCCTTCCGCCGTAGTGTTCAGTTTGGGGTTCCCGCTGGTATTTATCCTGGTGTTTGGGTTTATTGGTAAAAGTACTGTTTCCGTTAAAGTGGGGGTGGACCGCCGGACTGATATTACCAGCAGGTATTACCAGGAATTGTCGCATGCCGGTACACTGAAACTGGTTACCGATCAGCCTGAAGCGGAAATGGAGGATGATCTGAAGAAAGGCCGTTTGGTGGCTATTCTGAACATTGTGCCCAAAGCGGGAGTTAACCATGTAACTGCTTACGATATCAATATCCGGACCTCTACGGCGTCCGATGCCGCGAAGAAAGTAACCCTGTTATCGGTGCTGAAAAGCATCGCCGGCAAACTGGATGATGAAACCTATAAACGCCCTACGGTAGCCACTTTTACACAAACAGAGGTGCCTGGTCGTGAATTTAAGACCATCGACTTTATTTTACCGGGTCAACTGGGCTTTGCCCTGATGAGTGCCGCCGTTTTTGGTACGGCCTTCCTGTTTTATAATATGCGTCAAACGCTGGTACTCAAGCGTTTTTTCGCCACGCCCATCAAACGCACCTATATTGTACTGGCAGAAGCGCTGAGCCGGATGATCTTTCAGCTCATCAGCTCTGTGGTGATCATTGCGCTTGGGCATTTCGCCTTTGGCTTTACGCTGGTACATGGTTTTGCCACCTTCCTGGAAATGCTGGTATTGTCGGTATTCGGGCTGCTGGTATTCATGGGTTTTGGTTTTGTGGTGAGCAGCCTGGCAAAAAACGAGAGCACTATTCCGCCCCTGGCCAATATCGTTACCCTGCCACAGTTCCTGCTGGCAGGTACCTTTTTCCCGATAGATTCCTTCCCTGGCTGGCTGCAGCCAATCTGTAAGATCATGCCGCTGACCTACCTGATAGACGCCCTGAGAAAAGTGGCCTTTGAAGGGCTGCATCTCTGGGATGTGGGCTGGGATATTGCGATCCTTACTTTATGGGGTGTTGTCGTATATGCGGTAGCCGTGAAAGTATTCAAGTGGGAATAAGGCGATTTCGTTAGCTTTGTGGGACCTAAATCCAGTCACATGCAAGCCTTTTTCATTATCCTGGGTGCGTTCATTGTCCTTGTGCTGGGGCTTTTCATTTTCAGTTTATTCCTCTCATCTGCCATTAAGGTGGAGCGTTCGCTGGTAATACCGGCTGCGCCGGGAGCTATTTTCCCGCTGATGAACGTAGTGCGTAACTGGGAGCTATGGTCGCCCTGGAAAGAACAGGATCCCAACGTTAAAATTACTTACGGGGAAAAGGAAAGTGGTGTGGGCGCCGGTTACAGCTGGGAAAGCCGCAACCGGAATGTAGGTAAAGGACATATGACGATCACGGAGTCCAAACCTGATCAGCAGGTGGCCACCCACATCGATTTTATGGGCATGGGCGCTACCAAAGGCTATTTCCGGCTGGACCCGGTAAATGGCGGCACCCTGGTTACCTGGGGAATGGTGTGCGATATGGGGCAACATCCTATCCGGAAAGTGATGGGGCTGATGATGGACAAATGGGTAGGAAAGGATTTTGAGAAAGGACTGGAAAACATGAAACGGCTCCTTAAAGGGTAATATATTTTTTCTATGCGGTTTATTAAGTTGTTACTGATCAGCGTGATCATTTTAGGCATGGTGATTTTCGGATTGTCGCTGGCATTTCCTTCTACGGCGGTGGTGGAGCGTACAGGTGTTATCCGGGCGCCTATTGATACTGTTTATGCACATATCAGTAACCTGAAAGCCTGGGATGCCTGGAATCCCTGGACCCGCCCCGATACTACCGCTACCCTGGTATACTCCGATCCGCCTTCCGGCCCCGGCGCCTGGTACAGCTGGAACGGACAACTCAACAGCGGTAAGGTAACGGTGCTGGACAGTGATCCGGCCAAAGGAATACATTACCTGCTGGATATTAAAAGTGTGCGTCCTGTAAAAGGAGGCATAGAACTGAAGCCTACGGCAGATGGCAAAGCCACTGCGATCTTCTGGCATATGGAAATTAAGCTGGGCATGCTGCCGTGGTGGAAGCTGAGGGGATTTGTGGCCGACAGGGTATACGGCCCCGCTATGAACGACGGGTTGACAAAGCTGAGCCGGATCTGTGAAGGGAAATAGTATGGAGTTATTTTACCATTGATCCAATAGTTTTGTTTACGATGGTTTTTATGATTTAAATTGTTATCGTATCTCAACAACTTCTTACAGAAAAAACTAAAAAAAATGAAACATTTCTTTTTGGCAACCTTATTTCTGGCCTTTACCAGCCTCGTTTTTGCTCAGGAGAAGGCACGTAAAAGCCCCCACGTTACAGTAGAAGCCAACGGTATTAAAGTAGTGTACGGCCAGCCTTCCAAGAAAGGCCGCGAAATTTTTGGCAAACTGGAACCATTTGGTAAAGTATGGCGTACAGGCGCTGATGAAGCCACCCAGATCACTTTCAGCAAAGACGTGTCTTTTGGCGGCAAACCTGTAAAAGCAGGTACTTACACTTTGTTCTCTATTCCTGATCCTAACACCTGGACCGTTATCCTGAATGGTAAACTGGGCCAATGGGGTGCTTATGATTACGACAAGAATAAAGGCGAAGACGTAGTATCCGTGAAAGTACCACGCGAAAAACTGTCTACACCAGCAGAAAAACTCACCTTCACTTTACCCGGTAACGCCGTGGTATTTGAGTGGGATGACACTAAAGTATCCGTACCGGTTAAATAACACGACCGGTAAAAATATCAGGGGCACAGACACCGCGTCTGTGCCCTTTTTTTATGATAAGGTGGCTACCAGTTCCCGGATACTGCCATACACTTCATCCAGCTGTTCGTTGGTGATGCAGTAAGGCGGCAGTATATAAAGGGTATTCCCCAGCGGGCGCAACATCACTCTTTTTGCCCGGAAGAAGCGGTGCAGCTCATCGGCTAACGCATTCGTATAACCGTCGGCGTTAGCGGTTACTATTTCAAACGCCAGGATAGTGCCCAGCAATCTCGGATTTTTTATGACCGTGTAAGTAAACAATTCCTTCAGAAAGACGGTATGCTTTTCGTGTATGCGTTCCCGGTTGGCCGCGCAGGCCGGGTCGGTAAAGAGGTCGAGACTGGCCAGTGCAGCTGTACAGGCCAGCGGGTTGGCCGTGAAAGAATGCCCGTGGAATAATGTTTTCAGCTTGTCTTTGGAAAGAAAGGCTTCATACACCGCCGCAGTGCTGGTAGTTACACCGAGCGCCATGGTGCCGCCGGTAAGTCCTTTCGAAAGACAAACAATATCCGGTGGTGTTTGCAGGTATTCCATAGCAAAATTTTTCCCTGTTCTGCCGAAGCCGGTCATTACTTCATCTGCAATCAGCAGGATATTTTGGGAGGAACAAAACTGCAGGAGCTGTTCAAAGGCGGCAGCGTCATACATCACCATGCCACCGGAGCCCTGGAGGAGCGGTTCAAATACAAAGGCGGCAATATCTTCCGGTTGCAGTGCAGTAATGTTGTTTATAATTTGGGAGATGTTTTCCGCAGTGGGCACTTCTATGAATTGCACATCAAACAGGCGGTCATCAAAAACGCGGGTGAACACACTTCTGCCGCTCACGCTCATGGCGCCGAAGGTATCGCCGTGATAGGCGTTGTGGAAGGCCAGTATTTTATGTTTCGGTGTGCCTTTGTTATCCCAGTACTGGATGGCCATTTTCAGGGCTACTTCTATGGCTGTAGAGCCATTGTCGGAATAAAAAACGCGGCGCTGGTTGGCGGGAAGAAGCGGTAATAGCCGTTCCGCCAGATGAACAGCCGGCGGATGGGTGTACCCGGCGAAAATACAGTGCTCCAGTTGCAGCGCCTGTGCTGCCAGCTGCTGCGCAATATGCGGGTGTGCGTGACCGTGAATATTCACCCACCAGCTGGAGGTAGCGTCTATATAGCTGTTATTATTTTCGTCGAAAAGTAAAGCGCCTTCGCCGCGTACAATGCCTATGGGCGCAGGTGCGGTTTGCATTTGGGTGTAAGGATGCCAGATCACGTCCAGATCACGGGCCGACAAAGAAGATGTTTGCATAATTGCTGGCTGTTGGTGCAGGCGCGAAGGTACTATAAAAGCAGGTTATGTTTTCCTGTGCCGCTCCAGTATCTCCAGCAAATCCGCTGCTGCGTAAGGTTTGGGCAGCATATCTTTTACATGCAGGCGGGCCAGCCGTTCGGTTACTTCCGGCATAATGTCTGCCGTTAACACAATGATAAAAGCATCCGGCTGCAAGTGCTGAATGTGCGGAATAGTTTCATAACCATTCATCTCCGGCATATGCAGGTCGAGGATAATACCATCAAAAGATTGTTCCTGTATTTTCTGTAGTGCCAGTCTGCCATTGCTGGCTGTTTCAATCTGCGCACCGGAGTTTTTCAGCTGTAATTGCAGGATGCGGATATTGATGGCATTGTCTTCTACTACCAGCAGCTTCATATTTTCCAGATGGCCTTCCTGTTGTTTAGTTTTCTGGGGCACAGGACCGGGTGCAGTTTCAGGTATTGTAAAACTGATATCAAAACGGAAGGTAGTGCCTTCATTTTTTTTGCTTTCCAGTATGATGCTACTGTTGTGGAGCGCCACCAGTTTCTGGGTGATGGCGAGTCCAAGCCCTGTACCACCGTGATGGCGGTTGGTAGCCGAATCTTCCTGTACAAAAGTATCAAATACTTTTGCCTGCATTTCCGGAACAATGCCCACACCGGTATCCTTTACGGCAAAGGAAAGTGTGCAATCGCCGGCGGAAGCGGTTGCCCGGCGTACTTCCAAAGTAACTGATCCTGCACTGGTAAATTTGATGGCGTTGTGCAACAGGTTATTGAGTACCTGCGATAATCTTACGGGATCTCCTTTCAGTGTTCCCGGTAAATGATCAAACCGGGAAATGAGTTCAATACCCTTGCTGGTAGCCAGTGGCTGGCAGTTACGTACAATGCCCGTTAGCAGCGCCTCCGGATCAAATGGAGTATTTTCCAGTTCAATTTTTCCTGCCTCCATTTTACTGAAGTCGAGGATATCATTGATCAGTCCAAGCAAATGATGGGCGGAGAACTCCAGGTTATGCACCAGTTCCGCCTGTTCGGGTGCGGGATTTTCTCCCAGGATACCGGCGATGCCGATGATGGCATTGAGGGGTGTACGGATTTCGTGGCTCATTACGGACAGGAAATCACTCCTCGACTGGGCGGCTTTCTGTGCATTATCCCGGGCAGCAGTGAGCGCCAGTTCTGTATCTTTCTTATCAGTAATATCCATGATAATGCCCCTGAAATGCGTGAGCTGGCCCTGGCTGTTAAATACCGCCCTGCCGATGGTGCGCATCCAGGTATGTTTCCCTTTGGCAGAAATGTGCCGTAATTCCAGGTCGAACGGGGTTTTATGAGTAATCAGCGCTTCCCTGGCAGCAACGAAAACAGGCTGGTCGTCCGGGTGATAAAATGCAACGGACGAATGAAACGTAAGCGGGAAGTCGTGCGGCACCTCCCTCAATTCATACACTTCACGTGTCCAGTAGGTTTCGCCGGTGGCTACATTGAATTCCCATCCGCCCATTTTGCCCATCTGCTGGCAGATACCCAGCAGCTGGTTACTGCGGCGTAGTTCAGACTGTGCCTGTAGGTAGCTGTTGTTCTTTTTTTCTATTTCAGAGATATTACGGATCATCAGCAGGATGCGCCGGGGTGCGGGCAGCTTATCTTTAATCAGCCGTACTTTCAGCTGGTACCAGTTTTGAGGACCCTGCCTGATATCAGGATACACGTATTCCTGGTTTTCTCCGGTTTCCAGCAGTTTGTCGACTAGCCGGTTAAAAGCGCCGGCATGCTCGCCAAGGGCTTCTGAGATGGTTTTGCCGATCACCTCTTCCCGGGGCCGGAATAAGAGGTTGTCGTTGCTGCACCATACCCCGGTAAAGACCTTCTGCTCGTTCATCTCAAATAAGATATCATCCAGGGTGAGCATCAGCGAATCCCACTCGTATTTTAACCGGGTAAAAGCGGATTGCAGTTGCCTGGTTTCCTGTTCCCTGATACCGTGAAAATGCAGATGCCCCAGTATTTGCAGTAGTGGTTGGAGGAAAGTTACTGTATCTGCCGAATAGCCGTCCATGCAGCCTGCGAGCCCTATTACGGCCAGCACCTGCTGCTGGTATGTTACCGGCAGCCCGATAAATGCAGTGGTAGCATCCCCTGCCGGCAGGATCAGCGGTTGCCCGTTGCCGGCCACTTCCTGCAGGGCAGGCGTGAAATTCCAGCTGTGTTCCGGCGCATGATTAATGATCGTGATGGTATGCAGTTGGGAAGGTGCATCGCTTTTCTTCAATTCCCCCACAAAACCGTAAGAGCTGCCTGTCAGGTCCATTAGTTGTCCTAACAGTTGCTGGACGGCATTAACCGGGTGTTCCTGCAAACCGTAATCTGCGGGAATACTGCTAATGATATCCAGTAATTTTTGTTGACGCAGCGCTGCAGTAGCCAGCATGAGCGATGTTGGTTTTAATATTCGGTGTTAAAAAGAGGCCAGATTATGAAACCGGTGTAGTTATATTGTTATCGTCAGGATTATACCGGGGGAATAAATTTAGGGAATTAACCGGAGAAACGAACAAGGAATATTGTCATAAGCGGAGGGAATGGCCAAAAGGCGTTCCCTCCGCCGAGGTATTGTTATTTTGCCATGCCGCCGTTTTTAAACAGGGCATAAGCAGTTTGATAGTTGGCAATACTGTTTTTGAGGAGTGCACTGTCCATTGCCGTGGCATGTTGTTCATTGCGCTCTTTGTTCCAGCTGAAGCATTGTGCTTTTTGCTGCGGACTGAGGATCAGCAGTTTACCGGGCTCCAGGTAACCCAGTTTTTGATAGGTACTTACCATGGCACGGGGCTGGTATCCCGGTTCCAGTACGTTTTCTCCGTAAAACTTGCTGTTGTAAGACCAGTGCAGCATGCCCAGGAGGGTAGGGTAAATATCTATCTGGGAGCACATGGCACTGATTTCCTGCGGCGCTACACCCGGAACATTGTACAGGATACAGGGGATATGATATTTACTGATCTCTATTTCATTTTTACCGGCGCTGCTGGCGCAGTGGTCGGCCACAAAAATGATCACGGTATTTTTAAACCAGGGCTTGGTGCGGATCTTTTTCAGGAACTGCCCGATGGCGTAGTCGGTATACTTTACAGCGCCTTCACGGCTGCTGCCGGAAGGGATGTCTATTTTGCCGGAAGGATAGGTGAAAGGCCGGTGATTGGAGGTGGTCATCACGAAATCGTAGAACAGCTTGCCGGCCGCATATTTCTGATCGGCGCTTTTAATAGCTGCAGCATAGATGTCTTCATCACATACGCCCCAGGCATTTTCGAACTGTACGGCGCTGTCAGGAATATTTGTGCGGGTAGTGGTGATATGATCATCCACCAGTTTATGACGGAGCCGGTCGGTAATATCATAGCCGTTGTTCCCAAAGTACTTGTTCATGTTATCGAAGTAGCCGTCGCCGCCATAAAAGAAGGTGCTTTCATAACCCTGCTGCTCAAATAACTGGCCCACGGAAAAAAGTTGTTCATTCTTTTTCCGGCGAACAATGCTTTGCCCGGGGGTAGGTGGCACCGCCAATGTGAGCGCTTCCATTCCTCTTACCGTACGGGTGCCGGTCGCATACATATTGGTAAATAGGATACCTTCTTTGGCAATACTGTCCAGCACAGGCGTGATATGACCGGTGTTACCAAAGCGGTCCATGAAATCGGCGCTGAAGCTTTCAATGGTGACCATGATCACATTGGGTGCAACACGTGTACCCGTATCCGTTATACTCCTGTAAATATTGTTACCGGCAGTCAGGTAATGGCTGTCGGGCGATTGCAGCAAGGTGCGCATCCGGCTGAAGGCGGTGTTATCATCTTCCAGCAAATAATATTTATCGTAAGCCAGCTCATTATTCAGGTAGGCGGAAATAAATGAATACACACCTGCTTTGGATAACTCCTGTGCATACCGGTTTTTGCTTTTTTCGGCCCAGGTGTTATTGATGAAGAAAATGTGCAGGAGCATCAGCCCGGCCAGCCCGGCAAAGATGAGCAGCCGTTTCCCGAAAGGGGTGTGCGACTGGAAACTGTTGCGGAAAATACCTCTGCGGGACATTACCCAGGTGATGAGGGCGGTGAATAATAATACGCCGCCAATCAGCAATGGTAAAGGGTACGACTGGTTAATATTACTGATTACTTCATAGGTATAAATGAGGTAGTCCACCGCAATAAAATCAAAGCGCCCGGAGTATTCGCCCCAGAAGGTTAATTCTGCAAAAAAGGAAAATACAAGGATCACCAATGCCAGGAAAAAGCCGGTGTAAGTGAATATCCGGTTAAACAGCGTGTTATTGAGCCGTTGCGGCAGCAGCAGCAGGTAAAGGGCATAACCGATGGTAAAAAACAAAGCTACTCCGGTATCATATATCAGCCCTTTGCCATAAATGGCTGGTAAATGAGATAAGCGCAGCCCGGATTGGGGGAAAGCCCATACCAGCAACGCAGTTCTAACGAGGAACGACAGGATCAGGAGTACGGCGCCAAAGCCCAGGAGCACCGCGTACCTGTTTTTGATGAATTTCATAGTGTACAGAAAATTAAAGACCGCGAAGTTACACTCTTCCTAATAAATTTAACTATAAATTAACTTTCAATGACATATTGATGATTCTTCCATCTATAGGCCCCCATAATTGAGCAAATTCCGGGTGCGTAATGGTGCCGGTATATAAGGGTGTGTTCTTGCCTTGTCTTGCGTCAAAAATGTTCTCCCCGTTGAGTACCAGGGTAACGTGTTCCCCTAACTGCCGGGAAACCATCGCAGCCCAGAACCAGTAGTCGGGTGTTTTTTGATTGTGATCGTCGTACTGATGGCCTATCCGGCTGTTTTCAATGCCGAAGCGCCATTTGCCTTCGATGTTGTAAGCCAGCGTGCCGGCAAATTTGTCCTGTGGCGCAAACGCGACATTGGTATGGGCAGCATCGTTGTAACGGGATACGGTGTGGTTGTAACCCAGGTACAGTTCCAGGTGATCCAGTTCAAAGCGGAGGTAGGTATCTGTACCGAGACTATTTACGGCATAAGGCATATTCTGCAAGAGGTACATCCCCTGGCTACCGGGTTGCAGCACCGGCAGGATAGGATCTTTGATATGGGTGTAATAGAGCGCCTGGTTCAGGGTCATGTCTACCTTACCTAAACTGGTATGGTAGTTCCCATCAAAGTTAATCCCCTGGCTGCTTTCCGACTTTATACCCGCGCTGAGTGGCAGCAGGTAGCGGTAGCCGATGGTTTGGGTCTGCGTGGTGAAAACAGCCGGTGATTTATAACCCGTGCCTGAACTCAGCCGGATGGACAGGTCATCCACCGGTTTGTATACAAACGCCAGCCGTGGTAGAATGTACCATCCGAATTCATTGTGATGGTCTGCGCGCAGCCCGGCTTCTGCCATCAGCTGATCCGTGATCCGGAAGCCATCCTGTATAAAGGCGCCCACTGTGTTATACTGGTAGTTGCCGAGTAATGTGCTGTCGCCTTTGGCGCGGTGATATATTTCGCCGGTATTATTGATGCCGGCTACCCAGTTGTGCCGGCCGCTTGTTTTGTGGTAGGCTGCTTCTGCATAAGTGCTGGTTTGATTTCCCAGCAGCGTAAAAGTTTCTACGTTGTTTTGCAGGTGAAAGAAGCTGCCGGCTCCTTTTATTGTCAGCGTGCCGCCGCCCAGGTTTTTCCGGGTGAACTGCAGCTCTGCGCTGTGTCTTTCGCTGTTATTGGCTTCCGTATACTGGTGGATGCCGGCGGGCGCATGATCCAGTACCTGCATATCGCCGCCTTCGCGTTTTTCGATGGTACCGGTATAGCCGGCTACCAATGTGGTTTGCGGATTGAGGTACCAGAAGAAGCGGGGGTGAAGCAGGTATTGACGCAGGCGCGGCACATCGCTGAAGCCATCTTTATTTACATCGCTGGCGTTTTGTGTGGTAACGCCGGCAAAGAGGGTGACACCGGTTTTGCCGTATTTTTCTGCATAGTAAGCGTTTATGTTGGTTTCTTTCAGCGTACTACGATTAACCAGCACCGTTAGTTCGGGTTTACTGCCGGGCGTTTTGGCAATGAAGTTGATGATCCCGGCAATAGCGCCGCCGCCATAGAGGGTGGAAACAGATCCCTTTATGATTTCCACCTGTTTAAGATCTAATGGCGGAATGGACAGTACACCGAAGTTGCCGCTCAATCCTTCGTATACCGGTACACCGTCACGCAGCAGCTGGGTGTATTTGCCGTCCAGTCCCTGCATGCGGATGGCATTGTTACCGCTCACCGCAGAGGTATTCTGAATATGGATTACCGACAGGTCGCCGAGGATACTGGCCACGTTACCCGGTTTTATGCCGCTCTCTTCCATCATATCTTCTTTGCCAAGTACTTCTACTTTCATGGGCAGGTCTTCAATGCGGCGGTTATCCCGGGTAGAAGAAATCACTACTTCTTCCAGGTCGGATACTTTGCTGATGGTGGTATCTTTCGCCGGTTGCTGTGTGGTATCTTTAACGGAAACGGGTACACGATTTTGTGCGGTTACAATGCCTGTCGTGCTCAGTAAAATGATAGCCAGTATTACGTGTTTCATATGCTCCTTTATACTGCAAAGAAAAACATGGAATCTGGAGCAAATCTGAACGGTGGGTTATAGGCTTACACGGAAAGTATGCTGGCCGTTTGCATAATAGTAGGTAAGATGGAAATGATATGAGTCTGCCATTTTTTTAACAATGGCCAGTCCCAGTCCGTTGGAATTAGTGTAGCCGTTGTTGTGTTTTTTGAAGCGCTGAAATAGCACATTGGCGGGTATTTCAGGCAGATGGCTGGTATTGGTAATAGTGAACGCCTCGGGTGTTAACTGAATAGTGATGCTGCCTTGCGGATAATTATATTTGATGGCGTTTCCGAGCAGGTTGCTGACCAGTATATCGGTGAGTGCAGGATGCAGCGGCCATGGTGCGGTAGCGGTTATTTCTTTATGGATGTGCAGTTCTTTCTCTTTGATCAGTTCTTCAAAAAGCAGCAGGTATTTTTCAACAACGGTGCAAAGGTCCGGCTGTTCTGTCAGCGGGTATTGCTGGTTTTCTATTTTGGCCAGCAGCAACAGGTTGTGATTGAGGCGCGACAGGCGTTGCAGCTCATCATAGCTGGTGAGGATGCTGTTTAGTTGTGTTTCAGAGAGGGTATCGTCCTGCAGCAATAATTCCAGTTTGCTTTGGGCAATAGCAAGGGGTGTTTGCATTTCGTGGGCTGCATCTTCCGTTAACTCTTTTATACTGGTGTAATCGTTGTGAATACGGCTGGTCATGGCGCTGAGGGCGGTATTCAGCCGGTTAAATTCATGGGTGGCAGCTGGTTCAAAAACGGTGCCGTCCAGTTTGTTCAGTTGCAGCTTTTGTATTTTGTCGAGCGACCGGTAAAACGGTTTCCAGATGCTTTTGCTGATCAGCCAGTTGGAGAGCAATGCAAACAGGAGTAAACCGCCAAAAGCCGCCAGCATTACATGAATGATGTTTTTTACCAGGTCATCTTTTTCTATCAGTGATTTACGGAGTACCAGTTCATAATTTTTGTTATGCAAACGGATTACCTGCGATAGTTGCCGGAAAGGAGCGTAGGTATTTTCCGGTTCCTGGTAAATGTTTACGCCTTTCAGGTGATGTGTTTGCTGCGCTGCGTCATTTGTAGGATGCAGGTTAAATTCCGGTGTTTTGATACTGAAAACCGGGTTGTTCACGCTGGCGGTATCAAGATACCGCATCCACTGGAGTTTGTCATTCACCAGTTCCTCATCTGTTTCATACTTTATCTCCTGATTGAATTCCGTATACAGGTAAAAAGCGCCTGCGGTAAACACCGGGAGCATGATCAGTAAAAAGTATAGGGTTGTTTTTGTCAGCAGTTTCATGTGCGCAATCTTTTAAGGGATGTTATCCGAAGCGGTAACCGGTTCCGTATACTGTTTTGATATAATCTTCGCCGCCTGCTTCCAGCATTTTTTTCCGGAGATTTTTAATATGGGTATAGATAAAATCATAGGAGCCTGCCTGGTCGTATTCATCGCCCCAGAGATGTCCTGCCAGGGCGGATTTGGTGACTACCCGGTGTTGATTGGCAATAAAATACAGCAGCAGTTGGTATTCTTTCCCGGTGAGGGTAAGGGATTTATGATGAACCAGCACTGTTTTGGAGGCGGGTTTTATGGTAATTTCCTGGAAGTTGACGGTGGTATTGCCGTCAAAGTTTTTCCGGCGTAAGATGGCATTTACCCGGGCATTGAGTTCTGAAAGATGAAATGGTTTGGTGAGATAGTCATCTGCACCGAGTTCAAGGCCGTTAAGTTTATCTTCCAGGGAGTCTTTGGCAGAAATGATAATGATGCCGGCTTTGGACTCCAGCAGTTTCAGTTCCTTTACCACCTCCAGGCCGCTGCCTTTGGGCAGGCCGATGTCTGCCACGATGCAGTCGTAGTCAAATTCATTGACCTTGTCAATGGCCTGTGGAAAATCTGCCGCCAGTTCACAGATATATCCCTGGTGTTCCAGGTATTCCTGTATACTGGCCCTGAGAGCCGGTTCATCTTCTATAATCAGCACTTTCATAGGCTAAAAGTAGGCATAATTCCTAAAGGAATTCTGTAGCAGTATTCCGCAATCCCATACCGGGATTTCATCATTTTTTGGCAGGAATGAAAACTATGTACTCCTGTATTTCGTAAATACAATACCGATATCAAACCATTCATTCAGGCATTCTTATGAGTACTTATTTTAAAATGATGGCAGATAGGCTATTACTGAAAAAGTTGCCGGAAGCAGCCATCACACAGCGAAAAGTTTCAGATGATGACACGAGGGAGTTGTGTGCCCTGATGGACCATATTCCCAATGCGAAATCAGTGGCAGCAATGTACCGTCAGATGATGAGAACGGGCCGGCTCACAGAGCGTTATACCAGCGGGGATCCTGGCAGGAGGTGGCTCGAAGTGGAGCAAATTGTGCTGGACCGGAACGAGAGAAAGAAAGAAAACAAACGCCGGCTCCTATGGATGATGGTGGTTTTCATCACCGTGGGCATTGCTTCGTATTTCGGAGGCGTTTATTTGCTCGCAAAAGGAAAGCACCTGGCGGTCCAGGTATGGAGATAAAATATATATTTTATACACTTATAATATGGCTGAATAAAAACGTCCCGGCAGTACTGTACTGCCGGGACGTTTTTATTCAGCCCGTTTCCGGTATTATTTTCTTTCAGGCATCTTTACACTCAATGGCTTTTCGTTGCGCAACATGCTGGCG
The DNA here is from genome assembly GCF_041360695.1 of Chitinophaga sp. RCC_12. Taxonomy (NCBI): domain Bacteria; kingdom Pseudomonadati; phylum Bacteroidota; class Chitinophagia; order Chitinophagales; family Chitinophagaceae; genus Chitinophaga; species Chitinophaga sp. RCC_12. The sequence goes on from NZ_JBFUPS010000008.1 coordinate 20,871, forward strand.
GCTTCGCCGGTTAGCCAGAGATAATGATCTGAAGGCTTCCCGTCGAAATTAATAAACGGCGTGGTGCTGCTTACGGGAGGCTGATCGCTTCCCTTAAATATGGCAGTGGCTTCATTTACTTCATCAAACATTGCTACGTACAGCATGCTGGCACCTGCGGTTAAGGCGGTGGAAATTTGCTGCCAGTAAAAACGTCCGCCCTGGCGGGGAATAGAGCCTACGGGTTTTATATCGTCCGGGAATTCATAACGACTGAGGTTGTGCCAGCTAAAGCCGGGATATACGCAGGGTACATATTCCAGGTGGTTGGCGCGGCACCAGGCCAGGTCGTCGATGAGGTTATCGCGGTAGCGGTCCATATCGTTGTGAAGCAGCGGGGAATACCGTTGTACCGTCCAGGGCAGCACCAGGTCGGCCTGTTTGATGATGGTGTGCAGGTAAGGATCCGGGAGGCAGTCGGCGTTCAAAGTACGCCAGGCAGTGGGTACGCCCAGCATAATGGCACAGCCGCCATACACCGGGTCATTTTTCAGGAAATCGATGAGCCTTTCCAGGCCAATATTACGGAGATTATACGGGCGGTCAGGAAAGCCAATTCCCCAGATGGCTACCACCGGTTTGCCGTTTTGCTGCAAATAAGTTTTGGCGCCGGGCTGGTTGGTTACTTTCAGTTGATCCACCAGGTATTTCCAGTCTTCAATAATAGCGGAGCAATCTTCCCCTGTGGCGCTTAACCCGGAAAGGTCGTACATCACGGCGATGGCCCTTTTATATTTGGAAGCTGCTGCGAAGGCGTTTTTCAGGATAACGGAAGAGACGCTGTCGCGGCGTTTGGCATTATTAAAAAAGCGTTGCATGAAAACGCCGTCAACCCCATAGTGCTGCATCCATTTGAAGTGAATGTCCACGGTGCTTTTGTCGTAGGAGCTGAAAAAACGGGCGGGCTGGCCGTTGGCGAGCTTAAAAGGTGTGGCGTATGTTTTCTCATATTCGCTTACGTCCGGCCACATGTCTATTCCACTGCGGGTTTCATCGCCATAGGAAAAGCGCCGGGCGCCGGAGCCATCACCTTCTGCGCGGAACCATCCCTGGTAGCCGGCCATCACCAATCCATGATAAGTTGGGTACTGTGATTCCCTGCTGTGTTTCAATTGTGCCTGGGCGGTTATGCTCAGCAGGAGAAGGAAAGCTAGTAAAATACGCTTCATATATATGCTGTTTGTTATTAACGTGGAACCTGCTTTTAAAAAGAGGAGAACCCGGCTTGCCCGGATTCTCCAAAGGTTTTGCATTCACCTTAGTTGTGTATCCCGGTGATGTTCCCCGGAATAAGATGCAAGTAAAGCGGGAAGGACTAACAGGAGCGTTAACAAAGCATTAATTGCGGGCATTAATGGCCTATTTACCGGATTAATTTCCGGAAACGGGCAAATTGACGAGGAGGAATCGCGGTATTTAGCAGTACCTTTTATTTTTCGCCGAACAGCATGGCAGAATAATATTTATCTTTCTGTATACGCAACCCAATGTTTTATGCCCGTAAAAACAAACAGATTACTATTCCGCGTTGTTACTGTATGGCTGCTGATGATTTTTGCAAATGATGCAAGCGGCGCCCGGGATATTTGTGGTGGAGGGGTCATTTCAGATACCAACCGCAGCAAGCCTGCCTTTGCAGCATTGGTGCTGTATGAAGGCGGTGGCCACCATGTGGCGTTTTCAAAAGCAGCCAGGGTTTGGCTGGACAGCCTCGCGGCGAAGAAACATTTTGCCGTTACGTATATCAACAACACCGAGGTAATTAATGATGACTACTTAAAGCAGTTCCGGCTTTTTATCCAGCTCGACTATCCGCCTTATGGATGGAAACCAGCGGCAGCAGCGGCGTTTGAGCGATATATTCAAGAGGGCCGGGGCGGATGGATCGGGTTACATCACGCCACCCTGCTCGGTGAATTCGACGGCTTTCCTATGTGGGATTGGTTTTCGGCATTTATGGGCGGCATCCGGTTTACAAACTATATTCCTGAGTTTGCCAACGGGAAGGTAATCGTGGAAGATAAAAAGCACCCGGTGATGAAGGGCATTACATCTCCCTTTATTATTAATAAAGAAGAATGGTATACCTACAATAAAAGCCCCCGCCCGCAGGTGCATGTACTGGCCAGTGTGGATGAAAGCTCCTATGTTCCTGCTTCTGACAGGAAGATGGGCGATCATCCGGTGGTATGGACCAATGAACATTATAAAGCCAGGAACATCTATATTTTTATGGGGCATGGCCCCGGGTTGCTGGACAACCCGGCATACCTGCAACTGTTTGAGAACGCTATTTTCTGGGCAGCCGGTAAATAGCAGGATGTGGAAGTTTTAGTAACTTTAAATGCTGCGTAGGAAGAGCCCTCCTTTGGGTGAGTTATAAGAAAAAATAAACCATATAAAATGGAGAAAAAATTTCTTATCAGCCGTATGCTGTATTGTTTGCTCCTGCTGCCGTTGTTTTTAAACGCACAGCCACTTCCCATTGGCGCGGCTGCACCGGATTTTACCCTGCCGGCTACAGACGGGAAAAACTATTCCCTGTCTTCTTTTTCCAGGGCGAAGGTACTGGCCGTGGTTTTTACCTGTAATCATTGTCCTACTGCGCAGGCGTATGAAGACAGGATAAAACAACTCACTTCCGACTATGCCGGTAAAGGCGTGGAGCTGGTGGCGATTATGCCCAACAACGCGGAGGGGTTGCGGTATGATGAGCTGGGCTACACAGATCTTGGGGATTCGTTCGACGATATGAAACAGCGTGCAAAAGACAAGCAGTTCAACTTTCCCTATTTGTATGATGGCGACAGTGAAATAGTTTCACGGGCCTATGGTCCTATCGCTACGCCGCACATTTTCATTTTTGATACAGACAGGAAGCTGCGTTACCAGGGAAGGATCGATGATATGGAGAATCCTGCAAAGAAGCCAGGATCGATGGATGCGCGGAATGCTATTGATGCATTGTTGCAACAGCGGGAAGTGCCGGTAGTGGTTACTAAAGTATTTGGTTGTTCTGTGAAGTGGAAAGATAAGAGCGGCAGCGTGGAAAAAGCAACGCAGGCCTGGGCGAAAGAACCGGTAAGCCTGGATACCGTGTCGGTGGACGGCATTAAGGAGCTGCTGAAAAATACTTCTTCCAATCTGCGGCTTATTAATATCTGGGCTACGTGGTGCGTGCCTTGTGTGGCGGAGTTCCCGGAGTTTATTATCCTGGCCAAAACATTCAGTGAGCGTGATTTTGAGTTTGTAAGTGTGAGTGCAGATGAACCGGAGAAGAAAGATAAGGTATTACAGTTTTTACAGAAGAAGCATTCTTCCGGGAAAAATTATCTCTTCAGTGGAAAAAGTAAATATGAGTTGATTGAAGCTGTTGACCCCAAATGGCAGGGCGCATTACCGTATACAATTTTAGTGGAGCCGGGTGGAAAGATCGTATATGCGCAACAGGGAGAAATTGATCCGGTGGCGCTTCGGAAGTTAATCTTTCATAACCGCATGATCGGCCCCATGTTTAAATAGATCGGTGTCCGGCCATTTTGTGGCGGGGTCGTTTACTGCTTTCCACAGCAATCCATCCAGGTCGTTGAAGAAGCTGCTGTCGGTACGCGTGTTGCAAAGCATCACCCAGTTGAATCCTTTTTGTGCGCGTATTACTTCGCTGGCAGTGCCGGGCAGGGAGCCCGAGTGCCACCAGTTGTGGTAGGGATTTACGGCCCATCCCAGGGCGTAACCGGGATTGGCTTCCGAACCGGTGGTCATAGCAGTGATAGACTTTGCCGTGAGTATATCCGGAGGTAATGCAAATCCATCTACGTGAACGAGCAGGCGTGCAAGGTCGGCAGCGCTGGCTATCCATCCTCCATGCGCATCCATACGGGTAATGTTGTAAATGTATGGTTGTTCGCCATGCTGGCCGTAGTATACTACCTCATTTGGTTTCCGCTCCGCCAGGGTATTGCCGCCTGTTTGCATCGCTGTAATACCGCAGGGTAGCAGCACTGCTTTCTTTACATACGCTTCATACGGCATACCGGATACTTTTTCAATGATACGGCCGAGGATACAGTACCCGAAATTGGAATAGGCGTATACTGTTCCGGGAATGTTGTCCAGTGGCTGATGATCAATAGTCCATGAAATCAGCTGGGCGGCGCTCATGTGCGGATGGCTGAACATGGGATCGGTACCGTTGTTGGTCCAGCCGCCGGAGGTATGTTCAAGCAACTGCCGTACCGTGATCTTTTTCAGGTCTTCCCGGTAGGGCGGTGTGCCGTAAGCCGTGCCTAATAAAGCATTGGGCCCAAATACATGGTCGTTCAGTGAGAGCTTTTTTGCTTCTGCCAATTTTAATATAGCCGTAGCCGTTATACATTTGGATACGCTGGCAATGCGGAACAGGTGTTGGGAATTTACCGGGATATGTTGTGTGGTATCTGCATAACCATAGTTGCCGGTATATACCAGTTTGCCTTTGTAAGTTACTGCAACCGCCATTCCGGGTACGTGGTAGCGATCCATGAAAGCAAGTACGGTGCTGTCTATTTGCGGGAGGGATTGTGCGGCAGCGGTATTCACTGCCAGCAGGTATAACAGCAGTATACGGGTATATCTCATAAAATTAAGGTACAAAAATATTTCCTTCCAGGTAAGTCTTGCAGGTACCGCCTATCAATACGCGTTCGCCGGCATCCACGCAGTAGAGCTTTCCTGTTCTGGGGGATACCTGCAGGGCAATCATTTCTTTCTTATCCAGTTGCCGGCTCCAGAAGGGGATGAGTGAGCAATGTGCAGAGCCGGTAACGGGGTCTTCAAAGATACTGGCCTGTGGCGTGAAGAAGCGTGATACAAAGTCCACCTGCTTTCCTTTTGCCGTAACAATAATGCCGCCGGGGTCGAGGTTGATCTGGTCAAGGATGGCTTTATCCGGATGCAGGTTGCGGACAATTTCCTCATCGTGATACACGAGGATATAGTCCCTTGCTTTCAGCACTTCCATGGGGTATGCGCCCATTCCTTTGAGTATTTCCGGAGGAAGGGATGCGGGTACTGCGGGTCTTGACGGAAAGTTAAGGGTGAGCAGATCGTTGTTTTTGGAAACGGTAAGCGGTCCACTTTGCGTATGAAAAGTGAGTTGGTGCATATCCCATCCGAGGTGATTGAACAGCACATGTGCGCTGGCCAGTGTGGCATGTCCGCAGAGGTCCATTTCTATTTCGGGCGTGAACCACCGGAGCTCGTAGTGGCCCTGTTGACCGGTGGGAATAAAGAATGCGGTTTCGGGCAGGAAATTTTCCGCCGCAATTTTCTGCAGGGTATCTGTTGGCAGCCATGCTTCCAGGAGACATACTGCTGCGGGGTTTCCGCCGAACAGTTCATTGGTGAAAGCATCTACCTGGTAAATGGGTATATGCGGCATGGAAATCAGCTTTGGTGTTGTACTGTAAAGGTATTGCTTTTTTGAGCGTGTATCTTCCGGGGGAGGGTGCATGTCCAGAAGAGCAATCCTGCGGCGCTGACAGCGGCACCGAGTATGCATACGGCCGTCCACCCGGCGAGGGCATATACCGTAGTGGCGGCAATGCTTCCCGCTCCGCTGCCGATGGAATAGAAAAGCATGTAGCCGGCTACCATGCGGTTGCGTGACTCCGGCCTGATGCTGTACAGCATACTTTGGTTGGTAACATGCACCGCCTGGATGGCCAGGTCCAGCAGGATGATACCGGCAATAAGTGCGGTCAGCGAGTGTGTGGCAAAACCCAGCGGGAGCCATGAAACCAGCAGTAATAACAAGGCGGCGCCGGTGGTGCGTTGGCCGTGGCCACGGTCTGCCAGTTTACCTGCATGGGCGGCGCCCAATGCACCTGCCACCCCGATTAAACCAAACATGCCAATCGTGGTAGCCGGAAAGGAATACGGTGGCGCGCTAAGTGGCAGTACCAGCGACGACCACAACACGCTGAAGGCTGCGAAGATGAAGAAGGCAATAATAGCGCGTACCCGTAGAATGGGTTCTTCCAGGAATAACCGGAATACAGACAGCAGCAATTGCGGATAGGAGGTATTGGCTTTCTGCGGGTCGTGAACGGGCAATACGCGGTAAAGGACACCGGCGGTGAGGAGCATTAGTGCAGCGGAAAAAAAGTATACCGACCGCCAACCGGCGATGTCTGCAAGTGCGCCTGAAACGGTGCGCGCGAGCAGGATACCCAGTACTACGCCGCTGGTCACCAAACCCACCATGCGCCCTCTTTCCGCCGGGGCGGCCAATGTGGCGGCATAGGCCACCAGCGTTTGCGTAACCACTGCCAGGAATCCTACGGCTGCAATGCCGCCCAGGAAAGGCAGTTTGGCCGGCGACCATGCTACGGTGAGCAATGCTGCCACGGCCAGTAGCAGTTGGGTTACAATCAGTTTGCGGCGGTTGAACAGATCGCCCAGCGGCAGTAACAGGAGAAGCCCGAGCGCATATCCTGTTTGGGTAATGGTAACAATGATGCCCAGTGAGCGGGATGGAATATGAAGATCGTTTCCCATTGTGTTCAGCAAAGGCTGTGCATAATAAACATTGGCAACGGCGAGGCCGCACGCTACCGCAAAAAGCAGCGCGGTAAACCGGGTGAATTTTTCCATGAGTGAAGTATGTATTTTGTACTTTATAGTACAAAATTGATCAGAAAAAAAGGAGATACGATGTCTCCTGGTTAACCAAGTATTTTTAATTGTGTTTCTATCAGTTCGGAGAGGGCTTCGTTATCCGGGTAAATCCGCCGGGTAATACCAAGTCCGTTCCAGTTATTGAGTAGCAGGCGGGCCAGCAGTGGGGGCGGCAGTTTGGAGTGCAGGGTGCCTTTTTGTTTGCCGCGCAGCAGTGCATCCAGGAATAATGCTTCCAGTCCCTGCAGGTGAGTGGCGGCCCTTTTCATCATAGGGTTTTCTACGTTTGAAAGCTCTGCTACTGCGTTGCCAAAGATGCAACCTTTCTGATGCCTGGTTTTGGTGCTTTGTGCCACCCTGCGGAAAAATTCCCGGATGTAATCCACGGGATCCACAGCGGCGTCCAGTTCTCTTCTGAACTGTGCAATCGCCTGATCACTATGTTGCGCCAGCGCCTTTTCATACAGCTCTTTTTTACCTCCTTTAAAAGCCAGGTAAAAGCTGCCCTTACCTATGCCCATAGCAGCGAGCAGGTCTTCCGTGGAAGTAGCCTCATATCCCTGGCGCCAGAAGATTTCAGCTGCTTTGCTGAGTACTTCCCCGTCGTCAAATATTTTCGGTCTGCCTGACATATCTCTCTCTTTTACATGCCAAAGATATATTCTTTACCAAATAGTACAAAATTTTTCCGGCATAAAAAAACCTGCGGAATACGCAGGTTAATCTTTTGTGTGGAAAATATACCGGCTAGTGATGCGGAGTTTGTGGGTGAAGCAGCTGAAACAATTCTCTTTGCAGATCATCATTATGAAGATTGTTTAACTGCTCCGTTGAAATTTCGTAAAAGGCAGTTTTCTTGCCTAATACGCCTATCACAAACGTGTGTCCGGCCTGCACCGGTTCTGCGGTCTGGGGGTGTTTTTTTGATAGTGTTACCACTACATCTTTGAATTTTGACATGTAGTGAATATAGCAAAAATTCCGGATTTTGGGTAAAATCACGGATCAGCTCATCCTTACCCCATGCAGTAATTTTTCCATTGCATTTTGTAAAGACCCCGCCCGCGTGACTTCTCCCGAATTCACAAAAAAGATCTCATCGGCGTTTTCAATGGTATTCAACCGGTGCGCAATGATTACCCGCGTGGTATTTTCCGGCAGCTTTTCCAGGATTTCTCCCAGCAACTGTTCGGTAACCGTATCAATATTGGCGGTGGCCTCATCCAGGATAAGGAGATCGGGTTTACGCAGTACTGCCCGCATAAAAGCAATCAGTTGTTTTTGCCCAAGGCTCACACCATCTCCGCCGGAAAGCACTTTTGTTTCCAACCCGTTTTCAAAAATGGCCAGCAACTTTTCCAGGTTGGCTTCCCTGATCACTTCCGTCAGCTGTTCGTTGGAGAAATCTTTATACGCCGGGTTGCCGTACAGGATGTTTTCTTTCACGGTGCCGGTAAACAGGAAAGGTTCCTGCAAAATGAAACCTATTTTCCGGGAACGTTCATCGGCATCATAACTGCGGATATCCCTTCCATTCAGTAATACCATCCCCTGCGTAGGATCATACAAACGCGCAATGAGTGATGCCGTGGTGGTTTTGCCGCCGCCGGTTGGTCCTACTAAAGCATAGGTTTTCCCTTTCTCCAGCGACAGGCTGATGTTATGTAATATTTCCCTGCCTTCGGGGTAACCAAAATGTACATTCCGGAACTCCAGTAACGCTGACGAGTCGCTGTAATCCTCGCCGGCATTCAGGGTAACAAGATCCGTTTCCAGTCCGAGTATTTCGGAGATCCGGTCCCAGCCAGCCATCGCCACCTGGAAGTTGGCCCACAATGTAGCAAGTTGCCGTAACGGATTATAGAAATAAGTAGCATACGCCAGGTAACTAACGAGCAGGCCTATACTAAATTCTCCCTGGGTGATCAGGTAGATGCCGCCGGTTAATACCAGCAATTGTGCGATACTGGCGCACATAGCGTAAAAAGGCAGGAACACGTTGTTGGCAAGCCCCGTACCAATGGCGCTCCGGTAGTTTTTTTCATTGGCATCCTGGAAGCGCTGACGGAAATAATCGCGGCGGTTGAAGGCTACAATTACTTTGAAGTTGCTGAGACTTTCCTGAATTTCCGCGCTCATATTACCTACTGTTTTCAGGTTGGCCGCATTTTTTCTTTTTACCCAGGGAGATAATATCCTGGTAAAGATGAGGATCAGCAAACCGGGCGCCAGTGCGGCAATGCCGATCTTGTAATTGATGATCAGCAGGAAGATACCGGCGCCGATCATAGTAGAAATGTTACCAATAAACTGCATCAGCGATTGTGAAAAAAACTGGTTGAGTTTATCCGTATCATTATTTACGCGGGAAATAAGGTCGCCTGCTTTATTCTGGTTAAAGAAGGCTACGGGCAGTTGCTGTATCTTACTAAAAATAGCATTCCGGAGGGTAAATAACGTACGCTGACCAACACCGCCCATGAGCTTTGTCTGGAAGTAACTGGTGAACAGCGCCGTCAGGTAAATGCCCAGCAGGATGCCTGAAAAGATCAGTACGCCGTGGTATTGCTTATGCTGCACATAATGATCGATGGTATAACCTATTAAGAAGGGACCCAGCAGGTTGAGTATAGAATTCAGCAGGATGGCGGTTAGCGCCACTGCCAGGTTTCTTCTTTCGTGGGAAATCAGCTTCAGCAAATTCCTGAATGCGGAGTAGTTGGATATCTTCTGCTCCTTCTCCGTAAACTTATTAAGATTGTAATTCATAGTTGCTGGTGCTTTGTTGGGAATTAAAGATCTGCACGTACTCGGGGCTGGTATGGAGAAGTTCTTCATGTCCGCCCGTGGCGATAATTTCGCCCTGCATGAGCAGGATGATCTGATCGTAATGCGTTACTGAAGAAATTTTCTGTGTTACAGACAGGAGTGTGATGCCCGGGTATTCCACCTGTACGTTTGCCAGGATCTTCTTTTCTGTATTGGTATCTACGCGGGCGGTGAAATCATCCAGCAGCAGTATCTTCGGGTTAATGGCCAGCGCGCGCGCCAGCATGATACGTTGTTTTTGTCCGCCGGAAAGACTGGCGCCTCTTTCTGAAACAATAGTATCCAGTTTTTCGGGGAGCGCTTCGGTAAATTCTTTCAGCTCCGCAGTATGCAACGCTTTTTCCATGGCCGCTTCCGTAACGGTTTCGTTGAATGCAATATTTTCCCGGACGCTCATATTAAAGATGATACTGTCCTGGAATACAAAGCCCACCTGGCTGTGAAAGGATTCGCTGTTATAATCCGCTACGGGGCGCCCGTCTACCAGCACTGTGCCGGAGGTAGGTTTGATTAACCCTGTGAGCAGGTAAAGCAGCTGCGTTTTACCGGCAGCAGTAGGCCCGATGATGGCTACTTTTGATCCGGCTTTTATGGAGAAGGAAATATCTTTGAGCACTGGTTTCTGACCGTAGTTAACGTTCACCTGCTGAAATTCAATATCTCCCTTAACAGGCGCCGTCAGAGAACCTGCGGGCATAATGTCGGGCATATTGATCACAGCGCTGATCCTTTGATAGGAGGCAGTGGCCTGCGCAATAATATTGCTCATAAAACCGATGACCAGTATCGGAAAGATCAGAAGGGCAAGATAACTGCTGAACGCCGCAAAATCGCCCAGGCTCATACTGCCGGTGATAACGAAATGCCCGCCCAGCGCCAGGATGATCAGGTTGGCAATGCCGGCGGTAAAGGTAATCACCGGGATCAGTCCCGCGAAAAGTTTTATGATGGATAATCCGAAGTCCATCGCTTTACCGTTGGCGTCCAGGAATTTCTGGTATTCCAGTTGCTGCGAGTTGATCACACGGATCAGCGCTGCACCGAGTATACTTTCATTGATCACTTTATTCAGCCAGTCCATTACTTCCCGGCTCTTGATGAACAGGGATCTCACTTTACGCAGTACCAGGAAAAAGGTAATGCCTATTACCGGCAGCGTGGCAATCACTGCCAGTGCCAGTTCCCAGTTGATGGTCAGCAGCAGGATGCTGGCGCCTATAATAATAAATAAGGAAGATACCAGTGAAACGATGGCCTGGGAAACAAACAGCTTGATGGAATCCACATCGGCAATCAGGTTGGTGAGAAGCCGCGAGGGGTTGGCCTGTTCCACCCATGCGTAACTCTGACCGGATACTTTATCCGATATTTTGGTGCGCAGGTTACGCGCCACTTTTTCAGACACATAGGTTTGTATGATGTTCTGCAGATAGGTAAACACCAAAATGATGATGACCGCCACCATAAATTTTATGACCAGCGTATTCAGCTGGAAGGTGCCATGTTCGTAGCTGTCGATACCGTTTCCGATAATTTTGGGCAACCACAGGTTGAGGCCATTGCTCACCAGTGTAAACAGGATCAGCAGGCTAACCATACCCATATATGGTTGCAGGAGACTGAATACACCGGCTTCTTTCTTTTTACTACCCTCTTCTTGTTTCATTTTTAACTGGTATGTTTAGCAGGATGCGGCTTTAAAGGTTTCCACATGAGGACGGATCCGCTCCGCAAATATTGTATAAATATCTCAACAAGATATTGTTTTTTTAGCGGTTTGGGGAACGCATTCAGGTGAGATATCCGGAGAAGGAGTAGAGGTGGAGAAGGAAAGAAGAACCAGCGCAGGTCCCTGCCCGTTGGGAGATGCGCTGGCCTTTGATTTAAATAGTGACAGCCGCCTTCTTTTTTTCGTAGATGGCGCTGGCCAGCCAATAAAATTCATCCATGAACCTGGCTGCTGATTTGAGGGTATGTTCGCTGGTAAGGTCGTGTGTATCATTGAATGCGCCGTACACTTCCGGCACCAGCAGTTTTACCGGCAGTGCGTAAGCGCCTACGCTGAGGATCACCTGTTGCAGTTGTGTAGCTGCGTTGATACCGCCCAGTTTTCCTGCACTAACGGTAACAATACCGATGGCTTTCCTGGAAAATTCGCTGTAAAAATAATCCAGGGCATTTTTCAGTACGCCGGAAAAACTGCCGTGGTATTCCGGTGTAACAAATATCAGGGCGTCTGCGGCGTGCAGGCGCTGACTCAGTTCTTTTACCACCTGCGGCAGCTGGGGATGTACGCCTACCCGTTCTTCCAGCATGGGCAGCGGGTTTTCGGCCAGGTCTATGAGATCGGTTTCCAATCCCCTGCCCTCTAATTGCTTTTGCAGGTAGTGGGCAATTTTCTGTGATTGCCTGCCCTGCCGGATGCTTCCGATTAATATGGCTATTCTCATTGTTTTTTATTTTTTGTGAAGACATGCAGCTACCTGCACTGAAAGTGATATTTCAGCCGTAACCGGTTATTGCATTGTTTGGTTGTTACCAGCCGGAGGGCCCTGCCGGCTGGCATATAGGAGCGCAGTATGCCGCTTTTTCATACCTGTGTTTGCGCACCGCACAGGTATAAAACCCGCGGAAATCTATGCCCGCGTTGCGTATCCAACTAGTCGTTTTCTTTATGGAACAAAGATAGTATCTTTGCTTAATAAACCAAATAAACACTTTGTTTATTATGAATAATAACTTTGCCGATAATGAGCGGGCGGTATGGATACTGAAAACACAAGGGCCACAACCCCTGTGCAAGTTGGCAGAGGAGCTGAAAGTAACGATGGAGGGCGCGCGGTTTCAGTTGCTCAAACTGGCAAATGAGGGATTAGTGCAGGCCACCACCGAAGCCAAAGGCAGGGGCAGACCCAAACAGATCTGGTCGCTTACGGAGGCGGGCAATTCACGTTTCCCCGACCGGCACCAGGACCTGGCATTGCGGCTCCTGTGTAATATGAATAAAACACTCCCCACCGGTGTGATGGACGAAGTGCTCGACGCCACGGCTCAAAGCACCCTCGAAAAATACCAGGAAGAGCTGAAAGGCATCACCAGCCTGGAAAGCCGTGTGAGTATATTAGCGGATATCCGTAACCGTGAAGGATACATGGCAGAATATATCAACGAAGGAAACAGTTATCTCCTCGTGGAAAATCATTGTCCCATTCAGGCCGCTGCCAGCTGCTGCAGCCGCTTCTGCCAGTCGGAACACGAGATGTTTGCACGGATACTGGGAAAGCATGCGAAAGTGGAGCGGCTGGAACATATACTGGGAGGGCAGCGGAGATGTGTATACAGGATCACGGGGAAATGACAATTACTTATATCTATGGAAGCAGTTATTTTTTGTGGCATTCAGGCTACGGGGAAAACATCTTTTTACAAACAAAAATTTTTTGAGACACACATGCGGATTTCGATGGATATGCTGCATACCCGTAATAAGGAGCGTCTCTTTTTAGAAACCTGTTTCTCTATACAACAGCCTTTCGTGGTTGATAATACCAATCCTTCCAAAGCGGAGCGGGAAAAATATATCCATCTTGCCAGACAATATAAGTATAAGGTGACCGGTTATTACTTTCAATCGGTATTGTCGGCTGCTGTTCAGCGTAATAGTGGCCGTACGGGCAAGGCCAATGTCCCGGAAGCCGGCATCCGTGGCACTTACAGGAGATTGGAATTGCCATCTGCGGAAGAAGGATTTGATGAACTGTTTTTTGTAGCATTACAGGATGGTGAGTTTATAATTAAAGCCTGGAATAATGAAATTTGATGATCTTGATGTAAAAATGCGGGCATTTGAAACGGCCCAGGACAGGCAGATATTGCCTGAAATGTATATGGTAGCCAGGATTGACGGCCGCGGGTTTACCCGACTGACCAAAGAAACACATCCGTTTGAAGCCCCATTTGATGAGCGTTTCAGAGATTATATGATCGCTACTACCGAACATCTCATGAGTTGCGGGTTTAAAGTGATCTACGGCTATACCCAAAGTGATGAAATTTCACTGCTGTTCGATTTTAATGAAAGCGCATTTTCGCGGAAGTACCGGAAATATATTTCTATCCTCGCAGGCGAAGCCAGTGCCAGATTTTCAACCCTGTTGGGCGACGTCGCAGCATTTGACTGCCGTATCTGCGAATTGCCCAATGAAGGATTGGTGATTGATTATTTCCGCTGGAGAAATGAAGATGCACATAGAAATGCCCTGAACGCGCACTGTTACTGGCGTTTACGGCAGGAAGGATTGAACAGGCTGGAGGCAACTAAACGCATAGAGAAACTAAGTACAGCTGAAAAAAACGAACTGCTTTTTTCATTCGGTATCAACTTCAATGATTTACCACTTTGGCAGAAAAGAGGCACCGGTATTTACTGGTCTGAAACAGAGAAAGAAGGGTTTGATGTGAAGCAGCAGACCACTGTAACTGTAAAAAGGAAGCAATTGCAAAGAAATATGGAATTGCCTATGAAAGACGACTACAGCCATTTCATCAAAAGTATTATAGGGGCTTGAACCGGGTTTAGCCCTATATTTTCCCCCTATCCATAAATAAATCAGCTTTTATCGGTATTTTTATACCGATAAATCATCGTTTATATTGCCAGGAGGGTGTTTCCAGGGATGATAGAGGAGTATTCAAACAAGGAGCATATTTTACTGCAAAAGTTCGCTGGTGGAGAACAATCCGCTTTCCAATTCATATTTAACCAGCATTACAAAGCATTATGTTATTTTGCCTTTACCATTGTCGCGGACGCACAGGAGGCGGAAGACCTCGTGCAGGAAACCTTTTCGAAGCTCTGGGATAAACGAGGCAACTTCAAATCTGCCGCCAACATAAAAGCCTTTCTTTTTATTGCCACCAAAAATGCCTGCCTCAATTTTTTGAAAAGCAGGGAGCGGCTTAATGTAAAGGAAAAGGAATTTTCTTATTTACAGGAAGAACAGGTCACCACGGAAATAGCCGGATTTGATCCGGTACTCACGGAAACGGAAATCATTCAGCAGCTGTACCGGGAAATAGAACATCTGCCCACCCAATGCCGGCGGATTTTTAAGATGAGCTATCTCGAAGGAAGAAAGAATGAAGAAATAGCCACCTCCCTGCAAATCTCCTACAATACGGTGAGGGCGCAAAAGCTCCGGGCGCTTAAACTTATCAGGAGCAGCCTTATTAAAAAGAACATACTGCCTTTACTGGGCATCTATATTACCCTTCTCAAATATTATTATAATTATTACTGATCCTGTTAGCCCGTAAAATTTTTTTCAGATTTATTTAATCGAAAGTAGTTTTTTATTGTTTCTATAGTAAAAGAGGTGAGTTGGAAATAGATCAAAACAGTGAAACAAATCCATTATTGCAGCGGATAGCCTGGCTGGTAGGCCGTTACCAGCAGGGTGCACTGACAGCCGCCGAAGCCGAAGAGCTGCGGACCTGGTGTGATGTCTCCGCGGAGAACCGTCTTTTTTTTGAACAGATGACCGATCCGGATATACTCCGTGATAAATTGCTGCAATACGAGAAATTTGATGTTACTGCCGGCTGGAACACTTTCAGTGCAAAGCATTTCCCGGTAAAAGATAAGGTGCCGGTACGCCCGTTGTATCGCTGGTGGACCGCTGCTGCGGCTGTTTTGCTGTTATTGGGTGCAGGCTTATATTTTCTTCGCCCTTCCGCCCCGCCTGCCCCGGTAGCGGCCCTTTCCACCACGTCTATTCAGCCCGGTACCAGCAAAGCCACGTTAACACTGGCAGATGGTTCGGTAGTACCGCTGGATAGCAACGGTAACCGCGTGATCACACAACAGGGCGCCCTTATTCACCTGAATAATGGTCAGCTGCAATACAACGCGCAGGATTATACTGCACAAACCACGCTGAACACACTGGCTACGCCAAGAGGCGGACAATTCCGTCTCACGCTGCCGGATGGTACCAGGGTGTGGCTGAATGCAGCTTCCGCAATTACTTTCCCCACTGCCTTCCAGCAAGGGAAAAGGGAAGTGGAGATAAAAGGAGAAGTTTATTTTGAAGTGGCTGCCATGGCGAAAATGCCTTTTCAGGTAAAAGTGGGCCACCAAACCAACATAGAAGTATTAGGCACCAGTTTTAATATCAACGCCTATACAGATGAACCAGGCATCAAAACGACCCTTATACAAGGAGCCGTAAAAGTAAATGCAGGCAACAATTCCAGGGTATTATTACCCGGTCAGCAGGCATTGGTAAAAAGTCCTGGAAATATCGATATCGTAGCGCATGCAGATACGGCTGCGATACTGGCCTGGAAAAAGGAAGAATTTAATTTCCGCGATGCAGACATCCCCACCGTGATGCGTCAGCTGGCCAGATGGTATGATGTAACAATTGTTTATGCAGGTAATATCCCTGCCCGCCGGTTCCAGGGAGAAATTCAACGTAACCTGCCACTGTCGGATGTTTTGGAAGGACTGCAAAGTACCGGTATCCATTTCCGCCTGCAGGGACGCAGCATTATCGTGGAACCATAATGGGTTTATTTTTTAGCTATTGTCAACTGAACATTTATGCACCACCAACTTCAGAGATTGTAATGCGACTATACGGATAAAAAAACCGGAGGTGATTGGACCCACCCCCGGCGAATATGTCCGGATGATAGTAGCACTAAGCTTGTACATACTTGAATACTGATTATCCATCCTAACAAATGCAAATCTATGCAATTGAATTATTATGGTAAAGTCCTTTCTATGCCTGGACTTTCCCCAACCAAAATTGCACTTACTATGAGATTAACGATTGTTCTCATGATTGTGGCGACATTGAAAGTATCTGCGGGTGCCTTCGGTCAAACAGTGTCTGTATCGGTGAAAAATGCGCCGATGGAAGAGGTGTTTACCTCCGTAAAACAGCAAACCGGCTACCTGTTCTTTTACGATCGGGACCTGCTGCGCACCGTGAAACCGGTTACCATCAAGGCGGAAAACACTAAGCTGGCAGACTTCCTTACCGAAATCTTTAAAGGCCAGCCACTGGATTACACGATCAAAGACAAAACAATTTTCATCAAAAAGAAAGCGCTGCCCGCAGGCAGCAACAACATCAGCACCGCACCGGAAGCCACTCAGCAACCGGTGACAGGTGTGGTGAAAGATGCCGCAGGCAACCTGCTTATCGGGGTAACCATCAAGGTGAAAGGCACTAATATTGGTGCCATCACTGATGAAAACGGACATTTCTCCCTGGCAGCAGGACCCGGCGATGAACTGGTGCTAACCTACGTCGGCTACGAGCCATATACCGTTCGCATCGGTAACTACGGCCCATTACAGCTGTTCCTTCGCCAGCGCGCCAGCAGCCTGGATGAAACTGTGGTAATTGGATACGGTACCACCAGCAAACGCAATAACACCGGATCAGTATCCAGCTTAAAGGCGGAAGACATTGCCTCACAGCCGGTAATGGACCCACTCGCGGCGATGCAGGGCAGGGTGGCCGGTATGCTGATATCATCTTCTAACGGTTTGCCCGGATCCAGTTTTAGGGTAACCATAAGAGGACTGAGCTCCATTGACCGCGATCACAAAAATGATCCTTTGTACATCATCGATGGGGTGCCTTTTTACTCCGAACCGCTGAACCAGTTTACTTCTGCCAACGGCAGTCAAAGTCCGCTGGCGACCATCAATCCTTCTGATATTGAACGCATTGATGTGCTGAAAGATGCAGATGCTACCGCTATCTATGGCTCCAGGGGTGCTAACGGCGTAGTGCTCATCACTACCAAAAGAGGGAAATCCGGTAAAACACAGGCTAACTTCAACGTATATACGGGCGCAAATAAAGTAGTTAATACCGTGAAAATGCTCAATACGCCTGAATATATTGCCATGCGTAAAGAAGCCTACAAAAATGATAATAAACCATACGACGAAGATATTGCACCAGATCTCACCGTCTGGGATCAGCAACATACCACCGACTGGCAGAAGTTCATGATCGGCGGCACTGGTCATACTACAGAGGCACAGGGCTCTGTGTCCGGGGGCAATGAACAAACGCAGTTTATATTAAGCGGTACGTATCACAAGGAATCAACGGTAATGCCGGGAAGTCTCGGTTACCAGCGTGGAGCAGGCCATTTCAATTTAAATCATAACAGCGCCGATGGTAAGTTTAACATCAGCACTTCGGTAAATTATACTGCCAATAAAGATAATTCGCTGGCAAGTGATCTTACCTCTTTCTTTAACATGTCTCCTAATTATCCGCTGTACGATTCAACTGGTAGATATTACTGGTTTGGAAATGCACAAAACCCACAAGCTTACCTGCTGCGCCGGTCTGAAATAAATACCAATAACCTGGTAGCTAACAGCACCATCAGGTATACCATCCTGCCGGGACTGAATCTGAAAACCAGCCTGGGTTACAACAAATCCACCATGAGGCAGGTGCAGGTATACCCCGATGCAACCTTTAATCCGCTCACTTCTACCGGAAGCATGTCGTATTTCGGTACTTCCGACATTGGGTCTTACATCATTGAGCCACAGATAGATTATAACAAAACCATTGCAAAAGGAGATCTGCAGGTAATGGTAGGCGGTACCTGGCAGCAAACCATTAACCAGGGGCAGTCCGTAAAAGCAACCGGCTTTTCCAGTGATGCACTGCTGGAAGATCAGCAGGCAGCCAATCTCGTCATACCCAATCCATCGAAATATGCCTTTTACCGCTACACATCTGTTTTCGGCAGGATCAATTACAACTGGGATGGAAAATATTTAGTAAATGCCACTTATCGCCGTGATGGCTCCACCCGCTTCGGCCCTGGTAATCGCTTCGGCAACTTCGGCGCCATAGGAGCAGCCTGGATATTTACCAAAGAAGGTTTTATGAAAGATGTGAGCTTCCTCAGCTTTGGTAAACTTCGCGCAAGCATCGGCCTTACAGGTAACGACAACATAGGCGATTACAGGTACCTCGATAGCTGGACTTCAAATCCCTATCCTTATGATGGCGTGCCAGGACTCGCACCTTCCCGATTAGCCAATCCACTGTATAAATGGGAGGAAAACCGTAAAAAGGAACTCGGACTAGAACTGGGATTCCTGAAAGACAGGATACTGTTTAATACCAACTATTATCATAACATTTCCGGTAATCAACTGGTGGAGGATCAGCTACCACCACAGGTTGGTTTTTCGACTATCACCGCCAACTTCCCGGCAACCGTGCTTAACAGCGGATGGGAATTTGAAGTAAATACTATCAATATCCAGCAGCGCGACTTTACCTGGAAATCATCTTTAAACCTGACGGTGAGTAAGAATGAACTTAAATCGTATCCGGGATTTGAAAGCTCTGCTTATAAAGACATGTATGTGGTAGGACAATCATTAACCATTGTAAGAGGATACAAGTTTGTGGGTATCGATCCTGAAACCGGCCTGGCGCAGTTTTACAGCAACAGCGGCACCACCACCGATCCGGCGGAATTTGACGACTATGTAACACTGGGTAAAACCATGCCTGCATATTACGGTGGGTTACAAAACAGCTTTACTTATAAAGGCATTAGTCTTGATTTCCTGCTGCAGTTTGTAAAACAGGAAGGCCCGCAAATTGGCTATGGATACAGTAGTCCGGCCATCGGCACATTTGCCAACCAGGACCTGCGCGCACTAGACCGGTGGAAAAATAAAGGCGACAACGCAAATGTGCCCGGCGCTACTACCTCCGCAGGAACGGCTAACTACAGGAACTACAGCCTCTCTACCGCCAGTTGGGGCGATGCTTCTTATATCCGCCTGAAAAATGTTTCGGTGAGATATGACTTGTCGAAATATACCAAACGTTGGAAAGTTAATAATATCAGTGTTTATGCACTGGCGCAAAACCTGCTCACCTTTACCAACTATAAAGGTCTTGACCCTGAAACACAGGGTATGGTAATGCCGCCATTGAAAGCATATACCATCGGCTTTCAGTTTGCTTTATAAAGAATATTCCTGTTTTGCAGATAATAAAAAGATTTACCATGAAACGAATTCATATATTTTTAATCAGCGTCCTCCTTTTCAGCAGCAGCTCCTGCAGCAAGTATGTGGATACGCCGTTACCAAAGAATGAGCTGGTATCCGGACTGGTGTTTACAGATGATAAAACTGCTACGGCCGCTGTTACCGGTTTATATGGCACCATGTACTCGTTCAACTACCAGTTTGCAAATGTGCTCATCAACTACCTGACCGCTATGCAGGCAGATGATATGGCTTATTACTCCTCCTTCGCCAACTACGATGTTTTTAAAGAAAACAGGTTACTGCCCAGCAGCCAGTATGTACAAAGTATGTTTGCAGATCTTTACAGTTATATCTACCAGACAAATGCCTGCGTGGAAGGGCTTTCCACGGCAACTGCATTAACGCCTTCTGTAAAGAACCAGTTGATGGGAGAGGCCCTGTTCATGCGTGCTTTCTGTTATTTTTACCTGGTGAATATGTATGGAGATGTACCCCTGCTCACCGGCACCGACTATAAAGCAAACGGCGTGAAACCACGCGCACCACGGGCAGATGTGTATAATGCGATCATCACAGATCTTAAAGCGGCAGTGGAATTAATGGGAGATGATTATCCTACGGGGCAGCATATACGCCCGGATAAGGCCGTAGCTA
Organism: Chitinophaga sp. RCC_12; assembly: GCF_041360695.1. Taxonomy (NCBI): domain Bacteria; kingdom Pseudomonadati; phylum Bacteroidota; class Chitinophagia; order Chitinophagales; family Chitinophagaceae; genus Chitinophaga; species Chitinophaga sp. RCC_12. Next base: position 41,119 of record NZ_JBFUPS010000008.1, read on the forward strand.
ATGCTTTACTGGCAAGGGTTTACCTGTATAATCAAAACTGGGCGCTGGCAGAAACCACCGCCTCACTGGTTATCGATGGTGGTCGTTATTCATTGGTGACAGATCTGAATAAAGTATTCCTGGCTAACAGCAATGAAGCTATCTGGCAGCTGCAGCCCCTGAATGTAGTGGGTGGCCGCAATACCTGGGAAGGATTTACTTCCACACCAGCAATTAATCCTACGACGGGCGCCTTCGGTACCGCGGTATTCCGGTTAGATACCATCAACCTGATTAAGAAATACGAGCCGAATGATTTGCGGTTTACTAAATGGATAGTTTACTATAAAACTACTGCCGGCACAAGTGTTTACTTCCCTTATAAATACAAAGTAAGAACCAGCACCAGCGGCATTACCGAATACTCCATGGTGATGCGTCTTGCAGAACAGTATCTCATCCGTGCGGAAGCCCGCATCCAGCAAGGAAAACTGGACGATGGCCGTGCTGACCTGGATGCTATCCGTCAACGCGCCGGCTTACCCGGTTTGTCCGCTTCCCTCACACAACCCGCCCTGCTGCTGGCAGTGGAGCAGGAACGAAAAGTGGAATTGTTTGCAGAGTGGGGCCACCGCTGGTTTGACCTGAAACGTACCAAAAGGTCGGATGCGGTGCTGGGACCGATTAAAGGCGCCAACTGGCAGTCTACCGATACCCTGTACCCGATTCCTTCTGATGCCATCAGAACCAATGTTAACCTTACCCAGAACGAAGGGTACAAATAACCATTGCCGATATGAAGAAATTAACCATCCTACTTTTACTGGCTGCCCTGGCAGCCGGTAAAATATATGCACAACAACGGGTAGTGATCACCCCGGAATATCCGGAACGTGGTCAAACCGTTACGGTCACTTACGATCCCGCCGCGCCGGGAGCTGGTATTCCGGTCACCGCAGCATCGGTCACCCTCGTGTTTTCCTATTCCAATTTTTACAACCTCGCATGGCGCATGAACATGCAGCGTACCGGGAGTAAATGGACCACCTCTTTTGTACTGGCCGACTACACCACCTTCGCTACCTTTTACCTGGAAAGCGGCGATGCTGTGGATAAGCCGGCAAAAGACCGCCACTACGAAGTAGCCGTGTATAAAAATAAAGTGCCGGTAAAAGATATGGCGCTGTACAAAGCTTACAGTCTTAGTGCGCAAATGGGCAAATCTCCTTTACTGGCCGATAAACAGGCCGCGCTTTATAAAGAAGAACTGAAACGTTACCCGGACAACTACGAAGCAAAACTGCGCCTGCTTACCTACGAAATGAACAAGGCCACCAATGCGAAAGAAAAAGAAAAGTTCAGGGCACAGGCACACCAGGTGATTGCAGATAAATTTAACAGCGCACCCACTACTCCCGGCAACATGAACAAGGTAACCATGGGCTACCTGATCATTGGCGAAAACTCCCGGCTGGATTCTATCCGGCGCATAGTGATGGAACGCTACCCGGAATCCGCACTGGGCCGGGATATCATGACCGGCATCGTAGCCAAAGGAAAAGACACGGCCAGGCAGATCACCTTCTTTGAAAACGAACTGAAAAAGGAAACCCCGGAAAACAGGGAATCTTTCACAGAAATGCACGATGTCCTGTTTCAATATTATGCTGTAAGACAGGACAGCAACAAAGCATTGTATCATGCCCGTTTTATGACCACCGAAAAGGAAAATCCTTACAAGGTGATCACCTGGCAACAGATTGCGCAAACATTGCTGGATAATAATCTCTCGCTGGATACCGCACGCCGGTATGCACAACTGGCGTTAGACAGCGTACGCAGCTACCCGGTAGGCGTGATCCGCCATTTCCCGGAAACAGGATACATCTATCCGTATGCAGACGACAGTACACGCAACGCGGTGTATAATAAGGCCAGCCGGCATCTCGCATCTGTACTGGGCCTCATTGATATGAAACAGGGACGCCTGGCAGCGGCAGACAAACACATGGAACAAGCGGTGGATTATTATGCAGATAAAGAAACACTCGACAACGCAGAAACATATTATCAGCAAACCAATAATACCGCTCAACTGAACCAGCTGCAGGAGTTCCGGAAAAAAATACTGATAGAAAAAGTAAAAAAACAACGGATCAACCGCCCCGCGCCACCACTGAGCTCCTTTGTGGATATGAAAGGCCAGCCGGTATCTGCCGCTTCACTGAAAGGCAAAATCATACTGATCGACTTCTGGGCCACCTGGTGCGTACCGTGCATGCAGGAAATGCCCTACCTGCAGAAATTGTACGATCAATATAAACAACACCCGGATGTAGTTTTTATGATTGCCAACAGCGGCGCCCGCAACACCCTGGCCGATGCGCAGGGCTGGAGCGGTAATAAAAAATATTCCTTCCCGGTGTATTATAATACCGACCCGGCCATAGGAGATAAGTTCAGATTTAACATAATTCCCGCTTCCTATCTCATCAACAAAGAAGGAAACATCATTTTCGCCAACATCGGCTTTGAAGGACCGGAAGTAGAAGAAAAGCTGAAACAACAGCTGGAGATCCTGTTAAACGACTAAATACTTAAACGATCACCATTAAATACTTAAGTAGTCACCATAACCAGCCGGAAAGATTCCCGGAAATTTGTCTTATCAAAAAAAATAAAACAAAATGGCAACAAAGAACAAAATAGCCCTGGTTACTGGTGGCAGTCGCGGATTAGGCAAGAATATATCTTTACAACTCGCTAAAAGCGGACACGATATCATCCTTACTTACAGAAGCAACCAGGCGGAGGCCGATAAGGTAGTAGCAGAAATACAGGCCATCGGGCAAAAAGCCATCGCCTACCAGCTGGATACCGGCGATACAAAATCGTTCGATGGATTCCTGGCAACAGTTGCGGCGCACCTGCAGGAAAACACCGGCGAAGGCAAATTCGATTTCCTGGTAAATAATGCGGGCATCGACAGAAGCTCCCTCATCCCCGATACCACGGAAGATGATTTTGATGAGCTGTATCATGTGCACTTAAAGGGCGTATACTTCCTCACACAGAAAGCATTGCCTTTTATTAATAACAATGGCCGCATCATTAATTTGTCGACCGGCCTGGCGCGGTTTGCCACACCCGGGTATGCCGCCTATGCCTCCATGAAAGGCGCCATAGAAGTGTTTACCAGGTACCTGGCCAAAGAAGTGGGCACGCGTGGCATTACTGCCAATGTAGTAGCTCCCGGCATCATTGAAACAGATTTTACAAAATCCGTTTTTGAACATGCTCCACAGGCAATTAAACATATTGCTGCCCAAACAGCCCTTGGACGCACCGGCGTACCGGATGACATTGGCGGCGTTGTTGCCTTCCTCTGTACCGAAGAAGCCCGCTGGATCACGGCACAACGTATTGAAGCGTCCGGAGGCATGTTCCTGTAAGAGATGTAAAACAAATTATGCAGCACGGCGGGTTTCCTGCCGTGCTTTTTTTATACCCGGCGATTAAAATAGGTTTATTTTTGGCTGTTGCCGCTAAATAAACCATGACCGTAATCGGACACCTGCTGTATTAAAACCGGGCATCCATCAGTCATGTATTGATGTTAAAGTGCTGATTATCATGTCTCCTGATTTCCGGCATCCATTTAGAACGCCAGCATATTATGTTTAAGAATTACTTCAGCATTGCACTCAGGAACCTTTGGAGAAACAAAGGTTTTTCGGCTATTACTATATTCGGGTTGGCCATTGGCATGACTACCTGTTTACTTATCACTTTGTTTGTAACAGATGAGCTGAGCTACGACCGGTTCAATAAAAAAGCCCACAGGATCTATCGTATCAATGCCGACTTTTTTGTAAATGGCAATGCTTTTAAAGAAAGATTCAGTCCCAGCCAGCTGGGTCCGGTGCTATTACAGGAATATCCCAACGTGGAAAACTACGTACGGTTTATCCGCCAGGGAAGTATCCTGGTAAAAAAAGGAAACACCACACTGGTAGAAAAAAATGCCTGCTTTGCTGATTCCACCCTGTTTGATGTATTCAGCTTACAGATGATCAGCGGCGACCCTAAAACCGCGCTCACCCAACCTAATACGATGGTCATCTCCGAACGGATGGCCCTCAAATACTTCAACAGTACCGATGTAGTAGGTAAAACACTGCAAACAGATAATGTGGCCACTTACCAGATCAGCGGGGTAATAAAAGATGTGCCGGATCAGTCGCACCTGCACTTTGATTTTGTGCGCGCCATGTCCGAATTACCCGAAAGCCGGGAAAACGGCGGATGGATGTCAGATAACTACGCCACTTATGTATTAATGCGGGAAGGCGCCACCGGCGCGCAACTGCAAAGCTATGTGGATGCTGTTACCAAAAAATATATGGAGGGGCCGCTGAAAAAAATGACCGGCAGTACCTTTGCAGATCTCGAAAAATCAGGCGGGCATTTTGGATATAACCTGCTGCCGCTCACAAGCATTCATTTATATTCCCCGCTGCCCGATGAAGCAGAACCTTCCGGCAATATTCAATATGTGTACATCTTCATTGCGGTGGCGATCATCATTCTGCTGATTGCCTGCGTTAACTTCATGAACCTTTCCACCGCCCGCTCAGCGGGGCGCGCCAAAGAAGTAGGGGTGCGGAAGGTGCTGGGGTCCCAACGGTCTTCCCTGATCTTCCAGTTCCTTACCGAATCCACCCTGACCAGCTTCTTTGCCCTGATACTGGCAGTAGCATTCGCCATTTTACTGCTCCCGTATCTCAACCAGCTGTCAGGAAAAAACATCACACTGGAGGCGGGTTATTTTTTATGGCTGCTGCCTTTCCTGCTGGTAACCGCTGGTGTGATTGGGTTGCTGGCTGGCAGTTATCCCGCCTTTTTCCTGTCGGGCTTTGAGCCCATCAAAGTGCTGAAGGGCCGGTTGAACAGCGGTTTCAGGAATGGCTGGCTGCGGAACAGCCTCGTGGTTTTCCAGTTTGCTTCTGCCATCCTGTTGATTGTAGGCACGCTGGTGATCAACAGCCAGCTGAATTATATACGGAATAAAAAGCTTGGTTATAACCGCGAACAGGTGCTCATCCTGGGCAATACCCAGTCGTTGTGGACACATGCCCGCAACTTTAAAAATGAAGTGCTGAACATACCAGGTGTGGAATCGGGTACCATGACCGGCTCTTTGCCTACCGATATAAGACAGAACACCAATATCTATTCAAAAGATGCCGCCCGCAGCACGGGGCAGGTAACCGGCGTACCTGAATGGTATGTGGATGCTGATTACATCCACACAATGGGCATGCAAATGGCCAGTGGCCGGAACTTCTCGCCAGACATGCCTTCCGATACTTTTGCGGTTTTGCTCAATGAAACAGCTGCCCGGTTATTTGATTTCAGGGATCTGAATGAAAAGTATCTCTATGCGGATGGAAACAGGCCGCTGAAAGTAATAGGAGTGGTAAAAGATTTCAATGCCGGTAGCTTAAGGAATAAAATACCGCCAATGGTGTTCCGGCTACGGGAAAATTTCCAGTCAATGGCATTCCGCATCCAGACCAGTAATATCCAGGGACTCATTGCAAAGATAAAAACCGCTTATGAAGCGCAGCCGGGTATGGGCGGACAACCATTCGTCTATTCTTTTCTTGATGACGATTTTAACCGCCTCTTTATTGCGGAACAACGCACGGGTAAGATCTTCATTTCCTTTGCTGTACTGGCTGTATTAATTGCGTCCCTGGGTGTATTCGGCCTGATCACTTATGCAGCGGAACAACGTACCCGGGAAATAGGCATCCGCAAGGTGTTGGGCGCGTCAGTAACGGGTATTGTGGCCATGCTGTCGAAAGACTTCCTGAAACTGGTACTGGTGGCTGTTGTTATTGCCAGTCCGCTTGCCTGGTATATGATGAGCCGGTGGCTGCAGAATTTTGCCTACCAGGTAAAAATGAGCTGGACTACTTTTGTATTGGCCGCGTTTATTGCCATCGCCATCACCATTTTAACCGTTAGTTACCGGGCTATCAGGGCTGCTACCGCCAACCCGGTGAACAGCCTCAAAGCAGAATAATCAGTTGGCCAGCGGGAGTTCCAGGTAGAAGGAGCTTCCGCCTTCACGGTTGTTTTCAAACCAGATCTGTCCCTCCTGGGCGGTGGTGTACTCCTTACAGAGGAATAACCCCAGTCCAATCCCCTTTTCATTATCTGTTCCAAAAGTGGAACGTACTTTCAGGGAGAAAATATCCGGTTGCCTGGACAGGTCAATACCCACACCGCTGTCTCTCACTTCAATTAAGCATTTGTTGCCGGCCCTGCTGGTTTTGATGAAAATGGTGCCACCGGAAGGGGTGAACTTGGCGGCATTGCCAAGCAGGTTACGCACAATCAGCTGCAGCATATTGATGTCGGCCATCACTTTTATAGACGCGTCTATATTGGTATCCAGGCTGATCTTTTTTTTGGATACCGCCATTTTGTTGATCTTAAGAATGGGATGTATGGCCGATGCCACGTCTACGGGAGTAAGATTTACATTGAGCCCGTCCATTTGCGTTTTAGACCATACAAGGATATTATATAGCATCTCCTGTGTGCTGTTGACCACGTACAGCAGTTCCGTTTCTATCTGCGTTTTGTTTTCGGGGTCCAGTTCTATTTCCCGCATCAGCTGGAGGTACGATTGTATCGCTGCCAGTGGGTTACGCAGGTCGTGCGAGATCAGCGAAAAGAGTTTGCTCTTTTCCGTGTTCATGATTTCGAGTGCGCGCGTTTTTTCTTCCCCCTGCTGCTTTTCTTTGTTATACGCATTTTTCAGGTAAACCGTTCCTACAAAAATTACGCACACGCAGATAATATAGGTAGGGGTCATATCTGCAAAAATGTCTTTCCTCGTTTTATAAACCGCATCTACCGACGCCGGGTGATAATATTCCCACATGATCAGCCCAAGTACGGTGAGCAGGTTCAGCGCCAGCCACCAGTAATATTGTTTCCGGGAGGAAATCAGCATGACCAGGAAGAACGCCAGGGTAAAGGACAACAAGGAGGCGCCCTGTATTCCCCCGCTGTAGAAATAGTTAATGGCGAAGCTCACGTTAATAACGATCGCGGCAATGGCTATACTGATATTTACCTTCTTCCGGTATCTCGACAAAAAATAAATAAAGGAGAACGCAGGCACCAGTAAGGCAAAGATGAGCGAGGTAACCGTAAGGCCGGTAATATAATTATATGGTACGTTAATGGCAATTATAAAGAGGGAAATAGCACATATCGCATTGAATATGCGGTTTTCCAGCGAGAACTGTCTGGGGTCTCCTATCAGGAAGTGTGAGAATTGTTTCAATCGTTGGGATATCGTTATAGTTCCGGGTGTTGACATGTTACTAATTTAAGCAAAAACAACTGCTGTTGGCAGTGAAAATGCCGGGCTCAGGATAATCATATTATTGTAATGTCACAATTTTTTCGCGGTTTTCTTTATACTACCTGATTAATTTTAAAAAAAAATGCAGCATGGCCAAAGAAAATCTGACCGCCATCAAAAGCAATATCCGCGCCATTATCTGTAAGAAAAGATAATATGCTCCCAAACCCGAAGGGGTATACGTAAAGACCACCCGTTTCTGTTGTATTTTGCTAAATGCATTTTACAAAAGCGGGAAAGCTAAAATAATTATCATTAATTTTCGGCTGCGGGAGAGATGATGAGGTATTCACCCACTTTTAATATGCGCGAAAAATGATGAGTGATGGAGACTTATTACAGCTTATAAAAAGAGATGATACAGCTGCTTTTGAATCTATCTATGATAAATATTGGCAGGCCCTTTATTTAAAGGCTTGTCAGCGTGTGGATAAAGATGAGGCGAAAGACATGGTGCAGGAAGTGATGATTACGTTATGGAGGAGAAGGAACGATATCCGGGTAACGCAGGAGGGAGACCTTGGCCGGTACCTGTTCACCGCCATCCGGTACCGCGTGATCAGCCATTATGCCTTTAGTGCCGCAGAAATTAAAAAGGCGGATTTTTTTGATACTTTCGACGATTACATTGCGACAGATACATTAGAAACCAAAGAACTAAAAGCCAAAATCGAAACCGAGATCGGCAGGCTGCCTGCCCGTATGCAGCAGATCTTCCGCCTGAGCAGGGAGGATGATTACACCATCGCCGATATTGCAAAAACACTTAATATTTCTGAACAAACCGTGAAGAATCAGCTGACAGATGCCTTAAAACGCCTCCGTACTTCATTGAAAGCCTCTTCCACCGGCGACTGGACACTGGTATTAATATACCTCTTCTCCCAGTTACATCAGCAACAGTAGTCCGCCGGATAAAGTTTTTCCCGGCGTACAGGATTGGCCTGATGGTCTAACCTTTTCCCTTTGTTACCGGCAGGCTTCCCGCAGGGGAGGGGCGGTGCCGTGTCATCCGTTGCCGGGGGCGCATCATTCATTCATGCAGATGGGGCGTTCCCGGAGTGGCCGTTCCCGGGAAGGCCATATCATTGGTGGTAAAGGGCTATCTCCCGGAGATGATCTACCGCCAGGCTTCCTTCTCCCGGAGGGAAAATATTTTTTTAACCGGACTAGTACCGGATATTATTTTTTCAGATAACTAATAAAATCGCGCGCTTTGGAAGTCAGTAAAATCAGACAGCTTTTTAAAAAGTATATGCTGGGCCATAGCTCTGGACCGGAAAACCAACTCATAGAACAATGGTACCAGTCGTTCGATGCAGCAACTTTACCAGAAATGGACGAAGCGGAGCAGCAGCATATAAAACGCGAAATGTGGCTGAATATCCAGCCGCAAATTGAAGTCGCTAAAACGTTTTATCTTACCCGTGGTTGGAAAAGAGCCGCAGCGGCTGTATTGCTGCTGGCAGGCGCCGGGGCGGCCTGGTACCTGCTGAATTCTCACCCACGGGTTACCTGGACCACCTACGCCACCCGCACCGGTGAACGAAAAACCATTCACCTCAACGACGGATCAATAGTGATGTTAAACGCCGGCTCCACGATCCGGATACCCGACAACCTCTCCAAAGAAAGAAAACTCGACCTGGTTGACGGCGAAGCCTTCTTCGATGTGAAAACAAATCCCGGTGTACCGTTCATTGTAGAAAGCGGTCCGCTCCAGACCACCGTACTGGGAACGTCCTTCAACATCGCCGCCTATAAAGAAATACACACCCTCAGCATAGGAGTGGTATCCGGAAAAGTAAGCATCTCCGGAAAAGCCTCGTCCGCGCACATCCTCGGGCAAAACCAGGAACTGGTGTACAACCGGAGCAACGGGCAGATAAAAGTTTCACCGGTAGACGAACAACTCCCCGGATGGAAGGATGGCAAACTCGTTTTCAACGATGTCACTTTCCACGACATGGTCATACTGATGGAAAAAAACTTCGGCATCACCATCACCACCACACAGGAACATGTAAGAACTACCAGATATACCACGGAATTGCCAACAGATATGGCGCCCGAAAAAGCAGCCCAGGTGCTGGCGGCAATCCATCATCTGAAAGTACGCACGATCAATCAGCACACCGTTATTTACGAATAATAAACAATGTATCACCAAAGCTAATCGCTTAAAACAACTACGTATTAATGCCACGTAAATGGAACCTTTTGTTAATGCTAACAATTAATGCCTAACCACGTATGAAGAAAATTGTAAAAAATTTCAGAAAACGAATGCTTGCAGTCGTTTTGGCCCTGACGTGTGTCCCAGCCATACTGCCGGTATACGCCGGCCAGGGACAAATCCTGCAGGAAACCAGCGTCACCATTGCATTGAAAGGAGGTAGCCTGGAATCTGCTATCAGGGACCTGCACCGCCATACAAAAATTAATTTTGCCTACGACAGGCAACTGCTCAGCGGCTACAAAGTAGAAGGGTACTCGTTTTCCAACGAGCGACTGGACTACGTTCTCGAAAAATTACTGCAACACAAATCCCTCGGATATGCAGAAGTAAATGATATTGTAGTCATCAGTAAACTCACTGCCCCCAAAGCGGCCATGACCCGCCAGGAAGTAGTGGTGTCCGGTGTGATCAAAGATGAAAACGGTAAACCCCTCCCCGGCGTAAGCGTAGCGGTAAGGGGCGTAAGCACCATGACCACCACCGACGTCAACGGACGTTACAAAATCATCGTAAACGCTGCTACCGATGTACTGGCATTCAGTTTCATCGGTTATGAAACGGCAGAAATAGTGGCCGGCAGTCAAACTACCATCAACGTACAACTGAAAGTAGCCAGCAAATCACTCGGCGAAGTAGCTGTAGTAGGTTTTGGTACCCAGCGTAAAGTAAGCCTGGTAGGCGCCCAGTCTACTATTCGCCCGGCTGAATTCAAACAACCGGCATCAGACATCTCTTCCATGCTGGCAGGCCGCATCGCCGGCGTAATAGGCGTGCAGCGTACCGGCGAACCCGGTAAAGGCAGCGCCGATATCTGGATCCGTGGTATCTCCACCTTCGGAGGCGGTAATAAAGCAACGCCCCTTATCCTCGTGGATGGCGTGGAAAGATCTATCAATAACATTTCCCCGGAAGACATTGAGTCGTTCACCATCCTGAAAGATGCCGCCGGTACCGCCGTATATGGCGTGCGTGGCGCCAACGGTGTTATTCTCCTGAAAACAAAAACGGGGAAGGTAGGTAAACCACAGATCTACTTCGATTATAATGAAGGTGTAAACTCCTTTACCAAAAGACCGGAAATGCTCGATGGCGTTACTTATATGAACCTCGCGAACGAAGCCTCTACCACCCGGAACCACAACCCGGTTTTTTCAGAAGAAACCATCGAAAAAACAAAAAATAATGCGGACCCGCTGTTATACCCGAACGTAAACTGGATGGATGCTGTATTCAATAAATACGGTCATACCCGCAGCGCTAACCTCAACGCCAGCGGCGGTGTGGAAAATGCACAGTACTACGTATCACTCGGCTACTACAACGAAAGCGGCTTCCTGAAAACAGACGACCTGGAGAAGTACAATTCTTCCCTAAAATATAACCGCTATAACTTTACCTCTAACCTGAACCTGAAAGTAACAAAGTCCACCAAGCTCGATGTAGGGCTGCAGGGATACTTCTCCAACGGTAACTACCCCGGCATTAACACCCACGATATTTTCCAGAGCGCGATGGACGCCTCCCCGGTAGTGTATCCTGTAATGTACCCTGGTGGCTTCGTTCCCGGTCGCTCCGCTAACGGCGGCTTCAGGAATCCTTATGCCGACCTTACCCGCAGAGGTTATCGTAACGAATTCAGGAACCAGCTGTATTCCAATATCCGGGCTACGCAAGACCTGAAATCCATTACGGAAGGGTTGTCGGCCACCGCGATGTTTGCTTTCGACGTATTTAACCAGAACTATATTACCCGCTCCAAACGCGAGGACACCTGGTTCCCGGATATGAACAATCCGTACAAACCGGATGGTACGCTTAACCTGCTGAAAACATTCACCGGTAATCAATACCTTGGCTTCGATAAAAATGATGGCGACCGGCAGACCACCCGCCAGTTTTATACAGAGGCCGCCATCAACTACGACCGTGGTTTTGGTAAACACCGCGTAACCGGTTTGGGGCTGTTTTATACCAGCGATAAAACCAATACGCTCGCCGGCGACTTTATCAACTCCATCCCGGAAAGATACCTCGGCCTGGCAGGTAAAGCAGCCTATTCTTACGACGACCGCTACTTTATGGAATTCAATTTCGGTTACAACGGCTCTGAATTGTTTGCACCGGAAAACCGCTACGGATTTTTCCCCGCTATCGGTTTAGCCTGGGTGCCTTCCAATGAACGTTTTTTTGAACCGTTCAAAAATGCCATCTCCTTCCTGAAGTTCCGCTACTCCAACGGTAATACCGGTCTTGGTAGCGCAGAAGAACGTTTCCTGTATATCACCAAACTGAATGATAACGATCACGGCTATACGTTTGGGAAAGGTTTTAACGGCGGCAGCGGTATCAGCATCACCCGTTATGCATCGGATGTGCGCTGGTCTGTTTCCAACAAACAGGACCTGGGTATAGAACTGCGTACACTGAACGACCGCCTCCTTGTAAATGTGGATGTATTCAAGGAACATCGTACCGGTATCTTCCTGCAACGCGCTTCCAACGTGGATTTCATGGGCCTTGATAATCAGCAGTACGGTAACCTCGGCGCCGTGGAAAACAAAGGTTTGGATGCCAACCTGGAATACAATGCACGTATCGGGAATGTAGAAGTATCCGTGCGTGGTAACATTACCTGGAACCAGGATAAAGTATTGGAAGATGACCGCCCGCCGCAGCTGTATCCATGGATGGAACACCGCGGCAATAATATCCTGGCGCGGTATGGTTATATCGCAGAAGGCTTGTTCATTGACCAGGCCGACATCGACAAAAGCGCCGTTCCGGGTTCCCGCTCACAGGTGAAACCGGGCGACATCAAATACAAGGATCTTAACGGAGACGGTAAGATCAACTCCTCCGATGAAACAAAGATCGGCCGCGGCGATGTACCCGCAATGGTGTATGGCTTCGGGTTAAATCTTGCCTACAAAGGATTTAATATTGGTTTCCTGTTCCAGGGAATTTCTGATGCCGATCGTATGCTGCAGGGCAGCGCCATCATTCCATTCAATGGCGGTGGCGGAGAAAGCAACGCCTATAGCATTGCTACCGACAGATGGACCCCTGAAAACCCACGCCAGGACGCGTTTTACCCGCGCCTTGCCTATGGCGAAGCAGAGAATGTAAACAACACACAGCCTAGCAGCTGGTGGGTAAAAGATGTAAGCTTCATCCGCCTGAAATCTGCGCAGATCGCCTACAACCTGCCCGCCAGTTTGCTGCAGCGCATAGGCGTCCGGAATTCATCTGTTTACTTACAGGGTATCAACCTGCTTACTTTCAGCAAGTTCAAATTGTGGGATCCTGAATTAAATACCGACAACGGTTCTACTTATCCAAATGTGAGAACCATTTCGCTGGGAGTAAACCTGAAATTTTAATCACGTAAGCAACTGATCATGAAAAAGCTATTATATATTTTACTGGGCATCGTGTTATTGACGTCGTGCAAAAAATACCTGGACCAGGTGCCGGACGACCGGCTAACCATCGAGGAAACTTTCCGTACCTGGGCTACTGCACAGAAGTTCCTGAACAACGTGTATGTCCGCATACCGGATGAATTCGGACAACGCAACCCCGGCGATTACAACAACCGCGGCTTATGGACCGGTGGCTGCGATGAAGCAGATTATGTGTGGGGATTTGTACAATCCAACAGCGTAAACATCGGCAGCTGGGATGCCAAATCCGGTTTTGTGGGCGACTACTGGACCAATTTTTACCGGGGTATCCGCGCAGCCAGCGTATTTATTGATAACGCCGGTAAAATAACAGATCTCTCCCCGGATCTCATCACCCAATACAAAGCAGAGGCCCGGGCACTGCGCGCCATGTACTATTTTTACCTGATGCGTATATACGGTCCCGTTGTACTCATGGGCGAAAAACCAGTAGAAGTGGATGCCAGTCTCCAGATGCCCCGCAACTCCTTTGATGAGTGCGTGGCCTATGTAACCTCCGAACTGGAAACAGCTGCGGCTAACTTACCGGTAATACCCAACAACGATCAGGACTACGGCCGGATCAGTAAAGGCATTGCACTGGCCTTCCGCGCCAATGCACTGATGTACAGCGCCAGCCCGTTGTTTAATGGCAACACCGATATGGCTGCCCTGAAAAACACGGATGGCAAACAGCTGATTAGCCAGTCGTACGATGCCAATAAATGGAAACTGGCAGCAGACGCCTATAAATCTTTCCTCGACCAGTTTGTGCCTTCTACCTACAGTTTATTTAGGAAGAATAATGCAAAGGGAGAATTTGATCCTTATCTTTCCTGCAGGGATGTATTCCTGACCGACTGGAACCCGGAAGTGATCTTTGCCCGTCCTGCCAATTCGCTGAATTCCCGTCAGTACGAAATGACGCCGTTCCACAGCGGCGCGCCTTCCAGCGATGTACGGGGGAGCGGCGGCTTAGGCGCTACCCAGAATATGGTAGACGCATTTTTTATGAAGAATGGCAGAAGCATCGATGACCCGTTATCGCAGTATGTAAAAACAGGCTATTCAGATTTTACCGGTCCTAACGAAACGGCGCCCAGCAATATCTATAACCAATGGGTAAACCGCGAGCCCCGTTTTTATGTAAACATCACTTACGATGGAAGCACCTGGCTGAATAAATCTTTTGGGAATATCGTTACCCGCATCTATAATCACGGCAACTCGGGTAAGGCCACAGGCAACAACGATTACAGTCCTACCGGCTATATTGTACGCAAGGCGCAGGGCCTCGGCAAATGGGATGTAGGCGGCCGTACGCTGATGCTCATCCGCCTGGCGGAGATCTATCTCAGCTACGCAGAATGTGTGAATGAAGCCAATCCCGCCAGCCCGGAAGCACTGAAATATGTGAACCTCATCAGGGAAAGGGCAGGGATTCCGCAATACGGATCTGCAGAATTGCCGGCACCTGCAGGGCAAGCCGCCATCCGTGAAGCGATCCGCAAAGAACGCCGCGTGGAACTGGCTTTTGAAAATAACCGTTTCTTTGATGTACGCCGCTGGAAAATAGCAGAACAAACAGAAAATGGTCCTGTCTATGGTTTGAACATCGGATCTGATATGCCCGACTTCCTGCAGGTAGTGCCTTTTGAAACCCGCGTATTTGAAAGAAAACATTACCTGTTCCCACTGCCGGCAGATGATGTGGATAATGATAAACAGCTGGTGCAAAATCCAGGCTGGTAAGTATATTTAAAGTCACCACCGGAAGCCGGACTGTAGTACCGGCTCCCGGTTTTAACCCGATCATATGTATAAAATAACCTGTTTACTTTTTGCAGCATTGCTGCTGCACAGCAACTGCTCCAAAAGCAATGCAAAAGAAGACCCTGTAACACCGGGACCTACACCCACGGTATCTTTTACTACCAAAGATGCAGCTACTGCCTACGCCAGTTTTAACCAGTATTTCTATAGTACGGCCGACAAACTCTATTACAGCAATACAGAAAAGAAGGGCATCGGCGCCATCTGGGTCCAGGCTATTTACTGGGACATGGCCATGAACGTATACACACGCACAAAAGATCCGGCCGATCTTCAACGCATCACCGATATCTTCCAGGGTGGTTATAACCGCTATGATAAATACAACTGGAACAATACCAAGGAATGGTTTATTTACGATGATATCATGTGGTGGGTCATTTCACTTGCCCGTGCCAGCCAGGTTACCGGCAACAAGGCATACCTGGACCTCTCCGTTTCAGGTTTCAAAAGGGTATGGGATGGATCTTATGACCCGGATAAAGGCGGCATGTTCTGGGACTTTAACCACAGCGGTAAAAACGCCTGTATTAACTTCCCCACTGTAATCGCCGCCATGACCCTGTATAAGATCACCGGCGAAGCCGCTTATCTTCAAAAAGCAAAAGACGTGTACAACTGGGGCGTAAATAATCTCTACGATCCCGCTACCGGCAGGGTGGCAGATAATAATGTAAATGGTAACAAAGGCTGGTCTGATTACACCTACAACCAGGGCACGTTCATTGGAGCAGCCGTGATGTTGTACAAAGAAACCGGTACAGCGGCTTATCTTGATCAGGCGAAGCTCGCAGCTACCTATACGCAGAAAACCATGAGCGATGTAAATGGTATTATGCCCGCCGAAGGCGACTGGAATGAGCAGGGCATATTAAAGGCCATCTTCGGACAATATGTGATGACGCTGATCAACGATGCCGGCCAAACACAGTTCCTGCCCTGGATCCAGAAAAATATCAATGCTGCCTGGGGGAACCGCGACGTTACCCGCGGACTAACCTACCGCAACTATAAAGTGCCTTGTGTAACCGGCGTACTGCAATCCTATGAGGCCAGCAGCGCGGTATACATGATGCAGATATGCCCTCCGGCAAATTAATGGCAACACATCGTTTTCAGGAGGTAAAACGCTATTTTTGCGCTTTAATCATATACCTCATGAAAACGATGTTGTTTTTTACGTTGACTTGTTTGTTCGCCTGTTTTGCTACCCCTCTTTTTGCCCAGGAACAGGAATTTATCTTCAATACCTGGTCGTTAAGCAAAGATGATAGCCGGTATATTTTTGCAGATACCGCACTGGTACGTGTGAGCCCGGATACCAAACAAGCCGCCGTCGATACCCTGTTGGCCGGCGATGATATTACTACGGTGGAGGTATTGGCCAGCAAAATGCTCACACTCAAAGGTCTCACCCTTCCGTGGGTACAGATTAAATACAAAAAAGATGGTGTGGAAAAACAAGGTTACGTGTGGGAAGGACTGATCTCTTTTCCTCCTATGCGCAGAGGCGACATGAAATTTGTATTTGCTTACGACCGCCGCGTGGATACACTGATCGACAATGAAAAACATCCGCAGTATATTGTGAAACTAAAAGCCGTACAAGCCCGTAAAATCCTTGCTGCCACCACATTCCGGATAATGGATGATGAATCCGCCGGTTTTTCCTATGCGAAGGTAATGCCCGGTCTCGGTCTTACCAACGTGCAAAATATCGTATCTGTTGGCTTTGGTGGAGCAGCCTGTGGTGTCTCCACAAACTATTATTATTTCGCCTGGATGAAGGATGGACGGATCGCCGCACTGCCGGAAAGAATGGATGTAGGTGACGCCGGTGTATATTACCATGAGGAGTCTTTCATTTTCCCCGGCGAGAAAGACGGTATACCAGATACCATCATCCTGAAAATGCATGAGGAAGAAGAAACAGATAAGAAAGATAAGAACGGGGAACCGGTTATGTCAGTAAAAGAAGAACTTACTAAATACAGCTGGGATGGCGTAAACGGCACCTTCAAAAAACTGGGAAAGTAGGAGATCACCGGTGATAACATGATTTGTGTTTCTTTGTATCTTACATAGATGTTAGCTGTAATAGTAAAATGGGTACTGAAAACAACAGGCGTGCTGCTTCTCCTGTATGCAGCGGTTTGTGTCCTTGTATATTTCATCCAGGAGCGCTTGCTTTTTTTTCCGGAGAGATTACCACCGGCGTATGTTTTCCAGTTCCCCGAGCCCTTCGAAGAACGCACTATTACCACTGCTGATGGCACACAGTTAAACGGGCTGTTATTTAAATCCCGCGGCGACAAAGGCCTTATCTTTTATCTCCACGGTAACGCCGGCTCCCTCCGGTCGTGGGGAGAAGCCGCCAGGGTATATACACACCTCGGGTATGATGTATTTATGTTTGATTACCGTGGTTACGGAAAAAGTGGCGGTAAGATCCACAGTGAACGGCAGTTTTATGCTGATGCGCAAACAGCCTACGACAGCGTAAAAACAGTTTACCCGGAAAATACGATTGTCATTCTCGGTTATTCCATGGGCACAGGTACCGCCGCACGCCTCGCAGCAGACAATCATCCCAGGCAACTCATCCTGCAGGCGCCCTACTTCAGCATGAAGGATATGGCCAGGTATTATTATCCCATGCTGCCTTCATTGCTGTTGAAGTATACATTTCCAACTTACAGGAATATACAACGTGTTACCGTTCCCGTTACTATCTTTCATGGTGATAACGACGAAGTGATTTACTACGGCTCTTCCGAAAAACTGAAAGCATATTTTAAACCAGGAGATACGCTGATAACACTGAAAGGGCAACGGCATAATGGTATGACGGATAATCCCGAATACCAGGAGCGGCTGAAGGGGATATTGGAATAACTCATGCGCTTATCACCTTTACTCCCTTCTTCTTACAATACTTCAATGCGGCCGGATCGCCATCCGTAATAATTGCATCCACCAAATCCAGTCCTGCAAAATTCAGGTAGGAAGTTTTCCCTATTTTCCCTGCATCGCATAACAGGTACGTATAGTCACTTTGTGTAGCCAGCGCAGTGGCAATAGCTGCTTCTTTTTCGCTGTGTGCAAATAATCCCTGCCCCGAGAGGCCATCTACACCAATAAATGCTTTGCCTGCTTTATACCGTTGGATATGCTCTGTGGCCATTGTACCATGTATGGCCTGCCGGGCTGCATCGTATTCGCCGCCGATAATGTTGAGGGATACTGCGGAATGTTGCAGCTCAAATATCACCGGAAGGGAGTTGGTGATTACTTTAATCTTTTTGTTTTTTATAAACTGGCATAAGCGGAAAACAGTGCTGCCGCAATCCATGAAAATAATATCGCCATCGTTGATTTCCGCTGCTGCTTTTCTGCAGATCTTATCTTTTGCTGCTTGGTTGGCTGCTGCCTTATTCACAAATTCGAAGGGGGAATCCGGCTCGGTCACCGGGATAGCGCCGCCGTGGGTGCGGTACAACAGCCCGTCGTCCGACAACTGATTGAGATCCCGCCGGATGGTGATCTCTGAAATTCCCAATGTCTGTGCCAGTTCACCGGTGGCGACTTCTCCTTTCGCATGCAGCAGCGCCAGTATTTTTTGTTTTCTTAGCTGGAAATTCATTTTAAATAATTAACTTGATCAAAAATAATCAAAATCGATCAAAATCGATCATTTAATATGAAAACAATTAATATTCTGGAAACAGCCATCCTGTCGGACAATTGGTACACACTCAAGAAAATCACCTATGAAATGACCGGCAGCGATGGGGCAGTAGTGAAACAAGAACGGGAGGCGTATGATCGCGGCAACGGAGCTACTATATTGCTGTATAATAAAGAACACGGCACCGTAGTGCTAACCCGGCAATTCCGCATGCCTACCTATATCAATGGCAACGAAACCGGGTTGCTGATAGAATGCTGCGCCGGTTTACTGGATGAAGATAATGCGGAAGAATGCATCCGCCGGGAAACGATGGAGGAAACCGGTTACCAGGTAACCGCGGTGGAGAAGGTATTTGAAGCGTATATGTCGCCGGGCTCTGTTACCGAGATCCTGTATTTTTTTGTGGCTGCCTACACCAAAGAACTGAAAGTTCATGATGGTGGTGGACTGGAAGCCGAACAGGAAAATATAGAAGTGCTGGAACTGCCGTTTACGCAGGCAATGGACATGATCCGCACCGGGGAAATCAGGGATGGGAAAACAATCATGCTGCTGCAATATGCGGCGCTTCATCACCTGTGCGGCTAAACGAAAAAGCAATGCAGGTGTCAGTTATCCGCCAATACCGCTTTGTTTTCATCTTTCGTCAGCAAGGCCTGGTTCTTTTTGCCCCATTGATCCATGGCCTTTATCAATGGTAAAGTGCTTAGTCCTACTTCTGTCAGGTAATATTCTACTTTCAACGGGATACCGGCATATACTTTTTTGTACAGTATGCCAAGATCTTCCAGCTCCTTCAGGTGCATGGTGATCACGCGCATGCTGGCGCCATCTACTTCCATCTCGCGGTGAATTTCACTTGGCCGCCTGATATCATCATGAATACACTCAATGATCCAGGCTTTCCATTTACCGCCCAATACCTTCATGAAAATGCTGATGCCACAGTGCAGCTCCGGGATTTTTTTCTCGTACATGGTGTTTCATTTGCAGGAAAGATAAACATTTTACACTATTTCATAAAAGCGCATCGTCGTAATGCAACAGGGGAGTATACCGAAAAATTTTTCCATGGGTGAAACTTTTTTCGGTTATTGTCCGTCACCGCCACAGTCAAGACATTTGAGGTCTAAAAAATGAGACGATGACAACAAATAAAAGTGTTGCTGTAATTGGATTAGGCCCTATGGGATTTGTATTGGCGCGCACCCTGCTGGATAATGGTTACCACGTAACCGTATGGAACCGCAGCGCAGAAAAAGCATCGCCGTTGGTAACGGATGGCGCTGTATTGGCAGCAGATCCTGCCGCAGCGGTATTGGCAAGCCCGGTGATCATTACCTGCCTCAATAATTACGAAACCACCCGCAGCATTCTTTCCACGCCGGAAGCAGCAACGGCGCTGAATGGCCGCCTTCTGCTGGAACTCACTACCGGCACCCCGCAGGATGCAAGAACAGCAGAAACCTGGGCGCAGTCATTTGGTGCGTACTACCTGGATGGCGCACTGCTGGCTACACCCCGGCAGATAGGAAAACCGGATACGCCTATTTTTTTATCCGGGCAGCAGGCCGCTTTTGAAAAAGGAGAAGCCGTGTTAAAAGTATTGGTGGCAACCTGATGTATATGGGAGCCGCCACCGGCGCCGCCGCTGCGTGGGATCTTGCCATTCTTTCCAGCCTGTTCGGTTTGATCACCGGCTTCTTGCAGGGCGCCAGGATTTTTGAATCAGAAAAGCTGGATGTAAACGCATTAGGCGATATGATCAATAACATTGCACCGGTACTCGGGGAAATGGTGCGGCATGAAGGCGCTGTGATCAGCACCAACAATTTTTCCCAACCGGAAAGCAGCCTCAAAACCTGCGCGGTATCTATGACTTTAATGATGAAACAGGCCGCTGAATCCGGCATTCCCGGCGACGTGCCCGCCTTCATCCTCAACCTTATGAATAGAGGCATCAAAGCCGGTTATGGAGAAGAGCAGGTGGGAGCATTAATAAAAGCCATGCGGTAAGGAGGAGGTTAGTGTTTAGTCCGCCGAACTAAACACTAATTATCCGTATCTTTATAAGCACTCAAATTGTTACCGCATGAACATGGAAAGTTATCTTCCGTCAGCTCTTCTCTCTCCTTATGTCAGCGCTTATCTGATCATCGAAAGCAAAGACGGTATGGAGAACCGCGTAATGCCGGATACTGCTGTGGTGATGTCTTTCCGGTTTGGTGGTAAAGTAATAACCGGGGAATCCGGTGAGGTAACCGACCTGCCGGCAACAGCGCTGGCAGGTTTGCGCAGAACTTCCCGGTTGTTACACTATGCGCCCGGCACCGGCAATGTGCTGGTGAAGTTTAGAGAAGGTGGCGCTGCGGCCTTTTTCAAAACACCCCTGCATGAATTGTTCGATACCCATGAATCGCTCGATCAACTGGTACAGCGTCATAAAATAAGGGAAGTGGAAGAACAGTTGTATGAGGCGAAAAACAACCTGCAGCGGATCGCGGTTGTGGAGCAATTTCTGATGGCGGCACTCAGCAGCCGGCAACCGGATTTACTCATCCGCCATGCCGTACAACAAATTAAAACAGCCGCCGGCGATGTGAAGATCAAATCACTGGCAGCAGACCTGTACATCAGTCAGGATGCATTTGAAAAACGATTCAGGCGAAGCGTAGGAACTACGCCCAAGCAATTCTCCGCCATCGTAAGATTACGGCACCTGCTCGATCATTTTCCGGAAGCCGGCAGCCTCACAGAAGCAGCCTATGATGCCGGCTATTACGACCAGGCACATTTTATAAAAGACTTCCGGGCTTTCACCGGTCAAACGCCACAGGCATTTTTACAGCAAACCTCCTGGTGGTAATGTTATACGGCCACTGGTCCGTTTTTTCTTCACTGATACCTCAAATTCATCCCGTCTAATCTTTCACACTAATTTAAAAGGCTGAACCTCCTCAAAATCCCCCTGTCTCAAAAAAATATTTTAAAATGAGCAATCGCTCACTTATCTTTGTGCGGCATG
Source organism: Chitinophaga sp. RCC_12 (assembly GCF_041360695.1). NCBI lineage: Bacteria > Pseudomonadati > Bacteroidota > Chitinophagia > Chitinophagales > Chitinophagaceae > Chitinophaga > Chitinophaga sp. RCC_12. The sequence continues at coordinate 62,776 of NZ_JBFUPS010000008.1, forward strand.
AGATACAGAGACGAAAATAAAATACAGGCCATCCGCGAGTCCGCTATTGAAATGGTGGTGAAAGATGGACTGGAAAATTTTGGCATCAACCGGCTGGCAAAAGCAGCGGGTGTATCTCCGGCAACTATTTATATTTATTATAAAGATAAAGAAGACCTGCTGACCAGCATCAGCACAGAAGAAGCACTGAAAATGACGCGGGCCACCCTGAAAGATTTTAACCCGGAAATGGGCTTTGAGGAAGGGCTGTGGATCCAATGGAAAAACAGGGCCGCTTTTTCACTGGATAACCACCAATCTGTCAATTTCTTTGAACAGCTGCGGAATTCTATGTATAAAGAAAAAATGCTGGAAACGATCTCACATGAATTCCATAGCGCAATGGGGAGCTATGTACATAATGCAGTAAAGCGCGGAGAGATCAGAGAAATGCCGCTCGAAGTATACTGGTCTGTTGCTTTTGCGCCATTATACTCACTGATAAAATTCCATAACGAAGGACGGAGCCTCGATGGCCGCAAGTTTAAGTTTTCAGAGAAGATCATGAAAGAAACATTCGACTGTGTGATAAAAGGAATAATGAAATAGCTCTTTTTTTTGTCAAATTAATAAATGAACGCTCGCTCACAAAACAAATTAGTCATGCAACACGTTCTCATTTTCAAAACAAACATTGCCACTGTGCAAGCCCGCTCCAAAGTAGCGCCGTTACTGGATCAGCAGTCCTTTATTGAAAAATGGACAGTAGACATGGAAGACGTAGATTGCGTGCTGAGAGTAGTAGCTGCCGAACCGGTGCCGGATCGCATTATCGCATTAATCAATGCCAGCGAGTACGAATGTGCAGAGCTGGAAGACTAACAAATACATAAGATCAAAATCTCCCTGATGAAACAAGCATCCACCGCATTTTCGGGTCACCAGAAAATGATCGTAGCCCTGTTGGCACTCACACAATTCACAGTCATCCTCGATTTTATGGTTATGTCGCCACTCGGTGATATGCTTATGAAATCGATGAACATAAAGCCTAACCAGTTCGGACTCATCGTATCGGCCTACGCTTTCAGCGCCGGTATCTCCGGCCTGCTCACTGCCGGCTTTGCCGATCGCTTCGACCGTAAAAAACTGCTGATATTCTTTTATGCGGGCTTTATTCTCGGCACATTGTGCTGTGGCCTGGCCAACACGTATTACACGATGGTGGCGGCCCGTATCGTTACCGGTTTATTTGGCGGCGTAATAGGATCTATTTCCCTGGCAATCGTCACCGATCTTTTTGATATCTCACAACGCGGCCGCGTGATGGGGTTTGTGCAAATGGCATTCGGCGCCAGTCAGGTACTCGGTATCCCTATCGGGTTATACCTCGCCAACGCATGGGGATGGGAAGCGCCCTTTTTCCTGGTAGCCGGTGTAGCCGCTATCGTGATGCTGCTGATCATCTTTCAGCTGCAACCGGTCATTGCACACCTGGCCGTGCAACGCGATAAAAGTGCATTCACGCACCTGTGGCATACCGTGAGAAGCCGCGATTACCGCATCGGTTTTACCGCCACCGCACTCATGTCTGTAGGCGGATTTATGATGATGCCCTTTGGTAGCGCATTTGCCGTGAATAACCTGCACGTTACACAGGAACAGTTACCGCTGTTGTTCATGGTGACCGGTGTTGGTTCCCTGTTCATTATGCCGGTGCTGGGAAAGTTAAGTGATAAAAAAGACAGGTTTACACTCTTTACCATTGCCTCCATTTATGCACTGGTGATCATCATTATTTATACGCACTTAACACCGCAGCCGCTCTGGATCATCATGTGCCTGAACGTACTGATGATGGCGGGTATCATGGGCCGTATGATCCCATTCACCGCCTTAACTACCGGCATCCCCGACCTGTCGGACCGTGGCGCCTTTATGAGCGTAAACTCGTCCCTGCAACAAATTGCCGGCGGAATAGCGGCGGTCATTGCGGGTATGATCGTATCCCAGAAAGATAAATTCAGTCCGCTGGAACACTACGATACACTCGGATGGGTCATTGTAGGCTTAACGCTACCCTGTATTTACCTGGTACACCGGGTAAGCGTAATCGTAAAAAGAAAACTGGCCAAAGGCGCGGTGGTGAATACCACCAGCGTAGCGGCGGAAGTGTAATATTTTTTTGGGGAGCCGGTTAGCCCGGCTTCCCAAAAAAATATTTAGTAAGATAAGGTACGCGCACCACCTGTTTAGGGTTGATTCAGCGAAACTTTTATCTTAGATTTGAATTATGAAACAAATATCCATTCTCGTTCCCAAAGGCGCCGTTGCGCTCAGTAGTATTGAAGGTCCCTTTGTACTGTTTACCAAAGCCAACGACTTCCTCGAAAGCGTTGGAAAGGATCCGTTATTCAACGTGCAGCTGGTGGGACTCTCCAAAGAAGCACACGAATACGACCGGTTTTTTAAAGTAACCCCGGACGTAATGATCACAGAAAAACATAAAGCAGACCTGATCATTATTCCAGCCGTAAACGGGGAGCGTGCAGTAGTCATAGATCAGAATAAGGATTTCTATCCCTGGATTGTACAGCAGCATCAGCACGGATCAGAAGTGGCGAGCCTTTGTGTAGGCGCCTTTTTACTGGCATCCACAGGCTTGCTCAATGGAAAACGTTGCTCCACCCACTGGCTGGCAGCCAATGAATTCAGGAACATGTTCCCCGATGTGGAACTGGTGTCTGAAAAGATCATTACAGATGAAAAGGGTATTTATTCCAGCGGTGGCGCCAATTCCTTCTGGAACCTGCTCATCTACCTGATAGAAAAGTATACAGACAGGGACATGGCCATTCTTGCGTCCAAGTATTTTGAAATTGAAATAGACCGCACCAACCAGGCCACCTTTACTATTTTCAAAGGTCAGCGTGAACACCAGGATGAATCAGTAAAACAGGCGCAGGAATTTATTGAGCAGAATTGGCAGGAAAAAATCACGGTAGAACAATTGTCATCCATGTTTGCCGTAGGCCGCAGAAGCCTGGAAAGAAGATTTAAGAAAGCAACCAGCAACACCGTATCAGAATATATTCAACGGGTGAAGGTAGAAGTGGCCAAAAAAAGCTTTGAAAGCAGCCGTAAAAACATCAATGAAATTATGTGGGAAGTGGGTTATTCAGATACAAAGGCGTTTAGAACAATCTTTAAGAAAACAACCGGCTTATCGCCACTCGAGTATAGGAACAAATACAATAAAGGTGCAACTGCTAAGTAACCCTTTATTTTTCCGGGGAGAAGATCTTATGCCATCTGCCTTCCAATACCCCTTTCAGCATGGTGCATAATTCCTGGAAAGTATTGGGCTTGGTCAGGAATAATTTTGCACCCAGCCGCATGGCATCTTCCATATCTTCCTTCATATCAGAAGTACTCAGTATAACAATATTGGTTAACTGATGCTGAAGGATCTTTTTCAGTTCTACCAGGCATTCGCGCCCGTTCATCAGCGGCATGTTGAAATCAAGGAAAATGTAATCAGGAGCCGGAATTTTATTTTCCTGGAACATCGCTATTGCCTGTATTCCACTATCGCATACATGCGTTTCTATAACCGGGGAAATATTGTGGATGGCTTCCTGGAAAAAAATTCTATCATCGGCATCATCATCAATAATCATTATTTGTTGTGGTCTCGTCATGGCTAAAATTTTAAGCATTAAGGTCTTCACGTTCGTTTGGATCTTCGGCGGGAAATATGAAGATAAACAAAAATGCAAAAGCGTTCAAATTTAAGATTTTACCATACATACGGCCGCGCTCCTTTTGTGGCATCCGGTGGCGCAAATATTGTAAGAGAGATGGTATCACCCTAAAAGCACCTTCTCATGAAAAAATATTTGTTGTCACTTTTGATGTTGCCCGCAGCTCATCAGCTGTGCGCACAGGACAGTGCCCCCCTGCCGCCACCCCATGCCACAAAATCATATATGAATTATAGCCAGGTAGTTGGCTGGGGCCCCGGTGAAACACCCGTTGCACCTGCAGGTTTTCACGTGTCTTTATATGCGGATGGCCTGGTAAATCCACGCTGGATGTATGCGCTCCCAAACGGCGACGTGCTGGTGGCGGAATCAAACAGTAATTTCCCGCTGGTGATTAAAATAGGAGCGGTGTTTGTAGGCGCCCAGAAGTCAAAGAGTATGCGGCATAGCGCAGATCGCATCACCCTGCTGCGGGATGCCAACCACGACGGTATACCGGAGTTCCGCAGCACCTTTCTTTCCAATCTAAATCAGCCCTTTGGTATGCTGCTGATAGGCAATCATTTTTATGTGGCCAATACCAATGCGTTAGTCCGCTATCCTTACAAAACCGGCGATACGGTGATCACCGCGGCGCCGGAGAAAATAACAGACCTGCCTGTCGGCAAAAAAAATCAGCACTGGACGCGAAATATCATCGCTAATAAAGAGCAATCCAAAATTTATATCGCTATCGGCTCAGCCACCGACCATGCAGAGAAAGGTATTGAAAATGAACAATCGAGGGCAGCCATCGTGGAAATCAATCCCGATGGTACCGGTCGCCGCATTTACGCTGCCGGTTTAAGAAACCCCGTTGGCATGGACTGGGCACCCGGTACTTCTACCTTATGGGTAGCTGTTAATGAAAGGGATAAATTAGGCAACGACCTGGTACCCGATTACATGACCGGTGTAAAAGAAGGCGGCTTCTACGGATGGCCCTGGAAGTATTACGGTCAGCATACCGATACACGCGTAAAAGATCCCGCGCCACCGGAAGCAAACAATACCATTATCCCCGATGTAGAATTAGGCCCTCATACCGCCTCCCTGGGCCTGGTATTTTACCGGGGAGATAAATTTCCGGAAAGATACCACCAGGGTGCATTCATCGCCCAGCATGGCTCCTGGAACCGCAAGCCTATCTCTGGTTACAAAGTATTGTTTGTACCCTTTGCCAATGGAAAACCCGCCGGTAAACCAACGGATTTTCTCACCGGATTTGTGAAAGACTCGACCACGGCAGATGTAAGAGGCCGGCCGGTAGGACTCCTTGTATTGAAAAACGGCGCAATGCTGGTAACAGACGATAAAACCAATCGCATCTGGAAAGTGGCATACGGACAATAACGAAATGTTTAACTTGCACGGCATGAAAATATTCCAGCAGGCATTACAGCTACAGCAAAGAAGAAGGGGATTTCACATCATCACCACGGAAATCGTACAGGCATTTCCGCAACTTTCCGAAATAAAAACGGGGATGCTGCAGGTATTCATCCAGCATACCTCAGCGTCGCTTACGCTGAATGAAAATGCAGATCCCACCGTGCGGAAAGATTTCGAAATGTATTTCAATAAAACCGTCCCTGAAAACGATCCGGAATACCTGCACGATGATGAAGGATCCGACGATATGCCGGCGCACCTGAAAGCCGCGTTGTTAGGTAGTTCTGTTATGATCCCCATCCGCAACGGCCGGCTTGCAGTAGGTACCTGGCAGGGCATATACCTGTGTGAACACCGCAATCACGGCGGTCCGCGGAACCTGCTGCTTACCGCATGGGGTGAATAACAATCAGCTCAACGCATCGTGAAAAATAATTCCCAGCGTGTGCCGGTTCCCGTTATGCACCGGGCTTACGCCATGTTTCATGTTCACACGGTAATATCCCTTGCTGCCTTTCACCGGCCGGAAATTAGTGGTGAATATCAGCATATCCCCCCGCTGTGGCCGCAGCACATTGGCTTTGGATTGCGCCCTGGGGATCTGTTCCGTTAATACAAACTCGCCCCCGGTATAATCCTCTTCCGGCTCATTCAGGAATACCACCAGCTGCATCGGGAAATAAATATCGCCGTACAGGTCCTGGTGCAGGGTGTTAAACCCATCCTGCCCATATTTAAGGATCAGGATGGTAGGTTTCGTTTGCCCGTTAGCGTGACAATACGCTTTTAATGCGGCGTGCGTATCGGGATACCGCTGCGCGATGTGCAATACTTCCATCCATTTGTTGGCTACCGGCGCAATAAATGGGTACACTGTTTCCCGGATAGTGGTGACCAGCTCCGGCAGGGGATACTGAAAATATTTATATTCCCCTTTCCCAAAACGGTAACGCTCCATCACAATTGTTTTCCGGTAGGTGTCGTCGGCCTGGTAATCATTGATCAACGCATCACATTCCGCTTTGCCCAACACACCTTTCAGTAACGTATAACCGCGGTCGTTCAATTGGGTGGCTGCCTGTTGCCAGTCGTGCGCCAGCAGCCGCTGTTTAATATCTTTCATCTGGTATTTTTTTTATGGAGATACAAAAATAACTGCCCGGGCCACCACGGAAAACCCGGTTCTTGCGGTGTTGGGGTAATGGTATTATTCAACGGAATAATAGTATTTTCATAGTTTATTATTGCCTGAAATATGCAGTGCATGAATTAAATAGTAACGTTGCAAATATCAAAATGAACAAATGAAATGTTGAAGCTGGCCATCATCAGTGATATTCACGCAAACCTTCCTGCGTTGATATCCGTACTGGAAGACATAGAACAGTTTGGTGCCCACCAGGTATACTGCCTGGGCGATCTCACGGATGCGGCGCCGTGGCACAATGAAGTAATAGACCTGATCCGGCAAAAGAACATCCCGGTAATTATGGGCAATCATGATGAACGCATCGCCTTTGACCACCCTGTATACCCGCTTAGTAAACACACTCCGGAAGAACAAACAGCCAGGCTACAGGCCATCAACTATACAAAAGATACCATTAGGCCGCAACACGCAGCCTTCCTCGCAGAACTGCCACCCCATATACAGATGGATGTTGCCGGCGTAAAAGTATTACTGGTACACGGCAGCACCCGCAGTAACGATGAATACCTCTACCAGGATCATGATGAAAATGACCTGTTGGGAATGATGGAAGAATATCATGCAGATATAATGGTGACCGGGCATACGCATCTCTCTTATATACGCCCGCTGGAAGCGGCGGGAAAAATGGTGATCAACACCGGATCAGTAGGCAGGTCGAAAGAAAAAGACCGCCTGGCGGCCTATCTGCAACTAACGGTTAACGGTAGTGAAATTACACCGGCCATCCGGAAGGTACCTTACCCGGTGGAAGAAACCATAGCCGGCATCCGGAACAGTCCCATTCCCGATTTTTACGCACATTTTTTAGCAGGCAACGATAACGCTTAGTGCGTATCTTTATCCGTAAATTAACAGGTATGGAAACTGCTCACCGGGATTACAGCACCATCAGTCCTACTGCCAAATCATTGTTGCTGCTCAAAGGCGTTACCGCTATTCCTTATGCGAAGGAAGCTGCACAACTCATGCTGGCGCCGCAGCCCTATCATATGAATATGGATAGCAAGGATCTTTCTTTCTGGTTAAGAGTGGTGCATTTCGAGGATCGTTACTGGAGTATCAATCAATTACTGGATGAATTGCCGGTAAAAAATGTGCTTGAACTGTCTTCCGGGTTTTCTTTCCGTGGACTGGAAACTGTGAAACAACCGGGGTATCACTATATTGATACGGACCTGCCGGAAGTAATAGCACTAAAGAAGGAATTTGTTGCGGCGTTGGAGAAACAACCACCGGCCGGTGTGCTGGAAGTATTACCATTAAACGCATTGGATGAAGCGCAGTTTATGGAAACAGTGGATCGTTTCCCGGAAGGCCCGCTGGTAATAGTGAACGAAGGATTGTTGATGTACCTTGATGATACAGAAAAGGAAAAACTATGTAATATTATCCGCCGCGTGTTGCAACAACGTGGAGGATACTGGATCACCGCAGATATTTATGTGAAGCGGGATGCCGCCACCAACGAAATAAAACGGGATGAACAGTGGAAAGCATTTTATGCCCAGCACCAAATCCATGAAAAAATGTTCGATAGCTTTGAAGCCGCTGAAATATTTTTCCGGAAGATGGGATTCGAAATAGACAAGGCGGCTGCCCGTGATCATGCGCGCCTTACCGGTCTGCCACATGTGGTGGAAAACGCCACAGAAGAGCAGCTGCATAAAATGAGAGCGGCGGGAAGGATCAGGGCTACCTGGCGACTGAAACCGGTGGAGTAGCATCTGCCATTACTACCAGGTCTTTCAATATCGTATACAGTTGTTCAATGTTTACCGGTTTACTCAAAAATCCATCTGCCCCGGAAGCAATTATTTCTTCCTTTACTTCACTGTAGGCATTGCCGGATACCAGTATGAAAGGGATCTGCCGCAACTGGCGGTCGGCCCTGAACTGCGACAACATTTCCACACCGCTGATATGTGGCATGATCATGTCCATTAATATAGCATCCGGTTGATGCAGCCGGGCTTTGGCAAAACCCTGCGGACCGGAGTCGGCCACTATTACTTCTATGCCCATGCGTTTGAGCGCCAGTGAAAACGCGAGGTGGTTCAGGTGGTCATCGTCTACTACCAATACTTTTAAGCCTTTTAAAATGGAATAGTCCATCATTTGATGGATAGCAGCAGGTGGAGTAGTAATTTCCACCGGCATGCGCAGGGTAAAAATGCTGCCCCCGCCATCAGGATTATCTGTTACCGTAAGATCGCCTCCCATCATGCGGGCCATATGGCGGGCAATGGGCAGTCCCAGCCCGCTGGATTCTGTATGCTGCCCTGGTTCAGTCACATACGGATCAAAAATATGCTCCTTCCGGTCGGCACTAATGCCCACTCCCTGATCGGTTACGGAAACTACCAGCTGGTTGTTTTTCATGCCGGCCCTTACCGTAATGATCGACCGGAAAGTAGTGAACTTAATGGCGTTGCTGAGAAGGTTTACAATAATGGTGCGAAGCTTCGACTTATCTGCCAGGATATACTCCGGCAGGTTGTCGTTCAGTGAAATATTGATATGTACGGATCTTCTTTTGGCCAGGTATTCATACGTATCGCATAAGTGCTGTACCCAGTCGCTGAAGTGGAACGGCGATTTGCTGATCTCATCTTTTCCTTCCTCAATTTTCGACCATCCCAGCGCATTGCTCATTACCAGCTGCATATCCTGGCAGGCAAAATGCACTGCTTCCAGGTGGGCAATACCTACCTGTACCGTCCTTTTCCCGTGGTCGGCCGTTTCAATATAATTTTGCAGGATGCTGTTTACCACATTCAATGGCGACCGGATTTCGTGGGTGGTTTCACGCACGTAGATGCGCATGGCCTGGTTGGCTTTGTCCAGCTGGTTTACCAGCGATTTCAGCTGTTTATTCTGGAACCTGCTTTCCTTGGCAAAATAATACAGGGCTGTGCCGTTCAGGAAAGTAGCTGAAATAATCACCAGCCAGTGTAAGTATAATTCGGTATCCTTATTAAGCGGAAGCGAAGCAATCACCGGGTACCTGAAATTAAGCAGTACCAGTATCATTACCACTGCACTGGCAACAAGGGTTATTACCTGCGACCAGGGCTTTTCAAATACCAGGAATACACAAAAAGCAAGGAAGGGTGCAAACAGGTAAATCTGGGAAGCAGGCCCCAGCAACACGCCAAAAAACCAGATGGAAACACTGTGTAACAAGAACATTAACTGTTTCCCGTAAACCGGTTTGCTGTAACGGGTAATCAGCAGCGTGGAAAGAAAAAGGGTGCTTTCCAGCAGGGCAGGGTAAAAAATAATACCGTAGCCCGTTAGATAATATAATAGGCACCCAAGCGTAAATGCCAGCAGGCTGGCGCTTACCGCCAGGGAATTGACAATCTTTATAATCCGTTCCTTTGCTTCATTTTCCTCCGCATTGCGGCCATTCATCCTGGTCAGGGTAAGGTTGTTTTTCATAAAATCCAGGTTTTCATGTTAAGGGGTTGCAGGTCTTTCTTTTCCCAATGCATTCAAGGTAGAAGAATGCAGATTATCAAGTGTAAATTCTTTGTTAACAACATATATCTTTTGGTAGCGGTTTAAAGTTACCGTGTGAAGATTTGAACAATTAACGCACATTTTTTTGTCAGTTATAAACACTACTTTCATATTGAAATTATCATGTACATGAGTATACGTTTGTTTTACCTGGTCATCTGGCTGTTTATCATACCAGTGGCGGGCAAAGGCGCTATCATCATTGAAGGGCAGCTGTCTGGAAATCCGCACAGCCTCATTACTCTGTACGGCTATGCCGATTATATCAGTAAAGCGCCGGTGGAAATACTGAAGGTACATACAAATGGTGCCGGAAATTTCCGGGTAACCGTATCGGATTCCTGCGGACCATTGGTAAAACTGCTCGTAGAAAACAGGTCGCTGTCCTTTTTTACACTGCCGGGCGGCGCCTATTCCATTCAGGATACGACCGGCCAACTCACCGTAACCGATGCCGCCGGCGTTCCCGTGAACCAACTCCTGCATAGCATGGAACAAGCGCTCCTGGAAAACTGGTATCCCTTGTTCATGGATACTACGGGCCGTTTCCGGCCGGTTATGCCCGTGGATAGCATTTTTCAACGCTTCCGTGAAATAGTGCTACAATATGCCAACGACACTGCATCCGCCGCATACCCGCTGCTGCACTATGACGCGGCGATCTATTACCTGTCATTTGTGCAACAGCTGCCAGATACCACAGGCTTGATGGATCATTTTGAGAATGACTATTTCAATAACCTGCCCGTTCAGGAAAGAAATCCTTTTTATACGAAGCTATTGGAAGACGATATGTTTATCAGGATGTTCTTTCTCGTTAACCAACGATATAAAGGAAGTGCGGATAATCTCACCGGCAGAATCACTCATGAAGCGGCTTATTTTAAATCGCCGCAGCTGCAACAACTGGCACTGGCAGCAGGGTGTAACCAGGCATACCGGGTCAATCGTGAGCCGGGGCAGAAAGATGAACTGTCCCGCCGCATCCGCGCCACCATCCTGGATAGTCTTACCCATCCAGGGATCAGGACGATGCTTACCCACGTCATTACCGAAAATACCCGCGCCCGCATCGGGAATAAATTTCCAATGCTAACACTGAAAAATGAAAAAAATGAAACCGTGAATTTTGCAGATATCAAATCCGATTTTATCCTGGTCGACTTCTGGGCTACCTGGTGCTGGGGCTGCGTGGAAGGAATGAAAAACTTTCCCTCCTGGATCAGCCAGTGCAACGGCCAGTTAACCATCGTTTCCATTTCAGTTGACGATAACCTCCAGCAAATGAAAGCATTCCTGGATAAACGCGAAAAGTTCCCCGGCATATTATCACTGTACAACGGCCGTACCGGTGGGTATCTTGATAAATTGCAGATCAGCGGTTACCCCACCTATATCCTTCTTAATAAAAACCGCGAAATAATAGCCATGCCAGGCTACACCTCTGCGGTGGCTGAGCAGCTAAAAATCAACATAAAATAAAAATCAAAAAAAATCGAATCAAAAAAATCAGCATCATCAGTGTAATCCTGAGAAAGACAACCTCCCCCGCAATCCGGAAAAATAAATCTCCCGAAAAATTCCCGATATCGAAAATCCTTTGAAAGATATACACCTACTTTTACAGCAGATTTAAATACCTATAAGTACGCTGTATGCTGAATACCTGGATACCATGCTGCAGGATTCGCTACGGAATAACCTTGCCTTATGTCGTTTCAATAAAGCTGTTTTAAAATGTGATGGCGGAAGAATTACGGCACCAAAGCAGCATATTGATATCACTTTTATGCAGAAAAATATGAATGCAAATTCAAAGAAAACGGCCGGGAAAAAAGCAAATTCCCGGTCGCTGTTCTATCGCATCTCCGCCTGGCTGCATCTGTGGCTGGGCATTGCTTCGGGTATCGTAGTAGTCATCGTGTGCGTAACCGGATGCATCTACGTTTTCAACGAGGAAATCACCGGCTGGATGGAACCGGAAGCAAATGTTCCGGTACAATCGCAGCCACTCATCGCTCCTTCAAAGATCCTGGAAGTAGCCGCGAAAGAATATCCCGGCAAAACCGTAGGCTACGTGCTGTATAAAGAAGGCAAAGCCGTGGAAGCCAATATCGGCGCAAGGAGAGGCGGTTCTACCCTGAAGCTGAACCCTTACACCGGGGCGGTAATAAATAAAGTAAACCGCAAAGAAGGAGAACTGAACTTTTTCAGATGGGTACTCAACGGGCACCGTTTCCTCTGGCTGCCGTTTAAGATCGGCCGGCCTATCGTCAACTACAGTACTTTGATCTGCGTAATCACCCTGATCAGCGGCCTGGTATTATGGTGGCCGAAAAGATGGAATAAAAGTACCCGTAACCAGAGCTTTAAAATAAAATGGGGCGCCAGCTTCAAACGGGTCAACTACGACCTGCACAATGTACTGGGCTTTTACGCACTGCTGGTACTTTTTGCTATATGCGTTACCGGTATGGTATACGGACTGGAATGGTGGAGTAAAGGTCTCTATTGGGCTACCTCCGGTGGAAAAACACTGCCGGAATTCCGGGAGCTGAAATCCGATTCCCTGCAGGCAGGCAAAAAGCACTATGATAACCTCGGCCAGAAAATGGATATCGCCTGGAAAACGGCGATAGGCAAACACCCGGAGACATCCGGTTTTTACATGGCCTTCCCGGATACTTCCAAAGCCACCGCGTCTATTACCGTTATTGTATATCCTGAAAAAGGACAGTATTATAATAACCAGCGCTACGTATTTGATCAGCATACACTGGAACCGCTTACCGGTAATAAATTATATGAGCAATCCTTTGCAGAAGCCGAATTTGGCGCTAAGCTCAGACGCATGAACTACGATATCCACGTAGGCAGCATCCTGGGGTTACCGGGCAAGTTCATGGCATTTTTCGCCAGCCTGATCGGCGCTACACTACCTATTACGGGGTTTATTATCTGGTGGGGTAAAGGCCGGAAAAAGAAAACGCCTGCGCCGGTGAAAAGAAAGGCGCAAACAGCAGCAGTATAAAATAAATATTTCCCAATTGCATAGATTCAGAGAAGAAAGGGCGTCATTTAGTTGATGTCCTTTTTTTATGGGGTGTACATACACCGGCTTTCTTTTAAATGTACAGAATTAAAGGAATAATGTACAAGCGAATAAAGATATTATCGGTATAAATTTGCGCTTATAAAACAACGGACCATGAAAGCAATTGTTTTAAATGGCGCAGGAAGCGTGGATAACTTAGTACTCACAGACCTGCCGGTGCCTGTACCGGGAGAGGCTGAAGTACTGGTAAAAGTAAAGGCCATCAGCATTAACCCGGTGGATGTTAAAACCCGCGCCGGCAAAGGCAGGTACAACCTCCTGAAAGAGGAAAACCCGCTGATCCTTGGCTGGGATATTTCCGGCGTGGTAGTCGCCTCCAACTCACCGTTGTTTAAAGAAAACGATGAAGTATTCGGAATGGTCAACTTCCCCGGTCACGGCCGCGCATACGCGGAGTATGTAGCCGCACCGGCGGCGCACCTGGCGTTGAAGCCGGCAAATATCTCCCACGATGAAGCGGCTGCGGCCACCCTGGCGGCGCTCACCGCCTGGCAGGCACTGATAGATCATGCCAGCATAAGGCCCGGGCATAAAGTGCTGATCCATGCAGCGGCAGGTGGCGTAGGCCACTATGCAGTGCAACTGGCCAAACATCTCGGCGCGTATGTCATCGGTACTTCTTCGGCCGTTAACAGGGAGGTGATCCTCGGATTGGGAGCGGATGAGCACATCGATTATCACACCCAGCCCTTAATAGATCATGTATCAGATGTCGATTTCGTGCTTGACACCATCGGCGGCGATACCATCGATCAGTCGCTCGAAGTAATGAGGCCCGGCGCTACCATCATCAGCATTCCTTCCGGTTTCCGGGAAGCCGTAACCGCCAAGGCAGAAGCCAAAGGCATCACCGGTTTCTTTATCCTGGTGGAGTCCAACGGCGCAGAAATGGCCAGTATCGCTGCTTTGATGGAACAGGGCCTGCTCAGGTCCATCGTCTCCAAAACTTTCCCTTTGGAGGAAATGAAGCAGGCGCATCTCCAGATAGAAACCGGCAGAACAGTAGGTAAAATTATCGTACGGGTATAACCGTTAGTAACGATTCCAATAATAGAGCAGCGCAGTTAAAACAGGCGGTAGCCCGGCCGCCGGCGCTGCTTATTTTTTTAGAGAGATGTAAAGAAATATTTCTATCTTGCTGCCCATAATCAAGCACAAATGCACCGTATTTATTCAAGCACACCTCCGCCCGCTGTTGTTGTTTTGTTCGCAAAATAACCAGCACTACTACGGCTCTTAGCTATTCCTGTTACAGGAATCAGTTCGTCATTTATATGCACTAAGTCTGTTTATTGACCTGGTTATTTTCGTGTACCCATATTCTCCCTTTTTTATTACACAACCGAAAATAATGACCAGGTATATATTAATGGTTTTTGCCGGCGCATGCAGCTTCGGCATCCTTTCTACTTTTGTAAAATTAGCCTACCGCGAAGGCTATACAGCCGCGGAAATATCCGTTACACAAGCCTGCACAGGCATGATCGTTTTGTGGATCCTGTATCTTCTCACCCGGCGGCAACGCCACCCGGTGAAGCCCGGCGATTGGGCCTGGCTGTTGCTGACAGGCGGCGGTATTGGTCTTACCAGTTTCGTATATTATGTGTCGGTAGCCTATATCCCGGCATCGGTAGCTATCGTGATCCTGATGCAGTTTACCTGGATAGGTTTGCTGATAGAAGCCTTGCTGTTTAAAAAGATGCCTTCCTTATTACAGCTTATCACCACCATACTGATCCTGGTGGGCACCTGGCTGGGCAGCGGATTGGCCGGTGGCAGCCTTTCCGGCTTGTCGGTAAAAGGACTGTTGTATGCCGGCGCGTCTGCTTTTTTATACGCCGTGTATATCATTGCCAACAGCCGCGTAGGCAAATCGCTGGATACCGGAAAGAAAAGTGCGGTCATCATCACTGGCTCCACGTTGTGTATTTTCCTTGTAAACGCACCGCAACTGATCGCCAGTACCCACTTCGACACGGGCCTGCTGAAATGGGCGTTGTTCCTCGCGCTTTTTGGTACCATTATTCCGCCGTTGCTGTTTGCCAAAGGAATCCCCAAAGTAGGGGCGGGGATCAGCGCGGTGATCATGACCGCCGAATTACCGGTAGCCATTGTATGCTCGCATTTCATCCTGCTGGAACCGGTGAACGGTCTGCAATGGGCAGGAGTTGCGCTCATGCTGTTATCAATGTTGCTGCTGAATGCGCGTTATTTCCGCAAATAGAAGAGGGGACCGGGCGTCTTGCCCGGTTCTTTTTTTACTGGTACAAGATCGCTGAAAGCACTATTACCAGGCCATAGTCTTTAAACTCCCCGCGCATTACCTGCAACGATTTTCCCATGTGCTTTTCCACGGCCTTAACAGAAATGCCCAAACGCTGCGCGATTTCTTTATTGGACAAATGATCCCGGCGGCTCAGCAGGAATATTTCCCGGCTGCGCTCCGTTAATTTATCCAGCGCCAGCGCAAACCGCTGTTCCAGTAATTTCAGATCGTAGGTGTTGTCTGTTTCGGCGGTAGTAGTTACGGGAAGTTGCTGGTGATGCTGCTCATGCAGCAGCGAATTCCGCAGTTCATTCAGGATCCTGTTGCGCAGCGCGCCATGCAGGTATGCTTTGGCGTTTTTTATGCCGGTAAGGGTAGCGCGTTTTTTATACAGGGAGATAAAAATTTCCTGGATCATATCTTCCAGCAGATGAGGCGCCGGGAATTTCTTGTATGCATGTTGATACAGTTCCGCTGCATGGCGCTGGTACAAGGTTTCAAAAGCCTTGTTATCATTGTTCGCCAGTAGTGCCAGTAAAGCTTCATCCTGTAATGCAATATACTCCGTCATGCTTGCCACTTAAGCCGGATCACATGGTTGCCGGCTGCCCTTAAAAAGCATAAGATATAAAAAAAAGGACGCACCGCATAAAACGCCCGGAAAAATAAATATCTGCCAGGGGGTAGGGTAGCCTTTTTCTGCTGTGTCTATACTACAGACAACCAAAATAATGAGTGATCAACAACTGATAGGATTACTGGAAAAATACCTGCAGGGCAGGGGTACCGAAGAGGAACGGAATGCCCTGGAAGCCTGGTATGAAACATACCGGTCCGCAAAAGCCCCTGGCAGCGATCCGCAGCCGGATCTGCTGCAGATGTACCACGACATTACAGGCAGACTGAAACAGGAAGGAGAATGGGTGGAGCCGAAACCGGCAAAAATTCACCCGCTTAAACAACGGAGGTGGCGCATAGCCGCAGCCATACTGTTCCTGGTGGCCGGCGCCGGCATCTGGACGCTGCTTCCCCGCGCTAACAGGCAGCTCTCGGCGGATACAAAAGACGGCATCCGCAAAAAAGTACAACTGGAAGATGGCACACAGGTATGGCTTAATGTAAGCAGTCACCTTACCTATCCGGCCAACATCGGCAACAGCAGCAGGGAAGTATACCTCAAAGGAGAGGCCTTTTTTGAAGTAAAGCCAAAGGAAACACACCCCTTCACCATTCATACGTCGGGTGTGGACGTGCAGGTACTGGGCACCCGCTTTAACGTAAAAGCCTACCAAACCGATGAAAGCATGGAAACCACGCTGGTAGACGGCCGCGTGGCAGTAAGTCTCAGCGGGCAACCGGATAAAAGGCTGGTACTGGCGCCCGGTGAAAAACTCACCATCAGGAAGAAAGGAAAAACGCCGCCGGTAACAAATGGCCGTATCCTCGACTGGGGCAGCGTACTGGCCATTGTGGAAACAATAACGCCAAATGTGACCAGCAAAAAGGTAAGCGAACTGGTATGGATGGACGACCGCCTGGAATTCAAAGACAAATCTTTCACTGAACTGACCATCTTAATGAGCCGCTGGTACAACCGCAAAATTATCTTAACAGATACCTTCCCGGCCGACTACCGCTTTAAAGGCACGTTCAAGAAAGAATCCGTTACCGAAGCGCTCAAAGCATTACAGGTCACTGCCGATTTTAATTTCACGATAAAGGGAGATACCATCTTTATACATCATTAATCAACCAGATCATAAAACAAACAGTAACACGATGAAAAAAATATTCCCGGTTCCAACCGAACCTGTATAACCACTCCTTCCGCCCATAAAAAAAGGGAAGTGCGGCAACACTTCCCCTAAAGCCAAACATGGTACGAAACAACGTAATCCGTGCGGGATGCCCGTTGTTTCTAATGTCTAACGTTCAATTTCAAATGTATGAAAAAAAAGCTGTGTTCAAAAACAGCCCTTTCCAACTATTCAGTGAGAAAAATATTCTTGTGTATGAAGCTTTGTCTCATCCTTATTACTGCTTCAATTTTACAGGTGCGCGCCGAAGTGTATTCGCAAAGCAAATTCACGCTCAACAGCCGGCAAATTGCCCTGCATAAGCTGCTGGAGTGGGTGGAAACGAAAAGTGACTACCGGTTTCTGTACAACTACAAAACTTTTCCGAAAGATGAAAAGGTAGATGTCAACTTCAAAGAAGCCACCCTGCCGGAGATCCTGGATAAGGTGCTGGCGAAAAATTTCCGGTATAAAATGCTGGAAGGCGGACTGGTAGCCATCTCGGAAAGTACAGCCGATATCACGGTAACCGGTAAGGTAACGGCGGAGAACGGCCCTGAGCTGCCCGGCGTAAGCATCCAGCTGAAAGGGACCAGTCGTGGTACCACCACCGATGTAGACGGCAACTTTAAAATAACCGTCCCGGAAAACGGCGTCCTCATTATCTCCTACCTGGGCTTTGAAACAAGGGAAATCGCCGTAAAAGGCAACGCACAGCTGGCCGTCATAACACTGAAATCTTCCGATGCCGGCCTGAACGAAGTAGTGGTACTGGGATACGGACAAAAACAAACACGGCAAAGCATCACCGGCGCCGTGTCCAGTATACAAACAAAAGAGCTGAAACAAAGCCCGGTAGCCAACCTCTCGAACGCACTGGCCGGACGATTACCCGGCCTCATCACGGCGCAGCACTCCGGCCGCCCCGGCAGCGACGACTCACAGCTGTTTATCCGCGGTATCAGCACCACCGGCGCCACCAACCCGCTCGTGGTAATAGATGGCCTGCCCCGCGGCGATGCCAATATCGGTCAGTTGGACCCCAACGAAATAGAATCCGTTTCTATCCTGAAAGACGCTTCCTCTACTGCGTTATACGGTATACAAGGCGCCAACGGTATCGTGCTGGTGACCACCAAACGTGGTAAAGACGGCCCGCCCAACATCCAGGTGAACATGCAGTACGCCTTGCAGCAACCCACCAATTTTCCCCGCTTCCTCGATTCTTACCAATCCGGACTGCTGGAAAATGAAGCCGCCAAAAATGATGGCATGCCGGCAGTATTCACCGATCAGGAACTGGAATATTATAAAACAGGACTGAAACCTTATGACTATCCTAATACCGACTGGTACAAGGAAATCATCCGCGACTATTCCCCGCAGAAAACAGTGAACATCAATATCGGTGGCGGTTCTAAATTCGTGAAATATTTTGTATCGGGTTCTTACCTGCGCCAGGAGCCGGTATACAACCATGCCAATGAAAATATCTACGGCATCAAATACAAATACGACCGCTTTAATTTCCGCTCCAACGTAGATATCACCCTCGATAAAAATACCGATCTGCAGGTAGACCTGGCCTCCCGCCTGGAAAACCGTACCAGTCCTTCTGCGGACCGTGGCAACAATGAATTTTTCTGGGTACTGCTATCGCAGATGACCAACCGCCTTACACCCGTGTTTAACCCCGATGGCTCCATCGCCTCCGGTACCATGCGGGAAGATTTCTACAACCTGTATGGCGTACTTACCCGCAACGGTTATATCGATGCTTACTGGCATAGCACCAACGGCAGCGTGGCACTCACCCGTAAACTGGACTTTATCACACCCGGACTGAAAGTGAAAGGGCTCTTTACTTTCGAGAACTATGGCGATATTAACTTTGCACTGGACCAGGACTTTGATTCCTACCGCTACAAATCAGTGCCCGGTGCAGATGGTACGTATACCCAGCACCGTAAGGCCACCAGTTTACAGCGCTCCGGTTATTCCAGCGGCGAAAGATATTACTACTACGATCTGAAAGTGATGTACGACCGCGACTTTGGTAAACACTCACTCGGAGGCTTACTCCTGTTCAACCGCAATTACCGCTCCCAGTCGGGCAACCTCCCACGGGTATACGAAGGATTTGTAGGCAGGATTGCTTACAACTACGCCACCCGCTACTACCTCGAATTCAACGCCGGTTACAATGGCTCTGAGAACTTTCCTCCCGGTAAACGGTACGGATTTTTCCCCGCGCTTTCTGCCGCCTGGGTGCTGAGTAACGAACAGTTCATGAGCGGCCAGTCGTTGTTCAGCTACCTGAAAATGCGCTTCTCACACGGTTATGTGGGTAACGACCAGGTAGGCGGCGACCGCTGGTTATATGTATCTGATTACGCACGCGGCGATGGCTTTACTTTTGGCAGCGTAGGCACCGGCGCCGGTGGCTATTATGAAAACAGGGTGGGCAACACTGCTATCACCTGGGAGAAAGCCGCCAAAACAAACCTTGGTATTGAAACAGGATTTTTGAAAGATAAAGTGAAGTTTTCGGTAGATATTTTTAATGAACTGCGTAAAGATATCCTTACCTACGCCGGCACCATCCCTGCTTATCTCGGTATCACCGCATCGTTGAACCGCAATATGGGCCGTATCCGCAATAAAGGTGTGGAAGCAGAACTGAATGTAAATTCCAACATCGGCGCAGTAGGCGTCTTTTCAAAATTGAATTACCAGTATGTGAAAAATAAAATACTGGAGATGGATGAACCCAAACTGGCATATCCTTACCAGAGTGCAGTAGGCCATCCTATCGGGTACGATCTCGGCTATGTGGCCGAAGGACTGTTCCGCAACCAGGATGAAATCAATAAAAGCCCGCAGCAAACTTTTTCACCACTCATCCCCGGCGATATCAAGTACACCGACATCAATAAAGATGGCGTGATCAATGAAGCCGACAGGATCATGCTGCCCATGATGAATGTTCCCACCAGTTATTTCGGGGCCACTTTCGGAATCGACTATAAAGGCCTGGATGTAAGTGTGCTGTTCCAGGGTGCAGGCGGTGGACGCCAGATCTACTCTTCGCAGCTCACCGGCAACTTCCGCGAAAGCTACCGGCCCATGCACCTGAACAGGTGGACACCTGAAAACGCCGACAAAGCCACCTATCCTGTGCTGCATCTTTCAGAAAGTAATATGGCCAATAACTCGGTCAGTTCTACTTACTGGATCAGGAACACCGACTATGTTAAATTAAAGAATGCTGAGATAGGATACCGGCTGCCGGCGCATCTCCTGAAAAAGGTAAAAATTAAAAGCGCACGCATCTATGTGAATGGTATGAACCTCATCAGCTGGGATAATGTGAAGGAACTGGGGATAGATCCGGAATCCAATACCGGCGGCCGCTGGGGCTGGCAGCCTTATCCGATTATGCGCGTGTATAATGCCGGTATCACCATCAATCTTTAATCACCTGTGATAAATTAAAATCATGAATACGTTCTTCGTTAAAACAGGGATAGCAGCAGTACTGATCATGTGTGTTACTGCCTGCGGTAAGAATTACCTGGACAGGAAGCCCAGTGATCTGATCACTGAAAAAGAAGTGTTTTCAAATATTGAAAACGCCGAAAAGTTTGTGAATACTATCTACCAAAGCTTACCCAATATTTTTAAGCCCGGGTCGGCATGGCCGCTTAGTAGCGCCACCGACGAAACCAACCAGGCCAGCGATAATTCCGCCTCTTATCCCGATGCCGGCAATTTCAACACCGGCTCCATGAGCCCTGCCAACTTCCCGATGCAGAGCTCCTGGGCCGACTATTATGGCAAGATCCGTTCGTGTAATAAGTTCCTTGCCCAGTACGACCTCGTGCCCCAGGATCCTAATTATCCGCAACGCCGCAGCCGCCTTAAAGGAGAAGTGCTCACCCTGCGCGCCTTCTACTATTTTGAACTGATGCGCGCCTGGGGAGGCGTGCCACTGCTGCTGTCGGAAAAAAATCCGTTCGATGATCCAACCGGCATTTACTACAAACGCAACAGCATCGATGAAGTAACCGCCAGTATCCTGAACGACCTGCAGGAAGCCGGTACCTTACTGCCGGTCGCTTACAACGACCGTCCCTCCAACTGGGGCCGTGCCTCCAAAATGATTGCACTGGCACTGGAAGGCCGCGTACGGCTGTTTTATGCCAGCCCGCTTTACAACCCAGGCAATGATGCCGCCCGCTGGCAGTCCGCCGCAACCGCCTGCAAGGC
Organism: Chitinophaga sp. RCC_12; assembly: GCF_041360695.1. Taxonomy (NCBI): domain Bacteria; kingdom Pseudomonadati; phylum Bacteroidota; class Chitinophagia; order Chitinophagales; family Chitinophagaceae; genus Chitinophaga; species Chitinophaga sp. RCC_12. Next base: position 84,131 of record NZ_JBFUPS010000008.1, read on the forward strand.
CGCACTGGACACTGCTATCGCCAACGGCTACACGCTGTATGACACCTACGGCGATATCTTTACCCAATACTTCAACCGTGAAGTGATCTGGAGCCGCCCCGCGCCCGGCGCTTTCGGGGATGGTGGCATCGACAGGGAAATGAATCCCCGCAGCGCCAACGGCTATGGCAACATTACGCCGCTGCAGGAACTGGTAGACGATTACGAAATGAAAACCACCGGCCTATCCATTAAAGATCCCGCTTCCGGCTACAGCGCACAACGCCCGTACGATGGCAGGGATCCCCGCTTTTATGCCACCATCCTGTATCCTGGTTCCTCCTGGAAAGGAAAGGTACTGGATCCGAACGGGGCTGATGCACCGCGCTCCGGCCAGATTGCCACCAACTACTGGCCACGGAAATATCTCCTCCCGTCGGTCGACCTGTTTGCAGGCACCGGTGGCAGCGACCGCAAATGGGTACTCATCAGAACCGCGGAGCTTTATCTCAACTATGCGGAAGCACAAAATGAAGCCACAGGTCCCGCAACAGAAGTATACAATGCCCTCAATGCAATCCGCACCAGGGCAGGTATGCCGGGTATCAGCGGTGGAACCAAAGAAACCCTGCGCGAAAAGATCCGCCATGAAAGAAGAATAGAACTGGCATTGGAAGATCATCGCTTCTGGGATGTGCGCCGCTGGAAAACCGCTGAACAGGTGGACAATAAAGAAGTACACGGCGTAGCCGTTAGCGGCACGGGCAATGTTTCCTACCGCTATCCCGTAATAGAAAAAAGGGTGTTCGATCCGGGTAAAAATTACTGGCTTCCCATTCCGCAAAGTGAAATGGATAAGGTAAGCAGCCAGAATCCTGATTTTACGCAGAATAAAGGCTGGTAAAGCGTTTTACATCTCCCTAAATTTTAAAAAATGAAAACGATGATATACCGCTTACTGGCAGTATGGCTGTTGTTTACAGCCGCTGCCTGTAACAAAGACAACGATTTCGAACACGATAACAACGCACCGGTGGTAGTGGATAAATTTACCCCGGAAACCGGCGCCGCCGGTACGGAAGTGCTGATCTACGGAACTAATTTCAGTAAAGATACCAATGGAGTAACCGTTACGGTGAATGGCAAAAAAGCCCTTATCACCGGCATTATCAGCGATCATATCCTGGTGGTAATCCCGGAAAAAGCCGGCAGCGGTAAAGTAGTTGTGACCATTAACGGTAAAACCGGTACCGCTCCCAAAGACTTCCTGTATTTATCTTCCTATAAAGTAACAACCCTGGCAGGCAACGGCGCGGCAGGCTACTCCGATGGCAAAGGCTCAAACGCCGCGTTTAATTTTGATAAACGCTGCGGCCTTGATGTAGACGATAACGGAAACGTATATGTAGCCGATGCAGGTAATCTGCGCGTGAGAAAAATTGCACCGGATGGTACCGTCACCACACTCGCCGGCAGCGGCACTTCCGGTTATGTGGAAGGCAAAGGCCCCGCCGCACAGTTCTATCTACCCTTTGATATTGTAACCGATAACAGCGGGAATGTATTCGTATCCGACCCTTCCGCATGGACCATCCGCAAAATCACATCTGATGGCACCACTTCCCGTATTTGCTGGGGCGAAGCCTGGGGTATTGGCATCGATAAACGCAACGGCACCCTGTACTACGCCAACAACGGCAGCCCTGGCAGCATCTACCAGGTAACGCCTGATGGCAGCAGCGTTACACCTATCATCACCGGGCTAAACAGACCCGCCGATGTAGCGGTAGATGACAAAGGGAATTTATTTGTAACAGAGAATGGAAACTCCGTGATCAAAAAGTTTGCTGCAGGTAGCTGGGCGCCCACTATCATTGCCGGCGCGGAAAATCAAACCGGCCTGGTAAATGGTACCGGTACCGCTGCACGTTTTGAAAATCCCTGGAGCATTATCGTGGATAAAGCCAACAACCTGTTCGTGGCCGGTAACGGCAGTGCCGACGGATCATCTGTTAACAGCAACCAATGTATCCGCTTCATCACCGCCGGCGCTTGGGAAGTGAGCACCTATATAGGCGGCAGCACCGCAGGATTTGCGGATGGCGCCGGCGCAGCAGCACTGTTCAACGCACCTACCGGCGTGGCAGTTGACAAAGACGGCGTAGTGTATGTACTCGACCGCAACAATAACCGTATCCGTAAAGTAACGGCAGAATAAGTAGCAGTGGCGGCCCGTAAACGGGTCGCCACTTTTCTCAGATAATTAAATGTTCAGTAATGTTCAAACAAGTCCTGTTTTATATGGCCTTATGGCTGTTGCCCGCAACTGCCATGTCGCAAACACCAAAAGATTTTAAATGGAATGTATTGCCTGTAAAAGGCCTGCTGCTCAGCGTACCAGCTCCCCAGGATGTGCCGCTGCTATGCCGCTTTATCAAAGAAGCCCTGAAGGCAGAAGGTGTAAACACACTGGCATTACGGATTGAATATGCATACCAGTTTAAATCGCACCCTGAACTGGTCGAGGGCAACGTGATTTCGGAAGCAGACCTTAAACAGATTGTAGCTGCCTGCAAGGAAGCCGGCATCCGCTTTATCCCAACCATGAACCTGCTGGCCCACCAGTCGGAACAAACAGAAATGGGACCATTGCTGAAAAACTACCCGCAGCTCGACGAGTCACCGGATTATAATCCGCCGGTGCCCTGGAAAAATGGCGGTATGTTCGACTTCTACAGCAAAAGCCTATGCCCGCTGCACCCCGACCTGTTCAAGATCATTTTCCCCCTGATGGATGAACTCATTGATGTATGCGGCGCCGATGCGCTTCACGTGGGACTTGATGAAGTGTGGATTCTCGGCTATGACAAGTGTCCCCGCTGCGGTGGCCGCGACAAAGCCGAACTGTTTGCCGGCTACGTAAACGCATTGCATCAGCATCTCAAAGAAAAAAATTGCCAGCTGTGGATGTGGAGCGACCGCCTGATAGACGGAAAAGAAACCAACCTGCTCGGATGGCAGGCCAGTATGAACAATACCGCCAGGGCTATAGATATGATCCCGAAAGATATCATGATCTGCGACTGGAAATATGAAGATGCACCACCCACGCCGGCTTACTTTGCCATCAAAGGATTTCATGTATTGCCTTCGGCCTGCGGAAAAAAAGACGTGGCGCTGGCGCAACTGGAACAGGTATATGCCGCCCGGAAAAACGCGCTGCGGGCAGACTTTTCCTATACGTTATCTGAACGGATGCCCGGCGTATTTGAAACCATGTGGGTAAATACAAAAGAATTTATTGACGCTTACTACAACCGTAAAGGCGTGCGTAAACCAACGCAGGATAATGCAGATACCTTTAAAGCCTTGTTTGCAGAGATCCGGAAAAAAGAAAAGATGTAGCATACTGTTATTTCACGCAATCGTTTGTGCTGGAAAAGCCGGGTGAAATCGCCTAACATTATCCTCCGTTCAACAGCACAAGCCATGAAAAGAAGATCCGTTTTTATTGCCATCTTATTGCTATCCCGGTTGGCGTTATCTGCCCAGGTATATTATGCAGGTAAAACGCCCACCGCGGCAGTGGTGCAACCCACTGTCAATACACTGGGGAATAATATACTGGAAGTAAAGGTAAACGTGTTGAAAAACCACCTGCAACAGGTAACGTTTACGGATAAGCTGCGTGCGGAAACGTTCTCTTTTCCGCAACATAGTTTGTTTGAATTAAAATTGAAAGATGGAACCGTATTAACCGCCGCTGATTTCCAGGTAAGCGCAAAAGACGCCGGTAACATCGCTGCTTCACCAACCGCAGTACGTTTGATAGAACGCCTGCCCGGTAAGCAGCTCACCTTTACATTGGTAAATACGGCAAAGGATATCCAGGTGATCTGGAGGATCACTTTGCACAACGAGTGTAACTTCATTCAGCAACATTTCCATATCACCGATCCTGCGTCGGCTGTGGACGATTTGTTACTGGTAAATGTTCCATTGGCCTATCAGCCGCAGCTTTCCGGCACTGTGGACGGCTCGCCGGTTATAGCCGGCAACAGTTTCTTTGCGCTGGAGCACCCGATGGCACAGGGGCGTGTAACAGGCCAAGGTATTCAAAGCAGCGTGGCGGCATCTGCCACGCTGCGCTCCGGCAACGGGTTTGACGTGAGCACGGCCTGGGGCGTTACCCCGGAAACACAGCTCCGTCGCGGTTTCCTTTACTACCTGGAAAAAGTGCGCGCCGTGCCTTACCGTCCTTTTCCACACTACAACTCCTGGTATGACGTGGGTTACGACGGCAGGGAAATTACCGAAGCCAACGCAATGGACCGTATCCGCATGTTTGGCGACAGCCTCGTAGTAAAACGCAAAGCAAAGATCCGCGCTTTCCTTTGGGACAGCGGCTGGGATGATTACAATAAACTCTGGTATTTCAGCAGGCACCTGCCCAACGGGTTTAAGCACATGGAAGCACTGGCCGCTAAGTATCATGCTGCCATGGGCGTATGGGTGTCTCCCTGGGGCGGCTACGACCAGGAAAAGATCAGTCGCCTTGCCAGCATTAAAACGCTCGGCCTTCCCTTTACTCCCAATGAAAATGGCCTTAGCCTGGCGGATAAAAATTACTTCAGCTACTTTAAAAAACTAACCACCGGTTTTGTGAAAGACCAGGGCGTGGTGAGCTTTAAATTCGACGGCGTAGGCGCAGGCAACGGCGCCAGCGGGGCAGGAGAGAAGTACGCTAAAGATGTGGAAGCATTTTTACGCGTTATCACCGATCTGCGCAAAATAAAACCAGACCTCTTCTTTAATTTAACGGTAGGCACCTGGCCTTCTCCTTACTGGCTCAATTATGGCGACGCCATCTGGCGCGCCGGTGGCGATATGGACGTACAGGGCGCCGGCACCAAAAGGCAGCAATGGATCAGCTATCGCGATGCGGAAGTATATAAGAACGTAGTGCAACGCGCAAAACTCTATCCACTCAACGCTATGATGTATCACGGCGTGGTAATCAATAATGAAAATGGCGTGGGCGCCGGCTTCACCAACGACGACAAAGGTATTACGGAAGATATCTGGGAGTTTTTTGGCACCGGCACCGGCATGCAGGAACTGTATATCAACCCGCACCTGATGAGCAGCAACAGCTGGAATGTATTGGCTAAAGCCATGCGCTGGTCCGAAAAGCACCGGGATGTATTATCCGATGTACACTGGGTGGGTGGTGACCCCGGCAAACAGGAAGTGTATGGCTTTGCCGCGTGGAACCACCAGGAAGGCACCGTAACATGGAGGAACCCATCTCCCGGAACTAAAAAAATTACTTTCAACTTAAAACAAGTGCTGGAATTGCCGGTTGGCTATCATACAAAGTTTGCTGTTTTGAATGTTACGGAAGATGTAAAAGAAGAAGAGATGGATAGTGAGAAAACGATTACCCTTGAACTGGCGCCGTTCCAGGTGAAGGTGCTGGAGCTGAAGCCGGGGAGGTGATTACCGGCCATTTATGCGGCTAAGAAAGAAGGCGTTTCACACTCAATGAAACGCCTTCTCCACCTCATTTAAACGGGTCCGCATACTTCGGCTCTGTTGCCAGCGACTGATCGGTCAGTGTTTTAAGAAAAGCAATAATATCATTCTTGTCTTTCGCGGAAAACACTAACCCCCCGCTTTGTATTCCCGAAAATTGTATCCCGATATTCGGATTTTGTTTGATCCCGGTGGAATAGTGTTCTATCGCATCTTCGAGTGTGGCAAAGCGGCCATCGTGCATGTAAGGGGCGGTCAGCTCCACATTCCGCAGGCTTGGAATTTTAAAGGTACCCTGGTCGGCGGGCTTGTGGGTGATTTCACCAATACCTTTGTCGGTGTAGTTACTTTCCAGCCCGTTGTTGGAGCCAAACCCGGTATTCACCCCCGTATTGTCCACAATGAGGTAGGAGGCGTTTTTACCCACCCCGGCGGTGGAGAAGTCGCTATGACATTCGGTGCAGAAATCCGCCTGCATCAGCCGCATGCCATTTTTTTCTGAGGCGCTGAAGTTGCTGAACTGCGTGGCTACTCCCTGATCATACCTGGAATTGAAGGATACAATGCTTCGCAGGAACTGCGATATTGCTTTGGCTATTTTATCGGAGGCAACCACTTCGCTTCCGAAAGCAGATTTAAATAATGCCGGGTAGTAACTTATCCCTGTTAATTTCGTTTCAAGAGCAGCGAGGGAAGGTATTCCCATTTCTATATGATCCAGGACAGGTATCAGCGTTTGCGTTTCAATATCTTTGGCCCGCATGTCCCAGAACATGGTGGCCGACCGGAAGAAGCGGAGATTCACCACCGGCATGCTGTTGCGCCGGGTTAAATTCCCTTCAAATCCTTCGGATGTGGCTACGCCGTCGGTAAAGGCTTTGTCCTGGTGGTGACAGGAACCACACGACCGGGTATTATTCACCGACAGCGACTTGTCATAAAATAATACCCGGCCCAGGGTAGCTCCTGCATTGGTAATAGGATTGCCAACAGGCGTATTGTCCAGGGTAGGATTGGCATTCATAAATGCCTGCATGTAAGGAGGCATATTGTTGCGGGTACCCACATAGTCGTAAAGTGTACCGGGCAGGTTAGGAGCGGCAGGATCGTTCCCCCCGGGCTCGGGGTTCGGCTCATTGGGTATGGGAGCGGGGTTGGCGCCGTTGTTTTCCTTTTTACAGGAAACCGAATTTAAAATAACAAGGGCTATCCCGGCTATCAGGCAGATGAGATTTCTTTTGCTGATGGTTTTCGTCATGGTACAGATATTTGGGCTAATACACTTCGATTCATTTTTACCCTTACCTGGAATCATTAAAAAATTATTTTTTGAAACAGATAGGGGGATTTGAAAGCTGAAGTGTATTACCAGGGAACGATCACTTCAATCACGGTAACCGGTTTTGTATTGAACGCACATATTGGCAAGGCAGATGACCTGTACAGGCAGATAGAAACATACTTTCAAACGTATTTTGAAGGTTTGCACCGCTATGCCTTCACCATACTAAAAGATAATGAGGAGGCCAAAGATGCAGTACAGGTGGTTTTCCTGAAGTTATGGGAGAAAAGGGCAACAATAGACGGGCAGCAGTCGGTGAAATCCTATTTGTATACTGCCATCTACCATTATTGTCTTAATATAAAAAGACATAGAAAAATAAAAGATCATTACGCTACAACCAACAATCATCCTGCCGGCGAATTCAGGAATGCCCTGGTCAGCAAGGAAACGCAGCAACGAATTATGGCATGCATCAGAAAATTACCGCCACAATGTAAGCTGATCTTCACCAAAAGCAGGTTCGAAGGAAAGAAGTATGCAGATATTGCGGCAGAAATGGACCTTTCTGTAAAAACCGTGGAAGCCCAGATAGGAAAGGCTTTACGGATCCTTCGTGAGGAGCTGTCGGACATAACGATCGCTGTATTTATTTTACTTTTATTAGAACCATAATGAGCAACGGGGAGCTGTTATACGGGTTATTAGGGAAATACTTTTCCGGGGAAGCCTCCCCGGAAGAAGCGATGGCCGTGGATGACTGGATCACGCAGCACCCGGATCACCGCAAATTATACAACGAAGCAGCAGCAGCCTGGGAAGTAGCCGGGAACAACCCACATCACCAGTTGCCAGATAAAGCGCTCCTGCTCCATGAAATCAAACAAAAGGCAGTGGGGCATAAACCGCAAAGAAGCGCCTGGCGCATGGCCGCAGTCATATTGGTGCTGATAGGCGCCGCCACCCTTTACTTTATATGGCGGCCATCACCTGCAGTTGCTCCTTTGGTGATCAGGCAAACCACCACCGGCATTTACCGCGATACCCTGCCGGACCACTCCCTGGCAGTAGTGAACAGCCATTCGGCTATCAGGTATACCCCGGGCCTCGCAGATAAAACAAGGTTCATTCAATTAACCGGGGAAGCCTGGTTCAATGTAACTTCTGATCCGTTAAAACCGTTTATAGTATCAGTGGGGGACCTGCGCATTAAAGTATTAGGCACTGCCTTTAATGTCCGTGAACTGGCAGCCGTGATTGAAGTAGCAGTTACCAGCGGCGCTGTACTGGTCAGCAAGGGAGATACCGCTATAATAGTAAAAGCAGCACAGCAGCTGGAGTACAATACCATCTCCCAACGTTTCAGCATCACAGGCGCCTTTAATCCCAATAAAACGGGATACGCCACCAGGATCTTTAATTTTGAAAATGCGTCGTTGAAAGAAATTATCACTCAACTGGAAAAGGCATACAACATTAAAGTGATCCTGGAAGATAAACGCCTGGAGAACTGCACCATGAGCAGTGCCTTTGAGAATAAACCGATACAATACGTATTTGAAGTGATTTCAGTTACGTTGAATGTACAATGTAGATTTGAGCATGACAGGATATATATCAGTGGGACAGGATGTAATTAGTCTGCTGTCGAAATTTTTTATAGCGGCAGGGTTAACCCTCTTAACAGCCACCGTTTTTGCTCAGGAAGCTACTGTGAAGTTACAGGAAGAAGTGACCATTCCCGTTGCAGATATGCGCCTGGATGCCTTGCTGACCCTCGTCAGCAAACAGGCAGGTATCCGGTTTTCCGTGAACACACGGAAGTTTTCAACCTCCAGGACCGTGCATGTAAAAAAAGGAACGCAATCTTTGTTAAGGTTGCTCACAGAGCTGCGTGAACATACCGGAATTGATTACCGCGTGCTGGGAGGTCATATTATTTTTGTAGATGCACCAGCGCTTATTCTTACAAAAAAAGCTCCTGTAGTGGTAAAACGGGAAAGCGTAATACCACCTGCCCGTTTTGCCATCATCCCTGTTTCCCCGGTGACTACCAAACAGGCGGGCGTTACATTTCCCACGCCGGACACTATAAGAAAGAATACCGGCTATTTCAGGCCACTGGTAACTGCACCACCTGCCGGCGCTAAAAGAAGCGAATCCCCATTCACATTAAAACCCTATGCCGCCGCAGGAATGATAGCAGATGAATCTTTTTATGTAAATCCAACCATTCACGCAGGACTGCCGTTCCTTTACCTCGTCGGTTCCTGGAGCACTAACTTTTCTTTCTCCATGCTCCGGTATGGCGCAGGTACTTCCATAGGTTTATCAGACAACTGGCGCTTACACCTGCAGGGTACTACAGGGAGCATGGAAGCGAACTACGACTCGCTGGCATTCCTGCAAAAAACAGTGAAAGCACAGCTGCATAAATTATCCCTGGCAGGGGAAAAACAAATAGGCGATCATTGGCGGCTTCACTTTGGGGTGGCGCTGAATAGCCTGCAAACAATCTATTACACAGAAGGAAAACCACGTGCCCTGGGAAAGCAGGAGCGTGAGGCACTCGCTAATGTAAAATATTTTAAACCACCTTATACCATCAGCAATAATTTCTCTCCGGATGCAAGCCGCAGTAATAAATTATGGATCGGTTTCCAGGTAGGCATCTTCTACAGTTTCTTAAGATGATGGCATTAAACATAAAAAAGAAGCCGGCTCCATGTAATAAGCCGGCCTCCTTCCTCAATTACCTAACACCGCTTTCAACTTCTGATCCAATTCATCCCCGCCGCTTCCAACAAGTTTGAATAACACTTTCCCGTCCTTATCCAGCAATATCTTAGTAGGAAACCCGGTGATACCGTATGCCATCGCTAAATCGGCAGACGCCTTTTCATAGTTGTTAAGTACCTGTATCCAGCCGATGCCATCATCACTGATAGCTTTTAACCATGCTTTTTTTGCATCTTCCAGGTTGTTGGCTTTTTCGTCTGCAACCCCCACTATTTCTAATCCTTTATCTTTATACTTTGCGTACACTTCCTTCAGGTGTGGGTGACTCGCCCGGCAAGGACCACACCAGCTTCCCCAGAAATCGAGTAATACATACTTTCCTTTAAGTGAGGATAACGTAAACGGCTGACCGTAATTATCTTTTTTGGTGAAATTAATAGCCATGGCGCCCTCGCTGGTAGCTTTGGCGCCGGATATCCGGGAACCCAGGTACCTGCCCAAATAAGTGTTTTTATACGTGTCGCTTAACTTGTTGTACGCCTGCTCATAGGCTACCGCATCATAGTCGCCCTGCAACCTTGCCAGCAACATAACACTTACAAAAGAATTAGGATGCTTTGCCACAAACTGTTTACGCATAACCGTGAGCTGTTCATTGGCGGCGGCCATTTCTACTGTCAGCGCTTTCCTGGCGGTGCTGTCTTCCGGTTTGCGCATGGCGGCCGACTTCTTCCTCAGCTCCCATACTTTTGATACCAGCGGCATTTCCCGTTGCCGGAGTGCATTCAGTTCTTCATTGGCTTTATCGCCCTTTACTACTGCTTTGTAAAGTTCGGTGGCATCACCGGTAATGGTTACATCCGTATTTTCTGTGAGGAGGATTTCCAGGTTAGGCGCCGGCATAAACATACCGCCTTTCACCATTTCAAATTTTGAAGCAGGGTGGCGCGACAAAAAAGTACCGACTACAGGCTCCTGTACCTGCCCGGAGAAAATGAACTGATCACCATTGCGGGCAATTACCGTATCTGTCATATGCCCGCTGGCGGTTACATACGACAGGCTCAGACGATAGTCGTCCTGGCCTTTGATATGGGCAGTTATCTTGTATTTCTTTTGTGCGGTTGCCGGGAGAAAAGCGGCCAGCAGCATGCTGCCGGCCATTATCAGTGTGTTTTTATTCATGGTTGGTGTATGATGTTTAGAAACTGGACATTGGAACAGAGGCAGCCTGTTTTGCAGGAGCGGCTTTGGTGCCTTTTGCAAGGCTTTCCTTTATTTTCTTTTCTGCGTCATCACTGTAGCCGGTGAAACGTTCCATAATTTTTCCTTCGGTATCCACCAGGTACATGGTAGGGATGCCGGAAAACTGGAATTGTTCCATGGTCTTATCCTTGTTATCACTCAGCAATTGTTCCCATGGCATAGCTTCTTCTTTCATGGCCTTTTCCCACGCATTTTTATCGGTGTCGATGGAAATGCTGACTACCTCAAAACCTTTTGCCTTGTAACTTTCATACAGCTCTTTTACTTTTGGAATGGCTTGCCTGCAAGGGCCGCACCAGCTCGCCCAGAAGTCAACCAACAGGTATTTACCCTTGTATTTTTCCAGTCCGGCTAACGAGCCATTGGCATCAGGGTATTGCACGGATGGCATAGGCTGTCCTGCTTTCAAACGCATGGCCTGTGCCTTGTTGGTAATAATAGTTTCTTTCAGCAGCTTTGCTTCTGTTAACCACGGATAACGCGCTATCAGCACCTCCAGCATTTTCATAGCATTGTCGTATTGTGTACCTGCCTGTGTGCCAGCCATTCCACGGATGGCATATACCATCACCGGGCGGTCGGCATACGCTTTGGTAAGCACCTCTTCGCGGATTTTATAATCCTCGCCCATCGGGTTATATTTCTGATGATCCCTCATATAGGCGTACCAGGTAGTATCAGTGGCTTTCTTGGCATAATACTCCATGTTGTATTCATCTACCATCCTGCGGTAATTCAGCTCGTTGTTCAGCTCGCGGAGGTTCACAAAGTTATTGTCGTAAGATCCTGCTACATAATTGTAGTGCGGAATTTTAACTTTATACTTCGAAGTATCATATCCTCTCATATGTACCGTTACATCGGCGTCGCTCCAGAAGGTAGCACGGTCCCAGTTCATCGCATTGATAATATAAATGCCCTGGTGGTCCTGCTTAATTTTAAAAGAAAAAGAATTGTCTTTGCCTACTTCACAGGAATCTACTACCACAGGTTTTCCTTTAAAGTTATCTTTCGACAAAAATACTTTATTGACCGCCTGTTTGGGATCGGTAAATTCAACAGTGCCTTTCACCGTGACCGATTTAACTAACTTGTTCTGTTGCGCCTGTAATGCTGCGGGTATGGCCAGCACCGCTACACAAATCTTGAAAATTGCTTTCTTCATCATTGTTTGTTTAAATTATTATTTTAATATTTTATTTACTGTAATCTGCATTTTGCGCCAGGTCAGGATTGATGAAAAATTCCCTGGAAGGCAGCGGCATCAAGGCATGCGTTATGGGTTGCCCGAACGACTGCAGCCAGCCGTCCATTTTACCAAAGCGGCGCATGTCACTCCATCTTAAACGTTCGCCGATGAACTCTCTGCGGCGTTCCTGTTCTATCACCGCAAGGAATGCGGCCGGACTGCTGAAATCGCTGCTGCTGACAGTGCTGGCTTTGCGGGCCGTACGCAGCTGGTTATACGTGCTTACATCTGTTATGCCTTTACGCGCATTGGCTTCCGCTACAATCAATAATGCTTCGCTATAACGGCAAACCATATACGAAGGCGTAATTTCTGCCGGAAACTTGGTGAGAAAGTATACAGAGTCTATGATAGCGGCGCCTTTGGTACGAAGGAAACAAGTTCTGCGCACATCTGCCGGCTCATAGGATTTAACAAGGTTACTGTCGGCCCAGGTGTTGCCGGAACCGGACATATTCACGCCGTTGTAAGTACCCGGACCAAACACTGCAGGTAGTCCGTAAAAGGTACTGGTACTGGTTTCATTGATCTTATACACTGCTTCTGCACTGTTCACCTGCGATTTGAAAATATCGGCATAGTTAGATTGCAGGCTGAACTTCCCGGAGCTGATCACCGCTGTTGCCTGGGCCAGCGCTTCATCATTACGCCCCTGGTTCAGGTATATCCTCGACAGGAGCAGCTGCGCCGCCTGTTTGGACCCGGCTACCGGGCTGGTGTAATCTGCCAGCAGCGTAGCAGCCGCTTTCAGGTCTGCTTCAATCAGCTGGTTGACTGCTGTGAGCGGGCTACGCGCCGGCCGGCTTTTGGGATCTTCCCCGCCTTTTATGATAGCGGCATCACCAAAGCATTCAGAAAGCAGCATATAGGAGAAGGCGCGCAACAGGTAGGCTTCTCCCAGCGAAGCACTGATGGTACTATCGCCAGGAAACCCGCTGGCATATTGAATCACCATGTTGGCATTGGCAATACACTGGTAAGGCTGCCGGTACACTACAGGCAGCGAATTATCATTGGGCGCGATGTTATTGTTGTCGTAGGTTGGGAAGGTGAGCGACTGGAAGTCGTCGCTCATAATATCCTGGAACGCATAATAAAGATAAAATGCATTGTTGTTGGTGAGTGCCAGCTTGGCGCCGTTGACCACCAGCGGCAGATTGTTTTTACTGAGCTGCGAAAAACCGATCTTCGTATCGGGCGCCACCTCATCCAGTTGCTTACTGCAGGCAGAAAAACTGATGGTGGCAATAGCAGCAAAATATAATAAAGTATGTTTTTTCATGTGATGCCAGATTAAAATGAAAGATCTATACCTACAACGGCTGCACGCGGATTGGGCAGGTTGGAGCTTACAATACCGTTATTAGCGGCTGCTTCAGGATCAAACCCAATATATTTCGTGATGGTAAATACATTCTGGGCAGATGCGTAGATGCGTGCCCGTGAGATCTTTACCTTGCTTAAAACTGCCGTTGGAATGTTATAGCTCAGGGAAATATTGCGCAAACGCACATAAGAGGCGTTGTAGATAAATTGTGTGGAAGGACGATAGTTCCAGTCGGCCGTTTGCCCGGCGCCATGTGGCCCTGTAATGGCCCTTGGCACATCCGTGATATCACCTTTTTGCTTCCAGCGCTTATTGATGATATCAAATTTATTAGGCATTACACCGTAAAAATCGGGACTGTAGTTGCGTAATGTTTGCTCATAGAAATCATATACCTTATTGCCTACCACATAGTTGAACAGCGCATCTATTGTAAAGTTTTTGTAAGACAGGGTAATGTTGGTGCCACCGGTAAATGTAGGCAACGCCACGGGTACGGTGATCATATCATTGTTATCCCATTTACCATCCTTGTTCTGATCCTTATACAACATATCACCTGTTTGAGGATCTACGCCCAGCGACTCATACACCTGTACGGAGCCCAGTGATTGCCCCACTTTGGCTTTTGTCATAGGTCCGCCAAATACATAGGCGCCATAAGTAGTAAGGGAGTCTTTCAAAGACAATAACTGGTTCCTGTTTATATTCATATTGGTTTCCACTTTCCACGAAAACGCTGCGCCGGCACGGCTGCTGAGCGCCAGTTCCAGGTCAGCGCCATAGTTGCGGATACTGCCTATGTTATCCGGTATGCTGCTGGCGCCGTAAATCCAGGAGATGTCATTGTTGCTCATTAAACCGTCGGTGGTTTTATTGTAATAGTCGGCCGCCAACGTGAGCCTGTTGCCCAGCAGCGACACATCAATACCTGCATCTACCTGTTTGGTGCGCTCCCAGCGGATATTCGGATTACCTATAACGGTGTTCAGCATCAATGCCGGGTTGTTTACGTAAGAAGTAGCGTTGAGCAGATTCTGCGCATCAAAATATCCCAACGGGCGGATATTGCCGCTGATACCATAACTGCTGCGGATTTTCAGCTGGTTCACCAACCTGCTGCCGGCAAGAAAATTTTCACGCGCTATGTCCCATCCTGCCGATACCGCAGGAAACCAGCTATACCGGTTACCCGCATTTAGTTTGGAAGAACCATCGCGGCGGATGGAAGCATTGAGAAGGTATTTGCCTTCCCAGTCGAGCCCCGTGCGTAGAAAATAAGCATCCGATACCTCTTTGTTACTGGTATTATTACTGCCAATGGCAAATGCGCTGCCATAAGTGCTGCCAGCGCCGCCACCAGTAATACCATCTATTTTTGGAAAACCATTCAGCTCATAGCCAAAGTAATTAAGCTGGTTGTTATAAAAAGTATAACCCAGGGTGGCATTGATTCCTAAACGGCTGACTTTTTTCGTATAGGTGAAATAGTTATCAAAATTATAAGAGAAATTATCCACGCCGCTGTTCTTTAAAACGCCCTTGTTAAAAGCGCCCAGGTAGCCGGTAGGAGGGTAGAAAACCGTGTTCAGGTCATTGAACTTGGTGGCATTGAAAGAGGAGCGGAACGACAGATCCTGCAGTAGTTTAATATCTGCAGATAAACCTCCAAGGTATACATTGTTCCTGTCTTTGTTATTGTTATCCATCATTACGCCCAGCGGATGCTGCTGCTGACCAACATAATAACCCAGCGAGCCATCGGGGTTCAGTACCGGATCTTCCGGGGTGTCTGGCCGTGCATTGAATGCAGCGACCAACGGGTTATTGAAATTCTTCCTGACCGATTGCGTAATGTTGATGTTACCATTTATCTTCAGCCAGTTGTTTACCTGCTGGGTTACGTCCAGGCGGCCTGTATATCTTTCAAAATTGCCGGTACCAATGGTGGCTTCTTCTGCATAACGGCCCAGCGACATATAATAATTATTCCTGTCGCCGCCACCACTCATACTGGCCTGGATATTATTCACCGGCGCATTTTTATTTTTAACCCGGTCTATCCAGTCGGTGCTGCGATCCGCCATTTGCAGGCCATTCACCTGGCTTTGCAGGGTTTGTTTTTCGTTGGTCAACTGGCTGATCTTGCCGGGCGTGAGGTTGCCGGGATCCGACAGCAACGTATTGATATCGCCAATACGGTTATTGCGGGCATCCAGGAAAGCGGAACTGTATTCTTCCGTATTCAGCATATGCCGGGAAGTAGGCACATTGTTCACTCCCGTGTACATATTGATGCTGAAAGCAGGCTTACTGTTCATCCTGCCCTTCTTGGTGGTAACAATGATCACACCGGTAGAGCCCCTGGCGCCATAAATGGCCACTGATGCAGCATCTTTCAATACCTCAATGGATTCAATATCCTGCGGATTAATATTGTTGATAGAGATGGTACTTCCCTCTACGATCAAACCATCTATTACAATCAGCGGATTGGTGCTGGCCGCATTCACCGACTGCGCCCCGCGGATGAGGATATTGGGTGTGCCACCCGGACTTCCGTCTTTAGACGCAACAAATACGCCCGCTACACGGCCGGTCAGCGCTTTCCCGAAATCGCTGGCAATGTTTTTTTCAGGAGATAAAGCATCGCTTTTGACAGTGGAAATAGCGTTGGTTACTTTGCCTCTTTGCTGGGTGCCGTAACCTACTACCACGGCATCCGTGAGATTAATAGCCCTGATTTTCAACCATACCGGCGAAGCCTGGATAATACTGGCAGCAACAATTACATTTTCAAAACCTACAGAGGAGATCTGCAGTTGCGCATTGACGGGAACATTCAGTTCAAATTCCCCTTTTTCATTGGTGGTAGCGCCTTTGGACGAACCAATTACTTTTACGGTGGCGCCGGGAACCGGTTGGCGGGAAACCGCATCCTTCACGGTTCCTTTTAGTACCTGCTGTGCATATACCGACGCCCCGGACATGCACAACAACAGGAATAAAAATGACTTTCTCATACAAATGGTTGGTTGATTTTTGCGATATACGGACTGTCTCATAAAAATGAAAATCCAAGATACTTATCCTGTTTTCAGCTGTACCGGATAATGGACATACCGGGTGCGGAACAGTACATTCCCTCTTTTTACATGGATGAAACATTTTTCGCTTCACAAAAGCACGAATCGCCGGAAAGTAACGGCAGCAGGTACTTTCCCGTGATAATAAAGTACCAACAGGCATATAACAGGGACGAAAAAAATAAATATCGTTTTATGCCAAAACCGTTATTTCAAATGCTATCTTCAATGTTGTAAGTGTATATGCAACACATTAAACCATACCGCTACTTTGTTCACCTTGCCGTTTGCATGGCCGTGATACTGTTGTATAGTTTCCCGCAGCTGAAAGGAGGCTGGCCCTATCCCATTGCCATGAAATGGACATTGGTGCGGCTGGTACTGTACGGATGTATTAATTTCCACCTGTTTTACCTGCTGGTTTTCGGTTTACTTCCCCGCCTGGTACAATATAAACAGCATTGGAAGGTGATCATTTATACCCTTGCGGCGATCTTTCTTTTTTCTGTTATTAAGTACGCGGTAGGTTATTTCTTTTTCCCCGACCAGGTATTGCTCCGCGGGATCCCTTTTATTGGCCGCCCCAAAATATATATGACCTTCGTCGAGTACGCACCGGAAACCATCAAAACAGGAATGGGAGTAGCCCTGCTGGCCTACGGTTACCGGTTGTTATTGCAATGGCGCAATACCGCACCCGGCGACCGGTTGCTCGCTACCGCCGCCACACAGGCGGCCATCCGTTATGAGCGTATGCAGGATGGATCCAGGCAGTTGCTGCACTATCTCCAGCAACTCACACCGGTACTGGAAAATGAACAAACACGCGAAAAAGAAGGCACCAAAGCGATCCTGCTATTGTCTGATTTGCTGAGATATATGCTGTATGATAAAGCGCTGGAAAAAGATAAAGTGAGTTTTAAGAAAGAACTGCTCAACTATGAACGCTACCTGGATTTGCGCAGGATCTGCCATGCCCATCAGCCGCTGACCCTCCGTATCACCGGGGAGCCCGGCGGTATGATCGAGGCATTACGGCTGCAGAACACCACAGAAAAATACCTGCAGCAACTGGGTGATACGCCGGGCGGAATTATGATAGCACTGCATATTGTGGAACAATCGGTGGCGCTGTCTGTATCGCCGGTGCTCACCACCGTTCACATCTCCCAACATAAAATAAAATTGTACCCTGAATATGCATAGTACCCGCAAAAATATACAGGAGCTGTTGCTCTTATTGCTGGTATGGATGCTGGCGGTATATGGTGTTAATGTGGTATTGGCAAGACCGCTCACACCGGAGAAATTACATCATCTAAATATCAAATCCGGCCTGTTCGGGTTGTTTAACTTCCTGCCGTTTTATATTTATGTACGCTGGATAGTTCCTGCCTTTCTGCAAAAAACAAATTGGATAAAACTGTTGCTGTCTGTAGTACCGGTCATCCTGGGAAGCATTGCATTGAAATATTTTATCGCGGATCATTTTTTCAGGCAGGAAATATTATACACAGGTTACCGGTATGTGGATATGCAAAAAGTACAGCTATATATTTCCGCAGGGGATTATTTCCTGAGTAACCTGTGGAGCGGCGCTATGATTGTGTTAGCCGCTTTCTCGTACCGGTTTTTTATTTTGTGGTTACAGGAAGATAAACGCAGGGCCATTTTACAGCAACAGCAGCTGCAGGCAGAATCAGGTTTTCTGAAGATGCAGCTCAACTCGCACTTTTTAATCAACAGCCTGAACAGCATCTATTCACTGGCGCTGATGAACTCACCGGAAGTAGTAAGCGCCCATAAAACGCTTACCCACCTGCTGGCCTATATGGTAGAACAGCCTTCAGATATTGCTTACCGCGCCGCTATAACGGAAGAAATACGCTATTTGCAGGACTTCGTAACACTCCAGCGCATACGCACGGGTTGCAACGAAGGCGTTATTTTTTCCCTGCCGGAACAATTGCCCGGCAAGGAAATAGCACCGCTGCTGCTGGTGCCTTTCGTGGAAAATGCTTTTAAACACGGCGTGAGCAATCGCCCGGAAAAGCCGGTCACCATTACCATGATGTGTGATGAACAGCAACTGGTATTCCGCGTACACAACTATATATCCGGCCAGCAACGGGATAAAACCGGCGGCATTGGACTGGATAACGTACGGAAACGTTTACAACTGATCTATCCTGGCCGGCATCACCTGGAAATTCAGGATTTGAAAGAAGAATATTTCAGTAACTTAACGATCAACTGGTAATAATATGGCGGTAAAGTGTATAGTAGTAGACGATGAGCCATTGGCCGCACAGGTGTTGGTAGCCTTCATCAACAAAACGCCGGACCTGCAGCTACTGAAAACATTTCACAATCCGCAGGAAGCGTTGGCATTTGTAAAAAATGAGCCGGTGGACCTGGTATTCCTGGATATACAAATGCAGGAACTCAGCGGCATAGAATTTATGCAGCTCGCACCCCGCGGTATACAGGTAGTAATTGTTTCTGCCTACGATGAGTATGCAGTGGAAGGCTTCGACCGCGAAGCGGTGGACTATCTCCTGAAACCCGTATCGTTTGAGCGTTTCGCGCGGACCGTACAACGGGTGCTCGCGAAAAATGCGCCCGCTATATCGCAGCCCGCAGGCACCGATTATATATTTGTGCGCACCGATAAACGTATTGTACGGGTCGATGTAAAAGATATTCTTTTTGTAGAAGCGCTCCGCAACTATGTAGCCATACAAACTAACAAGCAGAAGATCCTGACGTTACAAAACCTCCGCAGCTTTGAAGACATCCTGGCGCCCTTCCGTTTTTT
The DNA here is from genome assembly GCF_041360695.1 of Chitinophaga sp. RCC_12. Lineage (NCBI taxonomy): Bacteria > Pseudomonadati > Bacteroidota > Chitinophagia > Chitinophagales > Chitinophagaceae > Chitinophaga > Chitinophaga sp. RCC_12. Next base: position 103,412 of record NZ_JBFUPS010000008.1, read on the forward strand.
TCGCGTGCATAAATCGTTTATCATCTCACTGGATAAAATAGACAGCATAGAACGGCAACGGATATTCACAGGAGAACATCATGTACCTATTGGAGATGCTTACCTGAAACAGTTTATGGAAGCGATTAATATGCAGCGGTAACACTATCTCATTTAATAAAAACGGCCCGCCAACCGGCAGGCCATCTTTAAATTGAACCCCGGACCCGGACTACTCAGGCGCCAGTGGGTACTTCTTTTCTAATCCTCTCCGCCTCATGAATCGCCATCACCGTTTTTATGATTGCATCTGGTGTAACTGAAACACTATCTATGCCCAGCTGAACAAGGAACCTGGTGAAGTCCGGGAAGTCGGACGGTCCCTGCCCGCAGATCCCTACCTTTACATTCTGTTGCTTCGCCACCTTGATCAGGTGCGCAATCAGCCGTTGCACTGCAGGGTTACGCTCGTTATAAAGATTGGCCACCAGGGAAGAATCCCTGTCGAGACCAAGTGTGAGCTGTGTCAGATCATTGGATCCGATCGAGAATCCATCTATGTATGCAGAAAATTCTTCGGCCATCATAATGTTCGACGGCAGTTCGGCCATCAGGTATACTTCCAGTCCGTGCTCTCCACGGCGCAGCCCGAATTCCTCCATCGTAGCCAGCACCAGCTGAAGCTCTTCCACGGTCCGACAGAAAGGGATCATCACCACCACATTCTTTAATCCCATCGTTTCCCTTACTTTAAGGATCGCTTTACACTCCAGCTCAAAGGCCGGTTTGTATTCAGGGGAATAGTAGCGGGAAGCGCCTCTCCAGCCTATCATCGGGTTTTCTTCCGTAGGCTCAAAGTATTTACCGCCTAATAAATTGAAGTATTCATTACTCTTAAAATCAGAGAAACGGACAATCACTTTTTCCGGGTAAAAAGCCGCGGCAATTTTTCCTACGCCATACGCCAGTTTATCAACGAAGTAATCTGTTTCGCTGGCATGTCCCTGGATGAGTTGCGCAATCTTCGCAGACAGCTCAGGGTCATTCAGTTCCTTGTGCTTCAGCAATGCCATCGGGTGCGCCTTGATGTAGTTGTTGATGATAAATTCTTCGCGGGCCAATCCCACGCCTTTGTTGGGCAGGTGTGTAAACTGGAACGCCATGGCGGGAGAGCCCACATTCAGCATCAGCGGTGTGCGGATGGAAGGCAGGGTGCTCAGGTCCAGTTTATCTTCCCGGAATGGCAGGATCCCTTCATATACAATACCATCGCTGCCTTCTGCGCAACTCACGGTGATGTCCTGCCCGGTGTTTAATTTTTCGGTAGCATCGCCGCAGCCAACAATGGCGGGGATACCCATTTCACGGGCTACTATCGCAGCATGACAGGTACGGCCGCCTTTATTGGTAACAATGGCAGAAGCCATTTTCATGATGGGTTCCCAGTCGGGATCAGTCATGTCGGTAACCAGTACGTCGCCCGGTTTAAATTCACTGCCCGTAATAAGGCGGTTATCGAGGGAGAAGAGGATGTTTACTTTGCCGGCGGCAATTTTATCACCCACAGCGATGCCCTTCAGCAATTGCCGGGGATGCGTACCGTTATGGTTGATCGCATAAGTGGTGATGAGGTTATGATCTTTGCGTGAATGAATGGTTTCCGGCCTTGCCTGTACAATGTATAAATCATTGGTAAGCCCGTCTACCGCCCATTCCACATCCATCGGGCACCAGCGGCCTTTTTTCTCAGAATAATAGGTTTCAATACAGCGCACCCAGGTAGCCAGCTGCATGATCTGTGCATCGCTTAAACAAAAATGTTGCTGCTGCTTTTTTTCTACCGGGATGATCTTTGTTCTTTCATCACTGCTTTCACCATACACCATTTTCTTATCCTTTACGCCCAGTTTCTTTTCAATGATAGGGATGTAGCCGTCCTTCATACAAGGTTTGAATACAATAAATTCATCCGGCGATACGGCGCCCTGTACGACCATTTCTCCCAATCCGAAAGAACCGTTGATCACTACCACTTCTTTAAACCCGGATTCTGTGTCGAGCGAAAAAGCGACCCCGGAAGCGCCAAGATCGGCCCGCACCATTTTTTGCACACATACGGATAAGCCTATACCAAAATGGTCATACCCGAAGTTCTGGCGGTAGCTGATGGCGCGGTCAGTAAACAGGGAGGCAAAACAGTTCCTTACTGCATCAATCAGGGCTGCGGGGCCTCTTACGTTGAGAAAGGTTTCCTGCTGACCGGCAAAAGAAGCATCAGGAAGGTCTTCCGCGGTGGCAGACGACCGCACGGCTACATCGGTTTGTTCCTGCCCGTATTGCTGCGATAAAGCATAATACGCAGCAATGATTTCCTCGCTTAGTTCATGCGGAAACCGGGTGCTGCTGATGGCCTGCCGTATCTTCTGACCGGCCCTGCGCAGGGTGATGATGTCGCTGTAGTCTACCGTGGCTACCTGCTCGGCAATAAATTGTTCGAGCCCGCTTTGCTTCATAAATTCATAGTATGCTTTGGTAGTGATAGCAAACCCGGAAGGAACTGCTACGCCTGCTGCTGAAAGATTGGCAATCATTTCGCCAAGCGAAGCAGATTTACCGCCCACTAAGGCAATAGCATCCATGCCCACCGCGTGGAGCGGCAGTACAATACTCTCTCTCATGTAAAAATGAGTTTAGTGAATAATAATGAGGAAGGACGTTTTTTTGTCTTCCAAACGTGGTTAGATTTCTATGACACCAAATTAGATCATGCAGAAATGGAATAGCGGCAACCCGGATAAAAGCGAAAACAAAACTAAAAAAAGGGGATGTCACCGATTTTTTTTCATCAAATCAGTAGCAGTATCATTATTTTTGATGAAAAATCGGCCCATGAATTTTATACCTGACCAGATTGATATGTGTATAATGGACATATTGCAGGAGGACGCCAGGACCACGAATAAAGAGATTGCTGCGAGGTTGGGTAAGTCGGTTACTTCTATATTTGAAAGAGTGAAGCGCCTCGAAGCAGAGGGGTATATTTTACGCTATATCGCTGTACTGAATAAAAATAAACTGGGCAAAAATCTCGTGGCCTGGACCAGCATCACCCTCAAAGAGCACGGCCAGGACAAGTTTCCGGAGTTTGAACAAAAGATCAATACCTTCCCCGAAGTAATGGAGTGCTATAAAATGAACGGGCAGTTCGACTACCTCCTCAAAGTACTCATCGCGGATATGGAAGCCTATGAAGTATTTAATTTTACCAAATTATCCAAACTGGATAATATCTACAAGATCCGCAGCCTGTTTGTTTTAGCAGAAACAAAACAGGAAGTGGAACTCAACCTCAAAACAGGATTACAAACAAAACTGCAACAGAAAAATAAATAATTTTAAAAAGTAGGGGAGAAGGTTTTTTTTCCGGATTATCGTAATTTCAGGAAAAGTTAACCCATATGGCAAAACAAACCGGGATGCTCCAGTTCACCGGTAGGCTCGGTAACATCATCGGCTACAGGCGAAACGGCTCCTACTTCCTCCGCACTATGCCGGAAACAGTCCGGCAAACTTCTGCTACCCAAAAGGCAGCACACCATTTTGGCATCGCCAGCAGGAAAGGTAAACTGATCCGGCAGGCTATTACTCCCCACCTGGATATCCATTCCGATGGAACACTGGTGAACCGCCTGAATAAAATACTTATTCCGGCAGGAAAAAATCACCTGCATGCTGTCAAAGGATTCCGGTTTAACCGGCATTGCGGCGTGGAATATTTCTTCCCGGAACAACCGGTTATCCAGGACAACATCGTGAAAATACCTGCACAGGTAATACCGCAACAGGAAACTTTCACCCACCTGGTGGTAAAAGCCATTGCGGTGCGGCTCTGTTTTACGGAACGCTGCATTGAAAAGATGTATACCGCCACTGTTGTCATTGATCTGAACCAGCCCTTCAATGGCGCGGAACTGGAAACAACCCTTCCCGGGAAAGGATCACTGCTGGTCATATTACAGGTACAACCTTACAACGGTACCTATGCAATACAGAACAAACGCTGCATGGCGGCGGATATCATAGCGGTAGCGGCACCCGCAGCCATAAAGCGAAAGACCATCACAACAACAACTGATCACCGCATCAAGTCCACCTTTTCTGCACGCATCTGGCGGGTCCTAAGCGACCCCTCGCCCCATCCTCCGCCATTGCTTAGCGATGTCACCGGCCATTCACCACCGGGAATTGTGAAATCCGCAACTTAGTACACCCAAAAGGTACCAAGGTAATCTCTTCTTCTTCCCCTGTTTCCATACCATAGGTAATGCTATACGGAATGGGGCCGGTCATCTCATTGTATAACTTCCAGGAGGGAATCCTTTTTGCGGTTGTTTTAAGGGAGATGGGTACCTGCCCGGGACTCCACGGCCAGCCGGTCTTACTGACATGTTGCTCTACCCGGTAACGCGCTTCCAGGTGATCATCCGGAGTGGCTATCAGCGCATAGTTCCATGGGGTAGTGGGGCGCACTTCCAGGTAACCGTCGCCATAGTCCAACGGGTCCTTATCATTTTTTACCGCCCTCACTTCCTCGCCTATCTGCAGCGCATAGGTAACCGGGCCGCGTTCTACTGATAATGAATTTTCAAACCAGTGTTGCTGGTAGATATGCATCGGCAACGATAGTTCTACCACATCACCCTGTTGCCAGGTTCTCTCCACTTTTACTACCTGGTTGCCTGCAGCTTCCTGCCATACTTTACCATTGATCTTTATAACCCCTTTCTTACACCAGGCAGGTATCCGCAGGTGAAAAGGAAAGTTTACTTTTTTAGGTGTATTAACGGTAAAAGTAACGGCTTCTTCAAACGGGTAATTAGTGACTTCCTTTACCGTAACAGGCGTTTGACCGGCCACATTTATTTTCACTTCACTGGGGGCATACACCAATGCTGCCACGCCACTGTCGGCGGTAGCATACCAGAGGTTTTGTGCAAACTTAGGCCAGCCCTGGTGCATATTGGAGGTGCAGCAGGGATAACCGGACAACAACCCGTAACAAAGATCGGTACCGCTGTGGTTCACATCAAAGTTGCGGATATGCCGTGTAGCCATCACCTGGTTGGCCTGCTGGAAATACTGCCGGCTCATAAAGTCTTCGGTAATCTGTGAAGGCAAAACATTAAACGCAATCTTCTCCAGCTGATCGGCATACCTTACATCGCCGCTTATCTCCAGGATGCTTTCCAGCGAAAACATCATCTCTACAGCGCTGCATAACTCCGACCCCTGCGTGGGATTATTGCCATGCAGGGCTTCATCACCGCCATAAAGGCCATTCGCCATCCCATTGAAGGTACGGAGGTCATCAAACCCTTTGGCCGTGGCCTGCGGGTATAAGGTGTCGGGCTGCTGCTGGAAATAGATCATGGGCTCTTTTATGCCCTGCGCCAGGTTTACGCCATGAATACTCCCTGTGGTGGACAACAGGTTGGTATGCATAAAGGCGCCGGCGTAGTCGAAGGTTTGTTTGTGAATCAGGGCTGCAAGGTCCAGCAGGAACGCATCTCCCGTAATATTATATAACCAGTACACCACCATCAGGTTATCACCGGCACGGTACTTCGCCCAAAAGGTCCAGTGGTCCAGCGGCTTTTGCGGCAACTCTTTCAGCTGGTACCGGAAGTAGTTGGTCATGAGTGTAATGATCCGCGGATCAGCAGTAGCATCATAGTATTGCTTCAATACTTTCAGCATTACCATCTTGGGCCACCAATCGCGGCTGTTATCCCTTTGAATCCCCGGTTCAGCGGGATAGTCTTTAGCCGGACCAAAATAGCCGTCGGGTTGCTGGCTTTTGATAGACCATTCCACCCAGGGCTTTACCTTTGCAATCAGCGCTTCATCTTTCAGGAGATAAGCCAGCGGCAGCAATCCATCGATCCAGTAAGGACCGCGTTCCCACTGGTCGCCATCCCCGCCCAGCCAGCCGTTTCGTTGGTTCATTACCAGCGGGTACAATTTATCCAGCTGACCGGTAGCGCCGTTCTTTTGCTGCACCAGCACGGTACGCAGCCATCCCTGTGGCGTAATAGCGCCCAAAGGAAGCAGGGAGTAAGGTTTAGGATGGAGCGGCGCCCGGTTGCCGTAATACTGTGGCACAGGCGCTGTATTCTTTTTTCCCTGCGCCGCTGCCTGTAAAGTAAGACCCAGCAATATCGTGGAAGCAATAGCAAAGTATTTCATAAATGAGTTGTGAGATGGCATAATGAAACACCAATATATCTTTTTTTTATATCGGTAGCTATCCCGGTTGCCTCATTCTTTCTATAAAACGTATCATAACACCTACTCATAATGTATCTGGCAGTTGTTACAGAAAAAACTCCGCCGGTTGGTTTTACCCAGGTAGGCTTTGATGAGCGGAATCTCACAACGCGGACAAATCTTTTTCGTATGTGCGAGCCAGTGTTTCTTCAGTACAAAAGCTTTCTTCCATTCAAGAAAGTCGTAGCTGTATTGCACGGCCTCCTTTATAAGCTCTTTCTTCTTTTTCAACGGCAGCTTTCCCACTAAACTTTGCGGATGCACGCGGATACGGAACAACACTTCATTTTTGATAATATTCCCTACGCCGGCAAAAATATCCTGGTTTAGCAGGGCATCACAAACCAGGGCATCGGGGATCTTTTTAAGTTTAGCCATTGCCTTTGCTGCATCCCAGCTTTCATTCAGCACGTCGGCGCTCCAGTCGTATACTTCATCCAATGGCTCCTCTATGATCCGGATGGAAGAGGTATAAAAATTCAGTTCCCCTTTGGCAAACTGCAGATGCAAACGGGCAGGCATATCCTTGGTTTCATTGATCCGGTAGGTGCCAAACATCAGGAAATGAATGCGCACCGCAAAGCCCGGAAAACAGATCAGGAAATGTTTGCCCCAGCTTTTAAAAGCAATGATCTTTTTCCCTGTCATCCGGCTGAAATCAATTGTTTTGGAATTGCCGGAGGCCACAAGCACCTTCTTCCCGGTAAAGCGGGCTGCCTCTTCTTTCAATATAACTATGGAAGGTCCTTCTGGCATAAAATTGATGTAAATTTATCTACCGTTAACCGTACTAAATTATGTGCCGTATATGTCGCAGTTAAGTTTTTTTGATGACAACGAAAGCCTGCGTTTCCCGGAGAACCTGCTGGAATATTATCCGCATTTCCTGGAAGCAGGGCCGGCACTGGCACTGATGAACGAGCTGATAGCCACGGCGCCATGGAAACAAACCACGCTCACCATCAAAGACAAAGTACTGCTTACCCCGCGGCTTACCGCCTGGTATGGCGATGCACAGAAAAGTTACCGGCTGTCGGAAAAACAACTGCACCCATTTCCGTGGACACCTGCGCTGAGTGCGTTACGGGAAAAGGTGGAAGCCTTTACCCATATGCACTTCAACAGCGTATTACTGAATTACTACCGCGATGGAAATGACTCCGTAGCCTGGCACAGCGATAATGAAAAGGAACTGGGACAACATCCCAATATTGCTTCCCTGAGCCTTGGACAGGCGAGGAGCTTTGATTTCAGGAATAAAAAAGATCATCAGCAGAAGTATTCACTTAAATTGGGCAACGGCTCCTTATTAATTATGAAAGGAGACCTGCAGCATCATTGGGAACACCGTATCCCGAAATCAGCCCGGCCCCTGCAACCAAGAATAAACCTCACCTTCCGGATTATTTATTAGGTGGTATTATTACACAGTTGAGGAATAATGTCACACCCGTTTATCGCATCTTGTTACAAATGCCTACTTTCGCAGTACGTTAAACACCTGTTTTATGAATCTATACACGGCAGTAGCATTACCGTTATTCCTTTTGACCCTGCATCCCCGGGATGTACACAGCAAAGACAAAGCTAACACGGAATTTTCGGCTCCAAAGCCCCAGTCACGGATCTCTATCGGCAAGGGTATTGATCTTATTGTAAAAGGACTCGGACTGAACATCGATAACGTCCGTTTTATTAAAGCGCCCAAAGCCACTGATTATTTTAAGAAGGCCAACGATAAAGCATCGTATGCACCTTCGCTCATCATTGCAGCCGTCAACGGTCTGGAGTCGCTGCGCGATGTAAACCCGGAATCACCGGCTACCCGCGAGCAGTTTGCCCTGGCGCTGTATGAAGCAATCCAGTCGACCGGCCAGTATCCCGTGAACATGATGTTTATCAACATCAAAGATGAAAAGTCTTTTGTAAGCGGAGGTATGAATGCCGTGCAAACATTGATCAAGTTTAATGTAGTAGCACTGGAAAATGGCAACTACCGCCCGAAGGCATATATCACCAAAACAGAAGCTTCCGCAATGGTGAAGAAAGCGGCCGCATTTATTCAATCGCATAAAAGCGCCGCAGCAGAACATAACGGAAAAGAAACGGCGGGCTTTACTTCCACACCGGTGAATGATAAAGTGAACAGCATCGTTATCACTGCGGAAAACCAGCCTACGTCCGGCTATTCGGTTAAAGTAACCAGTATCGTTTTTACAGAAGCAGGCGAAGCAGAGATCCATTATAAACTCACTGCCCCGGCTTCCGGCAGCATCAACCTGCAGGTAATCACCTCACCAACAGCAGAAACATTTGTACCTGCCGGGTATAAAGTAGTATTGAAACAAGACTGATAAAATATCACTATAAAAAAAGCGGGCATTTCATATCTGAGATGCCCGCTTTTTTTATGATATTTTTTTTTCAGATGCTATCCTTGCCTATCACGGTCCAGTCGTTATTGCCATGTCCCTTTTCAATCCAACGGTCCATTTCAGCGGCAATAGCCGGCAACACCGCCAGTTTAACATCGCTTTTCTTTGCCGCATCTATAAACAGCTGCGTGTCTTTCCGCGCCATGCTCAGTTCCCAGGAAGGACTGTTGTAGTTACCGGAAGTCATACGCTGTAAACGTGCCGGCAACGCCGCTCCGGGGTTCCAGGAATCAAATAATGTACTTACATCGCCCAAAGGAATGTCCAGTGCTTTGGCAAGCGACAGGGTATCAGCAAGACCGGCAGTGAGTCCTACCAGGAAGCTGTTCCCGATGAGCTTCATGGCCGCAGCCTTACCGGGTGTATCGCCGAAATTGATCACTTTCCCTGTCATTTTGGAGAGTGCCGGCTCCCAGGTGCTGATCACTGCCTGATCGCCGGAAACCAGCATGTAACCGGTGCTGTCCAGCGCATTTGCCGGACCCATAAATACCGGTGCATGCAGGTAAGTAAAACCGCGTTCTTTCCATTCTTTTGTTCTGGCAGCTGCGCCTTCGGCGGAAGTGGTGGTATGATCAATGATCACCGCTCCCGGTTTGAGTGCAGCGGCAGCTGCTGCCAATACTTCATTTACAGTATGATCATCTTTTAAGGTAAGATGAATGCGGTCTGCACCTTGTACCGCAGCGGTTACCTCAGGAAATACTTTGGCGCCGTATGCTTCCAGCGCAGTCGCTTTCGACGCGGTACGGTTCCATACCTGTACCTGTTCACCCTTGCCGATCAATGCCCTTACGAAATTTGACCCCAGGAGGCCCATGCCTAAGAATGCTATCATAACCTTTTTTTTCCGAAGGTAGCAAAAAGTTAAAAAGTGTTACCTGCATATACGGCCGGTTTACGTGCACCCCACGGCGCCGCGGCTTCCAGCTGTGCTGCCAGCCGGAGCAGCAACGCATCGTTACCTGTTTTGGCCGAAAAGGTAATGCCTACAGGCAGGCCATTATCTCCCATACCCAATGGTAAACTGATGGCCGGCACGCCCGCGATATTGAATACCTGCCCAAAGGGAGCAACGGCACAAACTTCCTGCACCCAGCTATGCCAGTCGATGTCCGCGGCATTGCCGTTCATACTGCCAACTAACGGCGCCTGTATAGCGGTAGAAGGGGTGATCATAATATCGTATTCTTCGTAGAAGTTACCAGCTGCCCTTGACACGGTATTGCTGAATTCTACCGCCCTTATGAGGTCTGCGGCGGACAATGCCTGTCCTGCCTGGTAGCCGCTCAGCGTACTGGTTTCCAGCGTTTGCAGGGAAATGTTGCGTTGCATGGTATGTGATACCTGTGTGATGCCATAAAACGTATAGGCGCCCCAGATAGTCTTTATGCAATCCAGGAGTTGCGTTGCTTCCAGGTCGAAGTGTTGCTCTTCCACCCGGTGTCCCAGCGATGCGCATAGCGCTGCTGCGGCTTTTACGGCATTCACCATAACCTGGTCAACGCTTCCGGGCAGCCATGGTTGGAGGTTGAAGGCGATGTTTAATACAGGCAGGGGCTGTGTCAGCGCGGCCATGTAGGAGGCTTCCGGTGGTGTGTAATAGAACTCGCCGGGCGCGGGGCCGGCAGTGGCATCCAGGGCAGCAGCGGAATCGCGCACACTGCGCGTGAGCACATGCTGCACCGCCAACCCAAAAAAGGATTGTCCCCGGTCCGGTCCTACGGGGTTGAGATTGCGGCTGGGCTTTAGTCCTACCAGCCCGTTAAATGCAGCCGGTATGCGGATAGATCCCGCCAGGTCCGTAGCGTGCGCCATGGGGACCATACCAGCCGCCACCGCTGCTGCGGAGCCACCGGATGATCCACCGGGGGAATAGCCGGTATTCCAGGGATTGCGGGTAATGCCGGATGCCAGCGATGCCGTGTCGGTAGACCCGCCAAATTCCGGCGTGGTGGTACGGCCCATGATGAGCAAGCCGGCTGCTTTGTAGCGTTTTACCAGTTCGGTATCATGGGGAGCCTTCATACCTTTGGCAATGCGGCTTCCCATTTCGTAATACTGGCCCGCTTCAAAGGCCGCTAGGTCTTTCAGTAAAAAGGGGACGCCCGCAAAAGCGCCGCTACCCGTATTTTCCGGCAAATGTGCTGCCCGGTCAGGGTACACTTCTACCACGGCATTTAATACCGGGTTCAACTGTTGAATGGCGGCCAGCGCACATTCCGCCACCTCTTTCCGGCTCACCTGTTTTTCTTTGATCAGTGCTGCCAATCCTGTGGCATCATAGCCGGCGTATTCAGATAAATGCATATTTCCTGTTTTTTGTTATAGCAAAATTATACCCGGTGGATGGGTTGTTTTAGGTATGATTTTGCCATTATTAGGTATATTTACACTTATGAAAGAGAACCTGCATTATCCGTTTGAAATCATTTATAAGGAGCTGGAAGTAGGTGAAGAGAAGCGGCGGACGAGTAATTTTTTTGAGCTCATTTATATCATGGAAGGCACGGGTCAGGAGACCATCAATCAGCAAACATTTAATTATGTGCCGGGGCGCCTGCTGCTCATCACACCTGAAGACCTGACCACCTTTCATATCACTACGCCCACGAAGATGTTGTTGATCTGCTTTAATGATATCTACATCAGGTCGGCCGCTTTTTCGGGTAATGAACGGGAGCGGGAAGCCTGGATCAAACGGCTGGAATTTATCCTGCAACACGCCAACCACGAACCCGGTTGTGTGCTGCCAAACCAGCCACATAAAATGCTGGCAAAAACAATGGTGGAAACGCTGGTAACCGAATACCAGCACTGTGATCTGTACAGCAAAGAATTGATTCAGCAGATGGTGAACAGCCTTATCATCCTCGTGGCCCGGTCCATTGCACAAAGGCTCCCTGATAAATTTACCCCGGTAGCCGATAAGAAAACGCTCGACATCTTCCAATACATCCACGAGCATATCTATGAGCCGGAACAATTAAAGGTGAGCGCCATCTGCCAGTATTTTAATATCTCCCCCAATTATCTCGGTAAATTCTTTAAAAAACAGGCCGACGAAACGCTGCAGCAATATATCCAGCATTATAAAATAAAGATGGTGGAAACACGCTTACTCCACAGTGATATGCGGATCAATGAAATTGTAAATGAATTAGGGTTTACAGATGAAAGCCATTTAAACAGGCTTTTTAAAAGATATAAAGGGATGAGTGCTTCCATGTACCGGAAAACAATGTGGAATGCAGATATCAGCGCGTTTACAAAAAACAAAACAATAGTGACGGACCAGCAGCGAGGCGCTTAATTTTTCAGATCTCCCTGAAGGATCGCTTCTTTCAATACTTCTTCATGTTCATCTGCCCATTCTCCCAAAATTTTTATTACTGGAATGAGGGATGCGCCCAGCTTAGTAAGGCTATACTCCACCTTCGGCGGGGCCTGTGCAAACACTATCTTCGACACCAGGCCATGCTTTTCCATTTCGTTGAGCTGGATGTTCAATACCCGGCGTGTAGCATCCGGAATCTTCCGCTGTAGCTCACTCGGGCGCTTATGCCCTTCATGGATGAAATACAGCAGGCGCACTTTCCATTTACCGTAGAGCACTTCGCCCACGAGGTCGAGACCGCAATTCAGTGTAATGGGTAGTTTTTTTACATACATGGTTCAAAAGTACTTTATTGTTCTTAAACGGGCTATAGGGATAAATTCCACCCAATGCGAATCGTTTTTCCGTTATTGTCCGGCATGGATGATTGACGGAATTTTGCTGAAAATAATAATAACAGATGGAACCAAGATTAAGTTTTGATAACGAACTATCCGGTAAAACAGCCCTGGTTACAGGCGGTACAAAGGGAGCAGGAAAAGCCATTGCAACACGACTGGCCAATGCCGGTGCAAAAGTGATCATTACTGCCAGAACAAAGCCGGCAGACACCCACCCGGCATTTCATTTTATAGGCGCTGATCTGAGCACTCCTGCAGGCATTACCACCGTAGCAAACGAAATAAAGGAAAACTATGGCGGCGTAAACATCCTGGTTAATAACATGGGCGGTTCGGAAAGTCCCGGTGGCGGCTTTGAGGTATTAACGGATCATCATTGGGATGCCACCCTCCAGGCCAACCTGCTGGCGCCGGTGCGGCTGGACAGGGCGCTGTTGCCTTACATGCTTGCACAAGGCACTGGTGTAATTATTCATATTGCTTCCATACAAGGCACTATGCCGCTGTATGATTCCACGCTGCCCTACGCAGCCGCCAAGGCTGCATTGATTAATTACAGCAAGGGCTTGTCCAACGAAGTGGCGCCGAAAGGAGTGAGGGTACTCACCGTATCGCCCGGCTTTATCCAAACCACCGCCGCCGATAAAATGATTCAGGAAATGGCCGACCGTGCCAGCAGCAGCTTTAATGATGCCTTACAGCAACTCATGCAGTTCCTCGGCGGCATTCCCATGGGGCGCCCCGCCAAGCCGGAAGAAGTTGCGGACCTTGTCGGCTTCCTCGTTTCCCCGCGTGCAGGATATTTAACCGGCACACAATACATCATCGATGGCGGCACCATCCCCACCACATAAATAAACATAAATAAAAAAACGGGAAGATGAAAATGTCACCATTTCCATCTTCCCAAATCAAAAATCCAACCCAAGCAAATCAAAAATCAAATCAAATCAAATTAAAATCACCCCCATCAAATCAAAATCAAACAGCAACACCAAATCAAAAAAAACAATCAGCAAAATCAGCGTAATCAGCGGGAAAGACAACCTCCGCTGCATTTCTTAGGAGGAAATCATAAATTTACAGCATGAGTCAACACCCGCGTTTTACAGAAATGGCCTCCGCGGCTATCCATGCAGCCCAATCCGATATGGCCGAACACGCCCACCTGGTACCGGTTTTCGCTACCGCTACCTTTACATTCGATAATGCACAGCAGGGCATGGACCGTTTTAAAGGTACCGCCCCCGGCTATATTTATTCCCGGTTTGGCAATCCCACTGTAACAGTAGCAGAAAAGCTGATCGCCGCCCTGGAAGCTTTTGGCGTTACCACGGCAGATGGTGAGCCCCTGCAATTGAAAGCACTGCTGCACGCCAGCGGACAATCCGCTATGGCCAGCATGTTCCTGTCAAATGTAGTAGCCGGACATACCATACTCACGCATTACTCGCTCTATGGCGGCACACACGAGTTCTTATTCGACTTCCTCCCGCAATTTGGCGTGAAGGCACTCATTGCCGATCTGCATGACACTGCCGCCGTAGCTGCCCTGCTGCAACAGGACCCGTCTATAAAAATGATCCATATTGAATCGCCCGCCAATCCATCCATGCGTTGTGTGGATATTGCGGCCATCTGCAAAATAGCCGGCATGCACGGCGTAAAAGTAAGTGTGGATAATACTTTTGCTACGCCCTACCTGCAGCAGCCATTCCGGTATGGGGCCGACTTTGTTTTTCATTCCACCACCAAATTCCTGAACGGTCATGGTACCGCTATTGGCGGTGTGCTCATCGGAAAAGATATTCCCCTGATGCAAACGAAAGTCAATAAAACAGCGAAATTGCTCGGTGGCTGCGCTAATCCGTTCGATACTTTTTTACTGATCCAGGGCATCAAAACACTAGAACTGCGCATGAAGCAACATTGCAGCAATGCGCAAACGGTCGCGGAATTTTTGCATGCGCATCCTGCCGTAGCACAGGTCAATTATAACGGGCTTCCTTCCCACCCGGATTATGCGCTGTCGGCCAAACAAATGCGTCATCCCGGTGCGGTGATGAGCTTTGAACTGAAAGATGGATTTGACGCCGCCGTACGTTTTATTGACCGGCTGCAGATGTGTTTGCGCGCCGTATCATTGGGTGCCGTAGATACATTGGTATCTCACCCGGCATCTATGACGCATTCAGGAATGAAAAAAGAGGACCGTGAGAAAGCGGGGATTTCTGATGGTTTGATCCGAATTAGTGTTGGGCTGGAAAGTGTAGGGGATATTGTAGCGGATCTGAAGCAGGCATTGGAAGGGTAACCATAAAATGATTATCTTTCCAGACGCAGCTTTAAAGCTGGTTATTAAATATTTTAATAATAAATAACATGGGATATATTAAGGAACCGAAGGGTATTAATTTTGTTGTGGATCCTAAGCCTGTTACAGAAAATGATAAGAAATTGATCAGTGAAGTAATTTCTCATTATAAGGCAACAGGAAAGAAGAAACGGGTAGTATCAGGCAAGCCTGCGAGTAAACAAAAGGATAGTAAAAAGCTATCCCATTAGGCGCTTTTTGTCTTTTACACCGCCAGCACCAGCGACAACAAATACACCAATCCCACAGACACCAGCCCCATTACCACTGTACCCGTACTATACACCCGCAACATATCTTTTATCTCCAATCCTGAGAATTTAGAGATCACCCAGAAGTAAGCGTCATTGGTGTGTGAAATCATCATGGACCCTGCACCCATTGCCAGCACACAAAGGATGCGGCCATTAGCCGAATCCAGTCCCATTACCGGCAGCAGCGGTTGCACAATGGCGGCCGCGGCAATCACGGCTACGGTAGACGACCCCTGCGCGGTTTTCAGGAGCGCAGTGATGAGGAAAGGAAGAAATAATCCCAGCGCAGCGATGGACTGGTTCTGCGCAATATGACTACCAATATCTGCTTTTGCGAGGATGGCGCCAAAGGCGCCGCCACCGCCAATAATCACCAGTATGCCTGCCGCTTTTTCAGCGCCTTCCTGCAGGATAGCGCCCATATTATTTTTCAGTTGGGATAACGCCAGCAGGATACCTGCGCTGATCGCCACTTCAGGGATGCCCAGAATAGAGATGGCCTTCAATGCGGGGGAAGGATGCGTTAATTCCAGTCCGCTCAGGGAACGGATGGCAATGAGCAGCACCGGAACAGCGATAGGCAATACAGACATCAGCACAGAGGGGCCACGGGGCGCTTCGGTAGTAATGTCTTCTTCGTTACTAACGCCAACGGCTATCCGCCGGCCGGCGAATACAGACCATAAATAACCTGCCGCCGATACCGGGATGGCAATGAGTAATCCAAACAGCATTACCCTGCCCGTTTCCGCCTGTATAGTGCCGGTGGCGGCAGTGATGCCGGGGTGCGGCGGCATCAGGCAATGAACGGCATACAGGCCGGTGGCCAGTGAAGATGCCATCACCATCATCGGGATGCCCGAACGTTTGGCCAGCGCTTTATTTAATCCGCTTAGTACAATAAACCCTGAGTCGCAGAAAATAGGCATGCCTACCAGGTAGCCGATGATATTCATCGCCAGCGCAGAGCGGCCGGTGCCGGTACGGCGCAACACATAGTTGGCCAGCACAGTAGTGCTGCCGGTATGCTCCAGGATCAAACCCAGTGTAGTGCCGAGCACAATGAGCAATCCCAGTGAGCCAATAATATTGCCCATGCCGCTTTTAATACTGCCAAGGATATCCGTTACAGGTAACTGTAAAATTACGCCGGTGAGAACACTTGCCAACAGCAATGCAAAAAAAGCATGCACCCGGAAGCGCGCGGTGAGCAATACAATGAGCGCAATGCCCGCCAGCAATCCCAGCATGCTTTGTATCAAAGGAATGGTATTCATATCTCTCCAAGATAAAAAGAATTACGCAATACCCCGTATAGGTGTTACCGTGGCAGCACGATAGGGTTATAACATTAACGCATATATGTTTTTGTAAATATTACAGATTATTTATGCAACAGCTTGATAATAGCTATTTTACATACCTTTGCAGCTTAATACAGCGGATATGAAAAGAATGTTATTGACCTCACGTTATTGCCTGCTGGCAATAGTGACCATTGTTTTAACGGCTTCGTGCGCATCTTCCCGGAAAAGCGGCAGCCAGCATGCTTATATGAACAAGCAGTATGAAGAGCTGAAAAACACGTTGAATGATGCGGAAGTAAGTATCATCAAAGACAGCCTGAAAGTGATTTTCCCTAACAACGTACTGTTTTCATCGTCTTCCGACCAGGTGAACGAAAGCGTAAAGCCTACCTTCAAACATTTTGCAGAAGTACTCAACAAATACAATAAAACAAAGATCCTGATCACCGGTCATACGGATAACACCGGCGCGGCGGAATACAACCGTGATTTGTCAGAACGCCGTGCAACAGGCGCCAAACAATTACTCAATAGTTTTGAGGTGAGCAACGACCGTATGTTCACCTGGGGATTGTCTGACCGCGATCCTGTTGCCACCAACGATACAGAAGCAGGAAAGGCAAGGAACAGGAGAGTGGAGTTTGTCATTTTGTATGATGTAAAGAATTGATTTTTTTATAAAGATAGCCAGCCGCTCCGTCGCCCGGAGGGGCTTTTTTTTTGATATAATTTCCTGGATAAATTTTGTATTATTAAGGAATCAATGAAACCCAAATCTCCCGTCATGAATACTCGTCGTGATTTTATACAGAAAATTGCCGCCTCCGCTATGGTACTGCCCCTGATGCCGCTTGCCGGCTGGGCAAAAGATCTCCATCACTATGATGGCCCGGTATTACGTGTAGCCATTATGGGATTAGGCAGTTATGGCAACCGGGTGGCAGAAGCCATGCAGGCCTGCGTAAAGGCAAAACTGGTAGGCGTGGTCAGCGGCACCCCCGCTAAAATAAAAGACTGGCAGAGCCGGTTCTCCATCCCCGACAAGAACTGTTATAATTACGAAAACTTCGACCGAATAAAAGATAACAAAGACATTGATGCGGTATATATCACCACACCCAATGCACTGCATCACGACCAGGCCATCCGCCTGGCTGCGGCAGGTAAACATGTGATCTGCGAAAAGCCAATGGCGCTGAATGCTAAACAGGGCCAGGAAATGATTGCCGCCTGTAAAAAAGCAAACGTAAAGTTGCTGGTGGGATACCGCATGCATTTTGAAGCCAAAACACTGGAAGTTATCCGCATGCGCAAAAACGGCGACTTCGGAAAAATCATGTTCTTCCAGGGGCAATGCGGTTTCCGTATCGGCGACCCCTCGCAGTGGCGCCTCAATAAAGAACTGGCCGGCGGCGGTTCCTTAATGGATATAGGCATCTACGCTATCAACGGCTCCCGGTATATGACCGGCGAAGACCCCATATGGGTAACAGCCCAGGAAACCAAAACCGACCCCGTGAAATTTAAAGAAGGCGTGGATGAAACCATCCAATTCCAGCTGGGCTTTCCCAGTGGCGCCGTAGCGTCGTGCCTGTCTACTTACAACATGAACTACCTCGACCGCTTTTACCTCACCGGCGAAAAAGGATTTGCTGAGATGCAGCCTTCCACCGGCTACGGCCCCATCCGCGGGCGCACCAATAAAGGAGAACTTACCCAGCCACACGTTACCCATCAAACCGTGCAAATGGAAGAAATGGCAGGCATTATCCTGGATGGAAAACAACCGGTGGTAGCTGTAGACGGAGAAGAGGCCCTGAAAGACCTGAAAATTATTGACGCCATCTATCACGCTGTTAAAACCGGGCAGAAAGTAGACCTTAAACTGTCATAACCCCAAACGATCTGCCGAGGAAATATCCCGCATGATAGTGAAAAACAGCAGGATCATCTATTAGTGGTCCGGGCGCAGCAATTCGCATCTGATCAATTCGTTTCTTTATGCTAAAATCATCAGCTATGAAAAAACGATTACTGTCAGTATTGTTGCTGGTTTGCCTTGCTGCCGCGGCCAGCGCACAGGGACTGCATTACGGTATCAAGGCAGACCTGAACATGTTTAAACTGGATGGGGCAGGCATTAAATCAAATTATACACTGGGCGGAAGATTAGGTGTATACGCCGAATATGATTTTACAAAAAAATGGGGCCTGCAACCGGAACTCCTGTTCTCGCAGGTGGGACCCAAACGTGACGATGATTTCGGTGCAAAATATATTTCTGCCGGCAACGACAACGCCAATAAAAGCATTAAACTCAGCTATATAACCTTGCCCCTGTTATTGCGTTACAACGTGAATAAGTTAATTACTATCAACGCCGGACCGCAATACAGCTACCTGTTTTATGCTAACGAAAACCTCCTTAACTACAACCGTAATGCTTTTAAGCGCAGCGATCTGGGAGTGGCTGCCGGCGCCACATTGAACTTCGACATACTGCACGTATACGCACGCTATGTACTCGGCCTTACGAATGTAAATGACATTGATGACCGCTACCAGTGGAAAACAAGCCAGGTACAGATCGGCATCGGTGTAAATATAAAGTAAACCGCTTTACGCCTTTACTACGGTATCGTATATACGTTGTAACTGGTGTATATGTCTTTGCGTATGAATATTGATAAACTGTATCCACTCCAGCCGGGTAAAAGGTCCGAAGCCAGGCACTTCAAAGTCGGTGCATTCTTCTGTAAGGTTAACAGTATTGGCGGCAGTGGTTAATTTATGCCAGGCGGCAGCGGTATCTTCCAGTACAGCTTCTTTCGGCATATAACCTTCTTCCGGTACAATCATGTCCGGCGACTTCATCTTAATATCGAAGTTCAGGAACAGCGATTTTACGGCGGGTATTTTTTCATCCGGTTGACGGTCGGTAGGTACCGCCTCGCCATACAAGATGCCACAGTCGCCGGCTTTGCAAATATGCGACGCCACCTGCGCGGCTGTCCAGCTGCCTTCAAAAGGCACTTTGTTCAGTTGTTCGTCATCAAAGGAAGTAAGCAATTGTTGCAGGGTATCGCCGGTGTTGGTTACTTCGCGGAGCAGTTCTTGTCTCATGATTTTCTTTTTCACAAACTTAGGTGGATATATCGGTATATAACGGGTGTGAAAACGACAATCAGGCGGGCAAAAAAGGACAATAACAGCTGCAGTTATTTCACTACCTGCAGCTGTTATTTGTATTATATTTTTTGGACTCAAATATTATTTCCTGGAAGACCCCAGCTTTCTTTCAGCAGATTCCACTGTTTGGGCAATCAGCTTTGCGATCGTCATAGGTCCAACGCCACCCGGTACCGGCGTGTAGGCCGCCACCCGGTTTGCTAATGGCGCCAGTTCTATATCGCCGATGCCGCCTTTGTGATAACCGGCATCTATTACAACGGCATCATCTTTTATCCATTCCGCTTTTATAAATTCAGGTTTGCCCACTGCGCCTACTATAATGTCTGCCTGTTGGATAAGCTCCCGTAAATTATTGGTCCGCGAATGACAAATAGTTACCGTGGCATTTTCATTCAGCAGCATCATAGCTACCGGTTTGCCGAGGATAGGACTCCGGCCCACTACTACTGCATGCTTACCGGCAACAGGTACCTGGTAATGCTTCAGCAACTCCATAATTCCCGCAGGTGTGGCGCTGCCATAAGCGGGTTCGTTCATCGACATACGGCCAAAACCCAGGCAGGTAACCCCATCTACATCTTTATCGATATGTATTTTATCAAAACAGGCCCGCTCATCGATCTGTGACGGCACCGGGTGTTGCAACAGGATGCCGCAGATCTGGTCGTCGTTATTCAGCTTTTTGATAGTGTCCAGCAATTCTTTGGTAGTGGTTTCTTTAGGCAGGTGTACCTTTACCGAGGTCATGCCCACCCGCTCACACGCATTCCCTTTCATTTTCACATATACTTCCGAAGAAGGATCATCACCCACCAGGATGGTAGCCAGAACAGGTACCACACCCGTTTTTTCAATGATGCGCTGCACCCTGACCTTTAATTCTGCTTCCATTTGTTTGGATAAAGCTTTTCCGTCGAGTAGTATTGTTGTTGCTGTCATATTTTGGTGTTTATTTCCGTGTGTTGAGCCAGATGTGTGTAGAAGACAGCAAAGATACTAACCACCTGCGACATAATTTTTTTTCGTAAGACACATTCCTGTTACCTTTTTTCCCGTCTTTATAAACATAACGGTCTTTTAAAGGGCCGTTATTGATTCACGTATGAAAATAAAACTCTTTTCTATCCTCGTTGTATGTACAGGGTATCTCCTTCCGCTTAACAGTTCCGGGCTTACAGCGCCTCCCAGGGAGGTGGACATTTGCGTATACGGCGGCACCTCTGCGGGTGTAATAGCTGCTTATACAGCAAAGCAGTTGCATAAAACAGTACTGCTCGTATCACCGGACAAACACCTGGGCGGCCTTACCTCCGGCGGTTTGGGATATACCGACATCGGTAATAAGTATGCTATCACCGGGTTATCGCGCGACTTCTACCGCCGGATCGGCAACCACTACGGAAAACTGGAACAGTGGATCTTTGAACCTCATGTGGCGGAAGCTACTTTCCAGCAGTATATCGATGCCGCCAAAGTGGAAGTGCTGTACGGATACACCATCAGCAACGCGGTAAAGAAAAACGGGTATGTGACGGAAATAACTGTGAACGGACCCGCGGAACAGGTGGTAAAAGCCAAAATGTTCATCGATTGCTCCTATGAAGGCGATCTGATGGCGAAAGCAGGCATCTCCTACACCGTTGGCCGGGAATCCAATGCACAATACCACGAAACCTACAACGGCGTTCAGCTCCTCGATAAACACCAGTTTCCCGACGGCATTGATCCGTACAAGATCCCCGGCAAACCCGAAAGTGGCCTGCTGTGGGGCATTAGTCCCGATTCGCTTGCTGCCCATGGCGAGGGCGACAAAAAGGTACAGGCCTATAATTTCAGGATCTGCCTGAGCAACCGCCCGGAAAACAGTATTCCGGTCACCAAACCGGAAGATTATGATCCGTCGCGCTACGAACTGCTGGTACGCCTCCTGAATGCTACCAAACCTGACGCCCTGAAACCCAACCTCAAGATTGATCTCATGCCCAACGGGAAAACCGATATTAATAATTACGGCGCTTTTTCCACGGATATGATCGGGATGAACTATAACTACCCCGAGGCCGATCCGGCTACCCGGAAAAAGATCATCCACGATCATGAGCTTTATACCAAAGGCCTGTTATATTTTATAGGACACGATGAACGGATTGCTTCCCATCTCCGGGAACAAATGTTACAATGGGGGTACCCGAAAGATGAGTACACGGATAACGGCCATTGGTCGCCCCAGCTGTATATACGCGAGGCCAGGCGCATGATTGGCGGATATGTGATGACACAGGCCAATTGTGAAGGCCGCGAAAAAGTGACGGATGCCGTTGGTATGGCGGCCTACAATATGGATTCCCATAATTGTCAGCGTATCGTAGTAAATGGTATGGTAAAAAATGAGGGAGATGTACAGATTGGCGGTCTTGGCCCTTACCCGGTCTCTTACAGGTCTATTACACCTAAACCGGAGGACGCGAAAAATGTACTGGTGCCGGTTTGTTTATCAGCGTCGCACATTGCCTATGGCTCCATCCGCATGGAACCGGTATTTATGGTGCTGGGGCAATCTGCTGCCACCGCAGCGGCGGTAGCCATCGATCAGCGCAGCTCCATACAGGACGCGGACGTAAAAAAGATCCAAACCATGCTGCGTACCAACCCGTTGGTGGATAACAGTCCCGCTGAAATACTGGTGGACGACAATGACGAGCAACACGTAACCATTACCGGCGAATGGAAAAAGGTGATCCATGGCTGCTATGGCCCTTCCATGCTCACAGACGACAGCAAGGGAGCCGTGCGCAAATCGGTACGTTTTTCACCGGCTATCGGGAAAACGGGTAAATATGAGGTATTTACCTATGTGCCACGCCTCCCCGGATTAGATGGAAATGCACGGGTAAAGGTATATGATGGCCGCACGGTAAAGGAAGTGGAAATTGCAGCGGCAAGTATAAAAGTTGAAGGGCAAACCAGCGGCGAATGGGTGAGCCTGGGTAGTTACCAGCTGAAAGCCGGAACCGGCGCCTATGTGGAAATAGACAACCACAAAACGGACGGGATAATAGCTGCGGATGCAGTATTATTTATCCCGAGATAATTATTTTGGAAAAAATAGAACAGGAAGGATTCGGTTTACATTTTTTATCGTCTTTATAATTACAGGTAGTTCCGCGAAATGATTATTTTGTAATAAATTCCATGACCTTCCTTGCCGAAAGATAGTCCACATAATGAAAAAGAGCTGTTGCTGCGTGTGGCAGCGGGGGATCAGCCCGCCTTCCAGCGGTTGTTTGACCGGTACTGGGGGAAGATGTATGCCAACACCCTGCAATTTGTTAAGTCGCCTGCCGTGGCAGAAGACCTGACACAGGAAATTTTTATAAAAATATGGATGAACCGGGAACGCCTGCTGGCAGTACACCGTTTCGATGCCTTCCTGTATACGATGGCAAAAAACCTGATCCTGGATGAGTTCCGGAAAAGGGTATTGCCTACAGTGCAGGAAGAAGGACACCATGTGTACATGGCATCGGACCAACCGTCTGCCCAGGATAAACTGGAACTGAAGGATTTTGAAGGCCAGTTGCATGCCGCTATCAACCAGCTGCCGGCGCAAATGCAACTGGCCTTCCGGCTGAGCCGCTTCCAGGGATTGTCGCACGATGAAATAGCCCGGCAGATGAATATTTCCAGGGTCACTTCCAAAAATTATATTGCACGGTCCATTGCCGCTATCCGGAAGTATATGGGTGGGAGAGCGGAGCATGTTACATGAGCATGGAAACAGGGGGATAACGTTGCCGGTTAAACGAAGCTGAAATATTTTCCGGTAGCTGAAGGATTCCCGTTCGTTCTTTTTTCGTCTTTATTATACAACCCTTCATGAGAGTGTTGTGCTTGCATCCGGTTTTATGTTACACGATGAGTTAAAAGATTTATTGGAGAAATACCTGGACAACCGGATCACCCCGGAAGAAACCAGGCGCCTGCAGGTATTAATGCAGGCAGCACGTAACGGGCCGGCAATGGAAGAAATGATTGAAGCCATACTGGCGGAAGACAGGTATGCGGCTAACGCTCATCCTGATTTACAACAGGCTTTTAACAAGGTAATGGAAACTGCTGCCTTGCGGCAGGCGCTGACGCGGAGAGATGATGACACGGAAACAGGCAATGATGCGCAACCACCAATAAAGGAAGAAGATAACCGCTACCACATCTCCCGGAAAAATATCCGCACTTTTTATAAAACAGTGGCCGCGGCAGCAGCAGTAGCCTTTATACTGGCAGCAGGCTACACCTGGCGTTATTATTACGCAGGCCAGGCACCGTTAGTATCAAACAAAACAACTGCGCCAATACCGGCAGGTAACAACAAAGCAGAACTGATCCTGGCTGATGGCAGCACCATTGTGCTGGACGATGCAGGAACCGGAACAGTAGGCAAACAGGGAAACACCCGTATCATTAAACTGGACAGCGGCCGGCTCGCCTATCGTGGCATGAGCAGTAGCAGTGGCGCCGCCCCGGAATATAATACCATCCGCACGCCTAAAGGAGGACAGTACCAGGTGGTATTGCCCGATGGCAGCCAGGTATGGCTGAATGCCGCCTCCTCGCTGAAATTTCCTGTAGTGTTTACAGGCAGCAACAGAACAGTACTCCTCACCGGGGAAGCGTATTTTGAAATCGCGCAAAATGCGGCGAAGCCTTTTGTGGTGCAAACATCCGGTATACAGGTGAAAGTACTGGGTACTCATTTTAACGTAATGGCTTACACCGACGAAGCCCGCGTAAAAACAACCCTGCTGGAAGGCGCTGTCAGCGTAACACAAGGCGCCGCCACCGCAATGATGAAACCTGGTCAGCAGGCAAGCATCGCTGAAAAAGAAAACCAGTTTTTAATTACCCGCCCGGAAATAGAAGAGGTAATGGCCTGGAAAGAAGGACAGTTCAAATTCCGCAAAACAGATATCACCGTTATCATGCGACAGATAGCCCGGTGGTATGATGTGGACATCGAATACAAGGGCGATCTTTCCGGTATTCAGCTGTATGGCAGCATGACCCGCAAGGAAAGTGTAACACAGCTCCTGGAGCTGCTGGAACAAACCGGAAGGGTGCATTTCACCATCAACGGAAGCCGTATCACCGTAATGCCCGCCACTATGAAGTAAATCAGGAGAGTACTCCACGTATGAATTATTTAAACTCAACCAGAAGATAGTATGGAACTGTTTACCATTGTCCACTCCCACGGGAGCAGGAGCCGTATGCCGGCTAAACAACGAACATGGCGGGTATTTAAATTTACCACCTGGCTGCTGCTGGCAGCCTCACTTACCGCCAGCGCTCAAACCGTAAAGCTCTCCGTGAGTAAAATGCCGCTGGATAAAGTATTTGATCTTATCAGCAAGCAAACCGGCTACCAGTTTATCTGCGATGAAAAACTGCTGGAAGATGCGCCGCCGCTCAGCGTGAATATCGCCAACAAATCGCTGGAGGAAGCCCTGAAGATCTGCCTGAAAGATCTTCCGCTTACCTACACGATTAAATACGGCACCGTCGTTATCAAAAAAAACACACCGCCCGGCGGAACGCTTTCCCCACAGGACGGCAGCTCGCCGGCAAAAACCATTACCGGCATCGTTACGGATAGCGCCGGTGTAGGCTTACCTGGCGTAACAGTAGGCATCAAAGGCACTACAAAAGGTGTGCTCACAGATGAAAACGGAAAGTTTTCACTGCCCAATGTAACAGACCAGGACGTACTGAGTATTTCCAGCATCGGGTATCTCACAAAACAACAACCTGTTAAAGGGGAGAAGTTTTTTCGTATACCGCTGTCCGTTACCCCCGCAGCATTAACGGAAGTGGTGGTAGTAGGATATAGTACCCAGAAAAAAGTAAATCTCACGGGAGCCGTAGCCACCGTATCCGGCGAAGTGCTGGCCGCGCGGCCGGTAGGACAAACCGCTGCGGGGTTGCAAGGTACCATGCCCGGCGTTACTATCACGCAAGGCAACGGTAAGCCCGGTGGCGATGGCGGTACGGTGCGCGTGCGCGGCTGGGGCACCCTGAAAAACCCCGATCCGCTGGTGCTCATCGATGGCGTGGAAGGCTCTATCAACAACATCGATCCTAATGTGATCGCCTCCGTCAGCGTACTGAAAGACGCGGCATCGGCAGCTATCTATGGTTCGCGTGCGGCCAACGGTGTAATACTCGTAACCACCAAGAGAGGCAAAAGCAATAAGCTGTCCATTAACTACAACAACTACGTTGGTTGGCAGAAACCTACCAATCTGCCTGCACTCACCAACGCGCTGGATTATATGTTGCTGGCGAATGAAGCGTATAAAAATTCCGGCCGCTCTCCGTTGTACTCCGATGCACTGCTGGAAAAATACCGGCAGCAGGGAAACGGCAGCTCGGATTCACTGCCCAATACCGACTGGCAGAAGGCGGTGTTAACCGGTTCCGGTTTTCAGCAAAGCCATTTCCTGACAGTGAACGGCGGTACCGATAAAGTAAAGATGCTGGTGTCCTTGGGGTATTTTGATCAGAAGGGATTGATGGATAACAACGAATTTAAACGCCTTACCATCCGCAGTAATACCGATATCATTTTTTCGAAGAAATTAAACATGCAGTTTGACCTGCAATATATCAGCCCGGTAACCACCGAGCCGGCAACAGGCGCCGATGTGATCTTTGCCTATATGAATAATATTTCCCCCAATCAGCTGGCGGTAAATGCCAACGGTACCCGCGGGGAAGGATGGGTAGGCATCAACCCGGCGGCAGCAGCCAGTGAAGGTGGTCTGAACCGCGTAAGCGCGCCCTGGGGCAGTCTTAACACGTCCATCAACTACCAGCCGGTAGAATGGCTTACTGCTTCCTTTAATATCGCCCCCAAATACGTGCAAACCTATACGAACAAGTTTAATAAAGTAGTGCAAACGTATCATCCTGATGGCACCCCCAGCTATAAGTTTCCACCGGTAAGCACCCTGGACGTTTCCAGTCAGCGGCAGTTTTATAACAACATGCGCGGTACGCTCACGTTCCAGAAAAAATACGGCGTACACGACCTGAAAGTATTGGGCGGCGTGGAACAGAATAGCTATCGCCAGGACAGATTCACCGCGTACCGCGACAACTACGTTTTACCAGACTATCCCATCCTGAATGCCGGAGCGGCTACCAATATGAATAACGGCGGCGCCGGCGAAGAGTGGGCGCTGCGTTCCTTTTTTGGCAGGATCAACTATAACTACAAAGAAAAGTACCTGCTTGA
Source organism: Chitinophaga sp. RCC_12 (assembly GCF_041360695.1). Taxonomy (NCBI): domain Bacteria; kingdom Pseudomonadati; phylum Bacteroidota; class Chitinophagia; order Chitinophagales; family Chitinophagaceae; genus Chitinophaga; species Chitinophaga sp. RCC_12. The sequence goes on from NZ_JBFUPS010000008.1 coordinate 130,312, forward strand.
AGTTAATACCCGCTATGATGGATCTTCCCGTTTTGCAGAAGGCCGCAAATGGGGGGTATTCCCTTCTGCATCAGCCGGATGGCGCATTTCAGAAGAAGCATTTATGGCATCGCTGAAACCGGTGGTGAATGAATTAAAGCTCCGCGCATCGTGGGGCCGGCTGGGTAACCAGAATATAGGTACTTACCCGTCTGCCACCGTAGTGAACCTCAGCTCTTATACTATGGGCGGACAAATCATAGGCGCCGCCGCCCTGGATTCTCTGGCGAACAAGAATATCACCTGGGAAAGTACCGAGATGAGCGATATAGGATTTGATGTGACCCTGTTTTCCCATCTCTCCATAACAGGAGATTATTATGTCAGTAAAACAAAAGATATCCTGCTGCTGCTCAATATACCACTGATCACCGGTCTGACAGCACCTTACCAGAATGCAGGAAAAGTAAGTAACAAAGGCTGGGAGCTTGGCATCAACTACGATGGCAGGATCCGCGATTTTAAATACAACATCGGTGTGAATGTATCCGACGTAAAAAATAAAGTAGTGGATATGCACGGCATAAACCAATCGGCTGTAACCGTGAGCAGGGAAGGATACCCGGTGAATTCAATTTTCGGGTTAGAGGCAGAGGGATTTTTCCAGAATGCCGATGATGTAGCCAAACATGCCACACAATTCGGTACCGTTGCGCCAGGCGATATCAAATATAAAGATCAGAACGGCGATGGCATCATCAATGAAAGTGATAAGGTAATTATTGGCAACACCATTCCCCGCTATACTTATGGCGTTAGTTTAAACGCATCGTGGAAAGGCTTCGACCTCAGCGCATTTCTGCAGGGCGTAGGTAAAGTAGACGGCCTGATTTACGGCGCCGGTATCATGCCTTTTTATGTAAGCTCTGTAGGCGGTACCGCACAGGAGCGCTTCAAAGATTACTGGACGCCGGAGCATAAAGATGCCGCCTTTCCGCGGCTGGTATTTGGCGGCACCAACAACCAGCAGATCTCCAGTTTCTGGATGAAGAGCGCCGCTTATCTGCGCCTGAAAAACTTACAGCTGGGATATACGCTGCCGGCCAACCTGGTGAAAGCCATGCGGATCAACAGCCTGCGGGTATTTGTAAATGGTTCCAACCTGTTTACGTCCAGTAAGTTCTGGCCGGGCTATGATGTGGAAACAGCTGTGGGCGTGGCCGACAACTATGCCATTGTAAAGGTTTACAGTTTTGGGGTTAATGTAAATTTCTAAAAACCGAAATCATGAGGAAGCGTTTTACCTGTTGGATGATGATGGCTGTTACCCTGCTGGGGATACAGGCCTGTAATAAAGATTACCTGGATAAAGATCCTTTAACCGGCCCTTCCGACGCCGATTATTTCAATAACCAGGACGAACTGCTGCTGGCAGTGAACGGACTGTATAAAGGGCTGAATAAGCCTATGGACAAAGCCTCCGACCCGGCCCAGCTGGACGGGTTCCCGTCAGTGCTCCTGTTTGATGCCATCAGTGATATTGGCTACGAACGCAATAACAGTGATCTGCAAAAAATAGGACTGGGCAACCACGATGCCAACAATACCTTCACACAAGGCATCTGGACGGGTTACTACAAGGTGATAGGACGGTGTAATTATATTCTGGACAATGCGGAGAGAGTACGGGCCGTGACTGATCCCTTGCTGTACCAGCGCAGTATGGGCGAAACCCGTTTTGTAAGGGCATTTATGTATCAACAGCTGCTGTCGATGTTTGGCGGGGTGCCGTTGGTAACACATACCCTTTCACTGGAAAACTCGCAGGTGCCGCGCAGCGAGAAAGCAGCCGTACTTAAATTTGTTTTCGATGAGCTGGACAGTGCAGCAGCATTACTGCCGGTTACCTATCCGGCTACTGATAATGGCCGCGCTACCAAAGGCGCTGCGCTCACTGTAAAAGCAAGGGCTGCGCTGTATAACGAACAATGGAAAATTGCTGCCAATGCCGCCAAGGCAGTAATGGATCTTAACGTGTACAAGCTGGATGACAGTTACCCACGGTTATTTAGCTATGATGGAAAAAATTCACCGGAAGTGATCCTGTCCCTGCAATATCAGCTGCCGGTTATCAACTGGGTAGGGCCGTACCCGCTCCTGTGCAGGAATGCCGGTGGTGCCTCCAATAAAATTCCTTCACAGTCGCTGGTCGACAGCTATGAGTGTACCGACGGACTTACCATTGATCAATCACCGTTGTTCAACCCGCAGAAGCCTTTTGAACACCGCGATCCGCGGCTTGGCTACACGATTGCACTCCCAGGATCCATATTTTTTAATTACCAGTTTGAAACGCATAAGGACAGTCTCACGTGCTGGAACTATAATACCAACCCGGCTACCCGGATCGTAAACCAGGATGCCGTTAACGCTTATGCCTCTTTCAGTGGTTATTGCTGGCGTAAGTATGTGGATCTGAAAGATAAAGACAATACGCGCCAGTCGACCATGAGCGTGATCCTTGCACGGTATGCGGAAATACTGCTCATGTATGCGGAGGCAAAAATAGAAGCCAATGAGCTGGATGCCACCGTATACCAGGCGATTAACGCGGTAAGGAAACGGCCGGGTGTAAACATGCCGGACATTCCCGCCGGCAGCACACAGGAAGCCCTTCGTTCTGCGGTAAGGAAAGAACGGATGCATGAATTGTCGATGGAAGGATTCCGTTTGTTTGACATCCGCCGCTGGAAGATTGCCGATAAAGTGATGAAAGGACCATTTTATGGCCGTGTGCCAAGAGGCTGGCTCGCCGCCGCCCCGAAGATAGATGCCAATGGGATCGCCGATTACAGTGCAGTGCCCAATAAAAGCGAAATGAGGGTGATAGAAGTGCGCACCTTTAACGCTGCACGGGATTACCTGTGGCCAATCCCTTATATAGAAACACAAACAGATCCGCTGATCGTACAAAATCCCGGTTATTAATTCCGGGAGATAAATATCTGGTCACCCATGCTGCTGCCCGTTGTGTTTACAGCGGGCAGCTTAGTTTTTAAGATCTTTCGGAAGCAGGCCGAATTTCTTCCGGAAGGCAGCCGTGAAGTGCTGGGGATATTTATAACCCATCCTGTCGGCCACCTCGTTTACATACATTTTTTCCTCCAGCAGCAATCGCCTGGCTTCCTGCATTCTCAATCCTGAGATGTAGCCAAATACCGTGGTGTTAAACAGGGCTTTAAAGCCGTTTTTCAGCTTCATCTGGTTAATGCCGGCAGTGCGGGCCAGTTCCAATATGGAAAGCGGTTTTTCGTAGTGCTGATCGATGTAGTATTTAATGCTGTGAAGCCGCTCCGTATCGCCGGGTGTTAATCCTGCGGGAGCGGGCGATGGCTGGTCCAGTTGCAGTATCTGCATCAGGAATAATTCCGTGGCTTTGGTTTCCAGGTAGGTCGCTTTTAATGCGCCGCTGTACGGACTATGCTGCATATCGTTGATGACGCTGTACATAGCCGGCAGCATTTGTGCGGTAAATTCCGGCGCGGGTATATTAAAAGTGTTGTACCGGCGGAAACGCTCCATAAAACGGCTTTCTTCCGTGAAAATATGATCAAAGAAATCATCGGTAACGATCAGTTCAAAGAAGGAGCGTATTTTATTATTGGTGGGAGGAATGAAAAGATCGTGCGACTCCGGTGATTCGCGGTATACCACGAACTGTTTTTCGCGGATGGCGTGTGTGCTGGCGGCGCCGGCATCCTGTATTCTGAAGTGTGATACAATGGCCTTTTTTTCCGGATGAAAGGACATCACTTTGGCGTCGTGGTTGATGTAGCTTCCCCAGCGTAGATCTACGCCGTTAAAAGTGATCTCTTCCAGTTGAATGCGAAACCCGGAGGCGTCTCCGATACTCAGCTGTTTTTCCTGCACGGGAGGTTTATCTGCGCTATGGGTTACCTGGCATCTGCGGGTCATAATACTTCTTTTTGCGTTGATGAGAGTTCCTTCTGCGTTATCAGCCGGAATTTACGGGCGGTAACTTTGGGTCTGCTAAATTAAATCATTAAAATGGAAAACACACCGTACCGCACCGTGTTTGGTGCAACAGGAAAAATAGGCAGGGCATTGCTCGGTTTCTTATCAGAGGCGCAGCTGCCCACTATTGCAGTAACCCGCGACCTGGGCAGGGCTGAAAGCCTGCCTTTTGTAAAATGGGTGGCCGCGGATATGAGCCGGCCGGAAACGCTTCCTGCCACGATGGAAAACAGTGTGGCGGCTTTCCTGGTATCCGGCATGGGGGCCAGCTTCATAGCGGAACAACACCATGTGATCACCGCCGCCAAAGCTGCCGGGGTGAAAAGCTTTGTAAAACTATCCTCTGCGGCGGCCGGTAAAAGCTGGCCCGCACACATCGCACCGTCGGCCATCGGGCAGTCGCACAGGAAAGTGGAAGACTTGCTGAAAGCCTCCGGCCTGGACTGGACCATCCTGCAGCCGACTGGTTTTATGCAGAACTGGCTGGGCGAGTTTTCAAAACGGGTAAAAGAAGAGCGCCGTATTTATGAAGCTACCGGCGATGGGGGGCGGGCGTATATCGACCTCCGGGATATTGCGGAAGTGGCATTCACTGTGCTCAAAGACCCGGCAAGGCATGCCGGGCAAACGTATATCCTCACCGGCGATGAAGTCCTTAATTACTGGCAGCTGGCCGATATCATAGGAACGGTGATCCATCACAAAGTGACCTATGTGCCGCTCACCCTGGAGGAAGCCCGGGAACGGATGGAAAAGACGGGTATGCCGCAGTGGACCATTCAAACCCTGATAACGTATGCTGAAGTACAGCGGAATGGCGACGCCACTTATGTGAGCAATGATGTGCAGCAGGTATTGGGCAAGCCGGCGCGTACCGCCGCCGCTTTTATAGCAGACTATATAGAATGGTTCAAATAAATGCCCGTTAAAGAACATCGGTTACATTATTTATCCCTATTCCCCGGAAGGCATTCCTTCCGGGGAATGTATTTCGTGTAAAAATGACAATTAATATAAAATAACAATTGAACAGGGGTTTGTTTCCCGTAAACCCTTATCCATCATATCTCCCGTAATAATTAAAAAAAAATCCGGAAAAAAAATAACGGGTCAATAGTTATTAATTGTATATTAGACAATTAATAATTCTCACGTTCCGTAGGAACAGAAGACCGTAGATAAAGAGAGGTTTCACGTTTATGTTAATTTTCCACTTATGAATAGTGTGCATCTTCAACAATATGCAGACGATATTCTTTTAAATTTGCTGAAAGAGGATAGCAAGGAAGCCTTTGATGTAATCTATATGCGTTATTGGGAGCGGCTGTACTTTTATCTGGTAAAGGCAATCAAGGATACCGCGGAAGCGGAAGATATCCTGCAGGAAGTATTTGTGTCCCTGTGGAAACGTCGCAGCAACCTGCACAATGTGGAATCACTGTATACCTATCTTCACTCCTGCGTACGATACGGCGGTTTCCGGTATATCCGCCAGGAAATCAAACGAAACCATTTCCGCAAATCCTGGGGCATACTCTTCGCGGAGGCCGACGACCTTTTTGAACGGCAACTGGCCGCCAATGAGCTTTCCCTGCTGGTAAACCGTGAAATAGATAAGCTGCCCCTGAAAATGCGGGAAGTATTTCTCCTCAGCAGAACAGAAGATCTCTCTCATAAAGAAATTGCACATAAGCTGAATATCTCCGATAAAACAGTAAAGAAACAGATCAGCAACGCATTGAAATACCTGCACCTCAAACTGAATGTATAATTTTTTCAACTTTTTTTTAAGTCATCTACTACCATCCCTTCTTTTTATACACTTCTATATTAACCACGTGTTCCATACAAAGAAAAACAGCCGTTATGAATGAAACTGACTTTAACACGCTGCTGGAACTTTACCTGGAAGGGAAATGCACGCCGGAACAAAAAGAGTGGATGGAGCAGTGGTTCGACCGCCTTTCAGAAGAAGGAAGCGGGGAGGAGTTGCCTGCAGATAAAGAATTGGTAATGCAGCGGCTGAAAGAACGCATCGACGGACAAATCAAAAGACAAAATTTTTTTAATCTTCCGGTATTGCTGCGTGTAGCCGCTTCTGTTATTGTTATTTTATCATTGGGCACATGGGCATACCTGCATTATCAAAACACAGGCACCGTTGCAGTACAGTATGTTACAAGATCCACCGCCAGGGGCCAACAGTTGAAAGTACCGCTTCCGGATGGATCAATAGTAACACTGAATGCAGGCTCCGGTATCCGTTACCCGGAAAACTTCCGGGAGAACAGAACGGTAACGCTGCTCGAAGGCGAAGCTTGTTTTGACGTAACAACTGATCCTATGCATCCCTTTACTGTTTCCAGTGCAGGCGTACAAACAGAAGTACTGGGCACCGCATTCAATGTACAGGCATACAAAGCACTGGGAGAGGTAACAGTTACGGTTATACGTGGTAAGGTAGCAGTGGAAACATCTTCGCAGGAAGCGCCTTTAATGGTGCTGCCGGATGAACAGGCTATCATCCATACTGCCAACGGGTCACCACACAAAAAAAAGGTGGACGCGGCCGCCACCACCGGGTGGCTCACAGGAAAATTAATCTTCCGTAATGAAACTTTGCAGCACGTGGCCATCCTGCTGGAGAATATTTATGATGTCAAAATAGTTTTTAAAGATGAAGCTACGAAGGGAATACGTTTTACAGCAAATTTCAGTTCCACCGATTCATTGGAAAAAATTCTTTTCGCTATTGCTAAAGCCAACAAACTTAACTGGTCAGCCCGGAATAAAGTAGTACAATTCTAAATCTTTTCTTAACCAAAATTCTCACTCGTTATGAAGCAATTCATTTGGTGTCATCTCTATGCCATCCGGAAAACGATGCGCACCGGCTGTAGCATATTCCTGCTCATTTCACTGGGCACACAACTTTTGTTTGCAGGCGCCTTAACCGGGCAAACAGCCAGGGAGATAAAAATAGATGTACAGCTGGAGAACCGCTCCCTGCATGATATCCTGACAGAGATAGAAAAGAAGAGCGGGCTTTCATTTGTATATAACGATAAACTGGTAGCGGAATACAGGCAGTTGTCCGTGTCTGCAAACAGGCAGCCGCTTTCTGTTATACTCGACAAAGTACTGAAGAATACGAAGCTCAGTTACCTGCAGAAAGATAACCTGATCATTATCGTGGAAAAAGAAATCCCGCACCAGGAAATCATCAATGATATACCCGTACAACAACAGATAACGATACAGGGAAAGGTAACCGATGATAAAAACGAAGCACTGCCCGGTGTAAGCGTGAAAGTGAAGAACGGGCAAACAGGCACTTCTACAGACGTGGACGGAAAATACCGCATCGCTGTAGACCCCGGCGCCGTACTAATATTTTCCTATGTGGGCTACCAGGATGAAGAAGCGCAGGTGGGCAACAGGACTTTGATAAATGTAGTCATGCAGGGATCGATAGCAAGCCTCCGAGAAGCGGTGGTGATTGGTTATGGCACACAGCGCAGGGGCGATGTAACCAGCGCCATCGCCACCGTGAAGGCGGCCAACTTTGTGAAAGGCCCGGTACTGGATGCGGGACAGCTGTTGCAGGGAAAAGTAGCAGGTTTAACCATCGCTACGCCAAGCGGTAACCCCACCGATGGATCACAGATATTACTGCGAGGTAACACCACCTTATTCGGCGCTAACGCCAATCCCCTCGTTATCGTTGATGGTATCCCCGGCGATCTTAAAACAGTAGCGCCCGAAGATATTGAATCGGTGGATGTGCTGAAAGATGGTTCTTCTGCAGCCATCTATGGCGTAAGAGGATCCAATGGCGTTATCATCATCACTACAAAAAGAGCCAAAGGCACCATCGCTAACGCCGTGGACTACAGCGGCTATGCTACCACGCAAATGATCTCCAAAAAACTGGACATGCTCACGGCACAGGACTACCGCGACCAGATAAAAGCCGGCACCAGGCTGGCTTCCTGGGATGCAGGCGGTTCCACCGACTGGCTGAAGGAAGCCACCCGCACGCCGCTTACACAGGTGCATAACCTCACCATCCGCGGAGGTAACGCTACCACTAACTACCTCGCCTCTGCCAACTACCGCGCGCTACAGGGTATCTTTAGAAAAAGTGATAACAATACTTTCTCGGGCAGGATCGATGTAAACCACAGCATGCTGGATGATAAACTGAAACTGAACATTGGTATCCTGAACCAAACCAATAACTACAGCCGTAATAATAATGGGGATAACAGCTTCAACGGATGGATTTACCGCCAAACAGTCATCAGGAATCCTACCGAACCGGTGCGTAAAGAAAACGGTGACTTCTATGAGCAAACCGGCAACTTTGATTATGAAAACCCAATGGCGTTATTATATGAAAGCGACGGAGAAGCCAAGAATGTAAATTCGCGCATGAACGCCACGCTTACCTACCGCCCCATTAATAATTTGAAGCTGTCGGCCTTATTCTCCTATGCGCGTTTTAATTCCAACAAAGGTTATGCAGAAACGAAGAAGCATATCTCCAATATCAAAAGCGGCGTGAATGGCTTTGCATCGGTGGCGTCGGATTTATCTATCGATCGCCTCACAGAATGGACGGCGGAGTATTCCCGGTCATTCAATGCGCATCACTTTACATTATTGGGTGGATATGGCTACCAGGAAAATGAATCTTCCGGTAACTATGCCGATAACCAGGATTTCCCGACTGATCTTTTTGGTTATAACAATATTGGTTTGGGAGAAGGCATCAAGAACCAGCTGGCGAATATCAGCAGTTATAAAAGAGAAACAAACCTGATCAGTTTTTTTGGACGACTGAACTATAGCTACGAAGACCGTTACCTGCTGATGGCCAGCCTGAGAAGGGAAGGAGCCAGCCAGTTGTTTGGCGCAAAGAACCCCTGGGGTAACTTCTGGGCAGCATCCGGTGGCTGGAGAATTTCAAATGAAAACTTTATGAAACAGCAACGGCTGTTTGATGACCTGAAGCTGCGTGTTGGATATGGTATCACCGGAAATCCGCCGAAAGATGGGTTTTTAAGTCAGCCATTGATCGGCTATGGCGACTATGTGTATACCAACGGTAAATGGTCCCGCATCTTAGTGCCTTCTACCAACGCCAATCCGTTTATCCGCTGGGAAGAGAAAGCAGAAGCTAATATAGGATTAGACTTTAGTATGCTGAAAGGCCGCATCAGTGGTAATGTGGATGTATACAACCGCCGGATCAAAGGCCTGTTATATAATTATGATGTGCCCAGTCCGCCAAACCTGTACCGCACCACTACCGCGAACGTAGGCAAAATGGAGAATAAAGGCATTGAGGTAATGCTGAACTTCATACCGGTGAAAGCAAAAGATTTCACCTGGAATACCAGCGTTAATTTTTCCACTAACAGCAATAAATTAATCAGCCTCTCCAACGAATTATACCAAACCACTACTCCTTACTTCACTGATGGTGCAGCGGGGATTCCCATTCAAACCTTTACCCACATCGTAAATATCGGGAAAGGCATCGGCGATTTTTACGGATATAAAGTGATTGATGTGGATGATAACGGGAAATGGATATACGAAGGGAGAGATGGGAAGCCGGTGACCTACGATAATTTTGCCCATGCTTTTGAAGATAAAAAAGTAATCGGTAATGGTTTACCGAAATACTATGCCGGCTGGAACAATAATTTCTCCTACAAACAATTTGATCTCAGTATCACCATGCGCGGCGCTTTCGGGTACCAGATCATTAATTCGCAGAGGATGTATATGGAGAACCCATCTATCCAGAATTACAATATCCTGAAATCGGCTTACGATCCTGTTTTTGGAAAGAAGGCGCTGAATGTAAATGCCCTCGAGTTCAATAGCTATTATGTGGAAAATGGCGACTTCTGGAAGATAGATAACATTACACTGGGTTACACTTTATCACAGGTTAAAACCAAGTATCTCAAAGGTGCGCGTTTCTATGTTTCCTCGCTGAATACTTTCGTGATCACTAAATATAAAGGCCTGGACCCCGAAGTAAACAGGATGGGGCTGAACCCTGGTGTGGACGACCGCGACAAGTACCCGTCTACCCGTTCCTTTACCGTTGGTGTGAACCTGAATTTCTAATCTTCCAAAAACACGCATATGAAAATGCTTCGTAAAATAAATCTGCTGATGGTTGTTGTTTTACTGTCGGCGTGTACCAAGTTAAAGGATAAGCCATATACCACCATCATCTCCACGGAGTTCAATCCTACTAAAGATGACATCGCCGCGCTGGTGGGCGCAGGATATTCGCAATGGCGGTTTATATTGCTGGACTGGAATGGCCTCTGGCGGGCACAGGAAGTAACAGGCGATCAGCTGGTGATTCCAAAGCGCCCATGGGGATGGTTTGATGACGGGGTATACCAGCGCCTGCACAAGCACACGTGGACTACCGACGATGATGTAGTAAATCAAACGTGGTCCCGGACCTACGCAGGTATCACCAACTGCAACAGGATCATCTACCAGATTGAATCCGGTCTGATACCCATCACAGATGAAAAAGAAGCCACTCTCGCGGAACTGAAAGTGCTCCGCGCGTCGTACTATGCCATTCTTTGCGACTTTTACGGGAATGTTCCCGTGGTAACACAGTTTGATCTGCCTGCAGGATTTCTGCCTGAACAAAGCACGCGTAAGGAAGTGTATGACTTCATTGTAAAAGACCTCACCGATAATATTCCCTTACTGAGCAGGGATAATACGGTGGCTACCTACGGCAAGTTCAACAAATGGGCGGCCTTTACGCTGCTGGCTAAAATGTACCTGAACGCAGGTGTGTATACCGGTACGCCGCAGTGGGAAAAATGTATCAGTGCCTGCGATAGCGTTATGAATTCAGGCGCCGGGTATATCCTGGAACCGGCACAGAAAAATGTGTTTGTAACAGAGAACCAGAGTTCAAAAGAAATCATACTGGCGATTCCGATGGATGAGGATTATACCAATAACTGGAATGCCTTTGACCTGCACATGCAAACATTGCAGCAGGAAAACCAGGCGACCTATAACCTGAAGAATACGCCCTGGGGTGGCATCTGCGCTATTCCGCAGTTCATCAGCACCTTTGATGCTGCGGATGCCCGCTATCAGAATAACTGGATCAAGGGTCAGCAGTATACCGCCGGCGGCCAGATGCTGTTTGTGGCGCAGGGCGATTTCGCCGGGAAGCCGCTGAGCTTCGTGAATGAATTACCTGGATTGGAAAAGGGAGAGTCGGTGCATGGTTTCCGTTTAGGAAAGTTTGAAATAAAGATGGGCGCCACCAACCGGTTGAGTAACGACTACCCGCTGTTCCGCTACGCAGAAGTATTGATGATGAAAGCGGAAAGCCTGCTCCGTACAGGTAAGGCCGATGAGGCAGCAGCCATTGTTACCCAGGTAAGGCAACGGGATTTCGTGGATAATCCCGCCAAAGCAGTGGTGACTGGTGCGCAGCTGAAAGCCGGCAGTTCCTACCAATATGGTATGAAAGACGCCGTGAATAATCAGTTCAGCAATGAAGGCGGTGCAGATCTTTCATTCGGCCGGTTTTTGGATGAGCTGGGATGGGAGTTTGACCAGGAAGGTCATCGCCGCACAGATATGATCCGGTTTGGCGCGTTTACGAAAAAGTCGTGGTTGTCGCATGCCGCCACCAATAACATTAACCGTACGCTATTCCCGATACCCAGAACGGAGATACAGAAGAATAATAATCTGAAACAGAATCCGGGGTATTGAGGTCTATTTTGGTTGTATAAAGATCGCGGGGATGATTAGTCATCCCCGTTTTTTTTTGATAACAACTAATACTCCCTCCTTTAAAATAAAATTTACTAAACACTAGGATCATCCAAATTATTATTTTAGTTTCAATCTTGTTATTTTGCTTAAACGTGTAAGCAAAATTTAATGGTCCACGGAGAAACGATGAAAAACGACACATTTAACCAGCAGAGCCATAGTTGATTTTATTGTAAAGTGCAGCAGCGGTACCGCTTACCGGCTGTTTAAAATTTTGAACCCACATGAAAAAAAGTAACAACCGGCGTTTCTTTCTGAAAAACATTGCTGTTGCCTACCTGGGCGCTACCACCATTCCTGCCATAGCGCTGGCGGCAAAGGAAGAAACGCCTCCGCCGGGAGAAAAAAAGGCACCCGGTGGCCGTCGTTTTAATGAAACGTACAGCGGAAAGTATAATAACCGTATAGCCTTTCCTGTTGGAGGAATAGGCGCCGGCATGTTTTGCCTGGAAGGTACCGGCGCTATTTCACATATGTCGGTACACCATAATCCCGAAATGTTTTATGAACCGGCCATGTTTGCCGCCATTAGCATAAAGGGCATTCCAGATGGAGCGAGGGTACTTGAAGGGAGTGTACCCGACTGGAAAAAATTCGGGCAGCGTGATGCCGGGTTGGGCGGTACCAGTGGCGCCACCTGGGGCCTGCCACGTTTCAACGAATCCACTTTTAACGCACGCTTCCCGTTTGCGGATATCCGTCTCCGTGATAACGCATTGCCCCTTCAGGTAGCCATAAAGGGCTGGAGCCCTTTTACGCCGGGCGATGAAGATCATGCCAGCATGCCTTTTGGCGCACTGGAATACCAGTTTACCAATACCGGCACAAAACCGGAAGAATATATCTTTTCCTATCATGCGCGCAACTTTATGCGGCAGGGAGATACAGGGAATAGTGTAAAGGCCATGCCGCAAGGGTTTGTTTTATCGCAGGAGGCAATTCCGGATGCACCGGAAAAGAAAGGCCAATTCGCCATCTTTACTACGGAGCCGGCTACTATTGTGGATCATTGCTGGTTCCGGGGTGGTTGGTTCGATCCCTTAACAATGTCGTGGAATACCGTAAAAGCAGGCGAAACACGCAACACAGCACCTGTAGAGAAAGACGCACCCGGAGGATCTTTGTATGTGCCTTTCCGTTTGCAGCCCGGTGAGAAAAAAGTGATCTGTTTGATGATGACCTGGTATGTGCCGGATTCAAAACTGCATATTGGTGATAGTCCGGGTGGCGGCACTCCCGCTACCGGCAAATATTACCGGCCCTGGTACAGCAGCAGGTTTAAAGATGTGGCAGAAGCAGCCGCTTACTGGTCCGCCCACTATGATGAACTGTACAGGCAAACATCTCTTTTTACAAATACCTTTTATAAAAGCACCTTACCGCCGGAAGTGCTGGAAGCAGTAGCCGCCAACCTCACCATCCTGAAATCCGCTACCGTGATGCGGCAGTACGATGGCCGCTTCTGGTGCTGGGAAGGCTCCGGCGACAACTGGGGAAGTTGCCACGGCACGTGCACGCATGTATGGAATTATGCACAGGCAGTACCACACCTCTTTCCAGCACTGGAAAGAAGTTTACGCCATACCGAGTTTCATGAAAATCAAAATACGGAAGGACACCAGGGCTTCCGCGCAAATATCCCCATTTCGCCACTGGTGCATAACTTCCATTCAGCGGCCGATGGGCAGCTGGGAGGGATCATGAAAATGTACCGCGACTGGCGTATCAGTGGGGATAACGACTGGCTGAAGAAAATGTTCCCACTGGTGAAAGTGAGCATGGATTATTGTATCCGCACCTGGGATCCGAAAAGAAAAGGTATCGTGGAAGAACCGCATCATAATACTTACGACATTGAATTCTGGGGGCCTACCGGTATGTGTACCAGCTTCTATCTGGGGGCACTCACGGCGTTCACTGCAATGGGCGCCTATCTTGGCGAAGATGTTAGCGCCTACAAAACGCTTTATGCAAAAGGAAAGCAATACCTGGAAACGGAGTTATACAACGGGGAGTATTTTATACAGCAAATAAAATGGACCGACCTGCAGGCGCCCGATCCAGTAAAAGCGCAGTCGTTCAGTACCCAGTACTCGCCGGAAGCATTGGCCCTGCTGAAAAAGGAAGGACCCAAATATCAATACGGTACAGGATGCCTCTCTGATGGCGTGCTGGGTTCCTGGATTGCACGCGTATGCGGTCTGCCGGAACCCGTTGATACTGCCAAAACAAAAAGCCACTTACTGGCCGTACATAAATACAATCTTAAAAAAGACCTGCAGCAACATGAAAACCCACAACGCTCTACCTATGCACTGGGGCATGAAGGCGGACTGCTGCTATGCTCCTGGCCAAAGGGTGGCATGCTGTCGCTGCCGTTTGTGTACAGCAATGAAGTATGGACCGGCATCGAATACCAGGTGGCTTCCCACCTGATGTTCCAGGGCGAAGTGGAAAAAGGACTTGATATTGTACGCACCTGCCGTCAACGGTATGATGGTACTGTAAGGAATCCTTTCAATGAATATGAATGCGGGCACTGGTACGCCCGGGCAATGTCGAGCTACGGCTTATTGCAGGGGCTCACCGGTGTACGGTACGACGCGGTGGATAAAGCCATCCACATCGATTCAAAGATCGGCGATTTCAGCAGCTTCCTGGCTACCGACAAAGGCTTTGGCACTGTGAGCTGGAAGAAAGGTGTGCCTTCCTTAACCGTGTCCTATGGTACTATTCCGGCCATACACGCCGTAGTGGGCGGAAAAACGATCCCGCTGCAACAATCCGCCGTTTAAATAATAACAGATGAACATTTACCGCTGCCTGGTTTTTAGTATAATCGTTGCCGTTAGCACTGCATCTGCGCAGCAACCAGTGTCGGAACCGCAATGGATCAGACCCGATAATGCCGCCAGTCCACCGGTGTGGGGGATACGCAATGGTATTGTAATCGGGCTGTGGCCCGCTGCGATAGAAGGGGCGCGGCCCGGCAATGATGGCGGCCCCCGGGGACTGCTACGCATCGGGTATGAATGGAAAGGCATCGTGTACCATCTTAACTACATCGCCATAGAGCCGGTAGTGAATGGCAAAATTGAGTTCAGTGAAATCTCCCCTTCACGGGTAGACGGGAAGTGGGGCAAGTTGATGTGGACCGGCGAAACCAGTGACCCAGGCCGGTTTACGGCTGCTGCCGGTACCCGCGGCGTGCTTTCACATCCTGATCCGCAGCATCCGGAATATACCACCCTCAGCTTATTTGTTTTCATGGAGGCATTTGAAAACGGCGCCCGGCCTTATCTCCGTTTGAGCATCAGCAGCAACCGGCCGGAAGAACTATGTATAGAAGTATTCCACCAGCCAGGCGGTACGCCCATGGAGCGATGCGGCATCACCGCTACCATGGGTAACTATGCGCGATTGAGGAAATTACACCTGAAGGATAAAGTCGTGTATGCTAAGACGTTATATGGCGGGTATGATGGCACCGGGTTCGTGGAAAAAGCACCGTACCCGGTACAGCAGCTGTTGCGTAACAAAAGCGGCGACTACCTGGTAATGGCACAACCCGACGAATCATTAAAAGAGCTGGCCGCCTGGCCGGAGGATGAACAACATGCCGCCCGCTGGGGCTGGCGGTATCGCCCTTTTTATACACTTACCCAATACTGGCGCAAAGAAGCCCACGAAGCCGATAGCTCACTGCAGGTAAGGGTAAACGGGCGGGCGAAATACTGGAGCGGTGGAAGCACCGATCCGAACGCATACATCAATATACCCGGTGGTCCATCTTTCGAAAACTTTGAATTACGGGAAAAATATAATGCGGGTGAGAAAGTATATTTTGGCCTGACCCGTAAACCCATTAGTGAATTGCTGGAACAGTAACCGGCGCCGCTCGTCTTAACGCATAATAACCTACTACCGCAAAACAAATCAATGGCACTATGTATGCCAGCTGCACATTGCTGTAAAAACTCACTGCACCCAGGGCCAGTGGTATCAATGCTCCGCCTACGATAGACATTACCAGGAAAGCAGATGCCGATTTCGTTTCGTTACCAAGATCTTTGATCGCCAATGAAAAAATAGTAGGAAACATAATAGACATAAAGAATTCTACTGCCAGCAAAAAGTAAACGCCCGTTCTACCGCCAACGGCTACACTATAACACAACAATAATACGCACGCAATACTGTATAGCAGCAATAATCGTTGCGGTGCTATTTTCCGCATGAATAATGTACCCGCATACCTGCCCGTCATAAAGCAAAGCAGCAATAATCCTAAATAGGTAGTTGCTTCTTTTTCCTGCATATGACCACTGTAGCCTGCATAACGGATAAAGAAACTGGAGATACAAACCTGCGCACCTACATATGCGAACTGTGCAATCACCCCCCACCGGAAATGAACATGCCTGAATACACGCAGGTTAACACTCAAGCCGCCACTATGCTCTTCATGTATTTTGGGGAAACGTACCAACCGGAATAGTAACGCTGTAAACAGCAACACGCCTGCAATTGCCAGGTACGGAACCTGAACGGAACGTGCTTCGGTAAGCAGGTATTGGTTCAATGCTTCGGGCGACATACTGCTGCTTTGCGCTGCGGTGAGTTCCTTCCCGGAAAGGATCACTTTACTCAGGAAAAAAGCCGCTACAAAAGCGCCCAGGCCATTAAAGGCCTGCGCAAAATTGAGTCGCTGCACCGCTGTTTCGGGCGTGCCCATAATGGTGATATACGGATTGGCAGCGGTTTCCAGGAAGGTCATGCCAGCAGCTACTAGGAACAGGGCAAAGAGGAATAAGCCAAATGAACGCAGTTCTGCGGCCGGGAAAAACAGCACAGCGCCCGCAGCGGCAATGAGCAAACCCGTGATGATACCGGTTTTGTAACTCCATTTGCGCATCACCCAGGCCGCCGGCAAAGCAAAAAAGAAATAGCTGATCCAATAGGCAGCGTCAATAAAAGCCGACTGGAAATCGTTCAGCTGGCAGGCTTTCCGGAGATGTGGTATTAGTACAGGAATGAGATTGCCCGTGAGCGCCCATAAAAAGAAAAGGCTGATAATAAGTACAGTAGCAAGTTTCAGCTGACGCGAAGCAGGAGAAGCGGTGGGCGCCTCTTGTTGGATGGCTGCAGTGGAATTCATAAAGATATTTTTTAATTATAAGCGGTAAGTCTGTACTTCGTTCACCAGCTGTCCTATATGATCGATGCTGATCTCCACCCGGTCGTTGTCCTGTAACGTGAAACTATTGTCCGGTACCAGGCAGGTGCCGGTCATCAGGAAACAGCCATCAGGGAAGGCGCAGCCGCGGTATAAGAAATCCACCAGCTCCTGGTGACTGCGTTTCATCTGGCTGATAGGCACGCTGTCGGAATATTGCACTTCGTTGTTCCGGTAAATAGCCATGCGGATGATAGTGTCCGGGGGAACCGGTTTATCAGGCACCATCAGGCAGGGGCCAAGCCCGGCGCATTTCTCGTATACTTTTGCCTGCGGCAGATACAAAGGATTTTCTCCTTCTATGCTGCGCGAACTCATGTCGTTGCCAATGGTATAGCCTTCAATAGTACCTTTGCTGCTGATAAACAAGGTCAGTTCCGGCTCCGGTACATCCCAGGAGGAGTCTTCACGGATATACACGGTTTGCCCATGACCGGCTACGCGGTGTGGCGTAGCCTTGAAAAATAATTCAGGACGTTCGGCTACATATACTTTATCATAGAAAGTGGCGCCGCCTGATATCTCTGATTCTTCCATGCGGGCGGTGCGGCTCCGGTAATAAGTAACGCCGGCAGCCCATACTTCCTGTGAGCCAATAGGTGGCTGCAGCGATGTTGCCAGTATTTTTTCGGCCACGGATTTTTCAACAGGCGACAATCCTTTCAGATCTTCTACCACACGCTGGTATAATGCTTCCCTGTTTACGAATTCATTCCAGCCGGCAATAACAGTATAGTACTGCTCCTGGTAAGCGATGAGTAAAGTAGTAGTGGTTTTATAAATGCGGATGCTATTCATTTGGAATTATTTGTTGGTAAGAAAATGTTGAACGTCTTCCAGTGGGAGTTGCCATAACTGCATAGCCAGCGCCTGCAATGCTTTACGGTCGCCTTCAAAGTGCAGGGTCGTTTGCCGGTAACGGAGCGATTCGCCTGCCTTCAGGGCCCGCGCATCGGAGGAGGACTCTACTTCATAGAAGGGACCCATTTGCGTGCCGTCGGCAAGGGGACCATCATTGTAACAATTCACTGCGTCGCCTTTGAATGGTTCTTTCTGCAATTCCCATTTTGAATTTACATAACGGCCCTGTGGTACTACATCATAAAGCAATACCGTGAGCGTGTTGTTTTCAAGGTCAATACTGCCTGCGCCTCTTTTGGCCACGAGAGGAGAGAGGCCCAGTTTGCCACGCGACTTTCCATCTGCGCGGAACAACAGCAGGCTGTCTTTTACCTGTAAATTCTGTGGTGGTATCTTACCGAAATAATCATCCGTAATATGTTGCCTGGCATCGCGCCCTGGTCTGAAAGGCGCTACAATGGCGGTTTGATCGGATGGTTTAAACATGCCCAGCAGCCAGATGCTCAGTAACCCGTTTTCTTCCTGCCAGCTGCTGTCGCCTTTATTGGTAATGGTATTGTCGGTTTCATAGGCTACGCTGCTAATGCCTGAAGGTAACGCAAATCCAATACTGGAAACGATATCGGCATTGTTCAGCAACCGGATGGTTCTGTTGATCTGCAATTGAAAGGTACTGCCTTTATAATTTTGAATCGTTCCTTCCTGTTGATAGGTAATACTGTTCTCTGTTTGCGCAGTTACCGTATAATGTGCCGTATCTATCAGGCCGGGCGTTTGCCAGTTGGCAAAGTCGAAAGGTTTTCCCGGTGGAAAGAAGAGCGCATATTGCCCGCCTTCAGGGCCCAGCCAGAAGCGTTCTTCGCCGCCAAAGGCATTGATATGCGGTGCGTATTGCTGTGATGACACCAGGTTGTAGTTGATCCAGCCAAAACTCTTTCCTTTGTCGCCGCCGGTGGTGCTGGTCATTACGCGTGCCTGGTAGTCGCCGGTAACCACCAGCCGGCCGCTGTCGCTGCCATTTTTTAATACCACAACGTTCTTCAGATGTTGTTGTAAAAAGGATACGTCTTCACCAAAATTTACGGGCTTCATATGATTGGGTGCTTTCGTTGGTCCGGCGCCGTTACAGCTAAAAAGCGCTGCAGCAATACAACCGGAGAGAAGGATAGATTTCATAACGATGGCATTTTTAGCTTGATAAAATATGAACTATAGTGATACCCCTCTTTTCCAGGGAATAAAATCATCCTGTCCGAGTACCTGTGCTTTTGTCTGGTAGTTGCCGCTGGCGGTATTGATCACCATTTCCATAATGCGGGCAGCCACTTCATCGATGGTTTCTTCTCCGCTGATGATGGTGCCGGTATCAAGATCAATGATATCATGCATTTTGCGGGCGAGGATACTGTTGGTAGATAATTTAACGACTGGCGTAACAGGGTTGCCGGTAGGCGTACCAAGACCCGTGGTGAACAGTACAATGTTAGCGCCTGCGCCTACTTCCGCTGTAGTGGATTCTACGTCACTGCCAGGCGTACAGAGCAGGGCAAGACCAGGATGTTGTACCCAACCGGGATAATCTATTACATCGGTTACAGGGGAGGAGCCTCCTTTTTTCGCCGCTCCTGCCGACTTGATGGCGTCTGTAATGAGGCCATCGCGGATATTACCGGCAGAAGGATTGGAGTCGAAGCCGGAGCCTACTGCTTCCGCTCTGCTGGCGTAATCGCGCATCAGTTGCACATAGCGTGCAGCCATGTCCGTAGTAACGCACCGATCGCTCAGTTCCTGCTCCACACCGCACAGTTCCGGGAACTCTGAAAGTATCACAGAACCGCCCAGCGCTACCACTATATCGGCCACTTTGCCAACAGCGGGGTTGGCAGAGATACCGGAGAACCCATCGGAGCCGCCGCATTCCATGCCAATGCATAATTTGCTGAGTGGCGCTGGTTGCCGCTGCCAGCTGTTGGCCTGCGTTAACCCTTCAAAGGTTTGTTGCAATGCCTGTGTCATCAGTTCTTTTTCCGAACCTACCTGTTGCTGTTCGAGACAGATCACCGGTCTGTCGAAGCCGGGCGAACGTTTTTCAATTTCTTCCTTGAGGATACTGATCTGTGCATTCTGGCATCCAAGGCTTAACACCGTGGCGCCGGCTACATTGGGATGTGTGATGTAACCCGCCAGTAATCCGCAGAGGGTACGTGCATCGTCTTTAGTGCCGCCGCAGCCCATGGTGTGCGAGAGTAATTTAATACCATCTATATTGGGAAAGGTGCGGGTAGGCAGCGTAAGTGTGGCCGCAGCAGCGGAGCGACCTGGTTGTACGCCCTGCCGGAAATCCTGCAGCAATTGTTGCAGCATGGATTCATAGGGAGAGGGTTCCCGGTAGCCCAGCTCTTTCACCAGCATCTCATGCAGCAGTTGTACGTTACGGTTTTCGCAGAACACCAGGGGAATGATTACCCAGTAGTTACCGGTGCCTACGCGGCCATCATTTCGGTGATAGCCCATAAAGGTGCGGTTTTTCCAGGGAGATGTATCCGGCGGTGTCCATTCGGCGTGGCGTTCACCGCTCACGCTGAACTGACCGGAGGCATGCCGTATATTCCCGGTGGTGATGAGTTCCCCGGCAGGAAGATCTTCATTGGCCAGTCCTACCAGTACGCCGTACATAATGATGGGCGCATCTTTCGGGATATTGCCTGCCGTTATTTTATGTTTGGCGGCAACATCACGTATAGCTGTTACCGTTTGCCCGCCATTGCTCACCGAGGTGCCGGCAGGAATGTTTTGCAAGGCTACCCAAACATTGTCACCAGGATGGATTTGTAATATGCTTTGTTTCATTATTGCTTGAATAAAATAATTTATACCAGTGCCCTGTCGAGGTGTACATAGCCCCCATCCACATGAATAAGTTGCCCGGTAGTATGGCTCGATTTCCCCGACAGGAGGAAGGCGGTCATTTGTGCAATTTCTTCAGGGGTGGTCATGCGTTTTTCGAGGGGAATGCGTTCCACGATGCTGGCCAGTTTCGCTTCTTTGTCGGGGAAGGTATTGATCCAGTTTTCGTATAAAGGCGTCCACGATTCAGCTACCACGATGGCGTTTACACGGATGCTGAAAGGCAACAGTTCCACGGCCCATTCACGGGTAAGCGCATTGCGGCCACCGTTGGCGGCAGCATAAGCGGAAGTGTTACCCTGACCGGTTTCTGCGGTTTTTGAGGTGATATTTACAATGGCGCCTTTTGATATTTTGAGGTAGGGAAGTGCATGATGCGCCATCAGGTAATAGTGTACGAGGTTGCGGTGCAGTGATTGCATAAACGCTTCGTAGTTTCCTTTCTCCAGTCCAACGCCATCGTTGATACCAGCATTGTTTACCAGCCCGTCGATGCGCCCGAATTCCGCGGCAACCGCGGCCACGGCTTTTTCGCAGGCCTGCGGATCGGTGAGTTCCGCTACTGCCTGTGCACCCTGGCCACCTGCTTCACGGATACGTTCCAGTTGCAGGAGATTATCGGCTTCACTTCTGCCGATAATAACAGGGATGGCGCCTTCCTGTGCCAGCACGGCGCTGATAGCGGCGCCAATGCCTTTGGCGCCGCCGGTTACGATGATGATCTTATCTTTTAAACCCAGGTCCATACTTATTATTTAGAGGGATTTTTTTGAAATATCGCCATTCACCTGTCGCCATATATTCGTTGGATTTTCGTCTTGTAATTCCGGTGGCAGCAGGTAAGCGGGGAAGTCCTGGTAACATACGGGGCGGCAGAAGCGATAGATCGCTGCGGTGCCTACGGATGTGCCGGCGGCCGGCGTGGTAGCGGGCCAGGGGCCACCATGTACCATCGCATGACTAACGGCTACGCCTGTAGGAAATCCGTTGATGATGATCCTGCCGGCTTTCTCCCGCAGGATGTCGATCAAAGCGGCGTGTTGCTGCAGTTCTTCTCCGGTACCGTGAATGGTAGCGGTAAGCTGACCTTCCAGCTTCCTGGCTACCGTGTATATTTCTTCGATGCTGCCGGCATGAATATGCAGCGAAGAAGGGCCAAATACCTCGTGACAAAGAGCCGGGTTTTCCAACGCCTGGGCTGCGGTAACCTGCAGCAGGCTGGGGGCTGCCTGTTGATCGGCAGGAGTGGCTTCGCCCAGTATTTGTACGCCCTGCTCACGCAGGGTGGCAATACCGTTGTTATACGCCGCCAGGATCCCCGGTGTTAGCATATAGCCATTGGGCAGTGTGCTTATGCCTTGCTGCAGGGCGCTGATAAAGGTATCGGTGGACCCGCCGGCAGCGGTGATGAACAAACCGGGATTGGTACAAAACTGCCCGGTGCCCAGGGTAACAGATTGCAGGAATTGTGTGGCCAGGGCAGCGCCTTTCTCGCGGAGTATCCCCGGAAGAAAAAATACCGGGTTTACGCTGCCCATTTCCGCAAATACCGGGATGGGTACCGCTCTTCGTGTAGCCGTATCATATAGTGCTTTTCCTCCTTTGAAGGAGCCGGTAAAGGCGATGGCAGCTACCAGCGGATGAGCGGCCAGGTATTGCCCTGTTTCATGGGAGGTGCCATGCACCAGGGAGAATACGCCATCGGGCATATTGGTGCGGAGCACTGCTTTACGTATAGCCGTAGCAGTTAAATGTGAGGTATGCGGATGTGCAGGATGCGCTTTGAACACCACGGTACAGCCGGCCGCCAGTGCGGCGGTGGTGTCTCCGCCGGCCACGGAAAATGCCAGCGGAAAATTGCTGGCGCCAAAGATACCGGTAACGCCTATGGGAATCTGCATTTGCCGCAGGTCGGGAGCAGGCGTGGTGATTCGCGCATTTACCCAGGAGCCTTCCATGATGGTAGCGGCAAACAGCCGCAGCTGACCGGTGGTGCGGTCTCTTTCGCCCTGCAGCCTTGGTAGTGGCAGCCCGCTCTCCGCCGACGCAACGTTGATTAGTTCATCTCCCAGGGAAATTATTTCCTCCGCAATCGCCTCAAGGAAAGCGGCCCTTTGCAGCGAGGTTGTTTTTTTATAAACGGTGAAAGCCTGTGCGGCTAAGTTTAAAGCCGAGTCAATTTCGCCGGTAGTAGCTTCCCTGAATTCCTGCGGCAGCCATTGCTGCTGCGCAGGAGCGAATGCCCGGAAGGTGTGGTCACCTTCACCGGAAAAGTTATTGCCTATCATCTGCAATCCTGTCAACGAGGTTCTGTTCATCTTCCTTTATTTTTATGATTAGTTTACTTCCAGGTCGTTCATAGCCGGCAGTTTCGGGAACGGAGCGTGTGGTTCACGCTGGTACCAGTACACTACGCTGCTGATATCCGATTGTTGCGGAAGATAGCGTCCGCCGCTGCGCCAGCCCAGGTCCTGGATGGTGATCTTCAGTTCTTTTTCAAAACGTATTGGGTCCATAATATGCCAGCGGTACAATCCAAACCGTTGCTGTGATTTATACAACCCGTCGGGGCGTATTACCTGTGATAACCCGGAATAAGGTGTGCAGAATTCCTGGTAGCGGCCTTTCGTGTCGAAGTTGTAGGAGCCGCAGAAATAATCTTCCGTGCCGGTGCCGCAAATAGTGGGATATTGTTTATCGCCATCCATAAAGAATTTTATTTCTCCTTCGCCCCACCAGCCGTTGTTGTTGACGCCCCAGGCGATGTAGGTGCCTACGTACTGGCCTTTTCCCTTCACACCATCGATCATGGTAAAGCTCGCGTCTTTCACGGGATTATTGCGGCGGAACTGTGCATGGAAATAGCCGGCGTCTTCTGGTACGTTAGTAAGCGTGTAGTCGACCTGGTAGTACAAGGTCATTCTTTCTGTGTTGATATTTTCCATAGTGATGCGGCACTTCTTGCGGAAGGGCATAGCCCAGTAGCAGTTGAAGGCGCTGCCTGGATTTACACATACGGCCAGTGAATTGAGCGGTGCATATTCGCCCCAGCCCATCCCAAAGAAATCGCCTACCGGCACTTCTACGGAAGGCGTGGTTTCATCGTCCCAGTAAAAACGGAGGATAGAGTAGCGCCAGTTGCCGGTGGGTGTCATCCATATATGCTGAATGGCGCCGGGACCGCTGATTTCCGCGAGGGTAACGGTTTTCCCGGGCTCAATATGAATATAAGGATTTACTTTCCAGCCCTGGCCCAGCTCTTTTGCTGCGCTACGGGCATTGCCCTGGTCGAGTGTGGCCATGCCGCCTTTGCCGGGTTCGCCGGTAAAGTTTTCGGGGCTGATAGAACGGGTTTTGGCATCAGACAAACGGTAGAGGTTTCCCATGTTCATCTCCAGGCCATTAAAGGGTTGCTGGGCGCTGGTGGCCGTCCATGTGAAGAGCGCAATAAAAGAAAGAAGCAATAACTTTTTCATCATACGTGAATATTAAAAGATTAGGTTTTACGGGTTTCTTCTGAATATAGCTTTATCGTTTAAGCAATCGGGTAAATTTTTAAAGATCACTTTCACGCGTGGTCGTGTGTTACCGGCTGCCACAGGATTTTCTTACCACCAGCGTTGTGTCAATGCAAATCGCGGTGGTGGCAGTAGTATGGTCCAGGATCTGTTCCAGCAGCACGCGCACTGCGGCCTTTCCTATTTCAAGGATCGGCTGTCGTACAAATGTTACAGGTGCGTAAAACAAATCCAGCGCTTCTCCTTCATCAAATGTAATCACCGCCAAATCATCGGGTATGCGTATACCCAGTGTATTAATGTATTTCAATCCCTCTATCGCCAGGCTGTTGGTAGCAAAGAAGATAGCATCTGCTGGCTGTTTTCCTTTCAGCAGCTGATCAATCGCCAGCCTGATATCTTCTTTCAAATGCGAGTACCTTGCCTTCTTCAGCAAACTATTACTTGCTTTTATATCATGTTGCTGCAACGCGTCCTGGTAGCCGCCTATCCTTTCGCTGATATGGTGCAGCGTGGTTTTATAAGCCACCATGCCAATCCGTTTTCTGCCCAGTTTAATAAGATGCGATACTGCTGTTGCGGCGGACTCGCGGTTATTAACGGCAATATAACTGGCCGGAATCTCCGGAAAGAACCGGTCGATCAGCACAAAAGGGATTTTCTGCTCTTTCAGCTGCAGGATCTGCTGCTCCGATCCTTCGGTAGGAGTGATAATAAGGCCATCTACCTGCCGGTTTACGAGCACATTGATCAGGTCCTGCGACTTATCCACGTTTTCATCTGAGCTGCCAAAAATCACGTTGTAATTGTGTTTTTTGGCCTCGTCTTCAATAGTCCGGGCAATATTGGCAAAGAAAGGATTGGAAATGTCCGCCACGATCAGGCCAATGGTAAAAGACCGGCCGCTTTTAAGGCTGCGCGCAATATGATTGGGCTGATAGTTCAGTTTCCGCGCAATTTCACGGATCTTCTTCGCCATCTCTTCCCCGATCCGGGCCTTCTTGTCTTTGTTGGTCAGCACATAAGATACCAGCGCAGTGGATACACCTGCTTCGGTAGCGATATCTTTCAGCGAGACTTTCTTCATCTTTTAAAAATATGCTTAAACGTTTAAGTTTGCAAGCTTTTGGGTAATTTTTTTTGAGAGAAGAACTTTTGACCAACTCCGGGTATTTGTATTTTTACCCGCAATGGTCTATTTTTAAGGGCATGATACAACTGGAAACATTTACTGCTGCGGACTTTGACCGTTTTATATCCTGGATCGACAATGAAGAAGCATTGGTACAGTTTGCAGGCCCGTTGTTTACTTACCCGTTAACCCACGGGCAACTAACCGCCTACCTGGAACAAACCCAAAAGAAACCTTTTAAGATCCGGTTAGTGGAAACCGGTGAGGTGATTGGTCATTGTGAACTGAATTTTGAAAAGGAAATGCCCCGCTTATCCCGCATCCTGATAGGCGACAAGAACATGCGTAATAAAGGATTGGGAAAACAGGTGGTGAAAGAAATGGTGAACAGGTTATTCAGTACTACGGAGCATACGGCGGTTGACCTGAATGTGTTCGACTGGAACCACAACGCCATTGCGTGTTACACGCAGCTGGGTTTCCGGATTAACCCGGAGATGGCCGGTACCACGGAGGTAGGCGGGAAAATATGGCATACACATAATATGGTATTACAAAAAGCCGACTGGCAGATGCTGTAATATTTCCCTACTTTAGCAGTTGGGCCGGCATTTGCCGGCAGTAATAAACTGAAGCCGATCAGCATGGAGAAACCAGACCATACTTCGCCCTCTTTGGTGAATGAAAATCTTGAAAAGCTTGCCGCCCTTTTTCCGGATTGTGTGGTGGAAAGTGCCAATGGTAAAGTGGTTGATTTTGATTTGCTGAAGCAGGAAATTGGCCATGCAGTAGTAGAAGGTCCCAGGGAAAGATACCGCCTGGACTGGCCCGGGAAGCGCGCTGCCATTATTTCCGCCGGCAAGCCGGCTACACAGGCACTGCACCCGGTAAAAACAGATTCCCTGCACTTTGATGAAACGGCGAATATTTATATCGAAGGAGATAATCTCGAAGTACTGAAATTGTTGCAGCCGCACTATCTCGCTAAAGTAAAAATGATCTACATTGATCCGCCCTATAATACCGGTAGAAATTTTGTATACAGTGACAATTTTACACAAAGCAACGGAAACCATCAACCATTGAACAGTCCACCGGATGAATCCCCGGAGGTGGGCGGCAGATACCACGCTAACTGGCTTTCCATGATGTACCCCCGGCTGAAACTGGCCGCTGCTTTGTTGCGCGAAGACGGGATCATTTTTATTTCCATTGACGACAGGGAATTGCCTAACCTCCGCAGGATCTGTGATGAGATTTTTGGAGAGATAAATTTTGTGAGCTGCCTGCCACGCCTCACAAAAAAAGCCGGTAAATCCACCAGCATGATCGCCAGGAATAACGATTATGTATTGTGCTATCGCCGGTCACCTTACGCGCGCTTTAATACGACCACATTTGAAGCGCAGGGATACACCAACGCTGATGAATATGAACCGGAAAGAGGCAGGTATAAATTAAATCAAACGCTCGATTACAGCTCTATCCAGTATTCTGCCTCGCTTGATTATGAAATTGAAATAGACGGGCAGGTGCTGAGACCCGGAAATGTTACCCGGGAAGAAATGCTGAAAAGGCAGCAGCGTAACCCCCAAAGTGATTTTTGCTGGAGATGGAGCAAAGGGCTGTATGAATTTGGTTTAAAGCATGGGTTTGTGGTGCTGAAGCAATCAAGGCACGGCTACCGCATTTATACAAAAACATACGAGAAGGCCACTATTTCCAAAGCAGGCAGCGGGTATGCGGTGGAAATGAAAGAAAGAACCAAAGCCTTCACCAGCCTTGATTTTATTGATAACCGGTTTTCAAACGATAATGCCAGGAAAGATATGGGCAAATTGTTTGAAGGGAAGATATTTGAGTATTCAAAACCGGTATCTCTCATCAGTGAACTCATCGCCCTGTCTACCTCCGCAGGCGATATTGTGCTGGATTTCTTTTCCGGGTCTGCCACCACTGCGCATGCGGTATTTTCACTGGCTGCGCACACGGGGCAGCAGCGGAAATTTATCCTGGTGCAGGAGCCACAGCTTACGGCTGAAGACAGCGACGCTTATCATGCCGGGTATAAAAATATTTGCGAGATAGGGAAAGAGCGGATACGGAGAGCCGGCAAGGCAATAAAAGAGGAAACCGGCGCCGCGTTCGACGATGGTTTCCGCGTATACCGGTTAGGCCCCGCTGAGCTATAGTTGTATTGCTGCGGAACAATCCGCTGCTACTTAACCACCGGCGGCCATCCCTGCCGTTTGATTTTTTATTCCGTTATATTTGATCCGGTATGTCCAATTGCTGCCATTCCATTTGTTATAAGGTATATTATCACACTTAAAACTTTAAAAAGATGGAAGAATTTATGTTGATTTTCAGACACGAAGATGGCAACAAAGTGGCCTCCCCGGAGCAAATCCAGGTTTGGATGAAACAAACGATGGACTGGATCGGCGGCATTGCCGCACAAAACAAATTTGTAGAAGGAAATGGTTTGCCTTTTGCCGACAGCAGGGTAGTGCATCATAATAACGTGGTGACTAACGGGCCTTTCGGCGAAATTAAAGAAACCATCGGCGGCTACATTATTGTAAAAGCAGCATCCGTAGAAGAAGCGGTGAAGTTCGCAAAAGGAAGCCCGGTATTGCAGGGAGACGGTAATACGGTGGAAGTAAGGAAAGTGGATCGTCACTAAAAAGTATAAGCCCCTGTGCAACAGGGGCTGTTTTAATGTATGGCACAATCCGAATTAATACCACATTTGTTCCGTACAGAGTTCCGGAAAATAACGGCGGTGCTCTGCAAGGTTTTTGGCATAGAACACCTGCAGGTGGCGGAAGACATTGCCAGTGAAACGTTTTTGTCGGCAATGGAAACCTGGACCTATAAAGGAATTCCGGAGAATCCAACAGCATGGCTATATCTCGTGGCAAAAAATAAGGCGAAGAATTACTTTCAGCGGAATCAACTGTTTGCAGCAAAAATTGCCAGCCAGATCAAGTATACTTCCCCTGGCAGTGAAGAACCCGACATCGACCTGTCTGATAAAAATATCACTGATAGCCAGTTGCAGATGATATTCGCTATTTGTCATCCTGGTATTTCAAAGGAAGCGCAGATTGGGCTTGCACTCCGCGTGCTCTGCGGGTTTGGGATTACAGAAATTGCCAACGCATTTTTAACCAATAAGGAAATTATCAATAAACGTTTGTTCCGGGCGAAAGAAAAACTGCGCGAAGCAAAAGTGCAGATGGAGTTCCCGGGAGAAACGGAGATCAAAAAACGCCTGGATACGGTACTCACCACACTGTACCTGCTTTTCAATGAAGGCTATTATTCTGAAAGCCAGGATGCCGTGTTGCGGGAAGATTTCTGCCTGGAGGCCATGCGGCTGACTTACCTCTTGCTGGAAAATGCCGCTACCAATACGCCGGAGGTAAATGCCTTATTTGCCCTGATGTGTTTTCACGCATCGCGGTTTGAAGCACGGAAAAATGAAAACGGTGAGCTTATCCTGTACCGGGACCAGGACGAGTCACGCTGGAATGAAGCGCTGATCGCCAAAGGCGCGTGGTTCCTGCATGAAGCCTCCGGTGGTAAAAAGCTCTCCCGTTATCATCTTGAAGCTACTATCGCTTACTGGAATACACAAAAGCAGGATACACCGGAAAAGTGGGAGAGTATCCTGCAACTGTATAACCGTTTGCTGCAAATCTGCTATTCGCCGGTGGCGGCATTGAACAGAACATATGCATTGTCAAAAGCCAACGGGAAGGAAGCAGCCATCGCGGAAGCAGAAAAACTGCAGCTGACGGATAACCACTATTATTTTGTGCTGCTGGGAGAATTGTATACAGATATTGATAATAACCGTGCCGTTACCCATCTTCAAAAAGCTTTATTACTGGCTAAAACCGAAGCAGATAAACAAACCATTCAAAAGAAACTGGCCGGGTTGGCAGCTATGTAAGCCGGTCTGAAATATAACATACAGCAATCAGCTGCTGATACGCAGCGCAGTTGAAAATGCAGTGGTAATAGCGGCGTTATCCCTTCTGAGTATAGTCGGGTTCACCATCATACGCGAAGCACCATAAGCCTGCGGCTGACCCACAATAATTCCTTTCTCTTCCCGGAGCCATTTGGCTGCTTTTACGGTATCGGTCTGTTTATCAAAATGCAGGTCAAAGATATTGGTCCCTCTTTCCCTTGCCGTTATTTTTATACCGTTAATGTTGTTCAGCTCTTTAAACAACGCCTGTGCTTTTTTGATAGATGCCTGTAATACTCCGTCGATGTCCCGCAGGTGATGCAAGGCCATGGCTGCATTTCCCCAGTTGGTGAAAATGCCGCCGCCATGTACTTTCAGCAGGTGCGGCATTTTGTCGATCACTTTCTTTTCACCGCACAGGATAGCGCCGCCCTGTGCACCGAGGTATTTATAAAGGCAGAGATATACCGTGTCGAAGTTTTTCGTATAGTCGATTACTTTATTCCCGGTAAACGCGGCCGATATATGCAGCCGCGCGCCATCCAGGTGTGTTTTTATGCCCTGCTCCCGGCAATAGGCAGTGATGGCGGTGATATCTTCCAAAGGAAAAAAAGTATTGCTGAATCTTCTCACCGGCGTTTCTATGGAGAGTGCACCCACCGGGGCTTCAAACGCTTCTTCTGTTTTATGCCAGCTGATGGCCTGCTTCAGTTCCTCCAATGTAAAAGCAGCCTGGTCTTTTCCCAGGGGAACCAGTCTTTTATTAAACACCGTTTGTGCTGCATCGGCTTCATCACGGTAAACGTGGCTGCTTTCCTGTACCATTACTTTTGGATGATCACCGGAAAGCACCTGTAAGGCCAGCTGGTTGGCTAGTGTGCCGGATGGCATGTATATCGCCGCCTCTTTGCCGGTGATTTCACAGCATTTGTCCAGCAATTCTTTCAGTGTGCCGTCCGTACCATAAAAATCCCTGGTGATAGGATGCTGTTGCTGGATAAGTTGAAGTTGTTGTATATAATCTGCCGGCCTGTAAAAGATACCGTCGTTGATAAAATATATCCTTTCGCTGTCTTTGTCGGGATCCATGTTATCAGGATGGGCTATTGCCTTGGATACCAGTGGCAAAGCGCCCGCCAATGCGCTGAGGGAGGCTGCTTTAAGGAAATGTCTACGCGGAATATAGGTCATAAACAGTTGTTTTTTACGGGAAGACATAAACCTGTTCATCCGGTAAATATAACAAACGCAGCACGTTACTTTTCATTGTGAGTAATACTTTTTTATATGCCTTCAGTGGGAATGCCTGTTGTGTGCATATCCATATTTTCAGGCAGCAGCCAAAGCATCCATCCTACTATTGCCAGGCAGCAGATACCGGTAAGGATCCCCCAGTCGAGCGCTTTGCTGTAATCCGGAAAATGCGGACTGCTATTGATCACGTAATAAAATACACCACCCACAATACTGATGCCCAGTGCAGAAGCAGTTTGCTGGAAAGTAGAGAAAACGCCTGCCGCTGCTCCTGCAAATTTTACAGGTACGCTTTTCAAAACAATGTTTAACAGGAAAGGTAATACCAGTCCGTTGCCCAGGCCGTATAATCCTATCAGCAGTATTACATACAGGGTGCTGACGTGTGGCTTGAAAAGCAGGAGTTGCAGTAGGAAAGAAATAAGAATGATAAGTAGTCCTGCCTGCAATACTTTTTTCCCGGACCGTACTATCAGCTTAGAAGCGAGCACAGAGGAGATCATAAACAACACCGCATGCGGAAGAAAGAACATGCCGCAGTCCAACGCCGTATAGCCGAGGCCGTTCTGTAAATATACGGCGCTCATCAGCAGGAAAGCAGTGTGCATCATAAAGTGAAACAGTACCGCCAGCAGGCCGATATTAAATTCCCTGATCTTAAAGAGTGCCGTATCAATTAAACAGCCTTTCTGTAAAAGTGTTTTTGTTTGCTGGTCGCGGATAAAGAAGGCAAATATGAAAACGGCCAACAGCATCAACCCGATTGCCCACAGCGGCCATCCCATTTCGCGTCCTTTGGTGAGCGGATAGATGAGGCAAACCAGTCCTGCTGTGAGGATAGCGGCGCCGGAGTAGTCAAACTGCTGACCCGTATCCCTTGGTGTTTCATCAAGATATTTCCGGATAGCCCATAAGGATACGATCCCAACGGGGAGGTTGATGAAAAAGATAAGCCGCCAGCCGGCGATGAGAAAATGGGTATCTACCAGATAACCGCCCAGGATCTGGCCAATGATAGCGGCAATGCTTAACGTGATACCATACCACCCGATGGCCTTTGCCCTTTCCTGCGGGTCGGTAAACAATACCTGTATGAACGCGATGGATTGCGGCACCATCAGGGAGGAGCTCACCCCTTGCAGAAAGCGCATGATGTTTAACTCCAGCGGGGTTTGCGCTAACCCACATCCGCAGGAGGTGAGGGTAAAGAGCAGCATGCCCAGGAAGAAAATTTTCTTTCTGCCAAGATAATCGCCGGCCCTGCCACCGGTAATCAGGAAAGAAGCGCTGCCCAGCAGGTACCCGGCTATCACTAGCTGTACTTCGCCGTCGGTAGCTTGCACGCCTTTCTGAATACCGGGAATCGCCATGTTGATAATGAAGATATCAATGACATAGAGCAGCGGGGCCGTTAAAATAACGGCCAGGGCAATCCATTTGGAATGCCGGTGTTGTTTTGGGTTCATAACCTCGTTTATGTGAATGTTTTACCGGTTACCCTGTTCCAGGTCGAGTAACCATTGTTTTCGCCAGATGCCGCCGCCGTAGCCGGTTAAACTGCCGTCTTCTCCAATTACGCGGTGGCAGGGGACAAGGATGGAGATGCGGTTCATGCCATTGGCATTTGCGATGGCACGGATGGCTTCCGGCTTTTGCAGGGCGATGGCCTGTTGCTTGTAAGACCTGGTGCTGCCATACGGAATAGTTTGAAGCAGGCGCCACACCGATTGCTGAAAGTCTGTGCCTGGCATAAACAAAGGCACCGTGAATGTTTTTCTTCTTCCGGAAAAATACGCTTCCAGCTGCTGTTCTAATACATCAAAATGTGGGTTAGCGCCCTGGATGATATTGGCGTTGAGTTTTTGTGAAAGTTGTTTTAATTCCGTTTCCAGCATCTTCCGGTCAGTGAATTCCAGTAAGCAAATGCCTGCCTCCACTGCGCCTGCAAACATAGTTCCCAGCGGCGTTTCCAGGCGTGTGATATTCATCACCTGCTTTTGTTTGCTATTGGATGGCGATACCCCGAATACTGATCTGAATGAATCGGCAAAGCCGCTCAGGGATTCGTAACCGGCGTCAAATGCTGCCGCCGTTACGGGTTCGCCATGCTGAATTTTTTTGAAAGCAGCATTAATGCGGAACATGCGCTGGTATGCCTGGAAAGTAATACCATGATTTTTCAGGAACCACCGCCTGATGGCGCTGGGTGCTATACCTTTTACAGCCAGGTCTGCATCTTTGAATTTCCGTGAGGGGTTTTCATTCAGCTCCTGCAGGATCGCCCTGATAGCCGGAGGTGTTTCATCCAGTTTTTCCAGCGGGCTGCATACCTTACAGGGCCGGTATCCCTTTGTAATAGCTTCTTTCGTGGTTTTAAAGAATTCTACATTTTCCCTTTTGGGTTTCCTGGCCGTACAGGTAGGACGGCAGAATATCCCGGTGGTTTTAACCCCTGTTATGAAGCTGCCTTCATAAGCCACATTTTTATCAAGTATCGCCTGGTACATGATTTCGTCCGTCAGCATGTATATCTTTTTTTCAAAAGTACGCCAGCTGAACCTGGGTAACAACCGGAAATTGAACAAGTATTTTTTTAGCGTACCTCGTAGTTGTGTAACTTTAAATACGGAGATAAAAACCATGCTATATGCAGGAAGAAAAAGCAAGCGGCTGGGACTTCAGCTATTTAATCAACACAGGCAGAATGATGGAAAGCCCTTTGCCCTGGAACTATTTTGTAATGGTGTGCCGCCATCTGAAGCCGGGCTGTACCCTTCTCGACCTGGGAACCGGCGGGGGAGAGTTTTTAAGCCTGCTACCCGGTAAAGAACAATTTCGTATATACGCTACCGAAGGATACATTCCCAATGTGGTACTCGCCCAAAAACGGCTGCATTCGTTTGGCGGAACGCTTGTTCATGAGTATACAGATGATAACCTGCCTTTTGAAGATAATTATTTTGACCTGGTAATAGATCGTCATGAGAGTTATGATCTGAAAGAAGTATATCGTATCCTGAAGCCCGGCGGACACTTCATTACCCAACAGGTGGATGGAAGAAGTGATCTTTCCATCGCGGAGGTACTGGGAGTGAAACCTAATGAAGAATTTTTGCACTGGAACATCGATTATGCGCTGCAGCAGTTTGCACCAACCGCTTTCAGCATTCTTCACCAGCAGGATGATTATGGCTTTATGCGTTTTTATGATGCGGAGGCATTGCTGTTTTATATTCGCTCTATGCCTTACTTGTTTGAGGAATACGACAGCTTTGATTTTGAGCAGCTGTCGGCCCGGCTGTCGGATTATTTTGACCTGCATACTTTCCTGGATGTGCGGAAAGACAGGTTCATCATTGTGGCGCAAAAGTAAGCGCAGGCAACAATATTCCCCGGCTGGTTGTTAGAAGATAAGAGAAACATCATATGATCATGAAAAATATACTGCTTTTTCTGTTGTGCTTACCGCTTTTTACTTTCGCGCAGCGGGAGAAATTACTGTATGGTTACGCTTATGGAATGATCCACGACGGTAGCGGCGGCGGTGGCGTGACGGCGAACGTGGAGCTGCTGAATCATATCATTAGTGTAGGGCCGGGTGTGGAGCTCACTTCTTACAATGATCATTCCTTGATCCCGGTATTTGCGGATGTGAAAATCAAACACCGCTTCGGACATATAGATCCTTATATCACCGGGCAGTTCGGCAGGAATGGCTATAATGTAACCCGCACTGCGGAAGTGCCGTCAGGAACGGGGCAGGAATCTGTTACTTTCAATGAATCCGGTAAATATTTTTATGGAGCAGGTGCTGGTGTTGCCTGGCACTTCAGTAAGATAGGCGTGTTCGCTTCTTATATTTACCGCGGTTATAAATACCGGTACCCCGACAGGATAGCGGAAGAGGATCACAGCGTTGTGTTCGGCGAAAAATCCGTTAATGCAAATGTGTTTGTTGTGGGAATTGTATTTTGAAGCAGGTGCTGACTAATGCCGGCTGATATTTTTTAAATTGATGAATTACCGGCTTAAAATATCCGCAAGCTGTTGTTGTTTAATCCGCTCAATCTGGCGCCTGTGCCGGAGTACATGCACAATGGCGTGTTCGGCCATTTGTTCTATATCGTATACCTGTCCCCAGCCGGCTTTTATTTTTAACGCATCGTCCATTTGTTCCAGTTCATCATCTTTAAATGCTGCGAATATTTTTTCTGTGAAGATAAATACCTGGGTCAGGTCTTCCAGGTAAGCGTTTACAGTAAGATGAAATGTTTTGGCAGGACGCGTCAGCTGCGGGCCCCGGAGGTTGTGAATACTGGTGGCATAGCCAAATCCGGAGCTGACTACATGCGACAATATGGTTTGAACCGACCGGCAGTTTTCGTCGGCTGTATGCGGATCGGTGATAACAGTGAGTGCGTGATCGGGAATGGTCCTGATCACTTCTTTCAATTCCGAAATGGCTCTTTCATATTCATCAAGCAATGCGCCGATAGCGCCCTGTCTGAAAGTTTGGGTCATATGTTTTATGATGGTCCTGTCAAAAGTAGGACATTCACCTGATAAGAAGACGTTAATAGTCCGACCGCTTTTTAGCTTCCTTTGTTGCCAGGTCCAGCAGGGAGTTTCTGATCACCTTTGTATAGGCATCCCTGCTTTTATCGCTATAGGTAAATGACTGCAGGTATTGTTCATAATCCTTTCCTTCGTAGGTCATTTTCTTTGCCAGCAGGAGCCAGGTCTCCGGACCGGCTTCTTTCCCGAAAATATGGATAATGGTAAGGGTGTTGTGCGTTAACAATGCGTTGAGGTAATCCTTATGTTCCTTTGAGGTATCTTCTTTTGCAATGAGGTCTTTCATCACCACTGCGCCGAGGTCAACGCTGTTCGCATCATATACCGGCTGGGGAGTATCGTCCGCTTCCCGCAGGCTGTCCACTCTTTTATAGTAAATTTACTGCGTTGCCTTCATGGTGGCTGCTGCTTTCTTCAGCTTTTTTGCGTCGGCCTTTTCATTGCTCAGTGTGATAGCTGCTTTCTTTACCAATGCTAAGAATTGCGCCTGCTTAACAGTATCCATTTGTTGTGCGAAACTATTCCCGGTAATAAAAAGTAATAATAGAGCAGCTGCAAAGGCAATGAGTGTCTGCGGTTTCATAAGGTCAGGTATTTTTTAAAACAGGCAAATATATAATATATTATCTATATACTGATCCGGTATAAAAAAATAACCTTTCAGCAGATTTTATTAATAAATTTACTTCCGCAACCAATTTCCAATTTACTAATCAAGGAATTCATCCTGATTTCATTGATTCATCATATGAGGGGTTCCGGAATTCATGAGGATCTGCCAGGAGAGCAGGAGTTGCTCCATCGCGTAGCTGACGGTGACACCATGGCGTTTGCCATATTGTTTAAAACGCACAAGGAAAATTTGTATACCACTGTTTTGCGGGTAACCGGCAGTCGTGAGATGGCGGAAGATGTATTACAGGAAGTATTTATCAAGGTATGGATGCACCGGGACCGATTGCCGGGTATTATTAATTTCCCCGGATGGCTGTACAAAGTAGCCGAATATGCCGGCTTTAAAGTAATCCGCAGTAACCGCCGCATTGCCGGTGGGCTGCAGGCTTTATCCAATGATCCGTTAACGCCGCCGGAGAAAGATCCCGTTGATATTTTTATTGAGAAAGAGTACGACCAGCTGTTGGAGGCTGCCATTGCGCAGTTACCGGAAAAACAGCAGCTCACCTACCGGCTCGTCAAGCAGCAGGGACTAAAAAGAAAAGAGGTGGCAGCACGATTGTCGGTATCGCCAGAAACAGTTAAATGGAACCTCGATCAGGCGAATCAGTCCGTCCGTAAATACTGTATGGCGCACCTTGGACTTACCCTGGCTTTCATGCTGCTGAACGGTTTGCAATAATTTTTTTCGTCCTTACCCCCCAATTGTTATTCCCGTGGCTCTTATATATATGATTCACAGGAAAGGCCGTAAAAATCATACTGTTTATCTGCCTGATGAAGCAGGGTTACTCGGGAGAATTGCCAACGGAGATACTGCTGCCTTTGCCACGGTATTCGCGCATTACAGGAAGCAACTGTATACAACCATCTATCACCTTACGGGGAGCCGGGAGCTGGCGGAAGATGTGTTGCAGGAAGTTTTTATGAAGGTGTGGTTGCACCGGGAACGGTTGCCGGTAATCACACATTTCGGCGGCTGGATTTACCGGGTAACGGAACATGCCGGTTTTAAAGTGATCCGTGAGTTGCGCAGAACCGTCAGCAACCCGCAGTCACCGCCGGAAACGGATAAGAAAGATCCGCTGGACCTCTACATCGAAAAGGAGCTGGATACCTTGCTGGACGAGGCGGTAGCACGGCTGCCGGATAAACAGCAACAAACCTATAAGCTGATAAAAGAGGAAGGACTAAAAAGAAATGAAGTGGCCGATCAGCTCCTGGTATCACCGGAAACGGTGAAATGGAACCTGGACCAGGCGATGCGATCGATACGGCGGTTTTGCCTGGCAAAGCTTTCCCATTAAAAACATACACCTAAGAAATTGAATGATGGAACTACCAGATAATATAGCTGCTTTATATCACCGTTGTATACAGGGCGCCGCTACTGCAGAGGAGCAGGCCACATTCCTGCAATATCTGCAGGAACCTGGTCATGAAGATATCCTGCGGGAAGTACTGCGCCGCGGTTTGCGGGAACCCAAACCGCTGACAGATCTCCCGCCGGAGCGGGAAGAAGTGGTGTGGCAGACTATTATGGCCTCCACCGGGGCTACGCCGGCTGCAACACCGGTATACCGGGTGGCCTGGTTCCGTATGGCAGCTGCGGCCTCTATAGCAGTATTGTTGGCCATAGGTGGCTATACTTATTACCGTTCGCATGAAAGCAGACCATTGGCGGTGCAAACACCACTGGCGCCGGGTGGCAACAAAGCCATACTCACGCTGGGCAATGGTAAGGTGATCACACTGGATAGTATTGGAAACGGGCAAATTGCCGGTGAAAATGGCGTGGTTAAACAAAACAACGGCAAACTCGCTTATGCCGCTGATCCTGCCGGAGCTGTTACCATGCACGTGCTTACTATACCGCGCGGCGGGCAATATCAGCTGGAACTGTCTGATGGTACAGAAGTGTGGCTCAACAGTGCTTCTTATATCAGGTATCCCAACCGTTTTGGTGATAAGGAAAGGACCGTGGAAATTTCGGGAGAAGCATACATCAGTGTGGCAAAGAATGCCACAAAACCTTTTATCGTTGTTTCGAAAGGACAACGCATTGAAGTATTGGGAACAGCATTTAACCTGATGGCCTATCCTGATGAAGCAGCCATAAAAACTACGTTGATAAACGGCGCTATCAAGGTGATACAACAGGGAACACAAAAAATACTAAAACCCGGTCAACAGGCCGCCGTAACAAACAACACGCCCGGTATTACCATTACCACACCGGACCTGGAAGAAGTGCTGGCCTGGAAGGAAGGAAAGTTCCGGTTTTATAATACAGATATCGCTACTATTATGCGGCAGGTAGCCAGGTGGTATGATGTAGAGGTAGTATACCAGGGACAATTACCGGAAGAAGAATTTTACGGCGCCATTCCAAAAAGCGAAAATGCCCGGCAGATCCTGGATGTGCTGGAACTGACACGCAAAGTACATTTTGAAATAAAAGGGAAGCAGATCATTGTTATTCCAGGTCCGAGGTAAATTTAAACCAACCAGTCATTGTGAATGAAAAATAAATAAACAGGAGTACATCAACCAAAGAAAAATCCGGATATGGGAAAACATTTCCGGATAGCAGCAGGAACTAAACGTAAAACCAGCATCGCTTTTCAGCATTACTTTAACAACCAAACCGGTACAAGATATGAACTCAATTGTACATGGCAGTCCCGTGCCTGATTGTATGCCACCTAAACTGACCAGATTTATAAAGGTGTGTTTCTTTATTTTTACAGCAGCATTGCTTCTTAGTGCAAATACCTACGCACAAAAGATTACGATTACAGGACGGAATTTATCCCTGGAGAAGATCTTCAGGGAAGTAGAAAAACAAACAGGATATTCTTTTCTCGTCAGTAAAGAAACGCTGAAGAAAGCAAAATCCGTCAGCCTGAATGCGAAAGATGCATCCCTGGCGGATGTATTGGATCAATGTCTTTCAGAACAACATCTCACCTGGGAAATAAAAAACAAGGTGATTGTGATTACGCCTGCACCGTCTTCTACAGGGCCTCAGCAAATAGTCATGCAGGCGGTGCCATCCAATCCCGGCAGGGTGCTGAGCGGGCGTGTGATAGATGAACATAAAAATCCGGTCATAGGCGCCACCATCCGGGCTGATGTAGCCGCCGACCGGGTGCAGATGTCTTTTACAGATGAAGACGGTGGCTTCTTTTTATCCGAAGTAGACCTTCCGGTGGTGAAGGTGCAGATTACAAGTGTGAATATGGAACCCTGGACCGGCGAGCTTAAATTGGACGGACAGCAACATACCATCGTGGTAAAAAGTAAAATATACCAGCTCACCGATGTAAAAGTGATTGTTAACACCGGCTACCAGCAACTCGATAAAGAAAGGGCCACCGGCTCCTTTGGTAAACCCGATATGGAGATTGTTGCCAAACGCACCGGCACCATGGATATCATGCAAAGGCTTGATGGACTGGTACCGGGATTAACCCTTGCAGTAGGCAGCGATTACGATGTGGAAACGCAAAACGGTAACGGAAACGGCGTAAAAACCAGGAGAAGTGTGATCCGGGGAAAAGGCAGCATCCAGTTGAATTCGGATCCGCTGTATGTGATCAACGGCATGATCGTAAATGATTTCAGCACGTTGAATCCCGATGATATTGAAAATATCACGGTATTGAAAGACGCCGCTGCCGCCGCCATTTATGGGGCGAGAGCAGCTAATGGCGTTATAGTGCTTACCACCAAATCAGGTAAAAACAATCAACGGCTCACGGTTAATTACAGCGGCTTTATCAACTTCCAGGGTAAACCCGATTATAGCTATATCCCGGTGATGAACAGTCAGCAGTTCATTGCCACCTCAAAAGAATTATTCAACCCGGAGCAGTTTCCCTGGAACACCCTGTATGATAAAACCATTCCACCGCACGACCAGCTCCTGTATGATCATTACCGCGGGCTGATCTCTGACGCGCAGTACAACAAAGGAATGGACAGCCTGGCCTCCATCAACAACCGGCAGCAGATCCTGGATGTGCTGGTTCGCCCGGCGTTTACCACTAACCATACTGTTTCAGTGAGCGGCGGAAATAATGTGTATTCATTTTATGGATCATTGGCCTATACGATGTCGCAGGATAATATGCCGGGGAACAAAGACAATAGTTACAAAATAAACCTCACCCAACATCTGCAGCCAAACAGGAATATTAAGATCTCTGTAAACGCTTCCCTCATCAATAACGTACAAAGCTCAAAAAATTCAATAGCATCTGGTCCTAATGTGGTGCCCTACCTGTTACCCAAAGATGCCTCCGGGAAAAACGTAGCAATGCCTTTTATGTCCGGGTGGTCAGATTCCCTGCGGCTCGATTACCAGGCCCGCAGCAGGATCAATATGGATTATGTACCGCTCGATGAAGTGGATTATGCGCACAGT
The DNA here is from genome assembly GCF_041360695.1 of Chitinophaga sp. RCC_12. Classification (NCBI taxonomy): domain Bacteria; kingdom Pseudomonadati; phylum Bacteroidota; class Chitinophagia; order Chitinophagales; family Chitinophagaceae; genus Chitinophaga; species Chitinophaga sp. RCC_12. The sequence goes on from NZ_JBFUPS010000008.1 coordinate 170,749, forward strand.
GAAAGGAATACCATTTTCATTAACCTCACGGCTAACGCAAATATTAAGCTCTGGAAAGGTTTAAGTTTTGATGGTACCTATGGTTATGTAAAATCTCCGGGTGTCAACAATTACTTTTTGGATAACAGGGCGTTTATGCAGCGGCGGGAGCTCCTGGGTTTTACCATAGCACCCACTGTTAATTCCACGCCTCAATACCTGGTACCCATCACCGGCGGGACCTTCGGTAACGGCCACAACGATCAGCGCAACTGGACGGTGCGGAATCAACTGGTATACACAGCAGAACCCCGCGAAGGCCGGGACCACCTGATGGTACAGGTAGGGCAGGAGGCACAGGAGCAATTCAATTTTTCAACTACCAGTACTTTTTTAGGATATGACGAAAAACTGGGCACCTACGGCCTGGTAGATTATGCAACACTGACCCAGGGTGTAACAGGTGCGGTCAGCGGCTACGGCTACCTGCAGCGACCATACTCCATTAATCAAACGCTTTCGCGCTTTACCTCAAAATTCGCACTGGCCAGTTATACCTTCAATGATAAATATAGTGTAGACGGGAGCTGGCGCCAGGATCACAGCAATCTTTTTGGCAGCGATGTTTCTTCGCAGAATAAGCCGATATGGAGTTTTGGCGCTAAATGGCAACTGGCGAAAGAGAATTTCTTTAAGCCCATCACCTGGGTGGATGATCTTAGTATCAGAACTACCTATGGTATCACAGGTAACTCGCCCTACGTCGGGTCGGCGTCGAGGAATGATATCCTGAATGCCATTTCGCAGGCAAATAGCGGCGGAATAGCCGGTGATGCATTAGGCATCGTATCTACCGCTAATACCAAACTGGCATGGGAACATACCGCAACTGTAAATATCGGCATCGACTATTCACTGCTGAAAGGAAAGATCAGCGGAGGCATCGATTTGTACAGCAAAACCACCACCGATATGCTGGGCAATGTTTACCTGAATCCGTTCACCGGGTATAAAACCAGTATAGGCAACCTCGGTAAGTATTCCAATAAAGGAATTGAGCTGAATCTTACTTCCCAGAATATCCAGGGAGACGGTTTGAACTGGTCTACTACATTTATATTCAGCTATAATAAAAACAAGCTGCAGGACTTTGAAGCGTTATCCGCGTATTCCAATACCGGTGATTATAAAATACAGTCGTTTTATTACATCGGTTATCCCGCCGGACCTGTTTTTGCCTACACCTGGGGAGGATTGGATAATATGGGTGACCCGCAGATAAAACTGAGTGATAAATCCATTACCAAAGACCCTTATTACCAGGCGAAGAATGAAGATATCAAATATATGGGCACCACTAATCCCGTTTTCAACGGAGGGCTTTCCAACACTTTCGGTTACAAGGGCATTTCTCTTTCGGTGAACATGATTTATAACATGGGCAACGTAATGCGCCGCGATGTAAACAATTTCACCTCCGACCGGCCCGGGTATTATGCGTCAGGATTTTCTTTCGGAAACCTGTCGAGCTATTTCCTGGACCGCTGGAAAAAGCCCGGAGACGAAGCTATCACCAATGTGCCTTCCTATGTGGCCAATCCGAATGAAGATTACAGCCGGCGCAACATGATGTATTATTACAGGGCCGATATTAATGTAGTGAGCGCCTCCTATCTCAAGATCAGGGATCTTACACTTAATTATGAACTGCCCGCTGCGTGGCTGAAACCCTTGAAAATACAGCAACTGAGCATATACGGACAAGCCACCAATTTTATGGTATGGAGAGCCAATGATCTTGGCATTGACCCGGAATACCACGACATGCGGCAGGGATACCGGTCCACACCTCCTTTCCGGCACAGTTACAGCCTGGGCGTAAATCTTACTTTATAAGTGAACATAAATGAACAGATCATGATAAAGAAAATAATTTGTCCTTTCTTATACATAACGCTGCTCTTTTCCTTTGTTGCCTGCAAAAAGGATTTCCTGGAAGTAGTGCCGCAGGGTAACCAGGTAGCCACTACCACCGACGATTATGATAAGCTGATGAACAATCCCCTTTTTTATATGAACGAAGTTTCGGGGTGCCAGGAAGCCGTATCAATGGGAGATGAAACAGGTGCGGAAGCGGCTTTCCTGAATAGAGGCTCTGTATGGATGCCGCGGCTTTTTCAATGGGCCGACAGTATCTACAAACCCGGCGATGAAATACCGTACCCTTTCATGTTACGGGAGGGACTGGAAAATATGTACCTGCTTAACAAGATCATTACAGAAGTAATGGCATCATCGGGTGGGTCAGACACACAGAAGAAACAACTCCTCGGGGAAGCAAAAGCGACCCGCGCCTGGCTGAATTTCCTGTTTGTCAATTACTACGCAAAACCTTACAATGCAGCTACTGCCGCCACAGATCCGGGTTTCCCTGTTATTGATAAAGCGGATATTACGGTGCAGCGGTTCGATCGTGGCACTGTACAAAGCAGTTACGACTTTATTATTAAAGACCTTACCGACGCGCTGGCGGATGTGCCCATGCAACCACGCATCGTTACCCGCATGTCGAAACCCGCAGTGGCCGGGCTGTTGGGGAAAGTGTACCTGTTTATGGGCCGTTATGCGGATGCGTTGCCATTACTGGATGATGCGTTTGCCGCTATTGCTGCCAACGGCGCACCGGTGCTGTATAACTACAACGTGGAGTTTGCACCGGGCGGCACATTTCTTCCCATCGATCCAACCTTTGGTCCGCAAGGTCCGGGCGTTAACCGCAATGATACCCGGGAAGCAATTCTTTCTAAAGTTTATTACAATGGTCCCAACAGGGGCAATATGTTTGGTACCGACGGACTGGTACTGATGCCGGCCACCGCAGCCTTGTATGGGCCTCATGATCAACGCCTGTTGTTGTATACCAATAAAGATCTGGATGGTAACCTTAATCCCGGTGGCAGGTTGCGCAAATATGGTATTACCTGGTCGCGCTACGGGTTGCAATTACCCGAATTGTACCTGCTACGGGCAGAGTGCAGGGCCAGAACAAACGACCTGGGTGGCGCCATAACAGACCTGGAAACATTGAGAAGAAACCGGATGCCGGCTGCCGATGCGCAGGTTCCGGCTGCTGTTGCGGGCAACCAGGTAGCGCTGATAAAATATATTATCGATGAGCGTATCCGTGAATTTGCACAGGAAGGGTACCGCTGGTTTGATATGCGCAGGTTATCAGTAGATCCCATTTTCAGCGGGAAAGCCATCACACGCAATTTGTATAACACCAACGGAACCACTACGGTGATTACCCTGAGGCAGCCGGACCGCCTGGTGATGAAAATACCGCCTTACTTTTTACAGAACAACCCGGGTATGCCCGACAATCCATAATTAAATTATTAAAACAGACCAACACGATATGACCAGCATTGTAAAGCTCGAGCACCTGTCTCATAAGTATAGCAGCTCATGGGCGATCCGTGATATCAATATAGAGATCAGTAAAACCGGTATTGTAGGACTGCTGGGATCCAATGGTGCGGGTAAATCCACCACCATGAACATCCTCTGCGGCGCCCTGAACCAAACAGAAGGGAATGTATATATCAACGGGATCAATATGCGGGAAGATCCGCAACTCGCCAAAAGAGAGATCGGTTTTTTGCCACAGAACCCGCCGCTGTACATGGATCTGACTGTAGATGAATACCTGGGTTATTGCGCAGGGCTAAGACAGTTACCAAAAGACAGAATGAAACCAGCCATAAAAGAAGCCAAGGAACGTTGCGGCATCGACCACTTCAGCAGCCGGTTGATCCGCAATCTTTCCGGCGGCTACCGGCAACGTGTAGGCATTGCACAGGCCATTGTTCACCGCCCCCGCCTGGTGGTACTGGATGAACCTACCAACGGCCTCGATCCTAACCAGATCACGGAAGTACGCGCCCTGATCAAAGAAATTGCGCAGGACCGGGCGGTTATCTTTTCTTCTCACATTCTCTCCGAAATACAAGTGCTCTGTAAAGAAATCAAGATGATTGAAAACGGAAGGATTGTATTCTCCGACAGTATGGACGCATTCAATAACTATGTGGAACCGCACAGCGTTATCATGCACCTGGAAAATCCACCGGCTGCCGCTGAACTGCTGAAAATAGACGGGGTTACAAAAGCGGATTTTCTTACGGAAAGACAAGTACGCCTGTATTTCAACGGAAGCCAGGACATCACCGAGAAGCTGATCGTTGCCAGTGTGCAGAACGGATGGCGGCTGCGTGAGATCAATCTTGATAAAACAGCACTCGATGAGATCTTCAAACAATTATCCAGTCAATCATCTCAATAAAAATATTTAATGAAGACAATATTCAGAATTGCAAAAACAGAACTGCGGGTCCTGTTCTATTCTCCCATTGCCTGGTTTTTACTGGTTGCCTTTTTTGTTCAATGCGGTATCGCTTATTTCCTCCAGTTACAAAGCTTTGCCGGCATGCAGGAAATGGGCGGTGAGCAGTTAAGATACATGGATAGCCTCACCATCAGGATCTTTTCCGGTGATAACAGTGTTTTCAGCAACGTAATGCAGAAACTGTATCTCTACATCCCATTGCTTACCATGGGATTGATCAGCCGGGAAACCAGCAGCGGCACCATTAAGCTGCTCTATTCTTCCCCCATCAAGGTACGGGATATTGTGCTCGGTAAGTACCTGGCGATGCTCATTTACAGCCTGCTGATGGTTGCCGCCATGAGTGTTTTTATTTTTGCCGGTATGTGGCAGATTAAATCAATGGACAGCGGTATCATGTTGTCTGCCGTACTGGGGCTTTTCCTGTTACTCTGCACGTATGCTGCCATTGGGCTATTTATGTCCAGTTTAACAACTTACCAGGTGGTGGCGGCAGTATGTACTTTTGTGATGATCGGCATCCTCAGCTTCATCGGTACCATGTGGCAGGGAATCGAGTTTGTACGGGATCTCACCTATTTCCTGTCCATCCAGGGACGTACACAGAAAATGTTATTCGGTTTAATCAGCAGTAAAGACGTCATATATTTCCTCGTCATCATCTTTATGTTTATCGGGTTCACTTATTTCAAGCTGAAATCAGGTATGGAATCCAAACCATTTATGGTGAAAACAATGAGATATGTGGTAGTAGTGGTAATCGGACTGGCAATAGGGTATATTAGTTCCCGCCCTGCTTTTACTTTATATACAGATACTACGGTTCACCAGCAACAAACGCTTACCCCCAATGCCCAGCGGATTATTAAAGAGCTGGGAGATGAACCACTGGAAGTGATCACTTATAACAATGCATTGAGCAGGTATGTGTGGCTGGGCATACCCCAGGAGCGCAACAGGTTGCTGGACAATTGGGACCTGTACACCCGTTTCAAGCCGGATATCAGTTTCCGGTTTGTGCACTACTATGCAGAACCGCTGGATAATCCACAGTTCCCGTTTTCTAAGATGTATCCCAATAAAACCGTCAAAGAGGCCGCCGAACAGTCCATACGCGGGCTGGGAATGAAGGTGTCCCAATTTAAAACACCCGAAGAGATCAGGAAGATAATTGACCTGGAGCCGGAATTAAACAGGTATGTGATGCAGTTAAAGTACAAAGGCCGTTCTACTTTTCTGCGGGTATTTGACGATCAGCAGGTATGGCCGAGTGAAACAGAGGTTTCCGCCGCTTTCAAGCGTTTACTGCAGGCTAAACTCCCAAAAATTCTGTTTGTAACCGGTAACCTGGAAAGGGATATTTATAAAATAGGGGCCCGGGAATATATGACCATCACCAATACCAAAACATTCCGGTATTCATTCATTAATCAGGGCTTCGATTCAGATACTATTTCACTGGATTCACGCGATATTCCGGAAGGCATCACCGCCCTGGTACTGGCAGATCCAAAAACAACCCTTAGTCCGGCCTCACTAGCCAAACTGGAACAGTACATCGATAACGGAGGCAACCTGCTCATTGCCGGCGAGCCAGGCAAACAAACGGTGCTGAATCCTGTTTTGCAAAAGCTCGGTGTACAAATGATGGAAGGCGTGATAGCCCAGCCCAGCAAAGATCTTACACCGGATGTTGTATTGCCGGAATTAACGCCGCTGGCGGTATCTTTATCAGCCAATGTAGCCAAAACGGTGAAAGACAGCCTGAAAGTGGCGATGCCGGGCGTTACCGGTCTTACTTACAGCGGTAGTTCCTTCACTGTTGAACCATTGCTGGTTACCGACGCAAAAAAGAGCTGGTTAAGAAAAACTGCATTGGTGCTGGATTCTGCACAGATTGTATATGATGCGGCTGCCGGAGATGAGAAAAAAGCATTACCGGTGATGATCAGCATGACCCGTAAAGTGAACGGAAAAGAACAACGCATCATTGTATCCGGCGATGCCGATTTTATGAATAACACCAACCTGAACAGGTTCGATGTGGAAACCGCTAACTTCCCTTTCATCACGGCATTATTCAGCTGGCTGGATTACAAAGAGTTCCCGATTGATACGCACCGCCCGGAGGCGGAAGACAACCGGGTAAAAGTATCGCTGGATGATGTGGACCTGCTGAAGATAGTATACCTATGGGTGATGCCCGGAATCCTGATCGCCTTTGGCGCCATATTGCTGATCAGACGTAAGCGGAAATAAAACTTTATGTTATTTACTACAGATAAACAAACACTGGAAGATCTTAACATCTTTGGCAAACATGGCGGAGATTCCATCTTCCATATCTTTAACCGCTGCATCACGAGGGGTGGTGCGGCGGTACTGGATGAGATGTTCCAGTACCCGCTATCAGATGAGAAATTGATTAACCGCCGCAGTGGTATCATTCAGCATTTTGCGGCAAAAGAAACCATGTTCCCGTTTGAGAACACCCTCTTTGATGCGGCAGAACCTTATCTCGGTAATACGGATGAACGGACCAGGCTCACCACGGAAGATCATGCGGTCACCAAAAAGCTCAGCAGTTTTATTGCACCTGATGCAGATGCTGTTCAGATCCGGAAAGGAGTGGTAGCGCTTACACGGCTGATAAAAGGGCTGAACGATTTTATTCATTCACCGGCAGTAGCCGGAATGCCTTATTATAACACGGAGAAAGCTGCTATAGGTGCGCTGCTGACAGATCCCGCACTGAACCCGGTGATCACGCACGAAGGGAAAGACAAGCTGCCTGCCGCTACAATGGCTGCTTTTGACGGTATTTTCCGTTTCCGCCACCGGGACATTATTATGAAACTGCTGCGGCATATCTATTATCTCGATGTGTACATAGCGATTGCAAAGGTGGCAAAGGAACGGGGATTTGTATTCCCGGTAGCCTTACCTCCAAGCCGGTTAACGGTGACACTGGAAGGCGTGTATCACCCGCAGGTGCCCAATGCTGTTGCCAATACCATCGGGATAACACCGGAAGGCAATGTTATTTTCCTGACAGGCGCTAACATGGCCGGAAAGTCTACTTTTATGAAATCGCTGAGTATTGCGCTGTTCCTGGCGCATATGGGTTTCCCGGTGCCGGCCACCCGCATGGAATTTTCCGTGCTGGATGGCATCTATACTACTATAAACCTTCCGGATAATTTGGGAATGGGCGCCAGTCATTTCTATGCGGAGGTATTGCGTGTGAAAAAGATAGCGCATGAACTTAGTCAGGGTAAAAACCTGCTGATCGTTTTTGATGAAATGTTCCGTGGTACCAACGTAAAAGACGCTTACGAAGCCACTATTGCCATTACCAAAGCCTTTGCTACCAAACGTAACAGCCTGTTTGTAATTTCCACGCATATCATTGAGGCGGGAGAGGTATTAAAGCAAGCCTGCGACAACGTTCATTTTATTTACCTGCCTACACGTATGGATGGGAACAAACCCGTGTATACGTATAAGCTGGAAAACGGTATTACAGACGACCGCCATGGTATGATCATCATCAATAATGAGGGCATCCTGGATATGCTCCGGGCAGGTATTTCAACATGAACTAAAAGATAAAACATGAGCTTCATTGCCGATAAACAAACATTGGACGACCTGAACCTGCTGGGTAAATATAAATCGCATTCCATTTACAGTATTTTTAATAAAGTGCGCACCGCTGGCGGGGAACGGTTACTGGAATCCATGTTCCAGCATCCGCTTACCACGCCGGAAGAAATCAACCGCCGCAGCGGCACATTCCGGTATTTCCAGGAAAAGCAGCTGGAATTCCCTTTTCAGAACGGCTCCTTCCGGGCAGCGGAAAACTACCTGGGCATGGAAACCGCCGGCAACAGCGTGTCAGCGATCATTATTACCGTGAGAAAGAAGATCTGGCAGTCGTTGTTGCGGGACGACCAGTTTGACATCCTGCACAACGGGCTGCTCGCCTGCATTGCCGCATTAAACGCATTGAAAGAATTGTTGGGCCGTATGGATGATAACCAGCATCCTTTTCATGAACAGGTAAAAATGTTGCTGGGTATTTTTTCCAGCCCCCGGTTAAAGTGGCTTGCAGAAGAGAAAGGCGTAACACAGTTACCGCTGATGAAAGTGGCCCGGTACGATTTCCTGCTGCGTAACACCCTGCGAAAGGAAATGGATATCATCCTGGAAAATATTTACCTGCTGGACGTTTACATCGCAGTAAGCCAGGTGGCAAGGGAAAAGAATTTCTCCTATGCAACGGCGTTGCCGGCAGCGGATCATTTAATGCAGGTAGAAGGGCTCCGGCATCCGGGGCTGGACAGTGGCGTGCCTAATCCCGTGTCCCTTCACCGCGACCGGAACGTGATGTTCCTCACCGGCGCTAATATGGCCGGCAAGTCCACACTGATGAAATCTTTTGGTATTGCAGTGTACCTGGCGCATATGGGATTCCCGGTTGCCGCTACTGCTATGAGGTTTGCGGTAAGGGATGGTTTATATACCTCTATTAATGTACCGGATAGTTTGAGTTTGGGGTACAGTCATTTTTATGCGGAGGTAATGCGTGTAAAAAATGTAGCAGCAGAAGTGAGTCAGAGAAAGAACCTGGTAGTCATCTTCGACGAATTATTTAAAGGTACCAATGTAAAAGATGCGTACGATGCCACCCTGGCGGTAACGGAAGCCTTTTCGCAATACAGGAATTCTTTCTTTATTATCTCCACTCATATTATTGAGGTGGGGGAAACCTTAAAAAAGCGATGCGATAACCTGCAGTTTGCTTACCTGCCAACGGTGATGGAAGGAACTGTTCCCAGGTATACTTACCAGCTGGAAGCCGGCATTACTACTGACCGTCATGGTATGATGATCATAGAAAATGAAGGGATCCTGGAAATTATTATGTCTTAATAAGATAAATGTCACTCATTGCATGGGCTTCATCTTATTATAAATATCGTTGTAAGTATCAAAGTTGCGGAATACCTGGCTGGTAGGTAAATTTAATTGCTGCGCGATCGTGGAAATGCTATCTGCTCTTGTCAGCAGCTTGATGGCTTCCTTTGTCTGGTTGGTGGCAATGAGGCGGGTAACGGCCTGGATCAGCCGTTCCTGGTAGGTATTCCCTTTAACGTTAATGATGTAAGGATGTGTAATAAAGCTTCTCGTAAGCTCGTCTAAACGGTTCATGAAGCCGGTGAGGTTGCTGTAAGGTGCATCTATCTGTGAAAAATTATTCCAGTAAAGATCATATTTAACGTAATCGATTACCATATCCACCAGTAGTTCCTGCTCAAAATTAATCCCGCCATTATTTTCATTAACGGCAAACCGGGTCATCACGGCGGAAAGTACCGGCAAAAGATTATTTAATTCAAAGAGCTGTTTGTTGCCCGTCAGCAGTTCAAGATCGGGGAGCGGCAGAAATGCGTCATCTGTAAAGTCCGTACTTTCGCCGGTAGCCAGTATTTGCAGGGCGCGGACCAGTGATACCAGGAAAGGATGCTCCCGGATGATAAGGTGATCGCTGTCGGTGAGTTGCTGGAAATTTTTATAATCTTTGAACGCATACATGATTTTGTCCAGCACCAGGTATTCTTCTGCATCCCTGCTGAATGATTGTTTGTTGGAATAGAAGAAGAAGCAATTCTCCATATCCGCTTTATTGTGATAGCGGATAAAGAACTGCGTTTGATAGTGATCATATATATAGAAAGGGAAGATCCTGGGATCCTCCGTACCATTGGCTTTCAGGAAGTACAAACCATTCTCCAGTTTGCCGGAAAAGATGAACCAGCCTTCTTCATTATTGAAGCGGGTGTTATCGGCGTTGAATTCAATCAGTGTATCATTGGTACTGCTGAGGATGGAGTAGCTGGTAAGCAGGTTGACAGGAACCAGTTCCGGGAAAGTGTTTTTATCGTATTTGGCGCCAAAGAACAGGAAGCTGGGCCGGTCCGGCGTATCCGGGTTGGTGGATTGCAGGCTGGCTGCTTCGAGGTTTTTGCATAAGTAATCATGCGTGGCTTTAAAAGATAAGATGGGCGCAACGGAAGGATAGTCAAAGTCGAAGTGAAATGTTTTATCGGCATCTACAATGAGGAGGTATTCCTGGTAGTAGTCGATAAGGTTTACTTTCAGGCGGTAGATGCCTTTGTCCACAAACATGTCCAGTTCAGCAGTATACCCGGCGTAAATGATCTGCAGATCGCCGTTTACGAGTATGAGGTGCAGTCCCTCCACAGGTTGATTGAAAGCTACGGTAATATGGAATTTAACATCAGAATTGTTCATAACCCACAGTATTTTCAGAGAAGTTGATGATCGTTTTTTGTTCACCACTTACATTGTCCAGTAAAACATAATTTCCTTTTTCCAGTTTGTAGTGCCATTTCTCGCCGGTAACTACATCGGCTGTACGCAGTTTGTCGGCGTTTTTATTATAGAGGGTTACATTGGAATTGCGGTTGAAAGTAATCTCGAAGTTGTAGGCTTCTTCCAGTTTTTTTACTTCGCAGATTACGATGTTATCGCCGCCATTGTCGGTGGAGGCGCTGCCGTTCTGGATTTTGTTATATTTCAGGGCATACGTGGGAAAATTGGTTTCTATATGCTGTTTCAGGTCCAGCGCGGTAATTTTACCACTGTTGTTGATATCGGCATCGCCTTTCAGGCTTTCAATGAGAAAAGAGGTAAAGGCGCCTCTTTTCTGGTTGGAGTCGATAGATACTTCATAGCTTAATTTCCCGTAGATGGTAGAATTGCAAACCAATACCCTGGGTACGCGTTCACCCACTTTATTCTGCCAGTCGCCGATAGGAGGCAAACCTTTTATCATGGTGTCGTTTTCCCGGCAGCAGTCGAGGAACAGCAGCACTTCATCAAAGATCCCCTTGTTGATTAGCCCGGTGAGGTAATCCAGGCTGGAGATACAGTGATTAATCATTTTGGGCCAGAACCGCATGCACAGTGCCGTATTGTTAAAGGTATTGCCGATACCGTGACCAGAAAAATAGAAATAGATGCGATTGGTTTCGTTCCTGTGCGCTTTCGCATTTTCTGTAATAGCTTCTATGGCACTATCAATTTCATAGCCAATCACGATCTGGTTGCTGGCATCGGATTTCAGTAATTTGATGTTATCGGGGTTAGAAACGAGCTGCATGTCGGTCAGGAATTTTGCAAATGCCTCTGCATCGGCTACCGCCCCGGAGAGTGCCCTTTTATCATAATGGTCAATACCTATTATAATTGCATATTCCATGGTTTATATGCTTTTTAGAATAGCGGTTAAAGTGAGTGTGTCGTTATCAAAATCGCCGTGTTTAAGAGAGCTGCATCGCAGGCTTTCGTCCGCATTTTCGAGATCGGTGGAGAGGATCAGTTTATTATTGCTGATATATTGATTCAGTTTTTTTAGTTCATCGAAGTCTTCATAGCGGCCGGTTGCTTTCAGTTGTTCATGCAGCCCCATAATTTTTGCATCCACTTCTTCTTCAAACAGACCGGACACCATGTATAGCAGGGAATGGGTGTAAGCGAAAGGAATGCAATGATCCTTTTTCTCGTTGCTTTCATCCATGGTAAACATCTTAAAATGTTTAAACACGCCTTTTTCCTGCGCGGGGCTTCCTTTCTGGAGGAAGAAGTCTGTTCTGCAGGCAGGGGCGAGGAAGAAAACGTTGTTATAGGTTACGGCATTGAAATGATTGGTAGTGGCTTCCAGCAAATTGCATACGGCAATAGCGCCGGCACTGTGGCCTATGAGTTCTATATCCAGCTTTTTCCCGGCGGCCTTTCTTTTTTGCAGGTGCGTATCCAGCAGGGAGAGGAAGTGCGTACCGGCATGCAGGTTGTTGCCGGTTACGCCGCTGTTGCTGTTGAACATATTGCCGGATTTATCTTTGATCTGTTTCCAGCCCCATCCGCCGATTTTATCCAGGTACAATTTTCTGAAGGCTTCTTCCATAATAGTGGGGTAGAAGTCGTGGTGCGTTTTTTTAAAGTAGCGTTTTAATACGGCGAAGGCTATCTGCGCTACTACTTTGGCCACAAACAGCATTCCGCCCCTGGCCACTTCATCGCCTTCGGCCTGTTCATATTTGAGTTCTTCCGATCCTTCGGCGCTGACGAGCCCCTTGGCTTCTGTTTCCAGTTTAGCGTAGTAGGTGCTGTAGTTTTCATCGTCCTCATCTATTTCAAGCGGAGTGCCGCCGCGGGCGTCCAGGGACCTGTCGAGGTCTTCAAAAGGCGCGATCTTTTGTTTTTCTATGGCAATGGTTTCATCGCTGAGGTAGGTGCCTCCGCCTTTGGCATCATCCAGACCTAGTTTTTTGGCGACCAGTTTGGTGACGAATTTCACGATCTCATCGAACACACCTTTCCCCGTAAGTTCCTTCAGGTTTTTGAGGTTTTGCATCACTACTTCAGCGGGACCGGTTTCCCATACAAAGGCCACGGTATGCCTTTTTGCTGCCGCGTCGGCAAAGTGTTCTTTCATGACGGCAGCGGCTTTCAGCCCGCTTTTTTCGCTGACTAATCCCCCATGAAAATAGATCAGCAGTTTTTCGATATCTTTTTCTTCGAGGAAGCTAAAGATCTGTTCTACATCAGCCGGGGTAGTGGACAGGTGACCTGAATCGGCAAAGGTGCCATCAGCGCCTACATTTACAAAGAAGATTTTTTCAAGTGCTTCCATGATCTTTTTTTGGGGTTGATTTGAATACACGGAGAGCCCCGTCTTTAATTGAGGTTATTGGGGTATTGATTTGGAGTTACTCGTCTTCTGGGGCTTCTTTTCCTGATATCTAATATCGGTCATTTTTACAGAAATTCAAATTTATTGTACCGGGAGATGCCTGTGGCGGTTAATAGCAGTCCCTGGGTGGGCGGCTTCAGGCACCGGTGCATTAAGGCAGCCGGGCTGCCAGTCTTTCCGGCATATACTTCAGCACCTGGTAAATGATTTTCCATTTGGCGCCCGGCACAATGGCAAAACGGTTACCAGCGTTGACGATAGTCTTTGCAATAAAAGAAGGCTCCATCAGTAAATATTCGGGAAGGTTAAGCCCTGCTGTCATTTTGCTGCGGATATATCCTGCTATAATTACATTAACAATAATTTTCCTCGGGAACAGGTATTGCCGCAGTCCTGCAAGATACTGTGTGAAGGCAGCCTTGGTGCTGCCGTATACAAAGTTGCTTTTGCGCCCGCGTACGCCGGATAGCGACGATAGCCCGATAATCCTTTCCAGGTGATCGTTTCCGGGATCCGAAATAAGGAGATTAAGAATAGACAGCGCGCCGGCATAGTGCACGTTGATCATCCGGTAACTGCCTTCCCAATCCACCAGCGCCTGTTCATTGGTAACCTGGAAACCCGCGGCGTATACCACGATGTGGGGTTTAGCCGGCAGTCCGGCATAGAACCCGGCGTGATCGTTAAAAGCGGTGGCATCAAAGTAGCAGATGGTCAGTTGCCCAGCGGCTGCCTTCCTGGCTTTCATAAACGATGCGATGTCGGCGGTGCTGCGAGAAGCAGCTATAACATGATAGCCTTTTTCCAGGTATAATAATATCGCTTCTTTGGCCACATCGGAATTCGCGCCAAGAACAAGGACCGTTTTGATAGCAGGAAGAGTCATAGATCATAAAAATAGTCATTGTCCGGAGATTCGTTGCAGGCGTTTGTTAAATCCGGTTATTTACTGTAATCTTATACGGTAATAAAGTAACCCGATGACAGTACCTAGAATTAACAGGTGGATCTCCTGCCTGTGTTGTTTAATTTTTGCAGCAGTGGCCACTGCTCAAACTCCCGCCAAAAATAATAAACTTGAAAAGATAGACGCTGCGCTGACGGATATCCTGCAGGAAGCGCAGGGCGCCGGCTTTGCCGTGGCGGTGGTGGAAAAAGATAAGGTAATATTTTCAAAGGGCTTTGGTTGCCGGGATATGACCCGTAAATTACCGGTGACGGAGCACACCCGTTTTGCCATCGGCTCCTGCACCAAAGCATTTACCAGCACATTGCTCGGCGATTTGCGGAAAGAGGGGAAGGTTGATTTTGATAAACCGGCTACCACTTACCTGCCCGCACTGGATTTTTCGGATAGCTATCTCAATACCCAGGTTACTTTACGTGATATGATGTGCCACCGTACCGGCTTTTCGCGTTACGACCTTGCATGGTATCTTTTTGAAACGGATTCGCGGGACTCGCTGCTGAAACGCATCCATTATATGAAGCCCAATGCGCCTTTGCGCGCCCGTTGGCAGTACAACAACTTTATGTTTATGGTACAGGGAATGGTGGTAGAGCGGTTAACGGGGCAATCGTGGGAACAGAACATTGCCAGCCGCGTTTTTCAACCGCTGGGCATGAGGGAATCTTCTATCGGTACTATTGCCCTCACCGCTGAAGAAGAGCGCTCACACGGATATGAGTTCAGCAGGGAGAAAGGCATTAATGAAATGAAGTATCACCCTATAGTAGCAATGGGTCCCGCCGGAGCTATCAACAGCACGGTAACGGATATGTCGAAGTGGCTGATCACCTGGATCCATGGCGGGAAGTATAACGGGAAGGAAATCATCCCGGCAGACTACGTGAAAGAAGCCATTTCTTCCCAGATGGTGATTCCTGGCGGAGAACCGGATACAAAAACACCGTATATCCAGTTTGCCAATTACGGACTTGGCTGGATGCTGCTTTCTTATCGTGGTCATTACCGCGTGGAGCACGGCGGGAATATAGATGGCTTCACGGCATTGACTACCTTTTACCCAACAGATAGTATTGGCATCGTGGTGCTGAGCAATCAGAATAATTCTGCTATTCCCACTAAGGTGACCAACCTGATCACCGACCGGCTGCTGGGCATTGCAGCTGCGACCAGTCCTAAAGCTAAACCCGGTAAAAAGGACGAGGATCCCGCGCCTCACCGGGATTCAGCCTCCAGGGCGCATCCTGCTACACACCCGGTAGCGGCATTCGCCGGGGTGTTTAAGAATGATGCTTATGGTAACTTTGATATTTCTGTAAAGAGAGATTCCCTGTTTGCCACATTCCCCGACGTGACCTGGTACCTTAACCAGGAAGACTATAACATTTTCTCTCCTTACGATGCCGCAGATACGGCGATTGACGTAAAGTACAAGTCGAACATGAGAGTACAATTCCTGATGAATAACAGCGGGGATATCGACCGGCTGAGTTTTGCCTATGATCCGTCCGGCGACCCGGTTATATTTGAGCGCGTACCACAACAGGTGGTATTATCTGCCGCCTCGCTGGCGCCGTTTGTAGGCGCTTATAAAATGGCCTCCATGCCGATCCAGATCAAACTGTCGGATAAGCAGGTACTTACTATGATAGTGCCCGGGCAACCAGTGTATACGCTGGAGGCTATCGACGGTAGTACCTTCCGTATTCAGGGGCTGAAAGAGTACAAGGTGAAGTTTATCAGGGATGATAAAGACAAGGTGGTGGCGTTAACATCCATCCAGCCTAATGGCTCCTTCCGGGCGGAGAAGGAATAATGCGCTTTAAAACTTATGTTTGCTGCCGGCGTGGTTATAACACGCCGGACTACCTATATTTTTGATAAAAACAGATCCCTTACCGTATGAAAAGAATTTTCACCCTGCTGCTCTTAGTGGCAGCTATGACCACAACAACCCAATTAAAAGCACAGGACCTTGTAAAAGGAAAGCTTGATTTCCTGAAGGATGTTACAGAATTGGGCGTATCCTTCGACTACAATAAAGTAACCGTAGGAACAGAAGGCAAAGAAGCGAACTATCTCAAAAGAAAAAAAGCAGAAAAGGAAGCTAAAGAGCCGGGAACCGGCGACAAGTGGGAGGAGAGCTGGTTTGCCGACAGGAAAAAACATTATGAACCCGAATTCTCAGAGCTTTTTACCAAATACTCCGATATTAAACTTACAGCCGATTCCGCCAGTAAATATTTAATGGTGGTGCGGACAAAATTTATTGAGGTAGGCTATAACGTGGCGGTTTCTTCGCAGAAGGCGGCCGTGAACCTGGAAGTTGAAATATACGACCGGGCCGACCTGAAAAAATCTATCTGTAAAATTATGATGAATGATATGAAAGGTGGAAAGGGGCAGTTCGCTACCGGTATGCGGATTGGTGATGCATATGCCAAAGCGGGGAAAGAGCTGGGACGGATGGTGAGTAAAAAAGTAAAATAACAATTGATATCTCCAAACAGAAAAAACCGGTGCAGTTCTGTATTACTGCACCGGTCTGGGGAACATTGTATTTATTGAATGGGGCCGGGTTACCAACAATGACGTTAAGACACACTATTAAAAACTAATATTGGGGTGTTACCGAGATACCACCATTATACAAACCGTTGCCAGGTCTGCTTTTGATGGGATCTCCGGATAAAAGGCCATCAGCTATTCTTCTTGTTAATCCTCAAAGGATTGTATTACAGGGGCAAAAGTATAGTGCAGCAGCCAGTGAATCAACTGCGAAAATTCGCAGGTTATGCTATTCTTTATTATTTTTACGATCAAAAAGATGCATCCTGATAAGTTGGGGTTTGGAAGTTACTCGAAAGGATTTATAACTGATGTTCCGGCTGATCTGACCAGCCCGGAAGCTTTGCATTTTAAAAATACGATCCGCCGGTTTGCGGATGAAGCCATCTATATCTACTCGTTTAAAGAAAATAAGATGTTGTATGCTGATGGCTGGGAGGAATTGCTCGGCTATGCAGATAACGAGATCAGCATGCTCACCATTGTAAATATTACCGCACCCGAATATGCCCCTTTTTCCAATGAACTGAACGATAAAGCCCTGATGTTCCTGCACAATAAATCTATTGGTGACGAACAATACAGCTTTACCATCGAATTGAAAAAGATCCATAAAAACGGTACACCCATACCCCTGATCAGCAAAGTAGGCGTATTTACCACCGAACAGGGAAAGGTGACCAGCATCATTGGCCACTCCCAGAAAAATGAGAGCATTAAATTCGGAAACGTGATGCGCTATGCGGCATACGGCCCCGAAAAATCCGAGTTTGAGGAAGAGTTGAACAAGCAGTTGTTCCGGTATTATGCCATCTCTGAAAAAGAGAAAGACGCCCTTTCCTTAGTGGCGGAAGGTTATTCCTTCAAGGAAATTGCCGCCCGGTTCGGGGTATCGCAGTCAGCTATTGAGAAAAGGATCTTACCGATGTACAAACGTTTCGGGGTAAAAAGCCTGACTCACCTTATCAGCTTTGCATTTGCAAATCATATTCTGCCTTAGCCGCTTTATTTTTCCGTACATACCGCTCCAGGTTGAGGGAAAGCATTTTTTCCGGTTCCACACCTATGCTCTGCAACATGTTTTGCCAGGTGGCAGACAGCTTACGGTCCTGGTCGTCGTTGCCCAGCACCCAGATAACGTTGGTATCCTTTAACGCAGTTCTGTTAATGTCGTTGGTAGACGAGCCATCCACGAAACTAAGGAAGCGGTCGGACGTGATCAGGTCTTCTTTCACCGGGTTGCCGGGATTGATATCGTCTATCACCAGGATGGAGGCTTTGCGCCAGGTCCACAGCACATCGGCGGTGGAGTCATCGTCGTGTTCATAAAACATGCAGTAAAGCTTCATGGCGGAGGTATACACCGCCGAATAGTGGCGGATGGATAGTTCAGTAGCGATGGCCACGCTCAAACTCGTTTTGCCACTGTTCTTCGGCCCAAACAGGAAAAGATGCATCCCCTGTGTTTTACTGTCCAGGAAACGCCTGATCAGGTCGATATCTTCGGGGGCAATCTGTTCTGTGCTCCATTGGCTCAGCCGGAACTGAAATGGATAGCCCGGCGTTTGCAGGTACATTTTGGTAAGATACCAGTAATACGTAGGATAGAGTAGCAACGCAGCGGTTACTATTACGATGGCCCTGGCCACCATGGTATCTTTACATAAAAGGGAACAGAAAAACGCACCCAGCCAGAAAAACAACAGATCCGTGATGGTATCAAAAGCCACATTGCCCCAGGCAGGCTGAAATACGTAGGATTTTACACCGCCTTTCTTGCCAAAGGTCAAAGGCCACAGGAAGTTGATGGCCTCAAATACCAGCCAAACGGCACTGATACTCCAGGCGGCCGTAAGTGCAGCGCGCGTTTCCTCCATACGATGCCTCAGCACCAGGTATAAAATGAATGCAGGAATAAACCCCAGTGAAAAGTGACCAAACTGGTTGGCCAGCCACGTATAGGTAAGCGTAACCCCCCGGTAAGAGTCCTTACCTCCGAGGTCAGCCTTCAGCTGACGGAGCATGTTGCCGTGAGTAATCGTTTTTTTCATGAGCAGTTCGGGATAGCAGCGGTTGGATAATCGAGGGTAAATATAATAAGTTGACAGAAATAATAGACCCGCCGCCTGAAAAAAGCCTTGTTGCCAGGGTACCGGGGCTGCGAAAAACGAATCGTTGCATGTATATTTAAGGTTGATCCGTCTTTTATGAAGAAATTACTTGTTTTTATTTTTTTAGCAGGACTCCTGCATAACGCCACCGCACAGGATGCCGTATACCTGTTTGCCTATTTTAAAGACAATGGGCAGGATGGGCTGCACCTGGCGTATAGCCGGGATGGTTATACCTGGCAGGCACTGAACAACGACCAGTCTGTGCTCACGCCCACCGCCGGAGTGGATAAGCTGATGCGGGACCCCTGCATTATCCGTGGCGCCGATGGCCGGTTTCATATGGTATGGACCGTGAGCTGGAAGGAGAAAAGCATCGGCTATGCTTCATCGGCCGACCTGGTGCATTGGTCCGGGCAAAGGGATATCCCCGTGATGGCGCATGAACCGGGCGCCTTAAACTGCTGGGCGCCTGAAATTACTTACGATGCCCGGCGTAAGGAATATATGATCTATTGGGCCACCACAATCCCCGGCCGGTTCCCCGCCGGTGATTCCACCGGCGACGAAAAGTATAACCACCGGCTGTATTATGTTACCACAAAAGATTTCCAGCATTTCAGCCCGGCGAAATTATTATACGACCAGGGCTTTAATGTGATAGACGCGAGTATTGTTCCTGACCAGGGCCGGTTTATTATGTTCCTGAAAGATGAAACCAAAACACCGCCACAGAAAAATATCCGCACAACAGTCAGCAACACGTTAACCGGTGGCTATGGGAAGCCTTCTGCGCCTATTACCGGGCCTTACTGGGCAGAAGGCCCTACGGCACTGCATACCGCCGGTAAGTGGATCGTGTATTTCGATAAGTATACCCAGCACCGTTATGGTGCAGTGGAATCTACTGATCTGAAAACATGGACGGATGTATCGGACAAATTATCTATGCCGCAGGGCATCCGGCATGGTACGGTGCTGACCATTACCAGCAAGGAGTTTGAATTGCTGAAGTAAGAAGAAAATATCGCGGTGTCGGTTTTGTTCTATTTTCCGGGTAACCGCCATAGTAGCTTTGAGAAAAAATAGATCATGAAAACAGCAAATACTACCAAACAAACAGTACTCGTATTAGGCGGCACCGGTAAAACCGGCAGCAGGGTAGCAGCACAACTCACAGAAAAGGGCTGGCCCGTACGTATCGGATCACGCTCTGCCAGTCCTGCTTTCGACTGGGAAGATACATCCACCTGGGAACCTGCTTTACAGGGTATTGACGCCGTATATCTCAGCTATCACCCCGACCTGGCGATACCCGGAGCAGTAGATACGGTACGTTCATTTACCCAAACAGCGGTGAAAAACGACATTAAGAAAATAGTATTGCTGTCGGGCCGCGGAGAAAAAGAAGCGCAGGCATGCGAGCAGATCATTATGAACAGCGGAACCAGCTGGACCATTCTCAGGTGCGCCTGGTTTAGCCAGAATTTTAGTGAGGGTTATCTTTTAGATCCGCTGCTGGCCGGCCATGTAGCGCTTCCGGCCGGAAACGTTGCAGAGCCATTTGTGGATGTGGACGATATTGCAGACGTAGTCATTGCGGCGCTTACCACGGAAAACCATAACGGCCAGCTATACGAACTTACCGGTCCCCGCCTGATGACCTTTGAAGAAGCTGTGGGAGAAATAGCCAAAGCCGCAGGCAGGCCAATTCAATACCAGGCGATACCCATGGAAGCGTACAAAGCCATGCTCGTTGAATACAACATCCCCGATGATTTCATCTGGCTGGTCACCTATTTATTTGCTGAAGTACTGGATGGCCGGAATGCCCATCTCACCGATGGGGTGCAACGTGCCCTGGGCCACGCGCCACGGGACTTCTCAGACTATGCCCGGAAAACCGCTGCCGAAGGCGTATGGAATGCATAGGAAGATTAGCATGGAAAAGTACTTCAAATACTTTTCCATGCCTAAGTTATAACGTATAAACAATGAGCACGCCTATACTAAATAATACATGCGACAGGCCAACCGCCATCACATACGACATGACCGGAATGGCTGGTGGCCGCGGGTGGAGACGGATAAAAGTAAACCAGAATCCCATCGCGAAAATACCGTTCAGTAACCCAAACACAATACTCCAGAACAACGTAGGATGTCCGACGCCCGCCTGCCACAGGTAAAAGTAAATAATGGCGAAAAACACACCTATGAGGTAATGCAGTATGATGCCGGTTAAGAGGTCTGCCGGCTTCCGGGTTAAACCCTTATCCGGTGTTGTATGATTAGTAACCATAGTAGCAAGCACCCCCACCACTTTATAATTTTTACCGGTAATGGCGGTGAGAAGATATAAGGCGCCTGTCATTAATAAAGTACCAAATAGGCCTGCAGCGATCGCTTTCATAAAAACCTGGTTTGTATAGCAGCCTTTTATCAAATAGCAATCCTATTAATGGGAACAAGCTGCAGCCTTCTTTGAAACCGGTTTTACGATGTATGGCCGCTACATTTTGGGGAGCAGTTTCTGCAATTCCGCACCGTTTTTCTATCCCATACCTGTTATCGGTCAGGGCATATAATTTGCGGCAACTGAGAAGGAAAAGCATTTACATCTTCACCTAAATTTCATTGTTATGGCAGACGATAAAAAAAACGTTGGCAAGCAGGATGATATCCGGGTAGATAGCCAGGACCCTTCTGAAGTGGAATACCTGCATCAGCAGTTTCCGTCTAAAACCCACCAGGAAATTAAAGACGCCATCAAAAAAGCGGGGCCAATGAGAAGCGATGTGATCAAATACCTGAATGGTCATTAATAACCCCGTTGCATGGCGGATAAAATTTCCCATAAGAGCTTGTTGGAACAGGCCAGGCAACTGGAGGCGAAAGACGACCTGCCGGGCGCTATCGGCTTGTATAACGAAGCGCTTTCCAATGATCCGCTGACGATTGCTGCCTATAACCGGTTAATGATCATTTACCGGAAGCAGAAAGCGTATAAAAAAGAACTGGAAACAATTAATAAAGGAATCAAATCTTTGGAAGATAATGTGCATCAAACCAGGACCACCTGGATGAAAGCGCACCGGAAGGCGGCGAAGCTGAGCCAGGCACTGGCAAAAAGCCTGGGACAAATAGATGCCAAAGGGAAACCGACAAATGAAGACCCGGTGATTACCGGGTGGAAGCGAAGAAAGGCAATCGTTTTAAAACGGATGAAGACCCCATAAGTTTGCCGTATAAAACAAGCGTCTTACAGTATTATGCTGTAAGACGCTTTCGTATTTTAAATACTTTTTTTACCGAAGAATTTCTTCTTGGCGCTATGGGCAGGAACCAATGGCAGGATGGCCGCTGCGGCTTCTATGGAGCGGTCGGCTTCAATTAGACTGGCGCCATCGCGGATAATCGCCTGGTAAGCGGCACTGCGTTCAGCGGTAGAAGGAAGCTTGTCGTAGGTGGGCGCCGTGGATATCATACACATCACACCACGCTTATTTAATTGCTGGTAAAGTTCCTTCAGCGCCGGTTTGTTATCCGGACCTACGTACGCCATGATATGCGACCACGGAATTTTAGCTGCCTCGTATTCTTCCAACGCCTGCTGTGTTTTTACAAATGCTTCGAATACAATATCCTTATTGCGGCTGTGGTACCAGCGGGCTTCTTCAGCGGTATGTACCGTTACCATTACGTTTCCTTCGGCATGATTGTCTTTAATGATCTTTGCTGTCATCTCAAAAGGAACATCTTTTTTATCCAGGATGAGCACTGTTTTCCCCTTGCTCCACACAATCGCCTCCTGCAGGGTGGGAATGCGGAAATTGGTGATATTTCCTTCCACATCTTTTAGCTGCAACTGTTTAAGTTCCGCCAGTGTATAATCGGAAATTTTTCCTTTGCCGGTGGTGGTGCGGTCCAGTGTTGCATCGTGCATGAGTACAATGGCGCTGTCTTTTGTAAGCCGGGGATCAATTTCAAAAGTGGCGGGCGTATGCCGCAGGGTATTTTCAAAGGCTTCGATACTGTTTTCCGGGAAGCCTTTGTTTACACCGCCACGATGCCCGCTGATAAAGGGAATATCTTTCCCGGTATACTTAAAGAATGCCTGCAGATCCTGGCTGTTGCGGATGTTCAGCACATTCAGTTCAGGTGATTGAGCTTTTGTGTTAAGCTGGCAGGTAAGATACGCGCCTGTCAGCAGTAAGGTGCTGGCAATAACTTTTATCATGTTCAGAATTTTGCATTGAGGTGTTGTAATGTAAAGGGTTCGTGGGCCGACAGGTTAAATACTGTAACAGAGGCGTTGTCCTGCACCAGCATCCGGTAATTTTTTAGCGGCATGCCCAGCTTATAGGCCAGGTACAGGCGGTTTACGCCATTATGCGCTGCTACAAGAATGTTTCCATGGTCATGTTGCTGTAGCAGGTCACGGAAAAAATTATCGACACGGGCAACGATTTCGCTGCCGGTTTCGCCGGTGCCGCCGGCGCGGTGCTGACCTGGGTCGTCCATCCAGTTATGCCACAGCTGTGGATCTTCGGCAATAAATTCTTCCTTTGTTTTCTTTTCCCAGTTACCAAAATCAGCTTCAATAAGACGGTTATCTTTAATAACGTCCATCCCACCGGCGATGCGCGCAGTCTGGTATGCACGCTCTAACGGGGAAGAATATACGCCGGTGAAAGTAATGCCTTTCAGTTGTTCCCGCACGGCTTCTGCCTGCCCGATTCCTTTTGCCGTGAGGGCAATGTCGGACCTGCCGCAGTAGCGGTTATTATCGGCGTTCCAGGCGGTTTGTCCGTGTCTTAACAGGTAAATATTAAGCATGTTCATAAGTTGAAATGTATCCTTTTTCTTTCAGCAGTTGTATAAATTTCAGGTAGCTGGCATCGTAGGCTTTTACGGGAGATGGCGAAGGCAGTATCTCTTCCGCTACCTGGGTCATTGCAGCTGTTGCCTCCATAACCGTGTGGTACCATGTTTTGGACGCCGCCAGGATAGCCGCACCGGCAGCGCCGCTTACATGTTTCATTTTAATGATGGGCAGGTTGAGCACATTGCTGCGGATGGTGAGCCATGCGCGGCTGTTGCTGGCGCCGCCTGCGGTATAGATCTTTTCCACCGCTTCACCGCTTAACTGCCGGATCATCTGGTAGGCGTAGCGCTCTATATAAGCTACACCTTCCATGCCGGCGGCATAGCTTTCAATGGCAGAAAGCCCCGCGGCTTCAAACCCGCGTGCCTGCGGCGCCACAAACGGAAACCTTTCTCCATGTTGCAGCAGCGGCCAGGAGAGGTGGCCGGTGGGTATGATCCGCAACGCCTGCTCGTTCAGCAACGCAAGGTCACCGGGGAATTTTTGAGATACCCAGTCCGCCCCGGTATTGCTGGCGCCGCCCGGCATCCAGTACCCCTCCGGGTGCCGGTGACAATACAATGCACCGGAAGGATCATCGATATACCGGGTAGTTACTCCTTTCACCACCAGGGTGGTACCAATGGTGGTGTTCCAGTCGCCCGGGCAAACGGCGCCCGCCGCAATCTGTGAGGCACAGCCATCTGTCATGCCAGCTACAATGGTCACGTCTTCCGGCAGGTGGAGGAGGGCTGCCACACCGGGTTGTATCTTTCCCAACGGGGTACCCGCCGGTACCACTGCGGGCAGCCACGATTGTTGCAGCGGCAGGTGCTCCCAGAGATAGGAAGGCCACTCCTGCGCCAGTATATCATATCCCGATTTCAGTGCGTTGGTAGCGTCAGTTATATCAAAGCGGCCGCTGAGCTGCCCGGTGATATAGTCGGCCGCATGAATGAACTTATAAAGTTGTTGGGCTGCCTCCGGATATTGTTGTACAAACCAGCACATTTTCGATAGTCCACTGGAAGTATTAAACGACGTATAGCCATGCGGGTGGTACCGGAGAGCGGCCTCCCGGCAAAGCTTCCCGGCCTCCACCTGCCTGCCGTCGCTGTACATCAGGGCGTTATGCAGTGGCTGGTGCCGGCGGTCAACGGGTACGATGGTGCCGGACGTAGAAGTAACGGCTATAGCCCTGATAAGTGGCCGGTACGGTTGCACGGAGGCATCCCGCAGGAGTTGATGCAAACACGCAAGGCAGGCGTCCCACCAGCCGGTGGGCGACTGCTCCTCCCGCATCTTTTCATGCAGCGGGAAATGTTCCTCCCGGCTACCCAGCAGGTTGCCGGCGGCATCCATTAATACCACCCTCGCGCCTTGTGTACCTACGTCGATGCCTATGAAACAAGCTGTTGCCATAATCAAATTTTAAGTAGTTAGTTCATGCCCCGGAAGTAATGCCGGGTCTTTTCCCATTCTGCATACAGGGTGCTGTAATAGGCAGTATCAACAGGATGGATTACTTCGGTAGCATCCTCCATTACTGCATTTACCTGCAACGCTTCATTGCAGATCAACGCACCGCCAACGGCGGA
This sequence comes from Chitinophaga sp. RCC_12, assembly GCF_041360695.1. Lineage (NCBI taxonomy): Bacteria > Pseudomonadati > Bacteroidota > Chitinophagia > Chitinophagales > Chitinophagaceae > Chitinophaga > Chitinophaga sp. RCC_12. The sequence goes on from NZ_JBFUPS010000008.1 coordinate 196,029, forward strand.
TGATTGCTGGTATTCTTTCCTGATCTGTACTTTTTTCCCCGTGAGATTGGCGATGAGCTGCCGCAGCACCCGGCTTTGCAGTCCGCCGCCACAGGCCCAGATATAATCGGGATCATGACCGGCAGTAGCAGCCAGTATCCGGTAGTTTTTAACGATGGAGCAGGCAATGTCCAGGATGGTAGCCCATACAAAAGAGCCGCGGGTGAGCAGGTGCGATACCGGCGCGGGAAAAATAAAGCCACCGCGGGTAAGGGACACTTCTTCATCAGCCAGCAGTGATCCCAGGGAGGCCATGCAAAACGTATGGGTGTTTTCTTCCAGCTCTTTTTCAATCACTTCATAATCCTCATTAGGATAAAAAATTTCTTTCAGCCGCTGGTAGTTTAGCCCGGTTACACCGGCATTGGCTTCAAATACAAAGCGTCCCGGTTCTATATCACGGCTTGTCCAGGTTCTTTCTTCCGTATCCAGTGTATACGTGCCCGTTATCTTCACAATAGGAGTGGTAGTGCCTGAAACAATCACCACGTCATCTACCGCCGGGCGCGTGCTTTTGATGGCAAGTTGTGTATCGCCGCCACCGGCTACTATTTTCACGGCGGCAGGCAGACCCAGTTCCTGTGCTACTCCGGGAAGGATATTTCCCAGTATGGTGGCGGAGTCTGCGAGCGGTGGCAGCAACGCCGCATCCAGTGCAAAAACTTTGCACAACTCAGCCGACCATTGTTTTTGCGATACATCATACAGCAACGTTTCTGATGCCTGTGAATGTTCATACCGCGCTACACCGCTGAGCATAAATTCTATCCAGTTGCTGATGCTGAGGAACGTGCTGCATTGCTGCCACAGTTCCGGCCTGCGCTCGCGGATGCCCACCAGTTTCAGGGCGGAGAACAGGGAGGTAGGATAACGCCCGGTCAGCTGGTACACCCTGCTTTTATCGGTAATGATGTTTTCCCATTCCCGGCCACGGTGGTCGATATTGGGTAACCCGGTCAGCGATTCGCCGGTGGGGGACAGCAGCACAATACCTTCGCGCTGACTGGTAGCCGTAATGGCTTTTACCACCGTGCCGGGAATACCGGAGAGTACCTGCACGGCTAAACGCTTTACCTGAAGCCACAGTTGCATGGGTTCAAAATACAGGGCATCCGGGTACAACGGATCTTTGATGTAATGTATATCTTCCCGGGCAACGCTTAATACCTGTCCCTGCGGGGAAGTTGCTGCTACCCTTACGTTTCCGGTGCCTATGTCCACAATGATGTAGGTGTCCTGTGTTGTCATTGGAAATGAACTTTAAGTATGTCTTTGTTGGCTAATTCGGCTATGTGCCTGTTGGCATGTGCATACCATTGCAGCAAGGCCCTGTTCATAATTTCAACGTGGTGATCTTCCACTTCAAAGGTGGCGCCCGCAATGTGCGGGGTGGCAATTACCTGTGGAAGGTCAATGATCCTGTAATCCAGTTCGTCTGGTGGTTCATGATCGAAAACATCTAAGATAGCCCCCCGGATCGATTTTTTTTCCAGTACTTCAAGCAGGTCTTCCCGTTGCACGACGGAAGCCCTGGCTGTATTGATAAATATGGCGTCTTTTTTCATCATTTTCAGGAGCCGGCCGTTGATCATCCCTTTCGTTTCTGCGGTAACCGGCAGGTGGATAGATACGATATCGCTGGAGGTAAACAAATCTTCCAGGCTTGTTTTCCGGTAATCGCTGTTATATTCAGCTACATACGGATCAAAAAACTGGATGGGGCAGGGATATTCTTTTACCAGCTTTGCAATCAGCTGGCCGATAGCGCCAAAGCCAACCATGCCAATAGTTTTGCCTGCCAGCTCATTGCCTTTGAAGTGCAGGTAGGAGTCGTGCGCACCTGCCTGCCAGTTGCGGCCTTTCAGCCAGTTGATGCCGGGGATGGTATTACGCAACAGCATGATCACATTGGAAATAAACAGTTCTGCTACGGCCTGCGCATTACGGGCAGGTGTGAAGAATACCGGAATTCCCATTTCAGTGGCTTTGCTCACTGCCACGTTGGACGGTGTGCCGCGGCATACGCCGATAAACTGCAGCTGGGGATTGGCGGCTATTACTTTTGCAGTAACATGATCGTGCTCTGTTATCAGCGCTTCGGCCTGCGTGTCTGAAAGTATGGCCAGCAGCTCGTCTTCATTGTATGCCCTTCCATGAGGCTTCCACGACCGGTAAATAATTTCTCCGAACTGCCGCTGCAATGTTTCCAGCCCCTGCTCATGATAAGGGGCAGTGATTAAGATTTTCATGTGTATTATAATTGTATGGTTTCCGTTGTATTGCTGTAATGATGAGATGTTTTTGCATTGTCTGGCAGGGTGATAAACCGGGTGATGACGGCGCTTACCAGGTAAAGGGCTGCCAGGATCCAGATAACGCCTGCATCGCCTGCGCTGCCGATAAATAATCCTACAATTGCAGGGCCCACAAAAACGGGCAAGCCGGCGCCCAGGTTCAGAATGGCCATTGCCGCGCCTTTATCTTTTTTCACGAGGGAAGGTACTAACGCCGACAGGGGTACGTAGCCCGCCAGGCAGGCGCCCCAAAGGATGCCGGCTGTCATTACCATCCAGAAATTGCCTTCCCATATCTGTGGTGCGTAATAAAACAGCAGGGTAGTGGCCGCGCATCCTACGCCGCCGAACCACATGATGGTATTACGCCAGCCCATGCGGTCGCCCACAAAGCCAAAGATGAGGTTGAAGATGATATTGGCGGTGAAGATAGTTCCCCAGATCTGCAGCCATTGCGTGGTTTCGTAACCATGTTTCGCCATATACATCGGCAGGAATACCGGGAAGGCAAATTGCGCCGTGGTATTAATAATGCGTACTATGCCGCCCAATAATACCTTCGGTTCTTCTTTCACAATGGTAAGCCCCTTGATCAGTTCTTTTACCTGCGAGCCGCCGGCAGTTTCTTTCTTAATACTTCCTTTATTCAGTACCAGTGCAAACAATGCGCCCAGCAGCGCCCAGAAAACAGAGGTCCATAAAGTATTGAGGTGCCCGAAGCGGGTAATGGCCCAACTGGAATAGTACGCGCCGAGCACATTAAGCCCGCCGGTGAATACAAACCAGAACCAGCCTACAGCACGGCCTAGTTGCTGCCGCGGACTGCTGTATGCGATCCATACCAGGAAGGAGTAGGCAAACAAAGGATAGCCAAATCCACGCAATGCATAAAAGAGCAACATCAGCGGGTAGTTCAGTTCCGGCATGCCGTATCCGACGAACCCGATGGTGCCGAGAATGTAGAGGATCAAACCCGTGGACATGGTGCGCTTTACGCCGTAGCCTTCTGCCAGTACGCCGGAAAACCAGGCGGAGATGGCGATGGTGATGCCATAGGCGGTAAACAGGGTGGCCGACTGCTGCACCGACATACCATGTGATACCAGGTATGGGCTTAGCCATCCCTGTTCAATACCATCCCCCATCATGAATATCATGATACCGATGTAGCCAAAGAGCAGCTGCCGAGGTAGTCCGGCCTTTTCGAAAAATGTTTTGTTTACTGTGGAATTGTTACCTGATAACATACGGTTGCTTGTTTAAGGTTTTTCGGTTTATTTAATTTGCCCACTCCGGGTCCTGGATTAAGTTGCCGTTTAAGATGATTTCGTTGTATGGAATGGGATAGAAGTATTTGCGGTCTTCGTATTTGCGCACCAGGTTATCAAACAGCTGCAGATTGCCGTTGGTACCGTTGCTGAGCTTGAACTGTACTTTGTCTATCAGGAAATAATATACGCCCGGTACTTTGGTCGCCGGGATTTTCTCTACAAAACAAACATCCATTTTCCCATCTTCATTCAGATCCATCAGTGTGTTGAGGGAGGGTACATACATGCCATCATAGGGCATGGTGAGCAGGTTGCCGAGATGCCAGCGCTTCAGATCGTCGTAGCGAAATCCTTCCAATGCCAGCTCAATGCCTCTCTCCCGGCGTATTTCCAGCAGTACCGGATCATTTGTACCAGGAAAATAATGTTGCTGAAGATATGGATCTGCTGTAACCGGCGGCGTGGTAACGGTGATGCCTGCACGCTGCCGCAGGGGGGCAATGGTGAGGTTCCAGTCTTCCGCGGTAAAGTTGCCACGCTCTGCTTTTGCTTCCGCATAGTTCAGCAATACTTCTGCATACCGGATCAGCGGCAGGGAATTGAAGTTTTCTGCCACGCCATCAGTCGCTTTCGCATCCACGGCCAGTTTGATAGGCATATAACCCGTATAGGTATACGTAAAGTCGGGCGGCGTTACCACACCATCGCGGGAGTAGTTACCCATGCGGATGCTTTGTTTCAGGCGGAGGTCGCGGTTCTTTACTTCCTGGGCGAAAGGGATCTTATTATAATCCGCTTGGGCGGTGAAAGGCGTACCATCCGTATTTAAATAGGTGTTGATAAAAGTTTTGATGAAGCTGTACCGGCCGCCGTAAGTGGCGCTGGTCCAGTACCAGTTGGCATCGTTGAATACCCGTAGACTTTTATTATTAACGGCCGCCAGCAGTACTTCTGTGCTGTTGGGTGTTTCATTGATAAACAGGTTGCGGTAATTTTGATCGGTGGCGCCGGTGGTCAGCAGTTTATACTGGTTTCCTTTGATCACCTGGTTGGCGGCGTCAATGGCTTTGTCGAGCCAGTCGTTCGCCGTGCCGGCAAGCTTCAGTTTCGGATGATATTTGCGGATGGTGCCTTCAAAAAGGCATACCCTTGATTTAAATGCGAGGGCTACCCATCTTGTTACCTGTGATGCGCCGTTATCTTTGGTATTACGGATATGGCTACACGCATAGTCGAGATCGGCGAGCACGTTGTCCATTACAAGCGTGCGTGGATCGCGGCCTTTGTAAAGGTCCGGGTCATCCGCAGCGAGGCTTTTATCGTACCAGGGCACATCGCCGAATTGTTTTACTTTGTTGAAATAAAACCAGGCGCGGAAAAAGCGGGCGAGACCTATGTAATGTTCTTTGGCTTCGTCTGTAATTTTTGCGTTGCCGGCATGTTCCAGGAAGTAGTTGATCTTGCGCAGTGCGCTCCAGCTCCAGCCAGTGGCTTCGGTGGGGCCAAAGGCGCCGTAGATGTAGTTGGACAGGGTTCTGCCCACCAGGTAATCGCTCAGGGCATCTCCCCTTACAATATCACTGCCATCGGGCAAATCCAGGTAAAAGGAGTTGGCGTATAACTGCAGGTCCTTTTCGGTATTAAAAGCATTTTCAGGCGACAGCTTATCAAATGGTTTCAGGTTCAGATCACGGTTACATGCACTCATGATCATCAATCCGGCAACCAGGAAGAGAATATTTTTCATGATCATTTTATTTGAATGTTACATTGATCCCTATAGTGTAGGTTTTCAGCATAGGATAACTCATCCCGTTTCCGGAGCCATCGTTCAGCTCAGGATCTGAGCCTTCAATAACTTCCGGGTCCATTGTTTTCACGTACTTATACATCGGGCTCCACGTCCACAGGTTTTGGCCGGTTACGTAAATGCGCGCGTTGGCGATGCCGGCTTTGTTCACCATTGATGCGGGAAGGTTGTATCCCAGTGTAATATTTTTGAGCCGCAGGTAAGCTGCATTTTGTAAATATTTGGATTGTGTTACCTGTAGTTCGGCGCGGGAGTTCAGCGCGGTATAGCCACGCATGCGCGGGAAGTAGGCGTCGGGCTTTTCTTCCGACCATACGTTGTTCACTACATCTACCGGCTGCCAGCTGTAAGGGCGGTTGTAAGCGCCCCAGAACAGGGAGTTGTCGGCTCCCGGCCAGAAGTCTCTTTTACCAATACCCTGCAGGAAAAAGGAGAAGAAGATATTATTCCATTCCATGTTGCCGGTGAAGCCATACATATAACGCGGGGAGCTGTTGCCGATAACCGTTTTATCGCCCGGATCAGCGAGTGAGCCTGCGCCTTCATTGATCTTTTTATCGTTGTTAAGATCTTTAAATTTAATATCGCCCGGTAATATTTTGTTGGCGGCGGATACGCGGATAAAGCTCTGGTCGATGCCACGGGTATCTATTTCATTTTGATCTTTAAAGTAACCATCGTTTACAAATCCCCAGATATCACCGATCTGCATGCCTTCATAGTAGGTGTTGATAAGGCCGAGTGGATTATTGAAGCGGATGATCACACTTTTATTATCAGACAGTACCAGCCGGGCATCGTAGCTGAATGGTTTGCTGCCATTGGTTTTATTCCTCCACCCGATAGATATTTCCCAGCCTTTTGTTTCCAGGTCGGCATAGTTGCCTTTAGGTTCGGTGGCGCCGAATACGCCGGGGAGCGGCAATCCGTCGGTGAACATATCTTTCGTTTTGCGGGTGTACCAGTCGGCCGTGAGCGTGAGCCGGTTGTTGAGCAATGCGAGATCAGTACCAACATTCAGCGTGGTGGCCTTTTCCCAGGTGAGTCCGTTCGGGATTACATTGGGTTGCTGCGTATAGTCGGGCCGGATACCATTCAGGATACGGGCCATTTGCGTTACGCTCATGGTTTCGAGGAACTTATAAGGAGCGATATTGCCATTGCCGAGGGTACCATATGATGCCCGCAGCTTCATGTCGGATACCACTTTATAAGGGATGTTCCAGAACTTTTCCTTGGAAATCCTCCATCCTGCGGAAGCAGATGGGAAGAAGCCCCATTGCTGCGTTTGCGGGAATTTAGAGGTGCCGTCGTACCGGCCGTTTACTTCCAGGAGGTAGCGTTCATCGAAGTTATAGTTGATGCGGAAGAACCCGCCGAGTGTGCGCCATTCGTTACCGCCGCCTCTCATGGTGAAGTTGAGCCCGTTGGTAAGGGAGAAGTCGGGCAGTTCATTGTTGATGATGCCATCCCGCTGGATGTACCTGCTTTTCAGCAGGGAGTTTTCATAGTTATAGCCGGCCATTACCTTGAAGTAATGTTTGCGGTAGGTATGTTCATAGTCGGCATAGACATTGGCGGCGAGATAGTTTGTTTTATCGTCGTTTTCGTTGATCTTACTTTCGCCGCGTTCCAGTGTTACGCCTGGTTTTTTGCTGTAGGGCACGGGGGTGTATATACGCGTTTCCACATCGTTGAGTCGCCAGAAGGTGAGATCGCCGTTTACATGTACTTTATTTTTAAAGAAGGTAGCGGTAAAACGGGAGGTGTTACGGATCTGCGCGCGACTCAGTTCTGACTGGTTATTACCGGAGATAAAGCTGCCGAATACGATGGAAGCGTTTTCGGTGAGTGTGCCATCCGGGTTGCGGAGCATGGCGATGGGGAAGGCTTCATCGGAAATTCTTCTCCACACGGGTGTGTTACTGGGATGGTTTAATATCGGGTAGAAATAATTTGTTTGTGTGAAGTTGAGATCATTTTCCACTTTAAGCCACGGTAACGCCTGTACGGAGCCGCGTGCCCGGAGGTTATAGGTTTTGAAGTTGTCCGGGTTGTAACGGAAGATCCCATCCTGTGCCATGTATCGGCCGGAGAGATAGTAGCTCACGTTTTTGCTGCTGCCGGAAAGACTGAGATTATGTTCCATAGATGGATTGTTATCTGCATAGAGTTCTTTCAGCCAGTCGGTGTTGCCGTAGTAAACATATTCGCCGGTAGTGGGATTGATATCTGTTTTGGGCAGTGAGGGATCGTCGTTTCTGCGTTTCAGTTCATCGAGGTAATCTAACGAGAAAGGGAACACGGAGTTTGCTTTTTGCGGGTGCGAGGCATAGTCGTTCCACGAGGTAAATGCGTCGTCGAAGTTTTTGGCCCATTCGTAACCGTTAGTTACCATTTTGGGTTTGATGGTGCGTTCGTTAACAGAGTAGCTGCCGGCGTAGTTGAGGGTGGTTTTATCTTTCGCCGGGCTTTTGGTGGTGATAAGGATAACACCAAACGATCCGCGGGAACCGTATATAGCCGCAGCAGCTGCATCTTTGAGCACGGTGACGCTTTCTATATCGTTGGGGTTGAGGAGAGAGGGTTCTCCCGGTACGCCATCGATGAGTATGAGGGCGCTGCCGCCGGCGCCGATGGAGGTGGTGCCGCGTACATTATAGGTAGCGCTGCGGGTAGGTTTACCATCGGTCATACGGATATTGAGGTTGGGAATTACGCCCTGTAAACCACGGGTGACGCTGGTGAGCGGCCGGTTTTGAAATACCTCGCTGCCTACCTGGTCTACCGCGCCGGTGAGGTTTACTTTCTTTTGTGTTCCATAACCTACTACTACCAGGTCCTGCAATTGTTTGGCGGAGGAAGTGAGCTGGAGGTCGATGGTGTTGCGGTTGCCAACGGGGAGTTCCTGCGGGGTGTAACCCACAAAAGAGAACTGGAGAATAGATTCGTTGCCGGGTACGGCCAGCTGGTAGCGCCCTTCTGTGTTGGTGGTAACGCCGGTAGTACTGCCTTTCACTCTTACATTCACACCAATCAGTATTTCTCCTTTGTCGTTGGTAACCTGCCCCTGTACTTTCCGGGACGTTTGGCCGGATAATGCACACGGCCATGCAAGCAGCAGGAAACAGAGCATGTACATTTTGTACATAGCTGTGCAGCTTAAGTGATTCATAACTGGATTGTTTTGTTTTGGTTGACCCTTTTTTCTATAACATGAAATTGTTTGTTGATGTCCGTTACACGTTGATTCGCCTGGCTTTTTCCGGACTAATGGTGGAATTCAGTAACGTGGAACATACGGTTGCGCAATCGATGTTACCTTTAAAATTAAACAAAATTTAATTAAATTAAAGTAAATGTAAGTAAACTATTTAATCTTTTTAAATATTTTTTAAGTGTAGGGAAACGGGATGATTTCCTGGCTGATAGAGAGTTATAGCTATAATGGTGGCTGTTTTATAGAAAAGGACAGTAGAGTCTTGATTAATAATTTTATATTTGATGAAAGGAATTTAAACATAAAGAAGAAATTCAACTTTCCATGAATATTACAGACAGACATCAGCTCATCCTGCAGAAATTGCAGGAAAACGGGAAAGTGGATATCCAGGAACTGAGTGATGCCTTGCAGGTATCAGGGGTAACAATCCGGAAAGATCTCAAACTCCTGGAAGAGAAAAAGTTATTATACCGTACCAAAGGAGGCGGATCAACGCAGAATCCTTATACGGTGGAGCGGCCGATCAACGAGAAAGAGTTTATCAAAACAGAAGAGAAGAAAAAGATAGCCAAAGCAGCGGAAGCGCTTATCGGGATGAATGATTCCATCATTATTGGCTCCGGCACCACCGCCTTTGAACTGACCCGTTACCTGCACCCGTCGAAGCATATCACGGTAATTACGCCTGCGCTGAAAGTGGCGCTGGAGCTATGTAACCGCCCCTTTGTAGATGTGCTGCAGATTGGCGGCCTCATTCATCAAACCTCATCTTCGGCAGCGGGTTCCTTTGCAGAACGGCTGCTGGATGATATTTCCTGCGGGGTATTATTTATCGGGGTAGATGGGATTGACATGGAATTTGGTCTTTCTATTACCAACCTGGCCGAAGCCAGCCTCAATATGAAAATGATTAACCTGGCGCAAACCGTGGTCATCATGGCCGACAGCTCCAAATTTAACCGCCGCGGCATAGGCCGCATCTGCAGCCTTGAACAGGTGGATTATATTATCACCGATAACCTGGTATCCGCAGACACCGTGAAAACGCTGAAGGAGCACGGCGTGAAAGTAATTATAGCAGAATAACTTGTTAACACCACTACATATCAATCCGTATGGAAACAAATCACACCACTACTTTACTCCGGCATTTCAATGAAACCATTGAAATATGGATTACTTACCTCAATGACTATACGTTAGAGATGCTTTGCCGCAAACCCCGGGAGGACGCCTGGTCGCTGGGACAGGTGTACCTGCACATTATTGCCGATACCACCTTTTTTTATGAGCAGATGAAAGCTGCACTGGCGGACAATGCCAACCATGATAAAGCCATGCATAAACATGCCAAAGCCATATTTGCAAAGAACGATTTCCCGGATATGTTGGTCGAAAACCCTTCCAATAACCCTTATTCAAGACAACCACAAAGCAAAGAGGAGCTGTTACAGGGCCTGTTGCGTGTACAACAGCAGGTGAATACCCTGTACGCTGAAAATCCCTCACCGGCAGGCGGAAAAACCGAACATCCGGGTTTGCTTTTTTTTAGTTCAATGGAATGGCTTCAGTTTGCAGAGATGCATATGAGGCATCACCTCCGGCAGAAAAAGCGGATTGATGAACAGCTGTTCCCCGGATAAAACGAACGGGGAACGAAACAGCTATCATTCGCCTGAACCGGGAAGGAGTTCCACTTCCTCAGGGATCACAAAGAACAGGACGCAGCCGGTTTTGCTGGTAACGGAGTGCCGGAAGCCTGGTGGTGTATACAGGTAGTCGCCTGCCAGCAGTGTTGCGTGTTCCAGCACCGCATCGCCACTGAGCACAAAGATCTCTTCACCACCGGGATGGTTATGATAAGGATAATGCGCACCGGGCTCAAATTTGAGCAGGATGGTTTTAGAGCGCCCCGCGGCTTCGTCGTACCGGAGCGACTTCACGAATATTCCTTTGTAGTGAACATTTTTTTCCACGAGCGGCTGCCATTCAGCCTGATTGCTTTTAGTGATGTAGTGATGGATGTCTGTATTCATGATCTTGTTTAATTGTTAACCTGGTACAAAGGTCCGGTTTATAAGGGGGCCAGGGAATAGAGAATCCTGCAAAAAGCATGTAATATTCAAAGGGAGAACTGCTCTTTATACAGTTTGGGGGAGATTTCCGTTTGTTTTTTGAAGAAGTTGGAAAAATAGAAGGGATCGTTGAAGCCGAGTTTATAAGCGACTTCTTTTACGGACAGGTCGCCATAGGTAAGCAGCCGTTTTGCCTCAGAGGTAACGAGGCCATAAATCACGTTTTGGGCTGTTTTGCCGGCATGTAGTTTCGCGAGTTCATTGAGCTTTGCTTCGGTAGTGCCAAGCAGTTTGGCAAATTGCGCGAGGGGATAGTTATGCTCAAAGTTATCCCTTACAGCTTCCAGGAATCTCAGGAAGAGGGCTTCCGGTTTCCAGATTTCATCGCCACGTTTCACCTTTGCCCGGTTGATAGATACCAGTATCAGCGCTACGCGGCTATGTACAGAAATGAGGTATTGGTAAGGCTGCTCCTGTAATTCTTCCCGGATGAGGGCGAGTTGTGTTTCGACGATCTCTTTATCCACGGGAATTACTTCATTCATGGCGAAGTGGCAGAAAAGCCCGTTGTGAAAAATCAGTTCAATATCCTTATCATCTTTACAGAAAAAGTCCAGTGTAAATTCCAGTATAAATCCTTTGGCATTTTGAAGCGGCTGAATGTGGTGTATCTGTCCGGAGGTGATAGTGATAACGTCGCCCGGATTCAGGTCAAATGCGGTATGATCTACCTGTACATGGAGCTTTCCTGATGTGCAGTACACCAATACATACTTCATGATGCGCCGTGGCTTGTCGGGGAGCGGGCTATGGTCCAGGTTTTTTATTTCAATCATCCTGCGTTTGGGTGGTTGTGTTACCGAAGATAGGGTTTTAAACGGTAATAGGAATCTGCGTATTTCTTTTTTGAAAAGCTTCTGGTGGTAAATATTTTTATACGCATTTACAATGCGTATGGGAAGTGGATTTTTATAAAGACAATTTCTTTATTGAAAACCCACAAATAAATTAGCAATGACGTTTCAAAATGTAAATGAATTGAAGGCAACTGCCGGCACAACGAATGGGGAACTTAGCCATCTGTTAGGATATCTTGAACCGGCCGATGGAGGAGGAGGGATATTTTATTGGGATAGTACTTCTTCTTTAACTGCCAACCTGGGTACTATATTTGAGGTGACGGGCAGTCCAGGCAGATGGATCAGGAATATTGATGGCAATATCATAAATGTCCTGTGGTTTGGCGCTTCAGGAAATCCTGCTGTTGATTCAACCAATGCACTGAAGGATGCGGTGAAGGTAGCAAATGCGTACTCCGTCACTTCGCCTGATCCGGGTACCAGCTATTATGGGAATAAGCCTACATTGTATTTCCCCAGGGGCGACCGGTATACCTGTAGCGCTACCCTGAATATCGCCGCAGGCGTGAATGTGGAAATGGAGGCACCGGTGAGTTTTGTTGACCCCACTGATTCACTGCCAGGCATGGTAATAGGAAGTGACGGTGCAAGTAATGCATCCGTAAAACTCAGCATCCGGATCGTGAAAGAAACCATATCGGGCTGGACGAATGAAAGCTGTATTGGCGTAAAGCTTATTAACCTTTTATCATCAAGATTAAACCTGGAATTTGTAAGTTCCTTTACCATTAACGCGCAGCTCATAGGTAGTGTGCAATGCGCCTACAACCGGGTGGGGATCGGCACGTTGAAAGATGGCAAGATACAGCTGGACCTGCAGGCATCAGGAACAATTGGGTTTTGTAATGAAAATGTTTTTACCGGCGGCCGGTTTGCCGTAAACTCACTAAGCGACCTGGCGAACAGAGCAAGATATGGTGTCAGGATTGGCATGTCGGGAACAACAGCGCATATTCCCAACAACAATGTATTTTACAAGCCCAGTTTTGAGTTGAGCGCATCATACATAACTGATCCAACCGTTACGGAATGTCGTGCCGTACTAATCAACCGGGGAATTAATAACCGGATATGGGATGCAAGAAACGAGAACAGTGGGAAGTGCTCCCTGAAGATCACTGGCGAGGATAGTGTACAGAACAGTGTTTATATCGGATACACCGACTTATCTGCCAATGAGGTAAACAATGCCGCTATCCAGATAGAGGATGGAAGTAAGGCCCGTAACAACCGGGTGGCTAACTATCCGAACTATTATAACGACGCTGTCAATAACAGCAATTGCTGGCAATCACTTTTCCTGCCCCTGCATATCAACAGGTATAACGCTACCAGTTACTTTTTCAGGGGATTGCACTGCGCCGATAAAGCCAGCAGCGCTGTGTTACCATCAAGGCTCATTGCAGGGGTAACCAGCAGTTACGTGGAGATATCCGGGAACACCGGCATAGGTGTTTTTATCAATACATCGTCTGCGAAAAAGTTTATTGTAAGAAAGAATGTGGATACCGGCTTCGGAGGAAGGGTATCGGTGGTTTGCTACGACAGTGCAGGCAATATATTGGCGCCTGTAATCGGCGCCAACCTCTTTTCACCACATTTGACAATAGTTAATACAGGACAGTTTGGAGGGTGTTACCTGAATAACTCAGATGTTGAATACCCAACCAGCTTTAATGTGGCAGACAATGTAGCGTTTGTAAGAGTAATATTAACATCCGGAACGGCAAATCTGAGAATAAGATCATTTTCCGTGGCCACACTTGACTTTAAACAGGTAACAGCCTATACCGGTCTGGAGGCAGCGGGCATAGATCATGATTTATCTTATGCAGCAGTGGTGCCAACAGAAGTGAAACCCAAAGGAACCATTATATATAACGACTGGAGTATAACAACCGGTCATCTTTGCTGGAGAAACGCAGACGGAGGTACTACCTGGACGGAGCTATAAGCAGGTAGCGGGATTTCAACGCCCGTATGCAGCGGCGTTGAAATCCCGGCTCTATTCCGGACAGGCGGGAAAGGCAGTTGATTGCAGCGTAAAAAAGTGAGACATCGTTTTTTATCACACTATTTTAGGGCTACTAAATAATTATTATTAATTTTCAGTATAAAACATTACGATGCGCCATTTATTCAAACTATGCCTGTTACTCGTCGTTTATTTGCCAGCTATGGCTCAGAAACCCGCCAATGAACTACATTTTACCAGCAGTCAGCAGCAGCTGATCACGGTGTACAAAGGAACTATTTTTGTGAACGGCAATAAAGCTTTTGTGCTTCATGAAGATATTATCAACTACAAAAGTAAACGCAACCGCCTGGTGGAAAACGGTAAATCCGTTTTTCTCTTCCTGGAGGTAAACGGCAGCCCGAACAAGAACAGGCTGTATGTGTTTAATATCGACCACTCCCTGGCAGATTCGCTGTTGAGCGCAGTGAGCTCGGATGTGAAGGACTGGGACCGCGATGGTGACCTCGAATTCGGCGGCAGTGATGTCACAAAGGTTTATCCCGCTGCCGATTCAATGTATTATGTTCCGTCGAAGTTCTATGAAATAAAACGTGGCAAAATCACTTATGACGCCGAGCTAACGGAAACCACCGACAAAAAAGTCAATGGTGTTTTCCTGGCCTCGCCTTCGAACAATACGGTAATACCTAAACCGAAGAAACGGTACTAGCCGGAATTAAATCTCGGGGTCGTTATTTTTCTCCCGTTGCTCGGCCTTCCAGATAAGGAGGTCGATTCCCGACAACCCGGAAGGGTGGGAGGAAGCGTCTTCCTTATCTGTTTTTTCTTTCTTTACAACCGGCGCTACCGGTGTCAGCGTTTTGAAATCATTTGCAAAATCAGTGGTTGCGGGCCGGTTATTTTCCCAGAACTTCGACAGGAAGTTTAATGCTTGCTGGGGTGTATCTATCTTCTCTTCTTCCTTCAGCAATTCCAGCAGCTTTAAATCGAATCTCACCGGTACCGGTTTGTTTTTTTCTTTTGCCATAGTGTTAAAGATACTACCTTACCCGCACACCAGGAAAAGATATCCGGCGCATGAACCCAGCTTCAATAGACCTTCTTTCTGAAATTATATATTGCTGCACCTGACAGCAGCGAAATGAGCACTGCCAGTGAAAGCACACTTTGCCAGATGGCGCCGGTACCGTTTTCATCATAGCGCTTTAACTTAAACTGGCTCCAATCAATACTTTTAACCGGTTGGTCCTGGAAAATGGCCGGATAAAAATACAGGCGCAGCTGTTCATGATAATTCCTGATAGCCTGCTGGAAATCCAGGTGCTGCTGAAGATCGGATCCGGCGATTCCATTAAGCGTAAGCTGGGTTTGAATACCAGGAAGAATAAACGCCACTGTATTTGTAAAATCGTTCCTTTGTGCCAGCTTTTGTTTCATGGCCCTGGCGCCCGGTGCGGCCTGGTCATCGCCGTTTTGCTGCATGGCGAAATACCAATACCAGCTGAACGCCAGTTCTTCCGGGAACGGATATTTTTTAAACTGTGGATAATGCCGGTAAAATGAGGTGAGGGCTACGCGCTTATCCATATCCCATTTTTCGTGGTATCCTTCCCGTTGCATCACCACGGTTTCCAACGCTTCAGGAACAGGATATTTCCGGGTAAGCCAAACATTTACCAAAGCAGGTGCGAGGATGTTCAGCACCACCCAGCATGAAATGAGCGTCACCGCATTAACGCTGGAGGACTTTCCCCGTGAGATGACCCAAAAGGAGAGGGCAAACCAGAACAACAGGTACAGGCTTAATACCACGATTACCGCCAGCAAACGGAGATCAGCTGCGAGCCGGAGGTAAACAATCGCCGCAGCTATTAATACCAGTGCCGTCAGGTAAACGGTACTCATCCTCACCAGGAACTTCCGCCATAGTATTTTTAAAGGAACAGCCGATTGGGAACGCAGCAGCCCCCAAATGCCGGACTCCTGTTCTCCCGAAAGTAAATTATAGCTGAATGCAATGATGATGAGGGGAAATATGAAGATAAATACAAAAGCAAGATCCATATTGCCCAGCAACAGCGTGGAAGGATTGTTCAGGTCGGTGTCATAGAGCTGTCCTTCCAGGCCCAGGGTGGTAACCCCGATGAGATAAGGATTGATGTCGCGCTGGCCATTGGAAAATGCCGCCCAGTTGCGTGGCATGTTGGCCATCGAAAATTTGGTGTGATATAACATCAATCCCAGTTCTTTGCCAAAGTAATTAACATTCCTGGCGGTATTTTCTGCCTGTAGTTTTTCGGCTTTGACAATCACTTCCTGCTGCCTGTCTATAAAATTCTTTCCAAAATATAACCCGGCCAACCCGCTGATAAAAAGGATCAGTATACCTGTCAACACCGTTTTATTCCTGAAAAAGATCTTGTATTCCAAATGATATATACGCTGATTCATAGTTGCTGTTATAAAGTTTTAACCCATTTTGCTGACAGCAGCAGGCACCCCAACAAGGCCGCCAGCCAGCAGAGTAAGGAAATGATGGTGCTGATGTGATGTGACATTACCTGGTCAACCGGTTTAAACACATACTTAAAATCGGCCTGCTCTGCCCAGTGCGCCCGGCTGATGGTTAAAGGTTTATCTTTTTCACCCGGTGTGGTGTTGCTGATTTTATCTTTCTGCAATTTGTTCATACGCTGGGCAAGCCCGTAGCGGTAAACTTCTGCCTGATCCTGGAAGTCAGCAAAGGTGTTGAAGTCGGAGGCGGTCAGCGCCATGGAAAGGTTCTTTATAGCGAGGAACGGGTTCAGGTAGCCGGCTGCCACCTGGAAACTGTTCTGCTGTTCAAATGTTTTCGTCAGCGCTTTCTGATGGCGGGTATAGATGCCGGCGGAAATTCTTTCTCCTTCAGCCATCACATAGCCACCGTAGTTAAAGGGCAGTTGTTTCACATCACTTACGCCATACTGTTTTAAAACATCTGCCCTGAACTTCGCATAGTGCGGATCGTCCGGGTTATGGCTGTCGCCTTGCTGGTGCAGGTCCGATTCCACGGCAGCAGCAAACTCAATTTTCGATGGAGACGGATATACTTTAACGCCAATCGCCTGGGTAATCCGCGGCATCACAATAGTGAAAAACACCCAACAGGCCAGCAGCGTAGTAAGCGCAGCCCTCGATGTTTTGTGCACCGCGGATACCACTACGGCAATGCCGGCGCAGATGATAAAGTATACCGCGTAAGCCAGTACCAGTAATAAAAGACGGATGCTTGCATCGGCCGTTACCTGCCAGTGACTTAGCATTGCCCAAAGGAAAATGGTGAGCAGGATAACCGGGATGAAAAGTGTAAAGCTGACCGCAATAATCCCTGCAATTTTTCCCGTTAGCAATGCAGGCCAGCTAACCCCCTGGCAAAGCAGTATTTTTAAAGTACCGTTTTCGCGCTCCGCGGAAATACTGTTATATCCCAGGAAAAAGATCAGCAATGGAACAAGCAGTTGTAACACCATGGCTACACTCATTTCCCCGAAACGGAGCATGCCATTGGAGAAGCCGGCTTCGCTGAAGTTGACGGTATTTTGTTTGTGCGCTTCCAGGAAAATGGATACGCCCGCGAAGCTTTCAATGCCAAAATCAAAGAAGCTCAGTTCATGTTTATCACGGAACGCGAGATAGCCGTAGTGGGCCATCCGGTGCGGGTGCTTATCCGGTTTGGCCAGCCATTGCTGGCGGACGATTTGTTTATATTTCAGCCGCTGGCCATTCTGGATGTTGAAGTTCTGCCACCCGATGTACATGGCCAGGCACAATGCCAGGCCGAGGATCAATGTGAGGACCAGCGTGGCTTTATTCCTGAATGATGCTTTCCAGGTGCTGCCTGCAATCAAAAAAATTGTTCTCATACAATCAGAATTTATAGGTAGCGTTGAACATCACGTTTCTGGGAGATCCGGGGAAGAGGCGGAGATAATTCTGCGCGCCTATCCAATAGGTTTTGTTCAGGAGGTTACCCACATTCAATGCCAGTTGTATCCTTGTTTTGGCCGGACTGTAATACAAAGCGGCATCCAGTAATGTATACGCCGGCAGTGTGAAATCGCGGATATACCACGGTAGTTTGTTACCACTGTATTGAATGCCGGCGCCAAAGCCAATTCCTTTCAGCAGCGGGTGATCGTCCAGGTCGTACCGGGTCCACAGGCTGCCGCTGTGTTTGGGCGTGTTTTGTACGCGTTCACCTATGAGTTTAGGATTTAAGTCTTGCAGGATGATGGCATCCACGAAGCTATAGCCTGCATTAAATTGCCAGTTGGGCATGATGAACCCGGAAGCTTCAAGTTCTATTCCGCGACTACGTTGTGCGCCGCGTTCTATAAGCCGGTTCACATCTTCCGGATCGTTGGCATTCATCAGTAAATTCTTCTGGTTGATTTCAAAAATGGAAATATTCACCATCAGCAGATCATTCAGCCATTCAGATTTTGCCCCGATTTCTTTAAGATCGCTTTCCAGCGGTTTATAGTTGACGCCTGCCGGCGGAGGTACAATTACCAGCGTGGAGGTATTGCCCTGTGGCTGGTAACCGCGGAGATAAGTACTGTATAAATTAATATTCGGAGAGATAGCATAGGTAAGGCCTATCCTGGGCAGCAGTTGCTGCTGGGAGATCTTTTTTTCACCGGGAAGTTTATAGTTGCTGAAATCTTCATACCATTCCTGCCGCAGGCCTAGCGTGAGGGTGAGCTTTTGATAGTTCACCTGGTCCTGGATGTATACGCCGTTAACGAGATAATAGGCAGGCGGGATCTCTGTTTTGTTGAAAATATAATCGCTCAGGTTCCGAAGTGTATAAACGGGACTGGCGAGGTTGAAGAAGTCGACATTAGGAACCGGTGCATTTACGCCGTTAATTGTTTTAAAGAGATAGGCATCTTTCTTTGCCGGATCATACCGTGTAGCAATGGTCCCGTCTTTCAGCCGGTAGCCCTGGGCGGAATTTTCGCCGCCGCCACGGTACTTCTGTGTGTTAATACGATCGTATCCCGCTACGATTTTATGATTCACAGCGCCGGTGCTGACGTTGATACTGAAGTAAGCGCTCAGGTTATCTGTATTCCATTTCTGTTGCCGTTGTACAGCGCGCATCGCAGCGAGGGTGGGGATAGCGACATTGTTTTCATCCACGCCAAAAGCATTGGTGGTGCGGTGTTCGAGCAGGTCTTCATTCCAGGTTTGCTTCATGTAGGCCACATTGAAAACCACTTTTGATGTAAAGGCATGGGAGCCGCTGATCATCAGCATCAGGTCCTGCGTATTGAAGTAATCGTTGCTGGCGCCCATATTAAAATTGATGGGGGTACTGTTGAGGTTTGTTTGCCCCGCGATAGCCCCGAATATTGCCTGCCCGCGATCCAGCCTGGAATTGCTGTTGTTCATCACCAGCTCCGCATTCAAACTGGTACTTTGATTGGGCACATAGGAAAAGGACGGTGAAATAAGGTAGGCCTTTTTGTATTGCAGGTCGCGGAAGCTCTTACTGTTTTCGTATCCTACATTCAGGCGGTACAGCAATGTTTTTTCCTTATTCAATGGACCGGTGAAGTCGAGGGCAGCCCTTATGGTGCTGAAGCTGCCGGTGGAGATGCTGACCTGCTTCCTGTTTTCCGTGAGTGGTTTTTTAGTCACCATATTGATACTGCCGCCGGGGTCTACGCTGGAGAAAGTAGCGCTGGCCGGTCCTTTAATCACTTCAATGCGTTCCAGGTTATTGGTCAGCGGTTGATTGAAGAAGTACTGGCGTGTACGCATGCCGTTGATTATAGCGCCTTCTTCGTTCTGGCTGATACCGCGTATGGCAAACTGGTTGTAGTAGCTGCTTTGGGAAACGCCTGTTACATTTTTCACGGCGTCGGCCAGCGTGAATGCCTGCCGGTCGGAGATCAGTTCTTTAGATACCGAAGAAATAGCCTGCGGGATATCTTTGTTGGGAGAGGCGATCTTGGTGGCAGAGAAGGAGTAGTCGCCATAATATTTTTGTGCGTTGGTACCGGTGATTTCCACTGTTTGCAGTTCTACCTTTTTCCTGGAGGAATCGGTGACCGCATGCAGCCGGGTGGTGTCGCCGGCCTTTGTTTGGGCCGTTGCCGCCGTTGATAAATATATAAAGCCTGTTGCCAAAAACAGGTTTTTGGCCATTGGCTGAGAATAAAGAAATTTCATGAAGTGTGTAACTAGATGGTTTGTAAGTATAGTTCCTGTAGATCGAGGGCATTGATATCGCCGGCATTTAAGGTATGCACCAGCTGACCTTTGCGCATGATCCCAATGCGGGCGCCTACGTTAACGGCGTTGAATATATCATGCGTGGCCATTAGCACGGATTTGCCCTGCCTGCCGAGTTCCCGGACCAGCCCCGTGAATTCATCGGTGGCTTTGGGATCCAGTCCGCTGGTGGGTTCATCCATCAGGATTACGTCTGCATTTTTTGCCAGTGCGATGGCAATGCCTACTTTTTGCCGCATGCCTTTACTGAATCCTGAGAGATGTTTATGATGCGCTTCGGGTTGTAAGCCGCAATCGGAGAGGAAGGTGGTGAGCCTGTTTTTATCATACTTAAACCCGGCGAGCCGGCTGAAGTAGTCCAGGTTTTCGGTGGCGGTTAAGCTGCCGTACAGCATTACCACTTCGGGGATATACGCCAGGTGTTTGCGCGTTTCAGCGTCACCGGGGCGCACTTCCTGCTGGTGGATCATTACCTTCCCTGATGTGGGCGCCGTAAAGCCCAGGAACAGGTTGATGGTAGTGGTTTTGCCGGCTCCGTTCTGGCCAAGCAGACAAAAAATTTCACCTGGCTTAACTTCCAGGTTGAGATTGTCCAGCGCAACGTGCGACTGGTAATGTTTGGATAAAGATATTGCCTGAAGCATAAAAAAAGAATATAAGCAGCGATACACCTCCCGTATAGCAGGTGTGAAAAATCAGGAACCGGATGTAACATCCGGTAGCAGTAAATGATTTAACAGAAAGCGGGAGGTCCTTTATTTGTACAGGAAAGCAGATAGCCTGCATAGGCCTGTACGCGGAAAAGGGAAACGGTTGTTTTTTTAACCGGGGAAATGAATGCCAGGTGAGGTAGTTGTGTGGGCAGAAAATGATGCGACTGGTGTTTTATCAGATCGCACAGCTTACACTTTACATGAACAGTTTTGAATTGCTGATCGCCGGCAGGGGTATGTTTTTTCAGGATCAGTTCCGTTCCGGCCGTGCAATGATGATGATGGAAAGCCTCTATCAGCGGGGCACTCAGGAATACAAGCAATAGGAATACCGCTCCAATCCTGGAGAGTAGCTGAAGGCGGTATTTTTGTTGCTTATTCAAAATATGCAACGAAGTTACAATTTTCAGTAAAAAGGCGGAAGGTTTATTTTTTTGAGAGCGTAAGAGAGCAGTCGTATAATTAAGTGAGGGTGTATTTGAAGATGGCCGGTGGAAGAGATAGCGCATACTTTGCAGTTGCCTTTAACATGCTTTGGGGATACTTGGGAGATGCCTTTGCTATGGAGTTAACCTGGAGTTGATGTGGAGGTGACGTGGACTTGATCGGTAAGCTATTGAGGGTCAAAACGTTGCAGAGGGTTTTGCCGTTGTGTTTAGACAAACAGCAAAGAGAAAAATATTGGATGTCAACGTTTTATACATGTTTCAAAGATACACCTGATCAGCGGAAATATCAAAAAAATGAGGTTGTACTATTGGTACAACCTCACACAAATAAAATTCTTTTCGTTTCTTTTATCAGTTCTTAAGATCAAAGCTGATAAAAATATTATTCAATGTTGCGAGCAGCGAATTAGCGCTTGTTGGCGGTGTAGTGCCAGGTGTGCCGGTATTTCCTGACGCGTTAAAAGAAAAGCTATTGATAGTGCTGAGAGTGGCCAGCTCGCCGGTAGCCGGGAAGTTTGTTAATGAAGAGGCGCCTTGTATCAGCGCATCATTTACCCACAGGTTATAGGTTTGTGCTGGTAATGCATAGGTGGAAGCGCCTTTTGTATAATTCTCTCCTGCACTGCTGTTATTGCAGTATAATTCAATTTTATAATTACCTGTTTTATTGAATACCGTATTGTTGATGGTAGTGTAGCCAAAAGTAGCATTGCGGTAGGAGAGGGTGGCGAAGTTGCCGCCGTAAAAGTCGAGGCGGATAGCAGCGAAAACGCCGGGTGTGCTAACGGAAGTCAGCTGGTTGGTATTATTAAACGTACTGCTGCTGGTGGTGCTGTAGCCAAATGGAATGATCAGCTGGCCGTTTGTTAATGCAGCATTGAGGTTGAGATTAAAAGTAAGGGCAGCCAGTGGTTTCGCCTCATCGATATTATACCAGGAAAGTTTTGCCGGGGTGTTGGTGGAACTTGCAGCGATTTTTAAACTGGGTGGACTAGCGCCGGGCTGCAATTGAAAGTATCCTCCGCAGGTGGCCGGCAGAAATACCCGTCCGTAGCCATACGGTGGAGCGGGGAGGAATCCAGGTGTTCCTTTTACAGAAACAGACGCTTTAGCGGCGGTGGAATCAGCGAAGGTAGCGGAAGCGGGTGCGCTCAGATCAAATTTCCAGGTGATGTAGGGATGTTCCCATCCTGTGCTGCTGTTTATTTTGTCGTGAATCGCATTCAGCAGGGAGAGCGATCCGGTGGCGTCCTGGAGCACCTGCCAGAACATGATGCCGCCGGCTTCCTGTTGGGCATACGCCGTTTTATTCTGAATGGTGGGGATGCCGTTGTAGTTAACTATGGCGCCGTCTGGCCGCCGCACGGTGTCTTTGTTTTCGGAGCCGGGGTATTGTGCGGTGATCTCGCTGTACTTCATGGATTGTAAATTACCAGACAGGGTGTATAGCCCGTAAAAAGGCACACCCACTACTATTTTAGCGGCCGCTAATCCTCTTTGTCCTTTCCAGTATTCCACATGTTGTTTGGCATAGCTGTAAGGGGAATGTTCGTCGCCGGCTTTGTCGTATGCCATCACGTTGATAAAATCAAAGGCAGCGAGACAAGAATCTGTTACACGGTCGCGCGTCCACCAGGCGACAGCTGCGGTCAGTAATTTTCCGTTGGGTTTGAGTTGAGCGGACAGGCCGGTAATAAATGCTTCGTAGTTTTCATCGATGTTATCTCCTTCGAGGTCTACGTCGATCCCGTCTACATGGTATTGTGATACGAGGTTGACCACTTTGGTGATGAAAGCCGCCCTGTTGGTGGAGGTGAGCAGGTTGGCATACTGACTCTGATTGGAGCCGCCACCGAGCGACAACAGTACTTTAACGTTATTGAGATGCGCTTTTGACACGATGGTATCCAGCCCGGTGCCTTGTGATGCGGGGAAGTTACCATTTACATCGGGGTTAAAGAAAGCGATATTCAGGTGGGTAACTTTGGAGAAGTCGAAGGCATTGATATGGTCTGCGAGTGTGGAAGTATATTTAGGCAGATAGGCGACTATCTTAAACCCGGTTTCATCCAGTTGCAATGTGGATATATGCGCCGGTTTGCCGGCATTAAGCATATACCGGATTTTTGTGCAGCCGGAAATAAGCAATACAAGAAGGGTGGATACGACTAATTTTTGTTTCATTTTTTTTGGTTTAAATGAACGGTAAATAATAAGCGGAAATATTTGAATAGCTGTTCCTGTCCCGGTGCAGCAATGCCGGGAAAGTGTGATCTGGTTGATGTTTTACATTAGCATGCCATCATTGTTATGCCACTAAAGAAGTGATACAATAATGCAGCAGGGAAGCTGTTTTTTAAAACATGCTTCAGTAATGATGGGAGATGTATTTTTTTGGGCGAACGGTTTTTTACCTATGTTTCGTGTACGTACACAAAAATAGTGTTTATTTCTTCATATCCAAGTTTTGCGATAAAAAATATCAGGATATTGTTGTGGCGGGCAACGCTTATATATGAATAGATGAAAACAGGATTAAATTAGTATTTTTGATGTATTACCGGCTGGTATAGCAGGTTTTGCTGCAACAGGCATAACTTCGCAACTGTAAGCCGAATAATTGAATGTTCAATAAACCAGTTAATGAAAGATACAAAAGAAGCAGCATTGGTGGGCGTGAAGGAAATTGCCAGGCGGGCGAATGTTTCCATAGGCACGGTTGACAGGGTATTGAATAACCGTACCGGTGTGGCGGAGAAAACGAGGGAAAAGGTACTGGAGATTATTAAGGACCTGGATTACCAGCCCAACATTATGGCAAGGCGGCTGGCATCCAAGAGGCTTCTTCACCTGGCGGTACTGATCCCGGCGGCTTCCGGTGAAACAGGATACTGGAATGCGCCGCTGAATGGAATCAGGCAGGCGGCTGCCGCGATCAGGGACTTCGGGGTGACTGTGGAAATATACTTCTTTGATCAGAACGATAAAACTACGTTTACTGCCAGGGCCAATGAAATTTTAAAGAAAGAATACCAGGGCATTCTGCTGGCGCCTATGTTTGAAGAAGAATCGCTGAGCTTCACAAAAAAATGCCGGGCCAAGAAGATCCCTTTTGTATTTATTAATTCAGATATTGAAACAGCCGGAAGTCTTAGTTACATTGGGCCGGACCTTTACCAGAGCGGTTACCTGGCGGCGCATCTCATCAGCTACCTGGTGAGGGAAGGGCAGCAGGTGCTGATTGTGAATATCTCCAGGGAAATGGACCTGCATCATCACCTGTTGAGAAAGGAAGAAGGTTTCCGTGCCTATTATAAGGCGCATCCTGCGGATATCCAGATCAGGAAAACCGATATCCGGCAAACCGATTACAAGTCCGTAAAAAGCAAGTTGCACAAGGCGCTGTCCAAAACGCCGGTGGATATAATTTTTGTTACCAATTCGCGGGTGGCTACCGTTGGCCGCTACCTGGAGGAAGCCGGTCTGGCGCACATCAAACTGATAGGCTATGATTTCCTCGCAGAAAATATCGACTATCTCAAAAAGTCGGTGATCGATTTCCTGATTTGCCAGAAACCACAGGAGCAGGGGCATAAGGGCATCATGGCCTTGTATGATCATCTTACACATGCCGCTGTAATTGAACGGCAGCAGTATATGCCCATTGATATTATTACCAGGGAAAACTATCTCAATTACAGGAACTGACCCTGTTTTTTACTTCTTCCGAAAAAAAATATTTTACGATAGATAGCATTTTCTGAATTTTATTTCTATATTCGTGTACGTTAACGAAATGACGGATTTTGTAATTCCTTTATCGCTTCGTTAACGTACATGGAATTGTGCTTTTGGGGCGATTCCTCTTTTTTACCTTTTTTTCGTGTACGTTAACGGTCTTATTTTCAGCCATCGTTTTTTAACAGCCTGTATCATTTCATCGTTGTTGCCAGGGAGTATTCAGTCAACCAAAATGCGCTACGCTTTATTCCGGATAAAGTGAAGCCGGGCGGGTATTTATTGATCACTGCTGTGTACCTATCGAATTAGGCCAGAACCAAAATCACTACCACCATGAATGCAATTGTCAAGTTTAAACATCTGTACTTATGTATAACGATGTTGGCGGCTTCCCGGCACTATGCCGCTGCGCAGGCGCCCGCTGTTATAAAGGGCATCATCACCGATGAAAAGGGCGCTGTGATTCCCGGCGCCAGTATCTTCAACAAAAACAGTAAAGAAACCGCCATCTCAGCGGGAGACGGGGCCTATTCCATTAAAGCTGCCGGCGGCGACAGCATCATCATCCAGATGATTGGCTACGAACGTGCCGGCTTCCTCACCCGGACACAACGCCTCATGAATGTGAAGCTGCTGTCGCGTTCAGAAACATTGAAAGATGTGGTGGTCACCGCACTCGGCATCCGCCGGGAAGAACGGGAACTGGGCTACGCATTTTCCGAAGTAAAGGGAGAGGATATCAATAAAGCAAAAGAAACCAATGTGATCAACTCTCTCGCAGGGAAGGTGCCAGGCCTGATCATCAACAGCACCGCGGGAGGTCCCTCCGGTTCTTCCAGGGTTATCATCCGCGGAAACACCAGTATCACCGGCAACAACCAGCCACTGTATGTTATCGACGGTATCCCGATGGATAACTCCAATTACGGCCAGGTAGGCGATACCAAGTTCGCAGAAGGCGTGGACATGGGCGATGCCATCTCCGCTATTAATCCGGATGATATCGATAAGATCAGTGTATTGAAAGGCCCCTCCGCCGCTGCATTATACGGCAGCAGCGCTGCCAACGGGGTGATACTCATCACTACCAAAAGAGGCGCGAAGTCGAAAGAACTGGGCGTGGAACTGAGCAGTACTGCCACTATTGAAAACCAGCTTACAAAAGTGGATGGCAACCAGTACCTGTATGGACAGGGCCGCTCCGGGCAACTGCCACTGGATCAATCGCAGGCGCAAAGCACCATGTTCACCAATTTTGGTCCCCGGTTGGATCCCAGTCTCCACTCCATCGGATTCGACGGCGTAACCAGGCCCTAT
Organism: Chitinophaga sp. RCC_12; assembly: GCF_041360695.1. Taxonomy (NCBI): domain Bacteria; kingdom Pseudomonadati; phylum Bacteroidota; class Chitinophagia; order Chitinophagales; family Chitinophagaceae; genus Chitinophaga; species Chitinophaga sp. RCC_12. The sequence continues at coordinate 222,141 of NZ_JBFUPS010000008.1, forward strand.
GCCCTTGCAAAAGATAATTTCCGCAGCTTCTTCAGAACAGGATCTTCCTTGAATAATACGTTATCGCTCACCAATGCCACCGACAGGTCCAATTTCCGCTTTTCCGTTTCAGACCTGCGGTATAAAGATATCCTGCCGAACAGTGATATCCGCCGCAATAATTTTACGTTCAGCGGCCGGTCGAAATTCGGAACTAAACTCGATGTGGATGTAAGAGCCACCTATCTGAATGAAAGGGTTAACAACAGGGCAGGACTGGGAGATGCACCCACCAACATCGGGCAAAACTTTAACGGCCTGGCCAATAACATCGATCAATCTGTATTTTCCGATACCTATAAATCCGCGCAGGGCGAGTACGTGGAATGGGGCGGTGGCGCTTACCGCCTGAATCCTTACTGGATACTTTACGAAATGTCGAACGTTACGCTGAAAGACAGGCTCACTGGTGCTTTCAACGCTACCTATACGGTTAACAACTGGCTTAGTTTCCTCGCACGTGCTTCCACCGATATCACTTTCCTCAACTACCGGAAATACAGTCCGCGTACCACGCCACTGGCGCTTTCGGGTATGATGAATGTACTGGACCAGAAGTACTCCACCACCCAGGCCGATTTCATGGCTACCATCACTAAAAAGATCACACCCGATCTCAACTTTTCTGCACGACTGGGCGCCAGCTTTAACCAGCGAATCAGGAAAGGTACTACCGCTACCTATTCCAATATGACGGTAACAGATGTGATCAGCATCAACAGCTACCAGGATAAAAGCATTGAAGAAAATAACCTGCGCAGGGAGATCAGATCTGCGTATGGGCTGTTCACCTTTGGCTATAAGAATTACCTGTACCTCGACGCTACGGTGAGAACGGATGCTTCGTCGACCCTGCCTGAAAATAACAACGTATATACTTACCCGTCTGTATCCGCCAGTTTCATTTTTACCGATGCGTTTAAAATGAAGAGCGATGTATTGTCGTTCGGTAAACTCAGGGCCTCCTGGGCGGAAGTAGGAAACGACACCGACCCTTACATGCTGGATGTGTATTACAGTCTTTACCCACTGGCATTCAACGGGGTGCAGCCGGCTAACCTGGCCACGAAGATATTACCAAACATTAACCTGAAACCCACCAGGACCCGCTCATTTGAGGCGGGGACTAACCTGAAGTTCTTTAACGGCCGGCTTAATTTCGACGCCACCTATTATACTTCCCATTCCAGGGACCAGATCAATATTGTGCCGGCGCCCATCTCTTCCGGGTTTCCAAAGCAGATCATCAATGCCGGTATGATCACTAATAAGGGAATAGAATTGTTACTGTCTGGCACCCCGGTATCAAAAAAGAATTTCTCCTGGGATCTTACGGTGAATTTTGCCCGGAATGTCAATAAAGTTGAATCGCTGGCAGATGATGTACCGTTTATTGCTTTATCAGAAGCAAGATGGCTTGGCCTGCTGGTAGCCGCTATGCCCGGTCAGCAATACGGCGCTATCCTTGGATACGACTACCAGCGCGATCCGGACGGAAACATTATCCTTAACCCATCTTCACTGAACCCCATGCCTACGTCCGACAGAAGAGTATTGGGTAAGGGCGTGTTCGACTGGACCGGTGGTGTGATGAGCAGGTTTACCTATAGAAATTTTAGTCTTAATGCGGCATTCGATGTCAAATACGGCGCTGATATTTTCTCTATGACCGACCTGTTTTCCGTAGTAAGAGGCAGCAGCGTGAAAACCTTACCCGGCCGCGAAGAATGGATCCTGTCCGAACAGGAAAGGCTCGCCGCGAAAAAGACGCCGGCCGAGTGGCAGGCAGCCGGAAACGTAAAAGGATATGTGCCTGAAGGAGTAGTACAAACCGGCACTGACGCGGGCGGCAAACCGGTGTACACCAAAAACACGCGGGCAGTGGATCCCTCTGTTTACTGGGGCGGCTTTTACTCCGATGGTAATGGTATTGCGGTACCATTTATTTACAAGGCCACTTATGTGAAGGTGCGGGAAATCACATTGTCTTACCGCGTGCCGGGAACCTTCAACAGGAGGTTGGGCATCAAAGATGCTTCGGTTGGTTTAGTGGCGAGAAATCCTTTTATCATCTACAAAGATATTCCCAACGTAGATCCGGATTCAAATTATAACAACGGTAACGGTCAGGGACTGGAATATGGATCGCTTCCATCAAGACGGGGCTGGGGAATTAACCTGAATGTCAAGTTCTAATCAATCAAAACATGACAGACATGAACACTAAAAGCAATCATTCAATGAGATATATACTACTGGCGCTGTTGCTGCTGATATCCGCCTGCAGCAAGTTCGGCGATCTGAATACCGATCCCACCAAGTCCAGCAAAATAAACCCCGAGAACCAGCTGATCTTTGCACAACTGTGGTTCTCCGGAGACCTTTCCACGCAGGAACGTACCAACAGCATTGTGCTGATGCCGATGATGCAACAGCTCGGAGCTGCTTATTATGCAAGGGTAGGAGGAATGTATATCAAAGACATTACGCGGATGTGGGTGATGTGGGAAAACAGTTATCAGAATGATGTGGTGAATATAGTAGATGCCGTGGAACGCACAAAGGGGGTAGCATCAAAAAACAATCTGAATGCGATCTGCCGGATCATGAAAGTATATACTTTCGCCAGGTTAACAGATCTCTATGGAGATATCCCCTATTCCCAGGCGGGCAGCGCTTTTTACACCCAGGTGAAACGCCCGGTGTATGATCTGCAGCAGGACATTTACAATAATTTTCTTGAAGAACTGAAAGCGGCATCTGCACAACTGGATCCTGCTAAGGATAAAGTATCCAACGAAATTTTTTACAAGGGGGATATTGTTGCCTGGAAGAAATTTGCCAATTCGCTGCGGATCAGGCTGGCCCTGCGCCTGGTGAAGCGTGATGCCGAAAAGGCAAAGAAAGAAGTGCAGGAAGCCTTTAATGCCGATGGCGGCGTGATGATCAGCAACGCTGATAACTGCATGACGAAGCACATGGATATCCAGAATAATTATTCCGACCTGCGGGGTAATTCTGTGTCAGCCGCCATCAATCAGCAGAGTGCCATGCCGAAGCTGGTGACCACTTTCCTGGATCAGCTGAAAAATACCAACGACCCGCGTGTGAATTACATTCCGCGTTGTTACAAGCAGAACGTACCGCTGAAGCCCTTTGAAAGGGAAGACATTACGGCGCAGGTAAAAGCCAGTGTGCTGGGGCTGGTGGGATCGAAGCCCGGGAAATATGTGTATGACGACTGGGTAGGTCCGGTTACAGTTAAACTCGCCAATGGCGCCAATTATAACGCAGTGAACGGTGATTTGAAATGTGAGATGAATACTTGTTTTATGCGCAATAACGCGCCCTTCCTGCATCTGACCTATGCAGAAGTGGAGTTGTTATTGGCAGATGCGTCCGTGCGCCTGGGGCTCACACTGGGAGCGGATGCGGCTACGCATTATCAGAAGGGGGTAGAGGCAGCCATGAAACAGCTGAGCCTTTACCCCGGCGGGCCGGTGATCCCCGATGCGGAAATAGCGGATTTCTTAACGAATAACCCACTGCAACCAGGTACGGAATTGAAGCAGATCAACAACCAGTTGTGGATCGCTTTAATGCTGAACGGGCCAGAACTGTTTGCCAACTGGCGCAGGACTGGCTATCCCGAACTGGTAGCTACTCCCAACAATGAATCCACCTCCCTGACGATACCGCGGCGGTTTCAGTATCCGTTATCAGAAAAAGAGCAGAACACTGTGAACGTACAGGCTGCTATTGAGCGGATAAACGAAGATGACTGGCTGAAGAGGGTATGGTGGGACAAAGAATAAACATCCAAACACAGGAATAAAAATATTAACTGATGAAACGATCCATTTATTTATTGCTGGCGGTTTGCTGCTTTTGTATAGCAGGATGTAAAAAAGAAGAAGCGGATGAACAATCCGATGGACGGCCATTTACACCGCGCGTATTCAATGAAGCGGCCTTGTTCCCGGAAAGTCGTGATAGTGTAAGGGTATTGATGATGGGAGAGCAACTGCCCTTCACCGGCATGCAATTTTCTCCGGGCGGCAGAGTGGCTATTTCCTGGAAGGTGAATGATAAAGAAGTATCCACTGCCGATACCTTTGCCTTCAGGGCCACCACCGGCGGTGCCTTCCGTATAAGGCTGGATGTGTCTTATGAAGGCATGACCACCAGCCGGTACCGCGACGTTTTTGTAGTGCCGGACACCTATCAGAAAAAGGCGGCTGCCGGCGTTGTGCTGGCCTACCTGAATGATACGGCCGGCTATAAGTATATCGACTGGAACACGATCACGCACCTGGCTTATAAAGTAGCCACTATATCGGCTGCCGGCGTAATGGATATCTCAAAAGGAGAGCCTTACCGGAAAGCCGAGGAGCTGACAGGCAGGGCGCATCTCAACGGCGTACCGGTGCTGCTGAGTGTAAGCGGCGCATTGTCGGGCGACGGATGGAGCGTAAGCCAGAGTAATAATTTTGGTGCCGTGATCACCGATGCGGCAAAAAGGGCGGCGCTGGTGAAGGCCATTGCCGGTTATATTGCCGCAAAGAAAATGGATGGTGTGGATATCATGATGACCGACATCAACGCTTCTTCCGCTATTATTAATGCCAACATTGCGGCAACGGGTTTGTTATTGAATGAGCTGCGGGCAGCACTGGGGGCAGGCGCTATTATTTCAGTAACGGTGCCTACCAATCAATACCACGACCGTTACCCGGATCTCTCCGCCGCCACCTGGCTGAATGTGCATGCCTTTGAAGACGGCGTGCATGTAGGGCCGGGGAAAATTCCGGGCCAGCCTTCAGGATATGATTATTTTGTGACGGGAGCGTTGCTGTGGAAAGCGAAATACCCTGCTTCAAAACTGGTAATCGGCATACCGGCGTTCGGGCTGAGGTATAACCAGCTCGATGCAAACGGGAATAACCTGGGCTGGTCGTCGTACAACTATATTCCTTATAAAGATATTCTGGCAGCAGTGCCTTCAGCATCAGACAAGGAGTACGCGGATATCTCCAAAGGGGTGTATTTTAATGGCTTGCCATTGGTAACGCAGAAAGCCACTTACCTGAAACAGAACGGCTTCCTGGGCGCTTATATCTGGACCGGCGATTATGATGTACAGGGCGCGAACTCATTAACAGGTGCTGTATTCAACTTACTGAAATGAGCACACGTAATTAATAAAAACCAGTAGTACTATGATAGCAAAGCGGGTATTAACAGCCCTGTTTATATTGTTCATGTATCTTTCCGTAAGTGGTCAGGCGGATACTTTCCGTGTGAAAGGTTTTCATCTCGACCTGCGCATCCAGGTGATGAAAATGCCGGCGTTGAAAGCATTTGCGCGGCAACTGAGCGGGCATGGCATCAACACGCTGGTGATGGAGTGGGAGGCCACTTATCCTTACCAGCAACACGCCGTTATTTCCAACCGCTACGCCTATACGCGAACGGAGATTGTTGATTTTGTAAAGTATTGTAACGGGTTGGGGATAGATGTGATACCCCTCCAGCAAAGCTTTGGGCATGTTGAATATATTCTACGGCACTGGCGCTACCGGGAGCTCCGGGAAGACCAGAAAGATTACTCCCAGGTAAATCCTACTAAAGAAGCGGCGTGCAAGGCCCTCTTTAGCGAGCTGTATAAGGATCTTATCTCCACACATACCTCCCGGTATATTCATATTGGTGGGGATGAAACTTACCTGCTTGGTCATTCAGAAGCATCCAAACAAAAAGTGGCGAAAGTGGGCAAAGGGCGTTTGTATGGCGATTACATAAAAATGCTGTGCGAGGTAGTGGTGAGCCTGGGCAAAATACCGGTCGTATGGGCGGATATTGCGTTGAAATACCCGGATGCATTAGAAGGATTGCCAAAGCAAACTGTTTTTATTGACTGGAACTATGGCTGGGCACTCAATCGTTTTGGCGATCATGAAAAGCTTATGCACAGCGGGTTTGAAATATGGGGTTCCCCGGCTATCCGGAGTGGGCCGGATAATTATTTCCTGACCGACTGGGAGAAGCATTTTAACAATCTCCGCGACTTTATTCCGCAGGCGCGGAAGTTAGGTTACCGTGGTATGGTCATGACTTCCTGGTCCACCTCCGGACTGTATTCCCCGGTGTTTGAATCGGCCAGCGATATTACAGATCTCTATGCGATCCGCCGGGTATATCCCATTGCGGGGTTTGATATGCTGATAGCTGCGTATTTTGAAAGTTTGCGTACCACCCACCCGCTGGAAGTAACGAAATTCATTACCCGGTATTGCAAAGATACCTATGGCTTTAATGAAACGCAGGCCCTTGCCTGCTGGAACGCCCTGAAGAAAGCGCCTTACGAAGTATCGCAGGGTGCGGTGGTAAAGCCGGGTGTTTCGCTCGCCGCCTTGCTGGACAGCGCCCGGGAAACAGCCAGGGTTTTATATTCCCTTCAACCGTCTGCTAACAAGGCCAGCTTCGGTCATTTCCTGTTAATGAGTGATATCAGGATTTATTACCTGTCTTGCTTAATGATAGAAGCAAAGATGAATGAGGTGAATTATACCCGGGATCAGGCGGCCGGCTTGCTGCAACAACTAAATGCGCTGAAGCCGGAGGAGCTGAACAAACGCTTTTCGCTGATGAATGAGGAAATAATGTTTCCGGCGGAAATTGAAACAGAGAACACGTTGCGTAATGAAAGATGGAATCAGTTAAGAAATAAGCTGGAGGCCAACAAATGACACATATGAATATACAGGGCGTATTGTACAAACGGAGGGAAGACACGATATCTATTGTGATCATCGGGTTGATGTTTTTTATTTTTGGGATGGTCACCTGGATCAATGCTATCCTGATCCCTTATTTTAAGATAGGCTGTGAGCTGAATAATTTTCAATCCTACCTGGTGGCTTTTGCTTTTTATATTGCCTACCTGGTGATGTCGTTGCCGGCCGGTTACCTGCTGAAGAAAACCGGCTTCCGCAAGGGGATGATGATTGGCTTCTGGATCATGGCTTCGGGTACATTGCTTTTTGTACCTGCGGGTTTTACAAGGGCTTACCCTGTTTTCCTGGCGGGCCTTTTCACGATCGGTCTCGGGCTGGCCGTTTTGCAAACTGCCGCCAACCCGTACATTACTATACTGGGCGATAAAGAGCGCGCCGCGCAGCGGTTCAGCATCATGGGCATATGCAACAAAGCTGCTGGTATACTGGCGCCGCTTTTATTTGCGGTCGCTATCATCCGGCCCGGTGATCAAACGCTTTTTAAGGCACTTCCCGCGATGCAGGGACCGGAAAAAGAATTGATACTGGACCAGCTGATACAACGGGTGATTGTTCCTTATGCAGTGGTATCTGTTGTTTTATTTTTGTTGGGATTATTGATAAGATTTTCTCCTTTACCGGAAATTGATACCGATACCGGGCATGGCGATACCACTGCTTTACATGCAGGCCGGAAAAGTGTATTAGAGTTTCCGCACCTGGTTTTGGGAGCAGTGGCCATTTTTTTTCATGTAGGCTCCCAGGTGATTGCGGTGGACAGTATTATTAATTACGCCTCCGGTATGGGGATGCCATTCCTGGAAGCAAAGGTATTTCCGTCGTATACTTTAGCCGCTACCATCACCGGTTATATACTGGGTATATTATTGATACCGCGGTTTCTTTCGCAGCTGGTGGCGCTGCGTATCTGCACCGTATTGGGACTGTTGTTTAGCTGTATGATTCCTTTTATACAAGGAAACGTAACGCTGCTGGGACACCACACGGATATTTCTGTATGGTGCATTGTGCTGCTGGGATTTGCCAATTCCATGATATGGGCGGGAATATGGCCGCTGGCACTCGACAGCCTGGGAAGTTTTATAAAAACGGGCGCCTCCTTACTGGTAATGGGGTTATGCGGCAATGCCATTTTGCCGCTGCTGTATGGATACTGGGCCGATAGGTATGGTTTGCGGTTGGCTTACCTGGTGTTGTTGCCCTGCTATGGCTACCTGATCTTTTACGCATTTTATGCATTTGGCTTGAGAAGCTGGAACCGGAAAACTATTAATAAATGAAAAACTATCTGAAGATATATAACGGAACGGTGCTTACACCGCAACGCACTATTCCCGGTGGTTGCGTGATTATCGCTGATGGTGTTATCGCTGAGGTAAGCGATCAGCAGATAGACGTGCCCGGCGCCATAGAGATAGATGCCCGCGGGCAATATATTGCGCCTGGTTTTATAGACATGCATGTGCATGGCGGCGGCGGCCACGACTTTATGGATAATACCATCGAAGCCTTCCATCAGATTGCCATTACGCATGCGCGCTTTGGCACCACCGCCATGATGCCCACTACGCTGAGTTGTGGTAAGCAGGATTTGCTGGATACGCTGGCTATTTACGAACAGGCGGATAAGGGAAATGATAAAGGCGCGGCATTCATTGGCCTGCATATCGAAGGACCTTATTTTTCCATGCAGCAGAGAGGAGCGCAGGACCCGCGCTATATCCGTAACCCGGACCCGGCTGAATACATGGAAATACTTTCCCGTTCCCCGGCCATCAAAAGATGGAGCGCCGCTCCTGAGCTGCCTGGGGCGCCGGAATTTGGAAGATACTTAACCAGCAGGAATATCCTGGCGGCACTGGCGCATACGGATGCCATTTATGAAGAAGTGGTAAAAGGCTATGAAGCAGGCTTTACACATGCCACGCATTTTTACTCCTGTATGTCCGGCGTTTCCCGGCGCAACGCCTACCGCTATGCGGGGGTGATAGAAAGCGCTTATTTGATTGATGGTATGACCGTAGAGATTATTGCTGATGGTGTTCATTTGCCAGCACCGTTGCTGAAACTGGTGTATAAAATTAAAGGACCCGAACATACAGCATTGATCACCGATGCCATGCGCGCAGCGGCTATGCCGGAAGGCCCCTCGGTGTTGGGCAGCCTTAAAGATGGGTTGAACGTGCTGGTGGAAGATGGCGTGGCCAAGCTGCCCGACCGCAGCGCTTTTGCCGGAAGCGTGGCTACCGCCGACCGGTTAGTGCGGAACATGGTGGAACTGGCCGCCATTCCCCTGCGGGATGCCGTAAGGATGATGAGTGAAACGCCTGCATCTATTCTTCGCATACAGAACCGGAAAGGCACCCTGGTAAAAGGGAAGGACGCGGATGTTGTCATCTTCGACGACAAGATAAATATTCACGCCACTATCGTGAACGGAAAAATAGTGTACACGTCGAAAGAAATTTCTCCGGGTATCTTATCTAAATAAAAAAACATGATAAAGGAATTTAAAGCAGGAAAATTAACCGCGAGGATTTACCCCAACCGGCAGGAAATGGGCAGGGCGGCTGCTGAAATGGCGGCTAGTACCCTCCGTCACTTATTGGAAAACAAAAAAGAAGTGAATATCATTTTTGCGGCAGCCCCTTCCCAGAACGAGTTCCTGGAAGCGCTGCAGCAGGAGAAGGGCATTGAATGGAACCGCATAAATGCTTTTCACATGGATGAATATATTGGCCTGCCGGCAGATGCGCCGCAGGGATTTGGCAACTTCCTGAAGCACCGGATCTTTGATGCGTTGCCTTTTCATTCCGTTCATTATATCGACGGCAGCGGAACAGCAGTTGCCTGTGAGCAATATGCCGGCCTGCTGCAAACACATGCAGCAGATATCGTATGCATGGGCATAGGGGAGAATGGTCACCTTGCCTTCAATGATCCGCCGGTGGCCGATTTTGAAGATCCGCTGCAAGTGAAAACAGTAGCGCTGGATGAAGTGTGCAGGCAGCAACAGGTGAATGATGGTTGTTTCGCCACATTGGAAGAAGTACCCACGCATGCCGTTACCTTGACTATTCCCACGTTGCTGGCGGCGCCCTATATTTTTTGCGTGGTGCCCGGTTCGCGGAAAGCAGCGGCGGTATACGATACTGTTCACCGGGACATACAGCAGCAATATCCCGCTACCATCCTGCGCACCCATCCAGGCGCGGTGCTTTTCCTGGATGCTGACAGCGGTGCGCAGCTAAGCCATCAAAAGGTATAAGGATGCGGAAACTGGAGGTACCCTTTATTCCGTTGTATGGCAGGCCCGCACCGGCTGAAGTGAGCCGGTTGCTGGACAGGCTGCAGGTGATCCCGATCAGCTGTAACCCCTGGCCGCAGTATGCGCACGGCGTAACCGCAGCGTTTTCCATTGCGCATAGCGAAGAGGCTATTTTGCTTAAGTATTATGTAAAGGAGAGTCATTTGCTGGCGGCGGCTTCCACTAACGGGGATATTCACAAAGACAGCTGCGTGGAATTTTTCGTTGCCTGCGACGATGGCGGGAACTATTATAACCTGGAGTTTAACTGCATAGGCTGGTGTAAGGCAGGATTTGGATCCAGCCGTGAAAACAGGGCGCCGCTGCCCGTTACGGCTACAGACCTGATCACCACGGCTACCCATATCACATCGGCAGTGGAGCATGGGAGGAGATCATTTGTTTGGGAACTGACGGTGATTATACCAGCGGTGGTATTCAGCTATCACAATATCACCACCCTAACTGCCATGAAGGTGAAAGGCAATTTTTACAAATGCGGGGATGAAATGCCGGCGCCGCATTTTTTAACCTGGAATGACGTAAAAGCCGCTATGCCGGATTTCCACCGGCGGGAAGATTTCGCGGACATCTGTTTTCTCTGATATTCATTAACCTATAAAAAGTACAAAATATGAAAAGCACTTTTGCATGGCTGCTGGCAGCCATCCCTGTTTGTTTTGCAAATTGTACCTCCTCCAAGCTGGATGGGCCGGTTCAAACAAAAACAAGTGTTCAGAACAGCAAATCCAATACGGTGGCCGTGAATGCGCTGAACCAAACCACTATCCAGTTTTCCGGTTACACCTGGATCGTAAAGGAACCGGCTGGTCAGCAGGGACCACATAATAACTACTGGAGTGGTGACAATGTGTGGGTAGACAGCAACGGACGGTTACACCTGGTGCTCAAAAAACACAACGATACCGGCCGGTGGGAGTGTGCAGAGGTAAGAAGCACACAGCTGTTTGGCTATGGCACTTACCAATGGAAGATTGAAGGAGCCGTAAATGCCCTGGATAAAAATATTGTATTGGGCCTTTTCAACTATTCCGGCAACAGCCGTTTTGATGAAATGGATATCGAGTTTTCACGATGGGGATATCCCAATGCGCCGATATTAAACTATACCGTTTGGCCGGCTACCGGCGATACGGGTATCAGCAATGTAACCTATGCAAAGGATTTTGTGATGAACGGAACCTATACCACGCACCGTTTCCGGCGGGATGCCACCTCCATTCATTTTCAGAGTTTGCACGGCTTTCAGAATGGAAACGTGAACCAGTTTGAAACAAAAACGTGGACTGCACCCACTTCTATCAGCACGCTGCAAATGCCGGTACACATGAACCTCTGGCTTTTTAAAGCGGTGCCGCCTTCTAACGGCCATGCAGTGGAAATCATCATACACGAATTCAAATTTACCCCTTTATCTTAGTGGCGTATGAAACCTGTACCGGAAAGATACCCTGCGTTGGATGTGCTGAGAGGCATGACCGTTGCTTTCATGATAGTGGTGAATACGCCTGGCAGCTGGAATGCGATTTATGCGCCTTTTAAACACTCCGACTGGCATGGGTTTACGGTTACCGACCTGGTGTTTCCCTCCTTCCTGTTTGTGGTGGGAAACGCCCTTAGTTTCAGTATGAGGAAGATGAAAAGTCTTTTTCATACTGCATTTATGGGGAAGGTGTTCAAACGCACCGCGATCATTTTTGTGATTGGGATATTACTCGGCGTTTTTCCTTTTGTGCGGGTGGAAGCGGGGCATTACCGGTGGAAGGACCTGGCTGATACCCGGATCTGGGGCGTTTTACAACGTATCGCGGTTTGTTACTGTATCGCAGCTTTTATGATCCGTTACAGCAGCCAACGGATGCTTGTTATCATGAGCGTATTGATATTATTGTTGTATTGGTATGTGTTGTATTATTTTGGGACGCAACCAGGACCTTATAGCCTTGAAGGAAATGCGGTTGGCAGATTGGACGCGCTTTATTTATCTCCCCGGAACATGTACCGGCATTATGGATTTCCATTTGATCCGCTGGGGCTATTGAGTACATTTCCCGCTGTTATTAATGTGGTGGCAGGTTTTCTTACCGGTAGTTTTATCCAGGAGAACGGGAAGCGCATGAGCGGCATCGTGAAGTTGTTGGTGGCCGGGATATTGCTGGTGGCAGCCGGCGCGTTATGGGACAGGTGGTTGCCCATTAACAAGCCGCTGTGGACCAGCTCCTATGTTGTGTATGCCACTGGCTTTGATTTGCTGATCCTTGCCGCATTGATCATCATCATTGATGTATGGTCGTTCCGGAAATGGACTTATTTCTTCGAGGTGTTTGGTAAAAATCCCTTGTTTATTTACATCGTTGCCTGGGTGGTGATTGTATTGCTGGGAATGATACGCATAAACGGGGGATCCGTGAGAGGTATTATTTACAGGGATGCTTTTACCAGTTGGCTATCTGACAAAAATGCTTCCCTGTTGTTTGCTGTTTTTTATATGTTGCTGATGTGGCTTGTTGGATATGTGATGGACCGGCGGAAGATATATGTTAAGGTGTAAGGATGGTTATCTTATTTAAGATATTCCTTCAGATACCCGCTACGGGTTAAAAAAGCTTTATAGTCTTTGGTGTCAAGAATTTCCCTGACAGCCTCTTTTTTATCAGCTGCCTTCACAAAATATTGCTGTGTAATCTTATAGCCCATCCAATAACCGAGATCATTCGGGCGGTTGTCTTTCCCGGAAACTCCATATAGCCAGTCGATATAGTTGGTACTGTCCATTCTTGTAACAAATTCCCTGCATAATTTTTCCTCGTTTTTATTCCCGTAGTCTATCGCAATTTTATTGGTAGTTGCTCCGGATATCAGTTCTCCTAAAAAATCCGCGCTGCCTTCGATAATACTTTGCTGCAATAAAGTGGGATTTTCCATCCAGTTCTTTTGCTGAAAATGAATCAGCTCATGCGCTACAATAAACGGAATGTTGCTGACATCAGTTTGCTTTTCAGCGCCGATGAACAAACCCTGCTCATTGAAGGTTCCTCCTGAATTATATGCGCCGATTACAAAATAAACAGGCGGATACTGCGCCGGAGGATACCAGTATTTTAAAGCATAGAACGCGCTGCGGCATTGTTTTTCTTTTTCCTTCATTTGCAAGGTGGTGGCTCTTACTTTTTCATAGTCGCTGCGGCGTTTCCTGACTATCTCGAATAAGTTTCCGGCGCTTTTAATCCTGCCTGGTGTAAACCCCTTTACGCCGGCGCTGCCAATGTCGAGATAGGCGCTGCCAAACGGGTTAACGGTCGTATCTTTTTTAAAGATGTCAAAAGCTTTCCAGAAATTATCAATGTCTTTTGTGAGAAATACAGCGCTGTCCGGGTTATTTGAAAAAGCTGTTTGGGAATAAGTAACGGTGCATGTAAATACAACTATTAATAATGTCAGGCAATATTTAAACATAGCAACATTGGTTGAAAAGGGATCCACAATAATAGCGCAAGGTAATTTTTTTGACGCAAAATTCTTTTTTTAGCGGGCTTTTCGTATAATTATGCCATGTGCCGGTAACCCGGTTAACCCAAATTCGGAAACCATGTCAAAAGAACGGGCTTATGGAAATTCATGCTTTTGTACCGCCAGCGGATGGTAAAAACCACTTTCAGATAGGAGATTTTAATTTTGAGACAGATGAAGCACAATCGGGACAGGGTTTCGATTACTCAGGGGCTTTACTCATCACGGTTGTTGCCAGGACCGGCGATGTAGAAAGGGCTGTGTCGGCGGAATTACTGGACGACTACGAGCCCACCGGCGAGGTGAAAATTACGATTCCCGCATTGGGCGTTTATAAAAGCGATGCACCGGAGGGCATGCTGCATTTTACGGAAGACAAACACGAGACGCCTTATCTTTCTATTAACCGGGAAAGGTTTCATTATACGTTAAAATTTTCAGGGGATGTTATTTTTAAAGATGGCTGGGTGGCGCTGCTGGGGCAGCTGAAACCTTCGTGGAGTGATCAACCCGTGTTCACGGTGACTGTTTACCGGAAGATAGATACCGCACAGTTAAACTGGGAAGAGTATTGTTTCACTTCCGTGGAAGAAGCAGCAGGCGCTCCCGTGGAACTGGTGAAAAAACTGGTGCTCACCAACCCTGCATTCGACCGGCTGCCGAATGAATTTTATCGCCTGAAAGCATTGCGGCATGTGGAAATCATTGCCAAATGGCCAGTGAAAAAACTGCCCCTGGAACGGCTGGATGATCAATTGCTTCATCTCTGTGAACTGGAGCACCTGGTGATTGTTGATTCAAACCTGTGCCGTATCCCTGAGTATATGAACCAACTTACGAAGTTGAAGCATTGTTCGTTTGCAGGTGGAAATTTATCGCGTGTACCCGCCCACCTGATGGATATGCCGCGGCTGGAGTATCTTAACCTCAACGGCAACCAGCTCAGCGAAATAGCCGTATTCGAATTGCCGGAGCTGAAATACCTGCACCTGGCGAAGAACCAGTTAGAAACCCTGCCCGAAAATTTATTGACGTTGCCAAAAATTGTAAAGATCAACGCCGCCAATAACCCGTTTTCATTCCTGCCGGCGGCTTTTTCAGATTTTGCCGGGCTGGAACTGGATATAAAAAGCAAGCAGCAGTTACTGGATAATACCTACAAAGATGCAGATGGCAACGGACCGGTGAACTGGAACGATGAAAAGTTTTTTGCGCAATATGATGAAGCATTCATTAAACCGGTGGATGAGATCCTGCAGAAAGAGGGCTTATTGCAACAGCGCGAAGCGTTACGCGCGCTGGTAAAAAAGACCATCAGTTTTAAATATTCCGGCGAAGAGGATTATGCTGCCATTGGCAATCACCGGTTTGGCGGCATGCCTGATTTGCCCGCGGATGTTGATTATCCTGTGTACTACGACGATTACCGCAAGGAGCATTACAAGTATGAATTCATCGCCCAGGTTAATTGTGAAGCGCTGGCGACGTTACAGGAATATTTGCCGGAAAAGGGAATGCTTTTCTTTTTCCTGGAAACCATACACAACCTCGGCGCCCGGGACGGGCACCTGCCTTGTAAGGTATTGTATGTGGCCGATAATTCCACTCTGCAATCCGGTAAAAGGTTTTCCTTCGGGGAGCAGGATTTTTATGAATTGACAGATGGGCAATATGCCCCGTATAAAGCCGGTGCCGTCGTTAAAAATTCGGTGCCTGGTTTTTATTCCTGGCATTCAAATCAATATCTTTTCCGCGGCGTTTCGAAATCGTTGTTACAGGATGAAGCGCTGCTCAGCAATTTGTATGATATCTTTGAAGAGCCGGTTAATCGCCTGCTGGAAAGCGATCATGAAATGAATAACTATGGTTTTACACAGCATCATTCCCCTGAGTTACAGGCGGCGCTGGCCTGCAAAGGAAATCCTGAGGACTGGACCATTCTGCTTACTGTAAAATCGCGCGGGGACTTTAGTTGGGGAGATGCCGGCGACCTGTTTTTTGTTATACATAAAAGCGACCTGGCGCGGAAAGATTTCCGCAGGGTGTATGTAACTATGGAGAGCAGCTAAAGAAAGAGTTGGCATGTTTACATTCAGCGTATCTAACAAAAGTATATTGTTATGAAAAAAAAACTGGTTTTGTTCTGGCAGCGTTACGGTCCTCCTATAGAAGTTGCGGGGCTTATACTTTTAATTATCGGGAGTACGTATATGAAAAACTCCGTTACCTTTAAAAGCATCGCGATCGCTTTCTGGATTGTGTGCCTGGTGCTTTATGTAATAGGGGAACCAACGTACCGGACAACCCGGTTCTGGCTGTTTCTTATACTTGGCTTAATTTTGGCCACCAGCCAGGTATTGCAGTTGATCGGCACATTTAATTAATGATTAGGGGAGATTTATAAATTATGAATGCAGGAATGTTTATCGCCAGCACATCGCTTTTGGAGGATACCTTTTTTGAAAAGGCCGTCCTGTTCATTACGGAATATAATGAGAACGGGGCGATGGGATTTGTGGTGAACCAGGAGTATCCCCGTAAGTTTAACGAGTTGGAGGAGTTTAGGTATAGTCCCCCGTTTCCGTTGTATGATGGCGGTCCGGTAGACCGGGAGCATCTTTACTTTATACACCGTTGTCCTGAGCTGATAGAAGAAGGTATCCAGGTAGTGGATAACATCTATATGGGAGGGAACTTTAAGGCTGCGGTGAAGCATATGAATAATGGAACGATATCTGAGCAGGACATCCGGATATTCATCGGGTATTGCGGCTGGAATGCGCAGGAACTCGAAGGAGAAATAGCAGAAGGCAGTTGGGAGATACTGAAAGAAGGGAAGGTGTTTTAGTGGTGGACAGGGGGATTTTTAAAAAAGAAGTTATTTTGCACGTTGATTTTGCGAAGTAAATTGATAAATAGTATTAATATGTCTACAGGTGAAAATGTAAATGCCAGCTTAGGCGGAGATCCGTATGAAAATTTTCGTTCATTGTTGCAGCAATCAATAGTATTCCCCAGTGAGTATACTTTTAAGTTTATCATTAAGGCGGACGAGGGCAAGATAGCGGAGCTGAAGTCGATGTTTGCGGATGTAAGTGCAAAAATTACAGAAACCAATTCTTCCGGGGGGAAGTATAAATCCTTTACCGTGCAGGTGCCTGTTCAGAACGAGGAAGAAGTGATTTCGTATTACAAGGAGGTGTCAAAGATTGATTCGGTGATTATGCTGTAGGAGCTTTATCCTGCAAAAAGTTATACAGGGATTGTTATAATATTGACATTTTTCGATATGTTGCATCATGATTAAGGCCGATTGCCTATATTCGGGAACTTATATATAATTCTAATTTAAATTTATGAAGCAAACAGTACCTGCCTTTGCCCTGCTGCTTACACTTGCAGCATGTGGTGGTGCTTCGACTGATCAGGCGAAGACCGAAGAAAAGAAAGAAGCAGCTGTGACCGGTGGCGCAGCTTATACCATTGACACTGCCACTACCACTGTTCAGTGGCGTGCTACTCACAAGGGTGGCTTTGCGCCCCGCTTTGGTACCATCAAAGTAGCGGATGGCAGTCTTAACGTTGAAAACGGCGCTGTAACCGGCGGCAGTTTTGATGTAAACCTGACTACATTGGCAGTAGACCCGGCTTCTGTTACTGAACCGGATAAAAAAGCATCCGACCTGGAAGGGCACCTGAAAAGCCCCGACTTCTTCGATGTGGCAAAGTATTCTTCTGCCAAATTCGTTATTACGTCTGTAGCTCCTTTCGACAGCACCAAGCAGAAAAGTCTGCTTCCTGGCGCTACCAATCTTATCAGCGGTAACCTGACCCTGAAAGACAGCACTCTGAACATCACTTTCCCTGCACAAATCGTTGTTGCTGAAAGCGGCGTTACGGCTAATGCAAAATTCGTGATCGACAGGTCTTCATGGGGTATTAACTACAAAACAGAAGGTAGCCCTGAAAACTGGATGATCAGCAAAGATGTTGAAATTGGTTTCAGCCTGAAGGCAGCAAAGAAATAATTTCTTTATCGGCTAAGGTCCTGATAACTTAATATCAAATGAAAGCAGCCTGGCACATGATCGTGCCAGGCTGTTTTATTTCAGGTAGTCGCTACCAAAAATTCTTCTCCGCTGGAAGGGTGGAAATTATCTGTTCTGCCGGTAAAGTAACGTTTGTCAAGATCCTCTACCGATATTATCTCCAACGTTTTAAAGCCGGCTTCACGTGCCAGCGCCCGCATTTCCTCCGGTGTAAAAAAACTGATGAAAGGAGTACCGGCCGCCTGGGCGCCTTTCTCTGCTATTTGTTGCAGGGGTTTATCTTCTTCCTGAAGAAGGTCAAATGGCAGGTAAAACGTCATGGCAATCCGGGAGCCGGGTGCCAGGGTGGCGAGCTGGCGCAGGGTAGCAAGGATCGCGTCTCTGGTAAGATAAAGGCTAACGCCGGTGCAAGCCACCACTGCAGGTTGACTGGTATCAAAGCCTGCATTTATTAATTGCTCCCACCAGCAGGAAGTTTCAAAATCAACTCCAACAAAATGCAGCCACTCCGGCATACCAAAGCCAAGTTCAGTTAACCGTTGTTGTTTCCAGGATTGGGTATCAGGCTGGTCAATTTCAAATACCTTTAATTGGGACGCAATGTCCGGTCTGCGTTGTGCAAAAGTATCGAGTCCTGCACCCAGTATCACATACTGCTGAATGCCCTGTTCCTGCTGTGCTATCACCAGGTCTTCAATGAAGCGGGCACGGGCCACCATGGACGCCCGGAGGCGTTTGGTAAAATCAGGGCTCATATCGGGCCGTTGCTGCCATCCATTATCGGGCGCTATTAGTTGAAGCCCGGTTTCATCTTCAATAATATGAGGCATCGGATCGATCTGAACGTGCAGGGCTCTCCATAAAGCTGTGCGTACCGCTGTATTGTCTGGTGCTGCCTTTCTTTTATCCTGTTCCATTTGTGATGGTTTGGGTGATTATTTTAATGAACGCAGGCCAATCGTATTTCCTTCGGTATCTTCTATCAGTGCAATAAAACCAAAGTCGCCGGTACTGAGTTCCGGTCGGATTATTTTACCGCCGGCGGCTTCCACGCGACTAAGGGTTGCATTAATATCTTCCACAGCGAAGTATACCAAAGTACCGCCGTTACCGGGTTTTACCTGCTCTATTTTAACTAATGCACCGCTTGCACCAATGCCTTTTTCATCACCCGGGAAAACAGCATACTCCATGCCGGGATGCCTGTCGCTGCTCACGGGCAGATCCGTCAATTTGCATTTAAATACCGTTGTATAAAACTTTTTGGCCCTGTTAAAATCTGAGGTATAAATTTCAAACCAGTTGATCACATTTTTCATCTTATTCTAATTTAAGATTATCAATGTGACAAAATTAGCTGCTATGCCCTGGGTAAAATTGTAAAAAACCGACAGGCCCTTTTTATGATTCCCATTCGGGAAATCCAGGCATCCGTTCAATGGATTTGCGCAGGTAAATGCCCGGGCTCACGCCGGCAAAAAGTTTGAAATCGCGGATAAAATGGGATTGGTCGAAGTAGCCAAGCGAATGCGCAATGCCCGTGAGTGAATAAAGGTTGCCTTGCCGCAAAAGCGCCACCGAAGCCTGGAAGCGGCAGATACGGGCATAAAAAATTGGTGTAATGCCGATGTGGGTAAGAAAGAGACGTTCCAGCGAACGTTCTGATAAATTGAGGTCATGTAATACATGCGACAGCCTTCTTCCCTGTTGCAGGGCTGCTACGGCATAATCTACTTTTTTATTGCTGTTTTCGTAACGGTGTGCCTGTTTTTCCAGGAAGTTAAAAAGACAAGCAGCCTGTTGTTGTGCGGAACTGCAATTGAGCAGTTGTTCGCTTAAAGCTGTTTTGGTAAGGTGACTGATGCAGGTATTTTGGTCGGTTAGTTCATTGGCATTCAAACCGAATACCGATTTAAGTGCTGCGGGGTGAAAGTTTATACCTACCGTGCGAAAACTACCACCGCCATGCAATTGCCCATATTTTCTTGCCTGCCCGAAAACAAACAATTGTGGCAGCCGTTCACCTTCGAAACCGGTAAACACTGCGGGGTTCTCCTGGAAAATAAGCCCCGGAGCACCATTGCACATGGCTGTGAAAGTTTTTTGTGATACATCGTCCGTTTGGTGCTCCAGGGTCCAGAAACATTGAACATAATTTTTCAGCGACGGAGGGGGAGCAATTACCTGGTAATTCATTTTTTTATTTTCTAACACGCAGATACCGAAGATAACCCTTTGCCGGTTTCGGGAAGCCGGTGGGCTATTGTTAAATTTATATTTAAATGGCTGAGCATGATATATATGCAACAACAGACCTATAATACATATACTTAAACAACATATTTATCTGTTATGGAAAATAAGGTTAATTTATATGAGGTTCAGGTATTTAAAGCTGTCAGATGATTATCAGATCAAGTAAACCAGCTCTATGGAAAGGAGCTTTAATTCCGTTTGCATATTTTATATTGACTTTCTTTATTGCGCAACATCATACTTTGTTTGAGGAGTGGGATGGCGCCATGCAATACCTGGCTGGTGTGGACTTATTTGAGGGAAAAGGATATCGCGGTGTGAGTTCACATTTCTGGCCACCTCTTTTTACGCTATTAACAGGCTTGTTCACCTGGATTTTTCAGGATGGTTTTGCGGCGGCGAAATTTATATCTGTGCTTTCCTCGTCTGCGCTACTCCTGGTTATTTACCGTTTTGTGATGAAATTTACCGGCGGCCAGGTGCCGGCCTTTTTAGCGCAAATACTTGTTGCTGCTAATCCCACCTATTTTCTTTACAGTATCCAGGCGCAAAACGTCATGCTGGACACCTTGTTTTATGTAAGCGCTATTTGCTTTTTTTTCGAAGCACTGCAGTCAGCTTCTTATAAATATCTTTTTATAACAGGAATTATGGCCGGATTAGCGGGGCTGACACGGTATACCAGTTACGCGTTGCTGCCCTCCTTTATAATACTGCTATTTTTCTATTACCGGCCACGGGCCGCCTCTTCAAATGTGTTCACCTTGTTCCTGGGGTTTGCAATAGTTTCCCTGCCCTGGTGGATCATTAATACGCTTAACAGCGGAGGTCCTTTTAATAGCTGGCATTATCTGAACGTTGGTTATGGCTTGTCGTACCAGTCAGCTCCGGTTAATCCGAAATGGTGGTGGCATGACCAGGCATCCTACGATTCTGTCTGGCAAATTATGCGGCAGTCACCATTAGATTATGGGAAACATTTTTTATATAATGTAATGGAGGTTTTCTCCACGCTCACTATAAAAACACTGTTATTGTTTATTGGGTGTATTATTTTATTTTTTGTACAGTTTTTATCTACCCGGAAAAGCAGGTCCTTTTTGGCGGATAATAAATTTTTCCTGGTGATGGCAACCTGCTTAATAATGTATACAGGTTTGATTTCACAGGCGTTTATCATAGACCGTTTGCTTTTAAGCTGGTTTGCCATAACCGGTATGGCTATAGCTGTGTTGTTATATACAATAGGCATGTCTGATCCGGGGTGGATAAAATTAAAACCGCTTGTTGCCGGCGCACTGCTCTTCTTTTTATTGATAAACGTAATAGTGACTATCAGGAAAATGGATATTTACCTGGATGACAAAAACGATAGCGGACAGCTGGCGGACATGGAAAAAATAACACAGCTTTTAAAAGCGCAGGATCCTGATTTATCCCAAAAAACAATCATGGCCATACATCCGGCCAGCGCATATTACCTCGGATGCCGGTTTGTGATGATACCACTCTATTACGACAGCAATAATATCAATGATTGGATCGCATACGGTCATCTTGCCCCCAAGGTCATTAACTATGTTCCCCGCTTTCCGGGAGACCTGGATATCACAAAATCCCCTGTGAATTACCTTATTTTTAACCGGCTTAGCAGCACATATCTTCCCCAGTTTTCCTTTTTGCTGGATGAACATACAGATAAGATTCCTGCTAATTTCGAACGTTTGTTGCTGACAAAGGACGTGGCGCTTTACAGGATTACGGGGATCAGGTAATCATCTTCAAACCAATGATTCGTTAAGACAGCCGACCGCCGGTGAAAAATAAATTTGTGTAGTTAAATAACTACACGTACATTTGTAGTCAAATAGCTACACAATGAATTTACGACGAGATGTATTTCAAGCCATAGCGGACCCGACAAGACGGGCTATATTGCTCTTGGTAGCTTCACAGGGCATGACAGCAGGGGCAATAGCCGCTAACTTTGACACCGCCAGACCAACAGTTTCGAAACACCTGCAAATACTTACGGAGTGCGAACTACTGGAACAGAAACAAAACGGCAGGGAAATTTATTACCACATCAACGCAAAAAAAATGAAAGCAGTAGCAGACTTTATTGAACCATTCCGCCAAATGTGGGATGACAGATTTAATAAATTAGAATCTATCATGAAAAAGTACAAACCAAAAAAATAGCAGCCTTATGGAACGAAAAACAAAAATAAATGCCGAAGATGGCAAACAGGAATTAGTGATAACGAGGGAATTTGATTTGCCGGTGGAATTACTTTTTACGGCATACACAGAGCCCGAAATTGTGGAGCAATGGATGGGAACCAAAGTGCTGAAACTTGAAAACAGAAAGCACGGCGGCTGGCAGTTTGAAACCAGCGATGCTAAAGGCAACGTGGTATTTAAGGCCAATGGAACCGTTCATGAGTTTATTCCTAACCAGAAAATTACGCGGACTTTTGAAATGGAGAATGCACCTTTTGCCGCCCAGCTCGAGTTCCTGGAATTTGAACCACTTACCGCCGATACCAGCAAACTCAATATGCATATTGTGTATAAATCAGTTGAACTACGGGACCAGATGATGCAAATGGGTTTTGCTCCCGGTCTGAATATGGCACATAACCGGTTACAAAGCATCGTAGGCAAATTAAAATAACATATCATGTCAAAGAGAAATAAAATTATTTATTGGATTGCTACGCTCTGGCTTGCGTTAGGAATGGTAGCAACCGGGTACTCACAGTTATCTAAAGAGCAGGAGGAAACAGATTTTACCGCGCATATGGGCTATCCCACTTATTTTCTGACCATACTGGGTATCTGGAAACTGTTGGGAGCCATAGCTGTACTGATTCCTAAATTTCCTTTGGTAAAGGAATGGGCATATGCAGGTTTTTTCTTTGTCATGACTGGAGCCGCATTATCGCATATGGCCACCGGTACCATGAACAATATATTTCCTTCGTTGTTATTGCTGGCGTTGACAATTACATCCTGGTACTTCAGGCCTGCAGACAGGAAAACTATTTCAGTTAATCAATAAAACAAGATAACATGAATCCCAAGGTTGATTTCTATTTTAGTAAAGCTGACAAGTGGAAGAAAGAAATAGAGAAATTGAGAACGATTGTTCTCGACTGTCACCTGAATGAAGAATTGAAATGGGGGTGTCCCTGTTACATGTTTGAAAAGAGTAACATCGTTTTAATACATGTTTTTAAAGAATACTGTGCGCTTTTGTTTTTCAAAGGTGCCCTGTTAAAGGATCCTAAAGGAATCCTGATCCAGCAAACAGAAAATGTGCAGGCGGCGCGGCAGGTCCGCTTTACCAGTCTCCAGGAAATAGTAAAGCTGGCGCCCACCCTGAAAGCATATATTTATGAGGCGGTTGAATTGGAAGAAGCAGGTGCGAAAGTGGCGCTTAAAAAGACGAAAGAATACGCCATCCCGGAAGAATTTCAGCAGCAGTTAGATAAAAAGCCGGCCCTGAAAAAAGCTTTTTATGAATTAACACCGGGGCGGCAAAGAGGCTACCTGCTTTATTTTTCTGCGCCTAAACAATCTAAAACGCGGGAGTCGAGAGTGGAGAAATATATGTCGCAGATCCTCGACGGGAAGGGATTGGATGATTAAGGGATTTTCATCTGATGTTATTGCATTATTCTGAAGAAGCATGTATCTTTAGCTGGTATGAAAACACTATTTGCATCTGTTATATAATCCCAATAACATGACCAGCTTAAAACCCTTATGGTTGGGTGTTACTATCTGTATGATGGCGCTGCTGAGCCAATTTCCGGTAAATGCGCAATTCCGTCAGTTTTCGGTATCCGGTGGCGGTGCATTTAACACGAATGATTTCGACTGGTCGATTGCAGGTAACCCGCAGGGAGAGTCTCCCAATGTTTTATCAGAATTGCACTTTAATGGTATCACATCCCTGGGCTTTTACCTGGATGGTGCCTACCGCCCGCTGAAATGCCTCCGGTTCGATGCATACTATCAAAGAAACGGTGTAGTCAGCGGCAATGGTATGGATACCGACTATAAGGGTGATAACCGCACAGATCCTACCTTTCAGCAGTCTTTTTCCAGCGACAGGGGCTACCTGGAGGTATTCAGGGCAGGCGCCATGGCTACCTTTCTGCAACGTGCCAATTTTAGTTTGGGAGCTGGGGTATCCTATAAAAACACCCGGCAACACTTTGTTATGCTTAGTCCTGAATTAACGGACCTGCAGAGCACCTATACAGCAAGGTGGCGTGGACCCGAGTGCTCCCTGGAAGGTAGTTACAAGATCAACCGTTCTTTATCAGTGGGCGCTGATATCGCTTATACCTGGATCAGTTACCGGGGAGAGGCGAACTGGAACCTGATCGACCTGTTCATGCATCCGTTAAGCTTTGCGCAAACGTCGAAGGGACATGGTATGGACTATGGTTTGAATGTCAGATATGCTGTTAACGGCTTTCTCTCCTTTTCACTTAACGGCATGCTGGGGAATGCGAGGATTTCGGAAGGAACTGATATCTCTTATTTGAGTAACGGCACGCAGATTTCCACACAGTTTAATGGCTCCGAGAATTATTATTACGGCGCCAGGTTGGGCGCTATTATTCAGTTCTGATGGGTTGCCTGTTAGATGAACCAGGCACAAACAAATAAGGCCAGTTTTAATAACCGGCATTTATAAAAATACTGAGTAATAAAGGGGAACGTCCTATTTTTCCAGCCGGTATTTTATCGTAATCGCTGGTGACACAGCCGTGTTGATTACGACTAATGAAGTATCCGGTGAATAGGTAACTTTTCCTTTCAGATCTGTTCTTTGCCGGCCATCTCCATCCAGGAAATAGATACTGTCTGCAGTCAGCTTGAGTGCAAATACCGAATCTTTCTGGATAGTATATACAAAATTCGCTTTGATATTTGTCCGGAGACCATAGGCCGCGAAACTGGTGCTTTGCAGCGTGTTTTCTCTTGCCAGCCAGGAAAATATGTTGCCGTTCCCGATCTTTGTCCAGCTTCCTTCCTGCTGCGTCTTGATAGAGTCTTCCCGCCAATCGAATTTAGCGCCATAGGTAAATGGATCTATCTGTAAATCATCATTGTTATCGTCCTTCCCGCAGGATTGCAATAAGAGCAGCGCTACAATTGGGCATAAAAAAATGAAAAAGGATTTCATCTGTCGGTATTTTATCTATTTGAAGAGTAAATTACATTTTTATCTTTTAAGAACGGGAAGAAGCCTGTCATTTTTTTAACAGGCTTCTTCCTGGTGCCCTTACATTAAGGGCAGGTAAATTTTCCTAAATCATTGTTCAGTGTACAACAATTAGGAGGGTATGGATTGCCGTTGTTCAAAGCCGCCTGCAGGTCAAGTCTTTCACTCGGCGTCATGATGGTGTTATCTGACTTATACACTGTTGGCGCCAATTCAGCATAGACATCAGACCTTGCTATATACGGAATGTAGAAATAATTTATCCAGGATCTGTCGCTGTTGGAAAGAAAGCTGCCCTGGTAAATATAACTGCCATCTGTTTTAGTGTACATTGGTAAACTGGTGTTATGCACAATGGATGTACTGCTTGTCAGCGAGCTGTATCCCATTACAGAAGTGTAATCGTAGGTGCCTGTCTGATAGTAGTTGGTAGAGGGGATATTAAATTGCGCCAGTCCGGAAGAAGTAAGGTTAGACGTATTAACGGTAACAAACGAGTTCCTGTCGAGGCGCGTATGCTCATGTCTTAAACCCAGCGCATGACAGATTTCATGGATGATCACACTGTTGTCCCATGAATTAAAGGCGAAATCAGCGAGGTTGATACGTTGTACCCCGCCTGTTCTTCCGAGGTTTGATTCGCTGACATCAGCACCATCTGTGGACCAGAATTCGATGTTGGGGTAAGTAAATCCGTAAGTGGGGTCAACCAGCGGCTCACAGGTAGCATTGTAGAACCTTACATTGGTATTGGATTCCATTTCAAGCAGTGCTGAACGGACTTTCTGTTTCTCCGCCAGGGTTAAATTTGACCCGTATATAATCCTCACCATGGCCCATAAATTATAGGCAGTAGGGTATATACTGAATGCTCTGGGGATAGTGCGGCCCTGGGCGGTGTTTTGAAAGGGCACATTATACACCGGGTGCGCATTTTTTTCGGCGCCTACATAGTCTGGTTTCTTGGGCAATAGCTGGCCATAGAGATCCAGATTTTTGTATTGTTCCTTAGTGAGGCGGATATCTCCTTCCCAAAAATAATCAGCTCCTTTTTTTTCGACCATCGCACCGGATTTTAAAGTGATCGGGCCATCTTTCTGGTTATCTGATTGATTGGATTGGTTATCCTTGCTACAGGACAGGAAAAACAATACGGCTAACAACGGGAATGCTTTCAAATAGTGGTTACGTTTCATGGGTAATGTTTATTGGTTGAAGGAATACTTTGGGTTACATATTATCAGACTATAGCAAAAATGAGAATAGGTTAAACAAATGTGATACCTGAGGGTAAGCATCACGATTATACTACTATCTAAAATAAAGAATAATTTTAATTGCCCGGAAATTTATTTTTTTATTTTTTAATTCGTAGTCCTGATAATGCAGGGATTTTATGCCCGGGATATTTTTATATATTTCTGATAATCAGTTATTTTTTTCGTTGTAATTCTTCAGGTACCCGGTTTAAATAATTGTAACATTGACAGTACTAATTTATCAAGCTGGTAAATTTATACCGGTGCGGCAAATTCCCTGGGAGGTGTTTACCATTTATCTGGTAGCCCGATCTATTTCTTATACCTGAACTTTTTCAGCAGCTCTTCTTTTTTTCGCCGCGATACTGTTACATACGCACCATTTTCCAGTTCTATCTGCCCGCCTTCTCCCCGGATATAGCGCTTGATGTACTGCAGATTGATAATATGCGAGTGATGGGTACGGAAGAATAAATCTGTTGGCAACAGTTCTTCAAAATCTTTCAGGGTACGGCTGGCCACCAGGGCGGGGTGATTGGAAAAACTGATAGCTGTGTAGTTGCTCTTCGCTTCAAGACATATAATATCGGCTATGTTGAAGAAAAGCAGTCCTTCTATCGTAGGGATAGCGATCTTGCCCTGCCGGGCGCCGGTGTCCAGGTTTTGTTGCAGTACCTGGAGCTTTTCTTCTGTATGTTCCTGCCATTGTTCCCGGACTCTTCCAATGGCCGATTTCAGTTCTTCTATATCAACGGGTTTAAGCAGGTAATCGAAGGCCGCGTACCGGATAGCCTTGATGGCATATTGATCATAGGCGGTGGTAAAAATGAGGTGGAAATCTTTTTGTGGGAGCATATGCAGCATTTCAAAGCCGCTCATGCGTGGCATTTCGATGTCGAGGAAAACAATTTCGGGCTTCTGTTCCTGGATAAGTTTCAAACCTTCGGCGCCATCTGCTGCTTCGCCCAGAAGCCGTACTTCGGGGCAATAGTCGCGCAGCTTTTCACGTAAGGCAAGCCGCCCTTTTTGTTCGTCGTCGATGATGATAGCTGACAGCATTATTGAATTTTTAATAGTACCTGAACCCGGGTGCCTGCAGGCTTTCCTTCGTTCTTTAAATCTGTTACCACTACCGAAGCATATTCTTCGTTGTTAAAAAATTTTACCCGGTCGCCGCTCATTTGCATGCCATAGGAATGATCCTGTTTCCGGCTGCCGTTCCTGACCGTATCCCTGCCTACACCGTTGTCTTCAATAATATATTTAATGTGTTCTTCGTTTTTGGTCACGGTGATGGAGAGCTTGCCATCATTATCGCTGCGGTGCCTCAACCCGTGGAGGATAGCATTTTCGATATAGGGCTGTACCACCAGGGCGGGCACCTGGTAATCGTCGAGCAGCAGCGATTCATCTGCTTTGATAGAAGCCGTAAATTTATTTTCATCCCTGAGCTGTTCGAGATCGATGTACAATTGCAGCGTTTCCAGGTCTTTTGCCAGGCTAACGGTGTTTTGTTTTGAACTGTCGAGTACATTACGCAGCAGCCTGGCAAATTTATTCAGGTACACGGTGGCGGAGTATTTATCGTTGCTTTGGATCAGCGCATCGATGCCGTTGATGCAGTTGAAGATAAAGTGAGGATTCATTTGTGCCCGCAGCGCCATCATTTCAGTTTCGGCTATCCGGTGCTTTAATTCTGCTTCCCGCCAGATGTTGTTGATCCGTTTTTTTACCAGGAATGCGATCAGCCCGATGAGCAGGATCAGTGCCGCAATACGGAACCACCAGGTTTGCCACCATGCCGGATGGGCTTTTACAAACAGTGCCAGCGTTTGTACCTGTCGGTTAGCCAGGTTATCGGATACCTCTACTGTAATGTTATATTCCCCCGGGGTAATATGATGAAGCGATAGCTCCGGACGATGTCCCAGGTCATGCCAGTTATCCTCGTCGCCATATTTATACCTGAAATAAACTTTATGGGGGTCCAGGTAAGAGAGGTCAGAAAAGTACAGATAAAGGGACGTTTCTTTCCTGGATAATTCGATATGAGGCGAATTATCATGGCTGAAAACGCCGTCTACACTGGTTTGTGTGAGCCGCAGGCGGTTGGTTAACCGGGTTTGCAGTATCTTTTCGGTGTTTATTAATAATATCCCGTTCGGGGTGCCAAGGGCAAGTTTGCCGTTGCGCAGTTTTTTGTGGGCGTTTACCAGGTAGTCCGTCGGCAGGCCATCCATTTGTGAAAGGCGAACCACTTTGTTTTTGCCCTTTAACCATACATGCAGTCCTTCGCGGGTGCCGAAGAAAACATTCCCGTGCTGGTCTT
This sequence comes from Chitinophaga sp. RCC_12, assembly GCF_041360695.1. NCBI lineage: Bacteria > Pseudomonadati > Bacteroidota > Chitinophagia > Chitinophagales > Chitinophagaceae > Chitinophaga > Chitinophaga sp. RCC_12. The sequence goes on from NZ_JBFUPS010000008.1 coordinate 250,953, forward strand.
CAGAAATGCCTACCACATAAGTATCCGCGATATCATAATCGTGTGTGTCTACTTTCCGGATGATTTTACCTTTTTCATCTGTGCGGTTCCATCCGCCGTAGGCGGAAAACAAAAGATCCCCATTTGCAGTCAGGCCTATGCTGTTGTAATAATCTCCCACAAAAGCACCTAATGTTTTTTTATTGATGGTGGAATCGGAGATTTCTACAAATTCATTTTTAGCTGCATCGTAGCGGGCAATGCCCCAGGCTTTGGGCATCCATCCGGCCAGCCAGATAGTGCCGCTGTTATCTGCCAGCACATCATTCCATATATTGCCGGTCCAGAAAGTGCTGTCGTTGTTAAATGCCCTGGGGAATTTTTCCAATGCGGGATAGCTGTATCGCGCGATCTGCTGACTGGCGAAAACAACCCAGAACTCATTCTGAGGCGTCACCAATACTTTTCGTACCGGACTTTTTATTTGCAGGTCCGGCAGGTGAAGAGGCCGGAATTGGTTGTTCTGCCAAAGAAGTATTCCTTTTTGGGTAGATAGCATGATTTTGTGATCCACTTCATCCAGTGCATAACACCTGTTATTCGTTTGCCCTGAAAAACGTTTATAGAAGGCGCCGTTGCCATAAAACCAGACATCCCCTGAGCGGGTCAGCATCCACAATCCGCCAGTGTTTTGTTCTACTATAGATATCACCGGATCATCTTTCGTTCCGGGAACCGTTAGCGTTTCCACCGCGTCCGGGCCGGGTGTTAATTTTACCAGGCCCTTTGTGGTGGAAATCCAAAACAGGTTGGTACGCGTATCAAAACTGAAGTGATTGATCGCTGCATCGTCTATGCTGCAGATTTCCCGGTAGTCGTTTTTTTCTTTTTGAAATATTTTCCGGGAAGTGCGAAGAAATAATCCCTTTTTTGTATGCAGGAATCCTTTGACCACATCATTACCGGGTAACGATGGCAGGTATTCAGATTGACCGGTGGCCGGGTTAACGCGAAGCAATTTCCCATCAGTGGTAGCCAGGAGTACTTCGCTGGCATTTACACGGGCGGCGCTTTCATAACTCAGCCGGCTGATGGCGGTTGCCGGGTGCAGCTGCAGTTTATTGCCGGCTTCCTTCCAAACCCAGAGGCCGGACCTTGCCGGTATCCAGATATCTCCTCCTTCCGCTTCCAGGATATCTACATTTATCTCTACATCTTTATTGTCAGGAGCAATAAGGAAGGAGGAGGTCCTGCCGTTTTGCGGCTCGTAATATTTCACATAGTTGAAGTCTGTTGACCAGATTCTTTTCTTTTTATCGACAAAAATATTCCTGTATGCATCGTTATTGGGATCAGCATCCGTAAAAATGTTTGCGGTCAGCAGCTGTGGCGTCGCATGAAAGGCTGTTAGCCGGTTCAGGCCCCTGTCGTCATAAAAATAAAAGGTATGGTGATCCAGGTATAAATCGCTTACTCCCCATTGTAAAAATGGATGGTTCACAAACCGGTAACCGTCATAAACCGAAATGCCTCTTTGCGAAGCGATATATAAATACCCTGATGAATCGGGGAGGGCGGCATACACGTAGTCGGACGGAAGGCCGTCCATGTAGTTCAAAATTTGTTTTCTGTAGCAATCCTGGCTGTAAACGCTTCCTGCATAACAGATACAGCATATCAGCCCAAACAGGGTACACGATATAATACGTGGTAATGCCAAGGGTTTTTATTTAAATTTACAAACATTTGCAGTTATCCTTCTTATTCCTTGCCTGTTTTAACCTTAATCCTCATTGGGTAAGCGTCGAGCGGCGCAGGCGCCCCCAGACAGTAATCCGTATGTTCCGTTGTGGATAATATCATTACCATAGGAAGTTAACGTACTAAACTCTCCGTTGGTTGTCATTTCGCGGGGTTTACAGCAGTCCTGGCTATAGGTCCATGCCAGCCAGCCGATGTTACGTTTACAGGCTTCGCTGAGTACAATGCGATAGAGATTACTTATATCATACATGCAGCAGGTATTACCATCCTGCCAGTTACCTACTTCTCCAAAAACAAAACATACGCCTGCGGCGTCGATATCGTCCAGTTTTGTTTTAACGGCAGCTTCGGTGTTGGCATAATTGGCCCAATAGGTATGTACGGAGAAAATAATGTTCTTCGCGGGATCCGCATTGAGAATGTCTTTCGCTACTTTCGCGAGTTCGGAAGAGGAGGTGCCGCAATCGGGGGCATCAATCATAAACGGAATGGTGATGCCTGCACTGCGAAGCCGTTGCACTGCCTGGATATAATTGCTTTTGAATGTTGCCTGTGCCGCACCGGGATCTGCTGCCCACAACACCTCGCCAAATTCACAGGCGATATTGGCGATCAGGTACTTTTTATGTTTGTTGATAAGGTCGAGTACTGCAGGTTGCTGCCACCAGGCTACTGCTACGTTATTAAAATAGTTCCAGTCGCTTTTGCACACGGTATTCTGGACTACCAGGATAGGTATCATTCCTTTCTGGTGGCAATACCCGATGATATTGCTTAAAGTGCCGTTATTGAGCAGGCCGTCCACTGTTCCGGGGGCGCCTGATTCCGTGTCATCCAGCCAATGGGTATTGTTAGTGTACCATTGAATACGGATGGCATTGGCGCCGGTTTTCGCGGCTTCGTCAATTTTAAATTTGTATTGAGCCGGGTTTCCCAGGGTAGGCAGGCCTTCGTCGATAATAGGATAATTAATGCCGCGGAGGAGAAATGGCTGACCGTTGGGCAGCACAAGGTTTTTACCTGATACGGTGATGGTGGGAGTGGAGTGCCCTACATCGACCGGGTCTTTGTCGTGACAACTTGTTATGATGGTCAGCGTTGTAATAAGAACGATGAAGGTTGTTTTTATCGTTTTCATTTTTCTTTAGTTTTTGTTTTCAAAGATATTCTGAAAATGCAAAGTGCGGTTGCCGGGGCTGGTGAATCAATTACAGGAGTATTGGTACCTCATCTCGCTGCTGTTTGCTGCGGTGTTACCGGTAAGTGCGGCTGTTTTGATCTTTCCTGTTTCATCATATTCATAGTTTACGTTTATGACTACTGTGCCGTTTGAAGATGATTTGATCAGGTTTTTATTTTTGATAGGACTAATACCTTTGTTTATTAAGTTGCCAATGGCTGAAGGATCCCCTTTTTGCATTGGCTTATCGGTATAATACTCATAATTTGATGTTGCACCACCTGTTGCTTCGTCCTTTACTAAATTGCCATTGGCCCAGGTGTAGGTAGTGGTGGTGGTGGAATTACTGGCCGGGTTAGTGAAGTATTCGTATTTTTCGGTGGACAGTTGTAACTCTCCCTGGCTGTTGTATTCGTAAGTAAAGGTGTATTTAGTCTCGAGTTTGAGCGGTTGGCCGGCGGGGGTATAGTCGTAACCCTTCCGGACTATCAGTGTCGGCAATCCCATGCTGTTAAGTTCTGCACGGAGTTCAGCTGTTAGTTGTCCGTTCCAGTGGTCGGAGTAGCTATTGCGGGTGATTAACCCCGGCGCATAGTTGAAAATATAGCTGGTTTTGTAAAAGTCATCTGAAACCATTTTACTGACCCTGCCGTCGTTGTCATAGCTCAGCGTATAGGTAGTAGTTGTACTGGCGGATTTTGTTGCGATAGTTGCTATGCGGCAGTTTTTGTCGGGCGGCGGCGTGGGTCTATTTTTGTCTTTACCGCAACCTGCTATGATCAGGGCCGGCACAAATAAAATACATTTGAGAATGGATGTAAGCTTCATAATTTTAAAATTTGAATTTATGATAATGAGGGTTTGTTGACGAAGGTTATGCTGCCAGCCAGTTTTGCATTTTTGTAAACAGCTGGTTTGTCCAGTTGCCACCGCAATGGCTGTTGCAGCCGGTATCCGTCACTCCTTCGCTTTTGAGCTTGAAGGGGGAGGTATTATTGATGGCATCATACAGGGCCTTACCGGAAAGTCCGCCAGGATCGGGGGAGCCGGAGCAGGTAACCGTGTATATGGGCAGGTGAAAATAGGTAGCTCCCTCTATAGCCCCGCAGGCAGCGAGTACACCTTGACAATAGGCCAGTTTGGCGGTCCATGCGGTATTGTTCAGGAGCATATAAGCGGCGTAGGAGTAACCTCCCACTACAGAACGGTTTTTATCCAGCCCGAATTTACCAGCCAGTGTGGTGATACATTTGTCGTAATCCTCCGCAACTATGTCGGAGCTGGCATCCCAGTTGGCTAAACCGGGTGTTTTGCGGTATTTAACGATAGCGGCCACGTAGTTATTTTCCGCTGCTTTGCGGCAGAGGGCTATCTCGGTGTCGCCGTCCAGGCTGCCCGGTCCGGGGTTTTCGGCATCATTACCGCTGCCCATTACCAGTATGCCGTTGTAGTCCGCGGTGCCTTCTTTTACAAATAGTTTGTAGGTAACGCCGTTGGCGGTTTCCACGACAACGTTTATTCCATCTTTGGGCTTATTATCAGCGTCTTTGCCGCAGTACGAAATAAGAAAGGCGAGCAGCCCTGTACAACAGACGAGTTTGAGAAAGAAAGGTGTTTTCATGATTTCATAATTTGGTGATGGGGTTATTGTCTTATCTGTCATTCCCGTGCCGCTGGCAACTGTTAGCCGCAATGCTGCCAAAGCGCAGCTCTTCACTGACCTGTGTACCATCAAAAATCCGATATAGGCGGGAATGGCAGAAGCGCCGTTTAGCAGATGGAGGAAGTGGGTGAGCCGGCGGGGAGTTAAAGGGGCTGGACTAACTCCTGCCGGACGGGTTCCTGCCTGGTTAAAAGCGGGATAACAAAACAAATTTGACCGGTTTATAGATTTAATTTAATATTAGTGTATGTATCTTACCAGTGTGCCCGATCATACGGAGCCAGGATTTGATGAGGCGTTGTATTTCAGCAAATTCCAAAAGCATAACATTATTATTAATGCGGAGAGCAATGGGAGTCATTGTGACGATCATGCCGGGTGTCTTTCTATCAAAACAATACTCAGCGGCGAGGAATGGTATGGGATTGATCGTCACAGCCTGGTGGTAAGGCCTGGCCAGTTCCTGGTTTTAAACGATGATCAGCGTTATTCGTGTCGTACCAGCCGGGGCGAAAAAGTGAGAGGGTTGTCGGTTTTTTTTAAAAAGGAATTTGCTTCGGCTGTGTTTAGTGATATGCTTAACAGCGAAGGAGCGCTGTTGGATAATTCTTCTTATAATAACAGTACCATACCTGAATTTTTCCAGACCCTTAATAATATCTCCCCCGATTTACAGGCGCAGTTATCCCGGCTTGTAACCACTATTGAAAGCAGGGGATATGATGCAACCATGGTAGATGAACACCTGGTATTTTTATTGCGACACCTGATCCGTGTGCATAAATCAGACATGGTTCGCGGAGCTGGTATCCGGGCGGTTAAGGCAACTACCAGGATTGAAATTTACAAACGGCTATGCATAGCCAGGGATATCCTGCATTCTTCTTATACCGAAAATCTTGATCTGTCAAAGATAAGTAGCCTGGCCTGCTTATCCGTGCCTCAACTAATCAGGCAGTTCAAAGCGGCTTTTCATTGTACGCCGTATCAATACCTCATACGCATCAGGCTCAGGCATGCTGCTCAATTGTTGCAATACACGGATAAGCCTGTGCAGGAAATTACCTGGATATGCGGTTTTGAAAATACGAGTGCTTTCTGCCGGGCTTTCAAATCTGTTTATGGCATCCAACCGGTGCTCTTCAGGAAAAAATAAAATTGAGCATTTTCGCACATCATATCTTGCAGTGTAGGCGTAATATTGAGTATCCATGCATTTTATGTTTAGAAAATGAAGAGAATTATATCAGTATTGGCTTTTTTGTCATTTTTACAGTTGGCGCGTGCGCAGGAAACAATGATACCGCTGTATGAAAAAAATATTCCGAATTCAAAAAGGATACCTCCAGGTTATATAGAAGAAACGGATACTTCAGGTTTGATAAGAAAAGTAACACAACCTGTGCTGATACCTTTTTTTCCGAAGAAGGGAACTGCAACCGGCACGGCTATACTTATTTTTCCCGGAGGCGGTTATTTTGTTTTGGCGCCGGCCACCTGTTATGAAATCGCCAGGGCGCTCAATGAAGCAGGTATCACCGCTTTTGTAGTAAAATACCGTTTGCCGCATGATACCATTATGATTGATAAAACAATTGGTCCGTTACAGGATGCCCAGGCAGCCATTCAGCTGGTACGCAAAAGAGCTGCAGAATGGGGCATCAATCCCCACAAGGTGGGCACAATGGGGCTTTCAGCAGGCGGGCACCTGGTATCAACAGCGGGTACGCAGTTGAACAGGGTGGTGATTGAAAATAGAGAGCGGATCAATCTCCGGGCAGATTTTATGGCGCTATTATATCCTGTAACGATCTATGATCCTGCTATTCCCAGAACCCGCGAAAACCTGATCGGTAAAAATCCATCTGCCGCATTGCTGGATCTTTATAGTACCGACAAACAGGTCACGGAAAATACGCCACCAACTTTTTTAGTACATGCGGCTGATGACGATGTGATACCGATTAAAAACACGCTCCTGTTTTTTAACGCTTTACTGAATGCGCATGTAAAGGCTGAAATGCATATCCTGCAATCTGGTGGTCATGGTTTTGGTTTAACAGATCTTCACAGCAAGGATAACTGGTTTAATTTATTCAAAAGCTGGCTGGCAGAAAATGGATTTTAGGCTATGATTACCGGTGCCGTTGCTGTAGTGCTTTCATTCCCTTCGCAAATCGCTTTCCCAATTCCCTGGCGCCGTCCGTGTTGAAATGGGTATTATCTCCTTTGTGTTGAAGCCCTTTGGCACTTATTACCTTTGTAAAGGGAATGCTGTCCGGCACTTCTTTTAACATGGTATTAAAGTCAACAAACGCCGGGCGGAAATATCCCAGCTCACCTGCTACTACCGGGAGCTGCGGCGCATTCAGTTCTATTCTTATTCTTTGTATCAGCTGCTGCAGCAAAGAAAGGTAGGTAGGGCTTTCCCGGAAGGTAGCCGAATTGGCTTCGCCCTGATGCCAGAGTATCCCTTTCAGTACGCCATATTTCATGGCTTCTTTGGCCCGGGCCATTGCATCATCGTATGGATGCGTTTTGGTGATGCTGTCGTATCCGCCTGGTGTCCAGAGCAGGATAGAGGTACCGCCTACTGCTGCGGGTATAAGGCCGATCTTTATTTTCTGATTGGCGGGTAACATACTTTTTGCAAAACTTAGTCCCGGCCCCACGCCCGCTTCCTTTTTATCAAAATGCAGCGGGTCGGTGGCTGGAACAAACTTCCCGGTGCGGTCGAGCATCATGATCCGTGCATTTTCTGATTTACTGATGGAATCAACCTTTCCCCTGCCGGCCATATTTGACTGACCTATGAGCAGGTATAAATGAAAGTTTGGATCTGGTTTATTAGCGGATGACTGCTGGGCATAAACAGGACAAACTAAAATTATCAGGGAAGCAAGCAGGAATAAAAATGTGGAGATAAATTTCATTTTCTGTATTTTGTTGGTAAATATAAGGTTTGGGCGCCGGGTAATTTAATGACGAAAAATACAATTATTTTATACTTTTACTTTCCTTAATTGCTGCCTTCATATGCCGAACATCCACGTAACAGATTCCACTTTGCTCTGGCAACGTTACCTCTCCGGTGATGCAAAGGCTTTAGAAAATATTCTCCGCCTTCATTACAACCTGCTTTATAAATATGGAAAACAGTTCACACCGGATACAGAAGCAGTGAAAGATTGTATTCAGGATCTCTTTCTGTTCCTGTGGAAGAACCGGACCGCTATCAATGAAACACCTGCAGTGGCTAATTATCTTGTTAAGTCGTTGAGAAACAGGTTAAGAAGGCATTTATCAGCAAAGAAGCTGGTGTTGGGCAGCGAGGACGACTTTAGCTTTAACATGCTGCCTGATCAGGCGGCATCTTCCGAGGCAAAACTGGTTTTACAGGAAGAATCACAGACGCTTGCCATAAAAATACAACGCAGCATTGCATCGCTTTCCCGCCGGCAGCAGGAAATTATCTACCTCAAATTTTATCTCAATGCCAATACGAAAGAGATCTCCGAGATCATGGGTATTGGCCGCCAGTCGATATATAACCTGCTTAACGAAGCCATTAAGAAGCTGGGGAATAACGACAAAAAACATTTTTATGATGCACTTTCCATCGCTGTTATAGCCACGTTTTCAGAAATTGTAAAATAGTTTTGAAAAACCCGGTAGATTTTTCCCGTTACGGTATATTGCTATATACAGGGGATGCTTAACGTATGATTCCAGATAATATTAATAATATAGACGATCTTATAACGAATGATTCATTTAAGCGGTGGCTGCTTAATAATGATCCAGCCGATGCCGCTTTTTGGAATCAATGGCTGGAAGAACATCCCGGCAAGCTGGAACTTGTAGCCACGGCCCAGGCACTGATCTTTTCCATCCATAACATCCCCGGCCTTACCGCTGAGGAAATAGAACAGGAGATCGGTATTTTCCGCCAGTCAATTGCGCATAGTGATCAGGAAGAAGTCCCGGCCGTTGAAGCACCTGAGCCACTGCCGCAGATAAGGAAGCTGTCCTACCTACCGGCCTGGCTGAAAGCAGCTGCGGTGATGGTGCTGCTCACCGGCGCCTGGTATGCTTACCGGCTTATTGCTCATGAGTCATATAAGGGCGCAGGCACCTATCAGAAATTCTTCGCAGATCATTTAACGCATGGTATTGAATATGCCAACAATACAGATTCCGTTCAGCAGTTTATAATGGCAGACGGCACGCAGGTATCGCTTGAACCAGCCAGCAGACTTAGTGTTTCCAGTGATTATGCGGTTGAAAACAGGGATGTTTTTTTAACCGGCAACGCATTTTTTACGGTGGTTAAAAATTCTTCCAACCCATTTACCGTATATGCTAAAGATGTAGTTACTAAAGTACTTGGCACCAGTTTCTGGATAAAACAAAATGGCAGCGCCAAACAAACTTCCGTAATCGTAAAAACCGGGCGCGTATCAGTATTCAAACCTGCTGTGAGCGATAACGCTGCAAGCCAGGAATTAAGCGGCGTAATCCTCACGCCCAATCAGCAGATCATTTATGATGCCGGTATAGACAAGATGAAGAAGTCACTGATAGCAGATCCCGAAAGTTTTGGACCTGTTCCGGATGGTGACTTTTCTTTTGATGATATCCCTGCCGACCAGGTACTCACAAAGCTTGAAAAAGTATATGGTATCAGCATCCTGTTTGATCACGAACTGCTGGCTACCTGCTCCGTTTCTGCCGTTTTGGAGCAGGAATCTTTTTATGAAAAATTGAGGATTATATGCAGGATAATTCACGCAGATTACCAGATTGTCGATGGAAATGTCATCGTTAATTCAAAAGGATGTAAATAGGATTGCTGCCCGTAATGATCTTTTCGTCGGTTGAGAAAAGATAGACCAGAACTAATGATTCCCGTTATGAAAACATTGAGTTATTCAATTGTCCACGCAATTGCAAGAGGGCTCTTGCTGCCCGTTATGTTTCCTCTTTTGGCTATTTGCTGCCTGGCAATGAATGCCGAAGGCCAGGATGATCTGAATAAAAAGATCACCCTCCAGGTCAGTAATAAAGAACTGAAAGCAGTACTTATCGATATTGAAAAACAGGCTTCGGTAAATTTTTTCTATAATGATGTGTATATTCAGCCATACCGCAAGGTAAGCCTGCATGTTACAAATAAAAGACTGGCCGACGTTTTGGCGGATTTGTTAACCCCTCTTAATATTAGTTACCATGTAGAAAAAAACAGCCGCATATTTCTTGACAGGAAAGAAGACACTTCTGCCATATCTGGCTCCGTTGTGCAGGCACCAGTCCCCGTAAAAGGAATGATAAGAGATAATAAAGGCCTGCCACTAAAAGGGGTTACGGTAAGGGTAAAAGGCGCCGGGATATCCGTATTGTCGGATGAGGACGGGGCTTATGCCATTAATGTTCCTGACACCGGTGGGGTACTCATTTTTTCCTTTGTGGGTTATGGCAGCCAGGAAGTACCGGCAGGCGCCGGTAAAACAATCAATATCGTATTAAATGCCGCTACTGTAAGTTTAAACGACGTGGTCGTCATCGGATATGGAAGCGTTCAGCGAAAAGATCTTACAGGAGCTGTGGCTACCATTAAGGGGAGCGATATAGCTTCGCTGCCGGTCAATAATTTGTCCGAGGTACTGCAGGGCCGTGTAGCCGGACTGGATGCCGTTTCGGGCAGCTACGCCCCCGGTGAGGATGTGACCATCCGTGTACGCGGTAACAGATCTCTCCGCGCCTCTAATGATCCGTTGTTAATAGTAGATGGCATTCCTATGCAAAGCATGAATGATATCAACACCTCGGATGTGCAAAGTATAGACGTGCTGAAAGACGCTTCTGCCACTGCTATTTATGGATCGAGAGCGGCAAATGGCGTGATCATCATTACTACAAAAAGAGGAAAATCCGGTAAAACAAGCGTCGCCTATGCTACCTATTATGGTATCCAGCGTCCAACACGTACACTGGATATTATGAATGGCGCCCGGTACGCCGAATTAAGAAGGAATGCTTTCAGAAACCCGGCGCAGCCAGGCAGCCGGTATACCTCCGATGTCCCCGATTATAACTTGGATAAACAATTTTTCGGACCGGAACTCGGTTACGGTGAAACGATGTGGGAGTCGGTGGAAAAAGGCTGGGAGCAGGCAAATGGGGTATGGACTTATCATCCGGAAAAGGTAAGGAGCTTCGACTGGGAGGATTTTGTATTAAGACAAGGCAACATATCCAACCACCAGGTGAATATAAACGGGGGAAATGATAAAACAAGGATTGCGCTGACGTTTGGGTATAACAAAAATGTTGGCATCGTTAAAGGACAGGATTTCCGGAGATATAATATCCGCATCAACATAGATCATAACATCAGCAAAACTTTTAAAATCGGCACCTCTTCTTTTTATAGTAATTCACTACAAAATTTAGGCGCAGGAGGGTTATACAAACTGGCTACCCAGATAAGTCCGCTGGTACTTCCTTATGATGACAAAGGAGAACCTGTTTATCAACCTATGGTCGGGGATGTGAAAATATCTCCCCGTGTAAATCCTTATTTCAGCCTGGCCAATGTCGATGAAAAGAAGATCGACCGGTTGTCATTGAACGTATATGCGGAAGCGTTATTTCTGAAGGACTTTAAGTACCGGATCAATGTGTCCACCACACCATCCTGGCAGCGGCGTGGTAATTTTCTTTCAGGAGAATCCAATGAACGTGTTGCCGACGGCACTTCCAAAGTAACCCTTACCAATACGGCTACGGCTTCCCTGCTGATGGAAAATATTGTTACTTATAATAAGCAGATCAGGGAATCACATTTTCTTAATCTTACTTTCTTATACAGCTTACAGGCAGATAGAAATGAAGGGCAAACAGCCACTGCAAATACACTGCCCTATACCTCCCAGCTTTTCAATAACCTGGGAACGGCCGCCAATGTGGAGATGATCGGAAGCTCCCTTACAAAGAACCGACTGATGTCCTATATGGGGCGTGCAAACTATTCCTGGAAAGACAGGTACCTGTTAACGGTTACGGGCCGGTGGGATGGCGCCTCTGTGCTGGCAGAAGGTAATAAATGGCAGTTTTTTCCATCTGCAGCCCTTGCCTGGAAAATAGAAGAAGAAAATTTTATGAAACAGGTGAAGTTTATAGAGCAGTTGAAACTAAGGGTAGGTTATGGTATTACCGGCAATTCGTCTATAAATCCATACGAAACACTGGGGTCTCTGCAGCGAACGCCTTATGTACTTACCTCCGCTTCCGGGGAAGTGCCCGTTTATGGTTTTGAAACCAGTATAATGCCCAACCCGGATCTGAAATGGGAAACTACTGCACAAACTAATATAGGGCTGGACTTTTCCTTTCTGAAAGGCCGGGTCAGTGGTTCCGTGGATCTTTACCAGCAATCCACCACCAACCTGCTAATGAACCGTCAGATTACCGCTGTTAATGGCTTTACCAGCGTGATCGATAATGTGGGCGCCACCAAAAACAAGGGGATAGAGATCAATCTTCAAACAGAAAATATTAAGACCAGCAACTTTCAGTGGACATCCTCCTTTCTTTTTACCAAAAATAAAGAGTCGATTGAAAAACTGTACAATACTTCTGCAGGAAATGATATAGGTAATGGCTGGTTTATCGGATACCCTATAAAAACGCATTTTGATTACAAGGTATTGGGTATCTGGGGCGATCCCCGTATTCCGCAGGAGGAATGGAGTAAAATGAAGAATGATCCCAGTACAAAAGAGGGCAATGCCAGAACGCTGGATTTTAATAATAATGGCGTGAGAGATCCTGGTGACCGCGTTATCATAGGTTCGGAAGTACCCGACTGGCAGGGAAGCGTAATGAACACTTTTTCGTTTCGCGGCATCGATTTATCCATATTGGTTTTTGCCAGGATGGGACAAACAGTTGCCAGTAACGCTTATGATATTAACCAGCGGATATCTCTTAACAGCAGGGAAAACAGCCTGAACGTGAATTACTGGACCCCGGGAAATCCCACAGGCAGCTATCCCTATCCCTATGAGTTGCAGGCTAACCCTAAGCCGGAGTCGGGGTTCAGGTATTTTGACGGCTCCTTTATCCGGATTAAGAATGTGTCGCTGGGCTATACCTTCCCGAAACAATTACTTCACAACCTCTATATCGCCAGCGCACGCATTTATATAACGGCGCAAAATGCCTGGTTGTTTACCAATTACCCGGGGGCAGATCCCGAGGGGCTTATTTCCGGCGAGTCTGTTAACACATCTACCGGCGTAAGAAATGCAAGCAGTAATTATAATCCGAGCGCCAAAACATTTACAGTAGGATTGAATGTCAACTTTTAAAGCGGTTAAAATGAAAAGTATCTGTATAACATTGCTCCTTTTACTGGTGGTGAGTGCATGTCAAAAGGATTTTTTGAAAGAAGAAAATACAGCAGGGGTATCTTACGATTACTATAATACTCCCCAGGGGCTGATAGACGGAGTAACCGCTGTATATGATCAGTTAAGGGTTTTCTGGGGTAACGGGGTGGACGGGGCGCGGCCTGAAATGGGTATTAACCTTTCCGAGAGCGGTACCGACATCTGGACAGAAGCCTCTTATTTTACGAAGGCGTTGGGTTTTAACCGGTATACGGGTTTTGATGACCAGGATCTTCAGAATAACCTGTATGATATGTGGCAATCGTGTTATAAGGCCATCAATACCTGTAACATTATACTAGACAGGTCGGTGAATGTACCGCTTTCACAGAAACTGACCAGTGATCTCAAAAAAACAAAAATTGCAGAAGCAAAATTTCTGCGGGCTATCAACTATTTCTACCTGGTACAAACGTTCGGCAAAGTTCCGTTGCTCCTACAAGGTAATGAACGACCCAAAGAATCGTTTGATCGCGCTGAAAAAGGGAGTATCTATATGGCTATCATCGCCGACCTCCTGGCAGCAGAAAAGGATCTGCCTTCTCAATCTGCTATGGCTGCCTATGGCAACGCGTCCAAAGGAGCAGCGCAACATTTCCTGGCGCGCGTTTATCTTACACGGGGGAGTGCTGTTACCGACCAGCGCGGTCAGCAACCAACAGATATGGACAGCGCCGCCTACTGGGCAGATGAAGTGATTACCAGGGGACCTTATAAACTGGTGCCTTCTATTGAAGAATTATGGAGCGTTACAAAGCAAATAAATTCAGAGCTGATCTTTTCAGTAAATTATTCCACTACCTCGCGGCTTAATGGTAATACAGTGAATGGAGAAGGTAACCAGCTCCACCAGTTTTTCCTGGCTACTTACGCATCCCAGCGGGGTATGAAGGAAGACCTGGCAAACGGACGCGCCCTCGGCAGGTTAAAGCCCACCGATTATTTGCTGGATGTGTTTAACCGCAAATCAGATTCCCGGTTTTATAAGTGTTTTAAAATGACGTTTGTCTGTAACAATGGTACAGATGTAAACATTCCCAAATGGGAAACAGGTTATACACCGCCCGGCAAAATAACCGGTAAACCTAAATATGGCAATGGCGACACGGCCGTGCTTTTTTCCATGTACAACCTGCCGGTAAAAACAACGGACTATAATTACAGGATAAAGCCATACATATGGATCACCCGTTTGAACTTTACCGCAGACAAATTTCCATCGCTCATAAAACACATGGACCCGGTAAGGGTAGACGGAACCCTGGACCCCAAGCAGGCCCGCGGAAGCCGCGATGTAGTGGTGGCAAGACTGGCAGAAACCTATCTGATCGCCGCCGAAGCTTATGCGCGTAAAAAGACGCCGGACTACGCCAAAGCAGTGTCCTATATCAATGAAGTAAGACGCCGCGCCGCATATAAAGATGGTGAAATGAGGCCAGGAGAAGTATTTACCACGGAAGGGGAAGATGTATCCAGGAACGGCACCTCTTCTGTTCCGGAAATGACCATCACAGCAGACGATATCAATAGTCCATCCAAGGTGATTGACTTTATACTTGATGAGCGTGCCAGGGAATTATGTGGAGAACTGCATCGCTGGTACGATTTGGTAAGAGAAGAAAAACTGGTGGAAAGAGTAAAGGCATACAATCCTTTGGGCGCTGCTGTAAAGCCGGAGTATGCAGTAAGACCTATCCCACAGCTGCACCTTGATCTTATCACCAATAATGGAGCCGGCCAGCAGAATACCGGGTATTAGCACAATTAAGGTCAGCTGTATGATGAAATCAATCTTATTCACGCTTTTTTTCTCCTGGCTGCAGATCCATGCACAATGTCAGACCTTTAATGTGATCGACTACGGCGCCAGGCCGGATACCCAGTATTTAAGTACAGACGCTATTAACAACGCCATCAGCGCCTGTGCAGGGAAAGGGGGCGGCAGGGTAATTATTCCTGCCGGCCGTTTCCGGAGTGGCACTATCACCTTGTTGAGCCATGTGGAACTTTTCCTGGCCCCCGGATCTGTTCTTTATGCCAGTACCGCGCCGGCGGATTTTCCCCGGCAACAACAACCTGCTTACCGCTCGCAAAAAGATAAAGGAGGCTGGTTTGCACTGATCTATGCGGAAGAAGCCACTGATATAGCGGTAAAAGGCACCGGCACTATTGATGGTAACGGCAGGCAGCAACCATCCCGTCCCGGACTGTTTGGCGGCGACCTTGACGGCCGGCCGAGGAACCTGCTTTTTATATCCTGTAAAGGAATCACCGTAGAAGGCATCACCATGCTCAATTCCGGTATGTGGAACCAGCATTATCTTAATTGTGAAGATGGCATAGTAACTAATATCAAGGTATACAATCACAGTAACCGTAATAACGATGGTATTGATATCGACGGTTGCCGCAGGTTTACACTTTCCAACAGCACGATTGATGCAGACGATGATGGTATTTGTTTGAAAAGTACCGGGCCGGCTCCATGCGAGCATGTTATAATCACCAACTGTATTGTAAGCAGCCATACCAACGGTATTAAATGCGGAACAGAAAGTACGGGAGGGTTCCGCAATATTGTCATCTCCGACTGCATCATTCAGCCTTCACGGAACACGCAGCCTGTGATAGTAAGGGCGCCCCGGTCGGGCTATACAGGCATTTCGCTGGAGATAGTTGACGGCGGCGTAATGGAAGGCGTTGCCGTAAATAATATACTTATCGAAGGAACTGAATGTCCCTTGTATATACGCCTGGGTAACAGGGCCAGGAAATACACAGATACTGCCGTAACGCCATCTCCCGGTAAAATGAAAAATATAAGCATCCGCAACATTACGGCTTATAATGCAGGTAATTATTCTTCCTCTGTTACCGGTGTACCCGGAGCCGTAATTGAGGACATCCATCTGGATAATATAAAATTTAATACGCGGGGAGGATTAAAAGAAGGAGAATATATTTCTTCCGCATCCCTGGTAAAAGAAGAAGAAACAAGCTATCCTCAACCTAATATATGGGGCAATTTGCCCAGCTATGGTTTATTTATCCGTCATGTAAAAGAGATCAGTATATCCGGGCTCAGTTTAAATACGATAGATGCTGAACAGCGGATCCCGCTTATTGCTGTTGACATACATGAGCTGATCATCAGGAACCTGGACATTAAACACGCCGGCTCCCGGAAGGAAGACTTACAGATGACAAGGGTTTACAGGCATCAGCTGGATGCCGGTATAAAATTCACCGATAACGGAAAGTAGTAACAGTTCCGCGTACCGTTATCAATAACTATTTAAATATGGGAAAAAGGGTTATTGCCTTTTTGGGCATCCTTCTTGCGATTTCTAACAGCAGCAGCGCGCAGCTTTTTGAGCAGGATTTTAATGCCTCCTCTATGGTCAGTTATTATGTGAACGCTTCCATGCCGGACAGGGGGCAGTTTAACATAGCAGAAGGCGCTACGCCGCCAAACGGTTTAATAACAATAAACGGCGGTAAGCTGGAACTTACCCGGGTGGCTTCCGGCGGCCGCCCCTTTTTTGTAAGGAACACCAATTTTGCGGCTCATTCAGGTTTTATATCTGTGGCGTTTAAGATGAAAGTAACAACGCCCAATACTTTCACCACTGCGGCCCAGCTATTGTTTGGCAGCGGCTTAACAGCAGATAATATCATAGATGCTTCTCCGGCTGTTTATATGCGCATTGGCATAAATTACCTTCCTTCCGGTTTCAGTATCCGCAATACCAACCAGGGGATAGATGGCCCACATGCCTATGCCGGGGAGCAAACGATCAGGATGTATCTCAATAACAGCGGCGCCGCTCAAACGTATATCGACCCCAATGGCGCCATAGAAACCATCGCCAATGATAAATGGGATATGTGGATCGGTAATACAAGGGAATTTAACGATGCGGGTGTTACTACGCCGTTGCAGGACATCAATAATTTCAAGTTGGTGCTCAATGGCAGCCCGGGAACCGTTACGGTCGACAACCTGCTGATCACTGATATGCAAAACCGCACCTGTACTCCTGTATTGCCCTTAATGCCATATAGTAACAGCGTTAGCTTCGACTTTACACAGAAAAGATTCCTGTTTAATTATTTTGGCACAGATTCCGTCACGTATGAATATAAACCGGGTACTGTTGGCACACTGGCCGCATTGAAATGCATAGTGGGCGACTACTCATTTAATCCATCCTCATCAGGCGGCATCGGCATTGATTCTGCATCCAGGGAATTGCAGCCATGGTCACCCGGTATCAGTTATTCGCTCAAAAGCCTCAGCGCCACCGCAGATACCTTAACCGCGCGATGGAAGATGACTGCCGGTGGAACAGACTCCGTACTTTATACCTATAAATTTTATATTTCCGGAAGAACACTGGTATTAGCCGTATCACCGGAAACAGCCAATGTGCCAACGTTTTCTTTAGACAGAAGTGCCAATACAATAGATCCTGTTGTGGTACCGGTACCTTATCTTACCCTCTTCAACGTTCTTTATACCAATAATACGTTTACCACCATGTATATGGATTGGGAAAAATCCACCGCCTCGGAGATAGCGCCGAGTAACCGTATTCAATCTTCTACTTCTGTTGTATATGCGCAGAGTGCAAAGTATAAGAAGCAAACAAACGGTAAACGCAATCTGGTACGGGAAACCGTTTACCTTACCACATCGCCCAGGATCGAAGATGTATTTCCCTCCATTCCCAACCCCGTTTCACCGATGATAGATGTGTCTGCCGACCGCCTGGTACTTGACATCTGGAGAGATACTTTTGCGGTAGCAACAACGAATATTAAAAAACTTCATGATGCAGGGATCACGAAGTTATGGGTACTCAAGCACGTGTGGCAAAACGGCGGGTACGATAATATGTACCCTGATGTAATGCCCGCTAATGCCGCACTTGGTGGAAATGCAGAACTCAAGCGGCTCAGCGACTCTGCTGCTGCTTACAACTACCTGTTCGGGCTACACGAAAACTATGTAGATATCTATCCCAATGCGCCTTCCTGGAATACCTCCCTTGTGGCGCTGGATACTGATGGCACACTCCGGAAGGCATGGTTCAATAATACCACTGGCGTACAGTCGTACCTGTTGAAGCCCTCACAGGCCGGTAGTGTGCTTAATAACTTTGCGCCTGTTATACACAGCACTTTTAGCTCCACTTCTTCCTTCCTCGATGTACACCTCGGCACCAACCCTTCTACGAAAGTGGACTACGATTCGTCTGTATCCAATGCGGGTACTTATATACAAACACTGAAAGAATACCGCGCATTAATCCCGCTGCTCAGGGCGCATCATACCGGACCCGTTTCCGTAGAAGGCACTAATCACTTTATGAATGCCGGCTACATGGATGATGTGGAAGCCCAGATAAATTCCGGCACTACGGCGGGCTACTGGCAGGGAGTCCGCATGCCCCTGCTGGTAGATTTTCAGTTGCAGAAGGTACACCCCCTGCTGTGTGGGCATGGCGTGGGATATTACGAACGTTTCTTCTCCAACGACGCGGGCACCTCACAGTATAAAGTATATCCCCTCGATTCAACACTTACCTATATGGCTACCGAAATCGCTTTCGGCAATGCAGGATTTATACCCAACTCAAAGTACCTGGCCGACCTGGTTAAGGTGGCGAAGCTGGAATACAAACACGTATATGCTGCACAGAAGCTATATGCGAGGGCAAAAGTAGTGTCGGTTTTATATCATGATAATGGTGCTTATGTAGACGCATCCACCTATATCCGCAATCACCCGGCTTCTTTCAGTAACAGGTCAGACAGTAATTTTATGGGCCAGGTAAAAGTAGTATATGATAACGGAACAATTGTGTGCGTAAATCGCAACCCCTATAAGAAATGGAAAGTAACCCTTGGGAGTGCCGGCGGCTGGTATAACTATCATGCAATTATCAACAACATTGATTCACTGGATACCGGTGCATCGGATTCAACTACTTACCAGTTGCCGGTGCGCAACGGCTGGGTAGTTTATTCGCCGCAACAGCCGGCACTGAGAATGCGTGCCGAAGATCCGGCACCGGTAAAAGAGAAAGAAAAAAGCAGCCGTATTAAAGTTTACCCGGTACCAAGCCAGGGACTTGTGTATGTGGATACACCGGGAAGCGGCGTTGTGCAAATCACGGCTACCGACATGACAGGGAAAGCCGTTTATAGCAGTAGTTTCCGCGAAGCAAACAGGCACAGTGTTAGTTTTTCCCGGCCGGGATTGTATGTGCTGCGGGTATTGAGCACAACCGGCAAACCGTTATACACTGGTAAAGTAGTGATTGTCGGTTGGTAGGCTTCGTTGTGGAAAAAACAAGCATCTGACGTAAAATTCCTTCCTCAGAAGAAATCAATACGCGGTAAATTCTCTACATCTCTTTTTCATCTTCCCTTTTGCCGGCTTCATGGAAGCGCAGGAGTATGACTGGTATGCCGTTCCTTTACGCAGCGTACCGGTATAACCGGCGTTATTGCAGGGGCCGGCGACAGAGATTATTGGTACAGTTGCTGTGGATGAAAAATAGCATGTGAGTAGTCATTGTTGAACTTTGTAAAAAATAACTTTATGGGAAAAGATAGAAACGGAACTTTCCATCCCGGTAAGGGAAAACCCTCCGGCACAAACAAAGAAGAGGGACTTGGAGCACAGGCTACGCCTCCCGAAAGAATGGATGAATACGAAGAAATAACAGATAAATACACTGACGGCCCGGATGAGCTGTCGGATAATGTACATGTATTACATCCGAACAGGAATACTTCAAAAGCAAATACATCCAGGGGATATGGTACCCGGACAAGCGGTAAGCCTGACCATGAAAAGGAACAGGAAGATAACGTGCGTAACCGTTTCCCTGCGGCGCAGGTGGAAGCCAGTCCTCCGGAAGAGCTGCCTGGTGTATTCACAAAGGAGGCCTTCAATCATCTGGCTGCTATCTCTGGAGAATATTGTGTATCGGTTTATATTCCCACACATGAATATGGCGCTGCAGTGAATGATTTATCAGATGCGGTTTTGTTTAAAAATAAGTTGCAGGAGGCACAGAAAATATTACAGGAGAAAGGTCTGAAACAGCCCGAAACTGACAAGCTGCTCGGCCCCGGGTATACACTGATGTATGATGAGGACTTCTGGCGAAGCCAGTCAGCCGGATTGGCCATGTTCTTTGCGCCCGGCTTTTCAGGATATGTTAAAATGTCTGTATCGCCGGCAGAACAATTAGTGGTAAATACTTCTTTCCAGCTATCTCCACTGGTACAGGTGATGCCGGCAACAGAAGATTTTTATGTACTTGTGATCAGTAAACATACCGCCCGGCTTTACAAATCAGATGCAACGGGCATGAATACGGTACCTGTAGCTGGGCTCCCGGATAGCACGGCTACCAACCTTCCGGAGGACCCGGATATTGCCAATGGGGATACCAATTATCAGGGTATTGGCGGCGCCAGCGATACAAATATCACAGCGTACCTGAAAGCAATAGACGATATTCTTTTCAGGGAAGTATTACATGATCAGCATGTACCGCTTTTGCTGGCAGGCGCAGAGGAACTGGTTACAGTTTACCGTTCTGTCTCGAAATATACATACGTGTATCCTGAAGCGCTCACCGGTAACCATGAATACGATGATACCCCTGCTTTGTACAAACAGGCACGTACTGTATTGCAACCATACGTTAACCAGGAACTGCAGAAAGTAAAGGACCGGTACGCCAATCAATCCGCTACCGGCCGCACTTCTTCTATCATTGCAGATATAGTTCCTGCTGCTTATTACGGGCAGATAGATACACTGTTTGTGGCAAACAACACACAGGCATGGGGAGCATTTGATGAAATGAAAAATGAACTACATGTTGATGACAGCATGACTGGCAACAATGAAGACCTGCTCAATATGGCGGTAATTAAAACCATCGCCAATGGCGGCCAGGTATTCCTGCTCGAAAAAGATGAGATGCCGGCTGAAAGTCCTGTCGCAGCATTGATGAGGTATTAGTAAATAAAAATCTTTTTTATGGAAAGCAAGAACACGGAAAACAAAAACACTTCAAAGAAAGTTCCGGGAAAAGATACCGGGGATAAAACCTCACTTGGTGGCAACTTCAATTCCGGTGTTACATCAGATGACCCGGAGATAAAGAAAGCTATCGAAAAAAAGGCGACGTTGCTGGAAGACCAGCCGCCATCAGAAAAAGACAGCAATAGCAAGCAAAAGAAGGTTTAACAAAAGAGGACCTGCCGGTATGAAGCTACCGTTCAGCGGGCAGGATTTCAATCAGGTGGTAGAAAGCCTCGTAGAGCTATGGCTTTACGAGGCTTTTTAGTGAGTTCGCCGGCTTTTGCTTCGCCGGTCAGGATGTAATAATGAGTATCACCTGTTTTATCGCCACATTTCCCCGGCATGTCGACTTCCCATAAATGACTATAGATAGCGGGCTACTTTTGTGTAACAAGCATTTTTTATGAAAGCAGCCACAGAACGTAAAATAATCCGCTGGTTACATATTATACTCAGCATTCCCATCCTGGGATATATTTATGGACCGGTAGCCTCCAACCCTCCCGCCGCAAATGCGGTGCGATGGGTGTTTCTGCC
Source organism: Chitinophaga sp. RCC_12 (assembly GCF_041360695.1). Classification (NCBI taxonomy): domain Bacteria; kingdom Pseudomonadati; phylum Bacteroidota; class Chitinophagia; order Chitinophagales; family Chitinophagaceae; genus Chitinophaga; species Chitinophaga sp. RCC_12. Next base: position 272,642 of record NZ_JBFUPS010000008.1, read on the forward strand.
GGTAGTTGCATTAAGCGGCCTTTGGATGTGGAAAGGGCATCTGCTGAAAAAGAAATTAAACAGGCAGCGAAAACCGTAAGTACCTGGTTGTAATAATTGATTAAGTAAGAGAAATCCTATCCTCTTTATTTTGTTGTATTTTTACAGCGTAAAAACCCAGGCAAATTGACTGTTAAACAAACACCCCGGATATGCTATCTTTCAAAATGCAGCACCAGGAATTTGATCCTCCTGAAGAGCTGCAACACGCTATAAAGTGCTTTTGGTATACCAGGGTAGACTTCGGGGAATTACCATCGGATTTCGAGATACTACCGGATGGTTACGCTGAAATTGTTTTTCATTTCGGAGGCGACTGTCACATTTCCCACCATGGAGGTTTGCAACCATTGCCATCGCCATTTATAATGGGGTTGCTTAATAAGCCCGTTGTTTTAAACGCGAAAGATTGCCTGGAAGTCATCGGTATCAGGTGCTTTCCCTGGACCGTATTTGATTTGCTCGGACTGCCGTCCGGTAAGAAAGGCACGAACATCTTTGAACATCCGATCGCCCGGCTTCAATCCACATTGAGTAAATGTATGGAGGGAAAGAAAATGGATGAAGCGCTGGCTCATGTAAAACAGTATTTCCTGGACGCGGGGTCGCAGGTTGCTGCAGACAGTATGCTATTCAAAGCGGGAGTAGCTATGAGACAGGCAAATGGTGCTATACCGGTAAGCGGGATAGCGGCGGCGGCTCATGCTACGGTTCGTACATTGGAACGAAAGTTCAAGCAATCTTCCGGTCATACTGTTAAAGACGTGTCTGGTGTGATGCGCTTCGAGCAGGTACGAAACCAGTTATGGCTTTACCCGGATACCAACCTTGCCGGTCTGGCTCATGAGGTAGGCTATACAGATCAGGCTCACCTGAGCCGGGAGTTCAAGCGCTACAGCGGCACTACGCCGGCGGCATTTGCGCGGAGAACAAAGAAAAGGAAGCTGGCTGTTGCGGGCCATTTTGTCGCGTTTATACAAGCCTGATGAGCAGGCATTCCGGAATTTTGTGCTTCAATTATGCTATATGAACGCTACACTTGTAAGCCAGGAACCTGCACAAAATCATACTATTTACGATGTAATCATTTCGGGCGCAGGGCCTGTGGGCCTGTTCCTCGCCTGTGAACTGGCCCTGGCCAAATGTTCCGTCCTGGTACTGGAAAAGACGGAGACACCGGATTCTTTATTGAAACAACTTCCTTTCGGGATACGCGGGCTATCGGCGCCTACTATTGAAGCGCTTTACCGTCGTGGGTTACTGAAAGAATTTGAAATACATAAACGGCTTAAAAGTCCCCACTCAAACGCGGTACAGGGACCACGCCGTCAGGCCGGGCACTTCGCCGGCATTCCATTCCACGATGGCGATATTGACAGGTCGCAATGGAAATATCGCCTGCCAGGTTCGACGGAGACCAGTTTAATATCTGAAATGCACGAACTTGAAACAGTGCTGACCCGCCGCGCAGTATCCCTGGGGGTAACCATCAGGCGTGGGCTGGGCGTTACTGGCTTTCACCAAACCAACAGTGACGTAACAGTGCTGGCAGGTGACCGGTCGTTTCAATGTAAATGGCTGGTGGGCTGCGATGGAAGCCGCAGTGTTGTCCGCAAGACGGGCGGTTTTGAATTCGCAGGTACGGAGCCGGAATTTACCGGCTACTCTGCCAAAGTGGATATTGCCGATCCCCAGCAACTCAATCCGGGCCGTAACATGACTGCAAAAGGCATGTACCTTCAATCACAGCCTGGCTACCTGATGATCCAGGATTTTGATGGCGGAACATTTCATGATGCAGGGAAACCAATTACGCTGGAGCACATTCAGGAGGTGTTGCGCCGCATCTCTGATACCGATGTTACCATCAGCGCGCTATATTTCGCCACCACCTGGACTGACAGGGCGCGGCAAGCCACTGCCTACCGCAATGGACGGGTACTGTTGGCAGGCGATGCCGCACACATTCACTCGCCATTGGGCGGCCAGGGACTAAATCTCGGACTGGGTGATGCCATGAACCTTGGATGGAAGCTTGCCGCTACCATCCGGGATAATGCGCCGGAAGGTTTGCTGGACAGCTACTATACGGAACGGCACCCCATTGGCGCAAAGGTGCTGGACTGGTCACGTGCCCAGGTGGCCATTATGCGGCCGGATCCTCATGCCCGCGCACTGTATGCAATTTTCCGTGACCTGATAAATACGCGCGATGGCGCCACTTATATTGCGGGAAGGGTATGGGGCATTTTTACCCGCTATGATCTCGGTGGAACGCATCCATTGACAGGCTACAGCGTTCCCAACTTTGAATTCGGAGACGGTACAGGAATAGGGGACCTGATGCACGATGGCGAGGGGATATTGCTTGATTTTGACACGAATGCTACACTTAAAGCCTGGACAGAAGCGTACAGCAACCGGATCAGGTATATTGCAGGCAAAGCAAAAGACCCGTTAGGCGTAAGCGCCATACTGATACGCCCCGATGGTATTGTTGCCTGGGCTTCGGACAACGAACCGGATTACGACGAACTCCAAAAGGCTGCCGCTCACTGGTTTTTGTAATGCAGGAAAAAAGTTGACGAATGACGGAAAGTTTGCCGGATATACGCTTATTTTTACCAGATCACTTCCTGTTAAAGAAATCTATATGGCGGATGTACACATCGTCTCCTCCCTGAGCGGGGGCGGCATACTTAGCTGGGCGGTCAAAAAGCGTATGCTGACCGGCGAAGTATTTGCTTTCAATGACATTCCCGGTACCGGCCCGCTGGATGATGGAGAAAAGCGAATGGCATTCCTGCGGAGCCTGGGCTTTGATAAAGAAAACCTCACCTGGTTGGGCCGTGACACCGATGCATTTGCCCGCTGGCGGGAATTACAGACCCGTTTGCTGGCGCAGCCGGCAAACAGGCTGGTCATATGGGCAGGCAGTGACGGCAACGACTACGTGTTTATAAGAATGGCTTGCCACTGGCTGGAGCGTATACCTGTAAAGGTTATGCTGGTGCAGGCGCCTCCCATAATGGGCTACCACAGTATAGCACTATATTCCTTTGAGGCGCTGGCGCCGCTGATCAGTCAGGCAGTACTGTTGCCTATTGCAGAACGCAGCAAACTGGCCCGTGAATTTGAGGATATTGCATCCCGTCCTGAATTGCTGAGGGAATGTGATGAAAATGGCGTGTTGCAGTTCCGGGAATTATCCGCACATGATGACCTGCTATTGTCGCATTGTGACAAGCGCTGGAAGCCGGCCGTCCGGGTAATAGGGCAAACGATGGGATTTAGTGATCCCCGCAATAGCCTTGGAGACGGGTTTGTCAGCTCAAGGCTGGAACACTTAATTGTGAGTGGTCAAATCGAAGCGGACGGAATACGCACCTCTATGAGGACGTTCCGGGTAAGGCTTGCCAAAAAGTGATCATAGGCGCCGCTAACGAAAATAATGCAGGATAATTTTGCTGATCGTATCCGCCTGATTAAAAACCATGAGATGTCCGCCGCCTTTGATACGATAGTCGGGATGTACAAACCTGCTGGCGATTACCCTGTCGGCTGTGCCATGTATTTGAATGGTTCTTTCAGGTGTTTCTTTATTATTCCAATAAGCAATGCCTCTCAGTGCCCAGCGGAAAAACAATACATTTGTATCCTGCAATAATTTTGTCAGTTCCTTTTTATCATTTGGGGACCGGGCGCCGAAATAACGATAGGTAAGAAAATTGGTCCGCCTGATTAATACACCTGGAATTAGCCGGTATAAACCCAGCTTCATGAAAAAGAACTGTATTTTATTCAACTCATCTTTTGTCTCGACAGAAGAGATGAGTACCATTTTTTTCACTGATATCTGTTTGGATACTTCCACCGCCACAATGCCTCCAAAAGAAAGCCCGATGATATACGGATTTTCAACTGTGATCTGGCTCTTTATCCTGCCTGCATACTGCGTTATTGATTCTTTGGGCAACGCGGGGATCCAGTTGATGTAAACTTTATGGTACCCCGGAAGTTTCAGATTCATGAATATACTTGAATCGGCACCTATACCACTAAAAAGATAAACGGTCTTTTGTTCTTTTTTAGCTGTATCCTTCAGGGTTTGCGCGGCCCCCGGGAAACTACAGAACAACCATAAAATAAAAAGACTCACTTTCACACTTTGCACCATAAATTTCCTTGCTTCTAGCCAGCGATAAACGTTCATTGTTAACGTTGCAGTGTGCGATATTACCAAAATTTTTTTAAACAGAGGATTGCACTTTCATTACATCGTACGCATATCAATGCCTATGCAACCTCTGCCGGTAATATCTATGCTGTCCTGTTATTCCGCAAAAGTCCTTAAATCGCCGATCTTACGCTTTTAAGTACGGACCCTTCAAACATTTTATGGGCATAGCTTTGCAAAAAGAGGATCATACCGGTCATTTTCCCAACCGGATTGCTAAACTTCGGCTCCTTTGCATTAATTAATTTTGTAATGGTGTTAACAACTGCATCCGGCGCTTCTGCTTCTTCCAGACCTTTTTTCGTGAAGGCATTAACCTGGCGCCTGTACGAATCATATGCGGGGATGCCTACGCTTGACGAAACCGCATTATGACCAAGATTAGTTTTAAACCATACCGGTTCCACCACGCTCACTTTAATGTTAAACTGGTTGAGTTCAAATCGTAGGGATTTAAAATAGCCTTCTACGGCGTGTTTTGAGGCGGAATAGTAAGACAGATTGGGAGGCCCGATCAAACCAACGATAGAACTCACGGTAATAATTTGCCCCGCTTTCTGTTTTCTGAACATTGGCAACAAAGCATTCGTAATCTTTACAGTACCCCAGAAATTAGTTTCAAACTGTTGCCTTCCCACTGCTATTGGCGTTTCTTCTGCAATGCCCGTCACCATGTAACCGGCATTGTTTACCAATACATCGAGCTGCTTTATTTCAGACGATAATTGTTTTGTGAATGATTCGATGGAGTTATCATCAGCAATATCGAGGCGCAATAATTTAAAAGGAAATTTATCCTTGTACTTTTCCGGTTCCCGGCTGGTGCCAATCACGTTATAGCCATTCTGGTGAAGATTGTTCGCCAGCATAAGTCCAAAACCTGATGATGCGCCGGTAATTAAAATTGTCTTTTTCATGTTTGTTTTGATTTACTGTTAATTTTATATATTGTATCATTTGATACAATATCGATCAAAAAAAAGGTTATTCAAAAACCTTCAAGCTGAAATCGATAGCTGCTTTTAATTTCTTTGGATTTTTTTCAATAGATTTTGTAGTATTTAACCCGGTCCATAAATTCAGCAAATACACACTCCACAACTCTTGCGGAATTACCGGGTTAATGATGCCTGCTTTTTTAGCCTTTAGTAAAGCCTCTGAAAAAGCGTCGGCAATATCTGTTATATGCTTTATCGCGAGGTCTTTCAGGTCCGGGTCGCCAATTTGTACGATTGCATTACTGAAATAACACCCAAATTTCCCAAACATTCCATCCGCGTCAGCCATTGCATAATAGTACTGCCTGAGTACTTCTATGGGATTCTCCACGATTTTCAGCATCGTTAAAACGGCGCTAGGGTAAACCGAAAAGAAACGGTTCATGGACTTGATGAATAATTCTTGTTTACCCCCCTTATAAGCCAGGTAAAAACTACTCATGCCTATGCCCATGGCTTTCTGCAAATCTCTCGAGGATGCGTTGTCATAACCTTTCTCCCAAAAAACACTTATAGCCTTATCAAGTGCCTCCTCCTCATTATATATCTTATTTCTGCCTGCCATGTTAATAAATCTGGTGCAAATATACATATTGTATCGATTGATACAAATTTAATTTTAGAAGCAGGTGGGAGTTGAACCAGATGCGATGGGAGAGATGTTTTATACCGGCGCTTTGAAGAAGATACGCGAAGCCGTTTTTTCTCCTTATTTCCAGGTATTTTTTGATTACCGGCAAAGAAGTAATAGGCAATCCGGATTTTTCTCCTGATATTTAAATTTGGTTTAAACCCACGCTGGCTGATGATGTACCGGCTGGCAACAAATCTTTTTTAATAAAAATACCTATTATGAGAATTCGTGTATTGTTCTTCGGCATTTCTTATTTGGCTTTTGCGTGCGCTTGCAATAATAAGGGCAAGCAACAGGCAGGCACCGCTGATTCTATCCCAAAGACCGATGTTATTGCAACGACGGAGAATAAACCGGCCACAGCATCCGCCGTCTTTAACGTTGATGCGATACCGGTATCAGAAAAAGAACTGGGTGCTTTCCCCTTTTTTACCTTACCGGAGGGCTTAGAGACCATGAACAAACCTGTTGAGCGTAAGTTTGACCGTCTTTTTTTCGCCATCGATGGTAAAATGGTACCGCTGGAAGGTCGCATATGGAAAAGTAATATCAGCGAAATAAAACAGGGTGAGTGGTCCCTTCCTTTTTTTGAAAAGAGTTATGATGAAGCCATCAAAGCTGCCGGCGGCGTAAAGATATTTGACGGATCAATTTCGAAAGAAGAATATGACCGCTACAGTCCGGCCGCTTCTTACCTGGGGGAGGACGGTTCTATCGGTTATACGGAAGACCAAATCAAAACTTATATTATTCGCAGGGCCAATGGAAGCAATATTTATATCCAGCTGTCTGGCACCTCCGCCCAAGGCAAGCTGAATATATTGCAGCAGGAAGGGTTTAAACAAACTATCACCCTGCTGAAAGCCGACGAAATAACTAGAGACCTGAACGAAAAAGGGAAAGCAATTCTGTATATCAACTTCGATACAGATAAATTCACCCTGAAGCCAGAAGGGAATGATGCGGTGGCGGAAATTACAAAGGCATTAAAAGCAACCCCCGTTTTGAAAGTGGCTATCAATGGTTATACAGACAACACCGGTAATGATGCACATAACCTGCAGTTGTCGAAAGACAGGGCCAGGGCGGTGCTGGAGGCGTTGAGTTCATCCGGTATTGACAAGTCCCGCTTAAGTTCTGAAGGATTTGGTTCAGCGCAGCCAATTGCTGACAATGGTTCAGAGGAAGGTAAAGCGAAGAACAGGAGAGTGGAACTTATAAAGAAATAGCTCTCGCAGGTGGCGTTGAATAGGGCGGTCACGCTATATTTGCAGCCCCATAAATAGACATCAACATGAAAAGATTATTACTTTGCCTTGCGTTCAATATGTTTTCCCTTTCGATGTACGCGCAGCAAACCGGCTGCAACTGCACAGTGGCATTGGAAAAACTGATAAAGAAAGTCGAAGGCGAGTATCCGGGTTTTGAGGCAAAGACGAAGGAAGGATCCTCCTACGAAGAATTAAAGCAGCATCTGACCAGGGAGGCAAAAAATGCAGATAGTACCGCCTGCGAAAAAATACTAAAAAAGTATACCGATTTCTTTAAAGATCCCCATTTATGGGTAGGTTCAAATGGCGCTCCTTTTTCCTCCGGCAGCAGTGGTTCAGCAGCATCTATCGTGATCGATATTCCGGATTTCCGGGAAAAAATGAAGCTCACGCGGGATACGCTGGAGGGGGTGTGGTCCACAGAAGGTTACAAGATTGGGATTAAAAAGGGGAGTAGCAATGAATACACCGGGTTTATTATCGCTGCCGCATCCACGCAGTGGAAAGCCGGAGATATAAAGTTCCGGTTGTTTCCGGATGGTTCTTTTGAATACCTGATGCTTGACCGGTCCAAAAAAACAGGGCACTATCACATGCATAAGAAAAGCATCCTGTTTCTGGATGCGATAAGTATGGCGTTGGTCAGAGAAGTACCCTCACCATCGGTAAGTGCAGCCCAGCTGGAAGAAAAGCTGACGGAGCTGACCGGCTTTTATTTCAAAAAATTATCTGCCAGAACGTCGATCCTTAAATTACCAAGTTTTGAATACCGGTATCTCCAAAAAATCGAGGAGCTGATTTCGCAGCACCGCATGCAGATGGAGGGCAGCGAAAACCTGATCATCGACCTTCGTGGCAATCCGGGAGGCACAACAGATGCTTATCAGCAACTTCTCCCGTACATCTCCGGAAAATCAATACGGAACACCGGGACAGAATTTCTATCTACCCAAACTTATATCGGGAACCTTCAGACCTATAAAAAAAGCCTGGATAAGAATACCCCAACAGATCAAATAGACAAACAAATAGATAAATTAAAAGAAAACCTGGGTAAATTCGTGAACTTTAGCGGTACAGATAAACCTGCCTATATAGAAAAGGTTGAGCTGGCAGCGAAAAGCCCGCGGCAGATTGTTATCCTTGCAGATAAGGGAACAGGGAGTTCGGCAGAATATTTTTTGTTTATCGCAAAGCAGAGCAAAAAGGTCAAGTTATTGGGCACACCCAGTTCTGGCGCATTAGATTACGGCAACGCATATCAGGTAGATTTCGGATGCCCCGGTTACGAGGTATTTATTCCTACCTACCGGGCCATGCGTTTGCCAGACTACCCGATAGACAATATCGGTATCCAGCCGGATATTTATATGGACAGTTCTGTGGAAGACTGGGTGGAATTTGCAGTGCGGTATGTTGAGGAATGAGATAGGTAATCTAACGAAAATTGTAACGATATGATAAAATACGTAACCTGTTTCGCTATTGCTTTTGTCTTCCTGTTGTTGTGTCACCCCGTAAAAATCCTGGCACAGCAACCAAAAATCGCAAAAGGTACTGTGGAGCGGATAAAAGTGCACGGCAAATTGCTGGAAGGCAATCTCAGTGGCGACAGTGCAGACCGCTACGTCTCCGTTTATTTACCAGCCGGCTACAAGTCCGGTACTAAGAAACGCTATCCTGTAGTGTACTTCCTGCATGGCTACACGGATAATGATGCAAAATTTTACGGCTTCCAGAAACACTGGATGACACTGCCTCCTATATTAGATACTGCGTTTTCTCAAAAAACGGATCAGGAGATGATTGTGGTTACTCCTGATGCTTATACCCTTTTCCAGGGAAGTATGTATTCCAATTCAGTTACAACCGGAAATTGGGAAGACTTTGTTGCCCGGGAACTGGTGAACTATATCGATAGCCACTACCGTACCCTTGCACAGAAGGAGAGCAGGGGCTTATGCGGCCACTCGATGGGCGGCTATGGAGCACTGCGGATCGGGGAAAAGAATCCTGATGTATTTTCAACGGTATACCTGTTAAGCCCCTGTTGCCTGAACTCTCCGGCAATGGCCGCGGAAACGCAGTTCCTCCGGGCAGACAGCATCAAGACGATTGAACAGCTGCAAAAAGCAGATTTTTTCACGAAAGCACTTTTTGCATCCGCGGCCGCCTGGTCACCCAACCCGGCAAATCCTCCATTCTATCTTGATCTTCCAATAAAAAATGGAAATATACAGCCGGAAATATTGAATAAGTGGGATGCGAACCGCCCGTTAAATAATTTGGATCAATATATCTATAACATCAGGAAACTGAAGTCCATTGGTTTTGATGCAGGCGATAAAGATAGATCCATTGCGGAAAGTATCAGAACACTGGATGAAGTATTGAGCAAATACAACATTGCACATTCCTTCGAAATTTATGATGGCGACCATATCAATCATGTTGCTGACAGGATTGAAGGAAAAATGCTGCAATTCTTTGAAAAAAGTTTGTCGTTTAAACAAAATCCGAAGTAGGAGCAATGACAAACGGACATGAAGGTTATAAAGTAATAAGCCGTCGCCATTAATACTGGGACGGCTTATTGTTGTATAGGGATAAGTAGATTTTAACGGAAAAAGTATGCAATATCTTCCACCCGGAAGCCCTCGCCTAACATTGTATCCGAGTAGTAATAAGGGCCAACCATGAGTAACGCACTCTGACCTGCCTTTGCCGCGTCAATGATACCATAGTAAAATTCAAAATCTGGTATAGCAGACAGATCTACGCCTTCTTTATATGGCAGTTCCGTGGTGCCTGCCTTGTATACTCTGAATATATAGTTTTTTGACACCTGATCCGTGCTGATGAGCCGCGGTAATTCTACAAAGTCACCAAAGGCGTTGCCAACGTTTTTTACTTCCGTTATTTTTTTATTGGTGTATTCATAAGTATTATTGTCGACTGTTTGTTCCCAAATAACAAAATCTACCGGGCCCCCATAGAAATAGGGGAAATCGGTTTTAAACAACAACCGGAAACCTACGTTTGCCGGGTTACTAACGGGCGTCAGTTCCATTTTGTCATTCACAGTCTTACCATCAAAGAATATTTTTTTCTGTTGTTCGAAAGGGACCCGGTTTACTTCAAATGTGCTGAGAATAGCAGTAGTTCCTTTTTTTCGCAGACCAACCTCTTCTTTATCATTTTTGACGGCTATCAGTGCAATGACGCTAAAAGAACTGTTGGCTCTCAGTGTAGCTAATACCTCGTTATTCTTTACTACTTCCAGGGTATCATCAAAGGAGTAGCCCTGGAATGTCATCTTTACAACGGCTGTTGGGGGTATTGCCAGTTCTTTTTTGTTACAGGCAGTAGTGAATAAAGTGATGGCTAAAATATATATTAATAATCTGCAGATGCTTTTCATGATATTTATTTAGAAGTTATAGGACATGGATAAACTATAAGTACGGCCCAGGAAACGGGTGAAGGTACGGGTATCACCGGCTTCATATTTTTCGCTGTATCCCGGAAGCCATTCAAACTTGTCACTCCATTCATACCGGTGGTCGTCTGAGGGAACATAGTCTGGTTTCTGCCTCGAGTTGAGATTTCTGTAATATTGAAACGGACCATTTAATAAATTGCCCATATTTAATTTCACCTCCAGCTTATTACGAAGCATCCTGTAGCTCACCTGTGCATCCAGTTGTTCCCGGGGCATTTCACGTTCCATCAAAGTGGGCTGATCAGATACCAGGTTGGTTTTATACCCGGCTTTGTTATAAGCGATATTAAAACCAATATGTTTGCCGCTATACGTGATGCCTGCATTCAGCAGGAAGGGTACTTGTCCGTATAATTCCCTTTTAGTGTTGTATATATAAGTGATTTCCGTATTGTTACTGCCATCCAACATGGTGTATTGACTTTGTACGGTAGATTTCTGCAACGTGAGGTTACCGAACAGTGTAATGTTTTGCAGCCATACCGCCGGTGCGATAAAACCCAGGTTTTTTCTGGCTTCAAATTCGAGTCCGTATACTTTGGCCCATTCTGAATTTTGCAATACATAAGCAGGATTGCCGGAATTGGCGTTGATGACTAATTCGACTGGTTTGTCAAAATATTTATGGAAAACGCCTGCTGAAATAATTTCACCGGCGCCGGGATACCATTCTGCTTTAAAATCGTAACTGGCAATACGGGTAGAGGTAATGCCTCCCGTCATCAGTTGTCCATCGTAATAAGGACTGTAGCGGTTAAAGCGCCCATTGTCCATCAGTTCCGGCCGTACAGTAGTATTGCTCCAGGAAGCCCGCAGATTAAACTGTTGGGTTACGTTCCAGGTAAGATTGGCGGAAGGCATCCATTGCCATTTCGGATCTTCTTTCGGAATATAAAAACTTAATTTGGTATTGGTAGGGTTGTTGATTTCCGTATACGCATAGTACTCTGCACGAACACCCCATACCAGCCGCAGGTTTTTCAACAGTTGCTGATCAAACATCACAAAGCCCGCGTGGGATTCACTTTTGCCCTCATAGTAATCCAGGCCAAAGGGATTTATAGCATACAGAAAGCCGGAGGAATCGTACATATGATTTCCCCATTCGCCTACAGGCAGGTAGTGGAGACTGTCGGCCATCAGACCAGTGGCGGCTAACGGTGCTATCTCCCAGCGGAACCGGCTCTTTTTTAAATTCCCGGCATACCCGGTTTTGAAGGTGCTGAAAATGCCACCCACGCGGAAAGGTACTGCGGCGCTAACAGCCCAGTTATAGTGCGTTTCATTATTCCGGAAGTATGACCTGGACATGGGGAGTTCTTTGGGTTCACTGCTACTACCGGGGCCGTAAACATAAATGTAACTATCACCTACTTTTTCAGGGCCCGCTGAGGTGAAGATCACATCCTTTTCATTCCGGTGTATGGCTGTTCTGGCCAGGTTCCAGTCTATTTTTACTTTCCCTGCAAGATGTTGTCCGCTCAGTTTATTTTGTAACAGATCCAGGAAGGTAGGATCATCTGTTTCCCGGAGCATAGGAGGATCCTCCTTATGCGGTCTGCCCTGTTCTTTATCATAGCCAAAGGTTCTTACTAATGCATTATCAAACATCCGGGTATAGGTGTTGCGGAAACTGAAACGGTTGTTACCCGTTTGCCAGCCAATATTTAACAATGCGCCTATGGTAGTCACAAAACTATAAGTGGCGCCGGTATTGTTTACACTGCTATCGGTGGCCAGCCAGGAGCCCCTTCGCAGATCCTCGTGTTCCGTAGTGGTTTGGGTGTTGCGATAGCTGAGAGAGCCCGTATATCCCAGTTTATGGCGCCCGGTGGTGTCCGGTCCCAGCACTCTGCCGATCGTAAACTGGTAGTTCTGCGAAGGCATCGCTTTGTACCGGTAGGTGGTGAAATTGTCGTTGTTTTTAAACTCACGGCTCTGCTGAAAGATATCAAAAGGTATTTTATGCTCCGGGTAATAGATATCTTGTGTTGGTCGCAGGTTGGCAGGATATTGTCCCCTGTGGCCATCATCAAATCCCAGGAAATCATATTTGCCTCTCGCCCGGCTGTAAAAATCTTTACCGGTGGTTTGGTCGTTATAAGAGGCGCCAACACTAACGGAGGTGAAATTGCTTACAGGAATATCTTTGGTATTGATCTGAATGAGGCCACCACCAAAGCTGGCATTCATATCCGGTGTTACTGTTTTGCTAACCACTACATTATCCACCAGGTTAGATGGAATGAGGTCAAAAGAGAAGTTCCTGCTTTGTGCTTCTGTGCTGGGTAATACAATACCATCGAGCATGGCAGTATTATAGCGTTCGCCGATACCGCGTACAATCACATACTTATTCTCGTTGGTGCTGACGCCACTGATACGCTTTAAGCTTTCACCGATATTTTTATCCGGGGTGCGGGATATTTCTTCCGCACTTATGCCATTGGTGATTTCTGCTGCTTTCTTCTGTTGCAGCAGGAGAGCGTTCACACTTTCTTTCCGGGCATTGGCAGTTACCACTACGCTTTGAAGTTGTCCTTTGCTTCTTTTGAGGGAAGCATTGAGTACAAAGGTTTGATTATCTCTTATGTCAATATCGGTGATGGCTTTGGTGCCATATCCAATGGAGCTGATCATGGCTTCATATTTACCCGCCGGTAACTGTAATGTAAATGCGCCTTCCACATCGGTAACAGTACCTTTGTTGTTGACCCGGATAGTGGCGCCAATGACAGGTTTGCCGTTTTCGTCGTCCAGTACTTTACCGGTTACTTTACCGGGCGCCTGTTTACCAGCTGCGGGTGGTGCTGCTTTTACTGAAATGTTTTTATCCTGGAGGGAAAACTGCAGTCCGTATTGTTTGTGCAGCTGCTGGAGCGCTTCTCCCAATGTGATATTGGAAGCATCGAAGGCCAGAATATTCACTGCGCTTAATTGTTCTGCCGCAAAGGTGAATCCGTAACTGCTTTGTTTATCGAGGGCTTCAATCACTTTTAAGCCCGAAGTGGTTTGGAGGTGAACCGTTACTTTTTCTGTTAACTGATTGAATTGTGCCGCGGCGGATAGCTGAAGCAGTGTTAATGTAAGCAGCAAACAATAAAATAACTGCCCTGGCCTTTTGCGACTTTTGCACTTTCCCCTTTTTTGGGTAAAATTGTAGTTCATACTGATACTTGTGTTTTTAAATGCAGGTATTACAAAGGGAGGTGTTGGACGCGCCTCCTTTTTTGCGCTTATTGGATAATGATGATGCTGTCTTCTACTTTATATTTTAAATCGTGCGGAAACAGGATAGCCGACAAGGCTTGCTGCCAGCTGGTTTTCCCCATGGAAGCGGTCACTGTTTTATGCGCCACCTGCTGGGGGCGATACTGAATCCGGATATGATAATGAGCTTCCAGCTGCCGGAATGCTTCTGATAGTGGAATACCATTGAAAGAAAGTCCGCCGGTTGTCCAGGCCGCAACATCATTGGTAAAGGCGCTGGTGGATAACTTCCCGGTGGCCGGCTCATAGCGCAGCAGCTGCCCCGGTTCCAGCAGCAGTGGCTGCTGCGGCTGATTTATGGGATGCACCGCTATTTTACCCGCCGTGAGTGCTACCCGTATTTGGGTGGCCCCTTCGTGCGCCTCTATGTTAAATGCAGTGCCGAGCACGCGTGTTTCCAGCCCCGCCGACTGCACAATAAATGGCCGGTGACCATCGGTAGCTACTTTGAAATATCCTTCTCCGGTAAGTATTACCTTCCGCTCTTTGTGATTATAATCGGAAGACCAGGTAAGGGTAGAGGAGCGGTTGAGTATAACCGTACTGCCATCGGGTAAACCAATGGACTTCATGTGTTGATTGTCGCTGCGTACCATATAATTTTCAATGGGTTGCACGGCGGGCTTCCGCAGCAACCAGCCAATGGCTACCAGGCAAAGCAGCAGGGCGGCTGCGGCTAAAAGTGGCTGCCAGCGCTGATGCTTCCGTTTAGGAGCCACCGTGATAGTTTCCCGGGAAATAGCCTGCCACATGCGTTCCTGTTGTCCGTCGGCGCTATGCTCCCGGGGGACATCCAGTTGCCACAACCATTGCCATAATAAGGATGCTTCCTTTGGATTGCTTTTCCGGTGCAGAAATTTATGCAGTAGCTGATCCAGCTGTTTTTTACGTTGCGCCATACAAACAGTAATTGCGCAAGCGGGGTAAATGGGGGAAGCCGTTTATGTTAACTTAATATGAACTCTCCAGCATGGTTAAGAAAGCGGGCAGCAGGATAATGCCGGCAGGGTATTGCTCACCCGCTTTGCGCAGGCGGATCATGCCCAGTTTCAGGTGTGTTTTTACAGATTCGGGAGAAATACTTAATTCAGCAGCAATGTCGTTAGTGGTCATGCCCCGGTAATGTTTCAGCGAAAATACAGTTTTCATTTGCGGGGGCATGAGGGCGATGGTCTGCGTAATGATGTCCTGCAGTTGGCCGTATTCAGTTTCAAAAGAGAGGTCTGTAAGGTTTGTAGCCTCCGGCGACAGCTTAATCTGTGTTTCATAACGGGCAAAGTCTTCATAGTGTTTTTCCTGGAATCCTTTCTTCCTGAAGTATTGAAATATTTTCAGGTAGATACAGGATACCAGGTAGCTTTGAAGACTCACATGCAGCACCAATGGTTCTTTTTTACGCCATAGTTCAATGAAGAGTTCCTGCACCATATCTTCCGCGTCGGGTACATGGCCTGTTTTACTGGCGGCCAGCTGAAAGAGCAGCTGCCAGTACCGGTCAAATAATTGCCTGAAAGCACCGGCGTCATTTTGCCGGATTCCCTGTAATAATTCGGTATCCTCCTCCAGGTTCGCGTTCATGTATTGGAATATCCCGGCGAATGTAATTGTACAATGTTATCAAACCATTAAGTAATAATGAATTTTTAGTGAACCGGATTTAAAGCTTATCACGTTGAAAATAGACTGGCGCCAATTGTTTAATTCATTAATTTGCGGGACAATCACTTATCGCTCATCCCGGACTTCATATATGCGTCAACGTATCCTTCAAAAATTAATACCTGTTATCCTGTGCTCCTGCATGAGCAACTATGTACTGGCTCAGAAAGTGGTAGAACCTACTAATCACAGTGAAGAGTGGACCAGGGCGTACCAGCCTTTCCGTATTGTGGGTAACCTTTATTATGTGGGCACCTATGATCTTGCCAGCTACCTGATCGCCACACCTTCAGGGCATATACTGGTTAATACCGGCCTGGCTTCTTCCGCAGCTGTTATTAAAAAGAACATAGAGGCGCTTGGCTTCAGGGTTAGTGATATCAAAATCCTGCTCACCAACCAGGCTCACTTTGATCACCTGGGCGCCATGGCCGCCGTTCAGGAAGCGACTGGCGCCAGATTCATGGTAGATGCTGCGGATGAATCAGTGGTGAAGTCCGGCGGCAAAACGGATTATGCCCTGGGCGGCGAGTTCAGTGCTTTCAGGCCGGTTAAAATCTCCGGGCTGTTGCATGATAAGGATATAGTTAGTTTGGGAGATGCTAAATTGCTGGTACTCCACCACCCCGGCCACACGAAAGGCTCCTGCAGCTTTTTAATGGAGGTGAAAGATAGCAGTAAGACTTACAAAGTACTGCTGGCAAATATGCCTACTATTGTAACGGAAAAGAAATTCTCACAGGTGACTGCCTACCCGCAGATCGCTGCTGACTATAAATATACCCTTGATACCATGCCCAAAATTCAATTTGACATATGGGTAGCTGCCCATGCCAGTCAGTTTGATTTGCATGAGATACGTAAGGAGAATGCTCCTTATAACCCGGCGTTGTTTGCCAACAGGGAAGCGTACGACAGGGCATTGGAGGAGAGTAGAAAGGTGTACCGGGAGAGGATTAAGTAACAGGAAAGATTGCTATCGTCCGGAAGTTCTTTGCTCAATTTCGCTTTGCCATGGATATAGTCCGTTAAACAGACCACCATTGAGAAATCTATTCAGAAATTCCGGTAAGGAATCGGTGAGCGTTAATGTATTGTTATCTGATAGGTGGCTGATAGTATATTTGTTTTCATCCTCCTTGTCTAAGTTTAATTCCCAGTTGTCACAGTAAATACAATACTCTGCCACGTGAAAGCCGTTTTGCACAGAAAAATATGTGCTTCTTTCTTCCCCAAGCGTGTTATCTATGATTTCATCTAAAGGAATCATTCGAAACATGTCTTCGTCTTGTTCAAATCCATTACAAAACAGGTAAAAAGTTTTTAAGTCCTGGGGAAGTTTTATACCCATTGTCTGCTCAAATAAGTCAATATCTGCTGGTGAAGCTTTATCGAAAAGTGTTATGCCGAGCATTCCGTGGATATCCTCAAGTTTTAAAATTATTTCTGTGATAGTTGGCTGCATGTCTGCAAGATATTTGAAAATTCCGCTTGCCGAAGTACTTATTTATTCAGGCTACTCATGAATTTTTCAGGATACCTCGTACCTGAAACGCTTCCCGCAGGCATGATTTCTTCAATGCTTTGCAGATCTTCAGCAGTAAGACTTACCTTCTCAGATGCGATGTTTTCTTCCAGATTTTTGATTCGTTTGGTACCGGGAATTGTAATGATGTCTTCACCTTGTGCGAGCACCCAGGCAATCGCTAATTGCGACGGCGTACAAGCTTTTGCATCAGCCAGTGATTTAATCTTCGCTACCATCTCCAGATTTTTATAGAAATTTTCGCCCTGGAAGCGAGGCATATGAACACGACTATCCTTTATATCTTCCGGCTTTTTATATTCCCCGGTAAGGAAGCCACGGCCTAAAGGTGCGTAGGCTACCAGGCTAATGCCAAGCTCCCTTAACGTTGGTAGCACTTCGGTTTCAATATCGCGGCTCCAAAGTGAATATTCGATCTGCAGCGCCGTGATGGGATGAACGGCTGCGGCCTTGCGTATACTTTTTACGGATGCTTCAGACAGGCCGATATACCGGATCACCCCTTTTTGCACCAGGTCTGCCATAGCGCCAATCGTCTCCTCAACAGGTACAGCTGGATCTATGCGAGCCAGTGTGTAGAGGTCAATGTAGTCAGTTTTAAGTCGCTTTAAGCTATACATCACTGCGTTTTGGATGTATTCGGGACGGCCGGTAACAGCACCCGGACCCATAGCGCCGTTAGGGGCCGGGAGCAACCAGTTGGCCGGTCTTGACAGAGAGAAAAGCTTTGTCGCGCTTATGCTGAATGGCCTGCCCGATTAACGATTCGTTATGGCCGGCGAGGTAATAATCAGCTGTGTCTAAAAAGTTGTGCCCGAGTTCCAGGGCTCTTTCAATGGTCGATATGGATTGTTTGTCGTCGGATGGTCCGTAAGCGCCCGACATCCCCATGCAGCCTAAACCAACCGGTGATACCAGCGGTCCGTTTTTTCCAAGTTGTCTGTTCATAGTCTTGTGATTAGTTTCAGGAACAATATTCGTGGAAACAGCGGGAAGAAGGCTGGACAAAATCCGTGAATATCAGGACAGATCCCTGAAGAATGCCGAAATGGTTTTACCGGTCACTTTTTTAAATAGCCGGGAGAAGTAATCAGGGTCGTTAAAGCCCAATCCGAAAGCCAGCTCCTTTACGGAAGCGCGCTCGCCATGGGATATCCGGCGCCTGGCTTCGAGTATAAGGCGATTAGTAATAAACTCTTTAGGCGAAAGTCCGGAATGCTGTTTCACGATCTGGTATAAGCCATCTGTACTTAATGCCAGTTTGCCGGCTATGTCTTTAATCGTAGGATGATCGGTCAGGTTGTCCTCAACAAATATTTGAAAATCTATCCACTTCGAGATATGATCGTTCACCGGCGCCTTATCCGTATCAAAATACGCCAGGTTGATTTCGGTTAACAGGCTATTGAGGTGCGCCAGGATAAGCTCCGGATCAGTATCCGGAGTGCTTAATAAATCGATGAGCATTTCGAAGATGGCTTTGAGTCTGACAGCAGTTGCCGAGGTAACGCTTATCTTTTGTTGGTTTAAAGGATTAATCAGAAAGGGATATGCTTTTGGCAACCGGGAAAGACAATTTTCATCAAAGCCCAACTTAAAATAATCGCTACCATGCCCGGAAGCTGGTAGGCGGTGGATTTGGTGCGGACGCACGATCAGTAATTGATTGCTTTCGATATCGAATTCTTCGAGGTCAACGTCATGCCGCGTACAACCGTTTACCATAAGCAGCACAAAGTAATAAGGTGAACGATGCGTTAGCTCAATCTGATCTGCGATCTCCGGGGAAAGATGCCCGAAATCCGGAGAAACGATTCTGATGGGCAGTTGATCATTTTGCTTATGATCGTTAAGCAGTGATTTAATAGTTTGCATCAGCAAAAAATTGTTCTCCAAAAGTACTGACAATATCCGGATGAACGATGCTTGCAGGGCCGGCAAACAATCCGGAGCATAAATGTCTTCTGGAAGATTTCCTTCTTCAAAACTGCCTGGATATCATCGTGTGATTTTTTTCTATTAAAAAAGCAATCTTTTTTTGCAGGTTTCAAAACTAATCGTAATATTGCGATGTGTTAAAGAGATAACATTTATGGGAGCTACCAAATCGGATTTATTCACTAAAGAACAAAATGACATCGCCAATATGGCTAAAGCGCTGGCACACCCGGCCCGGATAGCTATTTTGCAGTATCTCGTTAAAAAGAACGCTTGCGTGTGCGGCGATCTCGTAGATGAGCTTGGCCTCGCACAGGCAACCACTTCGCAACATCTCAAGGAGTTAAAAACAGCTGGTCTTATTCAGGGAACTATTGAAGGGGCCAGTGTTTGCTATTGTATAAATCCAAAAGTCTGGAACCAATACCACAGCATTATTGGAGCATTCTTCAAAGAGGCCGCGGAGATTAAATCCTGCTGTTAAAAAAATTTGCTTATATATATCGCAATATTGCAATTATACAATGACTTTTATTGTAAGCACCTTATTGCGATGCGTTTTAAATAATCACGAAGTCATACTCAATACTGAAAAAGCATCTTTTCATGACTATCCTTCCAATGACATCAACGCATGGTCCGCAGGTACTGGCTATTTATGAAGCCGGTATTTCCACCGGCAACGCTACCTTTCAAACGACAGCACCCACCTGGGAAGAATGGGACCAGTCGCATTTAAAAAGTTGCCGCCTGGTAGCGGCGGAGGACGACAGGGTTCTTGGTTGGGCGGCATTAACACCGGTTTCCGGCAGATGCGTTTACGCAGGCGTTGCAGAAGTAAGTGTGTATGTAGCGCCGGACGCACAAGGCAAAGGAATAGGAAAAGCATTGCTGCAAACATTAATCGAGCAAAGCGAAGAAAATAATCTCTGGACCTTACAGGCAGGCATCTTCCCTGAAAACACCGGCAGCATTAAGATACATGAAGCCTGCGGATTCCGTATAGTAGGGCGGCGGGAACGCATCGGCAAAATGGGCGATACCTGGCGGGACACGCTTTTACTGGAACGAAGAAGCAAAAAAGTTGGCGTCTAATAATATCCTGATAAAAATACTATGCAAAATTGTAATCCTGCTCAACGTAAGAAACTGGGCTTTTTAGATCGCTACCTGACATTATGGATCTTCCTGGCGATGGCTATTGGAATAGGTATCGGGTATTTTTTTCCCTCATCTTCAGGGTTCATCAACTCCTTTTCCTCTGGAACAACCAATATTCCCCTGGCAATCGGGTTAATATTAATGATGTACCCTCCACTCGCAAAAGTAAAGTATGACAAGATGGGCGAAGTGTTCCGCAATACCAAAGTGCTGTCGTTATCCTTACTGCTTAACTGGATCATTGGCCCCATCCTGATGTTTGGCCTGGCAGTGCTTTTTTTACATGGATATCCTGAATACATGACCGGCTTAATTCTTATTGGCCTTGCCAGGTGCATCGCAATGGTAATTGTCTGGAACGAGCTGGCAGACGGAAGCCGCGAGTATGCTGCCGGACTGGTAGCACTCAACAGTATCTTCCAGGTATTGCTTTACAGCGTGTATGCTTATGTATTTATCACCTGGCTTCCGACTGTTTTTGGAATGAAGGGGATCACGGTGGAGGTTTCTATCAGTGAAATCGCGAAAAGCGTGGGTATCTACCTGGGCATTCCATTCGCAGCGGGCATCATCAGCAGATACTCCCTGATCGCATGGAAAGGAGAAGAATGGTTCCAGGAAAAGTTTATACCGTTTATATCTCCCATTACATTAATAGCATTGCTGTTTACCATTATCGTTATGTTCAGCCTGAAAGGCGAGCTGATCGTACAAATTCCTATGGATGTAGTAAGAATCGCTATACCAATGGTAATTTATTTCGCCATCATGTTCCTCGTTAGTTTCGCTTTAGGTAAAGCTGCAGGAGCAGATTATTCCAAAAATGCTTCCATCGCTTTTACCGCAGCTGGCAACAACTTCGAATTGGCCATAGCGGTGGCTATTGGTGTATTTGGCATCAATTCCGGTCAGGCATTTGTAGGCGTAATCGGACCGCTGGTAGAAGTACCTGCATTGATTGCACTGGTAAACGTCGCCTTCTGGCTTCGTAAACGCTGGTACAGCAAAATCGTGGAAGCGCCGGTAACCGCTGTTAAAGCATAATTAAAAACTTTTAAATTTTTAATAAGATGAGTAATTCAAAAATGAACTGGCAGAGTTTTAAAGACCAGTTGCAAAAACATCCGGAACAAATCCTCCAATTTCAATATGCTGAGGACAAACTGGTAGCACCTTCTTATCATATCACAGAAATCAAACAGGCTCCTATAACTTCCGTAGACTGCGGCGGAAAAGTGAATGCCTGGACAGAAATCATTGTACAGTTATGGGAACCGGAAGAAGTGCAGACAGATCGTGCTATGGCAGTAAACAAGGCATTGAAAATAGTGGACCTGGTGGAACGTAGCATCGACTTAAATCCCAAAGCCACCGTGAAAATTGAATTTGGCAACGCTGAATTTGATACCCGGCAGATGTATCCAAAGGAATTCCTGTTGGATGGAAATAACCTGGTAGTAAACCTGCAGCCGGATGCTACCCAATGTAAAGCCACGGATCGTGGTATGACCTGTGGCAAGCCAAAAACGGAAACACTGGCAGTTCCGGCCGGTATGGAAGCTGCCCAATGTTGCACACCAGGAGGCGGCTGCTGCTGATCGTTAATATTTCTAAGAACACCTAATCCAATCTTCAATTATTCTATTTATGAAAATAGCTTTGTTCAGCGATATTCATGCAAATTTACCGGCTCTGGAAGCATTCTTTAAAGATGTTGATGAAAGAAAACCTGATGCCATTTATTGCCTGGGCGATTTTGTAGGATATAATATATGGCCCAACGAGGTAATCAATGAAATCAGGAAACGTCGTATTCCTGCCATTGCCGGCAATTACGATTTCGGTATTGGCAGAACAAGCAATGACTGTGGCTGTGCTTACAAAACAGATATCGAGAAGGCCAACGGCAGTGTTTCAATCTCTTACACCAACCAGATTGTAAACGAAGACGAACGTACATACCTTCGTACATTGCCAGCCCACATCAAAGTGGAATTTCAATTAAATAATGATAAGCTGAACCTGCTCCTTGTACATGGCAGTCCACGTAAGATCAATGAATATTTATTTGAAGACCGGGAGGAAAAAAGCATGCTGAGAATTATGGCTGATGCAGATGCCGACATTATGTGCTTTGGCCATACACACAAGCCCTATCACAGAATCTTGTCGGCTGAAGCGGAGGGGAATCCACACTACAGGCACGCCATTAACATTGGATCCGTAGGGAAGCCTAAAGACGGCGACCCCCGCGGAGGCTATGTGATGCTGCATATCAATGACCATAGTAGTATTCATGATAAAGGCAGTATCCAGGTAGAATTTATCCGCTTTGAATATAATGTGGAGAAGGCCGCCAAAGCGGTAGAAGATAGCCCCCTGCCTGATGCCTACGCCGAAAGCTTGAGAACTGGTATTTAAGCTTGCTGTTTATGCAATCTATACATATTTCGATCTGGGAAAAATTTAGTACGGAATTGAAAAGATTCATCTGCCAGAAGGTGAATCAAGGCGATTATTGTAACGATATTCTCCAGGATGTTTATCTTAAAATATTTATAAATATTGGAAAGATAGAAAAGGCGCAGCACATCCGGGCATATTTGTACCGGGTAGCCAATAATGCCGTAGCAGACTACTATCGCCGCACCCGAGAAAATATAGCCATTGATGCAGCACCTGCAATGGCGGAGGATCATGAAATTTTTGCTGCAGAGCATGAGTACCGCCTTGCGGATTGCCTCCGACCAATGATTGAATCGTTACCACAAATCTACCGGGAGGCGCTTGTATTTACAGAACTCGAAGGATTGACGCAGCAACAGTTTGCCGGGAAGATGGGCATTTCTTTATCAGGAGCGAAGTCGAGGGTACAAAGAGCCAGGGAAAAACTGAAAGAAGAAATTATACGTTGCTGTGAATATGAGTTTGATAAATATGGAAATATCCTTGCCTGTTGTAAGAACTCACCGCCGGGTAAAAATTATTGTACCAGCGATACCGTCATTAAGTGTTAAGCTACAGGTCCGTGAAGGAGCTGTAGCTTTTTTAGTAATTACTTAGTATCATACATTCCCTTTTTCCTGGCCCATTCTATTTTGGCCATTTCCATATCTGCTATAAATGCGGGAGATTTATACCAACTGGTAAGCAGGTACCAGGCTAAATTCCGCGATGCTTCATTGTCGCTGGGGTAGTGGATTCCCATTAGTTCCCTTGACCAACGTACATCCTCCGCCATCTTTATAAATTGCGCTCTTTTCTCCGGTATTATTTCACTGAATATTAACGCCTCTGTAAAAGACCATAGGGTATGTCCGCTGGGAAAAGATGGGGAACTAATCCGTGCCAGTGGGTGTAGCCGGAGCTCCAGGTGATAGGGGCGTGGGCGTTTAAAATATCTTTTTAACCTGAATTCAGTTACTCTGATATCCTGGATACAGTGTAACATCAGCTGTGTGATGGCGGGAAAATTCTGATCATTGAACCAATCACCAACCGGACCGGCAATATAAAACAGTTGTTTTCGGTTGTCGGCATAGTCGCTATCCAGCGGATTTATTATGTTTGGCCACGACCCGATGTTAGCTATATATTCTGCCCTGCGGATTTCTTCCCGCGTTCTTTTTGCCTGCAACTGTAGCATATAATCTAATTCAGCCCTGGTCTGCGAGGAACTATTGGCCGGGTATTTAACAAGGTCAGATAGCTTTTCTTCATCTTCTTTGCTAAGGTAGTATGTCCGCATGAGTGAATTGGCGAGCGCTCCTTTACTATATTCGCTCCATGGGAAGGTAATGGTATCCAGCCTTGCATTTGCAGGGTCGGTAGCCGGATTCATGGCCGCCAACGATTTGTAATGATTTGATATTGGTTCTAAAGGATGTACAGATTGCGCGTATAGTGGTGCATTGATCATTGTACTTGCGACTACAACAAGCGGCAAATTCTTAAAACATAGCACCAGACCTTTTTTCTTTTCCATTAACAGGTAATTTTTGTGTTGAAGAATAATGTACAGCAGTAAGACGCAGGAAATTGAAAAAGGACGCAGCAACAGGGAAAACAAGCCGGCCATTATTTACCGGCCAATGTATATTGGCTGTTTTTCGGAAATTTTCCTAGATTGTGTTTCATTTACGGGGTGTCAGCCAATCAAACATATAACGAAAAAGAATTATTGTCGAGAATAGCAGAAGGCGACGAGCAGGCATTTGCTGCCATATTCGACCAGTATTATCCATTGCTTTTTACATACGTCAACCGGATTATCCAATCTACCCCCGAAACCGAAAGCATTTTACAGGATATTTTCATGAAGATCTGGCAGGGGCGTGAAACCTTGCAGTTTGTAGAACGATTCAGCCCTTATCTCTGGGTAATGAGCCGTCACCATGCCCTCAATGCGATGCGCAATCTGGCACGCCGCAGCGCGTTGTTAGATGATTTTGCCAGGCAGGTTCCTGTTGTGGAAACAGAGGAAACCAGGGAGTGGCATCTTTCCCTCATCGACCAGGCGATTAAACAACTACCGGAACACTGCCGTCAGGTATGGATCATGAACCGGGTCAACAAAATGAAGCAGGCGGAAATAGCCACGGCGCTGGGTATTGCATTGCCAACCGTAAAAAAATATATGCAGCAGGCGATCGGCCTGATCACGCAATACGTAAAAGATCATTCTTCCCTGGGACTGGCCCTGACACTTTTACTTTCTCTTTTTTTTGAAAAAAAATAGGATTCACCGTATACTTTTTGAAAAGCCAGGTGTCATTTATAGGTACGGGTTAATTTATTTCATATGAATGAACAGCTAACCGAATTGTTTAAGCGTTATTTCGAAGGCACGGCCACTGACGAGGAACACCAGGAGTTAATGGAGCTGGTGAGGAAGTCGGATGATGTGTTGCTGGAATCAGTGATGCGCCGGCGCTTTGAAGCGATGCAGGACACTGCGGTGCAGGCGCCCGGTGGCGCTCATGTATTAGCGGCTATTCTTGAAAAACCGGTACGGATCAAACCTGTAATGCAACGCTGGTACTGGGCGGCAGCAGCGGCAATCCTGCTGTTGGTAAGTGTTGGCGGCTATTTTCAGTTGACGCATCAACGGCAAAGTACAGTGGCAGACGCGCAAAAGGTAACACATGGTTACGAGCGCGCTACGCTTACCCTTGACGATGGCGCTGTGGTGCAGCTGGATAGCACAGGGCACCGTACGTTGCAGCAGGGCGGCGCTTTGGTACAACAACAGGGCGGACAGCTCGTATATGCGCCTTCCACCAATAAAGATGCGGTAACATATAATACATTGCGCACACCCCGTGGCGGGCAATTTAAAATAACCCTTCCGGATGGAACGTTGGTTTGGTTAAACGCAGCCAGCTCTATCCGCTATCCCACTGTTTTCTCGGGGCAGGATCGCCGGGTGGAAATGACCGGGGAGGTTTATTTTGAAGTGGCAAAGAATGAAGAAAAGCCCTTTAAAGTAAGTGTAAATGGTAAGGCAGAAATAAATGTACTGGGTACGCACTTTAATGTAAATGGTTATCCGGATGAACGCATCATAAAAACCACTCTGCTGGAGGGATCGGTGTCCATGTTGATTCCTGCCAATCAGTCGGTATTGCTCAAACCAGGGCAGCAAGCCACGGCCAGCCCGGGAGCGATCACTGTCGCAAATGATGCCAATATCGACCAGGTAATGGCCTGGAGGTTCGGGCTCTTTAATTTCGACCGCGCTAATCTCCAGTCGGTAATGAATGAACTGAGCCGCTGGTACGATGTGGATGTGCGTTATGAGGGACAGGTTCCATCGCGGACCTTCAGAGGAAAAATCAAACGTGATCTCAACCTGGCACAGGTACTGGAAGTACTTCAGGATGTAAATATCAAATTCAGAATGGAAGGGAAAACAATCGTTGTATATAATTAGCCATCAAAAATCAACCATGTAAAAAGCCAAAAGCCGGAATGCGTCAACATTCCGGCTGTAATTTGGCAATAGTCAAGTCCGGATAGATCTTGTTTTTTACCAAACCAACCAAAATTATGCAAAAAAATGTGAAAAGCGTGCGGGCCCGCGGTTCAGGGTCCCTTTATCTCTATCAAACATTGCCGCTTAAGAGAATTGCGTTCATTTTAATGTTTTTTGCCACACTTCATGTCAGCGCAAATGTGATGGCGCAGGCCAAAGTATCTATGTCGGTGAAAGGAGAGGAGCTGTCAAAAGTACTGGCACTCACGGAAAAGCAAACAGGCTATGTTTTCTTCTTTGATGAAAAATTGTTGTCTGTTGCAAAACCGGTGACCATTACGGCAAAAGATTTACCATTGGTGCAATTTCTCGATCAGCTTTTCCGGGGCCAACCTTTAAAATACAGTTTGCGGAACACCACCATCACCCTTTCCGCTAAAGAACCCGCTACTAACCGCGCTGATCTGCCGTTGCAGGAGAGTATGATGAATAGTGGCCAGGTGGTAATAAAAGGAATCATTGCAGATGGAGACGGTAAATTTCTGCCGGGCGTGTCGGTAAGACTGAAACCATCCAGGATAGGCACCACTACCAACGATGTTGGCATATTTATATTGCCGGAAGTACCACCGGGTACTTATGTGCTGGAAATATCCAGTATCGGGTATTCCACTACCAGTAGAAAACTGGTTGTAACAGATAAACCATTAGAACTCGCCTTCACACTTCAGCAGGAAGCGATCGAACAAAAGGAAGTGGTTATATCTACCGGCTATTCCGTCAGGAAGCCCGGAGAGCTGACCGGCGCTGTACAGAAAATATCAGGAGATGAAATCCGGAGAGGGATCACTTCCTCCGACCCGGCGTCATTACTGAAAGGAAGAGCCGCAGGATTGTATATTTCTGAACAGGATGCCGCCGACCCCACCAGCAGCGGCGGGCAGATATTTGTGAGAGGCCAGAGCAGTGTGGCAGGTGTTGGCGTAGACCAGGTGAATGAGTTTGTGGTGCCCGCGCTTAACTATGGCCCACTCATCGTAATGGATGGCGTAATTATGCCGAATCAGAACCTGAAAGAGCTCGTCACCCCACAGGAAATCCAGGATATCACCATACTGAAAGATGCCGCAGCTACTGCGATCTATGGATCCAGGGCTGCTGCAGGCGTACTGGTAGTCACTACCAAAAGGGGCACCAACGCAAAACCCCGGATTAATGCCGAGGTAAAATATGGCATCAATCAACCTAACCGCGGGCGCATGAGGTTTCTGAACGGTCCTGAACTTTATGACCTGCAAAAACGCTTCTATACCGAAGATTATTCGCTGAATAATGCCAGCCTATCTCCGATGTTCCCTACTTTGGACAAATACCTGGAGTATCGCCTGCCCACACAGGAACAGGTGAATAATTCCTACGACTGGAGTAAATATGCTTTCATCACCACCAACACTACGGAAGTAAACCTCTCCGCCAGTGGCGGAAACGACCGCACTAAATATTATATGGGCGGCTCTTATTATAATGAGCAAGCCACCGGTGTGCTTAATGGTTTAATCCGGAAAACATTCCGTTTGAACCTCGAAAGCCGTTTAACAGACAGGCTCACCGCCACTGTTGCTATTAATGGCATTATGAATGACGGTCGTCAGGATCAGGGGGCCACCATTGGCAACCTTCAAAGCCTTGCTCCCTGGGCAAACCCTTATGACGTAAACGGATCGGTTACCCAGGCACTTAATTTTAAAATGGGTGGAACGCAGCAGGTGGTTGATAATCCGCTGTTCAACAGACAGTATAATTTTTCAAAACGGCAGTCGCAATTGTTTTTCGGGTCTGTTAAGCTGGACTATAAAATTACCGATTGGCTGAGCATTTCCAGTACTAACTCGGGTAATCTTAACTACAGCAAAAATACCCGGTATACCGATGTGAGAACTTATGACGGAGGCAGTTCCTTTTTTGCCCCGCAGGGCTTTTTGGGTACCAGCACCGCCAATCTTATGTCCTACCTTACCTCTAACCAGTTAGCCTTTAATAAAAAAGTGAACGAACATATGTTTCGTGCGCTGGCCGGTATGGAATTCGGACAAACTACCGTGGAAGATATGCTGGTAAATGTAAACCATGTGCGCGCCGGTTATCCGGTTATTTCCCTGGCCAGGGAAATGGGCGGTCCGGCCGATTTATCGCTCTATGGCATCCCTACTACCAAGGCAGGTAATATTGAGGGTGGAAAAGATGTTAAGGCCATTTATTCCTTATTTGGGGAAGCAGGATATACCTATAAAAACCGTTACAGCTTAAGCGCTTCTGTACGCAGGGACGCATCCAGTAGCTTTGGCAGTGATAACCGCTATGGTACCTTCTACTCCGGCGGCGGCGCCTGGGTGGCCAGCGATGAAGCGTTCCTCAAAAATGTAAAATGGATCAGTTATTTAAAACTCCGGGCCAACTATGGAACCAGTGGCTCTCAACTTGGCGATAACTTCCTCACAAGAACATTGTACGATCCAAGGTATACGTATAGCGGTGCCGGAGGCGCCACGATTTCGGTATTAGGTAACCCTGAACTCAGATGGGAAGTAACCAAATCATGGAGCGCAGGTATTGACATGGAGATCTCTAAACGTTTAACAGCCACCGTGGACGTTTACAAACGCCGCTCTGAAGACCTGCTACAGAAGGTGTTATTGCCGGCTTTGGCAGGTTTTCCAACACAATGGCAGAATGCGGCCACCGTGGAAAACAAAGGGGTAGAACTGGTACTGAATGCTCAGAATATACACAAACCCAATTTCTCCTGGAGCACTTCCTTCAATATCAGTTTTAACAGGAACCAGATCGTTAACGTGGCCAATGACTCGTTAAGGCAGGGATATTATCCGCAAAACAGTTATTATCTTTTTAAAGGAGATGATATTAACGCATTAAAAGCAGTGAAGTATGCGGGCGTAGATCCACAAACAGGAAAGCCCCGGTTTGAGAAAGCGATTTTTGATGCGAAGGGTAATAAAGTGGGCGTGGAATATGTAAATACAATCGCAGAAGTAGACGCCGCTTCAGACAGCAGGCAGTTTCAAACCATCGGTTCTTTCCAGCCACGGTTCTACGGCGGACTTACCAACAACTTTACCTACAAGCAATTTTCGCTGAGCGTATTAATCACTTTTGCACTAAAGTATACGATCATAGATAATTATGCCGCCTCTTCACAGGTATCGCGTGTTGGCCGGCTGAATCAGCTTGCCTACACCAAAAGCCAGGTACCCTGGACAACGCCCGGGCAAACCAATGCAACCGAGCCGGCACTTTATTACCAGGCCAATACTGACTATTTTGGATCCAGCAGGTATATGCGTGATGCCAGTAACGCCTCTCTGCGCAACGTGCGGTTAAATTACGATCTGCCACCTTCGCTGACCAACCGCCTGAAGTTATCCAACTTTACCGTGTATATAAGTGCCGACAACCTGTATACCCTCTACAATAAATATATCGTAAGCTCCGGTCCCGAAGGCCCTTCCGTGGGCGAGGCACAGGACTTTGGAAATTCGGCCGGCCCGTTAAGCATCCCCAAACGATATGTATTTGGATTACAGGTTACATTTTAATTGAAAGCTAAAAGTATTAAAATGAAAAATTACGCTATTATATTTTTAATCTCCCTTTTCGCCATGGCCTGCGATAAAAGGATCGATGAAATCAGCCCGCTGATTAAAGTGGATAAGGACGGAGAGCTATCGTCAGCCGCGGGGATTGTAGAATCTACCGTAGGGAACTACTCCTTGTTACGCGAAAATTCCACTCCGTCTTACGATGAGCCATTGCTAAACCTTTCCGAAAGCCGTGGCAACAACATCACCCTGCGGACCTTCGGACCTGCAGACAAAATAAGCGACGGTTTCTTTTTTCAAAACAGTAACAGCCCCACACTGGGTTTCAGCAGCGATTTTTACCGCGGTTCTTATCAGCTGATTGTAAGCATCAATACCACATTGGAAGGAATCGATAAATTGGAAAAAACAACGCTCGCGTCCCTCCCTGAGGCCGACCGGAATAGTATATTGTATGCAAAGGGAGAAAATCATTTTTTGCGGGCGCTTGCTTATTTTAACCTCATCAGGTTATATGGAAAACCATATTACCAGAATGCGGCAGACAATACAGGTGTTGCATTAAAAAAGACAAGTGATGTAAAGGAGATACCTGCACCATCTACCGTTAAGGAAGTATATGATTTTATCACAGAAGAATTGAAGACAGCCGCACAATTGATGAAAACCCCCGTGGTAAAAACAAACAGCTTTGCCAGCAAAGAGGCTGCATGGGGATTGTTATCAAGGGTGTATTTGTATATGGGGGGCAGTATGGCCAGTCCGGATGCTACTTATAACCAGGCGGCCGTAACCTATGCCGACAGTACGTTAACTCAAAATGGTGGGAAATTGGCATTGCTGCAGGGCAACGATTATAAGAACCTGTTTGCCGATGACCAGGACGGATCTATTGGCCGGGCTAAGTTCGCCGCCAATAAAGAGATCATCTTTGCATTTGATAACATGACCGGCAATACGCGCATTGGTATTTACTACAATTATGATCCGACTTATGGTATGGGTGCGCTTTTTATCCCGTCTTCGGATCTTAGGCAATTATTTACCGCCCAGGATATCCGCAGTAATTTTTTCAAGGTCAATACCGGAACAGGACTAACAGAAACGACCAAATTACTGGTGTTACTTTATCAATTGCTTACCCGCGCTCCCAACATCTTTTTGCGTACCGGCGAATTGTACCTGAACAGGGCCGAAGCGTATGCTAAAATGAAGAATTACGCAATGGCCAGGGCCGATCTCCGCACCATTCACACCCGCGCAGGACTGCCCGAATCGGACATCAACAGCATCGCCGACCAGGACCTGCTTGCTGCTATCCTCAAAGAAAGACGTATGGAGCTTGCGTTTGAGGGACATGCCGGGTATGATTATTTCCGCAATGGCTTACCCATGATCCGTAAGGCCGCCGATAACAACGGGAAAGAATTGATCATTCAGCCTGACGATCCAAAAGTGGTGCTGACTGTACCAAACTTTTAAGGGGACTTTATTTACGATCATCTTTTGTCATAGAAGCCTTCAGGCTTCTAAAGGATACTATTTTGCATTTCAAATTTCAAAAACTAACAAAAAATGAGTTACAATCTGAAGATTTCGAAGACTGTGTGTCTGACGCTTCTTTCTATCCTTTGTTTCACGGTTGTTTCATTGGGACAGGAAAAAGCTAAATTATTTGTGGGCGACAAAGCACCGGAGCTTCGTTACGGAAAATGGCTGAAAGGCACACCTGTTAAGGAGTATAAGAAGGGCCATCTTTATCTTTTTGAGTTCTGGGCAACCTGGTGTGGCCCCTGCATTGCATCTATGCCACATCTTTCTGAATTTGCCAGGGATCACAAAAATGAAGTGACCGTAGTAGCGGTGAATATCTGGGAAAAAACAGGTGACAAACCTTATGAATCTTCCCTGCCCAAAGTGAGCAAATTTGTTAAAGGCATAGGCGACAAAATGGACTTCAATGTTATCACTGACAGCAAAGACCAGTTCATGGGAAATGAATGGATGAAGGCTGCCGGTCAAGGTGGCATTCCCTGCACATTTATGGTGAAAGACGGCATTATCCTGTGGATAGGACATCCGATTGAACTGGATTCTGTAGTAAAGGTGGTAATGTCTGGAAATTACGATGTAACTGCCACCAGGAAGAAGTTACAGGAAAGAAATGAACAGTCAGACGCCGCAGCGGCTCCCTTTCAGGGCCTGATGAAGGAGTACGACAAAGCCATTAAGGATAACCAATACAACCATGCCTTGCAGCTGCTGGATTCCGGTATTGCTACCATGCCTCCCTTTGCCGGAACATTCGGTTTCTTTAAGTTCCAGACCTTACTGGAACACGTGAATGAAGATTCGGCAATGGCTTTTGTAAGACCATGGCAGGCCACCAAACCAGGATATGTAGGCTCTGCCGCTGCGGTAATTGCAAGAAAGAAGGGATGGAAGAAGTCAACTTATGAATATGCGTTGGAGTTGCTGAATGAACAGCTGAAAGTACCGCAGATGCCCGCCTCTATGGTTTATGAAGATATGGCCGGCGCTTATGCCAACATGGGCGATTACAAAAACGCGGTAGACTACCAGGAGAAAGCCATTGCAACCGCAAGGCAGTTCCTGAAGGAAGGTAAATTCGCGGGTTTCATCATGGAAGACACCATTAAGGAATCTGAGAAGAAATTGGCCGGATATAAAAAGGAGCTGAAGTAAAATAACCGGACATCAACTACTTAGGTCTTCCTCTGCAGACCTAAGTAGTTTTTATATACAACGGAAAATGCCTACTGATCAAAATCTATTGGCAGATAAATACCACGATAACCATTTTCTTTAAGACAGATAATAACATCATCTGCGGTAAAGAAAAATCCTTCCACCCTCATCATTTTGTCTTCATCTTCCAGGTCAAAAGTTACCTTCAGGTATGGATATATCTGCAAGAGATCACTTATTACATTTCCGGCTGCAACGGCGGATTGAACATCTGTTTTGAAAACATTTACCATCGTCATAAGGTGATTACTGTACATTACTTTTTCTTTCCTATCAGCGAAAAAGGGTTGAACGATACCCCTACATTAAAATAGAAACCTGGATCGGGACTGGTCTGGAATACTGGTGATCCGAATGAATCCTCCTTTCTGAATATCCTGCCGGATGGAGTTATTCTTACGCCTGTTTTTGCGGCAACCACAAAATACTTTGCGATAAGATGTTCATAGGTCAGGCCAGAGTTGATATCTAACTGCCTGTATTCGTACTTTTGGGAAGTGCCATCTATATTGTACAGGTAAAAGGAGGTCCTGTCCATCTCTGCTCCCAGCGACACACGGCCATTAGTGAATACATGCTTTCGCAGGTAAGCACTTTTTGGGAGAACAACATCTGCAACCAGTCCGTTATTGAATTTATGCTCATAGGAGAAAATTGGTATGACCGGCGTTTGTGCGCTCGGATCAATACTGAGGAGGATACCGGCCGTCATTTTTGTACGTTGATTGGCTTTCAGGACCATTGTTCCTGTCGCGATCCCTCTAATCCTTTCAAAATGCTTGTCACTGCCATCTACCAGGATACTGGACGTATAGATGGTTCGTTTATTGAACAAGGTAGAAAAGTAAGTAAAGTTGACAGATGAAAAAAGATAATGGAAATCCCCCTCAACAGTGGTGACTGGTCCTCCAACAGATGTTGTTAAACCGGCATCTGTATTCGTATACGCATATCCGATAGTAGCGCCCAGGAACCATGTCTTTCTTTTTATAAAATTGATATTTGTACTCACTTTTATCTGCGAAAAACTGTTGACCTTATTACCAGGCAACGACTTCCCGTTTCTCTCCGAAGAAAAGTTGTAAGGAGCGGCATGGGAAAACTCTATATTGAAGGGGCGCGTAATGGCGAATTTATCGGCGGCATAGGCAACTACCCGTTGGCGCACATCCACGCTATCTTTTACAGCGCCGGGAATACTGTCGCGCGTCTGCGAAAAACCGGTTACCGATAAAGTCAGCAAACCGGCTACTAATGACGCGGCATTTTTTGAAATATCCATCTTCTTTATTTTATACTTTTAGTTACAGACCAGGAAAAATTTTTATCGTTGCTGAAGCGGAACAAAGAAAGGATTTAAACCATCGTAGTTTTCCGGTTTTCTACCAAGCCGGTTACATTTTATATCAAATCCTTTCCGGCCGGAATTTGGTAGAAGAATAGCGGGTGTTTGTATAATTTCTGGTAGCCGTCGGATATATCGTTCTATATTTGTGTGAGATGTCAGACATCCTGTTATATTATGAAGAACGATCTCCGGGAGTCAAAGGATAAGAAGCTTATACAACTGATCATTGACGACCGGTACAGGATTTGGCGTCATGCTATACTATTGGTTGGATTCCTGCCTGTAATTTTCTGCACTGACGAGATATTGGAATATTCCGGACCCTACAGGTATTACCGGCTGCTATGTGTGTACGGATCTATAATGGCGATGTGTTATGTCAACATGAATGTGCTGGTGCCCAGGATTTTCTTTAAAGGACGGTACGTAAGATACGTGGTAGTGCTTTTTTTGCTGGTATCGGTGTTTGTAGTACTGATGGCTAATCTATTGAGTGCATTCTCCACATCCGGGCGACTGCCGCCGCACCTGGTTATGCCCGACAGGAAAATGGGGTTTTATGAAGGAACCGTTATATTGGTCCCTATCATCCTGGTCACCACCATGATAAAGCTCTTCCAGCGATGGATGCGGGATAATGAAAGAATTACTGAGCTAAAAAGCATCACCCTGACAATGGAACTGAACGAATTGCGGAACCAGATCAATCCGCATTTCCTCTTTAATATGCTCAATGGGATCAGAGCGCTGCTGCACAGCGATCCGGACAAAGCAGACATGGTTATCATGAAATTATCCGAATTTCTTCGTTACCAGCTCTATGAGAACAACGAGATGAAAACATTACTCAGGTCTGAGATAAATTTTCTGTCCAATTTCCTTGACCTGGAAAAACTCAGGAGAGATAATCTAACTGTTAATGTAGAAAGCCTGGCAGCAGCCACGGTCCTCAATCATATCTTTCTGCCGCCTAACCTTTTCACTACCTTTGTTGAAAATGCGGTGAAGCATAGTGTGAGCATAAGTGAGGCCGCGTCTTACATCAGGGTCAGCATAGCTGTTGACGCGAATAGACTTTATTTCAGTTGTATTAATTCCACGGACCCGGGATATATACCTTCTGATGAAAAGAACAGCGGGTTGGGGTTAGCGAATATCAAGAGGCGGCTTGAACTTTTATACGGGGCTAATTATACTCTTGAGATCACTTCTTCCGGGAATGAATATAATGTAAAACTAACAATACCGTTATGAACTGTATTATTGTAGATGATGAGCCATTGGCGAGAGAACAAATGCAGTCAATGATCAAAGAAGTATCCCAGCTGGAGATATTGGGGAAATTCTCCAATGCTCCCACCGCACTGGACTTCTTAAAAGAAAATAAAGTAGATCTTATTTTTCTCGATATTCAAATGCCGATGGTAACGGGATTACAGTTTGCTGCACAACTGCCCAGGCAAACGCTTACTATTTTCACCACGGCTTATTCACAATACGCTTTAAAGAGTTACGAGCTGGATGCTATCGATTACCTGCTTAAACCTATTGAAAAATCAAGGCTGGCGAAGGCGATTCATAAAGCGGAGATATACCGGAAGCTGCTGTCAGATGATACCGAGAAAAATACTATTGAATCTAACACCGTTGACTTCTTACTGATTAAATCAGAACGGAAATTTCATAGGATTAACTTTGCGGATATCAGGTTCATAGAGGGGCTAAAGGACTATGTAGTCATGTATGTCGGTAACCAGAAAATGATTACTGCCATGAATTTAAAAACCATCCACCAGAAACTCCCACAGCATCTATTCCTGCGGGTTAGCAAATCCTATGTAGTGAATTCAAAGTATATAGATTCATTTGATCACCGTAGTATATTTCTCGGAGATGTAGAGATCCCATTAGGAGAGGTGTATAAAAGAGATTTCTTTGCTGTCTTTTCAGGCGGCTCGCTTAACCCGGAAGAGTAAACGGGGACGGTGGGTGAGTATTATACCAGGTTTTCCAGGCCGTAGGATGCCAGCTTATCAACGATGGGCAATGCCTTTAAGCCTGTCTTAGTTAAACTGTATTCAACCCTTGGCGGAATTTCAGGATAAGCCGTTTTGGACACCAGTTTGTTTTTAACCAAAGCATTTAATTCCTGGATCAGCATTTTTTCGCTGATGCCGGGAATCATTCTTTTTAATTCTCCATATCTTATTACCCTGTCATTGATCTGATACACTATTAATAGTGTCCATTTACCCCCCAGCAATCCTAAGGTCCTTCTCACCGGGCAGTTTTCGTCGCTGGGATTAATTTTTGATTTTTCTTCCATTGATTTTCAATATTTCTTACCAGAAAGTAAGTACCCTACCAGTTGGTAGGTATTTTCCTAAAGGTAAGCAATACATACCTTTACGCAATGCCTGCGATAAAAATGCCGGATTTTAAGCATCCGGCAAATACTCCTGGGATAGATAGAAATTATACACTTTTAAAACCGGTAAGAAATGACATCAAAAGAAGTAATTGAATACTACCTTAAAGCGCTTGAAACAGGAGACGTTCCTAAAGCCTTCTCGGTTTTTACGCCGGATGCCAGGTGGCATCAACCAGGAAACCACAAATTTTCGGGTGTTAAAAAAGGCCTGGAAGAAATAGGCAATATGCTTGGAGCCATGATGGAGAATGTAGCGGGAAGTCTGGTTGTTAAACCGAATGGCGCATTAATGGAAAGCGACAATCTGGTAGCTTGCCCGGTTCGATTCACCGCCACGAAAGGAAGCAAAAGCATAGACATGAATGGGGTCGATTTATTTGAAGTTAAAGAAGGGAAAATTACGCAGGTCTGGCTATTTTCAGACGACCAGCAGCAGGAAGATATGTTCTGGCAGGACTGAGTATATTGAGCCCGTTTTGACCGAAAGTCCGCTGTCACAGCGGACTTTTTGTTTTTCGGATGCTCCTTTTAACAAATTAAATGGAACGATGTTTTGGATACTTGAAGAAATAGAAGTAAGTTGGAAATCCGTTTATCCTGGCGACCTTATTGCCTGGGCGCGCTTGTATCTATAAATAATAATAAAAGAAAGAATTATGGTAATTGTAAACAGTTTCGCAGAATATCAAGCGTATGAGGGTAAAGAAATAGGTAGCTCTGAGTGGCATAAAATAGACCAGGAACAGATCAACAAATTTGCGGATGCAACACTGGATCATCAATGGATCCATTGCAATGAGGAAAGAGCGAAAAATGAAGGGCCATTCAAAACGACTATTGCCCATGGTTATCTGACACTGGCGCTGATTCCTTATTTATGGAAGCAAATAGCAGACATCCGGAATGTTAAAATGGAAATTAACTACGGCATAGAGCGGTTTAAGTTTGGTCAGGCAGTGTTTGTAAACGATGAAGTACAATTGAAAGCGAAACTCAATTCCATCGTCGATTTAAGAGGAGTTACCAAAGTAGTAATTGGCGCTACGCTTAGCATTAAAGGCAAGGCGAAGCCGGCTTATACGGGTGATGTGGTGTTTTTATACCATTTTTAATGGTTGTTTTATGAAAAGAGAGAACACATAGACTAGTGTTTTACCTGTACTTCAAAAACCTTGCCCATAGAAAAACAGGTGGCGCTGATCTTAAAGGACATTTACGATTTTCAGGTAAAGGAGATCTGCCTTGTTCTTGGCAAAACTGAAGGTGTCATCAAGCACCTGTCAGCAGGAAGAGCTGATGAAGCTGGAACTGGTAAAGGCTTCAAAGAAGTATAACCGGGAACAGCTTTTTGAACTGCGCACTCTACTGGTAAAAGCTATTGATCCCCTTAACGCAGCGGGTACCGATTTTCACGAGGAAATTATGAACTGTCTAAAAACAGCCATTGGTGAAAAAAGCGATTTTTTTGATAGAAAGGGGAATAAGGCAGAATAATCCGTTTCCGTGTAAAAATGTTGGTAATCATCTCCCTGTTTCCCTGCGGAATTCCCCCGGCGGCATACCGGTGGTATTAGAAAACAGGCGTGAGAAGGAAGCCAGATCTTCATATCCTACCCGGTAACAAATTTCGGAGATACTCAGCTTAGTTTCTCCCAATAATTTTTTTGCTATTTCCATACGTTTTTCCTGTATCCATTTGCCCGGACTGGTATTCAATTCTTCCCGGAACCTGCGTGATAATGTCCGGGAAGACATCCCCATCTCCCGGGATAGAAAATCCAGGCTTATGACTTCCATGTTGTCTTTTAGCAGTTTGTTGAGCTGTTTTTCAAAGCTGCCAATCATCTCTGTAACCGGAATCTCATAAGGACTTTGAAATTCGCGCGCAGGAGGGAGCAGCATTATTTTCCTCACACGTTTCAGCTCCTTTGCGAAACCGAGGTCTGTTAGCAGGTTACTGATCAAATCCAGCCCGGCAAAGCCTCCGCCCGAAGTATAAATATTCCCCTGTTTCACTACAATCCGGGAAGGCTCCCAGCGCACTGCGGGAAACCGCTCCTGTACATCTCCTTTCAGCCACCATGAGATGGTGGCCCGCTTTCCATCCAGCAAACCATTGGCGGCCAGGAGATAGGAAGCCCCGCAGGTGGCCGCAATAATGGCGCCGTGCCGTTGTGCTGCCTTAATAAATGGTGCTGCCCTTTTTGCTTCCACTGCCAATAAGTTGTGTTCGGGAATAGCCTGTGCTCCCGCTCCGGCCAACAGGATCAACACGTCGGCCTTTTTAGCAGGTTTTGTTGCCGCATTAAAAGAAATAGCAGAACGAGAAACCGCGTGTGTATGTTTAGACACAAACTCAAAAGTAAAAATGTCCGAGTCACTCAACACATTTATTGCCTGCAATATTTCTACCACACTGGAGGCAATCGCTGCATAAAAACCGGAAGGCAAATAGATGACGAAATGCATATGGCTATTTTTGCATGGTAATTGTCAGATAAGACATATCGAAGATAAGAAACGTCTGGTAATATTGCTATTCAAACAAAACAATGAAAGCAATAACATTTAATCGCATCGGCGCGCCGGAAGAAGTGCTCCAATTATCTGAAGTACCAGTACCCGCTATAAATGATAACGAAGTATTGATCAGGACAACCGCAGCCTCTATTAACCCGGGTGATTTTCTATTTATTCAGAACCTCTACCCGGAACCCAAAAAACCAGTGTTCCCTCAGCAGATTGCTGGTAATCACGGCGCCGGTATTATAGAAAAAGCAGGAAAAGAGGTAGCGTTTCAACCGGGCGCGCACGTGGCATTCAGCTATTATAACTCCTGGGCAGAATATGTAGCTGTTCCGGCGGAATGGCTGATTCCCTTACCAGCCGGTTATCCTGCTGAACTGAGCAGCCAGTTTGTAAACCTGGTTACTGCATGTGACCTGCTGAAGCAGTCGGGCGTTCAGCCGGGTCAATGGTTGGTGTTGACTGCCGGCAACTCTGCGATATCAATATTGGTGACTCAACTGGCGAAACTACAGGGAATACGTGTCATTTCCATTGTACGCCGTATAAAGAAGGTACATATACTGGAGTCACTGGGGGCCACCGTAGTAATAGACCTTTCTGCGGAGCAGGGAAACACCGTACAACGCATCATGGAGATTACCGGAAATAAAGGCGTAAATGGTATTATTGATAATGTGGGTGGCCCGGTTACCGGGGAATTGATCAGGTGCATTGACTTTGGCGGTAAGCTAATCATCAACGGCGGCTTGAGTGCAGAAAAATATACACTTCATAATTTCGACATTCTATTAAGTGGTCTCCAGATTCAGCCGCATGTATACCGGTACTTTTTCACGCCACCACTTCCTGAAGATGTTACCATGCTGAAGGAAATTGCAGAAATTTCCGCCGGTTTTGCGTCAAATGTTTCCGGGAGACATGCGCTGGAGGATTTTAAAACAGCCATCGAGGAGAGTATACACTTCCCGGAAAGAGGGAAGCATATTTTTATCATGTAGTTGAATAACAGGGTAGCAGTGCCTGTATAATTGTTAAATTTGAGTACTCATAACACAGTTCACTAAAATTATCTATGCATGGCTATGAAAATAAAATTGGGGGAATTGAGTTACCATGAAGTGCTACAGGCGTTAAAGCATATTGATCCGGTGCATGAAGTAGAAATTGTGGAAGAAGTCATGATCACAGAAGCAAATGTTCTTCTATGTAAGTTTAAGGGGAAAAGGTTTAATATCTATTTTGATATAGACTACGGGACGGAAATAAAAGCCGTCGACAAGATAGGGCAGGAGGAGCTAAAGATGATGGAGGAATTAATCATCCGTCAATTCTCTTAGTTTATATACTTGCAGTATAATAGTATCCGTGATACAAGGCGCTGATCGACGGTAACACTATTTATATTCCGGTTGCTAATTTAACAGCAAAAGCGGAAATACTTAAAGACGCCGGTATTACCGGCGAACTAACCAGGAAGGGCTTTCAGCCATCAGATTTTACCGCATGGCTATCCGGGATCATTACTTATATATTATGGCCGGTTATGGCAAGGAGCACTTTCGCTCTGTTTGCCTGGTAATCTTACAGCTTTTTTAAATATTTTATAGGTGGCCCCACCCGCTTGAAACCATGCTCTTCCCGAAACCTGTCCAGTTCCTCTTCACTCATGTTCTTGGCGGATCCTTCACTGAGTTTAATAAAGAATTCTTCCATTTTCCCCGCCGGTTGAAAAAACATCAATAACCTCGCTTCACCTTCACCAATCTTTGAAAAGCTATGGGGCACTTTTCTGGGCCCAAAGACGCTGTCGCCGGGTTTTGCCTCGTAGGTAACATCTCCGACTTTTATAAGGAATTCGCCCTTTAAAACATACCACCATTCATCCTGATCGAAATGGAAATGGAGAGAGGGTCCCCCTTCTTTCATGCGTATTGATTCAAACACATAAATATCTCCGTCAGTATCTTTTGAAGAAACTTTTGTATAAAATGTGTCCCCCTCCAAGAGATTGATACTTTTATTGAAGCGGTCCATGCCAGCCTTAACTGAAAAACCTTTTTCAATTCTTTTCTTTACTGATTGAGCAATCAGGTTAAATGGAGCATAAACAAAAGCCCCTACTGCTAAGCATTTTTTTAAAAATTGATCTCTGTTCATGTGCGTTTTATTTAATAATAACAGGATTTATTTTAGGATTGCAAGCGTTGTACTGATAAGTATAATGGAGCTTAATTGTTTTTGGGGATTATACAGCAATATTTTACCTGTGAATAATATTATGGTAGAAATTACAATTAATGCATTCACTGAAAAGTGCCGGTTAGCCATTCGCGGAAATGAATGAGCCGGTGGTTGCTTCCCGCCCAGGTCAATGACCGTTTATCACAAACCGCTCAGTCAATCCTGCCAACCGCTCAACAGTCCTTTTTCATATTCTTTTTTAAGCAGTTCTTTAACGTGACAAAGATTGCAACGAACATGCTTTAAACCTTTAAACAGATAATCATGAAAACAAAATTGCTATTAGTGGCAGGCTTGCTGATTATGTCGTGCCTTGCCTGTTCAAAAACCGGTCCTGAAGGCCCGCAGGGGGCACAGGGAACACAGGGAACAAAAGGAGATAAAGGAGATACCGGAAGCCGGGGCGCCACCGGCACGGCTAATGTGATCTATTCTACCTGGAGGTCTTTTACCGGGAAGGTTGCGCAATGGCCTATACCCGCCATAACAAAGGCGATTCTTGATAATGGGATTATATTGGTATACGTTGATTTTGGCTCTACGGTATTACTTGTACCTTATGCCTCCAACGCCGGCGACATAAAGATGTATCCTCAGTTCTATGTAGGCGGTCTTAATATTATCAGCAATATTGAACTGAACGTTTTTCGGTTCCGTTATGTCATCATTCCTGGTGGTGTTGCAGCAAGGAGTGCGTCAGGTGTGGACTACAGTGATTACCAGAAAGTTTGTGCAGATTGTCACATCCAACCATGAGAAGTGGGGGGCGGAAACTGTTAAGCAGGAAAAGGAATCCCACTAATTTCATTACATGCGTCTAAAAACTGATCCTGCAATGAAAAGTTGTTAGCTTCCTTTTTGTAACTTCTTTCTTTTTGATGATAGAAATAACGGCCGGTTACTTTCGCCTTTTCATCATTGCTTGCAGCCAGCCAAACCTGGGTTTCGTATCCTTTTGCCAGATCTCCGGGTGCCGACCTGCCACCCATTTTTGTTGGCACCCAACCCGGATCAACGGTATTGGAATAAACATCTTTCCATTTTCTTGATACAGCAAGTGAAAGCAATAAAACATAAAACTTGGAGTCAGAATAAGTGACATGATCAAATCCGTTTCTGGAAAAACCAATACTTGCATCAGCATGAGTGTGCATATCCGAGCATAAATAGATTAATCGTTTGGGTCGTTGCATCAAACTGGTCAGAATATAGGGAGCCAGGGTATTCACTTTAAATATCTGCTCCGGGGCAGCATTATATACTCCGGCATTATGGATTACTGCATCAAACTTTCCCAGGGAATTTAACTGTTGTGCCAGTTCCTTTGTTTCTTCAATATCAGAAAGATTGCCGGTCACAATACCGTCAGCACCTTTCAGCTTGCCGGTGATGTCAAGTTTTCTATTTTCATCCCGCGCATGTGCAACTACCTGATGTCCTTTTTCTATTAGTGATTTTGCTGCCAATAACCCTAGTCCGTCGGCAGACCCGGTGATAAATATCCGTCCCATATGTTTGGTTTAATATTTATGTAAATTAACGTTCCTGTCGGGACGTTACAAACGTTTATCCTTTTCAAATACATGTAAGGTCTGTTCTGAATCCAGCACAAATATGCGGTTGTCAAATACATGAAATACATCTTCGGCTGCGGGAATCACAATACCCCTGCGGCCAGTTTTATTGGCATCGTGTATCCGGTAATGCCATAAGAGGTCGCCGGTTTGTATGTTCCATTCACTGATAATCGTATCCAGGATACCTGCCAGGTACATTTTATCATCTCTGAATATTACGTTGGAATAAGGATCGATACCTGCTGATTTAATATGCGCTGACAGGTCCACGTCGTAAAGGCGGGCGCCATCTGCGGCATTAATCTTCCATATTTCCATATTCACAAAACATAGTACGGTCTGATCCGTGGCCTGGAATCTCATACCTGCGCCCTTCACCTGCCAGCATAACTGGCCGTTACCGTCGAGGCAGAGTAGGTAGTCAGTGTGCCCGTTGGTAACACCCTGCATATATTTGTCCTCCTTCCAACTGCGGTCGCCCGATGATCTCATAGCTACCTGCAGGCAGTCCCAGTTCATTTATGTTTACTTCCCACAGCAGGTGACCGTTTGTTTCGCTCAAACAGGAGAGCACCTGCTTTTTCTCAGTATGCGTAACCACCAACTGATCGCCGTTGCCGGTAAAAAGGTGGGTATAGGCGCCATCAGCATCCCAGATAAGGTTGGAATCCCGGAAATTATATTTGCTCAGCTTCCAGCCGTCAGCCGTTTTATTGCGGATGATCATGTTATCATCATACAGCAGCTTGATCTGCACGCTGCCTGTATAATTGAATGGATATTCCTTTCTAACGTTACTATCTGTATCCCAGGCGATGATCTTATCCCTTGTCCGGATGACCACTTCCCGGTTCATCATTGCGGTAAGCACAAAAGGCGTTGTATCTAATGCACTTTCGATAACCGAAAGATGGTTGTCTATCCGGATAATGGCATTATCGCTGTTTTTATAGACAATGCCTGCTGCTGTAATAAGGGGTTCAGTTACCTGGGTTATCTGGCGAACTAATTGCATCATATTATTATGGAACTAAAATTTTCTATTATCCTGTGTATTCGGAAATCGCGTGCCAGGGAAACCGGGCCCGGGTCCCGAAATTATTTTTTATCGGGTATAGTCATCAGGTAACTCGTCAGCTTTTTTATCAACCCATTTTCCATCTCAAAAACATCACAGAATACAAGGTTGACAATAATTCCATTTTTCGTTTTGGCTTGAACGGTGCCTTCTGCGATGACTACATTTTCCTCTTCTGTCATCCTGGATACTTTAATAGCGGGCTTGCCTGTAAACCCTTCGTTTTCAATTTCCTTATCAAAATCAGCTTTCCCTTTATGCAGATAAACACCCGGAAGCACCCAGGTTATATCGTCGGTTAAGCAGGCTAGGTAATGGTTACCGCTGGCCAGTCCTTTGACTTTCCAGCT
Organism: Chitinophaga sp. RCC_12; assembly: GCF_041360695.1. Lineage (NCBI taxonomy): Bacteria > Pseudomonadati > Bacteroidota > Chitinophagia > Chitinophagales > Chitinophagaceae > Chitinophaga > Chitinophaga sp. RCC_12. The sequence continues at coordinate 316,811 of NZ_JBFUPS010000008.1, forward strand.
TCGGTTGCGTTGAGTGGGGTGCCTTGCTCATTACTCAGCTCCATTGTGAAAACGAGTTTCTCCGGAAAAGCTATTTCCTGGTATACGCCTGTGATCCAGCATTCTCCATGCACAGGATCGTGAATAACAGAATGAAATGTACCACCAACTTTAACATCTATTGATTTAAATACTATAGTGCATCCATCCGGTGCATACCAGTGTTGCAGATGCCTGGGATCTGTCCATGCCTCAAAAACAAGTTCACGCGGCGCATTAAACAGATGCGTAATAAAAAGATCTTCTTTATTAGTCTTCATTTACCTTTGGATTTTTGTTGTTGTAAGTATTTATCCAATTTTTCAAACCTCCTGGTCCATAATTTCCTGGATTGATCTATCCAGGTTACTACCTCATCAAGTTGATCCAGTTGTACCTCGCAGAATCTTTCCCTTCCGCTTTGTTTGATAACCAGCAGGCCGCATTCTTCCAGTATTTTCACGTGCAGGGATATGGCCTGCCTGGTCATATCAAACTTTTCTGCGATGGTGTTTACGTTGTACGACTGTGCTGCAATGAGGTTAATGATTTCCCTCCTGGTAGGATCGGCGATGGCCTGATAAACATCTCTCCTGATTTTCATAAATGCAAGTATCTGCTTGCAAATATAAGCGCAAGTATTTACTTGCCCAAATGTTTTTTAGAATATTGATTTTATCGGGTAAAAACAAGGCGCCCCTTTTTTAGTGAGCGCCTTGTTTTAGGGTAAGTTTATGGCATCGCCTATATCGCGTATGCTTTTATGTGGTCGTGATTTTTTCCAGGTCTTAGCAAGATGTTGTGCTCTGTTTCTGTCATCCTTATGCTTAACTGGTTAATCCTGGTTGGGCATTTTGGTGGTATCCATGAAAAATATTTCCCAGGTGTGTCCATCAAGGTCCTCTATTCGCCGCTGTTGCATAAACCCGTAATCCATCATAGGCGTTGGCTCTGTTCCTCCTGCTTTTAATCCATGCGCCACAACTTCATTCATTTTATCAATACTTTCAACAGATAAGGCAAACAGGCCTGCAATATTACTTTTTGTATCAGCTATTGGTTTTTTCGTAAATGTCTGGAACCTTTCGTGGCTCATAATCATAACGAAAATTGTATCGCTCCAAACCATACATTTCGCCTGGTCGTCAGAAAACTGCGGGTTGATTGCAAACCCAATTTGAGTGTAAAAGTCCAGTGATTTTTGAATGTCTTTTACTGCAAGATTGATAAATACCTGTTTCATTTTTTAATTTTATTATTGGTTACAGATGCAAAGATGAAAAGACAAAAATGAAAAAACCTTTACAAATGTTGAGAAAGCCAAAATTCATTTGCTATAACCCAAAATCAGACTTAACTGATCTTATTTTCTTTTATTAAGTGATCAGGAAAAACCTCATATTTACAATTAACTTACATTCCAAGTCATATGAAATCCAGTTTCCTGTTTTTTATTATACCGCTATTTTTTTCATTTAAGGCAATTGCCCAAACGGTAGAACCAATTAAGTCCGGTCAGGGAGAAGTGGTAACGATGCATTCCGGCATTCTTAAAGAAGATCGAAAGATAATGATCTACACGCCAAAGGATGCTGACAATCCAGAGAAAAGATATCCGGTGATCTATGTTCTGGATGCCGACAATCATTTTACCCAAATGGTAGAATATTCTAAATACCTCAGCCGGCAAGATGTGAATGTTATTCCGCCACTGATTGTTGTAGGACTAACAAATACGGACCGTAATCGTGACCTCACTCCATCTCACAGCAATATTGATTATTATGGAAAACCGGATACCACTGCTAATTCCCCATATAAGAACAGCGGAGGAAATGAGCATCTTTTTCAATTCATTCAGAAAGAGCTTATACCCTATGTCGATTCAAATTACAAAACTCAACCTTACCGCATTTTTGCAGGACACTCATTCGGGGCGCTGACAGCCATCAATTGCCTCCTTAATTATCCGGATATGTTTGACGCATACATTGCCGTGAGCCCATCCTTCTGGTGGGATCAGAAATTCCTGCTGAAGCTCGCGGAGAAAAAAATGAAAGCAGGATCAACTTTATCGAAGACGCTTTTTTTTAGTGATGGCAATGAAGGTTCTTCACCCGGATCAACATTTCATACCGATGTTTTAAAGTTTGATTCCCTGCTCAAAAAGCGGAATATCAAAGGACTGGATTTTGAATATATGAGCTATCCGGCAGAGAGTCATATGACTGTGCCTATTAGATCATACTATGATGGACTTCGGTTTATCTATCGCCAGTGGCCACTTCCTCCGGTAAGTGATGAAGAGATCAGTCCGGAGATCATTATGAAACACTATAAAGAATTGTCACAAAAGTTTGGGTACCCGATTTTACCTGACGAAGCATATGTCAATGGCTGGGCACAATGGGTAGTGAAAAATCCGGTAACCCTGAATAATGGCATTCAGCTACTGGAGATGAATACAATTAACTACCCGTCTTCTTCAAAAGCCTTTGCGGCTTTGGGCGCAGCATATGCTTTGAAAGGAGAAAAGCAGCACGCTATCGCTTCGTACAAAAAGGCCAGCGAATTGAATCCTGCATCAAATGAAATTAAATCGCGTTTGTTGGAGTTACAGAAATAATATAGATATACCTTCTACCAATCAGATTTTTTGAATCCGCTAATTTAGGTAGCTAAGTAACCTTCACATTTAAGCCTGTTTCCCTTTTTGCAAGTTCCGATGGTGCAATTCCAAAATGTTTCTTGAATGCAAAAGAAAAGTGCGACAATGCCTCAAAACCTAACTCAAGATAAATGTCGGAGGGTTTTGCAGCCTCTTTTTCCAGGAGAAAACGGGCTTCACCCAAACGTTTTTGCACTAGCCAGCGATTAGGTGTGTCGTTAAAGATCGCCTTGAAATCCCGCTTGAAGGCAGATAAGCTACGCCCGGTCAAGTAGGCGAACCGGGCAACACTTACATTGAATTTGTAATTTCGGTTCATAAATTCTTCGAGATCTATTTTCCCGGGAATACCGTAATCAAAGAATAGTCCCGATAATTCTGGCTGCAGTTGCAACAGTATTAGGAGCAGTTCTTCCCGCTTTACATCAAAAAATGCTTTGTCCATTTCTCCACGACTATTGTAGTAAGGAGTTAAAGATCGAATAAATGCAGGAATCAGCTCATTGCTTGCCGGGCGTATAAAGCTCTCAGCAGACCGGAACTTTACTGCATTTATCCGGTGTTTGTCCTGGAATTGTTTTAAGAACGGTTCGTCGAAAACAAAAATGATTTTTTCAATCACATACGGCTCTTTGGTAGCGGTCTGCCGGCCCAAACGGTTTTTACGGACAATGCCATACTCGCCCGACTTCAAGGTGTAATTTTTATCGCCATAATAACCGTTCACACACCCTTTCACAACATAGAAAAAGAGGTGCTCGCCAATGAATTGTTCCCTTGCTATTGCAGGACCAACGAGAGTCGTTTTGTTGACAGAAGCTTTCATCTTGATCTCCCTAAGTTAATCATACTTATCCTAACAATAATAATTAAACCCTTGACAATAGGGTGCGCGTATCCGCAACAACGAGCTCCTGAAATTTTGGATCCTGCACCAACATGGAGCCGAGCATGGGCAGTCCTTTTTCGTCGTAATAAATGCCTGTTTTACCAGATTCGCCGGTCAGTACTGCTGTCTCCAGGCGTGCCGCCCGCTTTGGGGTGCTCCAGTATTTAATATATGGAGCGACCAGCGGGAGTAAATAATTTCCTATAAAACGAAGGAAGCCATTGGCATCCCTGCCGAGTCCCGTATTCGGAATGAAGCCCGGTTCGATGGCATTGATGCGCAACCGGGGCGTTTCACGGGATAAAGCCAGGGCCGCAGCAAGGATACACTGCTTGGATGTTGCGTATGCGTCTGCCCCCGGCATTTTAGAGCCGCCAGGCTCCCATTCACCGCGGGCGCCCGCCTCCACGGAAATAAAGCGGCCACCACGGAACCCGGCGGCTTTCGCAGGCTTCCGTGCGGGATCTTCCACTCCCGAGGCAACAAAAGCGATATTTGCGCCATCAGGCAGATGTGGTATAAGTTCCTCGGTCAACGCAAATGGCCCCAGGTGGTTGGTAGCGAAGGTCGTGTTCCAACCCTGCGCACTCCTTGTGGCACGCATTTGCATGATACCCGCATTGTTAAGTAGCCCGGCAATCGGGACATTGAGCGCGAGGATGTCTGCAGCAGCACGCCGGACACTAATAATATCAGACAGATCGCAAACGACAGGGACCGCATCCTGCCCCTTTTCTTTAATAAGCCGCTGCATTTGTTCCAGCTTTTTAAGGTCCCGGCCCACTAACACCACAGTACCATACTTTGCAAGCTCAAGTGCCGTAAGGCGACCAATACCGGAGGTCGGACCCGTAATAATGAACGCCTTCTTATTCTTCAAAACAGTCTTTGACATGATTTTATCTTTCTTTTAAATGATACTGCAAAACTCGCCATTAATATACGCGGCAGTTTTCTTCAAAAGCCCAAAGTTGTTGTATTGAAAAGTCCAATTTGGGAAGACCGTAATCATTTTGGTAGCCGGTTAGTTTTTGAGAGACTGGCTGAATGCAAGGGGAGAAAGTTGTGTTTTGCCCTGAGTAAAATCTATTTTACACCACAATGTTACTGAGTTACACCGATGTTACTGTTATTTTTCAGTACTAAGTTACTTTAGATAACTTAGCTGGTCTACCTTTGTTGCTCAATCTTTAAAAAAGGAAATAATGAGCAGATTAAAGAACAAAGTAGCAGTTATTACAGGTGGTAATAGCGGCATTGGATTTGGCATTGCCCGGGAATTTAAAAATGAAGGTGCTAAAGGAGCTATTGTTGGGAGAAATAAGGAAACTTTAGATAGTTCCGTAGCTCAACTTGGAGATAATTTCATCGCCATAAATGCCGATGTAACCAACATAGCCGACCTGGAAAGAGTCTTTAAAGAAACATCTGAAAAATTTGGTAAAATAGACGTGATTGTAGCCAATGCAGGTGGTGCCGTTACAGGAGCAACATTTGGTTCTGTGGCAGATATTGGCGAAGCCGACTATGACAAGACAATGGATTTAAACCTGAAAAGTGTTTACCTCACTGTTCATAAAGCACTGCCCTATATGAATGATGGGGGTTCGATTATTCTTATCGCCTCAAATGCGGCGCATCGGGCATATCCATCTTTTACGCTTTATGGTGCTGCGAAAGCCGCTGTAATCCATTTTGCCAAAGGATTTTCAAACGACCTTTTAGCCAGAAAGATCAGGGCAAATGTAATATCACCAGGTACAACAGATACACCAGTGTTTGACAGGTTTGTTCCGGTAGAACAACTGGAAGCGGTGAAAAAGTACTGGGCAGATGTAATGCCGATAGGAAGAATCGGGCAACCATCTGACATTGGTAAAACAGCGGTTTTCCTGGCTTCTGATGATTCCTCATTCATGCTTGGTGCTGAACTTCTTGTTGATGGTGGTCTAAGCTATTTGTCTAAATAATTGACCCACGCTGGTGCGGGTTTGCAACCCGTGTTATTAAATAATTTTCAAAATGAGTAAATTAAAAAACGAAGTAGCGAGCTACGCAATTATCGGCTTCGGCAATATTGGCCGGGCCCTGGCCAAGGCGTTTGCCCGCAACGGCATCGAAGTATCCGTTGCAACCACGCGCAACCCGGAAAGCTTTGCATCCGCCTCGGCTGCGATCGGGCCGGAGATCCTTCCCACAACATTGGCGGAAGCGGTGAAGGCGGACGTCATCTTTTTAGCTGTCCGTTTTGAGTCGCACCCGGATGTGGCGAAGGCGCTGCCCAACTGGCAGGGGAAGATCATCGTTGATGTGACCAATGCCTACGGTGTGCCCCCTGAGAAACTGGGAGGACAGCCTTCTTCCAGGTTCGTGGCTCAGGCATTCACTGGTGGAAAACTCGTTAAGGGCTTCAACCATTTGATTGCTGCCATTCTTGATCAGGATCCCGCCGTACATGGTGGCAGGAGAGTTGTGTTCCTGGCGGGCGACGATGACGGCGCAGTAGCGGAGATTGGTGCGCTTGCTGAGAATCTCGGTTTTTCACCCGTCAAACTTGGAGGGCTTTCGGAAGGAGGACTGCTTGTGCAGGCGCGCGGAAATAGCTGGGGTCAACTGATATTTAAGGACCTGGTTAAGTTCGATTGATGAATCCTGATCGCAAATTTCGATACGATCCTTCCTCGTGGACAAAGAGAATCACGGTTTGATTGAAGGAAGTCGACGCTCCGATCTGGCGTGCGCTCATTTATAGGTTTGCTTGACGCCTTCCGGCTTGGGAGGCGTTTCGCTTGCCCGGGATGCACTAAGCGGGCGGTAGACGGCCTTGACCACAGGCAAGATAGGATTGGTTACTTGCAAAAGACAGTTTCTTTTATGAAGTTTCCCGATGAGTTGCAAAGGGCTGAAGCTGCTTAAATTCGTAGAAAATCGTTTGGTTTTTTTATGGACTTTCGATAAATTTATTTAGCCCAATAGTTGGCCAAACCTATTTAAAAGGGAAAAGTAGCAAAACTATATTCAAACTGTATTTTGCATATTACAAAATCTCAATGCTGGAATTTAAACTTGAGTAACATGAACGTAAAAACTACCGTTGTGTGTTTACCTGTACGCAACCTGGATCTAACATTAACATTTTACAAAGAGGCGCTTGGCTTCTCTGACATTCAAGTTGAGGAGGAAATGCTTATGCTTGAACTTCCTAAACTTTCTTTGTTCCTTATGAAAAAAGAGGCCTTCGAGGCTTACAGTAAAAAAGCCGGGCTTGGAACGCAATTTCCAGGCGCTGGTGTCGGTATGATTATCAGTTGTGCAATGATGTCGAAAGAAGATGTAGACAACGCCCTGGAGAATGTGTCAAAGAATGGCGGCACAGTTCCAAATAAAGCAACAATTGATGAAACATATGGTGGATATATCGGGTACTTTTCCGATCCTGATGGGCATTTATGGGAGCTTGTGTATCCGCAGCAAGATTAAATACCCACTTATGAAATATGTTCCTTCCCAATTGCATCAGAGATAGAAAGTGGCGGTATTCTTGTTGTGTCCTCCGTCATAATTTATGCTTATGCAACCCCGTAATAAAGACCTGATCATCATTAAAGGCGCCCGCGAAAACAATCTCCGGAACATCAATGTAGAGATACCCAAGAAAAAAATCACCGTGCTCACTGGTGTTTCCGGTTCAGGAAAATCGTCATTGGTATTTGATACCATCGCTGCGGAAGCACAACGGCAGCTGAATGAAACCTTCAGCAGCTTTATCCGGCATCGCCTGCCACACTATGGTCAGCCGGATGCCGACCTGATGCAGAACCTAAGTCCTGCCATTATTGTTGACCAGAAACAGATCAGGGGAAATGCCCGCTCTACCGTGGGCACCATTACGGATATTTATTCGCTGCTCCGTTTATTGTATTCCAGGATAGGAAAACCTTTTGTGGGCTATTCTAATGTTTTTTCTTTCAACCACCCGGAAGGCATGTGCCCGGTGTGTGACGGTATTGGTACCACAACAACCATTGACGTGGAAAAATTGTTCGACCGCAGCAAATCCCTGAACGAAGGCGCTATCCTGTTTCCTTCTTTTGCTCCGGGAACAGCTTTGTGGAAGCGCTTTGTGATGTCTGGATTTTTTGACAACGATAAAAAACTGAAAGACTATTCTGAAGAAGAATGGCAATTACTTTTATACCAGGAAGAAATTAAACCCAAACACCCGGCGCCGGGGTGGTGGCCTTCCGCAAAGTATGAAGGCGTAATGCCACGGTTCACCAAAAGATTCCTGGCTAAAGAGCCGGATGACAGCCAGAAGTCGTGGCAGCAACCTTTGCGGCGGGTAGTAACCAAAGGTCCCTGCCCGGAATGCAAGGGAGCCCGTCTCAATGCCAGAATACTCAGTTGTAAGATTCATGGAAAGAACATTGCGGAAAATGCGGCGTTGCAGGTAAGCGATCTTATAAAAGAAATAGCGCGCATCAAAGAACCGCAGGCGGCTACTATGGTGGCCGCCATCATCGAAAGACTTTCACACCTGGATGGTATCGGGTTGGGATATCTGAGCCTGAACCGTGAAACCTCCACACTTTCCGGTGGCGAATCCCAACGGGTTAAAATGGTACGGCACCTCGGCAGCAGTTTGTGTGATATGATGTACATCTTTGATGAACCCAGCACTGGTCTTCATGCGCGTGATGTGCATCAGCTCAATTTGCTGATGAAGGGTTTGCGCGATAAAGGAAATACCGTATTGATAGTGGAACATGATCCCGATGTAATCAGCATCGGCGACCATATCATAGATATGGGGCCGGGAGCAGGAAAGCATGGCGGGCAAATAGTATTTGAAGGCACTGTAAAAGGTTTGCTGAAATCGGGTACATTAACGGGAACGGCCCTGCGCAAACAACCACAGCTCCGGGCAAAGGTGAGAGCTGCTACCGGCAGCCTGCGTGTACGCAATGCCACATTACATAACCTGCAAAAGGTAAGCGTAGACATTCCCAAAGGCGTGTTAACGGTGGTTACCGGCGTAGCCGGATCGGGAAAAAGCAGTCTGATCAACGGTGTGCTGCCCCGTTTGTACCCAGACATTGTTTGTATTAACCAGCATGCACTGGCAGGATCTGTGCGATCGAACCCGGCTACCTACACCGGGATATCGGATATTATCCGGCAGCTGTTTGCCCGCACCAATAAGGTAAGCGCCGGCCTGTTCACTTTTAACGGTGAGGGTGCATGCCCGGCGTGCAAAGGACTCGGCGTAACCTCGCTCGACCTGGCCTTCATGGATGCCGTAGTAACCACCTGCGAAGTATGTCAAGGCAAACGTTTTACAGATAACGTGCTGGGCTATACGCTGCGTGGCAAAAATATGGATGAAGTATTGAAGCTGAATGTAGAAGAAGCGATACAGTTTTTTACAGAAGAAGAGGTCGTGCGCGTGTTGCATCGTTTACACGAAGTAGGGCTGGATTACCTCACCTTGGGTCAGCCACTGGATTCCCTCTCCGGCGGCGAGAGACAACGGATCAAACTGGCTGCCGAGCTCGAAAATACAGGCAATATTTATATTTTGGATGAACCTACCACCGGGCTCCATTTGTCGGATGTGGCTAATTTAACAGGACTCCTGAACCGGCTGGTCGACAACGGCAGCACCGTAATAGCTATTGAGCATAACCTGGACGTGATCAGCCAGGCGGACTGGATTATTGACATGGGACCTGGCGCCGGCCGCCAGGGAGGCAAAGTGATCTTTGAAGGTACGCCCGCTGATCTTATCAAAGACAAGTCTTCACAAACAGGCATCTTCCTAAAAAAATATATTCATTCCCGTTAGTACCTGAAAAAAATACTATCGTGCAGTGTCCTGTTATTATGTAAATTGTTAATTAAGTTTGATGTAAACATCTCCATTGATAATTAATTGTGAATTACACGGCTTTTATTATCTGACAAAAATTTCCCTTTTATATGTTTCAATTTAAACAACTTTTAATTCTTTTTTTGCTAACCGGCACTGTAACAATTGCGCAGGTAAAACCTGAGGAAATAGCCGATAGTCTTTATAAAGCCAAAAATTTCAAAGAAGCCGGTAGGTATTACTTAAAAGCGACGGACAGAGTCGATTTTAAGGTCCTGAAATCAGATAATTATTATAACGCAGCATGTTGTTATGCCTTAAACGGTCAAAAAGATAGTGCCCTGGTGTTACTTACGAGTGCTGTTAACAGCGGTTATAAAAATGCCGATCAAATAAAAAAAGACACTGATCTTGAATCTTTGCATTCCTTGCCAGGCTGGCCGGAACTTATCAATAACATTAAGACAGCTAAGAACAGCACAACAGATCCGTATAAGGCTAAACTGATCACCAGTGATGTAAAGAACTTTTGGAAGGCATACGAGCTGGCTAAAAAAGACACGGCTCACGCCCTTGATCTTTATAGGAAATACTATGTGGAACCTGCTTCAAATGGGCTTGAGGATTATCTGGGTTATAAAATAAAAAACCTGAAGAATTTTGTAAAATCCGTAAACACCAAGCCTCAATTTTACGCTGCTGTACGTAAAAATACTTTGGCCGTTGATCAGCAAAAACCTCAAATGATTCAAAGCTTTGTCAAGTTCAAACAAATTTACAGCGAAGCTCAGTTTCCTGATATTTACTTCGTGATAGGCGCATTTAATTCAGGTGGAACCAGTACTGACGCAGGCTTATTAATTGGCTTGGATCAATCAGCCCGGACTGCAGAAGTTCCTGTTAAGGAACTGAACTTATGGCAGCGGAATAATTTCACAGACCTGGAAGCACTACCACATCTGATTGCTCATGAGCTCATTCATTTTAACCAGGGCGGACTTGAGGGCGACACCACCCTCCTTGCCGGGGCACTCACCGAAGGGATGGCCGATTTTATTGGCGAGTTGATATCAGGTCACACGGCTAATGAACGCCTGTTTGTTTGGGCTAAAGGCAAGGAAAAGCAGATCTGGGCAGATTTCCAGAAGGAAATGTATTTGAACAGGTCCCGCAACTGGATAGCTAATTCCGATCAGGAAACTGCAGATAAACCTGCCGACCTGGGCTATTGGGTGGGATATCAGATCTGTAAAGCCTACTACGACAAAAGCACCGATAAAAATAAGGCCGTAAACGACATCCTTAACATAAAAAATTATAAGGAGTTTTATATCAAAAGTGGCGCGGGGCAGATGTTTAGGTAACCTTTTTAATGAAATTTGAAGAATTTTTCCAATCACAAACTGGACCCCTTTATATTTTAAAACTGGACCGTTAAGGTAACCAAATTGAAAATTAATTTTATGACGACCTAAAAAGGAGGTGTGTTATGAAAGCAATAATAGTGGCGGATCAAGCTGCAGGAAAGGCCGGAATGCAGCTTGTGGAGCGCCCTGAGCCGCAAGTGGCGATAAATGATGTTATAGTTCAGGTTCATGCATCGGCAATGACAGGGGATGAGCTGTCGTGGCCTTCGACCTGGACCGATCGCGCCGGCCGTGACAGGACGCCGTCGATCCCCGGTCATGAGCTGGCAGGTATTGTCACGTCTCTTGGCTATGGAACGACGGGGCTATCCGTAGGACAGCGCGTGTTCGGCCTCACGGACTGGTACCGCGACGGCACGCTGGCGGAGTATGTAGCTGTTGAAGCGCGTAACCTCGCGCCACTGCCAATCGATGTTGACTTCACGGTTGGCGCAGCCCTCGTGATGCCAGGCCTGACCGCATGGCAGGGGCTGTTCGGGCACGGCCGCCTTCAGGCGGGGCAGACTGTTCTTGTACATGGTGCTGCCGGGGTAGTGGGTTCAATGGCGACACAACTCGCACGTGCTGCCGGTGCTTATGTCATCGGCACAGGGCGTGCAGAAGGCCGTCAGAGGGCGCTCGATTTCGGTGCACTGGAGTACCTCGATCTTGAAAACGAAAAGCTGCAGGACGTCGGTGAAGTCGATTTGGTTTTTGATATTTTCGGGGGCGATATTGCCAATCAGTCCGCAAGTTTGATTAGATCCGGAGGAAGGCTGGTGACCATCGCAGGTCCGACTGGGGCCAGGCCTGCTAATGGATTAGCAATTGACTTTGTTGTCGAAGCAATCCCAAACCAATTAATTGAGATCATCCAGCGGCTGCGCGAGGGACGTCTGCAGACAAACATAGGCAATACATCTACGCTCAACGACGCCGTTGCCGCCTTCAATTCGAACAACCGGGTCAATGGAAAAACGATTATCCGCGTCCAGCCCTAAGTACACCGGGCGGCAAAATTCGTTTTGAGTTGCCTTCAGAACTTAGGCACAGCCCCAATTTGTTGCAGCAGAGCAAGTAAATCCGGTTGTCCGTATTCTTCAATAATCTGGTTATGCGCCAATCGGTAAAAGTTCATTGCCTGAACTTTGATGGATTTTCCGGTTGGTGGAATGCCATAAAATGTTCCGTCATGTGTACCCCGCATGGTAAACCAAATGGCTGCTTTATCCTCTTCAGAAACCATTTCTTCCAACGTCCACTGAATGTCGGAAAATCCCGAACGCATCATGCCTATAATCGTTAAATAACCGTTTGGACCTCTTAATGGTTCCGATTGTCCGGGAACATAAAACTTTGCCTCGGGACTTACAAGTTGCTGTGCCAAAGTTTCATCAGCAGTATTGATAAATTGTACGAACTGTTTGAAAAAGTCTTCATGATATTTCATGGCGTTATTTTTTAGCAAAATTGATGCACAACTGAATGCTAACCAATAAACAAGATTAAGAAATAGCCTTAATGTAGGTTAAGGTATGAATTATTTCGACGGCTTCTGTGCACGGATTTTACTAAGAAATTCGGGAGTAACTCCTAAATAAGAGGCGATTTGAACATTGGACAATCGCATGGCAAGGTTCGGGTATTGTTCTAAGAATACGGTATAGCGCTGCTGCGTGTTGGAACTGAAATTTAGTAATAAGCGATTCTGAAGTTCAATCAACTTTTCTTCAACAATTACCCTAAAGTTTCTGTCAAACTTTGTAACGTTTACAAATAAAAATAACAAGTCCGTTTTTTCAATCTGCAGAATTGTTGAAGGCTCAAGCGCTTCAATAAAAAGTTTACTCGGTTTTTCGGAATAAAAACTGCCTAAGTCAGCAATCCAATCATTTTCAGCTGCAAAGCTTATATTATGCGCATTGCCTTTTTCGTCAGTGCCATACATTTTAAAGCAACCTGTTACCACAAATGTATAATGCTTGCAAACAAAGCCTTCTTGCAAAATCATTTGCCTTCGCTTTATTAAACGCTGTTTCGTTCGTTCGTTCAACAGTTTGATTTCTTCTTTGTTTAAAGGAAGATAGTTTTTAAAATATTCAACAATGGGTTGTGCTGTCAATTCTTTAAGTCGTTTTGAAAGTTTATGCTGTTTGTTATAGCTTGTCGCTGACGTTAGGGCGGGGAAAATGTTCACCCCGGATTGAACACACTGTTATAACATCGCCTTTGCGTGGGTTTATTTCCTCAGTTTGTCACAAGAAAGAAAGGCCATCTGTACAAGGCAGAAGATAATACTGCAATATCCATCTTTATTCTTTATAATAATAAAAGTTTTCCATTATTTAGCCGTAGAATTGAGGAGCCTTTTGCAAAGGGCATAGGTCGATGTGTTGCATGCTGCCGTTACTCCAAATTAAAAAGAGCCTTCAAATCCAGCGACTTGAAGGCTTTCCCGATAGGTCGCAACTTCTCGTTCCTGTCGTAATCACCCTTCTATTTTGTCGCTTTTGGCTCACACCTTTTTTAATTATGTTCTACATCTTTGTACCGTTACAAACAATTAAAATTAAAACGTCATGAGAAAATTAAAAGTACAAATGAATTTTGAGGGAATAAATTGGGATGATGATATGGTAACCTTTTGCATTGACAACCTTAAAAAAGTGGACAGTATCCTACTGGGACGAATCACGGCTGAAGGTTTTATTCCATATTGGAAGGATGTAGCCGAGAACCCTAATCCCAATGATATTAGTAGTAGAATTGGGAAACCAATTAATGATATTCACAAGGATATTTTTTCAAATACACTTAAGGTCAATCAGTGGGATAATGCTACTATTATAAGTGGCGATATTGCAGAAGAAATAAAACAATTGAAAGAAAATAAAGGGGAAGACATCATTGTTTATGGAGGCAATAAATTCGTATCATCTTTAATCGGACACAAATTAGTCGACGAATACTATTTACTTGTAAATCCGCTTGCCAGTAATAGTGATGAACCAATTTTGAAATTCATCAATACCAGTTTGCAATTAACACTGAAAGAATGTAAATCATTTCCTTGCGGAACAGTGTTATTGCATTATTTAAGTCAATAATAAATGACTAAGAATAATAACGAACCGCTGACATAGCATTGGAGTTCAATTCCCGCTGAAAGTGGGCAACTGTATTGAGTTTGAGCCGAAAAAGGCGCTGGTTCACCACTTAGTTTCTGCGGAAAATAGCCCCTGTTTTAAAGCAGAAAAGCATGAAATTCAATGCTTTGAACTTCATGCTTTTCTACCGTTAGTCGGGATGACTGGATTCGAACCAGCGGCCTCTTCGTCCCGAACGAAGCGCGCTACCGGGCTGCGCTACATCCCGATGGGAAGGACTAAATTAAAAATATTTTTCTTTCCTGCAAATTTTCCCGCAAAAATTATAATCGCAGCTAAAACCCTGTCGGTTAGTACCCTTCTTTTATAAGATAAGCCCGTATACGCCTCAGCGCAAGTGAAAGTTGGTTTCTGACTGTCTTTTCAGAAATACCCAGTAAAATAGCTATCTGCGGATTATCAAGCGCATGATGAAAGCGCATATGATAAACTTTCTGGTTTTGGTCAGGCAGTTGTCTGATAAAATGGGTTAGCTTGTGAAGCAATTCCCTGTGAAGCAGGGGAGCATCCGCATCTGCATGAATGGCATCCTCCAATGAAGATAATGGAATGGTTCCCTTCCTGGACTGATCCCGGATATACGTGGCCGCCGCAAATTTTGTGGCACGTTTTATATAATGCGCAATGGGTTGATCAATCTGTAGCGACGCTTTCCTTTTCCATAGTGAAATAAATATATTCTGCACAATATCTTCCGCAATAAAATCATCCTGTACTAATTGCCTCGCAAAAGACAATGCCTCATGCCAGTAACGATTATAAAGCGCAACAAAAGACGCTTCATTAATAACAAAAGAAGCTCTTTCCGGTGCCTGATCATTTTTAAGCACAAAGCATGATTGAAATTATCTTTTAAGTTGAATGCAGCCAGTACAGCGGCACGCACTACTGTGAGCCACAAAAGTAAACGCATATACGATAAAGTGTTTTTCGAATCGGGAAAAATACTTTTCTATTCGGGAATAAACGAATCAGCGCCGCTATAAAATCACGGAAGTGTCATAATCAGAAATAATAAGTATACCTGCCGGGACATCATCCATTCGTTGGATACTATGTTGGTAACATAAGCATACCATTGGCGCGGAACGCACCTGTGCCCGAACAAATTACGATATCTATCGATTTTTAAAATTTTAAGCATAAAAGAAAGGTGAGACGAATTTTTACATTGCTATTATCAGGATTTTTTCTCCTGGTAACGGACCTTGCTATGGCCCAACAACCTGCAACCAAAAAAGATAATCATATTTACGGGGAAATAAAAAGTAAGCTGGGGGAGGCCCTCAGCGGTGCGTCTGTTAAAATAAGCAATGAACAATATGTGGGTGCCATTGCCGATTCCACCGGTAATTATGATATCAGTACCAGCCTGGCTGGCAAGGTGACAGTAATCGTATCGTCTGTCGGATACCGCCCTCAAACCAGGGATGTTTATCTGAAAGCAGGACACTCTATTCATATTGATTTTACATTAACAGAAGACAACCGGCAATTGAATGAGGTGATCGTTGCGGGAACCGGTAATAATCAATATAAGGTTAAGCAGCTGAAAGAATCCGGGTTTAATGTAAATGTAATAGACGTCAATGAATATGGTAACATCTCAACGGATATTAACCAGGTGTTAAAGCGTACCACAGGCGTATTGGTAAGGGAATCCGGCGGCGTTGGATCTGACTTTACTTTCCAGGTAAATGGGTTGGCTGCCAAAATTTATATTGATGATATCCCGATGGATCAATACGGCAGCTCCATGACGTTGAACAATATTCCCGTTAACCTGATAGACCGGATAGAGGTATATAAAGGCGTTGTACCCGCTCACCTGGGATCAGATGCGATGGGAGGCGCTGTTAATATTATTACCAAACAGAAGACCCGTAAATTTTTGGATGCGAGTTATAGTTATGGTTCTTTCAATACCCACCAGGTAGCACTTACAGGTGGTATCAGAGATCGTAAGACAGGCCTGAAGCTGAGAGCCAGTACTTACTATAACTATTCCGATAATAACTATATGATGTACAGCGACTCAATGTACAACGTGGATTTGCGTATTGTAAAACGTGATGAAGCCACCGGTACCTACAGACAGGTAAGCATCGACAAGGCCAGGCGTTTTTATGATACCTACCGCTCTGCTATGGGAGAAGTGGAAGTAGGTTATGAAAAAGTAAAGTGGGCAGATTGGTTCACCATCGGACTTACTTATGGAGAGAATAAGAAGCAGCACCAGTTGGGATCTACGGTGAATGCTGTAATGGGCGGCTTCTGGACGGAAAACAAATACCTGATGCCAACCATCAAATACCGTAAAGATAATTTTATCGTTCCGGGGTTATTTGCCAATCTCTATGCAAACTATTCCAATAATAAAGATGTGAACAGGGATACCGCCCTGTATCGATACGACTGGATCGGTCATTGGGCTGCCAACGCCGGTGGTGATCGTATTCCAGAAGTGTTTACGAAGTATTTTGATAATAGTTATACCGCAAGGGCCAATTTTAATTATAATCTTGATAAGGAAAATAATCACAGTCTTAACCTGAACTATACTTTTAATACCACCCGCCGGAAAGTATATGACGAGGCAGAAACCAATCCCTATAAAAAGGATCTTTCGGGATTACCCAGTAAACAGGGTAAGCATATCATAGGACTGGCCTGGCAGGGACAATGGCTGAAGAAGCGGTTGATCAGCGTGGCCTCTTTCAAGTATTATGGAATGGTTACCAAAGCCACTATGGACGGAAGAGTGTTTGATGACTTTGGAAAACCTGTTGGCGGTGAGATCCATACCCGTAAAGATTTCTTTGGGTTTCCCAGCGGGTCACTGGCGCTTCGTTACCGCATTACACCGGATTGGGGGGTAAAAGGTTCCGTGGAAAGAGGATATAATTTACCGGAGATGACCGCCTTATTTGGTAATGGCCAGTTTGTAGTAGCTAATCTTGATCTGAAGCCCGAGCGTAGCGATAACTTCAATCTGGGGGCCTATTACAATCATTTTATCGGAGAGCATTTTATTAACCTGGATGCATCGGCATTTTACAGGAATTCTAAAGACTATATCGCATCACAGGTATTATCAGATAATATTCATTCCCAAAGCCGCAACTTTCCCGGTGTAACACTCTATGGCTTCGAGGCAGAGGCCAGGTATGGTTATAAGGATATGGTAAGCCTCTCCGCCAATATAAGCTACGACAAAGCAGTGGATAACTGGAAGTATACCGATTCTACCAATTCACAGGTCAGTCTTACCTATAAAGAACAATTACCAAACCGCCCGTGGATGTACGGTAACGCCAATTTAATGCTCGGTAAGCGCGACCTGGTAGGAAAAGGAACCAGGGTGCAGCTGAATTATATGTACCAGTACATGCATTGGTTTTACCTGACCTGGGCAAAATTAGGCAGTCCCGGCAGCAAGAACTTTGTTCCGGGTCAAACCGTACACAGTCTCATACTGGCATACAGCTGGAAACAGGATGTCTATAATATTTCGATGGAAGCCAGAAACCTCACTGATGAAAGGCTATACGACAATTTCAGGTTGCAGAAACCCGGACGTGCTTTTTATGTGAAACTAAGAGTATCACTAATGTAGTTCAGTATTAATATAAAATAACAAAATGAAAAAGTTAAATGTAGCAGGTATGGTGCTGGCGACTGCGTTCGTTATGCCGTTCATACAATCATGCAGTAAAACACCAGATACCGGTACAAAACCGGACGATACGAAACAAACAAAGGAGTATGCCATTTTCGTGACGGTAGGTAATTCTTCCAGCAGTGAAAATTATTATACATTAACAACTGCCGATCTCATGAAAGATACCCTGCTTAGTCCGGTGAACTCCGGTATTGAGCCGGATAACATTACTTCCTGGGCATATATCTACAGCGTTTTTTACCAGGGAAGTTTTTATTATACACAGGATGGTAATATTATCAGTAAGCAGAAGATTGTCGGTGGCAAGTACAAAGAACTGGGTAACATCGTGGCCAGTGCAGGATCCTGGCAGTTGGGAATGATGAAAACCTTCTTCAATAACAATGGTTTGAACTTCCTTAGCTGGGAAGTAAAATACAACCAGGCGGAAGATGTCATTGAAAAGAACCTGTATATTATTGATACTGCGGCAATGACCGTGAAATCGAATAACCCGGTGAAGTTTCCGGTGCCCGCCTTTACCATTTATGATAATAATGGAAATCCAATGGCGAAAAAAGATATCCCGCTTACGCCGTCCAGTTTTTCTATCCGGGATAATAAAGCATTTATTGGTTTTTACTACGACTGGATCACAAAAATTGACACAGCCTATATGCTGGTTTGCGATTATCCGGCCTTAACCAATGTGAAACTGCTAAAGGACACCAGGTTAGGCCACGTGTCAGGCGCCTGGTATGCCAGCTCTTCCAGCTTCACAGACGAAAATGGAGATTACTATTTTTCCACTATCAACAAAAATAAAACTTATGGCCTGTTGCGTATCAAAAGCGGAACTACTGAAATAGATCCGGGTTACGCATATGATCTGAAAGAAGTGGGTAATATAGCCGGTGCCGCCAGCTGGGGCGACTATGCCGGTTCAGATCACCACGTATATATTAAAAGCGGGTTAGCTTTTATGGGTTCTTATATGATTGACGTACGCAATAAGAAAGTAATCAAAGACCTGAACAGTTTCGGACTTGGTAAAGTGCAAATGACAATGGACACCTATACGGAAAATAGCAATGAAGTATATGTAGTGCTGAAAACGGATGACGCGCGCTGGTTTGTGGGTAAGTATGATGTGGCTGCCAATACGCTAAAAAGAGGCGTGGAAATACACAGTGGCATTAAAGGGATCAGCAGGATAGGCAGGCTGAGATAATAGATCACCTCCTGAACATCGCTGCATACATATGCCCGGACCCATACAGGGAAGGTCTTTCGTTCAGCTTAACGGCAACTGTAAATCCTGCCCGATGAAACAATGCTTTTAAAGCCTGAAACGGCACGGGGTAGGGTACCCATGGATTGGCCTTTGTCATTTCATATTCCACTATCAGGAATACACCGTCTTCCTGCAGGTGTGCACTTATTTTATCGATAAAGGCCGATTTCCCGGGTACATAGTGCAGGGAATTAGCCATTAGGATGCCGTCCAGCCCTGATACGGGTAAATCATCTTTCAAAAAATCCAGTTGCCCCGGTTGGATGGTAACATGGTGCGGATTGGGTTGGCTGGATAAAGACGGGGGTGTTTTGTCCCAGGCATAAATAGTACTGCCTGTTTCCAGCAGGTTGGCCAGGGCATAGGTAAATAAACCTGACCCGCATCCAAGATCCGCCCAAACCGTTTGAGCCCCGGCCATAACCGGAGGATGTTTTATCAGTGCAATAGCATCTCTTATATCCATAGCGCATAAAGGTACAAGGAAGGGACCAGGTTACTAAATCCCATACTAAACATTCCAGTTACCTTTTTTCTAAACTATTGTCCCGTTCATTTTACCCTTCCCTCTATTTTAATCCCTATTTTTGCGGCTGATAATGAAAAAATAAAACAGGCATGAAGGCTTATATAGGATTATTTTTAATAACTGCACTCGCCGCCTGCGCTGGCAATACCAGCCATGAAAGCCAGCATCAGGGCGACTCTGCAATGGCGGTTGCGCCCGAGGAAGTGCAATACGACACGGCGCTGGTGGCTAACCGGAGAGACCCCGTGTGCAGAATGCCCATCAAGGCGGGGATTTACGATACCGCCCATTACCAGGGCGCCGTTCTCGGATTTTGCTCCTCCGCCTGCAAAGACAGCTTCCTGTTAAAACCCGCGACTTACACCCTTGTCATGAAATAATGAAGAAGATACTCCTGATCGCTTTACTGATAACCGGATGTGCATCGCCGGCGAAAAAGCTACCCATACTGGGTGAGCCGGGCGTAACAGCGCGTCAGGATAACGGTAAAACAGTATACGACACTACTTACCCCGTTGTCCCGCCTTTTTCATTTAGGGATCAGGACAGCTTAACGGTAAATGAACAGTCGTTTGAAGGGAAGATCTATGTGGCGGATTTTATCTTTCTGTCCTGCCCGAACATATGCCCGAAGATGACCGCGGAAATGAAGAAGGTGTATAACACCTTTAAAGCAAACGACGGCATTCTCCTGCTGTCGCACACCATTGATCCGGAAGATGATTCCATTCCCCGGCTGAAAGCATATGCCGCCAGCCTGGAAGTAACCAGCCCCAAATGGCGGTTTGTTACCGGCAGCCAGGATACCATTTACCGCCTCGCAGAAAAAGGATATTTTTCTACGGCGTATAAAGACAGCTCCGCTCCCGGGGGCTATGTGCACGGCGGCGGACTGCTGCTGGTGGATAAAGCCCGGCATATACGCGGGGTATATAACGGCACAGACCCACAGGAAACAACCCGGCTGATAAACGATATTAATATCTTACTAAAAGAAAATTGAAGAAAATACTATCCATATGGCTTTTGTGTATCATGCTTTTACAAAGCACCGGTAACTGCTGGATAGTAGCCGCATTTTATCTTAACAGGAACTATATCGCCTCCGAACTTTGTATTAACCGGTTCGACCTCATCCCGGTTTGTAAAGGCGCCTGCTTCCTGGACAGGAAAATAAAAGAAAACGATAAACCCGAAAATACGGTCAATACACGCCTGAAAGAAATTACCCTGTTTTGCCAGCAGTATGATCCTGTCCCGGCAAAACCGGTTTCTATTGAAAGCCTTATTACTTTTCGCGGCTATCAGTCGCCGTATTCCCCGCAAAGCCTCATCAGGCAGGTATTCCGGCCTCCCGCTACTACAGCGTAATTTCTCCTGTTACGTTCACATCATTAAGCTACTACATGAGTATGAAATCCAGCGAAATAGCTGTGTTATCTGCTGACATGTTTGACACCGGTAATGATTTTTTCTGGATAGGCAGCCTCGGATGTATACCTGATAAGTACCCTTTGCTGGAACAGCCCCACAGGCAAATGTTCTACATGCTGCTGTGCATCGAAAGCGCACAGGGCACAGCGGTAATTGACGGCGCTGTTATCCGGCTGGATCATCCGAAAATCATTTGTGTAAAACCCGGCAGCATATGCAGCATACATATCAACCGCGCCGCCCGCGGTAACGTTATTTGCTTTACAGAAAGTTTTTTCTCCCTGAGATATAACAATAATGTACTGCTCAACTTTTCTTTCCTGAATAAGGAAAGCATTCATGAAATATGCCTGGAGGAAAACAAAACGGCAGAGTGGAACCAGGTCACCCGGTTTATGCACCAGGAATTTTATGGCCGGCATAAAGGCGCCGATAATGTGCTGCGGTCGTACCTGAATATCCTGCTGTGTAACCTCGACCGCCACTTCAATCCCCCCACCGGGATAGAGCGGAAGCATAATAAAGAAGAAAAAATGCGTCAATTCAAGCTGCTGCTGGAAGAACATTTCGTGCAACATAAAACCCCTTCTTTTTATGCAGGGCAATTAAATATCACGACCAACTACCTGAATAAACTGTGCCGGGAATATAACGGGCTGTCCAGCGGAGAGCTGATCCGCAAAAGGATCACGCTGGAAGCCCGGCGCCTGCTGCATTACACCGGGTTGTCGGTGGCCGAAGTAGCCAAGGAACTCGCATTTGAAAGCGCTTCTTATTTCGTGACCTTCTTTGGTAAAAATGCCGGCATGACTCCCGAAAGCTTCAGGAAAAGTCACCGGTAATTTATTGGAGCTCTTCCGGCAGCCACGAAGGATATCTGCCGACAGCCTTCTTGGCTGCTTCCGTAACAGGCACCTGCCACTTGTCAAAAAAGAGGGAAAGATCTTTTTGCGTGGCAGTACTGATACAGATAAACCAGTAATCCCTTTTATCTGCTTCTGATACCGGGTATTGCGCGGCAGGTAAAGCGCGGTATTTTTTGAAGACGTCAGCAATAGGCTGCCACCCGAAATGTTCAATTATTTCGATGTACATTTTTAAAGCGAGAAACGGATCTTCGCGGAATTTATCAAAACCGGGCTGCCCCTTCATATAGCTCTTTACGGCATCGATAACCGCCTGCCTGCTGGCTATGTTTTCATGATTATAAAGCCCTTTATGCAGCACCTGGTCATATACATACATGGTGTACAGGTTTACCGTTACCTCACCGAGGCCGTCGAAATCAATGCCCCAGAACTGGTGACGGTGGCCCAGTTCATGAAAATGTCCCCAGGAGCCTTTTGCCCGCAGCTGCGCTTCATCCAGCATCAGGGCGCAACTTTCATCATCGGGCGCCATAATTTTATGTGGCGCCGTATACATATAACCAAAGGCTACCTGTTGATCGATGATGATCCTTTCCGGGTGAACCCTGTTGGCCGAAATAGCTGCCAGCTGCGCATCGGCATCCATCACTTCATCCCAGAACTTCATCAGCTTTTCAGGGTCGTCCAGCTTACGGATGCGATACGACGGAACGGTAAGCACAATTTTATCAGTAGCCAGTTCGGCCCACGGCCCGGGGTAGTTGCGGATGGTATGTTGCCAGTCGGCTAAACTGGTAACGCCCAATTTGAAGTACGGACTTTTAACCGCCCCGTTTACCTGTATATGAAGTGTTTTCAGCGAAGTGGTGTCGGGCACTTTGATCATCAACAGCCCTCCAAACGGGGAAAAGACGGTGGTCGCCGGTTGGTCGAGTTCAAAAGTTTTTGTGAGGTCATCCGTATGACGCACATAATAATCCATATGGCTTAGGTTGTCCTCATGTACGCCTATCTGTGCTTTCAGCTGTTGTGGAATGCAGTCCGGCGAAATGGTAACCGTCACCGTATCGCCCGCTGCCACGTATAAACCGGTGCTGTGCCACCGGTAAAAAACACCATCGGGTTCCAACAGGCCCTGGGAGCCCGCCTTTATGGGTATAACTACGGGTTCATTCACTCTCGGAGCCGTTTTACTCACTTCCCCGGGAAACAGGCTGCTGGCAGGATGGATATACCCTGTATCGGTATGCCCTTGCTGGTGTTGTGTGGCCAGGTAATTTTGAACATTGTAGATAAACCGGTTTTTTATGTCTGTTTTCCAGAGCGGGTGTGTGGGAGATGGAATGACGGGCGCCTGCCGGTTTGCAAACGTTGACCTGATTTTATTTGATATAGCAGTGGTATCGGGATTATTAAATAAATAGTTGGCTATGGTGCTGGCGTAGCTGTCGGCGTCAGCAGCGGCGGGTATAAACAGCGTATCCTTAAATGCCGCCATTAACGAAGAAATGTGCACATAGGGAGGAATGGAGCGGATCGTTAATCCCTCTTTTCTATCTTCCGGTTTTAACGTAGCGGTTACGTGATACATCCCGGCTTTCCTGAAAAGCTGGTTTAAGTCCATTTCAAAATAACTGGTTTTTTGCTGGCTTAAAATGCCAGTAGCGGGAGAACCAAATATCAAGGCGCCTCCTTTTCTTACAAATGCTTCCAGGTTATTTCTTTTAACGGTATCGGTAACATCCTGTGTAAGGATAATAATGCCGGCGGCAGGTGCAATGTTAACGGTATCGGTGATGGTGTTGTAATTTTTCAGGAGATGTAAGAACGGTGGAAGATCGCTGTTGCCGCCCCATACCTGTATGCTGCCGCTTTTGTTGCCTGCCCATGCGATAGCATTGCGCAGCAGTTGCTGTACGTTCCTGTCATCTAACAGGGGCTTTTTAAAATATTTGTCGGACCCTAAAATCAGTATCCTGCCTTTATCCAGCCGGGAAGCCATGATAACAGGCAGGTGCTGCTTTGTTTCTTTTTCGGTTGCGGTGGCAATAATGGTGGGTTTTTCGTTTAAGGGGATGGTGAACGTGGCATTGTCCGGCGCCGGCGGCATCGCTATCTGTTGAACATGATCCAGCAGCCGTTGCTGGTCGCCCGATTGCGCGGATAACGAATGATGGGAGAGAAGAATACCGGTAAAAATCAGGCAGATAGCAGTCTTTCCGGCAACAGTGTTGATTGATGTCATGAATTAACAGGGATGTGTTTAATGATACGCTGGTCTGCCAATTTAATAAGAATAAAAACAGCCGCAGAGATCTTCCTTTGCTTGATAGGATTAACCTTATTCCGGGGCAATGTGTATGATTATTGCAGTCCTGTATTCAAACAACCCTATTATGAGAAGAGCTTACAAAAAAGCAGATCTCCCGGTAGCGGAGATCCGCAGGTTCCTGGAACCGGGTCCTATTGTGCTGGTCAGTTCCCGCTGGAAAAACAACACCAACATCATGACCATGGGGTGGCATACGGTGATGGAGTTTTCCCCTTCGCTGGTGGGATGCATGATCACGGCGGAGAACCACAGTTATGAGATGATCCGGAAAAGCAGGGAGTGCGTGATCAATATTCCCACGGTGAACCTGGTAGAAGAGATCGTTGGGATCGGAAATACTACCGGCGCCCATTTGGATAAGTTCCGGAAATTTGGCCTCACAGAGGAAGCGGGAAACATCGTGAAAGCGCCGCTGATAAAGGAATGCTATGCCAACTACGAATGTAAGGTAGCCGATACCCAACTGCTGAAAGGATACAATTTCTTTATCCTGGAAGTGGTGAGCGCCCGCGCGGCTGTTTATCCGAAGTATCCGAAAACGGTGCATTACAGGGGAGAGGGCATCTTTATGGTGTCAGGAAAACACATTAACTTGAGAGCGAAATTTAAGAACCAGAATCTATAGTATGCTCACTACCGTTATCCAACACATTTTACTGATCTTTTTTATTTTGTTGCTGGTGATGATTGCGCAGAAATTGAAAATTGCGTACCCGATCATCCTTGTGGTGGGTGGACTGTGCCTCAGCATGCTGCGGCTTTTCCCTTCCATTGAAATTAACCCGGAGCTGATCCTGCTCATTTTCCTGCCGCCACTGTTATATGAAGCGGCGTGGTATACTTCGTGGAAGGAGCTTTGGCGATGGCGGCGGGTGATCTCTATTTTTGCTTTTTTAATCGTGATTGTTACTTCCGGTGTGGTTGCCGTGGTATCCCATGCGTTGATCCCGGGATTTTCACTGGCACTGGGATTTGTGCTGGGCGGCATTGTATCCCCGCCAGACGCGGTATCTGCCACTACCATCCTGAAATATGTGAAGGTGCCCAAAAGGATCTCTGCGATCCTGGAAGGGGAAAGCCTGATGAACGATGCGTCCAGTTTGATTGTATTCAGCTTTGCCAAAACGGCCGTGATCAGCGGGGTGTTTGTGTTGCATGAAGCGGCAGCGAGCTTTGTGGTAGCCATTGTGATGGGTATTGCCATTGGTTTGCTGGTGGCATTGATATATTATGCCATTCACCGCTGGCTGCCTACCGGTACAGAAATGGATGTGATCCTGACCCTGACGGCGCCCTATGTAATGTATATTACAGCGGAATATTTCCATGGGTCCGGTGTACTGGCGGTGGTGAGCGGGGGACTGTTCCTCTCTTCCCGGAGCCAGCATATACTCAGTTACCGGAGCCGGCTGCATGGCGCCAATGTGTGGGCCACGATTGGATTTATGCTGAACGGGCTGGTGTTTATGCTGATCGGGCTGGAACTGCCGGTAATCATTAAGGAACTGGGTACGGTAAGTCTTTGGGATGCGATAAAATATGGTCTAATCATCACCGGCGTGCTGGTGGTAACCCGCCTGCTTTGTACGATGGGCGCCTCTGTGTTCACGGTATTTATCAGCAGGTATATCACCACGGCCGACAACCGGCCGGGCTGGAAAGGTCCTGTTATTATTGGATGGGCGGGCATGAGGGGAGTGGTATCACTCGCTGCGGCGTTATCCATCCCGGTGTACATGGACAATGGCGCGCTTTTCCCCCAGCGCAACCTGATCCTGTTTATCACCTTTACGGTGATATTGCTTACGCTGGTGGCACAGGGGCTCACCCTGCCGCTGGTGATCAGATGGGTAAATATGGAAGATCCCGATAAACAAATCCCTGCAGAAGAGCAGGAGCGGATTATCCGCGACCGGCTACTGGAAGGAAGCATCCGTTTCCTGGATACGCATTACCCCGAAGAGGTAAAGGCAAATCCGGCGCTGAAGCAGCTGCGGGAAGACCTGGAGCTGCGCAAAACCGTGTCTATGCACAATAAGATAGAAGGGGTGGACCACCTGTTATATAAGAAAGTTTATGTGAAGATGCTGGATCACCAGCGCAGCGTATTGCACGAGTTAAACAAGGACCCAGCTACGGCGCATGAGCTGATCCGGAAATATCATGAGCTGGTGGATATTGAAGAGGAGATCCTGAGAATGAAATATGAACCTGCTTCCTGAACCTGGCGGGCATAAAATAACAACAGGGTGCTTCCGGTATTGCTCCGGAGGCGCCCTCTCATTGCCGGTTAACTTTATATTGCCCGGTATTTACTTCACATGAACGCTGATCACTTTGGCCAGGTCAAACATGGAGATCTGCTTCTTCCCGCCAAATAATTTATTCAGTTTATCATCTGCGTTGATCATGCGCTTGTTGGCAGTATCCTGCAGATTGTGCTTCTTAATATAATCCCATACTTTTTTTACGATCTCCGTTCTTGGCAATGGGGTGGTACCAATAACAGCGGCCAGTTCTGCAGAGGGTGCGAGTGGTTTTTTAAGCCCGGAACCGGCAGATGCGCCTGCTGCTTTTTTGGCGGCAGCTGGTTTTGTGGCGGCTGGCTTGGCTGCAGCAGCCTTTTTAGCAGGCGCTTTGGCTGCAGGTGCTTTTGCCGCAGGTGCCTTTGTTGCTGCTTTCTTTGCCGGTGCTTTTGCAGCAGCCGCTTTCTTGCCGGTAGTACTTTTGTTTGCCATTTTTCTGGTTTTAAGATGATATGATGCAGTCCCTGGAGGACATACGCCCCCTAACATCAACACATATGCCAGTTTGCTGAAAAAAGGCATTATTAACGGCATCATTTTTTTCCGGGTAATCGATCGGAAGCCCGCGGTTATAGGGCGATTGCAGGTCTTTAGCAATACAGGCCTGCTTTTATAGCACTTAATTGTATCTTTCCGCCATGAAAAGGAGTGATTACCTGTGGCAGGGAAAATCTGAGAATTACCAGGATGCCGAAGAGAAAGGGTTATTAAAGGCCGGCGAAGTGGCCGCCTTGCTGTCGAAGAAATTCAACACCAAAATATCCGCAAAGGAACTGAGCGTATTTTCCACAGAATGGCACCACGCCGGTGTTTTCAAGGGCGCACGGAATGGCAGGTTGATCGGGCGCAAAGTTTATTTCTTTTCGGCCACCGATATCAGCCACATCTCCCTGGATGCTATACTCGCCAACAGGAATAAGGCGGCTGAAAAACCGCAGCCGGACAATAGCCCCGTTCAGGGCTGGTATCCGCAGTTTTTTCGTATGACCGACCCCGTTACCCGCCGGACTTTCCCCAAGCCTTTTATCGGCATTTACAAAGGGCCGGCCTCCAAAGCGCCAAAGGGTTTCAGGGCGTTGCCCGATGACGCATTTGCGGCAGCCGAAAAGCAGCGGGGAAAAGAACTGAAGCCGGGAGAGGACCCCCGGTTTTAACCGCCACTGCATCCGGATTCCGGCTTTTTTACTTAACTTAATTAAAGTAAATCATCCACTACATGAAAAGCTTGACTACTTTGCCACTTATTTCCCGGTATACCGCAGAGCAACCCCGCTTTACCTTACTGGATTCCGTTGCCAACAGGATTTCCCTGATCGTGTTCTGCAGCGTTTTCAGCTTCCTGTTCATGTATATCTTCCTGCCTTTTAATATTAATATGTGGTACGAAGGACAACAGTTATCCCTGATGGCATTGTTCCTTATTTTTACCTTATGCGGGGTGGTAGTGCTGACCATCACGCAGTTTGGCCTGGCCAGGTTAAAATGGCGGCGTAAGCTCACCAATGCCACTTACCTCTGCTGGTTCCTGGGCGAAATTGTGGGCGTAGCCGTTATGGTTACCATCGTGGATGTAACCCTCACGGATACATTTTTCCTTACCTGGGCCGAATTTATCAATACCCTTCGTTACATCGCCCTTATTTTACCGCTGCCTTACTGCATTTCCCTGCTCTGGTTTTTTACCAGGGAAAAAATGGCCCAGCTCAAAAGCCTGGAAAAAGAACAGGTGATGAAAGCAGGTGACCCCTGTATCCTGATCCGTGACGAACATGACAAACCCGTGCTCACCCTGCACCCTGGCAAGTTACTGCTCATGAAAGCAGAAGACAATTATGTGCAGGTATTTTATCTCTCCGGAAATACCATCAGCAAGGAACTTATCAGAACATCCCTGAAAAAACTGGAATCGTCCCTGTCGCCCGATAATTTTGTGCGCGCACATCGCTCTTACCTGGTGAACATCTCCAAAGTGGTTCTTTTTAAGAAAAATACAAAAGGACATTACCTGGAACTGGAGGGGCTCAGTGATATCAGTGTGCCGGTATCAGCTACCTGTTTAACGGCTTTCCAGGAAAGATTCGCCCCCGTGTCCTGATTTTTACCCCCAATAGCCCCGGTTTCGCCCCAAAGTCAATGGTACCAATGCGTTCCGTCCGCGTATTTTGGTAATATCGCTATGCCACAAGGCGATAAATTAAACAACCAAGCCATCTAAATCCCACCTGCCGATGTTAAGATCCATTATTATAAGTATGGTTTGCCTGTTCGGGGTGCGCCTTACGGTTAATGCACAGATTGTGATTTCGGGCAACGTCCGCAACAGCGTTACCCAGGAAGTAGTGCCTGTTGTTTCCGTAACCATGAAGGAAGCACAGAACGGGGACTATACCAACGACCAGGGAAACTTTAAATTCTCTACCCGGAAAAATTATCCTGTTACCCTTATACTGTCATCGGTAGGCTTTGAAACAAAAGAAATCATCATTTCCGGTCCCGGATTTCAGCGCATTGAGCTGTCGCCCGCATCGGTACTGGGAAAAGAAGTGGTGGTTTCTGCCAGCCGGTTTGTACAGAAGAAAATAGAATCGCCGGTTACCATTGAAAGGATCAGCAGCAAAGATATCATCAACTCCCCGCAGCCCAGCTACTATAACATGCTGCAGGGCCTCAAAGGAGTAGACGTTACCACCTCCAGCCTCCTGTTCACCACCGTTACCACCCGCGGCTTCAATACCAGCGGCAATACCAACTTCACCCAGATAGTAGACGGTATGGATAACCAGGCCCCCGGCCTTAACTTCCCCATCGGCGCTATTATTGGTCTTACGGAGCTGGATGTAGACAACCTCGAAGTGCTGTCCGGCGCCTCGTCCGCATTATACGGCTCCCGCGGCCTCAATGGCACCATGGTAATGACCGGCAAAGACCCGTTCAAATACCAGGGACTCAGCGCACAGATCACACAGGGCGTGAATCACGTGAAAAAAGGAAAAGCCAATGATCCGCTGGGGCCATCGCCATACTACGACTGGACCCTGCGCTGGGGCAAAAAAGTAAACGACAAGTTCGCGTTTAAAATAAATGTGCAATACACCCAGGCGAAAGACTGGATGGCCAACGATACCACTAATACCAACGGTCCCGGTGGCCCGCAGCAGGATCCTAACTATAACGGCGTAAATATTTACGGCAGCAAAACATCCGTAGACATTAACCCCTTCCTGGAAGGGGCCCTGGCGCAGGTGCCGGAACTGGAACCTATCATTTCGCCCATGCTGGCGGAAGGCAGGCATATGGTAGCCCGCACCGGCTACCCGGAATACGGCTACCTGAGCAGCGATGCCAAAATGTTCAAAGCCAATGTGGAACTGCGCTATAAGATTAAACCGAAGCTGGAAGCCATTCTGTCGGGTACCTTCGGACAAGGTAACGCGGTATACAGCAATGATACCCGCTACGCACTCACCAACTTCCACCTGGGACAATACCGCGCCGAATTAAAAGCGGAGCACTGGTTTGTAAGAGCCTACACGTCCCGCGAAAATTCCGGTCGTACCATTATTGCCATGCCCACGGCACAGCTGATCAACGAAGCCTGGAAGCCCAGCTACGACGGCAACACCGGCGATGGCTGGTACCCGCAATATACCAGCGCATTGCTGGAAGCCATGTCGCAGGGTACAAGTTATATCGATGCCAGCAACCTGGCCAGGGCATTCGCCGACCAGGGCCGGCCGGGTGCCGGCAGCACACAGTTCCTGCACCTGAAAGACAGTATCTCCAACATTCCCACCTCCAAGGGTGGTACCCTGTTCACTGATAAAAGCCGCCTCTTTAATGCAGAAACCCAGTATAATTTTACGCACCTGGTAAAGTTCGCGGAATTGATTGCCGGGTTGAACTACCGCCTATACCGGCTCGACTCCAAAGGCACGCTGTTCCCGGATAACGAAGGGCCTATTGATGTAGCGGAATACAGTGCTTACGCCCATCTTACCAAAAAAGTGATCCGCGAAAAACTGAGCCTGGCCGCTGCTTTTAGGTATGATAAAAATACGTTGTTCGCCAAACCGCGTATCACCACCCGGGTATCTGCGGTATTGGAAGTGAACAAGGAAAGTTTTATCCGCTTTTCTTACCAGAATGCGTATAGCTTCCCTTCCAATATCCAGTCGCTCCAAAGTACACCGATCGATTACAACAGCTTCGCCTCCGGCGGGTCCGACAGGCTGCTCAACGGCGTATACCAGTTTAATAAATACCCGGCCTATACCCTGGAAAGCGTGGATTCATTTCAGCGCACGAAGCATCCCGCCGACCTGAAACAGTTTGCTTTAAATGATATCAAACCGCAGTCCGTAGATGCGTTCGAGTTAGGTTACTCGTCCCTCATCGCCGGCAGGGTGCTGATAGACGTGCTGGGTTATTATTCTACCTGGAAAAATTTCATTGGCTATGTAAATGTGGCCAATACCCCGGGTACGGCAGATCCCAACGCCTTCCTGGATCACAGCACTTATATCCAGTATAATATTGCGTATAACGGCGCGGAAAAGGTAAATACCTATGGCTACGCCGCCAGCGTGAGCGTGGACTTATCACATCACTTCCTGGCAAAGGTGAATTTCTCGTCCGATTTCCTGAAAAACAGGAACAACAGCCAGGTGAACAATTTCAACACGCCCAACTATAAATTCAACATCGATTTTGGAAATACCGGCTTTGGTAAGAAGGAAAAATTCTCATTTAATACTACCTTCCGTTACAGACCGGCCTATTTCTACCAGATTGGTTTTGGCAGCGGTACGGTACCCGCCTCGGCAGTCATTGATGCACAGGTGAGTTACCGGCTCCTACAGGCGCATTCCACGATTAAACTGGGTGGGGTAAATCTCACCAATACCTATTACAGAAATGGCTTCGGCAGCCCGGCCATCGGCGGTATGTACTACGTCACCTTCGCTTACAATGTTTTCTGATTTATTTAAATAAATATTTCCAAGTATGAAACGATATCCTATCTGTTTGTTATTGATTGCCCTGCTGGCAGCCTGCCAGGGTCCGGAAGTTCAGGAGAAGAGCGGTTATAAAACCCGGCTTCAGTTTGGTCCCGGTGAGGAAACAAAAATTGCGGAAGCCTTTCTGTCGCTGACAGACAGCAGCAGTATCACCTTAAAAGAAGGGACCTATAAGTTTGATAACCTCAGTATCGCCCAGGTAAATCATATCCTGATCCAGGGCGCCGGTCCGGATAAAACGATCTTCGACTTTTCGGCCCAAAGCCAGGGTGGGGAAGGCATCCGGGTAACCGATGTAAAAGGATTTACCATCGACGGCCTTACCCTGCGCGACTCCAAAGGGGACCTGATCAAGATCAATAAAAGTGAGAAAGTGGTAGTCACCAATGTGCATGCGATCTGGTCGGTGTCCGACTCCACCAGTGGTGGGTATGCCATTTACCCGGTGATGTGTAAAAATGTGTTGGTGGAAAACTGCTATGCCCAGGGCGCTTCCGACGCCGGCATCTATGTAGGACAAACCGACAGCGCTATCGTTCGTAAATGCAAAGCCTTTAAAAATGTGGCTGGGTGCGAAATAGAAAATACGTCCAATGCACAGGTGTATGATAATGAGTTTTGGGGCAACACCGCCGGCTTCCTCATTTTTGACCTGCCCGACCTGTCGAAACGCGGGGGCTTCGTAAAGGCATACAACAATTATATGCACGACAATAACGAAAAGAATTTTGCCAAATCAGGCAGCTTCGGTTCCACCTGGGGCGTGGGCAACGCTGCTCCAGGCAGTGGGGTGGTGATCCTCGCCGCATCTGATATAGAGCTGTACAACAACCGCATCATCAATAATAATTCCAGCGCTATTTCAGTGGTATCAGGATTTTTTATTGATGAAAAAGCCGGTTCAAAAATTAACGATCACTATTTCCCGATCCCCCGCAATGTGCATATACATGATAATATTATGGAAGTGGGCGCTGCTTTTCCGCCGGCAGTATACGAGCATCATACCGGGAAAATCCTGGTGGGAATAGAACAGAAATTAAATGCAGATGATCCGGCGCGTAAAAATGCCCGCCTGCCTTTCATTACCTATGATGGTATTACCACCAACATCCTCACAAAAGGTACAGCGGTGAATCCCGATTCGCTTTGTATACAGCAAAAGGGGCCCAACTTATTTGTAAATGTGGATGCCATGAACATGATGTCGAAAAACTGGAAGCCCAGTACCGATGTTACGCCTTATGTATGTAAATAGTGTTTTATTAAATTTTTTAAGGGAGATGAGGAAGTCTTGTTTATTTGTGATGTGTTTAATTTTATGGATCGCCGCCACGCAAAGTTGTCAGCAACGGCCGTCACCTGCTGCAACAGCCGGTCTGTTCCAGTTTAAACAAAAATTATCTGAGTATGGATTTTTTACCGGTGTACTCAAGGCATTACAGCCGCGTAAAGGCATCGTGAATTATGAACTGGTTACGCCACTGTTCACCGACTACGCCGTAAAAGACCGCTTTATTGTATTGCCGGAAGGAAAAAAGATGGGCTACACCGGTCATGGTTCCCTCGATTTTCCGGATTCCACTTTTATCATTAAAAACTTTGCATATACCAATCCGGCGCATGAAAAGATCATGATAGAAACGCGCCTGCTGTTTAAAGATCCGGCAGACCGGCAATGGAAAGTAATGAACTACCTGTGGAATAAGGATCAGCAGGACGCAGAGAAATGGATCCTGGGAAAAAAGATTCCTATCACCTTCCTGGACGACAACGGGCGTGAGCAGTCCACCCTGTACCAGATGCCCAACACCAATGACTGTAAACGTTGTCATATTAATAACAGCGTACTTACGCCTATTGGTCCTAAAGCACGCAATCTTAATTTTGTGCGTCATGGGCAAACGCAGAACCAGTTGCAGCAGTGGGCCAGCAATGGCTTGCTGATGGGAATGCCTTCCCTGGAAAAAGTGCCACGGCTGCCTGATTGGAAAGACAGTATTCACTACACCGTGAATGAACGCGCACGTGCTTATCTTGATGTCAACTGCGCGCACTGTCATACCAAAGGTGGCGATGCATTTAATACCGGCTTATTCCTGGAATACGAACAAACTGCTCCGGACCATCTCGGCATAATGAAGTCGCCCGTTTCGGCGGGTGGCGGCGCCGGCGGACTGGATTACGACGTGATCCCGGGCGACCCGCTGCACTCCATCCTGGCTTACCGGATGAACAGTGTGGAACCGGGTACGGCTATGCCGGAGCTGGCGCGCACGGTGGTGCATACAGAGGGCGTAGCGTTGATCCGGCAGTGGATTGCGGCAATGAAATAACGCGCGCGGATGTTGTCTTACTCAGGATTACGCAGATTTTACTGATTAGTTTGATTTTTACTTTTGGATTTTATAAAGGATTAAGGGAGATAGAAGCGAATTTTGTCTTTCTCGCTGATTACGCTGATTTTACTGATTTTATTTTTTGAATTTTTTTGGGGAGATATAAGCGGAATATGTTCGCTTATATCTCCCCAAAATCATTATAAAAAATCCAAAAAGTAAAATCAGTAAAATCAGCGTAATCAGCGAGAAAGACAAAATTCGCGAAGGCCGAAGGCCTTCTATTTGCACGCTCCTTCCACCAGTGGGATGTTGTCGAATTTCAGCGCTTCGTTCTGGCTGTTGAACACGGGGAGGCCCTGGTGGTCGATGCTGTCGGGTAGTGCTTCGTAGGCTTCGTGGTCGGAGATTTTGAAGATTACCTGGCGGGAGCTTTCCACGCCTTCGCTGAAGAAAACGTATTTTCCACGGACGATGCCATTGCTGATTAGGCCGTTAAAGTCGCCGGTATTTTTATCTTTTTCAAAGTAATTATATACCAGGGTGCCGGTAGCTACGCTGTCGTGCATGGTTAACCGGAGCTGGATGGTATCCCTGCCGAGGACTTTTTCGAAGCAATGGTTGGATTTTTCTTTTTCCACCACGGGTGGCAATGAATCTTTGGCAGCGTTGGTTTGCTGCTGCTGGCCTTGTTGTTGGCAGGATGCAAAGATGCCTGCGCCAAGCGCCAGTAATATGTAAGGTGTTTTCATATATTGAAAGTAAGAAAAATGAGGCAAATGAAGGAAAGACGGGCCTTTTAATTCCACGGAAAAAATTGTAATTATGTGGCGCCATAGCCAAATGTGGCGATATATCTTACTAACAATGAAAAAAAGAGAATCCTTTCTGGCCGCTATGATTTGTTTGCTGGCCGTTGTCACTTCCTGTAAAAGCAGTGTTGCCCTGGCGGGGAATCATCCCGATACCGCTGTTACAGTAGCGGCCTGTAATCAATGTATGGTGATAGCGGAGCAGTCGCAGCACCGGATTATAATAGCAACAATGCCTTCCGGTGAGGTGATCTGGGAATGGAAGCCGGAAAACTCCAATGTGCAGCCGGCGCATGTAAAATGGTTCAGCAATCCCAGCGATGCCAAAATGGTGTATAACAATGAATATGTGTTAATGAATGCCTCTGGTGGTGGTGTGGCGCTGATCAGGGTAGCAGATAAGAAAACGGTTTTTTATGCCTATGCAGGCGGTAATACCCATTCCGCCGAGCTGTTGCCCGATGGCAATATTGTGAGCGCTTCCAGTACCGGCAACTACCTGATGGTGTTTAAAACAGATACCGTTCATTTCCCAGATAACGTATATACGAAAAAGATACCCATTGATTTCGGGCATAACGTGGTGTGGGATGCCGGCCGGCGAAGATTGTGGTCGGCCGCCAGGGCTCATATGCATTCATTCAGGTATAACTTCAACTGCCATGCGCCGGATTTGGTGCAGGATACCGTTTTTTCCCTGCCAGGAACAGAGGCACATGATCTCTTTCCGGTATATGGTGAAAATAATTTATGGCTGACGAATACCACCAACGTATATAAATTTGATGTTATTACACAAAAGCTGACGAAGGCCGATGTGTTGCAGGACAATATTAAAAGCGTTTCTTCCGCCGGGAACGGCCTTCCCACCATTGTGATCCGGCCAAAAGAATCGTGGTGGACGGATGAGGTGCTCGACGCCAAAGGCAGACGGCTGTTTATCCGGAAAGGATGGAAGATCTACAAAGCCAGGTGGGTAGTGCGCAATACCTTCAGCTATCCGGCGGGCGATCCGATGCATTTGTGCAGGTAAAACCCGTTAATCTTCGTACTTTTGCGGCAATGCAAAAAGAAAAATACTCATTAGGTAATATTCTTACCAATCTAAAGATCGATTCACTCAATGAAATGCAGCAGGCATCAGTGGACGCAAACAAGCATCACAATGATGTTATCCTGTTATCGGCTACCGGTTCCGGTAAAACGCTGGCATTCCTGCTGCCCATCCTGGAAAATCTCGATCCTGCTAATAAAAACACCCAGGCCCTGATCGTGGTGCCCTCCCGTGAGCTGGCCTTACAGATAGAGAAAGTGTTCAAGCTGATGGGCACCGGCTATAAGATCACCGCCTGCTATGGCGGACACCTGAGGGAAACAGAAGAGAACAACCTGATACAGCCACCGGCAGTGATTGTAGGTACCCCCGGCCGCCTGGGAGACCACATCCGCAGGGAAAATATCACTACGGCAGCCATTGAAACGCTGGTACTCGACGAATTTGATAAAACCCTGGAACTGGGATTCCAGGAGGAAGTGTCTTTCATTATTGAATCGCTTCCCAATATCAAAAAACGGATACTGACCTCCGCTACAGAATCAGTGGATATCCCTGATTTCCTGGCGCTGGACAAACCGGAAAAGCTGGACTTCCTCCCGGAAGAAGGCACGCCTGCTGCCCGTTTAACGATCAAGGAAGTGCTGTCGCCGGAAAATGATAAGGTAGAAACCCTTTTCCGCCTCATCTGCTACCTGGGCAACCGCTCTACCATTGTGTTCTGCAATCACCGCGAAGCGGTGGAGCGCACCAGTAAAATGCTGTCTGAAAAAAGTATTATCAATACCTTCTATCATGGCGCTATGGAGCAGCAGGAGCGGGATGCCGCCCTCTGCAAGTTCCGCAATGGGTCTGTAAATGTGTTGGTAACCACCGACCTGGCAGCCCGCGGGCTTGATATCCCGAATATCCGTTATATCGTGCATTTCCATCTGCCACATACAGAAGAC
Source organism: Chitinophaga sp. RCC_12 (assembly GCF_041360695.1). Lineage (NCBI taxonomy): Bacteria > Pseudomonadati > Bacteroidota > Chitinophagia > Chitinophagales > Chitinophagaceae > Chitinophaga > Chitinophaga sp. RCC_12. The sequence continues at coordinate 353,426 of NZ_JBFUPS010000008.1, forward strand.
AGCTGGACGCACCGCAACGGTCGTACCGCCAGAATGGAAGCCAGTGGCACCGCCATCCTCATCCTGTCGCCCGATGAAAAACAGATGCCTTACCTCGCGGATGAAGTGGTAGAAGATATAGAACTGCCCGCTACCTCCACCATCCCGGACAAACCGAAATGGACGACTATTTTTATTGCCGCCGGCAAAAAACATAAAGTGAATAAAGTGGATATCGTGGGATTCCTGTCTAAACAGGCGCATCTGAAGAAAGAAGATATCGGTTTAATTGAAGTGAAAGACTTCTTCTCCTTTGTAGCAGTGGTGAAATCGAAAGTGCAGAATACGCTGGAGATGATTAAAAATGAGAAGATCAAGAATAAGAAAGTGAAGATTGATATAGCGAGATAGGGATATAAGTAATTTAAAGAGGGCGTCTCAGTTATTGAGACGCCCTCTTTGTTTTTAGACAATTTTTTTTCAATTAAAGTGCTTCTTTCAATACCGGTACACTTGTTCCGTTAAAAGCCAGCACGGCGAATTTGCCATCATTTGCCGTTGTTACCGACGCAATAGGGGCTGTGGCAAACTGTTTCTGATATACCTGTTCCCCTTCCGTAAAGCCGGTTGGCAGCGGTACCGCCGCGGAATTGGTATTTGCAAACTGCACGCTGAAGATGCGGTCTATTTCCCGCTTATAGGATGCCGCTTCCGGTTCGTGATCTATATTAAATATTTTATTGGCAATCGCATCAATAAATGCCGGGTCATGGCGTTTGTTACCCGTAGTATAAATGCAATAGTAAATGCCGTTGGAATCGTTGCCATATACTTTCTTTGCTATGCACACCGGTACAGAAGCAATATTATTTATCACCTGTTGCTTTGCATTTTTCTGTATGAGGGCAATGGCTACGATGGAAAGTAATACCAGCGCGCCGCAAACCATTGTATAGGTGGAATAGCTGCTATCGGTTTTGGAAAGGTCGTAGAAAAAATAAAGCGCAAATGCACTAAAAATCAGCACCACCACGGGAAGGAATACTATTTTATGCTGTCCCCAGCTGCCTGCTGCTGCGTAATTTTTTTTCACTGCCTGATCCTGTTCAAGATCGCGTAACATTTGGGTGGTTATCATTGTTGAATCATTTACATGGGTTAGAAGCTGGTATTCCAATGTACATCAGAGATGTTATCACCTTTTGCATTGGCTAACATTCGCTCAAATATAGGAGTAGCCGGTTACAAATACAATGGTCAGGACGAACTGGATAAATTCATGAGGATAGCAACCGGATCGCTGCTAACGTTATAAGTGTAATTTTATTTAACCTTGATGACAACCTTGCCTTTTGCGCGCCCGCTTTCAACATAGGCGAGGGCTTCTGCTGTTTTCTCAAACGGAAATACCTTATCGATAACAGGGCTAATAACACCTGCGTCAATAAGTGCAGCGATCTTGCCTAACTGGTTACCTTCCGCCCGCATAAAAAGAAATGAATAATTGACATGCCGGCGTTTGGCTTTGCCGCGTACGCCAAAGCTGAGCAGCCCCATGACTATTTTCAGCGGCCAGCCCAATCTGTTTTCTTTTGCAAAAGCAGGGTCCGGGGGGCCGGATATGGAGATGAGTTTTCCGCCCGGCTTTAGTACCCGGAGGGACTTTTCGAGTGTTTTAGCATCCTGGCTGTTCAGTACTACATCGTAATCATGCAGGATGGTTTCAAAATCTTCCTTTTTATAATCAATCACCACGTCTGCGCCAAGTGCTTTTACCCATTCAACATTTGCGGTACCGGTTGTAGTGGCTACAGTAGCGCCCAGGTGTCTGGCCAATTGAATGGCAATGGTGCCTACGCCACCGGAGCCCGCCTGGATGAACACTTTTTGTCCTTTTTTCAGGTCCGCTTTTTCAACAAGCGCCTGCCAGGCTGTTAGCGCCACCAGGGGGATAGATGCCGCTTCCTCCATGGTTAGTTTTTGGGGTTTGAGCGCTACATCAGCTTCGTTGATGGCAATCAGCTCCGCGAAAGTACCAATATGATGATCTGCCGGTCGGGCGTACACTTCATCGCCTACCTTGAAGCGGCTCACTTTGGCGCCGGTTTTTGTGATCACACCTGCTACATCGTGTCCTAAAGTAAGCGGCATTTTGTAGGGGAGAATGAGTTTGAATTCACCATTTTTGATTTTGGAATCCAATAAGTTTACACTGGCAGCATGTACCTGCACCAATACTTCATGTTCCTTTACAATGGGCTCCGCGATTTCACGCAGCTGCAAATTTTCTTTCCTGCCGTAGCGATTTATAATAAATGCTTTCATGTGCGAAGTTTGTACTATGCTGTTAGAGACTGATACGTCTTTTTAGAATTAATTAAGCCAAAAGCTATTTTCGGGAAAAGCCGGTTGAGTATATAGATCAGTTTTGTATCACCCACGCGGATAGTATATTGGTTCTTTTTGAGTCCGGCTATCAGTCCTTTTACCAGTTCTTCTGTGGTCATTTTCTTATCGTTCCGGGCCGCGGTCATTTCTGTTGCTACCAGTGGTGGCAGCAGTTCAAATACCTTCACCCGGCTGTTTAAAATGCGCAGATGTTCCCTGAGCGACCGGGTGTAAAAAGCCAAAGCCGTTTTAGAAGCGGAGTAAGTAGCTTCGATCAATGATGGTACATAACTAAGTATGGAGGTAGTGTTGATAATGGCCGCTTCCTTTCTTGACTTCAACATATCCATGAACAGATTGTTCAACCGGATCACTCCGAGGTAGTTCACATTCATTTCGTAGGCGGCGCCTTCCCAGTGCTCATCATTGGTAAGCCCCAGGTTTAACGGCGGCACGCCAACACCTGCGTTATTATACAGTATATCAATACCGCCAAGATCTTTTATCCGGCTGAATAGCGCAGCTGCATCCCTGGCATCGGCTACGTCGCTGTTGATGGCGATCAGCGCCGGATGTGTTTTTTGGGCAATGTCCAGTTTCTCCTGGTTTCTGCCGGTAATAATAACCTTTGCACCATTTGCCAGGAATTGCCTGGCTGCTTCCAGGCCGATGCCAGACGCGCCGCCGGTTATCAATACCGTTTTTCCTGCTATGATCATGAGCTTAATTTTTTAAGGTATACCATTTTCGTGAAGCTTGCGGGATTAAACCCTGTCGCTAAAATTGTTTGTTTCATTTTAGGTTGTTTTGTACCTTTACTTGCATTTTGCAAGTGTAAAGATAGTATTTACTTGCAAAATGCAAGTATTTTTTTAAAATATTTTTATGGCTAAAGCAAAAAAGAGGTCGGATTGCCCGGTGAGTTGTTCCCTGGATGTATGGGGGGATAAGTGGTCGCTGTTGATTGTCAGGGATTTATTGATTGCAAAAGAGTGCTCTTACGGCGACTTTTTAAAATCGGCAGAAGGGATTGCGACTAATATTTTAGCCGCCAGGCTGGTGGCGCTGGAGGAAAATAAGATCATTGAAAAATTGGCGCACCCGGATAGTAAAGTCAAAGGGTTGTACAGGTTAACCCGTAAAGGAATTGATTTGCTGCCCGTAATGATTGAAATAAATTTATGGGCGGAAAAGTATTATGCTATACCGGAAGACAGGAAAGCGCAGTTGAAAGAAGTGAAAAAAGATAAGGCCGGATTTATAAAAGCGATGACTAAAAAGTTGGAGAGTTGAGGGGGATGGTGCCTTTTTCAAATATCTCATCTACAAAAGTCGGTTATTCGAATGTAACAATACTTTTAGATTAACATTTATGATAAAATTCAAGGTATCGATTTTTATGTCCCTGATTTATGTTTGTTGCTGGAGTTGTGTATCTGACCAATATAGAAAGGCTAACGCTCGTATATCGAATCATGTTAAGTTCTCCGGTACAATCACCTCGCTTAATGTGTCTGGAAATCATGCTTACGGGATTATAGGAATATCGGTTTTGAATACAAATAGAAATGAATTTGCAGATTCCATTCAATCTGCCATATTCCCATACAGGGTGAGTGAGGGATATGCCGAATTTTATGGCTATGTGCCCATTGAAACCAAAATTGGTTTTACTATTGAACTTGATTCGGATAAAGGAATAATGACGATCTTTGAGAAAGACAGAGTGGTAAAGAAAACAGTAGTTGCTGTTTCTCTGGAGAAAACGAATATTGAATTTGTCAGGAAAAATTCGAAGTTCAAAGGAATCCTAGGTTATCCTTCCTTGTAATAAGACTGCGTCACCTCAATCTCCCCCACGATATTATCATTAAACTCCTCCAACTCTTCCGCCGGTACCCATAACTCGTTATGTATTTCCCCACCTACATTTTCAACATTATATCTTTTCAGGAAATCGCTGCTCAAAGAAAATTTGGTAACGAAGCCGGATCCATACGCCGGAACATTCCATTCCACTGATATCTGGATGGCATACGCTTCATTCATAACCGGGTAAAAAATAGGTTGATCCGGTCTCCTGGGTGGGAACCGTTTCCAGCCGGATTGTTCAATTAAAACAAGTTCATCTGGTCCTACAGGGCGATAAAGGGTGGTTAACTCCATTGGTATTATTTGTCTATTTTTAAAGAACGAATATAGGCAAATGGCAATGAAAACCAAGCTCAACAAACCGGAAATACCGCAATACGTATTAAACGATTTCCGTCACCTTCACCGGGAGGAGGCTGATACTTCCAGCTTTGGCTATAGTAACCTGGCGCCGGAGAAAAAGATTGCCGGCCTGGAAATCTATTCCAGTGAAGGATTGCGGCCGGCGGTCGGACCTTTAAAATCTGATTTCTACCGGATCAGTATTACGCTCAGGGGCAGTGTGGATGTGCAGCTGGGACTGGAACAATTTAAACACCGCCCCGGTACCTTGAGCTTTACTTTTCCGGGACAGGTGTTCAGTAAAAGCAATATCAGCGCAGATACTTTCGGCTATTATATTTTGTTTAATGCAGATTTTCTGCAGGAAATTATTCCGGCAGATAAGGTTTCGGAGGAGTTTCCATTCTTCGATTATGCAGGCGTGCCCTTTATACAATTAGCGGAAGCGGAGATCACAGCCGTAGCGGATTTCTGTGGTAAGATCAATGAAGAGCTGCAGCATCACCGGCCGGGATGCGGGAAGGCAATCCGTATGTATCTTTATTTATTACTGCTGGAAGTAAAAAGAAGTTATGTAGCGCAACAGCTCCATTTAACGGCTACGGATACACGAACTACTTACCTGGTGCCCCGGTTTAAGAAACTGGTCAGCCAGCATTTTCTTTCAAAAAAAAGGGTAGCAGATTATGCCGCTTTGCTGGGCGTAACGCCTAATCATCTTAACCGTACCGTAAAAGATGTAACAGGCCGCACGGCCTCAGATGCCATTGCAGATATGCTGGTACAGGAAGCAAAGGCGGTATTGCGGTATACCGACACCTCGGTGGCGGAGATCTCTTACCAGCTTAATTTCAGTGATCCCGCAGGATTTAACCGCTTCTTCCGGGAACAGACCGGGCAAACGCCGCTGGCATTCCGTAAAAATGCATGATCCGGTTAATACGATGCATGATTCCGGTAACAAGGACCAGTGTTTTATATCTCAACTTTGTGGGTATAAAACAGCAACAATATGTCAGGTACATTTGAAAGTAAAAAAGTAATTATTGCCGGTGGCTCTTCAGGTATAGGCTTAGCCACTGCTGCAATGCTGGTCAAAGAAAAAGCGAATGTAACAGTTACGGGCCGTTCAGCAGCAAAGCTGGCAGCAGCGGCAGAAGAAAACCCCGGTATTCAAACAGTAGCATTGGACAGCAACAACCGGGATGAGCTGGATGAATTTTTCCGGACACAAGGAAATTTTGATCACCTGGTAATTGCGCTGAGTGGCGCCAAAGGTGCAGGTGCGTTTGCAGAGCTGTTGCTGCAAGATCTGCGGGATGGCTTCGAAGGCAAGTTCTGGCCGCAGCTGAATACCCTGCAGGCAGCGTTGCCATATGTGAATAAAGGTGGCAGCATTACATTGATTACCGCCATTTCTGCTGTGAGCAAGGCGCCGGGCGTATCCGGACTGGCGGCTATCAATGGCGCCCTGGAGCTGATGATTCCTTCCATAGCAAAAGAGATACAACCCTTACGTATAAACGCTGTTTCACCAGGCGTGGTAAATACCGCGTGGTGGGACTTCCTGCCGGCAGATACCAAAGCGGATACCTTTCAGCAATACGCGTCGCAGCTGCCCGTTGGCAGGGTAGGAGAACCCGGAGAGGTAGCGGATACGATTCTTTTCCTGATGCGCAATGGTAATATAACGGGAACGGTAATACGTTGCGATGGTGGATTGAGTTTATAATTTCCTTACACCCGCAGTGCCCTCATGGTCCGCTGAAAGGTTAGCTGCAGCAGTTCATCACTCAGGAAAAAGGGAACGCCGGACATCGTGGAGTTATCGAGATGGAATTTAACAAGGGTATAGAACGGGCCGTAGGCAATGGCCCAGAACACTTCCGGCGGCAGGTCCACTATTTCGCCTTTCTCTGTCGCATTAGCTACAAACCGCCGCATGGCGTTTTTGAAAACAATTTCCGGTGCATCGTCCTGTCTTTTGATCAGCGGGGAGTTACGGAACTGTTCTGAGAAATGGTAATGCAACGGGTTGCGTAGTACAAACTCATACCTGTTTTTCCATTGCAGCCATAAACCCGATTCAAAGTTCATGTCGGGGTCAAATCCCCTCATGCTATGCTGTACAAAAGTGGCCACTACTGCCGTATATAACTGGTTCAGCAGGTCCTCGCGGTTCCGGAAATAGATATAGATGGTAGATACCGAAATCCTGGCTGCCCTGGCAAGTTTATGCATGCTCAGGCCATCAAAGCCTTCATGAACAATCATTTCTATGGCTCTTTCCCGGATGATCCATTCTTTATTTTCGTCTTTTGCACGCATGAGGCAAAGATAAAAGAATGGTTGTTCTTTTAAAGGATCCTCCTGATTTTTATTTCAGGTGGACGAGGGAGCTGCCTGCGGGCAGTTCATAAGGCTCTTTGCCAGCTTCAAAGATCCTGGCGCTCAGCGTGCCTTTAAGCGTTAAGGTATCGCCATGGGCGTAGATCCAGCTGCCTTCCCTCAGCCCCAGTACTGGTGTGGTATTTTGGGTATGGTACTCTTTGATGCGTGTTTCACGGGTTTCGCCCATATGCTGGGAGCCGGGCAGCGGGTCCAGGTAGTGCGGGTTAAGGTTGAAAGGGATCAGTCCCATTGTTTCAAAACTGGGAGGGTACACAATGGGCATGTCGTTGGTATTTTGCATGGTTACTCCCCCGATGTTGCTGCCGGCGCTGCATCCCAGGTAAAGAGCGCCGTTGTTCACCGCATCGCGGAGTACCTGCATCAGTCCCTGTTCATGTAATTGCTTCACCAGCAGGAAGGTGTTGCCGCCCCCGGTAAAGAAACCCTTCGCATTTTTGATGGCTGCAGCGGGATCATTAAAGGTGTGGAGTCCGCGCACACGGATGCCGGTTTCTTCAAAGGCCGCCGCCGCCCTGCTGGTGTAATCGTCGTGGGAAATGCCACCCGGACGGGCAAACGGAATAAACACAATTTCTTCTACACCTGCATACAACGCTTTTATGGCCGGTTGCAGATAAGCCAGGTAATTTTCCCCAAACAACGTGGAGGTACTCGCCAGTATAAAATGCCTCATAATTAAAAAAATTAAGCAAAGGTAATTCTTCCGGCTAAATTCTCCTGGTTGCCTTGTTGGCGGCTGCAGGTGTATGTACAACCGTACTGTCTTCCTCAATGTCCACCGGCAGGGAATCTGCCGGCATTATCATATGTTGTTCTGTTGGCAGGGCAACAGTATCTGCCGTTACCTTTTTTTCGGGAGATGGAGCAGGCACACAGCCCGCAAATAATAACAAACAAAGGGTCAACTGTTCCAGGTTGGTTGATAGCATAAGAATGGTTTGTACAGTATTTTACGCAAATATCGAAATTCCACTGTGAATTGAAAAGCTCCCGCAATAAATTAATAGCCCGAATATAACAGCCGGCAAAACCATCCATTTCGCTGCCATGCCCGGTGGTAAATCCGTGCTATCCTGGTGATTTCTATCTTTTCTAAAAAAAATATTTACGGGAAATAAGCCATAGAACGGCCTCCTGCTGCCTTTAAATGTTTTTTTTACTGTTTTAATTGTAAATGTGACAATTATTTTGTTCTTTTGAATTGTCGCAGCAAAACAGTGCTGCCGGTCCTGATTTTTAAAACCTCGTTATGAAAAAACAATATCGTTATATCCGTACTGGTATCCTGGGCCTTTTGCTTTCCACGCAAGCAACGCAGGCACAAAATACAGTTACCTTCCGTCCGGATGCGCCAACTCAAACTATCAACCGCAATATTTATGGGCATTTCGCAGAGCACCTGGGAAATTGTATCTACGGCGGGTTTTATGTGGGGGATAGCTCCCATATCCCCAATACCAACGGGGTACGTAAAGACGTGATTGCCGCATTGCGTAAAATGAAAATTCCTAATCTACGCTGGCCGGGTGGCTGCTTCGCAGATACCTACCACTGGAAAGACGGGATAGGTCCGAAAGATAAAAGACCTACTATCGTAAATACCTGGTGGGGGAATGTAACGGAAGATAACAGTTTTGGTACGCACGACTTCCTCAACATGTGCGAAGAACTGGGTGCAGAACCTTACCTGTCCGGCAACGTGGGCAGCGGTACCGCACAGGAGCTGTCTGATTGGGTACAGTATACCAACTTCGCAGGTAAAAGTCCCATGTCTGACCTTCGTCAGCAAAACGGCCGTAAAGAGCCCTGGAAGGTACGCTATTGGGGAGTAGGCAATGAAGCCTGGGGTTGCGGTGGTAATATGCGACCTGAATACTATGCCGATCTTTACCGTAAGTTTGCCACCTTTATGCAAAGCGACTGGAAAAATGCACCTCTCTTTCGTATTGCTTCCGGCGCCAGTGATGGCGACTACAACTGGACAGAAGTGCTCATGAAAAATATCCCCGCGGGTTTACTCGATGGGGTTGCCCTTCATCATTACTCTTCCGTGGATTGGAACAATAAAGGAGATGCGGTTGATTTCACAGAGAAACAGTATTTCGCTACCATGAAATCGGCCCTGCTGATGGATACGCTGATCCGCAAACATACCGCTATCATGGACAAATATGATCCGAAGAAAAAGATAGCGCTGCTGGTAGACGAATGGGGCGGATGGTATAACGTAGAGGGGGGAACGAATCCTGGCTTTCTCTTCCAGCAGAACACCATGCGCGACGCCATGATTGCCGGCGCCACCCTGAACATCTTTAATAATCACTCCGACCGCGTGCGCATGGCCAACCTGGCACAGGCCATCAATGTACTGCAATCCGTTATCCTTACCAAAGGAGACAAGATGGTACTTACACCCACTTACTATGTAATGGAGATGTATAACATCCACCAGGATGCTACTTTAATCCCGGTGGATATTCACTCCAACGACTATACGTTCAATAACGAGAAACTGCCTGCAGTGTCTGCTTCTGCTTCCAAAGATAAAAACGGCATCACGCATATTTCCCTCGTAAATATTGATGCTCATAAAACGCAGGAAGTAACGCTGGATACCCGCAGCCAGGCTTATAAATCTATCAGCGGCCGACTGCTGGCCTCCGCCAAATTGCAGGACTATAACAGTTTTACAAAGCCGGATAATATTAAACCGGTAGACTTTAAAGGCGCCTCGCTGAAAAATAATACTGTCAGCGTAAAGCTGCCTCCTTTCTCAGTAGTAGTACTGGAGTTAAAGTAACGGATAACGGCGCGGTGGGATATTGGCTGAACTGGAATCCAGCCGGTATCATTCCTACCCGCCGTCATTCGTAATTTTTTACCTTTTTTTTATAAGTGTCAATACAACATTAAATATGAATTCATCCTGGGTAATAGGGGTAGACTACGGTACCGATTCGGTACGTTCTATCATTGTAGATGTGCATAACGGGAATGAAATCGCCTCGGCAGTATTTTATTACCCGCGCTGGAAAGACGGCCTGTACTGCAATGCAGCCCAGAGCCGGTTCCGCCAGCACCCGCTGGATTACGTGGAAGGGCTGGAAACCACCATCCGGCAATGCCTGCAACAGGCCGGCCCCGGAGCTGCCGCCAATATTAAAGCCATTTCGGTAGATACCACCGGTTCCACACCGGTAGCGGTTGACGAAACCGGTACGCCGCTGGCGCTTACGCCGGCCTTCCAGGATAATCCAAACGCCATGTTTGTGTTATGGAAGGATCATACCGCCCTGAAGGAAGCAGCGGCGATCAACGCCACTGCCGCTACATTTGAAGAAAATTACCTCCGCTTTGTGGGCGGCATTTATTCATCGGAATGGTTCTGGGCAAAATTGCTGCATATTCTTCGTGCAGACGAAGCCGTTAGGAGCGCCACCTACTCGTGGGTGGAACATTGCGACTGGATACCATTCCTGCTTTCCGGTGGAAAACATGTCAGCCAGCTGAAACGCGGCGTTTGCAGCGCAGGGCATAAAGCGCTGTTTGCAGCAGAATTCGGTGGCCTTCCGCCGGATGCATTCTTCTCTGCCATCGACCCGTTACTGCAGGGATTCACACAACGGCTCTTTACAAAAACATATACCTCCGGCGAAGCCGCAGGGCATCTTTGCCCCGAATGGGCAGAGCGGCTGGGGCTTCCTACCAGTGTGGTGATAGGCATCGGTGCGTTTGATGCGCACATGGGTGCGGTAGGCGGACAAATAGAACCCTACCACCTCAGCAAGGTAATGGGTACTTCCACCTGCGATATGCTGGTGGCGCCCATGGACGAAATGAAACATACACTGGTAAAAGGTATCTGCGGACAGGTACCGGGTTCTGTGATCCCCGGTATGATGGGCATGGAAGCGGGGCAATCGGCCTTTGGTGATGCCTACGCCTGGTTCAGCAACGTACTGGCGTGGCCGTTGCAACACCTCCTGCCGTCATCTTCCCTGATCGATGCAGAAACCGCCGCCAAACTGGCGCAGGAAACTTCCGCCAGGATGATCGTTGAACTGGCAAAACAGGCAGCACAGATCCCTCCGGAAGAACACAGTGAACTGGGCATCGACTGGCTTAACGGCCGCCGTACACCAGATGCGGATCAGTCGCTCAAAGGCACCCTCACCGGCCTGAACCTCGCTACAGACGCACCGCGTATTTTCCGCACCGTGGCGGAATCTACCTGCTTTGGCGCCAAAGCCATTGTAGAAAGATTTGAAAGGGAGGGCGTTCCTGTAAAGGGATTGATAGGCATTGGCGGCGTAGCCAAAAAGTCGGCTTTCATCATGCAAATGATGGCCGATGTAATGAATATGCCGATCCGTATTCACCGCTCCGAACAAACCTGCGCACTCGGCGCCGCCATGTTTGCCGCCACTGCAGCAGGATTGTTTAACAGGGTGGAAGATGCGATGGAAGCAATGGGACAGGGATTTGAAGTTACCTATCACCCGGATAGCCAACGCGCGGGCATATACGAAAACAGGTACCAGAAGTATAAAGCATTAGGCGCATTTACTGCCGCCATCACCATTGACTAATTTTGTATGCAACAGTATCAACATATCCGGCAGGCAGCATACGAAGCCAATATGCAACTGCCCGCATTGGGACTGGTCCTCTTCACCTTCGGGAATGTAAGCGCAGCAGACCGGCAGCTGGGCGTGTTTGCCATCAAACCCAGCGGTGTTCCCTACCCGGAACTATCTCCCGAAAAAATGGTGATAGTGGACTTCGATGGTAAAACAGTAGACGGGCAATTGCGCCCTTCTTCTGATACCCTCACCCATGCGGTATTATATAAACACTGGGAACACATTGGCGGTATCGTGCATACCCACTCCACTTATGCTACCGCATGGGCGCAGAGTCAGCGCGATATTCCCATTTATGGCACTACGCACGCCGACCACAACACCGTGGATATTCCCTGCGCCCCGCCGATGTCTGATGAAATGATCGCTGGTGACTATGAATACCAGACCGGCTTCCAGATCATGAATGCATTGACGGAACGCGGACTTAGCTATGAAGATATTGAAATGATCCTGGTAGGGAACCATGCACCCTTCACCTGGGGCAAAACTCCCGCCAAAGCAGTATATAACAGCGCCGTACTGGAATCAGTGGCACAAATGGCGTATCTCACGGAGTCGATTAACGGGAATGCACCACGACTGAAAGATGCGCTGATCCGGAAACATTTTGAACGTAAACACGGCCCCAATTCCTATTACGGGCAATAAACCAAGCAACATGATTAATCTGAAGAATTTCGAAATCTGGTTTGTAACCGGCAGTCAGCACCTGTACGGAGAAGAAACATTAAAACAGGTAGCCGCACACAGCCAGGAAATTGCCGCCTCCCTGCACAAGGATACACGCATACCCGTTACCGTGGTTTACAAACCCACTGTAAAAACACCGGACGAAATTTACGCCGTATGTATGGAAGCCAATGCTGCTCCCAACTGTATCGGGGTAATCACCTGGATGCATACTTTCTCCCCCGCCAAAATGTGGATCCGTGGCCTGAAAGCATTATCCAAACCCATCTGCCACCTGCATACCCAATTCAACCGCGATATCCCCTGGAGTGAAATAGATATGGACTTCATGAACCTGAACCAGAGCGCACATGGCGACCGGGAGTTCGGATTTATGATGAGCCGCATGCGGATGAGCCGCAAGGTGATCACCGGTCACTGGCAGGACCCGGAAGTACTGGAGGAACTGGGCGCCTGGGCAAGGGTAGCCGCCGGCTGGCACGACTGGCAGGGAGCACGCTTTGTTCGTTTCGGCGACAATATGCGCTTCGTGGCAGTAACCGATGGCGATAAAGTAGAAGCAGAATCCAAACTGGGTTTCTCCTGCAACACGCATGGCATTGGTGATCTCGTAAGTGTGATCAATGGTATTTCGGATGGAGCAGTTGCTTCTCTCGTAAAAGAATACGGGGATGCATATACGATATCTGCTGCATTGTTGCAGGACCCCGCCCTGAAAGACGCCGCTCGCATAGAACTCGGGCTGAAAGCATTCCTGGAAGACGGGAACTTCAAAGGTTTCTCCGATACTTTTGAGGACCTGCATGGTATGATACAACTGCCTGGCATTGCGGTGCAACGCCTGATGAAAGCCGGTTACGGCTTTGCCGGTGAAGGCGACTGGAAAACAGCCGCATTGGTGCGGGCCATGAAAGTAATGGGCAGCGGTTTAAAAGGTGGTAACTCCTTCATGGAAGACTATACCTATCATTTTGATCCGTCTAATCCAATGGTGCTCGGTTCCCATATGCTGGAGATATGTGAATCCATTGCCAGCGGAAAACCATCCTGCGAGAAGCATCCGCTGGGCATAGGAGGGAAGGCTGACCCGGTAAGACTGGTATTCAATTCCGCGGCAGGACCAGCGATCAACGCTTCACTGGTGGATATGGGCAACCGTTTCCGCCTGCTGGTAAATGAAGTGGAAGCGGTGGAGCCGCCACAGGACCTGCCGAAGCTGCCGGTAGCCCGCGTGTTATGGAAGCCTTATCCTGATATGAAGAAAGGCTGCACCGCCTGGATACTGGCTGGTGGCGCGCATCATACCTGTTACAGCCAAAACCTTACCTCCGTACATATGCAGGACTTTGCAGAAATGGCGGGTATTGAACTGGCACTGATAGGAAAGAACACCGACCTGCGTGAGTTCAAAAATGAACTGCGCTGGAACGATGTATCCTATAAATAATTCCACCTGCCGGCGGGAGGCGCTTAAACACCACCGCCGGCTGCTTTATAACTTGCCAACTTCTTAAAGCAAAAGCTAATAAACTGCCCGTTATGCAAAACATCCTTTCCACCGGCGATATACTCGTCTTCATTACTTATTTCATTATTGTTTCCGTATACGGTTACTGGATATACAAACGAAAAAAGAAAACCGAAACGAATACAAAAGACTTCTTCCTCGCGGAAGGGACCCTTACCTGGTGGGCAATCGGGGCATCCCTGATTGCATCAAATATTTCTGCAGAGCAGTTTATCGGCATGAGCGGTGATGGTTATTTTGTAGGTATTGCCGTAGCCGCCTATGAATGGGTGGCCGCAATAGCCCTTATCATCATTGCCGTCTGGTTTATTCCCATCTACCTGAAGAATAAAATTTATACTATGCCGCAGTTCCTGAAAACGCGGTATAATGAAACGGTAGCGTTGATCATGGCTATCTTCTGGTTATTTCTCTATGTGTTCGTTAACCTCACCTCTATTCTATACCTCGGCGCACTGGCCATCAATGGCCTGCTGGGAGGCGATTACCTGCATGTGGTGATGATTGCGCTCTCCATATTTGCCATCATTATTACGCTCGGCGGTATGAAGGTAATCGGTTATACAGATGTGATCCAGGTGGCGGTATTGATTATCGGCGGATTGGCCACCACGTATATGGCCCTCACACTGGTGAGTGAGAAGTTTGGCCTGGGACACAACGCCCTGGCTGGTTTTAATGCCCTCATGAAGGATGCGCCGGATCACTTTCATATGATCCTGGCAAAACCAGATGCCAACTCTTCGCAGGAATATATCAACAAGTACCTGGTGCTTCCGGGTATCCTGATGTATGCCGCCGGTCAGTGGATTGTGAACCTCAACTACTGGGGTTGTAACCAGTATATTACACAACGCGCACTGGGAGCCAATCTGCAAACTGCCCGTAACGGTATCCTCTTTGCAGGTTTACTGAAGATCATGATGCCCATCATCGTCATGTTGCCAGGTATTGCGGCGTATGTACTGCAGAAAAACGGGCACCTGCCTGGCCTGGCCAGTAAAGACGGCGCTTACGCAGCGATCCTCGGCTTTTTGCCTTCCGGGCTGAAAGGCTTATCCATAGCGGCATTAACTGCTGCTATCGTAGCTTCCCTGGCGGGTAAGGCCAACAGTATCTCTACTATTTTTACCCTGGATATATACCGTAAATATATTAAGAAGGATGCCTCTGAAGCAAAACTGGTATGGACTGGTCGCATCACCGTAGTAGCTGCCATGTTGCTGGGCATCCTCTTTACCTGGAACGATTTGCTGGGTATTGGCGGTGAGGGCGGATTTACCTTTATCCAGAAATATACCGGCTTTATCAGTCCGGGCGTATTTGCCATGTTCCTGTTGGGTATGTTCTGGAAACGCACTACCGGCGCCGCTGCCGTGGCAGGGATTATCACCGGGTTTACGCTGTGTGTGTTCTTTAACCAGTTTGCACCTGCCGTACTTGGTCATGAAACTATTTTCTATACAGCCTATCCAAATGGTAAAGGCGGTTACGAAATTCCTTTCCTCATCTGTATGGGACTGGCTTTTATGTTTACCATGATCGTGATGATCGTTATCAGCTTTGCCGGACCAAAAGTAAATCCGAAAGCCTTTGTACTTGATAAGGCTATGTTCAAAATTACCCCGGCAACCACTGTGCTGATCGTAATAACATTGCTGTTATTATCCGCGCTGTACATCCGCTTCTGGTAAGCGAATGTTGTCTTTCTCGCTGATTACGCTGATTATAATGATTTTTTTGATTTTATTCTTTTTGATTTTACACGATTTTTAGATAGGGTTTACCGGAACTATAGAAAAAATAAAAATCAAGAAAATCATTATAATCAGCGTAATCAGCGAGAAAGACAAAATCCGCGTTGTACTTTTACCGCCTAATTTATTGTTATGAAAAGATATTCGCAGCAGACCCGGTTATTATTCGCCGTTGATTGTATCATTTTTGGCTTCGATGGCCAGGAAATGAAACTGCTGCTGATACAAAGGGGTTTTGAGCCCTGTAAGGGGCAATGGAGCCTGGTAGGCGGTTTTATACAGGAGCACGAAAGCGCTGAAGATGCAGCCAGCAGGGTGTTAAAAAATCTCAGCGGACTGGATGGCATTTATATGGAGCAGCTCCATACCTTCAGTTCCCCTTCCCGTGATACGGTAGAACGCACTGTATCGGTGGCTTACACCGCACTGATCGATATTCAGAAATACAAACAGCAGCTGAATGAGGATTTTCACGCAGTGTGGTTTCCTATTAACCATCATCCGGACCTCATTTTCGATCATAAGGCGATGGTAGACCTGGCAAAGGAGAAGCTGCGCTATAAGGCTGCATTGCACCCGCTGCTGCTTGAACTGCTGCCGGCTAAATTCACCATCCCGCAATTACAACATCTGTACGAATCTGTTTATAACATCTCTTTCGATAAAGGTAATTTCAGCCGCAAGATCCTTTCTACCAAATTGCTGGTAAAGCTGGCAGACAAAGACAAGCTAAGCTCCAAGAAGGGCGCCTTTTATTACAGGATCGACCGGAAAAAGTATAACGCCAATTTCCACGCCTTCCTGAACTTTGTCCCCGATCCGCACATGCTGCAACATAACGACGGGGTATAAACGAAAAGGTAAAGTGGGTAAATTATTAGTGCGCACCGGGTTTGAACCATCCGGGGCAAGAAAAAAACTGGAATAATTATATGAAACCACAACGTATTATTACGGCATTATCACTGCTCATGGGCGTTTATACCACGCCGTTGGCAGCCCAGCAACCGTTGAATTTTACCGTAAAGGCCGGCGAAATAAAAACGCCGGTATCGCCCAATATGTGGGGTATCTTCTTTGAGGACATCAACCTCAGCGCTGATGGCGGTATCTATGCGGAGCTGGTAAAGAACCGTTCCTTTGAATTCAGCACGCCGCTTATGGGCTGGAGCGTTCCAAGGAACGCGGTAGCCAGTGGGCAGATAGTGGTCGTCAACCGGCAGGAAGACCATCCATCCAATCCACGCTTTGCCAGGATAACAATGCCGGCTACACGTAGTTTTGAGATAGTGAATGAAGGTTTCCGCGGCATGGGTATCAAGAGTGGCGAACAGTACAATTTCTCTTTGTATGCCCGGCAACAGGAAGGCGCTGCGGTGAAGCTCACCGTTACCTTACTCGATGATGCGGGTAAAGAGATAGGCAGCACCACGGTATCGCCCGCCGGCAGCAGCTGGCAGCAGTATAAAGCCAGTTTCACCGCTGCTGCCACCGCGACCAAAGGCAAGCTGAAAGTAACTTTCAGCGGCAATGGAGTGATAGATGTTGACATGATCTCCCTGTTCCCGCAACATACCTGGAAGGAGCGGAGCAACGGGCTGCGTACCGATCTCGTACAATTGCTGGCCGACCTTCATCCCGGCTTTCTCCGGTTCCCCGGTGGCTGCATCGTGGAAGGACGCGAGCTGGTAAACCGCTACCAGTGGAAGAAAACAGTAGGTGATGTGAACGACCGTGAACTGATCATCAACCGCTGGAACAACGAATTTCCACATCGCGCCACACCGGATTACTTCCAGTCGTTCGGACTTGGCTTCTTTGAATATTTTCTGCTGTCGGAAGACATAGGCGCCTCGCCTTTACCGATCCTCAACTGTGGCATGGCCTGTCAGTTTAACAGCGGAGAAGTGGTAGCCGTGAATGAACTGGACCCTTACATCCAGGACGCACTGGACCTGATTGAATTTGCCAATGGCGACGTAACTTCCAAATGGGGCGCACTGCGCGCAAAAATGGGCCACCCGGCGCCGTTTAACCTGAAAATGATGGGCGTAGGCAACGAGCAGTGGGGACCGCAATACGTAGAACGGTACACTATTTTTGCAAAAGCTATCAAAAGTAAATACCCGGACATCAAGCTGATAAACAGTCTTGGCCCTGGCCCTGACGGCGATAGATTTACTTTCCTCAACGACACGCTGCGTAAATTGAATGCAGATATCCTCGACGAGCACTATTACAGTTCTCCTGAATGGTTCCTCAGCAACGCAGCACGCTATGATTCCTACGACCGTAAAGGTCCCAAGATCTTTGCCGGCGAATATGCCGCACACAGCAAAGGAGTAGGCAACGGTGATAATAAAAACAACTGGCAGTCGGCATTGGCAGAAGCCGCCTTCATGACCGGGCTGGAACGCAACACCGACGTAGTGGTAATGGCCTCCTATGCGCCGCTGCTGGCACATGTGGATGGATGGCAGTGGACGCCTGACCTTATCTGGTTTGATAACCTGCGTTCCTACGGTACCCCTAATTATTATGTACAAAAATTATATGCCAATAACAAAGGCACTGTAGTGGTACCCATGCTCAAAGGTAACCAGGTAATCAGCGGACAGGATAGCGTATATGCATCCACGGTAGTGGATGACGCCACCGGGGAACTGGTCATAAAACTGGTGAACGCGTCCGCTACCGTTAAGCCGGTAGCAGTGGCAGTGCAGGGCGTAAAAAGCATTGCTGCCAACGGGAAGTTAACTACGCTTCGTAGCGATGATCTTCAAGGTCTTAATTCGCTGGACCGTCCCACCGGCATCTCCCCGGAAGAAAAAAATATAAGTATCAAAGGAAAAACAATCCGTACGGATATTGCGCCGTGGTCTTTTTACGTGATCCGTGCGAAGATAAAGAAATAGCCATCTGGCAAGTATATACGGCGGCAGGAAAGTTTTTTTCTGCCGCCTTTTTTTTGTTATAAAAAGAATGATCATGAAACGGGGTTTACTTTGGATATTACTTTTTTACGCATGGCATAGCCAGGCACAGTTTGTTCATGATCCGGTAATGATCCGCCAGGATAGTACCTGGTATTTGTTTTGCACGGGAAACGGCATTACGGTGTATTCATCTCCCGATATGAAAAACTGGCATCAGCAACCACCGGTATTTACTACGCCACCTGCCTGGACAAAAGCCACGGTGCCGGGTTTTAGAGGACATACCTGGGCGCCGGATATCAGTTATTACAACGGATGGTATTATTTGTATTATGCAGTTTCCGCGTTTGGAAAAAATACTTCCGCCATTGGTGTGGCAGTTAATAAAACACTGGATCCCCAATCGCCCGGTTTTCAATGGATTGATAAAGGCATGGTGATACAATCTGTTCCCGGCAGGGATAACTGGAATGCCATTGATCCCAATTTTATTACAGATAGCCTTGGTGCACCGTGGCTGAGTTTCGGCTCTTTCTGGGGTGGCATCAAAATGTTTAAACTGGATAGTACGGCTACACGCCCGGCTGTGCCACAGGTATGGTACACGTTGGCCGCGCGTCACCGCGATGAAGGGATAGCAGATGCTTTACCTGGCAATGCGGCTATAGAAGCGCCTTTTATTTATAAGAAAGCGCATTACTATTATCTTTTTGTGTCGTTCGATTATTGTTGCCGCGGTGAAAAGAGTACCTACAAAATGATGGTGGGCAGATCTGCACAATTGCAGGGACCTTATATAGATAAAGAAAACCGGCGAATGACCGATGGCGGCGGCTCGTTGCTATTAGCGGGAGATGCCCGCTGGCATGGTGTAGGGCACAATGCCGTAGTAGCGTTTAATGGAAATGATTACCTCGTTTTTCATGGTTATGATGCCGGCGACGGCGGAAAACCAACATTGAGAGTGGAGCTATTGCAATGGGAAAACGGGTGGCCGGTAGTAAAACAGCGTTAGCGGATTCACTCCGCTAACGCCTGTTCTTTTATTCTTTCACCATTCTGCAGCCATACAGCGGGCCCGCGCTGTTATTGGCTTTTGGTACGAAGCGGATATTCACGCTTTGCTTTCCTTTTGTAAGATGTTCAGGGATGGGATAAGAGATAGGATAGAACCTGCTCTCCTTGAATTTGTTGATATCTTCAGTGGCGATAGTGGTGCCGTCTACAATGATATCAAATGTACGACCCCGGTTATCCATGCCCCAGTAAGTACATTGCAGCGAATGACGGGAGTTGGGATCTACTTTCATGTTAAAGGAAAAATATCCTCCTGGCCATGCGATGCGCCATTTGCGCCCATGTTCTTCTTCCGTGCTGGTTTTCTCGCCCGTGAATTCATGATCACGTTCCGGTTGCATTTCACCCGGGCGAAGAATATCGGTAGTACGCGCATCCAGCTCCTGCTGCGCTTTTTTAGCCGCTGCATATTTTCCCTGTTGTTCCTGCCAGCTTTGCGGCGTAAACACATCCCAGTATACGGTGTAATACTCATTACGGGTTTGGTAAAAGGGCGTAAGTGTAACGTCCATCGGTTTTGCGGTGCCGGCAGTGCGGAACACCAGTGTGCCGGGGTCGTTGCTGCGATTGATCCAGGTGTTGGGTTGACCGTTAGGTGCTACCAATACCGGAACGCCGCTTACCGGATCGGGTTCTTTCTCTCCAAGTATACCGGATAATAACACCGGGCCATAAAACAATGCCTGCCTGTTAGGATTGTCGGGAAGCGCTTCTGTATACACATCGGCTGGCAGGGTAAGCGTTACCTGGTCGTTGTTTTTCCAGCTCCGGGTAACCACGAAGTATCCGCTTTCATCTGTTTGCAGGGATTGCTCCGTACCATTTACTTTCAGTGTAATACCTGGTCTTGCCCATGCCGGTTTACGGATGCGAAGGGTAAATGACGTTGTTTTCTTCGTGCTAACGGTGAGGGTTATACGATTATCTGCAGGGAGCTTATTTTCCTGCTTTACTGTAATGCCCTTATCTTTCCATTCAAGTACGGAAGGAATAAACAAGTTCACAAACAGGCTGCCATCGGCGCCGCGGTAATAAATGCTTTCACCGTATTTCACATGATTCTCCATTCCGGAGCCCACGCAGCAGGTAAAGGTTTCAAACTCATCGCTGTATTCTTTGTGGCCGCCCATGCGGAGCGGAACGAAGTAACACATCATACCTGTTTCGTGATGCTGCGATGCCAGGATATGATTGTATAATGCTTTTTCGTAGTAGTCCATGAAACGCGCCTGTGGCTCCAGTGCAAACAGGTGCCTGGTGAGCTTGAGCATGTTATAGGTGTTACATGTTTCAGTAGTATTGTCTGTAAGCGATTCATTGAGCTGTCTTGCTGGTCCGAAGTACTCATAGTTGCTGTTACCGCCATTGGCATACGAATGGTCCCTGGTTACCACTTCCCAGAAATACCTGGCAATAGCCGCGTCTTTGGGATCTTTGTTCAGCTCATACCTGCGGATGCTGGCAATGGCTTTAGGGATCTGGGTGTTGGAGTGCTTACCTGGTAATATATCTTTCCCGATAGCCAGTGAATCAAGGATACGTTTATCATAAAAGCGATAGGAGAGATCGAGGTATTTTTTATCACCGCTCAGGGCGTAGGTATTCACCAGTGTTTCCGCCATGCCGCCGTATTCGCAGATCAGCATTTTCTGCATCTGTTCTTCCGACAGGTTTTTGATGACGTCACCGGTCCAGTCGGCGATACCTTTGTTTACCTGCAGTGCTTCCGCGTTATTACAATAGAGCCATGCATCCAGTAACCCGGCCATAATTTTATGTACGGTGTACCAGGGCGACCAGCCGCCGTTAAGATCGAAGCCCCTGGAGCGGATATCGCCGGCAGCGATTTCAGACCAGAGCTTATTATCGTTGGGGAAAGCCCCGATATAGCCATTGTGGCGGTTTTGCTGGCACAGTGCCAGCTCGCTTACCAGGTAGGCTACCCGGTTAAGATAGGCGGTATCTTTGGTGGCTGCGTATTGCATGGCGCAGGCCGACAAATAATGGCCCATGGTGTGGCCAGCCAGTCCGCCGGTTTCCCAGCCGCCATATTGTTTCCCTTTTGCGGGCAATCCTGCGTTGGTGCGGAAAGCCGACAGCAGGCGATCGGGATCTATTTTTAAAAGGTATCGCGCATCCGCCTGCATAGCCGTTTTAAAGGGGCCATCCAGGAGGGTGACGTCCGTTATCGGGAACGGATATGCTTTTATAGTGGCTGTAGGCAACACTTTCATCTTGCTTTCTTTCCACCCTGGTACATAAGATTGGGCACAGGCGCTATAGTACAGCGGAACGCTGCCGGCCAGCAACAATCCCGTAAGGAGCAGTCTTTTCATTTCATCAGAATTTAACAGGCTAAAGCTAGTTCGCCCGGTGTATACTTACTTTCCAATTATTGACAGAAAGTACACGTATTTTAATCAATCGCGTTTTAATTGTTCTTGTGACAATAAATTTTAAATAAAAATATTTGACTTTAGCCGGATTATCCCGATATTTAGTGACTCTTTTTCACTTAACATCAAAATACGTTATGGACATGAACTTTAAGGCGCTAACCGCCCTCGTGATCTCCGGTGGCACCATGCTGGCTTCCTGCAACAACAATGCTGCGAAGACGGAAGAAAGTAAGGATTCCACAGCAACGGCTGTAACAGCTGGCCCACAAAGCTTTGGACAGGCAGATGGACAGGAAGTTTTGCAGTATACCCTGAAGAATGCAAACGGAATGGAAGTAAAGATCCTGAATTACGGTGGTACTATCACAGATATCATTACTGCCGACAAACAAGGACAGAAAGGCAATGTGGTATTGTCTTACGACTCACTTTCAGGCTACCAGCAAAAAGGCCAGCCTTATTTCGGCGCACTGGTAGGCCGTTATGCCAACCGTATTGCCAATGCTAAGTTTACACTGGATGGCAAGGAATACAAACTCGCTGCTAATAATAACGGCAACACGCTTCACGGCGGACTGAAAGGATTTGATAAGGTAGTATGGGCAGCCACCCCGGCGGGCGACAGCAGCCTGCAACTGGTATATAACAGCAAAGACGGAGAAGAAGGATATCCCGGTAACCTCCAGGCTACGGTGGTATACACGCTTACACCGGACAACGCCCTGCAGATCACCTATAAGGCAACCACCGATAAGGCGACCCCGGTAAATCTTACCAACCACGCGTACTTTAATCTTTCTGCGGGAAAAGACAGCACTATCCTCGGACATGAGCTGTCGCTGAAGGCAAGCCGCTATACCCCGGTAAATGATAAGCTAATCCCTACCGGCAAACTGGATCCCGTAAAAGGTACCCCAATGGATTTTACCACTGCCAAAAAGATCGGTGCTGATATCGGCAAAGTAAAAGGCGGCTATGATCATAACTGGGTACTGGACAAACAGGAAGGTGTACTGGAAACCATCGCTACCCTGTACGATCCAACCAGCGGCCGTTATATGGAAGTGGCTACCACCCAACCCGGTATTCAGTTCTATACCGGCAACTTCCTGGATGGCACGCTCACGAATACACGTAACGGACAGAAGTATGTGCAGAACGCGGCGCTTTGCCTGGAAACACAACACTTCCCCGATTCTCCTAATCAACCTTCTTTCCCGAACGTAATCCTGAAACCGGGCGAAACGTTTTCACAAACAACGGTGTATAAGTTTTCGGTGAAGTAAGCGGAGGGCCGCCTTCGGCGGGGAAATTGTCTTGGAGCACTGATTACGCTGATTATACTGATTTTAAGGATTTGATCAGTTTTGATTTTATAAATGATTTCGGGGAGATTTAAGCGAGTGTATCTGCTTATATCTCCCCGAAGTCTTTTAAATATCCGCTTATATTTCCCTTAATCAATAAAATCAAAACTGATCAAATCCTTAAAATCAGTATAATCAGCGTAATCAGTGCTCCAAGACAATTTAAAAACCGCCGAAGGCGGTTCCTGCGCTAATAATTCGGATTCTGCACCAGTGTGCCTTTGCTTCTGTCGATTTCCTGTTGCGGCATCGGGAAGAAGTAGTTTTTAGGCTTGGTGAAGATACGTGGGGCTCCGCCTCTTGTAATCACGGTACCATCATACGCCAGCTTGGGCTTTTTGTACAGTGCCACGATATCTACGAGGTTGGCTTTATCCCAGCGCAGGAGGTCCTGGTGGCGTTCATTTTCTCCGCACAGTTCCACCCTGCGTTCATGCATCAGTGCTGCCATGCCGGCATTGGTAACTGCCGGTAAACTGGCGGAAGCGCGTTTACGAACGGCATTGAGTTCCGCGTCGCCGGCGCCCGGGCCGTTTAACCGGATCTTTGCTTCTGCCACCAGCAGGTAAATATCCGCGGCGCGCATCAACGGTGTTTTGAGGGAGTAGTCCAGTCCGCCGGAAGGTTTCCAGCTACAGAACTTTTTGTAGTGATAACCGCTCCAGGAAGCTGATGCTTCATAAGTAGCAATACCGGTACCGATATTTACCTTATCGCCTGGCTGCATGATGCAGATATTCTTGCGGGGATCGCCTGCTTCAAATTCATCTACCAGTCCTTTGGTAGGGTAGAAGAAGCTCCATCCGTTCCAGTTGCGTGGAGCATGATAGGTGATGAAATCGGAGTAGCCGTTTCCGTCTACTGTTTGAACGGCGAGCAGCATTTCTGAATTGTTGCCGGTGGCTACACTGAAATTATCGGCATAGTTGGTTGCCAGTTTATAGTTAGTATTGCTAACTACTTTGCTGCCGTATTCGATGGCTTTGTCCAGTTTCGACCAGTTCATATACAGTTTACACAACAGTCCCCAGGCGGTACCTTTGCTTACGCGGCCTTTATTGGCGTCGTCGTAGGTTTCAGGAAGCTGGTCGGTGGCGACCAGGAGATCGCTTTCTATCTGGGCGCGCAGTTCATCGGCGGTTACTTTTGGTTTGTTATAGAAAGATTTGAGCACATCATCTTCTGTGATGATAGGAGCTTCGCCATAGATCAGCAGCAGGCGCCAGTAGGCGAATGCGCGGAAGAAGTGTGCTTCACCCAGACAACGGTTCTTGATGTCCGGATCGATGTCTGTAATTTTAGGAACATAGATCAGCACGTTGTTGGAGCGGTTAATCGTTTCATATTTCCATCTCCATCCTACCCGTACGCTGTAGGTGGAAGCATCGTAGGTGAAATCTTCTATCACGCCGTCGTAATCGTGGTCGCCGCCGCGTACCTGGTCGTCTGAGCAGTTATCGAATACAAACTCATTAAAGCCGGTATAATCTTCTTCCAGTAAAATATTATAGATACCGGTTACCCCATCAAGGGCATCGCTTTGGTTACGCCAGTAGTTACCGGTGCTGTACACTCCTTTGGGAGATACATCGAGTACGCTTTTACAGCCGGCAAAGAGTAATGTCGTGAGTACTAATATATATTTGATCCGTTGCATAGTAGTTAATTTAAGGTTGCCGTGAATTAAAAGTTGAGGGTAGCGCCAAAAGTAAAGGTCCTGGCCTGCGGATAGGCGGCTACGTCTACTCCTCTCTGCCTGTTGCCATCGCCGGTACCGTAGTTATAACCCAGCTGCGGAGTTAAACCGGAGTAGTTGGTGAGGATAAACAGGTTTTGTGCGGCCACGTATACATGGATATCTGAGATGCCGCTGCGGCCCCATACTTTGGAAGGAATGGTATAACCCAGCGATGCGTTTTTCAGGGAGAAGTAATCACCGTTTTCCACAAAGCGGTCGGAGGTGCGGTTATTCTGATTGGCATTGCCCAGGGTCATCCTTGGTACGGAATTGCTGGTGCCGGCGCCATGCCAGCGGTTCAGCGCATCTGCATACAGGTTATATGGATAATTGGGATCCATGCCCTGCATTTTATCGGCGTTGTAAAGTTTTACGCCACTCACACCTGCAAAGGAAAGGCTGAGGTCAAATCCTTTGTAACCCGCGCTGGCCTGGATGCCGTATACCATTTTAGGATTGGGGCTGCCCAGGTTTACACGGTCTTTATCATTTACAATATTATCACCGTTGGTATCGAGGAAACGCACATCTCCCGGTTTGATATTGGCTTTGTTGGGATCTTTGCTGATGTTGGGATCGTTGTTGATCTCATCAGCGGTCTGGTAGATTCCACCTGTTTTCCAGCCATAATAAGAGGCCAGTGGCTGGCCCACATAGGTGCGGGAAATTTCCTGTCCCTGTCTGCCATAGGGCGTGGAACCGATATAGGAAGAAGGGTCGTATAGTTTGGTTACTTCATTTTTAATAAAAGAAGCGTTGGCGCTTACATTGTAATGGAACTTGTCGTTGCCGCCCTGGTAGCCTACTTCCACTTCCCAGCCTTTGTTGCTCAGCTGACCGAGGTTACGGTCGGGGATGGCGGAAGTGCCGTGGAGGTCCATTTCAGGAGCGGGTACCAGCATGTCTTTGGTGTTTTTGTTGAACCAGGTGATGGTGGTATTGAGTTTATCGTGGAAGAAGCCGGCTTCCAGGCTGATGTTGGTCATTTCGGCCTTTTCCCAGGTGATATCGGGGTTGGCGAGCCTTGAGTTCCATACGCCGGTGTAGGCGGTTTCGCCGAAGTTATAGCGGCGATCTTTATCTATCTGTGCGAGATATTGAAACTCCGTTACGTTTTGATTACCCAGCTGTCCCCAGCCGCCTGTGATTTTCAGGTTGCTTACGGCTTTTACGTTGTCTTTAAAGAAGGTTTCATCTGAAATCCGCCAGCCTGCGGAGAAGGCGGGGAAGTAGCCCCAGCGTTGATCCGGTGAGAACTTCGACGAGCCATCTGCACGGAAGGTAACGGTGAGCAGGTATTTATCCTTGAAGCCATAAAAGCCCCTGATAAACCCGGATGCGATGGCGTTGGCATTAAAATAATTGCCTTTTGCATCGTGAATATCGTTACCGTTACTCAGTACCAGCTGGTCTTTTGATTCATCGTTAAAGCCCCATCTTTCCGCCTGGTTCCAGGAGCCGTTATAGGTTTGCTGGGAGTAGCCACCGGTAACAGTGAGGTGATGTACGTTTGCCAGCACTTTATTGTAGGTGAGGAAAATTTCGCTCAATTGGTTGTTATAGCTTTCGCTGCGATTGAAAAGTTCTGCATGATCGCGTGCCCTGGTTTGATCCAGTACTTTAGGCGCGAAGTTGAACTGATTCATCAGGCTGCCGTCAAAGCCGTAGTTGGCGCGCAGGGTGAGGCCATCCATGATTTCCAGTTCAGCGTATACGCTGGCCAGCATGCGATAGTTTTTGGTCCAGGTGTCGGTGGTTTCCGCGGTGTATACGGGGTTGTTGATATCACCGAGTTCATTGCTGGCTTTGGAGGTGCCCCAGCTGCCATCGGGGTTGTGAACGGGGATGGCGGGGTTAAAGCGCAGGGCGCTGAAAATAAGACCTGTCTGGGAAGAGTAGGTATCCGGGCCGCTGTTTTGTTTATAGGTGAGCTGCAGATTTTCACCTACTTTCAAACGCTTACCCAGCTTGTGTTCTGAGTTAATGCGTACTGAGTACCTTTTGAAATAGGAATTGGTGATGATACCATTTTCATTATAATAACCGGCACTGAGCATATAGTTGGAGGTGTTGTTGCCACCGCGCAGATTCACGTCTGCATTGGTAATATCGCCGGAACCGAACAATGCTTTTTGCCAGTCGGTGCGTTGGGTGGCGTAATAGGGATCCTGCCAGATGGGCTCTATTGCCACGCCATCGTTGGTATAGCGTTCCTGTTTCAGTTTTACCAGGTCGGGTGCGGTGAGCAGGGGGATATATCGGATGGTATTGGTAACGCCGCGATAGAAGTTGACCGATGCTTTCAGTTTTTCTCCATAGTTTCCTCTTTTGGTGGTAATGATCACCACACCGTTGGCGGCGCGGGTACCATATATTGCGGAGGAAGAGGCATCCTTAAGTATTTCCATGGAGGCGATGTCGTTAGGGTTTACATCTGCGAGTCCGCCTGCCGGCACGCCATCTATAATGATCAGCGGGTCGGCATTATTGATGGTACCTGTACCGCGGATACGGATGGCAGGCGTGCTGCCGGGGGCTGCATCCGACCGTACAATATCCACGCCTGTTACGCGGCCCTGGATGGCTTGCGCGGCATCTGATACAGGAAGGTTTTTGATGTCGGCTCCTTTAACGGAAGCGATGGTACCGGTAACGTCGCGGCGACTTTGCACACCATAACCTACTACCACTACTTCACCTAATCCTTTGGTGGCTGCGGCCAGTGATACGTTGATAACGGTTTGTTCGCCGATGGTAACCGTTTGCGGTTCGTAGCCGATAAACGAGAACAAAACCGATTTAGCACCCGGTGGTAAAGAAAGGGTGTAGTTCCCTTTTGCATCAGTACTGGCGCCGCTGGCGGTGCCGGTTATGATTACGTTTACACCAGGCAGACCTGCACCGTCTGCCGCGCCGGTAACTTTTCCGGTAAGGGTCTTTTGAGCAAATACTGCGCTGGTGGCAGCGCATAGAAAGACCATCAGAAAGCATAATTTTCCAGTGAATGAGTACCTCATAATTAATGAATAAGACGTGAACTTGAATAGAAACGTGAATGGAACAGATATACGGCCTGTCTCTCGTGTTGTCGTTTAGTTTTTTGGTTGTTATAAAATAAAAGTTGCTAAATCGTTATTGCACATTTGCCCGCTGGAGGCAGTTTTTTATATAATTCACTGGATCCCCAAAAGAGATGAAAAAAAGTTGGTCTTTCACATGATCAATATGGCACGTCGTAATGCTTACTCAGAAAAGGAATTACATGTCTACATAACATCGCATCAGTTTCTGTCAGAAAGGTAACGAATTTTGTAAATGTACATGTATAGTTTTTTGCCTGGTTATAATACTGGATTAATTATATATTAATACTTCGAAAAGGCGTAGGGGATACGCTTATAGGGGAAGGCACAAAAAAAGAGAGGCTGTATCATAAATAAATGATGCGGTCTTTTTTTTTATTTTAATACCCGTCCCCCATTTATCCACGTTCCTGG